>CAVPPJ010000051.1:0-163042 GCA_963707065.1 uncultured Actinomycetes bacterium
GCGCCGACATCGTCGCGGTCGCCGGGGACCCGCTCGACCTGGCGAACCTGAAGGCGAACATCCGCGCCGTCTACAAGGACGGCCGCCGGGTCCGCAGCTGACACCAGTCCCTGCCGCGGGTGCGCGGCTGCCTGCGGTCCCCCGGGGTGACCCCAGCGGAGCTACTGCGGGCTACCCGCAGGATCACCGCCCGCGGAACCCAGCTGCCCAGATAGTCGCGGCGGCTCAGTTGAGCGTGGAGTCGATGATGACCGGGTGGCCGGCGCCGAGGAAGAAGATGCCCGGGAAACCGGCCGTTTGGAAGCTGGCACTGGCGTTGTGGTGCAGCGTGGACTACATGATCCGGAGGCTGCCGGTGAGGTTGTCGCTGACGAAGAAGATCGCCCCGCCGCCCTCGTTGGCGTGTTGTGCCGGATGATCGAGTTGTAGATCTTGACGGTGAACAGATTGCCGTCGGGGTAGATGGCGCCGCCACTGCCGCCACCCGGCGTGCCCTACTTCGCCGGGTTGGCGCCCGATCCGATGGCGGTGTTGTTGGTCATCAGGCTGTTGTGGATCAGCCATGAGACGCCGATGCTGCTCAGCGCGCCGCCGTTCGAGCACGACCCGTGCCGGAAGGTGCTGTTAACGATGTGCACGGGCAGGCCTTGGTACTCACTCAGCGCACGCAGGGCCGCGCCGCCCAGGTCGGGTCCGGTCGAGTCGCAGCGGTTGCCGGTGAAGCGCGAGTCGATCACCTTCAGCCGGCCGCCCCGCGCGAACATCGCCCCGCCGCCTCCGCCCTCGAAATGGTGTCCAGTGGTGTTCCCGTCGGTGAAGCGCATATTCTGGATGGTCAGCTGCGGCGTTGACTGGTCCTGGCAGTGCGACGTCGTCCAGACCTGATGCTGGTCGCAGGTGTCCATGTAGAGGATCCGGCGTTGGTCGCCGCCGCTCAGGGTCACCTTCCCGCCTCCGTCCAGCACCACCCGTGGACTGGTATTGCGGACCTTCGCGGTGGCCGCCATCGTGATGGTGACCGGGCTGGGCCCGCAGGTAAAGGTGATGATGCCGCCGTGGGCGACCGCCTCGACGACGGCCTGCGACGTGCAACTCGCCGGGGTGCCGTCCCCGATGACCCGGGCCGGAACTGAGCCGCCGGACGGCGAGGTCAGTGCTTTCCCGCTGGCCGCCGCGAGAGACGCGGCGACGGGATGTGCCATCGTCCCGCACGCCGAGACGGCCACCGCCGAGGCAACGGCAATCAGGAGCACTGCGGCGTTACGCATGCATCGCATGGGGCCACATGCTAGCCGCGGAGCCAGTGATCGCATGGGCCTTTGCCCGGACCCGCGGCCATCGTCGCGGTGCATTCGCGCCCGCCTGCCGGACCGGGTCCTTACGATGGCGGACGAGCAGGAGCGCCGAATCGTGAGGTGCGGACCGTGCTCGGCCCTTCGGTGCGCTTGAAGCAGGGAGCGGGTGAATTTCACTGCGATCGAGCGGGCGCTGCTGGGCACACTTAGCCAAGTCCACGCCTGCCGCCGCGAGCCATCCCGCATGAGCCACTTCCGGAGAGAAGCCATGACTGAGCACCTACTGGAGCCCGCGCCGGAGACGACGGCCGACGTTTTCTCACGCGAACGGCCGCCGGTGCTGACTGTCGATCCTGGCGACACCATCGTGGTCCGGTCGCTGGACGCGTCGGGTCACCTCGCGCGCCAGCGGAGCCCCGGCGAGAAGGTCCCGACCATGTTCAGCGCCGGCCGGGGGCACTGCCTGACCGGTCCCGTAGCGGTACGCGGCGCCGCGCCCGGCGACGTGCTCGCCGTGCGCCTGATAGCGCTGCGGCCCGCCGACTGGGGCTTTACCGTCGCGGCCGCCAGGGACACCCCGCTGACCCGGCGCCTCGGGCTGCACGAGGGGCCGCCGTCCTGGCTGCTGTGGGAGATCGACGCGGACGCGGGCAGCGCGATGAACAACTACGGCCACACCATCCGGATCGCGCCGTTCCTCGGCGTCACCGGAGTGGCCTGGGACGAGCCCGGCGAGCACTCGACCATCCCGCCCCGCGGCGTTGGCGGCGGCAACATCGACTGCAAGGAGCTGGTCGCCGGCTCGACCCTTTACCTGCCGGTGACCGTGCCCGGCGCGCTGCTCAGCCTCGGCGACGGGCATGCCGCGCAGGGCGACGGCGAGGTGGCGGGCACCGCGATCGAGTGCGGCATGACCACCGAGGTGAGACTGGACGTGATAGCAGCCCCGCCGGTGCCGGGGGTGCACGCGGAAACCCCGGCCTGCCGGATCACCTTCGGCTTCAGCCCGGACCTGAACGCGGCGATGGGCGACGCGCTCGACGCCATGCTGGGCTGGCTGCAGGGCCTCTACCAGCTGGACAAGGCCGCTGCGCTGGCGCTGGCCAGCCCCGTGGTGGACCTGCGCGTCACCCAGGTGGCGAACCAGGCCTGGGGAGTGCACGCTCTGCTGCCGCACGGCGCCATCTCCTAACGGCAGCTGGCCTGCGCTGCCAGGCCCCGATCTCAGGACACGACACCGAGGAATCAGTCAATGAGCCGACTCCACCGCCCCGCCCTCGTGAGTACCGTCGACTATCACACCGCGGGCGAGCCGTTCCGTATCGTGACCGGCGGGGTTCCCGGCCTTCCCGGTGCAACGGTGGCCGACCGCCGGGTGCACGCGGCGGCGCACCTCGACCACGTGCGCCGGCTACTCGTGCAGGAACCGCGCGGCCATGGCGGGATGTACGGGTGCTTCACCACCCCGCCGGACGATCGGGACGCCGAGTTCGGCGCGGTCTTCTTTCATCAGTCCGGGTTCTCCACGGCCTGCGGCCATGGCACGATCGCGCTGGCCACCTGGGCGGTCGACGCCGGCTGGTGGCGGCGGATGCGGGCAAGTTCAGCATCGACGTGCCGTCCGGCCGGATCTTCGTGCGGGTCGAGTGCGGCGATGACGGCCGGGCCGGGCCGGTCAGCTTCCGTAATGTCCCGGCGTGGGTCCACCAGCGCGGCATCGAATTGCGGCTGCCATCCGGCGCGGTGACCGTCGATATCGCGTTCGGTGGTGCTTTCTACGCCTCACTGCCGGCCAGCGCGCTCGGCCTCCGCGTCACGCCTGACCGGCTGCCGCAACTCGTCGAGGCCGGGCGGTTCATCCAGCGGCAGCTCGACTCCTCCGGCGCCGCACGGCACCACTCCGACGGCCGGCTCAGCGGAATCTACGGCGTCATCCTGCATGAGGACCTGCCCGGTGCGGGGGAGTGCCTGGTACAGCGCAACGTGACCGTCTTCGGCGATGGCCAGATTGACCGTTCCCCCTGCGGCAGCGGCACGAGCGCCAGGCTCGCGCTGCTGGCGGGTCACGGTCTCGCGGAGGGCCAGCGGCTGGTGCACGAGAGCATCATCGGCAGCAGGTTCGAGGCCCGGATCACCAGCACGGTGTCTGACCACGGCCGGCCGGCCGTGGTCACCGAGGTAACCGGCAGCGCGTCGATGACGGGACTGCACCAGTTCGTCCTGGATCCCCGTGATCCCCTCGGCACTGGATTCACCCTGGGCGCCGGCTCAGTCCTCGGCTGACCCTCAGAGCCGCGATGCGAGCAGCCCGCAACGGACCCACGAGATTGCCGAGCCCGGCATCGACGTCCTCGGCGGGCGCCGTTGCGGCCGTCGGCGGCGAGCGACGATGATGGCGATAAGGGCGGCGGCGCGCGGACACGGAGGCAGCGACATGACGACGACGGCTGAGCAGGCGGCTTCCCCGCGATACGCCAGCCCGGTGGACTTCGGCACTTACGGGCAGTACGGCGCCGGGCGCGGCTTCGATTCCGGTCAGGCCTTCAAGCGCCCCCGCTACCCGTTCCGCGGCCGGATCACCGCCGACGGCTCCAGCGGATACCGCGCCGAGCCGGGCCGCTACCACCTCTATATCTCCTGGGGCTGTCCCTGGGCACAGCGGACCGCGATCGTCCGCAAGCTCATGGGCCTGGAAGACGTCGTGTCGCTGTCCCACGTCGATGACCGGCGGGACGGGCGCGGCTGGGCATTCCGGGCCAGCCGCGGCGCTGACCCGGTCAACGGCTTTACCCTGCTGGCGCAGGCGTACGAGGCGACCGAGCCCGGCTTCAGCGGCCATGTCTCGGTGCCGGTGCTGTGGGACCGGCAGACCGCGGTGATCGTCAGCAACAACTTCCCCGACATCACCATCGACCTGGGCACCGCGTTCGGCGAGTACGGCGATCCGTCCGTCGACCTCTACCCGGCGGCGCTGCGCGGCGAGATCGACGCGCTCAACGAGCGGGTGTACGAGACAGTCAACGACGGGACCTACCGGGTGGCCGGTGCCACCACCGAGCAGGACTACGAGCAGCTCCGGCACCGCCTGATCGGCACCTTTGAGTACCTGGAGGAACGGCTGGCGCGCCGCCGGTACCTGTTCGGCGCGGCAGTGACCGAGGCCGATGTACGGCTCTGGCCGACGCTTGCTCGTTTTGATCTCGGATACAACCCGCTTGCCAAGATCAGTACGCGGCGGCTGGTCGATTTCCCGGTGCTGTGGGCCTACGCCCGCGACCTTTACCAGCGGCCAGCCTTCAGGGAAACGACGGAATTCTCGTCCTTCGCCCGGTTCGGCGCGGGTCCCACGCCGAGCTTCGTCAACGACGCCGACTGGCGGATCCGGGTCGAGCCCTACCAGGCCGACTGGGACTCCCCGCACGGCCGGCAACTGCTCAGCTGACCGCGGTGATCGATCTTGCGGTCCGCGGAGTCCGGCTCACGGATGCCCCGGACGGGGGGCTGAGCGACCTGCTCGTGGACCAGGGACGGTTCGTCGCCGTGGTCCCGGCCGCGGCTGGCGGCGATGGTGATGACCAGGGGCTGCAGCCCCGGACGGTCATTGATGCCCGCGGCGCCTTCGCGTCGCCTCCCTACGTCGAGCCGCATGTGCATCTGGATGCCACCCTGACCGCGGGCGAGCCCCGGTGGAATGTCAGCGGCACCCTCTGGGAGGGGATCGCCTGCTGGGCCGACCGCAAGGCGACGCTCAGCAGGGCGGACGTCATCGACCGGGCTACCGAAGTGCTCCGCTGGCAGGTGGCGAACGGCGTGCTGCACGTTCGCAGTCACGTTGACGTGACCGATCCGGGCCTGGTGGCGCTTGATGCGCTGCTCGAGGTCAGGGACCGGGTCAAGGACGTCGTTAACCTGCAGCTTGTCGCGTTTCCGCAGGAAGGGATCTGCTCGTTCCCGGGCGGCGACCGGCTGGTAGAGGAGGCCGCGGTCCGGGGCGTCGACGTGATCGGCGCCATCCCGCACTTCGAGGACACCCGGGAGGACGGGGTCCGGTCGCTGGAGATTGCCGTCGACATCGCGGTCCGGCACGGGCTGATGCTGGACGCGCATTGCGACGAGATCGACGACGAGCAGTCGCGGTTCGCCGAGGTGCTCGCGACGCTTGCGGCGCGCAGCGGGCTGCGGGCGAGGGCAACGGCAAGCCACACCACGGCGATGGGCTCGTATAACCCCGCCTACGCCCTGAAACTCGAGCGGATCCTGGCCAGGTCCGGCGTCAACCTGGTCTGCAACCCGATGGTCAACCTGCACCTGCAGGGCCGTCTCGACGATTACCCGAAGCGCCGGGGGCTGACTCGAGTCAAGGAAATCCTGGCGGCGGGCATCAACGTGGCGTTCGGCCACGACGACATCATGGATCCCTGGTACCCGCTCGGCACCGGGAACCCCGTGCAGGTCGCCTTCGTCGGGGCGCATGCCACCCAGCTCACGTCGCCAGGAGAGGTCGCCGAGTGCTTCCGCATGGTGACTGACCGGGCAGCCGCCGTGCTGAGTCTCGGCGAGGAATACGGCATCGTGGCCGGCCGTCCGGCGAGTTTCGTCCTGCTGCCGGCCAGCGGCCCGTTCGACGTGATCCGGCGGCACGTCCGGCCGTCCCATGTCGTGGCGCACGGGAAGCTGGTGGCCTCGACTCCGCCGTCGGTGACGACCCTGCACTGGCCCGGGCACCCGGCCGAGCCGGTGGATTTCGTCCGCCGCGGCGAGGCGGTCAGCGCCACCTGGCGGGATCAGTGACGCCAGCGCGGTCCGGCCTACGGTGAGCCGGTGGCCTGGCACGCATGCCCTCATGGCAGGCCGCCGCCCTCGGGCTCGCGGTCTTGGCTAACGCTGACCGATTCAGCCGTCTGGCTGCGGTCGCCGTAGGCCAGCGCGCGGTCCCGCAAGGAGCGGGGCAGGGTCATGGCGGCCGCGCCGAGGAATACGACAGCGGCGCCGGCCGCCAGGAAACCATGCGGGCCGACGGCCGAGCCCGCCGGTCCGGCCAGCGCGTAACCGGCGGGCTGTGCCAGCTCGGAGCCCAGCAGGTCGAAGGCACTCACCCGGGCGAGCACCGCGGCCGGGACGGCGGTCTGCATCATGGTCTGGAAGATCACGGCGTAGACCCCCAGGGCGAGCCCGGTCACCATGGCGGCTGCGGCAACGATCGGAAGCGGAGCGCCCAGGCCCAGCGCGAGAGCCTCGGCGATCATGACAGGGACCAGGCAGGCGGCGACCATGGCCGGGCGGACCGGCCTGAGCCGGCCCGCGGCGAACTGCCCGCCGACGGCGCCCAGCGCCAGGCAGCTGCTGATGACGCCCCAGGCTGCCGCCCCGCCGAGGAACCTCTCCGCGATAGCGGGTCCGAGGACCGCCACCGGCGCCAGGATCAGCAGCGAGAACAAGGTCCATTGCAGCGTGAGCAGCCACAGCCACCTGAGCCGCGCGAACTCCTTCCAGCCTGCCCTGAGCTGGCCCAGCACGCGCCCGTCAGCTGGCAGCCCGGCCCGTCGCGCCGGGAGCCGCGCGGCCGCCAGGAATCCCGCCATGACGGCCAGCACGGCCGCCTCGCAAGCGAAGCCGGAGCCAGCTCCGAGAGCCGCGACGATGACTCCGGCAATCGCCGGGGCCACGATCGCGGCCGACGAGGAGACACCGCCGATCAGGGCGTTCACCGCAGCGAACTGCCCCGGTGCCGCGATATCCGGCAGCACCGCCGCGCTCACCGGGCCGAAGAAGCCGGCCGCGGCGCCGTAGCCGACCGCCCCGGCGAGCAGCACGCCGAAGGATGCCGTGTGCGTCAGCAGCGTCACCGACAAGGCCGCGGCCGCCGCCATGCGTGCCACCGACGAGGCGATCAGGATCCGCCCTCGCGGGAAACGGTCGCCCGCCAGCCCGCCGGCCAGCGATAGCAGCAGCGCGACTGCCCCCTGGCAGGCAAGAACGATGCCCAGCTTCCCGGCCGAGCCGGTGACCTGCAGGACGGCGAAGCTCTCCGCCACCGGAAGGATGCCGTTAGCAGTGCTTGACGCCACCAGCGCGACCAGGACATAACGGACGCGGCGATCTGCCAGCAGGCGGCGGCTGGCCGCTGCCGGTGAGCCCCCGCCGGCAGCCGGGGAATCCTTGCTGGAACTACCTCTCCCGCACAGTCAGTCATCCTGCAGCAGGCCCCCGCGCGGGGCAACTGCCGCGCCCGCCGCCCGGGGGCCGAGATCCTGCAGTCCGAAACCGCCCGATCCAGGTAACGGCAGCTCAGCGGTAATCCGCGCTCCTGGCGGTGGTGCGGGTTAGCTCCACGCCGATGCCGCGCAGGCCGCCGAGCGCGGCTTGCGTCGTGGCGGCGGCGACTCCTGCGGTGAGGTCGACCAGGACCCGGGTGGCGAAGCCGGCCCGCACGGCGTCGGCCGCGGTCGCGCGCACGCAGTAGTCCGTGGCGAGCCCGGCCACGTCGACGCTGGTGATGCCTCGCGCGCGGAGCCAGCTCCCCAGCGACTCACCGTCGGCCGTGCCCTCGAACCCGCTGTAGGCAGCCGCGCGTTCGCCCTTGCGGAACACTTGCTCGAGTCCGCTGGTGTCCAGGTCAGGGTGGAAATCGGCGCCGGGCGTCCCGGCCACGCAGTGCGGCGGCCAGCTCTCCGCGAAGTCCGGTTCCGCCGAGAAGTGCCCGCCCGGGTCGATGTGGTGATCCTGGGTGGCCACCATATGCAGGTAACCGCTACCCGCGCTGGCCAGGAAGGCAGTGATGGCCCTGGCCACCGCGCCACCCCCGACTACCGAGAGCGAGCCGCCCTCGCAGAAATCGTTCTGCACGTCCACGATCACCAGAGCGCGCATGCCCAGCTCCTGTCCCCGGCACCTCGCCTGGCCGGCTCGGCTAGACCTGCTTTGGCAGCCGCTGGTCCGGCGGCACGATGTCGTTGAGCAACTGGCGAAGCTGCTCGGCGTTGGCCACGTCAATCTCGATGGCCGGGCCGTCCTTGTACCGCACAGTGACCCGGGCCCGCTGCGACTCGCCGGCCGCTTTTCCGGGCTGAAGCCGGCGGACCGCCGCCTTGATGCCGTCCCAGAACGCGCCCTCGGACACACCGAGCACACTGTCGACGGCGTGCGCAGTCAGGAAATGGATCGCCAGCAGAGCAGGCAGCACAATGAAATCGCGCGGCGCTCGTAGGCACAACCATTACGTCAGCGCGTAGGCCCGAGCTGTTCAGCCCAGCCTGGATCGCGGCCAGGTCGGCCTCGTCGAACTCTTCGGGCAGCTCAAGCTGGTTAAGCTCGATGCTTACATCGCTGGCGTCTGGCTCGGCGCTCATGACAAGAGGCTAGCGGCATTCCCCCCGTCAGCGGCTAAACGGACCTGCTGGCCGCTTCCCTCCAGCGCTTACGCTAGTGCGGTGACAGACAGTGCGGGTGACGCACTTGCCTGGGCGCGGGGCGATTTCCCGGGCGCTAGGGAGCCGGGGCTCTGGCATCCTCGGGCTATGGACAAGGCGCTCGTGCCCGTGCGCGACCTCACGGACCCTGATCAGAACCAGGCGGTGCTCGACGTAGCCTCCACCCTGGCCGACGGCCGCGCGGTGGGGCGTGCCGCGGGCAGCCACGGTCCGGCAGTGGCAGCCGAGGCGATTGCTGCGGCTCGCTCGCGGCGGCGGCTGGGCGAGCTCGCCGGGCCGGTCCATCTGACCGTGGTGTGGGCCATGTACGGCGAGACGGGCCGCATGGTCCCCCGTGCAGCGCACCCGCACGGGGAGGACTTCGTACGGACCAAGGTCCGCCAACTCGATTG
The DNA here is from genome assembly GCA_963707065.1 of uncultured Actinomycetes bacterium. Classification (GTDB taxonomy): domain Bacteria; phylum Actinomycetota; class Actinomycetes; order Streptosporangiales; family Streptosporangiaceae; genus Palsa-506. The sequence goes on from CAVPPJ010000051.1 coordinate 9,118, forward strand.
GCTGACCGATGGCCTGCCCGGCGTCACGTGGAGCATCATCGCCTGCGACGACGGATGCCCGGACCGGCCCTCGAGTGCCGACCTCATGACGGAGATCGCGGCGGCCGAAGGCTACCCGGGCAAAGGTCACCGCAGCGTGACGGTGCTCAGGCTGGCTGAGGTGATCGGCGGTGACATCTCGATCAGCCCCGCATTCGACCGGCTGACCTCGACCGGGCAGTCCCGCAAGGGCGGATCGATACTGGCCGGGCTGGCTGCGGCGGCCGGGACCGATCCGGCGCGGGCGAACGGCGCCGGCCGGCATGTGGTCTGCTACACCGACGCGGATCTGTCCGCGAACCTGGCCCAGCTGGGCTCGCTGGCGGCGCCGGTGGTGGCCGGTGACAAGGTGGCCGGCGCGCTCGGCCAGCGTTACGGGATCGACGGGGCGGTGCTGGTCCGGGCCGACGGGCCGGTCACCGAGCCGCACAGCACCGGCGACAAGCCGGACAAGATCATCATCCTGTTCCGCCATTTCGTCCGGGCCTTGCTCATCCCGGCCCTGGCCCAGGTGCTCGACACCCAGGCCGGCTTCAAGGCCTTCGACGGGGCCGCGCTCGGCCCGGTCCTCCGGCAGATGACGTCCTTCAACGAGACCTTCGACGTCGAGTTGCTCATCCATCTCGCCCAGCACTACGGGCCACAGGCCCTGGCAGTCGAGCCGATCGTCTTCACCGAGGACTTCGCCGCGACGAACTTCCCCTCCGTCCAGCCCGGGCCGCGCCACCTGATGATGGTTCACCAGGTCGTGGAACTCTACGACCGGCTCGTCGCACCGATAGCCCCCGTCACTGGCGAAGCGGCCGGCCTGCTCACCCTAATCAGGACGCTCGACCTCGACGGCTATGTGACCTTGATCGAGCAGCTTCAGGCCGAGGACTCCGGCGACCCGACACTGTTCGACCGGCGCTGGCCGGTGCAGCACCTTCGCGACATCCTCCGCCGCTGACACGGCAGATACGCATCCGCAACGCCCGCATCCGGCACGACGGCGCCGCGAGAACGAGCGTCATCGCGGCAGATGAGTGTGCATCGTCGTTAGCATGACCAGGTGATCCTCTGGCTGAACGGGACGTTCGGGTCGGGCAAGACCACGACCGCGCTGGAGCTGCTTCCGATGATCGCGTCCAGTCGGCTCTTTGATCCGGAGACCGTGGGCTACATGCTCCAGCCCAATCTCAGTGACCATCCGGTGTCTGATTTCCAGCACTGGCCGCCCTGGCGCCCGCTGGTGGTGGCCACCGCCGCGCAGTTGGCTGGCTTTACCGGCCAGCATCTGATTGCGCCGCAGACGATCCTGGTCCGCGCCTACCTGGAGCAGATATTTGCCGGTCTGCGCGTCGCCGGGCTTTCGGTGTTCCATGTCGTCCTCGATGCCGACGAGGACATTCTCCGGCAGCGCATCCTGGGCTTCGATGAGGCTCAGGCCTGGCGGCTAGCCCACCTAGCCGAATACCGGGCATCGCGCTCATGGATGACCGCTGCAGCCGACCTTGTCGTGGACACTGGACGCAGGACACCTGCCGAGACTGCGCGCCACATCGCCGTGGCCCTGCCTGATGTGACGTCACGGGCGCCATAGCTCAGTCGCACGAATTGCGGCATAGCAGTGCGCTTCCGTCAGGGATCATGGGCGAGCGCTCTTCTCACGGAGTTGTGCGTGTGCCGACCGCCCTTGCATGCGCGATGGCGCCCCTAGAGTGGCGGTTCATGAACGTTGCTGCGATATCCGGTCTTTTCGCCATCGCCGGCGCCGTTGCTGGATGGAGCCTGAACCAGCTGGGCCTTCGCCTGGCCCGAAGGACCGAGCGGCGCGAGTCGGATGTCCGTGACACGGACCAACGGGTGTTCGCGGCCGCGACGGCCGCAACCCGTTTCAGCGAGGCTGTCCGATGGCTCGTCCAGATTGACTGGGGGAAGGACGTAGTCGGCCAGGGACCGTCGCACGCCGCCTACGAGCAGGTGGTTATCGAGGCACAGGCTGAGCTTCGTCGATTGCGGGAAGCTCTCCTGGGCATCACCATCAAGGGACCGGACGGCTCCGTGCCCGGCCTAGAGAGAATTATCTCCACTGCGCAAGAACTGTGGGACAAATTTGTGCCAGCCACCCGGCGGTCGATCGGTGAAGAGCCGCAACCCTGGCTGCTGGGCTGTGACTCACTAGCGGCCGCGGTGCAATCCTGGGCTCAGCAACACTCGAGCCCGCCACATACGCGAACTCACTAGCAATCAGCGGCAAAATGAGTGCGGCTGGACGCCGGGCAAACAGGCATATCGGGAACGGATGACGGTTCCGGCAGGCGAACTGCGAGGACGCTGGATCGCGCAGCGATCCAGTTTGCGTGACAATTGACAGCATGGCCTACTGCGAGCTTTGTGACATGAACCGCGACTCCTGCCCACATGGTCTTGCGGAGAGGCGCGCGGGCACGGCGGTGGGTGCTTCCTTCCTCCTGATCTCGCCGAGGGGCATGGCGCATTTCCCGGGATGCCCCCACAAAGGCGATGACCCTGACCTCCACGACTGGAGCAATCTCGACGTTCCCCAGGCCTGGCAACGCCTGGGGAACGGCGAACATCTACATGCCACCGGCGGCGAACGTAGCGATCTTGTCGCCACCTCCCGGTGCCAGACCTGCCTGAGTCATGGTCCGTGGTAAATCTCTAGATCGCCTGCCTGCCAGTTCGCGAGTACTCGCCCTTCGGTGTGGCTGGGACCTGCGCGGCGCAGTCTCGGTCGGCGGCAATAGCGGACGTTCTATGAGGGTTGGACTGGTGCCAGGTCGAGCAAGTACCAGGCCTTGATCGTGGAGTCGCGGTCATCGTCCCATCGGCTCATATTTTCGATCTCAAATGTGCGAAGTACCTTGCCCGGGTGGCCGGCAAGAGCCCGTCCTGGATCGCTAGCGACGTCATCGATCTGACTGTGCTCGATCTTCAGACGGCGCACGTACCAGTCGCTGCGCAGATCGGGCAGGCCGAATGCATCCCACTCGTAATCGGCCACCACGCTGAGCATGCACTGCGCGGTAAGGCGCGAGCCGGCTGCCACCACGGACGCGCGCCCCGCAGTCCGGGCGATAAACGCCTGATCACCGGTGATGATCACGAACTCCGAGCCGGCCTGCCGATGCACAGGCCCCTCGCCGGAGTACACATCCCGGGCAGCCCCGGCCAATCCGGTGAGTTCATGCAAGTGGCCGCCGGCGCGATCCGCCAGTTCCGCGACGCCATCCACCGGTGTCCTGGGCGGCCCCACACTGAGGCAGTCGGCCCGCAGCCCGACACCGGCCAGATACGAGCCGCGGCCAAGTTCAGGAGCACCATCCTGAACGATCCAGGTCGCCATATACACCCACATGATGAACATCATCCCCGCTGCGCTGCCGTGCCCGTCCCCTCGCGGCACGCTCAGTCCGGCAATAGCTGTCCGCTACCAGCGGCAGATGCGGTAATCCGATGCCCGGACTGCTATCTGGGAACCTCCTCGTGTGACGGCACCTGATTGGCGTCGATGGAAGCTCGCTCAATGTCGGTCAGCCCGGCGGCGGCGAGGATCTGCTGGACCATGGCGTTCTTCCCGCGGCCGTATTCGTCGATGTTCGCGGCCGTGGCGCTGGCCCGCTTCTTCACGGCCGCATACTGCTCCCGCAAGTCAGCGTCGGCCCGCAGGATGTCCCGGACAGCCAGGTGATTGCGCAGCGACAGCGAACCCTCTACCACGACGTAGGTGTTTGTCCCGGCCAGCCGCTCTGGCTCCTTGAATGCCCACCGCAGCGGGATGCCGAGCTCGCCGAGCGGTTTGAACCCCAGCCTGGTCAGGGCCTGCGACGCTGCGGCCACGTCCTGCCCGGCGACCACGATGTCGCAGTCGATGACCGGCTTGGCCGCCAGGCCGCGCACCGAAGTGCTGCCGACGTGCTCGATGGCCACCACGGGCACACCCGCGGCTGCCATCGCCCGGGTGTACTCCCGGCGCAACCGCTCAAATCGCTGCGGCCACGCCGGGTCGTATTCCACCACCACAATCACGCCTGGCAATCTACCCAGGGCAGCGCACCGGCCGGACACCCGAATGGGCCGGCGAGGCAGCAAAGCCGGACGCTCGGCATCAGCTCGGGCAGCGGCAGAACCGGACGTCCACGCCGAGCGCTGCCGATGCATGGATATACGACCGGGCCACCCACCTACTCCCGCCGTGGGGTTTTGTCACTGCTGCGCCGAGCTCTTGATAACGCGCCGAGCCGCCGCGGACATGCCGGCTCCGCGGCCAAGTCAGGACGTTAGAAGAAGATATATTTTGTCATTCGCGAGAACGAGATATAGCTTGATGATGTCAGGCAACCGCCGCATACAGGAGTCACGATGCCGGCCAGAGCTGCTCCGCCACGAAGTAGGTAGTCACGATGCCGGCCCGGGCGGAGCACATAAGGGTTCCGGTCAGTTTGATGCTCGCGGTGTGCTGCGCGGCGGCGGCTCTGGCGGGATGCGGGTCTGGCAGCGGGCCGGATGTACTGACTTCACCCATACGCGTCGTCCGCACCTCTGCCGGGACGGTGGCCTACCGCGAGCTGGGCAGCGGGCCCGCGCTGCTGCTCATCACGGGAGCGGATGCGTCCATGGACGGCTGGCCGCCGAGTTTCGTCGACGCCCTGGCCGCCCATCACAAAGTTGTGGTCTTCGATAATGCGGGGGTTGGCCGGACCTCTGCGGTCTCGGCGCCGGATTTGCTGAGCATCGCAGCCATGGCCAGCCAGACGAGCGCCCTGATCTCCGCGCTTCGGCTACGCCGCCCCGCCGTGCTCGGATGGTCAATGGGAGGCATGATCGCGCAGGCTCTGGCTGTCAGCCATCCGGCCCAGGTAAGCCGGCTTATCCTGGCCGCTACCACAGCAGGGACCGGCAAGGCACTGCCCCTGCCGTCCTACACTGCCGCCGTGTTCTCCCTGAGCCCTGCGAAGCAAACGGCCGTGCTTTTCCCGGCGAATCAGGCCGCCGCAGCCCGGGCTTACCTCAACGCCATCCTTCAGTACCCGGGCTCCTACGGCCCATCCGCCGCCACATCTCGCAGCCAGGTGCTCGCCGTTGACCGATGGCTGGCAGGACAGGACGCAGCGGGCCGGCTGGTGGGAGATATCCGGGTGCCCACGCTGGTCGCCGGCGGAACCCGGGATGAGTTCATGCCGGTGGCTAACGAAAGGCTCCTGGCCAGCAGTGTGCCCGGCGCGAAGCTGCTTCTCTTTGACGATGCCGGGCATGCCTTCTGGGCCCAGGACGCAGCGAGCTTCATCCGAGCCGTCGACACCTTTACGGGCTGAAAACCGCACATGCTCAGGCGTGCATCAAACCCGGCGAGCTCCAAACCGTCTCGCCGTCCTGACCACGCAGAACAAGGGGTTCTGTGCAATCCGATCGCACCAGGCGCTTGCTCGATGCGCGGCACATGGTCGGCGTTCGGCGTCATCTGATGAGCGCCGACGGTGCGGCGTAGCGGGCAGCCACAATCGACAGCCGTTGCTCAGCGCGGCGATTAATCATGCGCACAGGAGAGCTGAGCCGACGACCGCTATTCGGCAGATCCGTGAGCCGGTCGGCATACCCCGATGGCAGCGCCGTGACCGACGAACAGCGCTGTTCCGGTCGATTATGCCCCGGGCCGGGGATCCTTGCCCGTCTCGTCGAGTTCCGGCTCGATCCCGCCTTCGCGGTGCTGTTCTTGCGTGCGCAGGATCTCCCGCATCAAGGCAGCGTCGCGCGCCTCGTCCGCTACGCCAGGATCGTGTCCTGGCTTCCCGCCGGAGTTGCCCGGCGCCTGTTCTGGCTCACCCATGACCCTGATTCTCCTCCAGCCGGGAAATTCTGGCCCGGCACCCAGCCAGATCCATCGTCGTGCGCCGCGGCCCTCATGGGAAGCGCCATTCGAGGGCGCCGAACGAAGCCCCGGCGCCTCGTGGCTGACCAATGCCGGCACGTGCCAAGGTAATCCAGTCACTCTCGTGCCGGGAAGATCCCTTGCATGGCGATGCAGAAGTTCAGGACGAGGTAGGGCTGGATATTGGGGTGCGGATCGTTTCCCCCGGCTTCGCCGAGCATCCCCGCGTCCATGACGGTGCTCGTGTCAGGCGCAGCCACGTAAATGTCGGTATTAGCTTGGGCCAGCGCGCGGCCCTCCGGCCTGCGTGCTGCGGCCGGATTGTTATTGGCGTGCACGGAGTGGGTGTGCGCTGGCATCTGAGCTGGCAGGAGCGTCACGCTCTCGGTACCGCCGGTCTGGCCCGCGCTGTAGGCAGCTAGCCCCGCGCCCTGGCCTTGGTGGACCGCCACGCGTGACCGCAGGTCAGGCAGGGCAAAGGTGGTTGTCCCATTACCTCCATAGGTCGTGCCGAGGAGGCTGAAGAGCGCGGCGTTCTGACTGATCGACAGGGTCTGGCCGTTGCAGAGGGCCCAGCCTTGCGGCGGGAAGTTGAAGCCGAAGATCCTGATCTCGCCGAGATATGGCTCAGACACCGTCGTCTCCTTGAGGGATGGCGTGCACACAGCCGATTGATGATGGCGTCGGCGGCGGCCTTCGCGTGTTCTGTCTCTCAGCTTAAATAGTCCGAGGTCCGGAAGACAGTCCCATGCGCCAGCATCGTCGGCCATCGATCACCGGGCTGGTCGCCGCCTGTCGGCTGACAAGCTGGAGCCACTAAAATCTCGGGCATCATGCATGGCAAAGTCAGCGCCCGACCCGAGCTTCTCCCCGAAGACGGCGGCTTTCTGCTGACCCTCTACGCGACCGTGCGGAAACCGGAACTGACCGGGCTGGGCTGGTCTGCAGCGGAGCAGGAGGCTTTCATCCGGATGCAGTTCGATGCCCAGATCCGTCACTACCGCGGATGCTTCCCGGACGCCCGCTATTCGGTCATTTGGGTGGGCGGCGAGCGGGCCGGGCGCATGATCGTCAGGCGCTCCGACGAGGAGATCCTCATCGTCGACATCGCCCTCCTCCCGGAGTTCCGGAGCGCTGGTATCGGAAGCGCGCTGGTCCGGCGCCTGCTAGCTGAGGCCGATGCCGGCCGGCTCCCCGTCAGATGCCACGTACTGCAGGGCAGTGACGCCCGCCGGTTCTGGGAGCGTGCCGGGTTCGTGGCGCAGGACGGGGACGGAGACGGGGTCTATGTGGCCATGGAGCGCCCATGCGAAACCTTGCCACCCTGACCACCCTCGATTTCGAGATCGTCATGACAGGGCCGTCAAAGTCGTGCCCGGCAGCCCACCGGGCGCCTCACTACGTAGTAACGCCCGGAGGCAACAGGCGGTCCGCGTGCATCGCACGGTCCGCGGCCCGGACACTTGTTTCAGCACGCCTGGGGCGTGTCCGGACAGGCGTAATGGCCGTCGTCTCTGGTTGCGCAGGCCGGCGTCCCAGCGAGTTCCCATTTGACCGCGGCTTTGACCGCGGCCGTTCTTGGCCGATGATGGCGTGAGGAGATGCGGAGGCCGGTTATGGCGGAGTCAGTGGCGGACCTGCTGGGCCGGCTGCGCTTCGTCGGCGGGCCGGTCGAGACGCTGTATCTGAATCAGCCGAGGGTCCGGGAGAGCTTCGTCGGTCAGCTGGGCGCTATCGAGTCCTTCACCAGGGGCGTTACGAAGGAGGGGAGCGTGGAGGCGCCGGTTATCAAGATCGGTGCCGGATTGACCGCGGAGTCCGGCGTGACGTGGAACCTGGCTGATCCGACCGCGCAGGTGCTGGTGCTTCATGCCGCGCTGGAGACGAATGGCGCTGTGCACGTTCTGGATGGCGCGGTTCCGGGGAACTACATCGACTTTGTCGGCGTCGGCGCGATCTCCCGTCCCGGCATGCTGGATGCCGGGCATCAGGCGGCCCTGCGGGACCGGCCTGGCCTTTACGCCGCGCTTGAGTCCGAGCGGGCGGCCCAGGAGAACGTATTGCGGATGATGGAGGGCCAGGCGGCCGCGATGTGGCTGCTGACGATCGGCGACGGCGCCTCCTTGTGTGCCGCCGTCCTGAATGATTGCTGGCTGAGCCCGTCATCGTCGTCGTGGATGACTGGTTGCCGCTGGCGGGTCTTTGCGATGCTCCGCCGCGTGCATGAGACGGGGATTCCGCTCCTGGCCGCGCTCCACGTCAGCGTGCAGTGGTGAGACATCCGGCGGCCGAGAGCGGGCCGGGCGCCGGATGTGACCGGGTTGGCACGACCCCCGCCTAGTCGGGCACGACGTTACTCGGCGTAGCGGGCCAGCAGTGCCCTCACCAGACGCAGGCGGATACTTACCTGTTCAGCGCCAGATCTCGCTCAAAGTAGACCTTTTGCTGACCAGGTCGAATGGTTATACTTTACTTTCGGTTACTGCCCCCAGACCCCGGGCGGTGGAAGGATTCTCAACCTGAGCCGAACGAGCGGGGGCAGGTATGCACGTCGTGACCGGTGGCAGCGGGTCGGCTGGACGTCCGGCGGGTGCCGTAAAAAAGGCCGGATCCTGCCGCGCGCGCCAGCCGCGGCCAGGCCCGGACGCCACGATCGTCCCGCCCGCCGGCCGGCCCGGCCACGGCATTGCGGCGGCCCTGCGGCGCCAGCCAGCGCGGATCGTGAACGGCCGGATCGATGGCGGCTACACCGGCGTGTTCGAGATCATCTGCCGCGCCTGCGGCGATCGCCCGGATCTGGACTACATCGAAGTCGTCCCCAGGCTGCAAGCGCTCCGCGGGCCTTACCCGCTGGCGGCGGGCCTTGCGGCGTACGAGCGGCACATCGGACCGGCCAGCTAACGGTGAAGCCGGGATGCGCGCGGCCCGCATAGTTCTCCGGCCGGGGGCCCGGAGAACTGAACGGGCCGCGCGCATGACCGTCGCCGGCCATTCACCTGACCGGCACCGGGTGTTCGCCAGGCCGGCACTGGCCAGCAGGATCATGGCAGCTATAAAGGAAATCTGTTCTGCTCCAGACCCCGGCAGCGGCAGAAACTCGCCTGGGGCCAAGTGAGCAGCGCAGACATGGACATGCACTCGTGACCGGCACCGGACGGACTGATCAGCCGGCCAGGATGCCGAGCAGCGCTCGCGGCCCGGGGCCGGGCGTTAGTGCCACGATCATCCCTGCCGCCGGGGAACCCGGCCACGGCCTGGGGGCGATTCTGCGGCGCCATTCGATCCGGAGCGGGCAAGGCCGGGCGGACGGCGGTAACACCGCCCTGTTTGACCTGATCTGTTACGACTGCGGCGACGATCCCGGCCTGGACTACTCGCATGTTCCGTCTCGGCTGCAGTGGCTCCGCGGGCCCCGGACGATGAAGGCTGCCCTCGCGGCGTATGAGAGACACCTCGGACTGGGCCGCTGACGGACCATTCCGAGGGGAAACGCGCGGCCTCGCTCACCCGGGCGTGGGGACTCCCGGGATGTGAGCGGGGCCGCGCGCCGCCTCCCTGAGGTGGCGCGCGCGGCCGGGGGCAGGCCCGCGGTCAGCCGCGGGCGCCGAGGGGCTCGGCCGGATTGTCGAGCAGATGCTGCACGGCGGGGATCACGTCCTCGACCGAGTCGGCCACGACTGGCAGCGCCAGGTCCTTCTCATCGACAACGAGCTCGGTGCCGAATGCCGTGACCAGGCGGCGCCAGCCGGCTCCGACCAGCACCAGCCGTGCCGTGCCCGGCTCGGTCTGCGCGGCCGCCCACACCGCAGTGGCCTCGGCGAGGGTGCCGATGCCGCCCGGCAGCGCCACCGCGACCCGGGCGGCGAGCAAGTAGCCGAGCCGCTGGGCGTAGTCGTCGCTCCAGCGAAGCTCGACGTTGCTCTCGTCGGGGATCAGGTGCTGCCACGGCGCCATCGGCAGCCCCACGGTGCGGCCGCCCGCTGCCGCGGCCCCCCGCGAGACGGCAGCCATCAGCCCGCCGTACCCGCCGGTGATGACGGTCCAGCCCTGCGAAGCCAGCAGGCCGCCGAGCCGTCCGGCGTCGTCGTGCCGCGGGTCGCCCGCGGCGACGCGCGCCGACCCGAGCACCGCGACCTCCACGAGCCCGACCGGCCCGCCCGATGAACCCGGTGAACCTGCAGAGCCGGAGTCAGCCGGCGACAAGCTGGTAGCCACGGACGCCCTTCTTCGCGGACAAGTTGACGATGACCCCGCGCAGTACGCCCTCGCTGTATTCACTGCCCGGGTTGAGCGCCAGGGTATGGCCGATCCGCGCCTCGCCGCGGGACTCATGGATATGTCCATGCAGGCTGAGCATCGGCTGGTACTTGGCGATCGCGTCGCGCACCGCCGAGCTGCCGACGCCGGTGATGATCGGCGACCCGCCGCTCATCTTCGGCCGGAATTCCTTGTCCAGTGCCATCGCCTGGTCGATGGGCGTGTCCTTCGGCGGGACGTGCAGGTTGAAGATTGCCTTCCGCGGGTCGGCGAGCTTGGCGGCCTCCCGGTCGATCACCGCGGTCAGGTCGTTCTCGTCGAGTTCGCGCGGGGAGTCCCAGGGTGTCCTGTTCGAGTAACCGACCGAGATCATCGAGAACCCGCCGGGTAGCTCGATCACCTTCTGATCAGGATTGATCACCGAGGCGCTGCTGCCCAGCAAGTCGTCTACGAAGAAGGGATCATCGTTGCCGGGGGCGAAGATGCACTCGATCCCGGTGCCGGCCAGCCGGTCCTCGGCCAGGTCGATCCAGCGGCTCATGGTCTCGTTGATGAGCTTGCGGAACAGGTCGTCGACTCCGGCCGGGTTCTGCTTCAGCTCGGCGATCTCGTCAGGGGTCATCGGATGCGGGTAGAACCCGGCGTCCGAGATGAACTTATTCAGCCCCGCGAGCCCGTCCGCATCGACCACCCGCTTGCGGCCGAACAGCTGGGTGGAGAACTGGCCGCCAGGCTCCTCGATCACCGGGACGATCATCTTGCCGGTGATGTCGCCGCCCATCACCACCGCGTCAACTCCGTAGAACTTGCCGGCGTTCAGGAACTTGCGCAGGCACAAGTCAGATCCGTGGATATCGGTCGCGAAGAAGATCTTCGAATCCTTCATTGGTGCGCTCCTCTTCCGGCGGCCCCGCCGGGCAGCCCGCGCGCGGTCACGCCGGCTCCCCGGTGGTCGCCCGGTGAATCGTCTCGTAGTGCTCCAGCCGGGCCGCCTCGCCCGGGAAGTTGTAAGACTGCTTGCCGCCAAGCCTGGCCAGGTGGAAGCCGACCAGCGCGGGCGGCAGGCACGCGGTGACCGGCGAGAGCTCCTCGGCCACCCCGGCCGCCAGCGGCAGCAGCAGCTCGCCGGGCACCGCGCCGGCGGGCGGCGGGCGGTCGCTGATCACCACCGGCCGGGTGCGCATGAACCGCAGCTCGGAAAGGATCTCGATGCCGCGATCGTGGCCGGCCCCGGACGGGTTGATCAGCACCACCGGGTCGCCAGCGGACGTCACGAAGTACTCCTCGTGCGCCCACTCCTCGAGGTTGGTCGCGACGCCAAGCTGCTGCGGGCCCTCGAAGAGCTTCGCCGCCGCGAACCGGGCGGTCGCCTCGTTCGGGCCAGCGCCGAGGAACGCGACCCAGCCGGCCGGGAGCAGTGCCCCGGCGGCCTCGATCGCGGGTTCCCCGGCCGCCGCCAGGGTCGCCTCGGCCTGCCCCGGCAGCCGGGCAAGCTGCGCCGTCAGCCGGCCGATGTCGCCGCGTAGCCCGGCCAGCGCGGCGGCGAGCCGCAGCAGGGTGCCGAGCATCGCCACGTAGGTGGATGTGCCCGGCGAGAAACCCAGCGTGGGCACGTCCAGCGGCAGTACCTCGTCGCTGGCCAGCGCGAGCTGGCCGTCCGCGGCGTTGGTCAGCGCGACCACATGGTGACCGGCCCGGCGGGCCTGCACGGCCGCCTCGATCGTCCGGCCGACCTTGCCCGAGAAGGACAGGGCGATCACCGCGCTGCCGGGCGGCAGGGCCCGGGCCCGGTACCTGGCCAGGTCCAGCGCATGCACCGGGTGCGCGGTCAGGCCTGAGTGCTTCTGGAAGGCCAGCTCGGCGGCCAGCCCGGCGAAGGCGGAGTCGCCGCACCCGGTCAGCCACAGGTGCTGGACGCCGCGGGTGGCCAGCCGTTTGGCCAGTGCCGTGATCTGTCCGCCGGCATCGTCAAGCACATCGGAGATAACGTCCGGGATCATCGCTATCTCCCGGCGCATTACGTCGATGTCATATCGCCGGTCAGCCCCGGAACGCTGCTCGCCTCCGGCCGCAATTGCCCCGGCTTCTTTAACGAGCCCGGCCGTCCTCATGCCGCCCGCTGGCAGCCCGCCCGGCCGCGGGCTGATTTCGGTCGCCGCCGCGGCCAGCCGCCGTGCGGTCGCGGCGATGCCCGCCCGGTCGGTGCCCGGGCGCAGCAGCCGCAGGCTGCCGCTGCCGGTGATCGCGACGGCGGCCACCGCGGCGCCCAGCGCGGCCGACTCGACCACGCTCAGCCCGCGGGCCAGCCCGGCGGCCAGCCCGCCGCAGAACGTGTCCCCGGCGCCGGTCGAGTCGGCGGCCGTGGTCTCCGCGGCCGGCACGTGGATGATCCGGCCGTCATCCAGCACGTAGGCACCCGCCCCGGCCGCCTTGACCACGGCCCGGGTCAGGCCGGCCGCGGCCAGCGCCCGGAGCCCGTCGGCCGGCCCGTCGGCAGCCACCAGTCCGGCGAGCTCCTCCTGGCTCGGCACGAACAAGCTGGCCGCGCTCGCGAGGGCGAGCACCCGGTCGGCTACGTCGCCATCCCAGGACTCGTGCGTGTCGACGGTAATCACCGCACCCGGCGCCTGCCGCCGGGCATGCGCCACGATCCGTTCCGCATTAGCCAGCGGCATGGCGGCCACGTGCACGACCGCCGCCCGGCGCAGCAGGCCGGGATCGATATCGGCCGGCTCCGGCGCAACCTCAGCCGACCGTTCCGGCGGCGTCCGGTAGAGCCAGCTGCGCCGCCCGTCCGCCTCGTAGATCACCCAGTTCCGCACGGTCGGGCCGGGGATGTCGACCAGGCCGGTCAGGTCGATGCCCTCGGCGGCCAGCGCGGCCAGCGCACCCGGCGGGAAATCCTCGCCCCGCCGGGCGGCCAGCGCCGCCGTCGCGCCCGCCGTGACCACCGCCGTCGCGGCGTGCACGCTGTTCCCGCCCAGCATCCCCATCCGGGTGACGCCGGTCGGCAGCACCACGTCGTCGATGGTCAGGTTGCCGATGACCAGGACAAGCTCACCATCCGGCGGGCTGGTCAACTGTTCCTCCTGCCTGGCGGCCTCACTCCGGCGGGATCTGCCGGTAGGTGAGCGCGAGGTTGACGCCCTTGTTCTTGTTTACCTGCCACGCTACGGCGTACCAGATCGCGCCGATCACGATCGCGCCGATCATGAACTCGAGCGAGAGCCTGCGGGTCACCGCGAACGCGGCGCTGACCGACGGACTGAAGATGAACATGATCATCAGGCCGCCGAGCGCGATCACCCCGCCGATACCGGCCAGCGTCACCGCGGGAACGCCCGCGATCCGGCGGCCGCCGCCGCTCTCCCAGACCGCCTTGAGCCGGTACGGGAAGACGATGCCCGCGATGCTCACCACGATGAAGGCGGCGATCTGCGCGAGCAGCGCGCCGAGCAGGCTCGCTTCCGGGATCTGCACGAGGGCGAACAGCGCGATCTCGCCGGTGACGGCGCAGATCAGGATCGCCTTGATCGGGGTGTGGAACCGGTCGTTGACCGAGCCGAGCTGCTTGGGTACCACCCGGTCGAGTGACCACGCGAGCATGTAGCGGGTGGCCTGCAGGGTGGACAGCGGCGTTCCCATCAGCGCCCACAGGATGAACCCGACGCCGATGATCAGCAGCAGCGGGATGCTGCCGGTCAGCAGGCTGGCGATCAGGTTGATGCTGGCCGGCACGCCGCCGGGCAGCGCCAGCTTGGCCGGGTCCGTGTTGTTCAGGAAGGACAGGCTGGCGGCCCAGTTATGGCCGACCGCGTGCAGGTAGGCCCACACGATGACGAGCAGCACGGCGCCGTTGATCAGCACGCCGCCGACCATCGCGAAGTACTGGCTGCGCGATGCGCGCTTGACCTCGCCGCCGATCTGCGCGGAGCCCTGCGCGTAGCCCACCACGAAGAACACCCACGGCAGCATCAGCAGGGTGCCGGTGAGGCTGAAGCTAGCGCCGTTTCCGGTGAATCCGGCCAGCCTCGCGGTCGGGATAATGGCGTGATAGGAGATCCCCTTGTTGGCGACGGCGAACGCGGTCCAGGCCTGGGCGATGTCGTGGCCGCGGAAGATCAGCAGGGCGGCCACAAACAGGACACTCAGCCCCGCGATGGCGAACAGCCACTTCTGCACCCGCCAGTACGACCGCGAGCCGTAGATGAGCAGGGTGGCGAACGCCAGCGTCAGGACCGTCCCGAACAGGATCACCCACCATTGCGTGGTGATGCCGAGGATGGTCTGCTTGGCGAGCAGGTCGTTGCTCGCCGTGATCCAGCCGGGATGCCCGGTGACGGCGCCCAGTGTCGTCATGGCGACCGGCGCGGCGAACGTCAGCGCGAACCAGGCGTTGAAGCCGATCCAGAAGAAGATCAGCCACAGCCCCTGGCTCCACGACAGCAGCCAGCCCACGAACGGGTGCAGCGCGCGGCTGACGAACACGTAGTCACCGCCTGCCCTGGGCATCGCGGCGGCGAACTCGGAGTACACCCACAGCAGGGTGAACGCCATGACCAGCGTGCCGATGACGATCGCCAGCAGCATGTTGCCGCCGGGGAAGTTACCGGGCGCCTGCAGCAGCAGGAAGATCGCGCCGAGCGCGACGTTCATGCCGAGCGTGTTCATGATCAGGGCGTCCCACTTGGACACCTCCCTGACCAGGCCGGTCGCATTCCGGACGAAGAGCTGCCCGTCGCCGGCGAAATCCGATGGGAGGGAGAGGTCATTTGCCATGTGATCCTCCGGGATCAGGCGTGCGGCGCAGGGCACCGCCAGGGGGCTGTGAATCGCTTTCCGGCGACGGCCGCCGGCTTTCGATCGCGAACCGGAATCGCTCCGGGCGATAGAGAACATCGGAGTACTCGACCGGGCGGTCCTGCTGGTTGCGGGTAATGCCGATAACCCTGAGCACGGGCGAGCCCGGTGCCAGGCCCATCAGCTCGGCGTCGCCGAGCCCGGCGTGGTCGACCTCGACGACGTTGTCGGCGGCGGTCATCTCCACGCCGTGCACCCGGGCCAGCGCCTCGTACAGGGAGCCCTCGCCGAGGTCCAGGTCCATCACGCCGCGGGCGTACCGTGGCGGCAGCCACGCGGTGAGCAGCGCCAGCGGCTCGCCGTCCAGCAGCGCGAGCCGGCGCAGGCACCATGCCTGCTGGCCGCGCAGCGCCAGCGCGACCGCGATCTCATGCACGGGACTGACGAACTCGCTGCTCAGCACCAGAACGGTGGGGTCCAGGCCCGGGCGGCGCACCGAGTCATGGAAGCTGCCCAGGATCTGGATCTTCTCGACCAGCTTGCGGTCACGGATAAAGGTGCCCTTGCCCCTGGTCCGGTTGACGTAGCCCTCTTTGGTCAGGTCGGCCATCGCCTGCCGGACGGGCGCCAGGCTGACGCCGAGCGCCGCGGCGAGCTCCCGCTCCCTGGGCAGCTGCTCACCCGGCTGCAGCCATCCCTCCTCGACGCCCTGCAGCACCGCGACCTTGATCTGGTGGTGCAGCGGCACCGGGCTGTGCCGGTGGACCGCTGCGGCCAGCCGTGATGGCACCGCGAGGTCGGCAGCAGGTGACATGACAGAAGAATATAAAGTCATAATCAAATGTCAATGACCAATTTTCGCCCGGTTAGCCCGGTTATGGCGGGGCAGAGTGGAGATCCGGGCCGTTAGCCGTCCGCTCTGGCCCGCATAGCGTGCTCTTCTGCTCAGCGCGCCGGCAGCTGGCAGTGACTCACGTCGGTCGATGAGCTCAGTGGCCACCGCCACCGCTACCACTGCCGCCACCGCCACCGCTACCACTGCCGCCACCGCTACCACTGCCACCGCCACCGCCGCCGCCATGGTCGTCTCCGCTCCCGCCGCCATGGTCGTCTCCGCCGCCGCCGGTTGGCTCCGCCGCCGCCGGTTGGCTCGCCGCCGGGCGCGGTGACGAGACGTGGATGATCGCCGGCGCAGGTCACCGTGACCGTCTGCTCCGTGCCGCCGTTCTGGAATTTCGCCCAGACAGATGTGGCCGGGCCGCGCGAATAGCTGTCGGTCTGGTAGCCCTGCGCCGGGATCCGGCGTGTCAGCGTGGCCTGGCCGGCCGAGCAGGACGCGAAAACGGTTCCGCCGGCGGTGTGGAACACGCTCGCCGCCGGTGACCGGGAGGACGCCGGGCTCGGCGCGTGACCAGGCCGCGAAGTGGCCGGTGCCGGGCTGGGCAGCGTCGGCGACGCCGGGACCTGCTGGGCAAGTTCCCGCTGCACGGCCGCCTGGCTCAGCACCTGGCCGCCGCCGCCACCCAGGATGCCAGCGCCGAGAAGGCTCAGCGCGGCGGTCACCCCGACCGCGGCGAGTGCCGCGCCGGCCAGCCAGATCGCGGCAGCATGCAGAATGCGCTTGCTCATCCCTCCACTGTGCCGTGCCGGCGGTAGTGGCTTGGTTAAGGCACCCTTAACAGAACCTTCAGGGCACTGGCGGCCGGACTCCGCGGAGCGGATCTCGGATAGCGTTTGCGCCATGCCGAAGGTGCTGATCATCGAGGATGATCCGACGATCCGCACCGCGGTGATCCGGGCCCTGACCGAGAAGGGCTACGCCGTAGCGGCCGCGCACACCGCGATGACCGGCCTGCAGCTCGCCGTCTCCGAGCACCCGGACGTCGTGGTCCTCGACCTGGGACTGCCGGATCTGGACGGCCGCGAGGTACTGCGGATGATCCGGGCGGTCAGCAGCGTGCCGATCATCGTGGCCACCGCGCGCGGCACCGAGACCGACATTGTCCGGTCACTCGACGCCGGCGCCGACGACTACGTGGTGAAGCCCTTCGGCGGGGCGCAGCTGGACGCCAGGATCCGGGCGGTGCTGCGCCGTGCTGCCGAGCCCGAGGCGGACGCGGTGCTGGAGGTCGGCGGGCTGCGGGTGGACCGGCGAGCCCGGCAGGCGTCCCTGGACGGCGCCGCGCTGGACCTGACGCCGCGCGAGTTCGACCTGCTGCACTACCTGGCGGCCCGGGCCGGCGCGGTGGTGACCAAGCAGGAACTGCTGGTCGAGGTCTGGCAGCAGCCCTACGGCGGGGCCGACAAGAGCGTCGACGTGCACCTGTCCTGGCTCCGCCGCAAGCTCGGCGAGACCGCGCAGCAGCCGCGTTACCTGCACACCGTGCGACGGGTCGGGGTGCGGCTGGCCGCTCCGGGGCCGGGCTGATGCGGCGGCGACTCGCCCTGCTGGTGTCGGCCACCATGGCGCTGATGCTGCTCGCCTTCATCGTGCCGCTGGCCATCCTGGTCCGCGGCATCGTCGCCAACCGGGCCATGTCCGACGCGACGGACGACGTCCAGACGCTGAGCGCGCTGATAGCGGCGAGCCCTAACCCGAGCCCGCCCGTCGTGCTCGGGCTGATCGCGGCCACCGGCCGGCCGGTCACCGTGTTCCTGCCCGGTGAGCGTCCCCTCGGCGTGCCCGCGACCCGGACCGCGGCGGTGCGGCTGTCCGAGCTGGGCAAGAGCATCACCGTCAATGACGGCAGCGGCCGCGAGGTCCTGGTCGCGGTGGAGGGCCTGCCCGGGAGTGGCACGGCCGTCGTCCGGACGTTTGTCAGCAACGCCGAGCTCACCAAGGGCGTGGCCGGAGCCTGGCTCATCCTGGGCGTGCTCGGCCTGGCCCTGCTCGCCCTGGGGATAGCGGTGGCCGACCGGCTGGTGGGAACGGTGACCCGCCCGATCGCCGAGCTCGCCCGGGTATCGCACCGGCTGGCCGGGGGAGAGCTGGACGCGCGCGCCAGCCCGACCGGGCCGCCTGAGGTACGCGAGGTGGCGCACGGCCTCAATCACCTGGCGGGCCGGATCAGGGACCTGATCTGGCAGGAGCGCGAATCCATCGCCGACCTGTCGCACCGGCTGCGCACCCCGCTGACAGCGCTCCGGCTGGAGGCCGAGGCGATCCCGGCATCGGCCGACCCGGACGGCCGGCTCAGCACTCAGGTGGAAGCCCTGGAACGGGCCGTTACCTCGCTGATCGAGGATGCACGCACCCGCAGCGGCGGCCCGGGCAGCTGTGACGCCGTGCAGGTGACCGGTGAGCGGACCGCGTTCTGGTCGGTGCTCGCTGACGATCAGGGCCGGGAGATGCACGTCGACCTGGCGCCAGGACCGGTTGTTGTCGGCGTGGCCGCCGCGGAGCTGGCAGCGGCCCTGGACGCCCTGCTGGGCAACGTGTTCGCGCATACGCCGGAAGGCACCGCGTTCGGGGTGCGGCTGCGACCGCGCCCCGGCGGCGGTGCCGTGCTGAGCGTGCAGGACGGCGGCCCCGGCTTCGCCGGCCACGATCCGGTCCGCCGGGGGGCCAGCGGCGGCGGCTCGACCGGGCTGGGACTCGACATCGTCAGGCAGGCGGCTGAGGCATCCGGCGGGTCACTGACCATCGGCAACGCGGCTGCCGGGGGCCAGGCCGTCGTCGAGCTAGGGCCGCCGCAGGTCATCTCCGGCGAGCCTTAATCGGCCGTTAGCATTCGCGCAGCACGCCGCTATCGCCGCAAAACGCATCCTCTTCACGTACGGCAAACCGAGAAGAGGAGACCAGGCAATGCGCAGGACGCTGAACATCGGGATCGCGGCGGGAACAGCGGCGATCGTCGGCACCTTGGCGGCTGGCGTGGCATCAGCCGCGACCGGCGGACATCAGCAGGCGGCCAGTTCGGCCGCGGCGGTGGCCTCCGTCAACAGGCATATCACCAGGACGCAGGCACGGCAGATCGCGATGGCCAAGGTGCCGCACAGCCGGGTCATCGAGATCCACTCTGACGACCGGCACGACCGCGCGGTCTGGGAGGTCGAGCTCGCTGCCCCGCGCGGCCGGGTGGTGGTGGACGTCGACAAGCGGACCGGCAAGGCGGTGATCGTGCGGCACGGCGGCGGCGGCCACGACGACGCCATCGCGGCCAGCCCTATCGCCAGCTTGGGCTCGGCCCGTCCGGCCGGTGACGACCACGGCCGCGACGCGTTCGGTGACGACCATGGCCGCGACGTCAGGGACCACGACGCCGCCCGCGACGAGCGCGGCGACCGGAATGACCGTGGCGACCGGCACGACCGTGGCGGCCGGCACGGCGACCACCGTGGCGACCGGCATGACCACGACCACGACGGTGACCGGGACGGCGACGGCTGAGCACGGCCCGGACCGCTAGCCAGCGGACACCGGCCAGCGGACACCGGCTAGCGGCCGCTGGCAAGCGGCCGCTGGCCGGCTCCGCCCGCGGCGGGTGCTGCCCAACCCTCCGGGCGGCACCCGCCGCGGACGTGCGCGGCACCGCCCGGCAACGTGCCGGGGCAGTCCCGGCTCGTTGCTAACGTCCGGGTATGACTCTGCGGCGACCGGGCAGGCGCGTCCTGGCCGGGCTGGCAGCCGCGGTCCTGGTGCTCGCCGCCGCGATCGCCGTCATCGCGGTCGCCAGCCGGCCGGCCCCGGTCAGCGCCCGGAACCTGCGCATCGCCGTCATCGACGGCCCGCACGACAATCAGCATGTGCTGCTCGACGCCACCTTCTTCACCCCGGCGGGCAGCGGCCGGATGCCCGCGATCCTGCTCGCGCACGGCTTCGGCGAGACGAAGAACGCAGTCCGGCCGGAGGCCGAGCAGCTGGCGCGGGCCGGGTTCGCCGTGCTCACCTGGTCGGCGCGCGGCTTCGGGAAGTCCACCGGGCAGATCGCGCTTGACTCGCCGGATTATGAGGTCAAGGACGTCGAGCAGCTGGTCAGCTGGCTGGCCAGGCAGCCGCGGGTACTACTCGATCACCCCGGAGATCCCCGGGTCGGCATCACCGGGGCGTCCTACGGCGGCGGAATCGCGCTGCTGGCCGCCGCCTACGACCACCGGATCGACGCCATCATCCCGCAGATCACCTGGAACAACCTGGCGACCGCGCTCTTCCCGAATGCAGCGGGCGGCGGGCCGCTGACCGGCGTCTTCAAGAAGCAGTGGGCTGGCCTGCTGTTCACCCAGGGAACCGCGGGCTTCACGACCGGCGGCCAGGACGGGCACGGCCAGGACGTGGCCACCCAGTGCGGCCGCTTCCTGCCCCGGATCTGCGCCATCTACCGGCAGGTCGCCACGCTGGGACGGCCGACGGCAAGCGCGGTCTCGCTGCTGATGCGGTCCAGCCCGGCGAGCGTCGCAAGCCGGATCGACGTTCCCACGCTGCTGATCCAGGGCATGCACGACTCGCTGTTCGGGCTGGACCAGGCCAACGCGAACTATCAGGCCATCCGGAGGAACGGGGCACCGGTGGACATGGTCTGGTTCGCCGGCGGGCACGACGGCGGCGATCAGGAGACCAGCCGGGTGAACGCGCTCACCGAGCAGTGGTTCGACCGCTGGCTGAAGCCGCCGAACCGGCCGTTCCACGCCACCGGCAGCGCCGCCAGTGCTGCCGGGTCGAGCGCTGCCACTGGCCAGCCTGCGTTCACGGTGACCCGGCCACTGGGCTTCGACCCGTCCAGCGAGCAGGAGATCCTCGGCATCGCCACCGCCCCGCGCTACCCGGGCCTCGGCGGCACCAGGCAGACACTGCTGCGGCTGTCCGGACCGCCGCAGACGATCATCCGGCCGCCCGGCGGGGCGCCCGCCTCGATCTCGGTCTTTCCCGGCCTCGGCTCGCTGGGCGGGCTCACCTTCGACGTTCCCGGCCAGAGCGCCGCCTTTGAGTCCGCTCCGCTGACCGCACCGGTGCAGGTCACCGGCGCCCCCGTGGTCCGGATCCGGGTCAGCGGCGCGGCCCAGGTAATCCTGTTCGCCAAGGTCTACGACGTGGACCAGGCGGGCAACGCCACGCTGCCCGATCAGCTCGCCGCGCCACTGCAGGTGACCGGCGCGGCCGCGGGGCGGGACGTCACCATCCGGCTGCCGGCGATCGACGACGAATTCGCGGCCGGGCACCGGCTCCGCCTGGTGCTGACGACCACCGACTTCGGCTACGCCACTCCGCCGCAGGCGGCCACCTACCAGGTCGCCCTGTCCGGCCCCGGGCTGTCGCTGCCATCCGACCTGGCTCTGACCGTGGTGAACGGCGGGGTGCCGTGGTGGACCTGGGCGGCACCGCTCGCCGCCCTCGCGGTGGCCGCGCTGATCCTGGCCGCCGGGCGGCGCCGTGAGCAGGACGCGCTGACGGGTGAACTAGCCGGCGTGCCGCTGGAGATCACTGGCCTGACCAAGCGCTACCACGACGGCCAGCTCGCGGTCGACGGGCTGTCCCTGCGGGTGGAACGCGGCCAGATACTCGGGCTGCTCGGGCCTAACGGCGCCGGGAAGACCACCACGCTGCGGATCCTGATGGGGCTGATCCACCAGGACGCGGGCACCATCAGGATCTTCGGATGGCCGGTCCGGCCCGGTGCCCCGGCACTGTCCCGGCTGGGCTCGTTCGTCGAGGGGCCGGGTTTCCTGCCGCATCTGTCCGGCCGCGCCAACCTGGACCTGTACTGGCGGGCGACGGGCCGCCCGGCCGGCGACGCGCAGCTGGCGCACGTGGTCGCGATCGCCGGCCTCGGCACGGCCATCGACCGCCCGGTGCGGGCGTACTCGCGGGGCATGTGCCAGCGGCTCGCCATCGCCCAGGCCATGCTCGGCCTGCCGGACCTGCTGGTGCTCGACGAGCCGATGAACGGCCTCGACCCGCCGCAGATCAGGGAGATGCGCGATGTCCTCGTCCAGTACGCAGCCGACGGCCGGACGGTGGTCCTGTCCAGTCACATGCTGGCCGAGGTGGAGCAGACCTGCACGCACGTGGTCGTGATGGGCATGGGCAGGCGCCTCGCGGCCGGCCCGGTCGGCGAGATCGTCGGAGCGGGATCGGCATTGGTCGTCGGCACCCCGCAGGCGCAGCGGGCAGTCGCCGTGCTGGCCGGGATGCAGGGCATCGAAGGCGCCGAGCGGCACCCCGACGGGGTCCTCGTGCACCCCAACGGCGTCGCCGCGTCCGCCGTCGTCGCCGCGCTGGTCGGGGCCGGGATCCCGGTGGAGCGCGTGACACCGAACCGCCGCCTGGAGGACGCCTTCCTCGCCCTCATCGCCGGTTCGGCGGGCACAACGCTGGCGACCAGCGGTGACCTGGCCGGCGGTGACCTGGCCGGCGGTGACCTGGCCGGCGGTGACCTGGCCGGCGGTGACCTGGCCGGCGGTGACCCGGCCGGCGGTGACCCGGCGGGTGGCGACGGACCGGAGGAGGCGCGATGACCGCGACGGCCAGCGCCAGCGCACCGGGACCGGGCACCCCCGGCGGGGCGGGAACGGCCAGCGCCAGTGCGCCGGGCTACAGCCCGCGCCGGACCCTGCCGTTCCGGGTCGAGGCGATCCGCCAGCTACGGCGCCGGCGGACGATGATTGCGTTCGGGATCTTGCTCGTTCTGCCCTGGATCCTTGTCGGCGCCTTCGAGGTCAGCGGGCCCGCGTCGGCAGCAGCCGGGACGCCGGGCCTAGTCGCGGTCGCGACCCATGGCGGCCTCAACTTCGCTGCGTTCAGCTTCTTCGTCTCGGCCGGGTTCCTGCTGGTGGTGGCGGTCGCACTGTTCTGCGGGGACACGGTCGCGAGCGAGGCAAGCTGGGCGTCGCTGCGCTACCTGCTGGCCGCGCCGGTGCCGCGGGCGCGGCTGCTGCGGCAGAAGCTGGCCGTCGCGCTCACGTACTCGACCATCGCGATCGTTGCCCTGGTGGCGATGGCGCTGGTCGCGGGGACGGTGGCGTTCGGCTGGCATCCGCTCCGGCTGCCCGGAACCGGGGTGGATCTGCCGTTCGGGACCGCGTTCGCGCGGCTGGGCATCGTGCTCGGCTATGTGCTGATCAGCGAACTGGTCGTGGCCGGGCTGGCGTTCCTGCTGTCGGTCTCGACCGACTCGCCGCTCGGCGCGGTGGGCGGAGCCGTGGGCCTGGTGATTGTCAGCAACATCCTCGACGCGGTGACTGCGCTGGGATCCTGGCGGGAGATCCTGCCGACGCACTGGCAGTTCGCCTGGCTTGACGCAGTGCAGGCGCAGGTCACCTGGGGCGGCATGATCGAGGGAGCCTCGGTGTCGGTGTGTTACGCGGTGATCCTCTTCGCGCTGGCCTTCCGCCACTTCCGGGTCCGCGACATCGTGTCCTGACGACATAGCGGCCTGGTACCGGGCTGGCGGCTGGCGCGACGGGACTGGGGGCTGGGGGACCGGGCTGCGCGGGTAGGGTCGGGATGTGCATCTCGGGCAACAAGATCCGCTGGGCTTGATGCCTGGCGGGAACACATGGTGAAAAGACTCATCGTCGCGGCGGCCGTCCTGCTGTCCGGAGCGCTGTTCGCGGCCGGCCCGGCTCGCAGCGCGTCAGTACCGGCCACTTCCGTCCGTGCCACGGGGCCGGCCACATCCGTCAGCGCGGCAGGTCCGGCCACTTCCATCACGGTCAACGGCAATGGCGGCAGCCGTGAGTACAACGGCGTCGGTGCCGTGCTCGGCGGCGGCGGCACCGCAAGGTATCTCGAGGACTACCCCCCGGCTCAGCGGGCGCAGATCCTGGACTACCTGTTCAAGCCCGGCTACGGGGCTTCCCTGCAGCTGCTGAAGCTCGAGATCGGCGGTGACGGGAACTCCTCGGACGGCGCCGAGCCGAGCGTGGAGCACCGGGCCGGGCACATCAACTGCAGCGCCGGCTACGAATTCGCGATCGCCCGGCAGGCCCTCGCGGTCAACCCCCGGCTCAAGCTGTACGGCCTGCAGTGGGGCGCGCCGCACTGGGCGGGCCGGAACGGGTCACTCTTTACCAGGGCCGACATCAGGTACCTGCTGAACTGGCTCGGCTGCGCGCGGCGGCAGGGCCTGACGATCAGTTACCTGGGCGGCTGGGACGAGGACGATCATGGCGGCCACGCCAGGTGGTACCGCCGCCTGCGCCGGGCGCTGAATACCGGCGGTCACCGGCACGTGCAGATAATTGCCGCCGACGGCATCGGCCGGGACAACTGGCGGTACACGGGCAACCGTCACGTCGCGATCCTGGGCGCGCACAACAACTGCGGCTACCCCACCGCGGCGGCCGGCGCGCTGACGACGTGCGGGGCCAGCGGCGCGGCGCGCAGGTCCGGGAAGCCGCTGTGGGGCAGCGAACTCGGCGGGATCGACTCCGGGGTCAAGGCCGGCTGCTCTCCCTGTGCCTCGGCCATTGACCGTGCCTTCACCCGCGAGTACATCGGCGCCCGGGTGACCGGGATCCTGACCTGGCCGGCCATCGAGGCGATGCCGGCCGCCGTCCTGCTGCATGAGAACCGCGGCTTGCTGACCGCGGATCAGCCATGGTCGGGCAGCTACAGCGTCAACGCGATGACCTGGGCAGTCGCGCAGCTCACCCAGTTCGCGGCGCTGCCGACGGCGAGGAACCCGCGCGGCTGGCGGTACGTCAACTCGGCCAGCGGCTACCTGCAGGGCAACCGGGCCGACGGTTCCTATGTCACGCTGCTCCGCGGTACCCGGAATCAGTGGTCGGAGATCATCGAGACCACCGGAGGCGTCACCCGGGCCCAGCAGGTCAGCTTCACCGTCACCGGAGGCCACGGGCTGGCCGGCCGGACCGTGCACGTCTGGTCGAGCAACTTCAGCAAGTCCGGCCAGCCGGCGCAATGGTTCGTGCGCGGCCCCGACATTAAGCCGGTCAACGGTAAATTCTCCCTGACCGTCAAGCCCGGGTACGTGTACTCGCTCACGACCACGTCCGGCCAGGGCAAGGGAACCGCGGTGAGCCCGCCCGCTGCCGCGCTGCCGCTTCCCTACCGCAACAACCTCTCCGCCGGAAACGACGAGCCTGCCCTGCTGGCCGCCGAGGACGGATCCTTCGAGCTGGCCTCGTGCGCGGCCCCCGACGGCGCCGCGACCTGCACGAAGCAAACGGCCCGTCGCAAGCCGGTGCTGTGGGCTAACAGCCGCCACCGCCATCCGTACGCGATCATCGGCAGCGACTGGGCCAGCTACGCCGTCTCCGTGGACGTCATGCTGCCGCGGTCCGGCTCGGCCGGGCTGATCGGCCGGTACCACGCCGTGTCCCCGGCGCAGGGCAGCTACGACGGGTACGTCTTCAACGTCAGCACCGACGGCCGATTCGCGCTCAAGCTGAGCAACGGCGGCACCGCGGTCGACACCATCGCGGGGGAGCGGCAGGTCACCCCGGCCACCACCACCGTGCTGGCGGCCGGCCAGGTCGCCTTCGCGAAACGGCGATGGCACACCCTGTCCCTGTCGCTGTCGGGCCGGATCATCCGGGCGAGCGTCGACGGGCGGCAAGTCGCCTCGGCGACCAGCTCCGCGTTCAGCAGCGGGATACCGGGCATCGAGGTCGGCGGCTGGTACCGGGCTTACTTCTCGAACCTGGCCGTAACACCGCGGTGAGGAGGTAGCCGCCCGGGGCTGCGGCCGCGGGCGGCTGCGGGCGGCCGCGAGCCGGTCAGGGCCCGACGTCCCTGGCCAGCAGCTCCTCCCAGCGCTCCCGGCGGACGACAAGCCGCGCGCCGCCGGCGTCGGCGAAGACCACCGGGATCCGGCGGGCGCCGTTGTAGTTGTTCGACATGGTGTAGCAGTACGCGCCGGTTACCGGGACGGCGAGCAGGTCCCCGACCCGCGGATCGCGCAGCGGCACCCGCTCGCTGATCACGTCGCCCGATTCGCAGTGCCTGCCCACCACGGTGACCGGCTGGCCGCCGCCGACCCGGTCGGCGATGGTGGCCTCGAACCGCTGGCCGACGAGCGCCACCTCGAGGTTGTCGCCCATGCCGCCGTCGACGGCGACGAACGTCGTCGGCCCCGGCTTGACGGTGGTCACCCGGTACACGGTGACCGCGCTGGGCGCCACCATGCTGCGCCCCGGCTCGATCAGGATCCGGGCGCCGGCCGGCAGGTGCTCGCGGGCCGCCCCGATCAGGGTGTCCAGGTACTCGGCCAGGCTCGGCGGGTGGTCGGAGTAGGTGTACCGGCAGCCGAGTCCGCCGCCGAGGTCGTAGACCGGGTAGTCGCCGAGCGCCGCCACCGGCGCGACGGCGGCGGCCAGTTCCGCCGCGTCCAGGATCTGCGATCCGACATGGGTGTGCAGGCCGTCCATCCGCAGCCGGGCCGCCGCCTCGATCCGGGCGATGGCGCGGCGGGCCACGTCGGGCGCCAGCCCGAACTTCGAGCCCGCATGCCCGGTCGCGTAGGCCGGGTAGGTAGAACTTTCCACGCCGGGGATCACCCGCACCAGGCAGCCCTGCACCTGGCCGGCCGGCACCGCGGCCTCCAGCCGGTCGATGTCGTCGAGGTTGTCGACCACGACGGTGCCCACGCCGGAGCCGACGGCGAGCTCGATCTCCTCGGTCGTCTTGGCGTTGCCGTGCAGGACCAGGGTGGCCGGATCGGCGCCGGCCGCGAGCGCGGTGACGATCTCCCCGCCGCCGGCCACGTCGAGCCACAGTCCCTCGGACACCATCAGCCGCTGCACGGCAGTGCTGGGGAAGGCCTTGGACGCGAAAGCCACCTGGGAGTCCGGCCACCGGGCGGACAGCTGCTCGGTGTAATCACGGGCCTGCTGCCGCACCGCGCCCTCGGCCACGATCAGCGCCGGCGTGCCGTACTCGGCGGCCAGCTCGTCCAGCCGGCACCCGCCGACTCGCAGCATGCCGTCGCCGTCGCAGGAGGTGCCAGCGGGAAACAGGCCGATCAGGTCATCGGAGCCGGTCCCGCTGTCCGGCCGGCTATCGCCGCGTGCGGGTTCAGTGCGCATGGCAGCAGGCTAGTGCCGCCCTCCGCGAGCGGCCGGGCCGGCCAGTCAGCCGGCCAGCACGTCCGCGAGATTGAACCGGACCGGCTCCTCCAGCTGGGCGAAGCCGCAGGACCGCGGCTCGCGGTCCGGGCGCCAGCGGGCGAACTGGGCGGTGTGCCGGAAGCGGGTGCCTTCCATGTGCTCGTAGCGGACCTCGACGACCCGTTCCGGGCGCAGCGGGACGAAGGAGAGGTCCTTGCCGGCGTTCCAGCGGCTGGTCTCCGCCTCACGCGGGCCGCGGACGCCGGTTTCCTGCCGCGCCCAGCTCCACGGATGATCGTCGAAGCTGGTGACCAGCGGCTGCAACTCGGTGAACAGCTCGCGCCGCCTGGCCATCGGGAACGCGCCGATAACGCCCACGCTGGCCAGCTTGCCGTCGTCGTTGTAGAGACCGAGCAGCAGCGACCCGATGGCGTCCGGCCCGCTCTTGTGCAGCCGGTAACCGGCGACCACGCAGTCGGCTGTCCGCTCGTGCTTGACCTTGAACATGACCCGCTTGTCCGGCTGGTAGGTCCCGTCCAGCGGCTTGGCGATCACCCCGTCCAGCCCGGCGCCCTCGAACTGGCTGAACCACTGCCCGGCCAGCCCGGCGTCGGTGGTCGTGGGGGTGAGATGGACCGGCGCCCGGGCGGCGGCCAGCGCCTCCGCCAGGGCGGCCCGGCGGTCGGTGAACGGGCGGCCGGTGTAGTCGGCGTCGCCCACCGCGAGCAGGTCGAAGGCGACAAAGGCGGCCGGCGTCTGCTCGGCCAGCAGCCGGACCCGGCTGTCGGCCGGGTGCACGCGCTGCAGCAGCGCCTCGAAATCAAGCCGCCGGCCGTCCGGGCTGGGGATGATGATCTCCCCGTCGATCACGCAGCGATCCGGCAGGTTCGCCGTCACGGCCGCCACGAGCTCGGGGAAGTACCGGGTCATCGGCCGCTCGTTGCGGCTGCCGATCTCGACCTCGTCGCCGTCCCTGAAGATGATCGACCGGAAGCCGTCCCACTTCGGCTCGTAGCTGAGCGGGCCCCGCGGTATCTCCTTGACCAGCTTGGCGAGCATGGGCGCCACCGGCGGCATGACAGGTAGGTGCATGACTCCATGCTGGCCGGCCGCCCGCCCGGCGTGGCCGTCGCCCCGCGAAAATGGCCGTCCGGCGTCACCGCACTGGCCGCGCGGTCACTTCGCGGGCGGTTCGCCGGGCCAGCAGATGACCTCGGGCGGCGGGTCGCCGGCGTACAGCGCGGCGACCAGGCCGGCCCGCCGCCGCAGCACGGCCCGCTGGTTCAGGTAACTCTTGTCGGTGATCTCCCCGTCGGCCAGCGACGGCGGCTCGGCCAGCAGGATGAGGCGGCGGATTTGCTGGGACGTGCCCGTGCGGCCCGCGTTGTAACGGTCCAGCGCTCTCGCCGCCTCGGCCCGCACGGCGGGATCGGCCACCAGCGCGGCGGGATCGGCCGCCAGCGCGGCAGGGCCGGCGGCGGCCGCAGCGGGATCGGTGGCGGAGGCGCCGCTACCCGCGCCGGCGACCTGCACGGCCCGCTGCGGGCTGAGCCAGCCGAGAGCCCCGATGAAACCGGCGTCCTGGCCGGCCAGCACGGCGTCCTGCAGCAGGCCGCCGCTCGCCGAGAGCAGCGCCGGGCGAAGCGTGCCCACCCGGACCCAGGTACCGGTGGCCAGCTTGAAGTCCTCCGCGATCCGGCCGTCGAAGCGGAGTCCCGCGTTCGGGTCACCGGGGTCGACCAGTGTCACCGCGTCGCCCGTCCGGTAGAAGCCGCCGGAGTCGAATGCGGCCTCGGTCAGGTCCGGGCGCCCGGCATAACCGGGGGTCACGTTGGGTCCCCTGACCCGGATCTCCAGCCGGTCGCCCACCGGCGCGAGCTTGACGTCGACGCCGGGCAGCGGCACGCCGATGCAGTCGGCGCGCCCGCCCGCGAAGTGCGCGGAGGTGGCAGCGGGCGCGGTCTCGGTCGCCCCCCAGGAGGTCGTCATCGGCGCCGCCGAGCCGACCGACGCGGCGAGTTCGCCGATCGCGTCCCAGAGCCGCTGCGGCAGCGCCGCCCCGGCGAAGAACACCAGCCGCAGCCGGGCGAAGAACGCCACGGCAAGATCACGGTCGCGCTCCAGGAACGGCAGCAGCGCGGCGTATCCCGCCGGGACGTTGTAATACACCGTCGGGCTGACGTCAGCGAGATTGCGAACGGTCCGCTCGATCATGCCGGGCGCCGGGCGGCCGTCGTCGATCCACAGCGTGCCCGCGTTCGCGATGACCTGGTTAACGTTGTGGTTCCCGCCGAAAGTGTGGCTCCACGGCAGCCAGTCGAGCAGCACCGGCGGCTCTCCGGTCAGGAACGGCCACGTCTGCCGGATCATCTGCTGATTGGCGCACATCATCTGGTGGGTATTGAGCACGCCCTTGGGCTGCCCCGTCGATCCCGAGGTGAACAGGATCTTGGCGATAGTGCCGGGACCGACCGCGGCGGCGCGGTCAGCCAGCCGGCTGGTCACCGCCGTGCCCGCCAGCTCGCCGAACGCGGTCACGCCGCGGTGGCCGGCCCGGCCGGACATGGTGACCACGGCCGGGCCCGGGCCTCGGCGCTGGCGCCAGTGCCGCCGGCGGCGCGCAGCGCGGCCGCGTACGCGTCCCCGTCGTCGGCGAAGATGACCGCCGGGGCGACCAGGTCCGCCATGGCCCGCAGGGTCGAATGATCGCTGGCCAGCAGCGAGTAGGCGGTGCTGACCGGGACGGCCGGCACGCCGATCGTGTAGCAGGCCAGGGTCAGCATCAGGTGCTCGACCGAGTTGCCCGACAAGATCATCACTGGCCCGGCTGCCGGGCCACACCGCTCTAGCAGTCCCTGCGCCAGCCCGTCGACGCGCCGCCGCGCCGTCGCGTAGGTCACCTTCCGCCAGCCGCCGGCGTCCCGCTGCGCCACCAGCACCCGGTCCGGGTGCGCCGTGGCCGCGGCCCGGAACAGCCCGGCCATGCTGCCGGAGTAGGGCGCCAGCGGGATTCCCGAGCGCAGGATCACCGATCCGTCACCGAGTCGCTCCGCCGTCGTGACCGGGTCGGCGAAGATCGCGTGCGCAGGCTTGTGCCCGGCGGCGTTAAGTTCCATCAGGGCGCGGGGCTTCGAGATCCGGGCGCCCCGGGACGTCCACCGGAATGTCCAGTGCCTGGCGCAAGCGGGCCACCACGTTGCGGCCGGCCAGGCGGCTTCGCCACGAGGGCCGGTCGTAGACGAGGAAAAGCACCCGCGCGTAGCCGCCTCGCGCGACTTCGCCGCGGACAGCCTGGTAGGCATCCCCCGGCTCGATGTCACCGCTGGCCCGCAGGCCGAGCCCGCGCAGATGCGTCAAGGCCCGGTCAAGCCGCTGGCGCGCGCTGTCGGACGGGTTGTAACTCCCCGAAGGGCCGCTGCCACCGCGCGCCGTCCTGGCGCCCACGGCCCGGCCAATCGGCATCCAGAACGATGAGGTACGGGGACTGTTCACCAGCGCCATGACCCGTACCTCGATCGAGGCCGGCTCATTCGCGGCGACCAGGGCATCGAGCAGGCCCCAGTCGCTGCGCTCGTCGGCGCCCATCAACTCGCTTCCGATGACCGCGAGCAACCGCATCGCCTCAGGCTAGGCGCCCGGGCAGCGCGAGTCCATGGCCGGCCGCCGGGCGGCGCCGCGCCGCCTGATCTCGCCGCGCAGCGGCACCAGACGTGAGCTGCTGCCATTCTTTTGAAACGGATGGTGCTCGCTGACTGCGCCGGCAACGGCAGCGCCATCATCGATCTGAACGGAGCCCTCGATTCGTCAGGCACGGGACCTCCTGGAGCGGGTCCTCCTCCCGCTGGTCATCGCCGCGGCCGTGATCGGCTGGCGGGCATCCGGCCCGGCCCGGACGCTGGACCGGCACCAGGCAATCGACGTGGTGCTGGCCGTCCTCGTCTTCGCGAGCGCGATGACGGTACCTACCGGGGTGCTGAGCAGGGTGCGGGCGCTGGCGCCGCGGCTCGGGATCGTGGTGATCGCTGCCGCCGCGGCGCTGCCGGTGCTGGCCTTCGCCCTCAGCCGGCCGCTCGGCCCGGCGGCATTGCGTGACGGGGTGCTGGCGGTGGGGGTCTCGCCAGCCGAGGTCGCCTCGGTGGCGATCACCGGGATCGCCGGGGGAGAGGCGGCCGCGGCGGCCGTGCTGCTGGTGGCATCGACCCTGGTCTGCGTCGCCGTGGCCGGGCCAATCCTGTCGGTGGCGGGCGGCCATGGCGTGTCCGCGGTGCACGTGCTGATCACCCTGTCACTGGTGGTCGGGGTTCCGCTGCTGGCAGGCCTCGTGCTCAGGCAGTTCCTGGCGGCGGGCGATCGCGTGAGTGACGTCGGCCAGGTGCTCGCCGTCGTGGCGGTCGTCGTGCTGGTGTGGCTTGTCTCCGGGCAGGTCCGCCTGTCGGCCGCGTACTGGATGCTGGCCGGAGTTCTCGTCGCGCTGATCGCCGCGTCGGCGGCGACCGGCCTGCTGCTGGCCCGGCGGCTGGAGCCCCCGGCGCGGACGGCGGTGCTGCTGACTGTCTCGATGCGGGACTTCGCGGTGGCCAGCGGGATCGCGGCGGCCGCCTTCGGTCCGGCGGCGGCGGCCCCGCTCGGCATCTACGGCGTGCTGGTCATGACCTGGGGGGCGCTCGTCGCCCGCGTGGCGAACTGGCGCCGCCGGTAAGCAACGGCCGCGAATGTGCGCCGTTGGCGCTGGCCGCGGCTGCCTGGTGGCCGCTCTCCGGCGGGGCGCTATCCCGGCGGGACGGGTATCCAGGTGACCGTGACGGTCCACTTAGTAGCGGAATCATCGGTTGACGTAGGGCCGATGAGCCGGAGGCCCTCGGTCTGCGACGCCCCGTTACCCGCCAGGCAGTGATCTTGTCCCCCGCCGCCGAATTGCATGTCACAGGTGGGAGTGGCGGTCAGCCCGGCGGTGTTCAGCAGCTGGTTGGGGGCGAAGTTCTGCACTGCGTACTGGTTTGTCCCTGGCGTCTTCCCGTTTGCTCCGCTGCAGGCGACGACCGGATTGTCGCCGAGGTTGCAGAGCGACCAGGAGGTGCCGCCGTCCGATGGGATCGCGTTCGAGCCGTTCACGTCGATGGCCGCCGCGATGCCCGTGTTCGTGATCGTGATCGGGTAGGACGACCCGGGCGTCCCCGAGTAGCAGATCCCGTTGGGGAAGCCGAGCGCGTCCGGCGTTGACTGCGTGTTATTGACGGCCAGCCCGCCAGCGCAGTCGCTGAACTTTGCTTTGTGCGGCGACACGGTTATCGAGCGGATCGTCGGAACGGTCCGCAGGGACATGGCGATGTCGGCGCCTTGGCCGGCGCTGGGGGCCGCTGCGCCGGACTCGGGCGCGTTGAGGCTGCCGTAAGCGACCAGCCCGAGGAGCACGAGCACCCCCAGGACCGCCAGCCAGGCGTTACGCGACATGATGTCCTCCTTGCTGCTCGGCGCCGAGGCCAGCGGTCTTACGCTCCACCCGGATCCGGAGGCCGGACCTGCGGAAGCCGAAGACGGCGGCCGCCAGCAGGAGCAGGCCGCCAAGGATCCACCCGGATGATGACGGGAGAGCGGGCCAGAACCCTGGCGCCGGTCCCGGCACCACGCTGAACACCAGCTTGGTCGCCGCGGCGACACCAAGATTGGCCTGCCCGACGGAGATCGTCCCGGTGACGGCGGCCACGATGTCGCTCAGGTACCGCCCCCGCTGAGCATCGTCCGGCAGCACGAGCTGCAGTGGAATCCTCGCGGACTGATGAGGCTGCAACTGCACGCCGTGGCCGGCCACCTGGATCCAGGCCGCCGGAACTGCCCGGCCCGGGCCGTGCGAAAGCCGCTCGACCCGGAGGCTGACTGTCTCCGTCTTGGTGCCGGTGTTGACGACGTACACCGGTGGCAGCGAGTAGCTCTGGCCCGCGTGCGCCACGCTGCCGAGACGAACCGGACCGGCTTGTATCCCGACCCCGACGCTCGCCGTCGCGGTCAGCGGAAAGCTCAAGAGCAGCAACAAGGCAATGGGCACCGCGAGCGGTGCCATCAGCCTCCGCCGCAGATGCATGATTCTGCCGTGCGCTCCCGCCTGGTTACCCCGGAGCCGGTGTCCAGGTGTGATCATCGAGGTCCGGACGGTCGGGGTGTCCGGGCACCCCGCCATGCGGGTGCTCACAACTGTAACTGAGTGCCGCCAAGGCGAAAAGACCATGAAAATCGGCGGCCCGGCGATGCGCACGCCTGCGGGCCGCGCCGCCACCCGTGCTCACACCCGTACCGGCAGCTCGCCCCTGAAGGAGCTGCCGATGACGGGTACGAGCACGGGTGGCAGTGCTCGTGGGCCGCGCCGCGGCTTGACGCGGCGCGGCCCTCCCCTCCGCCGAGTTCTCGTCTTCAATGCGGCCGAGTTGTCATCTCAATCGGGTGTTCGGTGCAAGAAGGCATCCGGATTGGTGATTTGCGTCACATTCGGCCGCGGAGGCGGCGATCGTGACCGGGCGGCCGCCGCCACGTCTGGATCTTCCTTTCGGCCTGTGCCGGGTAGTAACCTCCGGCGAGGAACAGGGAGGCCCCGCCAATGGCAGGAATCAGCGAGTCGGCAGCGGCCAGGCCGGCCGCCGTCCCGGCCGAACCGGCGGTCACGTCGATCGAGCAGCGCGGCATCGAGCACGTGCCGGACGACAGCCGGTGGGGCAGGCCGAGCAACCTGTTCTGGATGTGGGCGGGTGCCGTCTGGAACGTCGAGTTCGTGTACTACGGCGCCATCGCGGTCGTCTTCCTCGGGCTGTCGTTCGCGCAGGCAGTCGTCATCATCCTGATCGGGAACGTCTTCTACCTGCTGACCGGCCTGGCCAGCCTGCAGGGGCCGCAGGCCGGGACGACGACCTTCGCGATCAGCCGGGCACCCTTCGGGCCGCGGGGCAACAAGCTGCCCTCGTTCTTCAACTGGATCACCCAGGTCGGGTTCGAGATCGAGGGCATCGCCTTCATCGTCTTCGCCGCGATCGTGCTGATGGCCAAGGCTGGTTTCACCGCGGGCACCGCAGCCAAGATCATCTTCATCATCGTCGCGGTGGCCATCCAGGCCGTCCTGCCGCTGCTCGGGCATGCGGCCGTGCTCAAGGTGCTCCGCTGGCTTGCCATCCCGTTCGTCGTGCTGTTCGCGGTGATGGCGATCCTCACGGCATCGAAGGTGAAGCTGCACGCCGTCCCGCACGGTGCCGGCTGGGGAATGCTGCTGGTGTTCCTCGCGCTCGTCATTTCGGCCGGCGGCCTGGGCTGGACCGAGAACGGCAATGACTACTCGCGCTACCTGCCGGCCAATACCGACAAAAAGCAGATCGTGCTGGCCGTCGCGTTCGGCGCCGCCATCCCGTCTGCGCTGCTGGAGATCCTCGGAGCGGCGGTAGGGACGGGCGTGCCGGCCGCGGCGGACTCGCCGACCGGGCTCATCGCGGGATTCCAGAGCTGGTTCGTGGTGCCGTTCCTGATCTTCGCCATCATCCAGCTGTTCGCGATCAACACCCTCGACCTGTACTCATCGGGCGTCACGCTGCAGAGCCTGATCCCGCGGCTGAAGCGGGTCCACTGCGTGGGCATCGACACGATTGTCTGCGGGGCGATCGCGGCTTACGCGGTCTTCTCGTCGAACTTCTTCGGGCTGCTCGCCAGCTTCCTGCTGTTCATCATCTTGTGGCTCGGCCCGTGGTGCGCGATTTACCTCGTGGACAGCTTCTTGCGCAAGAACCGCTACGATCCCGGGTCGCTGCTGGACGAGCGGGGCGGCCGTTACTTCCGCAACGGCGGAGTGCACTGGCCGGCCATCATCGCGCAGCTGGTCGGCGGCGCTGCCGCCGCGCTGTGGCTGAATGCCTTCAACTCCACCGCGCTGTCCTATGTCGGCCCGCTGTCCAGCAGGAATGGCGGCTCCGACTTCAGCGTGTTCATCGGGCTGATCGTCGGCGGCGCCATCTACTACCTGCTGGCCAGGAAGACGGTCCGGGCCGAGGGCGAGGAAACACCGGCCATCGCCGGGTAGCCGGCGGGCCGGGCGGCCGGCCCGGCGTGCTCGTTATAGCTGGATTGGATGGCCGGCTGGCGCGGCGCCGGCTCGCGCGGGCCGGCCGCCTCAGCCGGGCGTCACCGAGGTCAGGGCGAACTGGTCCACGTCGACGAGCCCGAGGTCGGTAATGCGCAGCTGCGGGATGACCGACAGGCCGAGGAAACTCAGGTGCATGAACGGGGCGCCGATGCTGACGCCGAGCGCGCGGGCCGCTACCTGCTCCAGGTGCTCCACGGCGGCCGCTACCACGGCGACGGGCTGATCGCTCATCAGCCCGCCGACCGGCAGCGCGACCTCGGCCAGCACGCGGCCGTCCAGCACCGCCAGCTGGCCGCCGCCGAGCTCGGCGAGACGGGCCAGCGCGACAGCCATCTCGGCCGGGCCCGACGGGCCGGCCGCGCCGACGATCATGCAGTTGTGGGCGTCATGGGCCACGGTGGAGGCGATCGCGCCGCGGTCGAGCCCGAAGCCGCGCACGTAGCCGAGGCCGATCCGGCCGGTGCGCAGATGCCGCTCGGCGACGGCGATCCGCGCGACGGCCGCCGCCGGGTCCGTCACGTCGAGGACGAGGTGCCGGGTGGTGAGCGTGTCCGGCTCGATGCCGATGACCCTGGCCAGCCCCCCGGCGGGCGGTTCCAGCCGGAAGGCCTCCGGCGCCGGCCGGGCCGCCAGGTGGACGGACTCGCGCATCCAGCCAGGCGATGCCACGGCGGGAACCAGGCCGGCCACGGCCTGCCCGTCCTCGGCGACGAGCCTGCCCGACTGATACACCCGGGCGGGCAGCAGCCGCTGCAGGGAGTCGAAGCAGAGCACGTCCGCCTGGTAGCCGGGCGCCAGCCAGCCCAGGTGGTCCAGGTTGTGGTACTGCGCCGGATTCGACGTCGCGAGCACCAGCGCGTCCTCGATGCTGACGCCGTGCGCCACGGCAAGCCGGACGCAGTCGTCCATATGGCCGTCGCGGATGATCGTGTCCGGTTCCCGGTCGTCGGTGCAGAGCGCGATCCGCTCGGTGCCGTGGCGCAGCACGGTGGGGATCAGGTCGGCCAGGTTCTTGCTCGCCGAGCCCTGCCGGATGAAGATCCACATGCCCTTCCGGCGCTTCTCCTGCGCCTCGTCGAGCATCGTGCACTCGTGGTCGGACTCGACTCCCGCCGCCAGGTAGGCGTCCAGCGCGGGACCGCCCAGTCCCGGTGCGTGGCCATCGACGCGGAGGTGGCCGGCCGCCGCGATCTTCGCCAGCAGCGCCGGATCGCCGGCCACCACGCCGGGGTAGTTCATCACCTCGGCGACGCCGATGGCGCCGTGCTGGTCCAGCAGCTCGCGTACCTGCGCGGCGTGGATCTCGGCGCCGGGGCTCTCGAATGGCGACGCGGGCACGCAGCTCGACGCGCAGATCCCGAACGTGAACGGCAGCCCGGCCGCCGCCTCGGCCAGCGCGGCGACGCCGCGGACACCGAAGACATTGGCTATCTCGTGCGGGTCCGCGGCGACCGCCGTCGTGCCGTGCGGCAGCACCGCCCGGACGAACTCGTCGACCCACAGCTTGGTCGATTCGAGGTGCATGTGAGCGTCGATGAAGCCGGGAGTCAGCGCGGCGCCGGCTACATCGACCACCTCGCGCGCTTCGCGCGGGCCCCAGCCGGCCACGACGCCGTCCACGATGGCGAGGTCGGTGTCGATCCATTCGCGGGTACCGGGCACGAACACCCTGCCGCCGGCCAGCAGCAGGTCAGCGGGCTCGTCACCACGCGCGACGGCAAGAACGTGCGGCGTGCCCCGGCGTGGCGGCATGGTCACCTCCCGGGAACTCGGGTGAACCGCCGGCGGTCGGTCCTTGCTGGTCAAACCCGGCCAGCCCGGCTGGCCAGAGTCTATGGCTGCGCTTTGGCCGTCGTCACGGCCCGCGCTGGCGCCGCTTCCCCCGGCTTGGCCGCGCATATTGTGCCCGCACGTTGTGCCGCACAAGTCCGCGCGCTGCCGGAGCGGTGATTCCGCCGGACAGCCGCGGCGTGGCGCGGACCTTTGTGCTGCACCTGACCGGGCGGCATCGGCGGGCCACCTCGGTCCCGTCATCTGCTGCGTTCCTGCTGTCCGTGACGGCCTGGTCGCCGGACGGCTCGTGGCTGTTCTACCAGGGTCCCGGCCAGCGGATGCGGGCGTACCAGGTGGCAACCGGGCGGGTGCGTGCGTCCAGCACGCCGTGCTGCCAGTACGCCGTGATGGGCACGCTCAGGAGCCCGCCCGGATAACCGGCTTAGTTGCCCGCGCGACTGCTGGCGCGAGAACCTGAGGTCATGAGCGTTGATCCCGCTCGCCCGGCGGGGGACCAGCACCGGGCGCGGCTTGCGGAGTTCAACGGCCTGCCGGGGGATGCGGCCCGGCAGGCGCTGGCGGCTTGCTGCTCATCGGCGCGCTGGGTCAGTGCCGTCATGGCCGGCCGTCCTTATGCGTCGGTGACCGGCCTGCTGCGGCGGTCCGATACGGCCGTGGCCGGCCTGGCCCCCGGCGACCTGCGCGATGCGCTGTCCGGCCATCCGCGGATCGGCGAGCGGCGTGCTGACGGCGCGGACCGCTGGTCCCGCGCCGAGCAGGCGGGCGTGGCCGGGGCCGCGCGGCCGGCCATGCAGGCACTCGCCGACGGCAATGCGGCCTACGAACGGCGGTTCGGTCACATCTACCTGGTCTGCGCGACCGGCCGGACCGCCCCGGAACTGCTGGCCCTGCTCACCGCGCGGCTGGAGAATGATCCGGACACGGAATGGGGAGTCGTGCGATCCGAACTGCAGAAGATCAACCGCATCCGGCTCGGGAAACTATTCGGCGGCGCCAGGTGAGCTCCGGCAGCCCCGGCCCGGGCGGCGCGTTTACGGCCAGCGCGGTCACGACACATGTCCTGGACACCGCGCGGGGCCAGCCCGCCGCCGGCGTCGCGGTCCGGCTCGAGTTCGTGCCGGACGACGGCCAGCCGGACGGCCGGCCAGCCGGAACTCGGCCAGGCCGGCGGAACTCGGCCGGCCGACGGAACTCGGCCGGTCCGTGACCGACGCCGACGGGCGGGCCCGAGATGTCGGCCCGGCCACGCTCCGGCCGGGCATCTACCGGCTTGTCTTCGACACCGGAGCGTATTTCGCCGGCCAGGGCAGTAAGCCAGCCTTCTTCCCCGAGGTTGCCGTCACGTTCCGGGTCGATGGCGAATCGCGCTATCACGTGCCGTTGCTGCTCAGCCCGTTCGCCTACTCGACCTACCGCGGGAGCTAACGATGGCCATCGTCCTGGGCCAGAACCAGTACGGCAAGGCGGAGACCCGGGTCGTGCGGATCAGCCGGGACGGCGACCGGCACGAGATCCGCGACCTGAACGTCTCCACGTCGCTGCGCGGGGACTTCGCGGACGCCTACGTGCGCGGCGATCAGGCCCACGTGCTGCCGACCGACAGCCAGAAGAACACCTGCTTCGCCTACGCCAGGGAGCAGGGCGTCGGCGAGATCGAGGATTTCGCGCTGGCCCTGGCCCGCCATTTCGTCAGTGACATCGAGTCGGTCCGCGAGGCCAGGGTCGAGATCGAGGAGTACCGGTGGGAACGCGCGACGGTGGCGGGCACCGGCCACCCGCACACCTTCGTCCGGGCCGGCCAGGACGTCCGCACCACGTCGGTCGCCGTCCGCGGCAAGGAGCATGACCAGCAGGCCTGGGTGGTGTCCGGCCTGCAGGATCTCGTCCTGCTGAAGTCGACGGGCTCCGAATTCACCGGCTTCCTGACGGACCGCTACACCACGCTGGCGGAGACAACCGACCGGATCATGGCGACGTCGCTGACCGCACGATGGCGCTACCCGAGCGAACACGCGGACTGGGGCCAGGCGCATGCCCGGATCCGGCAGATCATGATCGAGCGCTTCGCCGAGGTGCACAGCCGGGCGCTGCAGCAGACCCTGTGGGAGATGGGCAGCGCGGCGCTGACGGCACAGCCCGAGGTGGCGGAGATCAGGCTGTCGGCTCCGAACAAGCACCATTTCCTCGCTGACCTCACGCCGTTCGGGCTGGAGAACCCCGGGGAGGTGTTCTTCGCGGCTGACCGGCCCTACGGCGTCATCCAGTGCGCCGTCATCCGCGAGGACGCGCCGCCGCCCGGGCCCGCCTGGGAGTCCATCGCCGGGTTCGGCTGAGCCGGTCAGGCCCCGGGGGCAGCCTGCCGCGTTCCCGCAGCCGCCGCCCGCCGCCTGCCGCCCGTTCCGAAACGTCCAATCCGGCGTCGCCGGCTTAGTGCCAGGATCGCCCTATGAGTGACAAGACACCAGCACCCCAGGTATGGCCCACACTGCGCGCTCGTGATGCCCGTGCTCTGATCCGCTTCCTCGTCGATGCTTTCGGTTTCGAGGACACGGTCGTCTACGGCGATGGCGACCGTGTCGATCATGCTCAGCTGTCCTGGCCGCCCGGCGGCGGGATCATGCTCGGCTCGGCCCGCGCGGCTGACTCCGCCGATGACGACTGGCCACTGCGGCCCGGCACGTTCGGCGCGTACGTCGTCACCGACGACCCGGACAGGCTGTTCGCCCGGGCCACCGCCGCCGGCGCCACCGTGCTCAGGGAGCTGCACGAGACCGACTACGGCTCCAGGGATTTCGCGGTCCGTGATCCCGAGGGCAATCACTGGTCGTTCGGCACCTACCGCGGCGAGCCGGCCGCATCCTGAGCCCCCGGACCCGAGCATCCGGGCAGCCCGGACCTGACGCAGGTCCGTCAATGTGAATAATGCGGCATAGAACCCGCATATTTTCACATTGACGGGCACCCAGATGCCGCCTGCACGGCCCGGAATCGGGATGAAACGGGCATCGCTGCCGGGTACGCCTTCCCGCCTGCCAGCCGGCGTAGCTTTTCGCCGCGCCGACCAGCCCGAGCCGGGCCGCGGACGCGGCGGCAGCGTTGCGGGTGGGCGCGTCCAGCTTCGCGAGCACGGCGGAGACGTGGTGATCGACGGTCTTGGCGGAGATGAACAGCCGCGCGGCGATCTCGGCGTTGGTGTGCCCGGCGCAGATCAGGTCCAGCACCTCGCACTCGCGCCGGGTCAGCCCGAGCGGATGCGCCCGCGTCGCGGTCCGCGGCCCGGCGGGGATAGCGCGGATGCCGCCGCGCGCATCTTCTGCCGGGCGATCCGGGCAGCGGCTGACGCGCCGAGGCCGGTGAAAATGCTCAGCGCCTCGCGCAGCGGCGCTTCCTGCGATAGATCGAGCAGCGCCATCGCCGCGTCGTACGGGCAGCCCAGGCCGGCCCAGATATGCGCGGCCTTCTCCGCGTCACCATCGAGCTGCAGCCGGTAGGGTTCTGCGAGCTCTCCGCGCGGTGGCCGGGCCGAGGCAGTGCGGCGCAGCCACGCGGCGACCGCGCCGCGCTCCCAGGCGTCACAGCCGGCCGATGCGTCATCGGCCAGTTCGGCCTCGTGCCTGGCTTCGCCCGGCTTGCCCGCCAGCCAGTACGCCTCGGCTCGGGCCAGCCGCACGCCGACGATCTGGGCAGGCTCGCCGGATCCGTCAGCGGCTGTCACTGCCTCATCGAGGCATTCCCAGGCACCTGGTTCGTCGCGGCGGGCGCGGATCACGGCGAGGCTCGTGAGCGGGCAGATCCGGTTGATCGGGGATGCGCCGCTTCCGCTCAGCAGCTCCAGGCTCAGCGCCACCGCCTCGTCCCACCGTCCGGTCTGCGCCATGAAATCGGTGCGCCCGCCCCGCAGGCAGGTACCGAAAGTGCTGATGTCATGCTCGTCGCAGTAGGCAACGCCGGCCGCGAAGTACTGCTCGGCCTCGGCGAACCGCCGCTGGCCGCAGTACATGCTGCAGATATTCGCGAAGGCCCGGCCCGCCTGCTCCTCCAGGCCCTCGGAAATCGCGATCTCCAGTGCCCGGCGCATCGGCCCGGCCCAGCTTCCGTCCAGCGAAGCAGCGGCGCAGCCCTCCGTATTGAGGGCGTCGCTGAGTACTTCGAATGCGCCCAGCGGCTCGGCGATAGCCTGCGCTCGCCGGGCCCGCTCGATCGCGGCAGCGTTCTCGCCTCCCGCCGACAGCTGGGCAGCGAGATTGGCATATGCCCAGGCCAGCTCGCTACTCGGCCCCAGCGGCTGGAGGGTGGTCAAAGCGGTCTCTGCGGCCGCGGCCGCTTCACTGCCGCGGCACAGGCGCCACATCGTGCGGGACAGCCGCCTCATCGTGTCGCCCTCGCGCAGCGGGTCACCCGCCGCACGCCACAACGTGATCGCGCGCTCGGCCGCGTCGGCGGCATCCTGCCACCGGTCGATCAGCGACATCTCGTAGGCAAGCCCGTCGTACAGCCCGGCAGCGGTAGCCGCGTCGGCGTCGGCCGCGAACCGCACGGCCCGCTCGAACTGCGCGGCCGCCTCGCGGTGCGAGGCCATCTCGGCGGCCCGGCGGGCGGCGGCGGGCGCATGGCGCAAGACTGCGACACCATCGCCTGCGGCTTCTGCGTGGAAGGCCAGCCGGGCGTCGTCATCACAGCCGGCGCAGCGCAGCGCGGCCAGGATCCGGGCGTGGATGGCACCCCGGCGGTGCGCTGGCGACGGCCTGCTCGACTGCCAGCCGGGCGATCTCGTGCCGGAATCTGAGCCGGCCGCCGTCGCCGGCCAGCAGCCCGGAGGCCAGCAGCTCATCGACGGCCGCCGGCGGGCACCCGGTCACCGACTCCAGCAGCGGCACCTCGATCCGGGTGCCGGTCAGCGCCGCGGCGTCCAGCAGCTCACGGGAATCGGCGGTCAAGCCCACGGCCCGGGCCAGCACCGCATCGCGGGCCGAGGCCGGCACCGGGCCCGCCCCTGACTGAAGTACCTCGGTCACGTAGAACGGGTTCCCGCCGGTCAGCCGGTACAGCCCGGCCGCCTCCAGCTCGCTGCCGCCGGCCAGCACCCGCACCGCGTCCGCGGACAGCGGCGCCAGCCCCAGTCGCCTCGTCGATCGCTGCCGGGCAAGATCCCCCAGCGCGACGCGCAGCAGGTCACCAGCCGCCAGCCCGTCATCGCGGTAGGTGGCAATGAGCAGGACCGCGGAGTCCCGGAGCCGGCGGCCGAGGAACCGCAGCAGGTCCACGGTCGCCTCGTCCGCCCAGTGCACATCCTCGATGACCACCACATCCAGCGACCCCGGCTCGCTGACCTGGCGCAGCAGCGCGCCGAACAGCTCCTCGCGCCCCGCGCCCGCCCGGCATAGGTCCAGCAGCTCCCTGCCGAGCTGCCCAGCCAGGTCGAACAGCGGCCCCAGCGGCCGCGGAGTGAACAGGCCATCACACGCACCCCACGACCAGCGCGCATCCGGCACATCCCGCGCAAACCGCTCCATCAGCGCCGACTTACCGACCCCCGCCTCCCCGGCCACCAGCACCAGCCGCCCGGCACCCCGCCGCGCCTCGGCCGCGTACTCGGCCAGCGACGCCAGCGCCGATTCCCGTTCCAGCAGCTCCACCCCTACAGTGTCCGCTCAACCAGCGCCGAACGCCACCAGCCAGGCAGCAGGCCAAGGACAGCGGGCATGGGGCAGCGGGCAAGGGACAGCAGGCAAGGGACAGCAGGCAAAGGGCGGCAGGCCTACCAGCTGGACAGCAGATGCTTTGTCCACGCCGTGTGCCGATCGCGGAGCCGCCGCGCGGTCAGGTCGCCGCGTCCGAGATCGGAGTAGTTCGGCATCCAGGTCTCGACGATCTGCTCCGACCGGGCGACGGCCCACAGGTCCGACAGCAGCCGGCCGGGGAGGGCAGCGCCGCGGGCGGCTTCGTAGGCGTCCAGGAAGATGCCGGCGATGTGCTCGTCGTAGAGCAGGTAAAGGTCCAGCCGGCACCAGCCGACGTCGAGGCCGGCCGGGCCGACGGCACCGCCGGTCCAGTCCACGACGCCAGTCAGGACCCCGTCCGCCCAGACGACGTTGCCGGACCAGAAGTCGTAATGCGTCAGCACGGCCGGCGCACCGGCCAGCAGCTCCCTGCTGGCGGCAACGGGACCGGCGGCCGGCCCGCTGAGATCGGCGAATGACTCGCTGGGCCGGTCAAGGACGCGCTGAAGGCCAGCCAGCCGGCGGGCGGACGTCGCATGAATCCGCGCGAGTGCCGTGCCCAGCTGCCCGGCCCAGGCGGACGGCTGGCCAGGGGTGATGTCCGCGGTCCCGGGCAGCCGCGAGATCACCACCCAGGACCCGCCGCCAGCACCGCGGCCCGGGTCACTGCCCAGCAGCCGGGGCGCCAGGCCATCGAGCCCGTCCAGCGCGGTCAGCACGAGGGCCTCGTTGCGGGCGCTCTGGTCGCCAGCGGGGAACTCGCGGATGACGACCTCAAGTTCCGGGTTCGCCGTCCGGACCAGCCAGGTCCGGGCATGCGTGCCCCCGGCGAGCTCGCGCACGGCCTGCAGCGTCGCGTCCGGGCCGGCCAATCTCGCGGCCCGCTCGAAAGCGGCGGGCGGCCCCGGCAGATCGCGCATGGCACGAGCGTAGAGAACGTGCTTACGGGGCATCGAACGCAGTCCCGGTGACCATGTTGCCGGGTGCCAGCCTGCGGCCCGGCGAGATAGGGGAGGGGGAAGTGGCATCGCCAGCCCGGCCGGCGGGGAAGATGGAGCCCGAGGAGCTGCCCGTGGACTTCATTCAGCCGACCAGCTGGGCCGACGCGCTGTCGGCCAAGGCGGCCAGGCCGGCGGCGCTGCCGGTCGCCGGCGGCACCGACGTCATGGTCGAGCTGAACTTCGACGCCAAACGCCCGGACGCGCTCCTCGATCTCACCAGAGTCGCCGAGCTGGCGGACTGGGACACCGATCAGGGCCGGATCAGGCTGGGCGCGGGCGTCACCTACAGCCGGGTCATCGATGAGCTCGGCACGCTGCTGCCGGGACTGGCGATGGCCGCCCGCACCGTCGGCTCGCCGCAGATCCGCAACCGCGGCACCGTCGGCGGTAACCTGGGCGCCGCGTCCCCGGCGGGCGACTGCCACCCGCCGCTGCTCGCGGCCGGCGCCGAGATCGAGGTGGCATCGGTCAACGGCACCAGGACGATCCGTGCGGAGGACTTCTATGCCGGCGTCAAGCGCAATGCGCTGCGGCCGGACGAGCTGATCAGGGCGATCCTGATCACGCCCCCGGCCGGACCGCAGCAGTTCAGCAAGATCGGCACCCGTAACGCCATGGTCATCGCGGTCGCGGCGTTCAGCCTGGCGCTGCACCCTGGCCGCCGCCAGGCGGGGACCGGCATAGGCTCGGCCGCGCCGACGCCCCGCCGCGCGCCGGATGCCGAGCGGTTCCTCGCGGACGCGCTCGAAGACGCCGGCCTCTGGGAGTCGAGGGCCGGGCTGCCGCCAGCGATCACGACCGAGTTCAGCCGGCTGGTCAGGGCCGCGGCGAAGCCCATCGACGACGTCCGCGGCACCGCGGCCTACCGCCTGCATGCCCTGGCGGTGATGGCCGGCCGTACGCTGACCTGGGCCTGGCGGGATTACGGCAACGTGGCAGGAAGGGGGTGACGGCCGATGCGGATCACGGCGACCGTCAACGGGGAGCCCAAGGAGGCCGACGACGTCTGGCCCGGCGAGAACCTGCTGTACGTGCTCCGCGAGCGGATGGGCCTGCCCGGCTCCAAGAACGCCTGCGAGCAGGGCGAGTGCGGCTCCTGCACCGTGTACCTGGACGGGGTGCCGGTCTGCGCGTGCCTGGTCGCGGCCGGCCAGGCGCAGGATCGCAGCATCATCACGGTCGAGGGACTGGCCAGCGGCGACGCCCTGCACCCCGTGCAGGAGGCGTTCGTCGCGGCAGGCGCG
This sequence comes from uncultured Actinomycetes bacterium, assembly GCA_963707065.1. Classification (GTDB taxonomy): domain Bacteria; phylum Actinomycetota; class Actinomycetes; order Streptosporangiales; family Streptosporangiaceae; genus Palsa-506. The sequence goes on from CAVPPJ010000051.1 coordinate 53,964, forward strand.
GTGCAGTGCGGGTTCTGCACCCCGGGCCTGCTGGTCGCGGCGCATGACCTGCTCGCCAGGACCGCCCGGCCGTCCGACCCGGAGATCCGGGAGGCGCTGGCCGGCAACCTCTGCCGCTGCACCGGCTACGGCCAGATCCTGGAGGCCGTGCATCTCGCCGCGGACCGGCTGGCCGGGACGGCCGGCGCCGAAGGAGACCAGGCAGCCGGCGGGCTGGGGCAGCGCGGCAGTGACCGGCAGGGGGAAGCGTGACGTCTTTTGTGCTGAACGGATGCAGCGTGGTAACCGTCAACGCGCAGCGGGATGAATACGCGGCCGGTCACGTCATCACCGACGGCCGGCGGATCACCGCGGTGGGGCCGGGCCCGGCCCCGGCGGACCTGCCCGGCGCCCGGTACGTCGATGCCGCCGGCTGCCTGGCCACCCCCGGCCTGGTGAACACCCATCATCACCTGTACCAGTGGGCGACCAGGGGGATGGCCGTCGACTCCACCCTGTTCGGCTGGCTGACCACGCTCTACCCGGTTTGGGCGGGCCTGGATGAGGCCATCACGCACGCCACCGCGCTGGCCGCCCTCGGCTGGCTGGCCAGGACCGGCTGCACCACGACCACCGATCACCACTATGTCTTCCCGCGCGACGGCGGGGACGTGCTCGCCGCCACGATCGAGGCGGCGCGCACGATCGGGCTGCGCTTCCATCCCAACCGCGGCTCGATGGACCTGGGCCGCAGTGCCGGCGGCCTGCCGCCGGACGAGGTCGTCGAGGACAGGGACGAGATCCTGGCCGCGACCGAGGCGGCGATCGACCGCTATCACGACAGCTCGCCGGAATCCATGCTGCGGATCGCGGTCGGGCCGTGCTCGCCGTTCTCGGTGACCGGGGAACTGCTCAAGGACGCGGTCGCGCTGGCCCGGAGTAAGCAGGCACCGGGCCAGCAGGCACCGGGCTCGCGGGTGCGGCTGCATACGCACCTGGCCGAGACCGCGGATGAGGACGACTTCTGCGCCGACCATTTCGGCTGCTCGCCGGTCGAGTACCTGGACTCGCTCGGCTGGCTGGGCGGCGACGTGTGGCTGGCGCATGCCGTCCACCTGGGCGACAAGGCGATCGCCAGGCTCGCCGCCACCGGCACCGGCGTCGCGCACTGCCCGTCCTCCAATGCCCGGCTCGGCGCGGGCATCTGCCGGTCACGCGACCTGCTCGCCGCCGGGGTGCCGGTCGGCCTGGGCGTGGACGGGGCGGCCTCGAACGAGGCCAGCTCGCTACTCGGCGAGGTCCGGGCCGCGACCCTGGTGGCCAGGGCGGCCGGCGGCCCGGCGGCGCTGGGCGTGCGGCAGGCGCTGGAGATGGCGACCATGGGCGGCGCCAGGGTGCTGGGCCGGGAAGCCGAGATCGGCTCGCTGGAGCCGGGCAAGCTGGCCGACGTGGCGCTGTGGCGGCTGGACACGCTGCCGCACGCCGGCATCGCCGACCCGGTGGCCGCGCTGGTGCTCGGCTCGGCCGCCCCGCTGGAACTGCTGCTCGTGAACGGCGAGCCCATCGTGGAGCGCGATCACCTGCTGACCGCCGACGAGCACCTGGTCGCCGCCGGTGCCCGGGACGCCAGCAAGGCGCTGCTGACCAAAGCCGGGCTGGCCTCATGACCGCGCGGATACCCGGCGGCGCCCCGCAGGAGCTGCGCAGTCCACGACGTCGCACCGACACCACCGACCGCACTGGCGGGGTCGGCGGCATCGGCGCCAGCCCGCCCCGGCCGGACGGCACGCTGAAGGTCACCGGCCAGTTTGCCTACGGCAGCGACCTGTGGATGGAGGACATGATCTGGGGGGTCACGCTGCGCAGCCCGCACCCCTACGCCCGGATCACCGGCATCAAGATCGGCGAGGCGCTGGCCACTCCCGGCGTGTACGCGGTGCTGACCTACGAGGACGTGCCGGGCACTAACGCCTGCGGCCTTGAGCTGTCCGACCAGCCCGTGCTGGCCGAGGACGTGGTCCGCTACCAGGGCGAACCCGTCGCCCTGGTAGCCGCCGACCATCCGGAGATCGCGCGGCGGGCGGCCAAGAAGATCGTCGTGGACTACGAGGTCCTGGCGCCGGTCACCGACGCGCGCGAAGCGCTCGGCCCGGCCGCGCCGCGGCTGCACCCGGACGGAAACCTGGTCCGCCACCTCAAGATCCGCAAGGGTGATCCCGGGCTGGCCGCGGATGTCGTGGTGGCCGGTGACTACGTGGTGGGGATGCAGGACCAGGCGTTCCTCGGGCCGGAGGCCGGCCTGGCCGTGCCCGACGATGAGGGCGGCGTCGACCTGTACGTGGCCACCCAGTGGCTGCACGTCGACCAGCGGCAGATCTGCGCGGCGCTCGGCCTGCCGCCGGCCCAGGTCCGGCTGACGCTGGCCGGCGTCGGCGGCGCGTTCGGCGGCCGTGAGGACCTGTCCATGCACGTGCACGCCTGCCTGCTGGCGCTGCACACCGGCAAGCCCGTCAAGATGATGTACAGCCGGGAGGAGTCCTTCTTCGGGCATGTGCACCGGCATCCCGCGACCATGCGCTACGAGCACGGCGCCACCAGCGACGGCACCCTGGTCTACGTCAAGGCGGAGATCTACTTCGACGGCGGGGCGTACGCCTCCAGCACCCCGGCCGTGGTCGGCAACGGCGGCACGATGGGCATCGGGCCGTATGTCGTGCCGAACGTCCGGCTGGACGCCTACGGCTCCTATACGAACAATCCGCCGTGCGGGGCGATGCGCGGTTTCGGCTCGGTGCAGACGGCGTTCGGCTGCGAGGCGCAGATGGACAAGCTGGCGGCGAAACTGGGCATGGACCCGGTCGAGTTCCGCTGCCGCAACGCGATGAGCATGGGCTCCGAGGCGCCGACCGGCCAGATCGTGGACAGCCCGGCGCCGGTGGCCGAGTTGCTGCACCGCCTGCAGGCAATGCCGCTGCCGGCCGGCCACCCCGGTGGAGCTGACCCGGCCATGGACCTGCGGGACATGCCCGGCGGAGTCTCGAACACCACGCACGGCGAGGGGGTCGTGCGGGGCATCGGCTACGCCGTCGCTTACAAGAACGTCGGCTTCTCCGAGGGCTACGACGACTACTCGACGGCTCGGGTACGGCTCGAGCTGACCGGCGGGGAGCCGACCGTCACCGTGCATACCGCCGCCGCCGAGGTGGGGCAGGGGCTAGTCACCGTCGAGCAGCAGATCTGCCGCACCGAGCTTGGCGTGGATCACGTGGTGGTGTACCCGTCGGACACCGCCGTCGGGTCAGCCGGATCCACGTCGGCCTCGCGGCAGACCTACGTGACCGGCGGCGCGGTCCAGGCCGCCTGCCAGCAGGTGCGCGACCGGGTCTTCGCGGCCGCCCAGCAGCGACTCGGCCGCACCGTGGCCGACCTACGGCTGTGCGATGGCCAGGTGGTCTCGGCCGCCGAGGGCACGATCGGCCCGCTAGCGGTGATCATCGCCGGTCAGGCCATCGAGGAGACGGTCGAGTGGCGGCACCGCCCGACCTTTCCGGTCGACCCGGAGACCGGCCAGGGCTTCGCGCACGTGCAGTACGCGTTCTCCGCGCATCGCGCCATCGTCGATGTCGACACCGGCCTCGGCCTGATCAAGGTGGTCGAGCTTGCCTGCACGCAGGACGTCGGCAAGGCGATGAACCCGCAAGCCGTGATCGGGCAGATCCAGGGCGGCACCGCGCAGGGCATGGGCCTGGCCGTGATGGAGGAGATCCTGGTGACCGGCGGCCAGATCAGGAACCCGTCGTTCACCGACTACCTGATCCCGACGATCCTGGACATGCCGCCGATGCGGATCGAGGTGCTGGAGTACCCGGACCCGAATGCCCCGTACGGCCTGCGCGGAGTCGGCGAGGCTCCCACCATCTCCGCCGGCCCGGCCGTGGCCGCCGCGATCCGCGCCGCGACCGGACTCGACCTGCCGCGCGTCCCGATCAAGCCCGAATACATAACGGGCACCGAGTGACCACTCCCCAGCACCGGCCAGCCGGTGCGGCCGGGACGGCCGGCGCCGGCGTGCCGGAGGCTGCCCGCGCCGGGCTGGCCGGGGCTGCCGGGTCCGGGCTGGCGGAGACGGCCGGCCCGGAACTCGACGCGCTGCTCACCGCCGCGGACCGGGCGCTCGCCGCGGGATACCCGGGGGAGCGGCCGTCCCGGCAGCCGGTGCACACCGTCTACGTGCCCGCCGACACTTACCAGCCCGGGTTGCCGTCCCGGTGGGGCAGCCGGGCGCTGGCCGCCCTGGCCCAGTGGGCGCCGGGCGCTGCCGACTTCGCGGTGGCGATGGGCCTGCCACCCGGTCTGGCGGCCGACGTGCTGCCGCGGGTCCGGGCCAAGCTGGCGGCCGAGCCGGTGGAGGACCTGCGGCTGGACTTCGAGGACGGCTACGGCGACCGCGGCGACCAGGCGGAGGACGCCGACGCGGCCAGCGCGGCGGCCGCGCTGGCCGCTGCCGTTGCCGCCGGATCCGCCCCGCCGTTCACCGGGCTGCGATGCAAGAGCCTGGAGCCCGGCACCCGCCGCCGGGCGATCCGGACGCTGGACATCTTCCTGGCGGAACTGCTGCGGGACGGGCAGCTGCCGTCCGGGTTTGCCGTCACGCTGCCGAAGGTCACATCGGCTGCGCAGGTCAGCGCGATGGCGCTGCTGTGTGACCGGCTGGAGGAGGCGCATGGCATGGCGCCGGGGCAGCTGGTCTTCGAGGTCCAGGTGGAGACCCCGCAGGTCATTCTCGGGGCGGACGGCACGGCGGTGATCGCCCGCTGCGTGCACGCGGCGGCCGGCCGCCTGATCGGACTGCACTACGGCACCTACGACTACAGCGCCGCGCTCGGCATCGCCGCCGCTTACCAGAGCATGGAGCATCCAGTTGCCGACTACGCGCGGGCGGTCATGCAGGTCGCCGTGGCCGGGACCGGCGTCCGGCTGTCCGACGGGTCGACGAACGTGCTGCCCGGTGGCGGCCGGGACGAGGCTGTAGCCGCCTGGCGGCTGCATTCCCGGCTGGTCCGGCGGTCCCTGGAACGAGGGTTCTACCAGGGCTGGGACCTGCATCCCGGTCACCTGGCCAGCCGGTACGCCGCCACCTACGGGTTCTTCCGCGAGGGGCTGCCGCTGGCGTGCGCCCGGCTGCGCGGCTACATCGGCCGCATTGCGGGCGGGCTGCTGGAGGAGCCGGCCACCGCGCGGGCGCTGGCCGGCTACCTGGCCCGCGGGCTGGACTGCGGCGCGGTCTCGGCAGCGGAGGTGGCGGCCCTGGCCGGGCTGGACCGGGCAGGCCTGGACGCACTCCGCGGTGCTGGCCGCGGCCGCCTCCGGCAGTGCTGGCCTGGCCGCCTCCGGCAGTGCTGGCCGGGCCGCCTCCGGCAGTGCTGGCCGGGCCGCCTCCGGCAGTGCTGGCCGGCCGCCTCCGGCGGGGCACGGCGTGACGATCATGACTGAGCCCGACCTGGTCGTGCGCGGCCGGCGCGTCGTCACCCCCGACGGCATCCGCCCGGCGTCGGTCGGGATCCATGACGGCAAGATCATCTTTGTCGGCCCTTACGATGCCCCGTCCAGTTCCGCCGGCCCAGTCAGTCTCGCTAGCACAGCCAGTCCCGCCAGCGTTATGGAGCTCGCCGCCGACGAGGTGCTGCTGCCGGGGATGGTCGACACCCATGTGCACGTCAACGAGCCGGGCCGGACCAGCTGGGAAGGGTTCGCCAGCGCCACCAGAGCCGCCGCGGCGGGCGGCATTACCACGATCATCGATATGCCGCTGAACTCGATCCCGCCGACCACCGACCTCGCCGCGCTGAAAGCCAAGCGGCGGTCAGCGCGCGGCCAGATCCACGTCGACGCGGGATTCTGGGGCGGCGCAGTGCCGGGCAACGACGACCAGCTCGGCGCCCTGGATCAGGCCGGGGTGTTCGGGTTCAAGTGCTTCCTGGCCGACTCGGGGGTCCCGGAGTTCCCCCCGCTGGACGCTAGCGGGCTGGAACGGGCGATGCGGCTGGTGGCCTCGTTCAAAAGTCTCTTGATTGTCCATGCCGAGGATGCCGCCGCTATCGAGCGCGCGCCCCGGCCGGAGGGGACGTCGTATGCGGCCTTCCTGCGGTCGCGGCCGGATGTCAGCGAGACGGCAGCCGTCGCGCTCGTGGTCCGGCTGATGCGGGAGACCGGCGCCCGGGTGCACGTCCTGCACCTGTCCAGTGCCGACGCCCTGGGCATGATCGCGGCGGCCCGGCGGGACGGGCTGCCGCTGACCGCCGAGACCTGCCCGCACTACCTGGCCTTCGCCGCCGAGGAGGTGCCGGACGGCGCGACCGAATTCAAGTGCTGCCCGCCGATCCGCGGCCGGGCCAATCGCGAGCGGCTGTGGGCGGCCCTCGGCGAGGGCACCATCGACTGTGTGGTGTCGGACCATTCGCCGTGCCCGCCGGCGCTGAAGCTGCGCGAGCTCGGTCAGTTCGCCGGTGCCTGGGGAGGCATCTCCTCCGTGCAGATCGCGCTGCCCGTCGTGTGGACCCAGGCCGCGGCGCGGGGCTATCGGCTCACGGACGTGGCGCGCTGGATGGCCAGCGAGCCCGCTCGCGTGGCTGGCCTGGCCCGCAAGGGCCGGATCGCTCCGGGGTGCGACGGCGATCTGGTGGTGTTCGCCCCTGATGAGAAGTTCGTCGTTGATCCGGCCAAGCTGTATCACCGGCACCGGCTGACCCCGTATGCCGGCCAGCCGCTGTCCGGGGTGGTCCGGCGGACCTGGCTGCGCGGCACGGCGGTGTCCGGCGACCGGCCAGCTGGCCGGCTACTGGCAAGGGAGGCCGCGCCACGATGACGGAGCCAGGTTTCGCCGTGCTGCCCGACCTGGCTTCCCGCCAGCTGGGCGGGAGCGTGGTGTTCGCCAACGACGAGCTGTTCGCCGAGAAGGAGAACCTGATCAAGCCGGAGGCGCCGGCTTTCGCCGCGGGCACGTTCGGCCACAAGGGCAAGGTCTATGACGGCTGGGAGACCCGGCGCCGCCGCGAGCCCGGACATGACCACGCGATCGTGCGGCTCGGCTCCCCGGGGGTGGTGCACGGGGTCGTGGTGGACACCGCGCACTTCCGCGGAAACTACCCGCCGGAGATCTCGGTCGAGGCGGCCTGCGCGGACGGCTATCCGTCGCCGGCTGAGCTGGCCGGGATGGCGTGGCAGACGCTGGTCGCCAGGACCGGCGCACGGGGTGACACGGCCAACAGTTACGCCGTCGCTGACCGGCATCGCTGGACGCACGTCCGGCTGTCGATCTATCCGGATGGCGGGGTAGCCAGGTTCCGGGTGCACGGCGAGGTGCTGCCCGATCCCGCGTTCCTGGCCGGGACGATCGACCTGGCGGCGATGGAGAACGGCGGAAAGGTCATCGGCTGCTCGGACGAGTTCTACTCCTCGCCCGGCAATCTCATCCTGCCCGGCCGCGCCCGGGTGATGGGCGATGGCTGGGAGAACGCCCGGCGGCGCGGTCCCGGCAACGACTACGTTGTCGTTGCCCTGGCGGCGGCCGGGCGGCTGCGTCAGGTCGAGGTCGACACCTCGTACTTCGTCGGCAACGCGCCCGGCCGGGTCCAGCTGTTCGCCGGTTCCGGTGGTTCTGGCGGGCAGGCCCTGCCCGGTGCCCCGGACCTGCCCGCGGACTCGTGGTGGGAGGTGCTGCCTGAGACGCGGGTGCAGCCCGACACCCGGCACCGATTCCTGCTGCACGGCCAGGCCGCCGCCACGCACGTCCGGCTGGCCGTCATCCCAGACGGAGGCCTGGCCAGGCTCCGCGTCCTCGGCGAGATCGTGCCCGAGGCGCTCGCCGATCTCCGTCAGCGCTGGCAGGCGGCGCGGACATCCGCGCCGGACCCGGCCGGACCGGACGGAGCCGCCTGATCCTCGCGGTTACCACTACGATCGCGGCTCTCGTTAAGGTCCGCGGTTGGCATACACGGGCACGGCCTCGTCGTTGACGCTGGCCGGCGAGTAGCCGTCGTCATTGTCAGCCGTGTCCGGCGGCGCCCCTTCGGCGGAGCCATCTGGCATCCGGAACCTGGGCAGCGGTGACGGCAGCAGCCACAGGACGCCGGACACACCGCCGGCGGCCGCTATCCAGAGCGTGGGCCTGATCCCGATCACCGAGGCGAGGATGCCGCCTACCGCCGCGCCAACCGGCCGGGTGCCGTAATTTACCGCCTGGAAGGCACCGCTGACCCTCGACCTGAGCTGGTCTGGTATCACCGCGGCGAAGATCGCGCCGATGCTGATGTCCAGGATCATGACGCCGAACCCGGAGCAGAACTCGGCAGCGAACAGCATGGCCAGGATGACCGGCTGCGTTCCGGCCGCCAGCGGGACCAGGGCCAGTGGCGCGGTGTAGACCACGCACCCGATCGTGTAAGCCCAGCCGACGCCGATCCTGGCCGCGAGCCGCCGGGTCACCAGCGCGCCGAGCACCCCGCCGATGGCGCCCGCGCCCAGCACAAGGCCGAGCAGGCCCGACCGGACATGCAGCGACTGTGTCGCGTAGAGGACGAACAGCGCGAAGAACATGAGGGTGAAGAAGTTGACCGTCGCGACCGCGGTCAGGGATGCCCGGACGATGCCTGAGTGCCTGATAAACCGGGCACCTGCCGTCAGCGCCCCCCGGCCGGCCGCCTCTGGTGGCGGTTCGGCTGGCCGGATGCGGCTGAGGAAGAACGCGGAGCCGAGAAAGGACAGCGCATCGGCTACCACGGCGAACGGGGCAGTGAGCAGCTGGACGAGCAGGCCGCCGGCGCTCGGGCCGGCGACGAAGGACAGCGCGCGGCTGCCGTAGACCAGTGACTGGCCCTCGACGTAGCGGTCAGCCGGCACCAGCGCGACAAAGAGCGTCGGGTCGGAAACAGTGAACAGGATGCTCAGCGCCCCGATGCCGAAGGCGACCCCGTACAGCTGGGCGAGGGTCAGTACACCCAGCGCATAGCACACTGGGATGCTGCCCAGCAGCGCCGCGCGGCCGAGGTCCGCGGTAATCATGATTGCCCGGCGGTGGCCATGGCGGTCCACCCAGGCACCCGCATGAAGTCCGAGAAGCAGGCTGGGCAGCCACTGCAGCGCGACGAGATAGCCCATCTGAGCCGGTCCGACGTGCAGTGTCAGGACCGCGACGAGGGGAAGCACGATCGAGGAGATCTGATCCCCGAACATCGAGATCGTCTGGCCGCTCCAGTAACGCCGGAAAGCCCGTTCTCGCAGTAGCGGGGGTATTTTCGAGGCTGGCCAGCGCCGGTGCCCGGCTGGCCCGGCTGCCTGATCCCGGTCAGCGTTCCGGCTGCCGCGGCGCTTCATTGCCCAGCCCGGGGGCCTTCGGCGTCCGCAGGCCCGCCGGACTTGCCAGCGGCCGCTTCGCCCGGAGCTCTCCCGGCTGCTTCACTCTGGCTGCGCCCGGCCGCGGTTGTGCCCTGGACGGCGATTGTGTCCTGGGCTGTGGTCGTGTCTTGGACTGGGTTTTTGTCCTGGGCTGTGGGCGAGCTCTGGACTGCGATTGTGTCTTGGGCTGTGGGCGAGCCCTGGGCCGCGGAAGATGCCCGGGCCGCGGAAGATGCCCGGGCTGCGGAAGATGCCTGGGCCGCGGCATAGTCCTTCGCGGCCAGCCGCCCCGCCGCGTCCATCCGCGGGAAGGCCAGGTGCAGGTAGGTGACGGGGCGGGACCCTGGCGGGCGCATCCCGGGGTCGATCTCGCGATCGAGATACCGGTCGACGAGCGCCCTGACCTCCTCACCGAGCTCGGCGAGTTCCGCAGCAGTGACGTACAGGCAGGAATCGCCGAAGTGTGCGGCTCGCTGCCACTCCTCCGGCTCGCCCGACCTGGCGTCGATCCAGCGCATCGTCTGATCGAAATAATTCTCGGTGACCACCGACGTGAGCAGGCCGGCCGCCGCGGCGACCTCGGGATCCTCGGCGATCTCCGGCCAGTGCGTGAACATCGCGGTCGGCCGCCAGGGACGCTCCCGGCCCTTGCCACCGCCCGCCTCCTCCACCAGGCCGTACTTGGCTAGTTGCCGCAGGTGGAAGGAACAGCTGGCCGAGCTCTCGCCAAGCAGTTCGGCCGCCTTGGTGGCGGTCAGCGGCCCGTGCACGCGGAGCATCCCGACCAGCGACATCCGGATCGGATGCGCGAGCGCCCGCAGCGCCCTGGGATCGGTGAGCCGGTTAATTGACCTGCGTTCGTCTGGAGCCATACATGCAACGATAGCTTTCCAAAGCTATCTTTCCAAATAATCCTTGGGAAGCATCTGAAACTCTGACCGGCGGTGAAGCGGCGGTTCGCTCGAGTGGCCGCTTCGATCCGCCGGCCGAATGCTTTGGTGATGCCGGGTAGGGGCGGTAGGGCGGGGCTTCGTTATGCCGGGTAGGGCGGTTAGGGGCGGGACTTCGGTTATGCCGGGTAGGGGCGGGGCTTCGTGGTGTAGGTACGGCCGTTAGGCAGGGTCCAGCCGAGGGTCCCTGGCTGAGGCTGATCGAGGTGCCAGCCGGGTGCCTGCTTGGCTGCGTGGTGCCGTCGGCAAAGAGCTGCCAGATTGCATTCGCAGGTCCGGCCGCCCTGGTCGTAGGGGATCGTATGGTCGTCGTCGCATCGGCGGGCCGGGCGGCGGCAGCCGGGGAAGGAGCAGGTGCGGTCTCTGGTTTGGAGCAGGTGCCGCAGTGCTGGTGGTGGCTGGTAGGCGGGGGTTTCGCGGGCGTGGCCGCAGGTCCCGGTCTCCAGCCAGTTGATCTTGAGCCCGGTGACCCAGCGGTGGCTGCCGCTGCCGGGTGGTGCTGGGCCGCTGCGCGGGCTGGGCGGCCCGGTACTGGGTGGTGCGCTGCCGGGTGGTACGGGATCTCCGGGTGGGGCGGGCCCGGGTGGGGGTTGTCCTTTCCTGGCGCAGGCGTGCCCGATGGCGTGGCCGCCGGGGCTGGTGATGGTCAGGCACCAGCGGGAACCGCAGCTGGCGGTAATCGCGGTGGCGAGGTCGCGGCTGGCGGCGGCGTCGAGGTAGCCGTATCCGGCGGCCTCGCCCGGGCCGCCGGCCAGCCCGAGCCAGGTGGTCAGCGGCACGGTGAAGTTGACGGTCCCGGTCAGCCCGGCGGGAGGTGCCGGCGCCCGGGTGGCCCTCCTGATCCTGGCCGGTCGGGGTCGGCGGTGCGCCGCGGGTCCCGGCCAGCCGGGTTCATCTGCGTACCCGGAGCCGGATTCATCTCCGTCCTGGCCGTCTGGGCCGGTGCCGTCGCCGTCCTGGCCCCCGTGCCCGGGCACGTTCCCGGCGTCCCCGTCCGGCTCTCGCGGCCGGCGGCGCCGTCCTGGCGGCCTGGGTCGTGCCGTCCTGTCGTTGCGCTGGCCGGGGAGCCCGTGGTCCTGGCCGGGGAGCAGGGTGTAAAGCGGGCGGCTGGTGAGCAGGGCGAGGAACACCCGCGCGCGGAGCTGTTCCAGGGTGCCGTCGGCTCCGGCGTTCTTCAGGTCGCGGGCGGCGGTGTCGATGTGCCGGTCGGCGGCCAGGACGGCGGCGGGGGGCAGGTCCCGCCCGGCGAGGGACCAGGTCCCGGCGGGCTCGGTCCAGCATTCGACCCGGGCGTCTTTCTGCGCCTTCTCCCGCCGTTTGCGGGCGGCGTCCGGGGTCGAGGGCGAGCACGGCGCGGTGCAGCACGCCGCGCAGCTGCCCGGTGGTCAGCCCGGGCGCGTCCGCGGCGACGAGCGCGGCGACGGCGGCGGCCTCGACGTCGCCGAGGCCGGCCAGCTCATCGGTGAAGATGATCGCTTTCGGCAGGTCGATCCGCCCGGCCGCCAGCGCCGCGCCCACGGCCGGCAGCCGGGTGATCGCGGCGGCGAGGCTGACCAGCCGGTCCGCCGCCCGGCAGGTCAGCGTCAGGGCCGCGGCGACCTCATCACCGATGTGATCGCACGGGCGCAGGTCACCGGCCGCGGCGGCATAAGCGCGGCGGCGGGCGGCGAGCTGGCTGACGGCCCGCACCTCGATCGACGCGGCCCACGACGACAGCCGCCGCGCCGCGCACAGCAACCCGGTCAGCTCGTCATCATCCAGCGTCCCCAGCCCGTCATCGATGACCCCGGCGGCGTGCCAGGCCAGCACCGGGCCGGGACCCATCTGATCCAGCTCACCACCGGCCGCGAACCCGTTTGCGTCATCTTCATGGCCGCGCCGGCCGCGTCCGGCCGCCGGTACCCCCGGCACCAGCCGCGGGGGCGGTGCGCCGGGCTGGCCGGCGGGCTCTGCCGCACCCGGGGCGCCTGGTAGCACGGGCGGCACGCCTTGCGTTGCGGGAGGAACATCCGCCGCGGGCGGGGCCATGGGAGGCAGGTCCGGCGGTGCGGGCGGGACCATGGAAGGCGGATCCGGCGGCACAGATGGGATGTCCGGCGGCGCGGGCAAGACGCCTGGCGTTGCTGGTGGCGTATCCGGAGGCACGGGCGGAATGGGTCTGAGGGCACGGGCGGAATCCGGGAGGCAGGTCTGAGGGCACGGGAGGCAGGTCTGAGGGCTCGGGCGGGAAGTCCGGCTCGTCTGGCATCGGCCCTCCTTCCCGCCTAGCTAGCGTTACCTGCTGAAATAATGTTCTTCAAACAAAGTATCGATCGCTACCGACAAAATCCGCCCTTGTCGGCCACTAGCGAGGACAAGACATCAGGAATTTCTAGCGAGCAGCGCAAGGCAACGGCGCCTGCGGCCTCAGGCCGGCTCGTGAGCCGCCCGGGCCAGCCGGAACGTGGTTAGCTTGCCGTCCAGCTCGCGGACCGCGGCCGTGTCATCGGCCGGCCGCAGCTGCTCACGCAACTGCTCGATCCGGTGTGAGATCCGCCGGGAGCTGTTCAGCGTGGTCAGCCGGGCCGCGTCGGCGACTGCCTGGCAGGCCGAGTCGATCTCGTCCTGCCTGATCAGCGCTTCTGCTTGCAGGGCAAGCGTCAGCGCGCTGTTGTGCAGGTTCACCGGCGCCATCAGGCTCAGCGACCTGCTGGCCGCATCGGAGGCCTTGACGGCCATGCCCAGCTGGAGCGCGCATTCGCTCTCGGTCCCCCAGTAGAAGGACCGGTCGTAGAAGTACCACCATGGCGCCCGCGGCGTCGCCGGGCCGATCTCGCCGAGCGCGGCATGCTCCCGGTCGAGCGCCGCCTGGCAGCGCCCCGCCTGGCCAGCGACGGCGTAGGCGCGGGCAGTAACATCGGCGGCGTACGCGACCGCGAACGGGGTGCCGCCACGGCGTGCTGCCTGCCGCGCCGCGTGCGCGTGGTCGATCGCATCGCGCGGGTCGCCCTGGGCGAGGGCCAGCTGGCTGGAGGCCGACAGCGCATAGGTGACCAGGTCCGGATGTGCGGCCCGGTCAGCCGCCGAGCGGGCGTCGTCGTAGTAGTAGCGCGCGGCGCTGCGATCGCCGAGGCTGAACATCAGCCAGCCGACGAGCTGCGTTAGGTCGCCGTAGACGGCCAGGACTCCCGCGGTGACCGTTTCCGGGGCGTTCCTCGCCAGGGCGGCGATCGCCGAGCGCAGCGCCATCGCGGACGGGAGGGTCGTCCGCGGGCCGACGGCCCCGCCCAGCCGGCGAAGCCCCGCCACGATCTCGGCGATGTAATCCATCATGGCCGTGTCCGTTCGCGGTGATCCGGCGTTCGCGGTGGCGGCCCGGCGCGGTATCTCCAGCACCGGCGCCGCGGCCACCACGGCCATGGCGCTGCTGGCTGCCAGCAGCAGCGTCCTGTGCTTGAGCCGCTGGCCGGGCGCGGCGTCCCCGGCGTCCCCGGCGTAGCCATGCAGCTCGCTGATGTCGGCTGCCCTGATTCTCTCTAGCGCTGCCTGGAGGGAGAGTACCGACGGTGCCTGCGGGGAGCGGGATGGCAGCGCCTGGCCGGCTGACGCCCGGCCGGCCGGCGCCCGTTCGGCTGGCTGGGCGGGCGCCCGTTCGGCTGGCGGTTGGGCGGTCGGCACCGGGGCAGCTGACGCCGTCGTGACAGCGGAAGACGGCGCGGCCCGGCGCGGCTGCTGCGGCACGCCGTAGTCGCCGCAATCAGCCAGCAGGTCAGTGACGCTGCACTGGTAGAGCTGGGCGAGCCGGTCCAGCGTGTCCAGCGACGGGGCATGGCCCGTTCCGCCCGGCCAGAGTTCCCAGTAGGAAAAATTCTTGAAGGTCTTCGGATCATCCGGCCAGAGCGCGGTCCACCGTGCGGCCGCCTGCGGCTGGCTCCAGCCGTGCGCCTGCCGCAGGGCTACCCGCGCGTTGACCCGGTAGACGGCCCGGAATTCGGCCGCGATCTCGGCCCATGTCCGCCCCCGCGCGCGCAATTGCCCTGCAAGCAACGATTGCGCCTGCCGCAAGCTGCGCGGTTTTCCGCCCATATGCCGACCTTTGCGGTGCTAGCCGCCGTCGGTAACCAGCTGTTACCTGGCGGTAACCGTGTCGATTCCGGCTCAGATGCTGTTATCTTACGATTTCTCCCTGCCTGGCGGGGAGGATCTGGCGCAGTTGCCCCGTTTCCGGCTCGGCCGATCACGATGACATTAACGCGTTGCAAACGATTGGTACACCTACCTTGCCGCCGCGTGGACGGGGGGCATCCCTATGCCAGGGCACGAGTTACTGTCCAGTCGCGTTGCGTTCACGGCGGCGCCCACGACAGTCCGTCGCGCCCGGCACTGGATCGCCGGCCAGCTTGCCCGGACCGATCCGGCTGACCTGATCGACACCGCGGTCCTGCTCGTTTCCGAACTGGTCACCAATGCCGTGCACGCCTCCGTGGCCGCGGCGGCGGCAGCCGGCCACGCCGATCCGCGCGGGATCGAGCTCACCGTGGCGCGTACCCGCGACACGGTGCGCATCGAGGTAGCCGACAGCGCCTGCGGGTCGCTGCCGGCCCCGTCCGCCCCTTCCGCTGAGGACGAAAGCGGACGCGGCATGCAGGTCATCAGCGCGCTCAGCAAGCGATGGGGCTGCTGGTCCGGTCAGCTGGGAAAGGTGGTCTGGTGCGAGCTGGCAGCCGCCAGCCTGGGCCCGGCAGCCCGGCTGCCAGCCGTCGGCCAGGTGCCGGGTGCCGCGTCAGGTGCTGGTCTCCGCGGGCTGCATTGATCTTTCCTGGCCTGGCTCCGTCACGGTGTGACCTGCTACGGCCTGCTGACGTGGGTGCCGGCGCAGCATCCCAAAACCGATCATGCATGCCCCAACCCAGGCCAGCCGGGCTGGTTCAGCTCAGCAGTAGGGCGGCTGGCTGGTCAGCGTCGCAGCCACGCTGAAGAAAACCCCGAGCAGCCGGAACAGGTCCGGCATCGCGCCGCTGACCTCTGCAGTGCGGCTGTCCCGCAGCCTGACACCGGGAACGCCAGCCAGCTGTGACGCCACTGACGCCGACTGCCAGCGAACGGCCAGGGTATGGAGATCCTGCCCGGATCCGGCTGGCGCCGGGCCCGCGCGCACTGCGTCACTCGCGCGCACTGCGTCACTCGCGCGCACTGCGTCGGCTGCGCGCACCGCGTCAGCGACGGACTGCTCGATCGCCGCGTGCGCCTGCGTCACCGGGCGCAGTTCCGCCGCGAACCGGTCCCGGGCCCGCTTGACCGCGACTGTCGCGACCGCCGGATCCCAGCCAGTCATCTCGGCGCAGGCGGCGTCGTCGCCCGACAGCGCGATGACCGGCGCCCCGAGCGCCGCCGCGGTGGCGTGCACCAGGCCGATCTCGCCGGCCGGGCGGTCGTCCAGCCACATGTCCTCGATCTCGTGGCCCATGAAACTGTGACTGAGCACCCCGAGCGCGCCCGCCCGGGCGTGGTATCCGACGCACACCGTTGCATCGAAGTCGCCGCTGAGCCCCTCCAGCATGCCCATCGGCTTAGGCCGGCCGCGGATCAGGTCCGCGGCCGGGTGCAGCAGGTCCGGCAGCAGGTTCCGCATCGGGCCATGCGCGTCGTTGACGGTCACCTGCGTGACCTGGCCCGCATTGGTGTCATGGGTGATCTCCGTCGAGGCGCCTGCGAGCGCGCCGCGGACGGCGGCGTTGACGTCCTCGGTCATCAGCACCCGGCCGCGCTCGTAGTCCCGGCCGCCGGGCTGGACGTCGTGCGCGTCCACGAGCCCGGTCACGCCCTCCATATCCGCGCTGATGTAGATCCGCACCGAACTGCCCTCCGCTTCCGAGCCAGCTACGCGACGTCAGGCCAGCCGGGCCGGCCAGGTCTTCAAGCTACTGCCGGCGTGGCGGCCAGTTGCGGACCGTCGCCCGGTGCGGACCGGCCGTCGGCTGCGGACCGTCGCCCGGTGCGGACTGGCGGCCGGCTGCGGACCGCGCGCCGGGCCAGCGCGCGGGAGTCGTACCGGCCTGCCCTTCCGGCCCGGTGAGATGATCATGCAGACTGGGCGGGTGACTGATGTCAACGGACCTGACCACCGCGATCCGCGCGGGCTGCGGACCGATGCCCCGCTGCTTGACGCCTGGCTGCGGTTCACCGGCGAAGTCGAGGCCGGCCAGGTGATGCCGATGAGCGTCCCCGGGCACAAGCAGCGCCAGGATCTTGTCGGGACCGTGGTGGCGGGCGATGCGCCGCTGTACGGCGGGCTCGACACCATGAAGCACGCCGACACGCTGCGAGCCGACGCCGAGGGCCTGGCCGCCCGGCTGTGGGGCGCGGACTGGTGCCGGTTCTCGGTGGCCGGCTCCACGCACGGCAATCAGGCGCTGGCGCTGGCCGTCGGGAAGCCGGGGCAGTACGCCGTCGTCAGCCGCACCCTGCACCGATCCATGCTGCTCGGCCTGGTGCTCGCCGGGCTGCGCCCGGTCTGGGTGCGGCCGGAAGTGGATCCCGCATCCGGGCTGCCCGCGGCGGTCGCTGTCGAGACCGTGCGGGCCGCGCTCGCGGCGTACCCCGGCGCCTGCGGGGTCTTTCTCGGCGACCCGTCCTATGTCGGCACGATTAGCGACATAGCCGGGCACGCCGAGGTCGCGCACGAGGCCGGCGTGCCGCTCATCGTCGACGCCGCCTGGGCCGCGCACCTGGGCTTCCACCCCGACTTGCCACCGCATGCGCTCACCGCCGGCGCGGACGCGATGGTGACCAGCGCGCACAAGGCGCTGCCCGCCTACACGCAGGGCGCGCTGGTGCTGGCCAGGACGGAGCGGCTGGACGCGGCCCGGCTTGACCGCGCCTTCGAGGCCACCCACACCACCAGCCCGACCGGCTCGATCATGGCCAGCATCGATGCCGCCCGGGCGCTGCTCGAGCGGGATGGCAAGGAACTGTGCGCCCGGCTGCTGAGCTGCGTCGCCGCGGCCCGGCAGCGGCTGCGCGAGGTGCCGGGCCTCGACGTCCTTGACGGCCCCGGTGTGGAGCCGACGAAGCTGGTCGTCCTGCTGGCCGGCACCGGCGCGCACGGCCACGCGATCGAGGCGGACCTGATCGCGGCCGGGATGCCGGTCGAGATGGCCGACCGTGACACGATGGTGCCGACCGTCACAGTGGCCGACGACGCCGGCACCGTCGGGGCGTTCACGGCGAAGCTCATCGAGGCGATCGAGCGGCATCGGGGCCGGCCGCGCGTTCCGGTGGCCGGGGCAGCCTGGACGGTCGTGCCGGAAACGGTCATGGCGCCCAGGGACGCGTTCTTCGCGCCGAACGAGACCGTCAGCGCCGACCAGGCCGTCGGCCGGGTCAGCGCGGAGCTGATCGCGCCCTACCCGCCCGGCATCCCGGTGCTCGCGCCCGGCGAGCTGATCACCGCCGCCGCGCTGAACGCGCTGCGCGAGGTACACGCCGACGGCGGCCGCATCGCCTACGCCGCGGACCCGACCCTCGCCACCTTGCAGGTCATCAGCACCTAGCACGCGGTGACGGGCTCAGCCGCCGGGTTCCGCCGGGGGCGGGCAGGGGGACGCGGGCTCGTTAAAAATCCCAGGGCAGCGGGCGGGTCATCACCATCATCGGTGTGCGGTCAGGCAGGTCTGGCCGAATTCCTGCACGAGCGCGGTCAGGTGCAGGAAGCGCATATCGCGCTCGCCCCAGGACCTGGCTGGGCGTGCCGCCGCGCCTGCTCCCGCGGGGCGCGGCGGCAGCTGGCCGTCAGTTGTAGGTGACCTTGATGAGGGTGGCGTTCTCGTCCGTGGCAGTCGTCACGGTCGCGCCGTTCTCGACCATGTTGAGCAGCGTTCCGCTGCCGGCGTCCACGGCATGGTTGGCGCTGGTGCTGGCGCTCGCGCCGTCGAAGTAGACCTCTCCGAAGTCGGCAAGCTGGGAGGTGCTGCCGTTGATTCCCGGCCGCTCGACGATCCATTCGGCGGTGTTGCCCGCCAGGGTGGTGCCGGCCGGGGCGGTGAACGCGAACCCGGTGTGCACGCCGCTGGTCATGTTCATCATGTTGAAGCTCGCCTCGGTCGGCGACTGGATGCACAGCAAGGCGCTGAGCGAGTCGCCGAAGCTGACTTCGAAGCTGGGTATCGCCACCCAGGACCGGGGGAACCATTCGGTCCAGGCATAGACGGACTTGCTGAGACCGCCGTCGGCTGCCTGCGTGACCGCCTGCACCGTGCCGATCTGGCAGACGTCGTTGCCGCCATAGCCGTCGATCCCGATCCAGCTGACTGACCACCACGTCCCGGCGCCGCTCGCGGGTGGCGCGACGTCGGCGACGTTCCACTCGCCCGCGATCGACTTGAATTTGTCGGTGGTAGTGGTGGTTACCACGCTGCCCGACCAGATGGAGTTGTTGGCGTTGGCGTCGAGCTGGCGGTCCAGCGTGCCGATGCCAGGCAGCAGGGACGCAGTTGGCCCCAGTGCACATGAAGAGCACTGCCAGGGTTACCTGGATACATGCCGTGCAGCCCCGGCTACCCGGAGGAGGCGCGTTCTGGCGAGGCAAATGACTACTCATATTTGAGCAGTCGTGTTTTACTAGGCGGGATGAATCCGACCAGGCTCTTCGTGCTCGGCGCGCTGGCGAAGCGCGGCCCGATGTACGGTCACCAGCTGCGCCGTGGTGCCCGGCTTGACCGGGCCGACCTCTGGTCCGACGTACGGCCGGGATCGCTGTACGGGGCGCTGCACCGGCTGGCGGCAGAGGGCCTGATCGAGGCGCTGCGCACCGAGCAGGCCGGCCGGCTCCCGGCCCGCACGGTCTACGCGATCACCGGCGAGGGCCGCCGCGAGCTGAAGGCGCTGCGGGCGGAGGCGTTCCAGGAGGCCGGGCTGCGGCCCGACCCGGTCGACCTGGCCCTCGCCATGGGCGGCGACCTGGACGAGGACATCCTGCGCGGGTACCTCGACGACCGGATCCGGCTGCTGTCCGCGCAGGCGGCTCGGTTCGCCCGCCAGCGGGATCGCGCGTGGCCGGATCAGACGGTTGCCGATGATCTCGTCGCGGAGCACGCCCGGCTGCGGATCGAGGCGGAGCTGGCCTGGCATCGGGTGGTCCTGGACAGCGCGGGCAAGCTCGCCGATGACAGCGAGCACCGGGGCCCGCCGTGACCGTCCGCCCGCTGCGGCTGCTGGGCGATCCGGTGCTGCGCACGCCGTCCGAGCAGGTCACGCGATTCGACGATGCGCTGGCTCAGCTCATTGCCGACCTTATCGACACCGTGCGGGAGCCGGGCCGGGCCGGGCTCGCGGCCAGCCAGATCGGCTCCAGCCTGGCCGCGTTCTCCTACAATGTCGACGGCCAGCTCGGGTACCTGATCAACCCGCGGATCGTCGAGGCGACCGGCAGGTACGACGGCCTGGAGGCATGCCTGTCCATCCCCGGCGTCAGCGCGGACCGGACCCGCTACTGGCACGCGGTCGCCGAAGGCGTCGACCTGGAGCGGCGGCCGGTCACCGTAACCGGCACCGGCGAGCTGGCCCGCTGCCTGCAGCATGAGACCGATCACACTCGCGGCGAGCTCTACATCGACAAGCTCACCGGGGCCGAGCGGCGCCGGGTCATGCGCGAGATCCGCCGGCACCAGGCCGCCGCCTGGCGCTAGCCACTGCCGCTGCCGGGGCAGTCATGCCCTGGATGGTCCCGGCCGGGGCGATGGCATTCCAGCCCGCCCGCTTTCCGCATTCCGCCGCCGAGGTACGCGGCTGAAGACTGCTCCGCTGGTGGTCTTCAGCGCTGGCGGCCGAGGTAACAGCTTCCGGCGGCCCGGCGGCGATCCGCTGCCGTATCTCGCTCATCCGCTCGGGCGAGTGATGCGGCATCTCCCAGCGGGTCTCCAGCCACCAGGTGCATCCCGCGTCGGCCCACGGCGTGATCAGGGCCGCGGCGGCTGCCGGGTCGCCTGGCGGGGTCTCGCCTTCCGATACGACGTCGAGGTCTGGCCTCGCCCCTTGCTCCGCCAGCCAGGCCCGCATCTCCCGGGCGTCCTGCGGCGCGGGGTCACGGCCATCGGGGTAGTACTGCGGGATGACGCCGTCACAGCGCAGCACCCGGCGCATGGACTTGGGCCTGGGCCAGGCGCCGACGACCCAGATCGGGATGCGTTGCTGCACCGGGCGCCCGACCGCCGTGAGGTCGTCACGCTCGCTCTCGTAGTCAAAATGCCGGCCGTGGTAACTCTGCCGCCCCTCCCACAGCCCGCGGATCAGGTCGATGCCCTCGTCGAGGAGCTCGGCCCGGCCACGCAGATCCGTAACCTCGCCGGTCAGCGGCAGGTCCGTGGTCAGCGCGCCCAGCCCGACCGCCAGGATCGCCCGCCCGCCGGAGAGCTGATCGAGCGTCACCACCTGGCTTGCCACCTTCCAGGGCCGCCGCCACGGCAGCGGGGTGAGCAGCGTGCCGAGCCGGATCCTGGTCGTGCGGGCGGCGATCGCGGCCAGCA
Organism: uncultured Actinomycetes bacterium; assembly: GCA_963707065.1. GTDB lineage: Bacteria > Actinomycetota > Actinomycetes > Streptosporangiales > Streptosporangiaceae > Palsa-506. The sequence goes on from CAVPPJ010000051.1 coordinate 74,788, forward strand.
GCGTCCACGCGTCAACGCCGTAAGCCGCCTCCCAGGTGAACACGCCGTCCCAGCCGGCCTCCTCGGCCAGCACCGCCTGGTCAAGCTGCTCGCTGGCAGTGCCGCCCGGAAGGATGACGCCCATCTGCATAGCCCGTGCCGCCATGATGCGTTCCTATCAGGAAGCACCGACATCTCCTACCACCGACATCTGCGCGGTTACCCAGTTTCCGTCGCGCCGGCCAGCGGGGAGCGCTATTCGCCGGTCGTGCCGTCGATGAGCTCCCTGGCGATGTCGAGGTGGCCGACGTGGCGGGCGTACTCCTGCAGCAGGTGGAACAGGATGCGGCCCAGCGACGGGGCCGGGCCGGGCGCCGGGAACCGGCCGCCCAGCTTCGAGCGGTCGGCCAGCGCGGCCGGGGCGCACAGCGCACGGGTGCGCTGCACCTCGCGGTGGTATCCGGCCAGCACCTCCGCGGTCGGCTCGCCGGCGGTCACGTTGTACTCGGCATGGTCCGCGTCCGGCAGCCACGCCGTGACGTCCTCGGCACCGAACCCCCACTGGATCCAGCGCCGCTCGACCCAGCCGAGGTGCTTGACCATGCCCAGCGGAGACCAGCCCATCGGCCCGACCGGCGTCCGCAGCTGGGCATCGGACAGGCCGTCGATCTTGCGCAGCAGCGCGCCGCGGTACCAGTCCAGGTAGCCGAGCAGCAGCTCGCGCGGGTCGGTGACGTCCGCACCGGGGCCATCGAAGAGGTAGGGAGTCTGCTCAGCCGGAGGCATTCCCCGACCCTAGCCAGTCCCTTCCGGACCGGGCAGCGATAGCCAGCGCTGCAGCCAGCTGAATTGCTCGGCCAGCATGTGCAGGACCGATTCGCGGGCCAGGTAGCCATGGCTTTCGTGCGGCAGCAGCACGAGGCGGGCGGTGCCGCCGGTGCCCTGCAGAGCCTGGAACAGCCGCTCGGACTGGATGGGGAACGTGCCCGAGTTGCTGTCCCGCTCGCCGTGGATCAGCAGGATCGGCGCGCTGATCTGATCGGCGTAGCGGAACGGCGAGACCTGGTCATAGACCTGCGGCGCTTCCCAGAAGCTGCGCCGTTCGGTCTGGAAGCCGAACGGGGTCAGGGTGCGGTTGTACGCGCCGCTCCTGGCGATGCCCGCCGCGAAGAGGTCGGTGTGCGCGAGCAGGTTCGCGGTCATGAACGCCCCGTAGCTGTGGCCGCCCACCGCCACCCGCGCCGGGTCGATGATGCCCATCTCGTCAAGCGCGCGGATATGCGCGGCCGCGGCCGCGGTGGTCTGCTCGACGTAGGTGTCGTTCATAGTCTCCGGGTCGCCGATCACCGGCATGGTCGCGTCCTGCAGTACCGCGTAGCCGCGCAGGACGAACCAGGTCGGCTCGAGGGCCGTCAGCCGGGTGAAACGCTTGCTGCTGCCCCGGACCTGGCCGGCCGTGTTCGCGCCTCCGTAGTCCAGCGGGTAGGCCCAGATGACCAGCGGGAGCCGGCCATCGCGCTCCGGGTCATAGCCGGGCGGCAGGTGCAGCATGCCGGACAGTTGCACCCCGTCGCCGCGGTCATGCACGAGCAGCTGCTTGGCTATCCCGGTCAGCTGCGGATGCGGGTCGGGCCAGGCGGCCAGCTGCCTGGATGCGGAGCCGTCCAGCGCGGTGACCAGCAGGCTGGGCGGCTGCGCGCGGCTCTCGTGCCACACCACGGCCTCATCGCGCCCGCCGCCGGCGAAGCCGAGCACCTGGTCGTACGACTCGGACGGGCTCTGGAACAGGCGGGTGGCCTGCAAGGTCTCCAGGTCCAGGCGGTCAAGGAATGGACGATTGCCGTCTGGTGTGGCACCGTCACCGCGCAGGTAGATCAATGACTGATCCTGCAGCACGGTCTGGGTGCCGTCCGGGTGCGTGGTCATCAGCGGCAGGCCGGGATCGGCGTAGTCGTCGTCGGCGGACAGGTCGAACACGATGCGGTTCCGCGCTGGCACGGACAGGTCACACAGCCAGGTGGTCAGCCACCGGCGGTCACGGTCATGTTCGGTCATCAGCAGGCCGGCCGGCTGATCGGTGTCCAGCCATCCGACGCAGCGGTGCCGGACGCTGAACGCCACTTCCGGCTCTCCCGCGAAGGGCGCCGGCAGCCGCCTGATCTGGTCCCGGTGCTCCGCGGTGGTCATCGGATCTCCGCCGTCCAGCGCCTCTGTCCAGACCAGGCTGGCAGGTGCCCGCTCTTCCCAGGACACCTCGCGCGGACCGGTCGGGACGCCCTGGCGGGGGACTTCGTCGCTGACCGGCAGGTCAGCGACCACCCGCAGGAGGCCGCCGTCCGCCGCCCACACCTCGGTGCGCCGGGCAAAGTACGAGTACGGGACCCGGAACGAGAACGGCCGCTGCAGCCGGTGCACCAGCAGATGGGTCCCGTCCGGGGATTCCGTCAGGTGCAGGTAGAGCCCTGGCGGCCCGAGTTCCTTCGCCGCCCCGGTCGCCGGGTCGACGCGGAGCGGAATTGTCGTGGCCAGCGACTCGAAGGCGTCCTCATCGGCGGCGGTCCGCAGCAGATCCTGGAAAGTCGCCAGCTGCGATCGCTTCCCGGCCGTTTCCTCGATTTGCGGTTCGGCCGGCGGCGCGGGCAGCGCGACCTGCCCGGCGGGGGCGCCCAGCGCGATCAGCGAGCTGCCATCGCGGGACCAGCGGACGGTGCCGCCGCCGCCCAGCACGTCGCGGACCCGAAGCCCGGGCACCGCCGCGGCGGATCCGGCCGCGGCGTCGGCGACCCAGACGCCGATCCCATCAGGCTCATCGACGGTGAACGCGAACCGCTGCCCGTCCGGAGCCCAGGCGGGCACGCTCAGCTGGGCGCCCGTAGGCAGCGTCAGTGCCTGCTCGGCCCCGTCCGCGACCCGCAGGACCGATAGCCCGGTGATCCGGTGCGTTCGCTGGCGGCCGGCGATGACCGGATCGACCCGGATCCCGGCCAGCGGAAGATAGCGCCGGGCAAGGAACGTCACCGGCGGATGTGACTCATAGCGCACGAGCGCTATGAAGCGCCCGCCAGGAGAAAGAGCTGCCAGCGGCGTCGGCGGGGCATCGATGATCGAGACGATGTCATGGTCCGGGATCGCGTATGGCACTTCGTGTCCTCCCTAGCGCCGGCGGGCAGTGCCCGTGCCAGCTCCGGCGCGGGACGGCGGATCCGCGCCGTCGGCCGCTCCAGGCTTTCGCGGCCGGCCGGTCAGCGCAAATCCGCCCGGCCGGATCCGGCGGCAGCCCGGGCGCACAGAGCCGCCTCGGCCAGCAGCGACCCGGCGCGCGCGTGCCGTTCGTCGTACGGCAGGCCGGCCAGGTTGATGCCGACCAGCACCGCGGCCGCCCGCGCGCCAGCCTCGGCCAGCAGGGCGGCGGTCACGGCGTCGCCGCGCAGTGCCGGGTTGCCGTCGGAGGCCAGCCGCGCCGCCAGCGCCGCGGCCTCCGCCCCCAGCGCGATGATGTCCAGCGGCACATCGGCGGCGCCGGACAGCGCCGCCGCGACGGCCCGCTCGCGGCGAGCGGGATCAGCCCCGGCGGGGGACCGCATCGCGGAGATCACCCGGCCGTACGATTCGGCGTCGGCCTGCAGGAGCGAAGCGGACGCGGCCAGGATCCGTTCTGCCTGGTTTGTCAGTTCGCTGGCCGTGTCACCAGCTAGCTGCCGGGCCGACAGCCGCGCGGCCATCGCGCAGAGGCCAGCGCCCAGGGCGACCGACAGCGCCGCGGACGCCCCGCCGCCGGGCGCCGGGGTGCGGCCGGCCAGCGCGCCGAGGAACTCGCGCAGCGGCATGTCGAGGAACGCCGGGGCGCCGGGCTGGGTCATGCCGGGCAGGCTGTCACGCCAGGCCGACCACGTCGCCGTTTTCGTCGATGTCGATCCGCTCGGCGGCGGAGTTCGACGCCAGCCCGGGCATCGTCCGCATCTCGCCGCACAGCGGGTAGATGAACCCGGCACCGACCGACGCGCGCACCTCGCGGACCGGCAGCCGCCAGCCGGTCGGCGCGCCCTTCAGCGCCGGGTCAGCGGACAGCGACAGTGGCGTCTTCGCGATGCAGACCGGCAGGCCGCCGAAGCCGTTCCGCTCGTAGCTGTCCAGCTGCCGGCCCGCGGTCGCGGTGTAATCCACGCCATCCGCGCCGTAGACCCGGCCGGCGATCGTCTCGATCTTCTCCCGCAGCGACGCGTCGCCCGGATAGAGGTAATGGAATTCGCCGGGCTCGCTGGCAGCCTCGGCTACCGCCTCGGCAAGCTCCGCCGCGCCCCGGCCGCCGTCGGCGAAGTGCGTGCCGACGGCCGACCGGACGCCCATTGACGCGGCGATCTCGCGGATCGCCTCGTGCTCGGACGCGAAATCCTCCGGCATCGAGTTGATCGCGACCACCGGGGTGACGCCGTGCAGCCGGACGTTCTCCAGTTGCTTGCGCAGGTTGGCGCCGCCGATGTGCACTTCGTCCGGGTTCTCCGCCAGCAGCGCGGGCGGCAGCGGCCGGCCCGCCACAATGCGGTGCCGGCCCGAGTGCGCCTTCAGCGCGCGCACGGTCGTGACCACCACGGCAGCGTCGGGGACGAGCCCCGATACCCGGCACTTGATGTTGAAGAAGCGCTCCGCGCCCATGTCCGCGCCGAACCCGGCCTCGGTGATCAGGAAATCCCCGGTGCGGATGCCGACCAGGTCGGCCACCACCGACGAATTCCCGTGCGCGATGTTCCCGAACGGCCCGGCATGCACCAGCACCGGGGTGTTCTCCAGGGTCTGCAGCAGGTTCGGCTTGATCGCCTCGCGCATGATCACGGTCATCGCGCCGGCCGCCTTGAGCTGCTCGGCGGTGACGGGCTCGCCGCCGGGCGTGTAACCGACGACGATCCGGCCGAGCCGGGCCCGCATGTCCTGCAGCGACCCGGACAGGGCGAGCACGGCCATCGCCTCGGACGCGGCGGTGATGTCGAAGCCGGTCTGCCGGGCCAGGCCGTCCTGCGCCGAGCCGAGCCCGACCACGATGTTGCGCAGCGCCCTGTCGTTCACGTCGAGTACCCGCCGCCAGGTGATGTTGCGCAGGTCAATGCCCAGCTTGTTGCCCTGGTGCAGGTGGTTGTCGAGCATCGCGGACAGCATGTTGTGCGCCGCGGTCACGGCGTGCATGTCGCCGGTCAGATGCAGGTTCAGCGTCTCGAATGGCACGGCCTGGCTGTAGCCGCCGCCCGCCGCGCCGCCCTTGATCCCGAACGTGGGCCCCATCGAGGCCTGCCGGATGGAGATGGTGGCGCGCTTGCCGATGACTCCCATCGCCTGGCCGAGGCCGATGGTCGTGGTGGTCTTGCCCTCGCCGAGCGGCGTCGGCGTGACCGCGGTGACGACGACGTACTTGGCCTTGGGCCGGTCCGACAGCGCCTCGATGGCGGCGAGGTCGATCTTGGCCACGTGCTCCCCGTACGGCTCCGTCAGCCAGGGGGGTATGCCGATCTCCGCGGCGATCTCGGCAACCGGCTTGAGCGTCGCCTGCCGCGAGATCTCCAGCGCGCTGGGCATCGCCATGGTCATTCCGCCTTTCCTGGTGTATCCGGCTGCGCGCGGTATCTCGGCGCTGGGTAGACGATCGTCTTGGGCTCGGTGAAGGTGTCCATCGGGTAGCGGCCGCCGACCCGGCCGTGGCCGCTGATGCTGCCGGACCGGCCGCCGAACGGCAGATGGGACTCCCACAGGTTCGTCGAGGCGTTGATGTTGACCCAGCCGGCCCTGGCCTGCTCGGCGAACGCCAGGCCCCGCTCGAGGTCCTCGGTGAATACCGCCGCGGTCAGGCCGTACGGCGACGCGTTGGTGAGCTCCAGCGCCTCGGCAGCCGATGCCACCGCGACCACCGGCACCACCGGGCCGAACGTCTCCTCCCGCTCGATCGCCATCCCCGGCGTGACGCCGTCCAGCACGGTCGGCTCGGCGTACAGGCTGGTCGGGAACCCGGGCGCCCGCCGCCCGCCGCAGCACACCCGGGCGCCGCCGGCCAGCGCCCCGGCGATATGGCGGTCGAATTTCGCCGCGGTGGCCGCATTGTTCAGCGGCCCCATAGTGGTCTCCGGCGCAAGCGGATCGCCCAGCCTGACGCGGGCCTTGGTGGCCGCCACGACCCGCTCGGTAAATTCGCCGGCCACCGCCGCGTGCACCAGGAACCGCTCGCCTGCCGTGCAGCTCTGCCCGGCGCAGAGGTAGGCGGCCTCCAGCGCCGCCTCGGCGGCCAGCTCAAGGTCGGCGTCTTCCAGGATCACCATCGGGCCGTTGCCACCAAGTTCGAGCAGCTGCGCCTTGCCCGCCGCCCGGGCCGCGACCAGCCCGCCGGTCTCCACCGAGCCGACGAAGCCGACCCCCGCCACGCCCGGGTGGCCGGCCACGGCGTCGCCGACCACCGGGCCAGGGCCGGGCAGGTAGTTGAACACCCCGGCCGGCAGGCCCGCCGCGGCGATGACATCGGCGAGCACCCCGCAGCAGGCGGACGTGGTCGGGGCCGGGACCCAGACGACCGTGTTACCGGCCGCCATGGCCGGCCCGAATAGCTCGGCGCCCATCGTGTACGGCCAGTTCCACGGGCTCACCACCGCGATGACGCCGAGCGGCACGCGGGTGGCCAGGATCCGCCGGTCCGCCGACGTGGACGCGGGCAGGCCGCCCTCGCGGCGCTTGGCGTCCTCCCCGGCCATCCGGAAGTACTCGGCCAGCTCGTCGACCTCGTCGTAGGCCTCGGCGGCCAGCGGCTTGCCCTGGTCCTCGGTCAGCGCGCGGGCTAGTTCCTCGCGGCGTTCCCGGATCCCGGCGATGATCTTCTCGCACCAGGCGGCCCGGTCGAACGGTGAGGCGGCGGCCCAGGATGGCCAGGCGGCGCGGGCGGCGGCGACGGCGTCGTCGGCATCGGCCCGGCTGCCGGCCGCCACCGTGGCGAATGTCTCGCCCGACGACGGGCTGACCGCCGCGGCGGGCTCGCCGCGGCCGGCCCGCCAGCCGCCGCCGATGTACAGCAGATGCTCCCGCACGGTGCTCGCCTCTCGCCTCTCGTCTGTTGCCTCGATGTCAGGTCCGGTCGGCCGCCGGCCCGGCCGGGCCGGCGGCCGGTCGCTCAGGATGCGGCGCAGAGCCTCCCGAGCTCATCCAGCCGCTCCGGCGGCATCCGGTAGGCGGGGCCGGAGATGGACAGGGCGGCAACGCACGCGCCCGTCCCGTCGAACACCGGCGCCGCGACGGCGGCCAGCCCTTCCTCAAGCTCGGCGGTCGCTGTTGCGTACCCGTCGCGGCGGACCGCGGCAAGCTCGGTCTCCAGCGCCGCGGCGGTGGTGATGGTGTGCTCGGTGTACCGCTCCAGCTGGCGGGGCATCGGGATGGCGCCGTAGGCGAGCAGTACCTTGCCGTTGGCGACGGCATGCGGCTTCGTCCGGCGGCCGGTCCAGCCGCCTGAGCAGCTCAGGATGTAGGTACTCGGCAGCTCGGCGACGTTCAGGATGCCGCCAGAATCGGGCACGGCCAGATTGACCGTCTCGCCGGTCTGCTGGGAGAGCTTCTCCATGGCCGGCTGCATCGCGGCGACGACGTCGAAGCTGCGGAGCGCGAGCGTGCCGAGCCTGATCAGCTCGACGCCCAGCCGGTACCGCTTGCCCGCGCGGGACAGGAAGCCGGCCCGCTCCAGCGCGGCGGCCAGCCGCGAGGCGGTGGACTTGTGCACCCCGAGCGTCTCGGCCATCTCCGAGACGCCGATCTCGGCGCGGGAGTCATCGAAGCTGGCGAGCAGGGCAAGCGCCCGCTCCGCCGACTGGTAAGTTGCGCCGACAGCAACCTCATGCTCGGTCACGCAACAAGAATCGCTACGCCAGCCGCCCGCGTCAACTACTAGCCGCCGGCCACGGCACCAGCTGGCAGCGGCACTAGTTCATGATGGCAGCGAGACCATAGCCGGTATCTGGAGATATTGTGTCCTGACGCCCGGTATCGCCGTGCGCGTCCGGCCGGCAGAGGAGCACTCGTGGGCATTCAGGCACCTGGCGAGCAGCCACCCGGCGATCCTGTCACCGTCGGATCCGTGCATGATCCCCTGCCCGAGGCGCTCATGCTGGCCCGCGGCGCCGCCGAGGCAGGACTCGGGCTCAAGCTGCTCGGCGGGCTGGCGGTCCGGGTGATCTGCCCGGATTTCCCGCCGCGGCTGCGGGCCGGGCAGGACATGGACTTCGCCTGCCTGTCCAAGGGGCGCAAGGACGTGGTGTCCTACCTGGAGCGCAGCGGCTGCACCGGGGACCGCAGGTTCAACAACCTCAACGGCGACCGGCAGATGTACTTCAACGCGCCGTCGGGACGGCCGGTCGACGTGATGGTCGACCGGCTGACCATGTGCCACACGCTCGACTTCCGGCCGTCGTTCGGCCGGCTGCCGCTGACCGTTGACGCGATCGACGTGCTGCTGTCCAAGCTGCAGATCGTCGAGCTGAACGAGAAGGATGTCCGGGACGCGCTGCATGCTCCTCGGCGCCCTGCCGGTGGGCGGCGACGGCCAGGGCCGCGGTTCGCGGGCCGGCGGCGGCGAGCCCGTGCTGGACACGGAGCGCTTCGGCAAGGTGCTCGGCGCGGACTGGGGATGGTGGCGGACGGTCACCGGCAACCTGGCCAAGCTGCCCGGCCTGGTCGCCGAGCGCCCTGAGCTCGCGCCGCCCAGCCCGCCGTTCGACCCGCTGGAGCAGTGCAGGAAACTGCTGGAGGTGGCCACGGCGGCGCCCAAGGGCGTCAAGTGGAAGCTGCGGTCAAATGTCGGCGACCGGGTGCGCTGGTACGAGCTGCCGGAGGAAGTCGCCCACTGACGCGCCGCCGCGGCACTGGCGCGCCGTCTGCAGCACTGAGCGCGCCGCCGCGCTGCTGCCGCCGCCGCGCTGCTCGCCGCGCTGCGCCGCCGCCGCGGCACCGACGCCGCCGCTCCCCCGGCGAGTATCAGGACGGTTTCAGCCAGTAACATATGCTTGACGCCTGGTTGCGATGGGTGCTACACCGTTGCACAGGGAGCGCGGCAACGGGCGGGATGGTCGCATGAAAGTCTTTTTCGCCACCGACATTCACGGCTCGGAGATCTGCTGGCGGAAGTTCCTGAACGCCGCCGCGTTCTACAAGGCCGACATGGTGGTGCTGGGCGGCGACGTCACCGGCAAGATGATGGTGCCGATCACCGCCTATCAGGGCCACTGGCAGGTGACGGTGCGCGGCCAGCTGCACCGGCTGGAGACCCAGCAGGAACTGGACGAGATCCAGCGCCAGATCCGTAACTCCGGCTCCTACCCGGCGATCGTCACCCCGGATGAGCTCAAGTACCTCGGTGACAACGAGGGCGCCGTCGACCGCAGGTTCACCGTCGAGATGACCCAGTCACTCGACCGGTGGCTCGACATGGCGGACGGGAAGCTCAAGGGCGGCCAGATTCCCTGCATCCTGAACGGCGGGAACGACGACATCTGGGAGATCGACGACATCATCGAGTCATCGCCGTGCGTCAGCTTCGGCGAGGGCAAGATGCTCGACCTCGGCGGCTTCCCCCTCGTCTCGATGGGGTGGACCAACCCGACCCCGTGGAACACCTTCCGCGAGGCTCCGGAGGATCAGATCGCGGCAAAGATCGAGGCCGTGGTCAGCCAGATACCGGATATGGAGCGGGCGATCTTCAACTTCCACGCGCCGCCGTACGGCAGCGGCCTGGACGAGGCGCCCGCGCTCGACGGGACAATGCGGCCGACGCACGGCGGAGCGGTGATGAAGGCGGTCGGCTCCACGGCGGTGCGGGACGCGATCCTGGCGCACAAGCCGATGCTGTCGGTGCACGGCCACATTCACGAGAGCCGCGGGATCAAGAGGATGGGCCGGACGCTCGCCATCAATCCTGGCAGCGTCTACGGCGACGGAGTGCTGCAGGGCGCGGTGCTGGACCTGGACGCGAAGAAGGGCAAAGTCACCAAATACCTTCTCGTGAATGGCTAAGCATAAAACCCGAAATTACAACCCGAAACCTTGGTGATCTCAGGACGCTGGCGGGCTACGATCTGAGCCTGACAAATCCTCACTTAGGAGGCGAGCATGGCGGCCGAGACCGTCGGTGGCGAGACGCCGACACTATTCCTCCGCAACGCGACTGGCCTGGTCCGGGGCTGGTCGGTACGGGACTCGATGATCTACGCGGTGCTGGCCACCAACTTCGTCACGCTGGCGATCTACGAGTTCGCCTTCGCGGCCCCCGCATTTCCCCAGGGGCAGCTGATTACGTCGGTGATCATCTCGGGGATCTGGGTGTCGTTCCTGGTGATCGCCTACGCCGGCCTGGTCGTCACTATCCCGCGGGCCGGCGGTGACTACGTCTGGCAGACCCGGATCCTCGGCAGCGGCCTCGGCTTCGTGATGGCAGCCACCGGGTGGTGGTTCATTCTCTGGCTGTGGGCGCCGATCTACGGCAATATCCTCGCCGTCCAGTTCTTCGAGCCGCTGTGGGCGACCCTGAAGTGGACGTGGCCGAACGGCGGTGCCGCATGGTTCGGCACGCACAACGGGATTTTCCTCGTGACGCTGATCACCATCGTGATAGCCGGTGTGCTGGTATCGATCGGGATGGCGGGCTACGCCAAGATCCAGCGGTGGTGCTTCTATGGCGGCCTGCTCGGGTTCGGCGTCATCGTGCTGCTGCTGCTCTTCAACTCGCACGCTGCCTTCATCTCGTCGTTCAACCTGGCGGCACACAATCTCTTCGGCATCCACAACGCGTACGGGGCGACCCAGGTGGCCGCGGCCAAGATCCCGGGCTACGCCCCGCAGCACATCGGCTTCGGCCCGCTCGGCCCGACCTTCCTGCTGGTGCCGGTGATGATGTTCTTCATCCTGTGGCCGAACTGGGGGGCCACGCTGTACGGCGAGATCCGCGGGGCGAACGACTTCAAGCGGGTCTTCAGCGGCATGTTCGGCGGCCTGTGGATCACCGTCATACTGACCGTGGCCTTCCTGCTGCTGATCGACAAGACCATGGGCTGGGCTTTCTACCAGAACTCCAACCAGCTGAACTTCCAGGGCGCCGGGGTCCTGCCCATCTGGCCCTATCCGGTCCTGTTCGCGGCCTGGCTGGTGCACAACACGGCGATCCAGGTCATCCTGATCCTGATCATGAGCCTGTGGTTCTTCGGCTGGGTGGGCACCCTGTTCCTGTCCTCGACCCGGGTCATTTTCGCCGCCGCCTTCGACCGGGTACTGCCGGACCGGGCCGCGGAAGTGTCGGAGAAGCGGAAGGTGCCGTTCTACTCGCTCATCCTGATGCTGCTGCCGGCGGTGGGGCTGAGCGCGGTTTACGCCTACAACTCGACGTTCGTGAAATATACCTATGACGCGACGCTGGTCATCGCCATTACGTTCCTGTTCAGCGCGATCGCCGTGGTCCTCCTGCCGTTCGTCAAGAAGGATCTCTGGCGGTCATCACCGGCGAGCAAGATCAGGATCCTCGGCGTGCAGATCGTCCCGGTCGCGGGATGGATCACGATCGGGCTGCTGGGCTTCAACCTGTACGAGTGGTTCTCCAACGACCTTTACTTCGTGAACAACCACGACTCGCTGTACTTCATGGCCGCGCTCTACGTCCTGGCCATCGTCTTGTACGTGGTGGCGCGGGTCGTCCGCCGGCGGCAGGGGATCGACCTGGGCCTGATCAACAAGGAGATCCCGGTCGAGTAGGCCGGCGCGCCAGCATACGCGGGAACAGCCTGGCCCCGCTGCCCGGATGCCCGGGCGGCGGGGCCAGACTTGCACCAGGCAAGTCAGCAGGTCACGGCAGCGGAGCGAGACGAAACGGCGGGAACAAACGGCATGAATGACATCCCCACCCGGGCCAGCGCCGTCATCATCGGCGCCGGGATCGTCGGCAACGGCATGGCCTGCCACCTGGCCAGGCTGGGCTGGCGTGACATCGTGCTCATCGACAAGGGCCCGATGCCCAACCCGGGCGGCTCGACCGGCCATGCCTCGAATTTCATCTTCCCGATCGAGTACTCGAAGATGATGATGGAGCTGACCCGCGACAGCACCGAGCAGTACAAGGAACTCGGCGTGTTCACCGAGAGCGGCGGGATCGAGGTCGCCCGCACCGACGAGCGGATGGAGGAACTGCGCCGCCGCGGCTCGGCGGCCAGGGCATGGGGAATCCCCGCACAGCACCTCTCGCCGTCCGAGGTGGCCAAGCTGGTCCCGTACCTGGACGAGTCCGTCATCCTCGGCGGCCTGCACTTCCCGACCGTCGGCGTGGTCGACTCGCTGCGCGCCGGAACCCTCATGCGCGAGGAAGCCCGCCGTCTCGGGGCGCTGCAGGTGCTGGCCGGTACCGAGGTGCTCGGCATCGACACGGCACCCGGCGGCCGGGCGGGCCGGGCAGTCACCGCCGTGCGGACGTCCAAGGGGGACATCGGCACCGAGGTCTGCGTTATCGCCTGTGGTGTCTGGAGTCCGCGGATCGCCCGGATGGCAGGCGCGCATATCCCGCTGACGCCGATCGTGCACCAGATGATCAGCGTCGGCCCGGTGCCGCTGTTTGCCGACACTCCCGGCGAGATCGCCTACCCGATCGTCCGTGACGTGGACACCAACATGTATGAGCGGCAGCACGGCGGCGACATGGAGGTCGGCTCGTACGCGCACCGGCCGATCATCGTCGGCCCCGATGACATCCCGTCCATCGAGGAGTCCGTCCTCTCGCCGACCGAGATGCCGTTCACCCAGGACGACTTCGACCCGCAACTGCTGCAGGCCCTGGAGCTCATGCCGGAACTGCTCGGCGACGAGCGCGTCGGCATCCGCTACTCGATCAACGGGCTGATCTCGATGACCCCGGACGGCCACCCCGCGCTCGGGGAGACACCCGAAGTCAGCGGGCTGTGGTCGGTGGCGGCGAGCTGGATCAAGGAAGGCCCCGGCATCGCCCGCGCGGTCGCCGAGCAGATGACCGGCCGGACTCCGGAGATCGACATTCACGAGGCCGACATCTCCCGGTTCTACGACCACCAGCGCACCATCGCGCATGTCACGGCCCGGGCGCGCGAGGGCTTCAACAAGATGTACGGGATTATCCACCCGGCGGAGCAGTGGGAGTCCGGCCGGCCGCTGCGGCTCAGCCCGGCCTACGACCGGGAGCGGGATCTGGGCGCGGCGTTCATCGAGACAGCCGGCTGGGAGCGGCCCAACTGGTACTCCTCCAATGAAAAGCTTCTAGAACGTTATTCCGGTCGGCTCATGCCACGCGAAGCCGAATGGGAGTCCCGCTGGTGGTCGCCCATCATCAACGCCGAGCACCTGGCCATGCGGGACGCCTGCGGGCTGATCGACCTGTCCGCGTTCGCCGTGCTTGACATCACCGGGCCGGGCGCGCTGGCCGCGGTCCAGTCCGTCGCGGTCGCCCAGCTGGACGTGCAGGTCGGCCGGGTCGTCTACACCTCGCTGCTGGACGATAACGGCGGCTTCCGGGGCGACCTGACGATCATGCGGCTCGGGCCGGACTGGTTCCGCGTGGTCACCGGCGGGGGCACCGGGATGATGGACAAGGAGTGGATCGGCGGCCAGCTGCCCGCCGACGGCTCGGCGCAGCTCGCCGATCTCACGTCGGCCTGGGCCACGTTCGGGATCTGGGGGCCGGACGCGCGGACCGTGCTGCAGGCCGTCACCGAGGCCGACTTGTCGCACGCGGCGTTCCCGTTCGCGACCTGCCGGCCGGTCGAGATCGGCGGCGTCACGGTGCTGGCGTCGCGGATCTCCTACGTCGGCGAGCTCGGCTGGGAGCTGTACGTCCCGATGGAGCAGGGCGCCCGGGTGTGGGACACGATCTGGGCGGCCGGCCTGCCGCACGGCCTGGTGCCGGTCGGCATCGGCGTCTACGGGACGACCGGCCGGCTGGAGAAGGGCTACCGCGGCTTCGGCGCCGAGCTGGATGCCGACTACAACCTGGTGGAAGCCGGGATGACCCGCCCGAAGGTCAAGGCGCAGCCCTTCCGCGGCAAGGACGCCTACCTCGCGCAGCGGGCGGAGCCGCCGTGCGCGGTGCTCTGCACCCTGACCGTGGACGACCACCGCTCGGCCGCCGGGACGCTGCGGTACATGCTGGGCGGTGAGCCCATCCTGACCGCGGCCGGGGAGCCGCTGACGGACGCGAAGGGACGGCATTCCTACGTGACCAGCGCCGGGTCCGGCCCGTCGGTCGGCAAGCACCTGCTGATGGCGTATCTGCCCGCCGGGCAGGCACGCGAGGGCAACCGGCTCGCCGTGGAGTACATGGCCGAGCAGTACCCGGTGACCGTCGCGGTGGCCGGCTCGACTCCGTTGTTCGACCCGGAGAACGCCAGGGTCAGGAGCTGACCGGCATGGAGATCGGTGTCTGCGTCAAGCGGGTCCCCATGGTCGGCGGCAAGGTCATCGTCACGCCGGACGGGCAAGATGTGGATACCCGGATGGCCGGGTTCACGGTCAGCCCGCACGAGGAATGCGCCGTCGAGGAGGCCGTCCAGATCACCGGGCGGCTCGGCGGTTCCGTGACGGTGCTGACGCTCGGTCCGCCGGAGGCCGCCGATCAGCTGCGGGACATGCTGGCCCTCGGCGCCGGCCATGGCGTGCTGCTGGCGACCGACGGCCGGGAATGGGGGCCGATCGCCACCGCGGCCGCGATCGCCGATGCCGTCCGGCGCCGGGCTTCGGAGCCGGACGGTCCTTATGACCTGCTCCTGTTCGGGAACGAGGCCGCTGACACCGGCGACTACCAGGTACCCGTGCGGGTCGCGCACGCGCTGGGCATGCCGTGCGTCACCGGGATCAAGAACCTGGAGATCACCGGCGGCCGGGCCCGGGCCAGCCGCGAGTACCGGGGCACCGAGGAGGTCTTCGACCTGGCCCTGCCCGCGGTCATCAGCGTCAAGGAGGGCATTAACCTGCCCAGGTACCCGTCGCTGCCCGGCAGGCTGCGAGCGAAGCGGGCGGTCATCGAGCGATTCGAGCCGGAGTACCGCGGTGAGGGCCTACGGAAGGAACTGCTCCGGGTGCCGCCCGGCGAGAGCAAACGGGCGCAGATCCTCGGCACGGGCGCGGACGCGGTGCCCGCCCTGGTCCGGCTGTTCGAGGAGTTCGGGGTGCTGTCGTGACGGTGCTGTGCCTGGTCGAGCGCGACGGCGACGGCGCGGCCGATGCCTCGCTGCGCGCGCTCACGTTCGGCCGCGACCTCGCCGCCAGCGCCGGCGCGGCCGGCCGCGCCGAGTCGCCCGCCAGCAGCGAGTCGGAGCCTGCCGGCGGCGAGTCCGCCGGCCCGCCCGGGGAAAGCCTGGCCGCTGTCGTGTTCGGGCCTGCGGCCGGGGTACCGGCCGGAGCGCTGGCGGCCGCCGGGGTGACCGACGCTTACGCGGTCGAGCCGGACGGGCTGCCCGGCTACGCCCCGCTGGCCTGGGCACGGTCGCTCGCGGAACTGATCGAAGTGTCGTCCGCTACGGCCGTGGTAGCGGCGGCCACCGACCACGGCAACGAGGTACTCGCGCATCTCGCCGCCATCACTGAGCTGCCGATGGCGGCGAACTGCGCCGCTGCGGCGCGCCTGCCGGACGGCAGCTACCGGCTCGTCCGGCACCGCTGGGCCGGCAGCCTGCTGGAAGATGCCGTGCTCGAAGCATCGCCCGCGCTGCTCACCGTGGCCGTCGATGCCGTCGCCGCCATCCCGGCGGCGGTGCCCGCGGCGATCACCGTGCGCGCTTTCCGGCCGGACCTGGCCGACGCGGATCTCGAGGTCAGTGCCACCGAGTCGGCGGAGCGCGCCGGGGGAGTGTCGCTGGCCACGGCCAGGGTCGTGGTGGGCGGCGGCCGCGGCGTCGGCGGCCCGGAGGGCTTCGGCGCGCTGGAGGAGCTTGCCGCGCTGCTCGGCGGGGCGCTCGGCGTATCGCGGGTGGTCACCAGCCAGGGCTGGCGGCCGCACAAGCAGCAGGTCGGCCAGACCGGCACCCGGATTTCGCCCGAGCTCTACCTTGCCTGCGGGATCAGCGGCGCGATCCAGCACATGGCCGGGTGCCTGTCCGCCAAGCACATCGTGGCGGTCAACACCGACCCGGACGCGCCGATTATCGCCCACGCCGACTACGCGGTGATCGGTGACCTGAACCAGGTGATCCCCGCGCTGGTGGCAGCCCTGCTGGCCAGAGCCAGCCCGCCCTGACCAGGCAGCTGGCGGAGGGTGCCCCGGCTAGGTGGCGGTCTTCCGCCGGCGACGATCCATGAAGCCCGCGACAGCCTGGCCGGTTCCCGCGCCGATGAGCGAGCCGACCACGGTGTCCCCCGGGTAGTGCACCCCGGTGTGCACGCGAGAGTAGGCCACGGCCGCCGCGGCGAATCGCAGCCCCGAGCCGACCCACGGCAGCTCGCGCTCCACGGCCGTCGCGAACGCGAAGCCGGCTGCCGAGTGCCCGGACGGGAAGGATGATGATGAGGGCATCGGCACCTGCCGCCGGTCTGGCACGCCGGCCCCCGCGCGATCAGGCCGCTGCCGGGCGTACAGGGACTTGACACCCAGGTTAACGAGGGCCGAGGTGACGCCGATCGCAACGCTCCCTGTCAGCGCGGCACGCCGGCCCGCAGGACCGCCGGCGATGGCAAGCCCGGCCGCGATGCCCAGCCAGAGCCGGGAGTTGTTCGCGGCATTGGAGAGCCGCCGGACGGGCACATCAAGGTTGGGCGTCGGCGCGGAGGCCACGGCAGCGTAGACGGCACGGTCCACGACGCCGAGCTCCCGGAGGCTTGCCGCCAGTCGCTGTCGCGCCGGACTGCTGGCGCCCGCAAGCCGGTCAGCCAGGCGCTCAGTCACTGGACTCGCGACCGGATCCCGGCGTGGCTCGGCTGCTTCGTCACTTGCTGTCACCGGCGTAGGCTAGCACTCCGGGGCCGACCGGCAGGTGGTGGCCGACTGCGGGAGCGGGAGGTGACGTGCCGGCGCTGAAACGGCGTCCGCCGACTGCCGGGGAGCGCGCGGCGGCGCTCGCGGCCCTTGTCACGGGGCTGGCGGCCGTCGTCGTCGTGCTGATCGGTATCGCCGTCCACCTGATCCCGATCATCGTGGCCGCCATCGGCTTGCTCATCTTCATCACTGGCTGCTGGTATGTGGTGTCAAGACGCGGCGCGGTCCGGGTGATCTCTGCCGTCGTGGCCGTGGCGTCGCTAGCGGCTGTCATCACCGGCCTCTTCTTTGTCGGCCTCAGCCTCTGGCGGCTGGCGCTGGTGATCGCCCTGACCGTGCTGTCTGTCGGCTCGGCTCGGCATGCGCTCCGGCGCGGGCCAGCGGCGATCCGCGCCGACATGGCGCAGCAGGTGAGCGCGGCCATGCCCGACTACCCCGTTCTGATCATGAATCCGAAGTCCGGCGGGGGGAAGGCCGAGCGGTTCCATCTCGCCGATGAATGCCGCAAGCGCGGCATCGAGCCGGTACTGCTCGCGCCGGGGGACGACTTGCTTCAGCTTGCCGAGGATGCCGTCGGGCGGGGCGCGGACGTGATCGGGATGGCCGGCGGCGACGGCTCGCAGGCTCTGGTGGCCTCGGTCGCCGCCCGGCACGACATCCCCTACGTATGCGTGCCTGCGGGGACCAGGAACCATTTCGCCCTCGATCTCGGGCTGGACCGCAGCGACGTGACCGGCGCGCTCGACGCGTTCGCGGACGGGATCGAACGCCGGATCGACCTGGCCACCGTCAACGGCCGGACGTTCGTGAACAACGCCTCTCTCGGGCTCTACGCGAAGGTGGTCCAGTCGCCGGAATACCGGAACGCGAAGCTCAGGACGGCCGCGGCGATGCTGCCCGACTACCTCGGTCCGGACTCCGCCCCGCTGGACCTGCGCTTCACCGGTCCGGACGACACGGAGGCGCCCGGCGCCCAGCTGATCCTCGTCTCGAACGACCCGTATCAGCTGGTCCAGCTCGGCGGGCGGGGCACCCGCGAACGGATGGACTCCGGCACGCTCGGCGTGGTGGCGGTCACGATCACCGATGCCGCCGATGCGAGCCGCTTCGCGGCGCTCGATGCCACTGGCCAGCTCCGCCGCTTCCCCGGCTGGCTCGAATGGAGTACGCAGCGGTTTGAGGTCAGCGCGGGCGGAGCTGTGGAAGTCGGCGTCGATGGCGAGGCGCTCACGATGGATTCGCCGGTGGTCTTCGAGTCCAGGCCCGGCGCGCTGCGGGTGCGGCTGCCACGGCACGCGGTCGGGGTATCGCCTGCAGCGCGGGCGGTGAATCTGCTGTCGGTCTCAACGGTAGCGGAACTCTGGCAGGTCGCGGCCGCACCGCGCAGCCCGGCGTAAGGACCGGCGGGAGGTCAGTCGTCGTCCTTGGCGGTGCCGATTCCGAGTGCCCGCTCGATGAGCGTGATCCGGTTGCCGATTGAGTCGAGACGGCTCAGCACCTCGGTCAGCTTCCCGTTCAGGCTGGCGCTCTCGGCCGGGCTGGCGAGCCCGATCGGTACGGCGCCCTCGGCCCGGCTGGCGATCCCGGCCTCACCGGCGCTCTCGGCCAGCCTGGCGGCCTGGGCCTGAGCGGCCTGGGCGGCCGGCGGCAATTCATCCGTCGTCGGGCTCTCCTTGAGGAGCCGGATCACCTGCTGGCGGACCGCGCTGAGGTCGCCGCCCAGCCGGATGAGTACCTGGGCGGCCACGCCGTCGCCCTCGCGGATGAGGCCGAGCAGGATGTGCTCGGTGCCGATGTAGTTGTGCCCGAACTGCAGGGCTTCGCGCAGCGAGAGCTCGAGCACCTTCTTGGCCCGCGGGGTGAACGGGATGTGCCCGGACGGGGACTTCTGGCCCTGGCCGGTGATCTCCACGACCTGCTCTCGGATGGCTTCCAGCCCGATTCCGAGCGCGTCAAGGGCCTTGGCGGCCAGGCCGTCGGTCTCCCGGGCCAGGCCGAGCAGGATGTGCTCGGTGCCGATGTAGTTGTGCTTGAGCAGCCTGGCCTCTTGCTGGGCCAGCACCACGACGTTGCGTGCCCGGTCGGTGAACCTCTCGAACATGTCTGCCACCACCCTGCTCGCGAAGCCGCGGCGTTCGACTGGCGACCGCCCGGCGAGGATCCGAGGACGACTTCCGCGACCCTCCCAGTCTGCACCTCCCAGCGGAGTTGTCCACGACAGCGACCGCCGCCTTGCCCATTTCCGCGGTCCGGCCTACGGTGCATCGCATGACTGTCAAACTCGTGGTGCTGTACGCCCATCCAGCTGACGCGGAGAGCTTTGACCGGCACTATCTCGACGTCCACTGGCCGCTCGTGGGCAAGATTCCCGGCCTGCAGCGAGCCGAGAGCGGCCGGATCACGGCCGCGCTCGATGGCGGCGAGCAGACCTTCTACCGGGTCGCCGAGCTGTACTTCGCCGACCAGAAGGCGCTCGGAGCAGGATTCGCCTCGGCCGAGGGAAAGGCGACCGCAGCCGATTACCAGCAGATCGCCCCGCCCGGCTCAAGGATGTTCGTCGAAGCCCTCGACGACTGACGCCGCGGAGGCTGGAAGGACTCAGAACCGGGCCGAGGTCGCGACCCTCGCCGATCTCTAGTTGGCGCTGGGCCTCACGAAGACAGTTGCGCCATGACCCTGGCCAGGTCGATGACCTGGCGCAACTCGACAATGCGACCGTTTTCACACCGCACGATTTCGATCTCGCTCGCCGAGATGGCCTTTCCCGTCGGCGGTTGCCCGAATAGCTCCCCGGTGTTAGTCCCGGTCCATGTCAGCCGTGCGCTGACCCAGTCGCCGTTGGCGAAGACCTCGTCGATCGTCGCTTTAAGGTCGGGGAACCCAGCGCGGAACATCGCGTTCAGCTGCTTCATTCCAGCGATGGTTGGCTCAGCCGCCGGCGCAACGGTGGGCAGTTCAATGCCGGGTGCGAGCACATCATCGAGTGTCTCAAGCCGGCCGATGCCTACCCCCTCGTCGATGAGCCGCCGGTAAAGCGCGATGTTCTCTGCTTCGGCCATCTGCGTTCATCCTCCCCAATTGCGGCCAGAGCGGCCGGACTGGTCCTGACCATGCTTCGAACCGCCGCCCGCCGATGCAGCCAGATGTTAGCGGGAGATACGTGCCGAGAGGCGGTCGAGCAGCGCGCGGCGCCATTCCTCGGTCTGGCGGACCTGGTTGAAGGTGAAGAGGTGGAGTCCCTCGACGGCGGAGGCGGGGGAGGCGAGGGCGGTGCCGGTGCGCTCGAGCAGCCGGTCGGGGCTGTAGCCGCCGGGGGTGCCGAGGCGCAGGAACCACTCGGTGTGCCCGGCGAGGAACCTGGCTGATTCGGCGGCGCCTGCCTTGGCCGCCATCTTCAGCAGCCTGGCCCGCTCGACCGGGCCGGCCAGTCCCACGTACAGCGGCAGGGTGACGCCCCTGGCCCGGATGCGGCTAATCCAGTGCCGCAGCACGGCGGGGTCGAAGCAGAGGTTGCTGACCAGGTAGGTGGCGTGCAGGCGCTTGTCCCACATGGCCTGGATGGTGACGTCGTCGCCGATCTTAGGGTGGCTCTCGGGGTAGCCGGTGATGCCGACCCGCGCGAACGGGCTGCCCATCTCGGTGAGCTGCTCCAGCAGGGACAGCGCGCTGGCGAACCGGCCGGCCGGCGGGTCAGCGTCCCCGGCCGGGACGAAGACGTCGTCGATGCCGCCTGCGGTGAGCCTGGCGACTATGTCAGCCAGGTGCGCGTCATCCCTGACCAGCCGGGCGGACAGGTGCGGGACCACGTGGTAACCATGCCCGGCCAGCCGCTCGGCCAGCGCGAGGGTGTCTTCCAGTCCCTTGGCCGGCGACGCGGTGACCGTGACGGTCAGCTCCTTGGGCACCCAGTCCAGGACGGCCTGCTCGGTGCTGGCCGCGGGCAGCACCTCGTAGCGCGGGTTCCGCAGCAACGGCGCCACCCGCGCCAGGCCGTTACGCAGCAGGCCGCCGCGCATCAGGACTCCCCGATGAGCAGCTCAAGCTCGCGCTCCAGGCCGCTGGTGCCGGTGTCGATCACGGTGAGCGGCAGGCCGAACATCGCGCCGATCGCCGCTGCTTCCGCATCCAGCGAAGCGTCACGGGACTGGGCCAGCCAGACCAGCCGCCGGTAGTGGCCGAAATAGTCCGGCCACAGTTCCGGATACTCCGCCAGCCCGAGCTCGGCGAGCACGGACCGCCGGAAGCTGCGCACCAGGAAGTCAGTCAGCAGGTACGTACCGGGCTCCGCCTCGAACATCGCCTGCAGCCGGCCCGCGCCCGCCAGCACGTCATAGCAGTGCAGCCCCGGCAGGCGGCGGATGCCGAGCCGCTCGCATAGCGAGTCCAGCGCCCCGTAGCTGCCGCAGTCGGCATAGCCGAGTGCCACCCGCATGCCCCGTTCCTGCAGGTCCCGGGCCAGCCGCTCGGCGGCCGGAGCGATCCGGTCCGGGTGATTGTGCAGTAGCGACGGGAGGCAGTGCAGCTCTATCGCCCAGCCGCGACGGGCGGCGATCTCGCGGATATGCCCGCCCAGCGCACCGCAGGCGATCACCGCGACCTCAGGCCGGGAACTGCAGCTGCTCGACGAACCGGTCGTTGAAGTCAGCGCGGTCGGAGAGCTCGACATACCTCACCTCCTCAAGCAGCGCCAGCGCGCCGGCCCGCTCCCGCATGCTGAGCAGCGCCATCTTCGCCCCCTCGCCTGCCACATTCCCGGCGCTCACCACCCGCAGCACCGGCAGCCGCGGCACCAGGCCGAGCCGGATCGCGTTGCCAGGCGACAGGTAACTGCCGAATGACCCGGCGAGCAGCACCTGCTGGATGTCCCGCTGCTGCAGGCCGGCCTCCTCCAGCAGGATGTTCCACCCGGTGGCGATCGCAGCCTTGGCGAACTGCAGCTCGCGCACATCCCGCTGCGACAGGTAGATCGACTGCGAGACGTCGCCAGGCTCGCCGAGCCAGTGCAGCACGAACACCCGTTCCTTGCCCAGCTGCGTCAGCCGGGCAGCAAGCCCCGGCGCGACACCCAGCGCGTCCTGCTCGGGGATCAGCCGCCCGGAGGAGTCCAGCAGCCCGAGCCGCACCAGCTCGGCAACCGCGTCCACCAGCCCGGACCCGCACAGCCCGGCGGGCGGCGCATCCCCGATGACCTTCAGCTCCAGGCCGTCCGGGGTCATCGATACGACCTCGATCGCCCCGTCGGCGGCGCGCATGCCGCACCGGATCGCCGCGCCCTCGAAGGCCGGGCCGGCCGGGGCGGCGGTGCCGAGCAGCCAGTCCCGGTTGCCGAGCACGATCTCGCAGTTAGTGCCGATGTCCACGAATAGCCTGATCCGCGAGTCCCGGTCCATCCCGGAAGCCAGCAGCCCGGCCGTGATGTCGCCGCCCACGTAGGCGCCGAACGACGGGAACACGACGGCCCGGGCCCGCGGATGCACCGCAACGCCGACATCGGCCGCCAGCACCTCCGGCCACAGCCGGGTGGACATGATGAACGGGGCCACGCCGAGCGGCTCCGGGTCGATGCCCAGCGCCAGGTGAGTCATCGTGGCGTTGCCCGCCATCGCCACCTCAAGCACATCGACGGGATCGACCCCGGCCTGCTTGCACACCTCGCCGGCCAGCTCATTCAGTGACTCGTGCGCGAGCCCGGTGAGCCGCCCGAGGGCGTCCGGGTCCATCATCACCGCGCTGATCCGGGTAATCACGTCCGCGCCGAACGGCTGCTGCTTGCTGAGCATCGACGCCACGGCCAGCGGCGTCCCGGTGGACAAGTCCAGCAGCGTGGCGACCACCGTGGTGGTGCCGAGGTCGAACGCGATCCCGTACACCCGGTCGGTGGTGTCGCCTTCCTGCACGTCGATCAGCACGTCGTCCACGATCACCGCGGTGACCTTGTAGTCGGCCGCGCGCAGCACCCGCCCGATCACCCGCAGCGCGTGCAGGTCCGCCCGCAGCTCCAGGTCATCCACGGCGGCAAGAACCCGCTCCAGGTCAGTCGCCTGATCGGCCAGCGACGGCTCGTCCAGTTCCAGGTAGCGTTTCTGCGCGGCGGGCCGCAGGATGACCTGCCGGCCGACTCCGACGGTGGCCGCCTTCGGCCGGGTGACCAGCGGCGGCACGTGCACCCGCGCATCGGCTGTGGTGATCACCCGGCAGGCCAGCCGCCAGCCAGCGCGCAGCTCGTCGGGCGGAAACGCGCGCGCATCCAGCGGCGTCACCGCGGCCGCGCCCTCGATGATCTGGACCTTGCATTTCTTGCAGGTGCCGTGACCTCCGCAGGTCGAGTCGATGGCGATGCCGTTCCAGCTCGCCGCGTCGAAGAGCGTGACGCCGGGCGGCACCCGCACCCTGGTCCCGGCCGGCTCGAAAAACAGGTCAACGCGGGCCGGCCCGGCCGTCAGCGGGTCACCGGCTACCGGCGCATCGCTGGCCAGCGTCACGTGGCCGCCGCAGCGGCCGCTGCCTGCTGCGCGCGGTGCGCCGCGATCCACGCCGCGCCCCAGGGGTCCCGGTTGAGCAGCAGGTCAGCGGCCTTGACCGAGCGGACAAGCTCCGGCGAGCGGGCATCGACGATCGCGCTGGTCAGCCCGGCCTTGATCGCCATCGGCAGGAACGCGGCGACGATCGCGGCACGCTCGGGCATGCCGAACGACACGTTGGAAGCGCCGAGCGTCATGTTCACGCCGAACTCCTCATGCAGCAGCGCGATCGTCTCCAGCGTGGTCAGCACCAGCGAGGTGTCCGCGCCGACCGGCATGGCCAGCGGGTCGATCACGATGTCCTCAATGCCGATGCCGTACTTGCCGGTCGCCACGTCGATGATCTTGCGGGCGAGCTCCACCCGGCGCTCGGGCTCCGCCGGGATCTCCTCCTCGTCGTTCGGCAGCGCGATGACCGCGGCGCCGTGCCGCTTGACCAGCGGGAGGATGGCATCCAGCCGCTCATCCTCGGCGGTGACCGAGTTGACCAGCGCCTTGCCCTGATAGGTGGCCAGGCCGGCCTCCAGGACCTCGATGATGGAGGAATCCAGGCACAGCGGCAGGTCGCACGCACCCTGGATCAGCCTGACCGCCTTGACCATCAGCTCGGTCTCGTCCGCCAGCGGCGCGCCCATGTTGACGTCCAGCACCATCGCGCCGCCGGCCACCTGCTGCGCCACGTCGATCTCGATCCTGGACAGGTCGCCGCGGCGGAGCTGCTCCTGGAAAAGCTTGCGGCCAGTCGGATTAATCCGCTCACCAATGATGCAGAACGGGCTATCGGCGCCAATGGTCAGCTCGGCGGTACGCGACCGGAGCACGGTGTCCATTCCGGCGCCTACGCCCGTGCCAGCGCACGGCGCTGCGACAGCAGCTCCTTGGCCCGCACCACGGCCGCCGACGCGTCGGACGCGTAGCCGTCGGCGCCGACCACGTCGGCGTACTCCTGCGTCACCGGCGCGCCGCCGACCATGATGATCACCTGGTCCCGCATGCCCGCCTTCTGCAGCGCGTTGATGTTCGCCTTGAACATCGGCATTGTCGTGGTGAGGAACGCGGAGAACCCGACGATGTCCGGCTTGTGCTCCTTGATCGCGTCGATGAACTTCTCCGGCGAGACCTGCACGCCCAGGTCGATGACCTCGAAGCCGGCGCCCTCGAACATGATGTTGACCAGGTTCTTGCCGATGTCATGCACGTCGCCCTTGACGGTGCCCATCACGATCTTGCCGATCGACTCGGCGCCGGTCTCGGCCAGCAGCGGCCGCAGCACCTCCAGGGCGCCCGCCATCGCCCGGCCGGCGATCAGCATCTCCGGGACGAAGAAGTCACCGCGCTCGAACCGCGCGCCGACCTCTTCGAGTGACGGGATCAGCGCGTCGTACAGCAGCATCTCCGGGCCGAGGCCCATCTCGATGCCCAGGTTGGTGAGGGTGAGTACCTCGGGCGCGTTGCCGACGAGGGTGAAATCGTAGAGCTGCTTCAGGAGCTCGTCTTGGGTCACGCGGCACCTTCTCTCTCCGGCGGGTGTCCGGCTGCCTTCCCGTTCCCGGCTGCCTTCCCGTTCCTGGTGACCTTCCCGTTCCTGGCGGCGTGGTGCCCGAGAACGGCGGACAGGGCGCTGGCCTGCGCCACGCAGGCCGCGGCGACGTCGTGCATGCGCGCCCGGGTCAGCCGGCTGGCCGGGCCGGACACCGACATCGCCGCCACGCACGCGGATCCGGCCGAGTACACGGGCGCGGCCACGGCGATCAGGCCCGGTTCGAGCTCTTCCTCGGTGACGGCGTAGCCACGGCGCCGTACCTCGGCGAGGTCGGCCGCCACGGCGGCACGGCTGGTGATCGTCCTGGCCGTGCGGTGCTGCAGCCGCCCTGACGGCAGCTGCGCGGCACCGTAGGCGAGCAGCACCTTGCCGAGCGCGGCGCAGTGCAGCGGCACCGAGAGCCCGACCCAGTTGGTCCCGCCGATCAGGTACGTGCTCTCCACCTGGGCGATCTGCTCGACCATGCCGTTGCTGGCCACGCCGAGGTTGATGGTCTCGCCGGTCACGTCGCCGAGCCGGTCAAGGAACGGCCGGGCCATGGCGACCAGGCCCGCCTCGGCGCCGCCGCGCCAGGCGTACCGGACGAACATCTCGCCGGGCTGGAACCCGCCGTGGCCGTCCCGCCGGACCAGGCCGCCCCGCTCCAGCGCCATCAGCAGCCGCGAGGTGGTGCTCTTGGCCAGCCCGGTGGCCGCGGTCAGCTCGGTGAACGTGACCGGGTCGGGGCAGTGCACGACCTCCTTGAGCAGCTGCGCTGCCCGGTCGACCGCCTGCGTCCCGGTAGGGCTGGTCACTGCCGCCTCGTTCCCCCGGAGTCCCCGCAGCGTCCTGCGGAGTTCCATCTTACGGAACCTTGTTCTACTATGTGATCCTAGATTCGGGCCTTCCGGCGGTCAAGCGAGCACCTTTCGCTGAGCGAGCACCGTTGGCTGAGCTGGCACCGTTCCGCACGGAACTGAGGTGGCGATGTTCCTCAACCGGATGCCCAGGTACGAGATCCTGTCTCCCGACGCCATCGGCGTCCTGGACCGGGGCTGGCGGCGGATCGTGTCCGAGATCGGCATCCAGTTCGCCAAGCCCGAGGCGGTCGAGCTGTTCCGCAAGGCCGGCCAGCAGGTCGACGGCGACGTCGTCAAGCTGGATCCGGAGTTCGTTCTTGAGCAGGTGGCGAAGGCCCCGCGCGAGTTCGACGTCCAGGCCAGGAACCCGGCGAACAACGTGCACATCGGCGGCGACCAGATGGTCTTCGGCGGCGTCTACGGCTGCCCGTTCGTGCGCGAGGGCGACGTCCGCAGGGAAGCGACGATGTCGGACTTCCGCCGGCTGACCATGCTCGCCCAGTCCTTCCCCGAGCTCGACTCGGCCGGGGGAGTGATCTGCGAGCCGAACGACGCGCCGCTGGACTCCCGGCACCTTGACATGATCTACGCCCTGCAGACCCTGACCGACAAGATCTACATGGGCAACGTGGTCTCCGGCCCGAACGCCGCCGACACCATCGCCATGACCGAGATCCTGTTCGGCAGCCGGGCCGCGATCGAGCAGACACCGGCCACGATCTCACTGATCAACTGCAACTCCCCGCTCCGCTGGGACGACCGGATGCTGGACGCCCAGTTCGAGTACTGCGCAGCAAATCAGCCCGTGGTGCTGACCCCGTTTCTGCTGATGGGCGCCATGTCGCCGGTCACGATCCCGTCCGCGCTTGTGCAGCAGCTGGCGGAGGCCCTGTCCGGGATCGCGCTGGCGCAGCTGATCAGGCCGGGCTGCCCGGTGATCTTCGGCTCGTTCCTGTCCAACATCGACATGCAGTCCGGCTCGCCGAGCTTCGGCACCCCGGAATCCGGGATCGGGCTGCTGTGCACCGGGCAGCTGGCCCGCCATTTCGGGCTGCCGTTCCGGACCGGCGGCGGGCTGAATTCCAGCCAGACCGCGGACGCGCAGGCGGCGTATGAGGCGCTGATGACGCTGCTGCCCACGTTCCTGGCGGGCACCAATTTCGTCATGCACGCGGCCGGGTGGCTGGAAGGCGGCCTGGTCAGCTGCTATGAGAAGTTCATCATCGACATCGAGCTGCTGCGGATGCTGCGGGTGGAATTCACGCCGCTGGAGATCGACGAGGCCTCGCTGGCGTTCGGCGCGCATGAGGAAGTCGGCCACGGCGGCCATTTCCTCGGCGCCGCGCACACCATGGAGCGGTTCCGCGAGTGCTTCTACCGGCCGCTGCTGTCGTCCAGCTCGAACTACGAGCGGTGGCTGAAGCAGGGCGGCAAGGACGCCACGGCGCGGGCAGGCGAGATCAGCGCCAAGACGCTGGATGCGTACGAGCAGCCGCCGCTGGACGGCGCGATCCAGGCGGAGCTCGAGGAGTTCGTCACCCGCCGCCGCGCCGAGCTCGGCGACTAACTCATGCCGGGCAGGCACGTCGCTGCCTGCTGGTCAGCAACCGGCGAATGAACCGGACCTGGGCGGGCACTGCTCAGAGTGAGCGAACCAGGTAACCACAGACCATGAAGGCGGGGTCTGGACGCCGTGCTGACTTCTTCGATGAGATCTTGGCCGATAGCGGTCGCGGCGTTAGCGTCCTTCGCGCTGAGCGCGTGCGGCTCCGCACCTCCGATGGCGCCGGGCACGGCCTCAGTGGTGTCGGCGCCGGTGCGGATCGCGCACACCAGGCTGGGTGCCGTCGGGTACCGGGTCGTCGGGAGCGGCCGCCCGCTGGTCTTGATCATGGGCTACGCCGGGACCATGGAGGTCTGGGATCCGCGGCTGGTGCACGCCCTCGCCCGGCACAACCGGGTGGTGATGTTCGACAACGCCGGAGTTGGCCGTACCCAGCCACTGCCCGGGGAACGGACCGCGACACTCACCATCGACGCCATGGCCGGCCAGACCAGCGCGCTCATCGACGCCCTCGGCCTCGGCAGGCCGGACGTACTGGGCTGGTCGATGGGCGGCATGATCGCCCAGGCCCTGGCGGTCCTGCACCCGGCCCAGGTGCGCCGCCTGGTGCTGTGCGCCACGTTCCCGGGGACCGGCCCGGTCGCGGTGCCCTCGCAGGCGGCAATCCAGGCCGGCAGCCTTTTCCCTGCTAATCAGTCCAGCGCCTACGACGCATTCACGGCAGCGATCGCGGAATACCCAGCCGCCCCCGCGCCGTCGGCCCTCACGAAAACGGCTCAGGCGGGCGCCGTAACCAACTGGTGGGACGGCACCGACGCGGCCGGACGCAAGATCGCCAGAATCTCAGTGCCCACTCTTATCGCCGACGGCACCGCCGACCAGCTCGACCCGGTCGCCAATGACCACACCCTCGCCCGCCTCATCCCCAGGGCGAGACTGGTGCTCTACCCCGATGCCGGGCACGGGTTCCTGTTCCAGGAAGGAACGCGCTTCACTTCCCTCATCGAATCGTTCCTGACCGGGCACCCAAGCTCGTAGCGGTAGCGACCTGCCGCATGCTCCCCGCTGTGGTGGCTGCGGGTGGAGTTCACGCCGCTGGAGATCGACGAGGCCCGCTGGCCTGCGGACGGCCGTCACAGCGCCCATAGCGCGTCGGTAGGTGACATGCGGGCGGCGCGCAGGGCCGGGAGCAGCCCGGCGGCTGCGCCGATGAGCAGCGCGGCACCGAGCCCGCCGCCCCAGGCGAGCGCGGGCACGACGATGGCCCAGCCTTGAGCGGCGGCGTAGAGGGCGGTGGCGACGACGCCGATGGCGACGCCTGCAGCGCCGCCCAGGAGCGCGAGCAGGATGGCCTCGGACAGGAACTGGATCCGGATGTGTCCCCTGGTCGCGCCCAGGGCGCGGCGCAGCCCGATCTCCGATCGTCGTTCCAGCACGGAGATGACCATGATGTTGGCCACCCCGACCGCGCCGACCAGCAGCGCGACCGCGCCGAGGCCGAGGAACAGGTCGTTGAGTGCGCTCTGGGCGTCGGCCTGGGCAACCAGGGCGGCGGACGGCTGGGAGACGTCGACGTTGTCGGGGTTTTCGGGGTTGGCCTGCGCGGCGAGGATGTTATCGACGGCGCCGACCTGGCTGGTCTGGGCTCTGACGTAGATGGTGGAGGGGCGGCCGTCGAAGCCGAGGTATTTCCCGGCAGCGGGGTAGCCGACGAGAACGGAGGAGTCGATCTCGGGGGCGAGCACGGCAGGGCGCAGGATGCCGGCCAGGTAGAACCACTGGCCGCCGACCCAGATCCGCTCGCCCGGGTAGATGCGGTCGATCCCCAGTCGCTGGGCGGCGGCGGCGCCGAGCACCGCGACGGGTTCACCGGCAGTGGCGGCGTTGAGGTAGCTGCCCTGGGCGATGGTGGTGCCTACGGCGCGGGGCAGGCCGAGGCTGGCCGCGTCGACGGACAGTCCGTTGGTGTCGATGGCGGGGATCAGCGGGCTGCGGTAGGCGCTGGCATCGACCGTCCCGGTGTCCTGGACGGCGGTGACTGGCCCGATCCGGCCGATCATCGCGGGTGCTGCCTCGGGCAGCTCGGCGGTGCCACCACTGAGGTTCTGGCCGTCGGTGACCGTGAGCAAGTTGGTGCCAAGCCTGCTGATCTCGGTCAGCAGGCCGGCCTGGGACGAGGAAGACAGGCCCAGGACGGCGACGATGGCGGCCACCCCGATGGCGATTCCGAGGGCGGAAAGCCCGGCCCGGAGTTTCCTTGTGCGCAGGCCCACGCCGGCCAGGCGGGCCAGGTCGGATGGGTGCAGCCGCCCTGGCGCGGGCGTCACGGCGGTCACTGGGGCACCCCTCTTTCTCGCGGGTGCCGATACGGTCATGGCTGCCGCTCCGCCGGGAGCGGCGGCCCGTCGTAGCGGACCTCGCTAGCTCCGGCCGCGGGGACGGGGGCACGGCCAGGCGGCGGGCCGGCCGCCAGGGCCGGTGCCGGGCCGATCGCGGTGCGGGTGGTGTCGGCGACGATGCGCCCGTCGAGCATCTCGATCTGGCGGGGCAGCCGGGCGGCTATCTCCCGGTCGTGGGTGATCAGCACGATGGTGGCGCCTTCGGCGTTGAGTTCCGCCAGCAGGTCCAGGAGCGCGGAGCCGGCCGCGCTGTCCAGGTTGCCAGTGGGCTCGTCGGCCAGCACGATGGCCGGCAGGCCGGCCAGGGCGCGGGCGATCGCGACCCGCTGCCGCTCGCCGCCCGACAGCTGCGTCGGCCGGGCGGTGATCCGGTGGCCGAGCCCGACCCGGGCGAGCGCCGCGGCGGCCCGCTCGCGGCGGCTGGCGAGGCCTTCCCCGGCGTACAGCAGCCCGTCGGCGACGTTGTCCAGGGCGGTGGCGTGCTCAGCCAGGAAGAACTGCTGGAACACCAAGCCGATGCGGGTGGCCCGCAGCGCGGAGACTTCCCGGTCGGACATGGCGGCCACATCCAGGCCGGTGACTCGCACGGTCCCGCTGGTGGGCCGGTCCAGGGTGCCCATCAGGTGCAGCAGCGTCGACTTGCCCGATCCGGACGGCCCGGCGATGGCGAGCAGTTCACCGGGCGCGACGGCGAAGCTCACCCCGCGCAGCGCCGCGACGGGCGGCTCGCCGGGATAGGTCTTGGTCACCGTGTCCAGTTCGAGGATCATGCCGGGGCTGGCCGCCGGGCACGGGCGCAGGTCGCGGTCTCGGTCGCCGGGCAGCGTCCGGCCGGCCGGACGCATGCGGGCACGGGCGGTCATGTGGCCGGTACCACGACGTGCTGGCCGGCCACCAGACCCGGCCCGGTCACCTGGACCAGCCCGGCGGCGTCGTCGAACACCCCGAGGGACACCGCCACCAGGTGACGGGTCCTGGCGGCGCCGGTGACTTCCACCGCGTACCCGCCGCTGGCTCTGGCCAGCAGCGCGTCCACCGGCACCACCAGGGCATCGGGCACGCTGCCGGTAGTGATCGTCACCTCGACCGGCGCCTGATCCAGGCGGCAGGCCGCCTTCGGGTGGGTCAGGGTGACCTCGACAGTGATGGTGGGAGTGCTGCCCGGATCACCGGAGCTGTCCGATGACGATGCAATGGCGACGGTGCTGACCGAAGACACGGCACCCGGCGTGTGCTCGCCGTCGGGCAGGGTGATGGTGACGTGGTCGCCGGCCTTGACCTCGGTCTGCTGAGCGACGTCCAGGTCGATGGTGACTGCCAGGGCCGTCGAGCTGGCCGACAGCAGCACAGATCCGGGCTGGGCCATGCCACCCAGTACCGTGGTGGCGCCCAGACCGGTAATCCGGGCCGCGGCAGGCAGGAACACCGCCTGGCCCAGGGTCAGCACGCCGGTCTGGGCCACCCCCAGCCGGGCCTGCAGCTTCTCCAGCGCATAGGCGGTTTCGCCGCTGAAGTAGTCCCGGTCCGGGCCGGGGCCAACTGCCGCGCTGGTGGCATAGCCGAGCCTGACCAGGCCGGCGTTGAGCTCGGCCACGTCCGGCCCGGTCAGCCCTTCGGACAGGTCACGGTAAGCGGGGACCTTCCCGTACAGCAGCACCACCGGGCTGCCGCTGACACGGTAAAGCACCTCGCCCTGGCGCACGACCCGGCCGACGGCCGGCAAAGCGGTGATCGTGCCCTGGGCCTGGTTCACCACGGTATAGGCGCCAGCGTCGCCCAGGGTGGCATCCACCTGGGTCTGCGAGGACAGCGCCCGCCGGGTGATGGCGGCGGTCGAGGTGGGATAGGCGTTACCGGCTACCCCCGCATTCGCGTGACCGGGCCCGCCGAACGCGCCGCTGAGTCCGGCCACGACGCCGCCCGCGACCACGGCCGCCACGCCAGCGGCCGCCCAGCGCCGCCGGCCAGGCCGGCGCCCGCTGCTGGTGTCCGGGTACGGGGGCGGGGATGCGCCTGCTGCCTGCTCAGGAGCGGCGGTGCTCATGACTGTCCGCCACCACCGTCCGGACTGAGCGACCGGCAGGCTTGGCGCGCGGACTGCAGCCGCGGCGAGTTCAGGTCGATGCCGGTCACGGAGATGAACACACCGCCGTCGCGCGCGACGGGGTCGGGAAAGTTCGCTATCCCGTGCGAGCGCATGCACGCGGAGAACTTCAGGGCCTTGCTCATGGCCTGCTGGAGCTCTGCCGGCGTGAACCCGATCCTGCCGTTCGGGAGCAGCTTCTGGCAGGCCTTGTTGGCCGACTGGTACTGGGGCGACGATGTATCAAGCGAAGTGCCAGGAGTGTCGAACACGAAGCCTCCCTGGCTGTTGGGGTCTGGCCAGGACGGCTCGCCGTGCGAGCGCATGCACTGCGCGTAGTTAAGGTCCTTCTGGTACTTCTGCGCGGCCGTCAGGGTGGCCGGGCCGCCGCATGCCGCTGTGAGCAGGGCAATGCCAGCCACGGCGGCGATCAGTGGGCCAGCCCGCAGCCGGGATCGCCGTTGCCGGGCGCGACGGGCGCTGGTTTCCTCGTTCATCTTCAAAGTCCTTTTGTTCTGTCGATGACGTAGCCTTCACCGGGCGTGACGGGTCTTCAGCGGAGCGAGGGCTCAGGACGGTGGCGGGACCTGCCGGAAGCCGGCCGGGACCCGTACGCTCAGCCGGGCCAGGTTGGCCGAGGTGGGGCGGAGCCAGCGGAAGTCGGTCAGGATCCGCAGCCGCCCGAAGGTGAATATTGCGCGCGCCGGCAGGTAAGTCGCCGGATTGACCCACAGCGTGTCGAGGCCCTTGTCCCCGGTTATCTTGATGGCGTCCATCCCGTCGACCCGCTGGCGGCCGTTCGCCGCGTACTCACCGCAGCTCAGCTCCTCGCGGATGAAGGCCGGCCAGCCGCCGGGGCCGATCGACACGTCGGGGCCGCAGCGCGGCGGCGCTAGCCCGCTCGGAGCCGGGACGGCGCCGCCCGCCGCCTGCCACCAGGTCGAATCGCGGTAGATCACCACGACGGTGGCCGGCTTTTCCGTCCGCCACGGTGGTCCCGCTGGTGAAAACTCGCTGCCCGGTGGCGCTGAACGCGGCAAGGCTCATGCTGCCCTGGTAGGACCACCTGACCGTGGAGCCCACGCTCCACGGTGAGCTGGCACCGGACCCGGGCCGGACCCGCACGTCGCCGGCCACCGGCTCGGCAACGGTGCCTGGCGGATACACGGTGCGGGCGTACCCGAGCACGTTGCCGCGGCCCGACAAGGACAGGGCGTGCTCGACGCGGGTAACCACGTAGGCGGTTGTCCGGGTCTGCTGCGCGCTGGCGGCCTTGCCATGGCCGTCGGTAGCCGGTGAGTTCGGGAGCAGGATTGCCAGCAGGCCAGCCACGGCGGCGGCCACGGCGACCCCGGCAGCCATCGAGAAAACCCTGCGCCGGCCCGGCCTCTGCCTGCCCGGTCCCTGCCTGCCCGGTCCCCAGCTGTGCCGCCGCCCGGCCTGTTCTTCCTCCGCCCTAGCTACGGCGATCGCCGACCGGGCCCGGGTCCAGGCATCGGTGGACGGACCGGGCATGTCGTCGCGGAAGAGCCGCAGGACCTCGATTTCGTCAGTCACGGTGCTGCCTTCCCCGTACCGGGTCGGTTTCCGGCCCGCCGAACGTCCAGAGGTCGAAGTCGAAGTCACCGAGCTGCTCGCGCAGCGACGCGCGAGCCCTCGACAGCCGGGAACGTGCCGTGCCCGGCGCTATCTCGAGCACCGCCGCGATCTCCTCGTGGCTCAGCTCGGCCCAGGCGTGCAGCAGCAGCACGTCCCGCTGGTCACGCGTGAGCAGCCCGAGCGCCGCGGCCAGCTGCGGCGCGAGCAAGGCGGCAATGACGCGCTGGTCGGCCGCATCGGAGCTATCCGAGAGATCGATCTCGGGCACGAGCCGGGCATCGAGCGCGAGAAGATGCTGCTCGGCGCGCCAGTGGTTGCGCACAAGATTGGTCGCGATCCCGTACAGCCAGGAGCGCAGTGAGCCTCGCTCCGGGTCGAAGGAGGCGCGTCGGCGGTAGGCGGTCGCGAATGTCTCGGCCGCAAGGTCCTCGGCGAGGGCTGTGCCGACCCGCCGGGAGATGAACAGGTAAATCGACGGGAAGTGCTGCTGGAAGGCGCTTTCGAAGTCCGCCGGGCCGACAATGCGCCCGCCGGCCGCCATCGGCCGTTCGCCCTCCATGTCTATGTATTGTCTCGCGGGCCAGGCGCGTTCCCCCGGCGGCGAAGAGGGCGGCACCGTTGCCGGTGCAGCGAAAACGGCCGGCCGCCGGATCAGAGCTCGATCGGGATGGTCGACATCAGGTCCTCGTCCTGGTACATGGCCGACAGCTCGTCCAGCGCCTTCCGCCTTGGCTCGTCGTCGTGGATCGCCCTCAGCTGCTCAGCGGCGCCCGGAACGCCGAACTGCTCGTACAGTGGCAGCAGCATCGTGAAGAACTCGCGGTACTGCAGGCCGGACAGCCCGGGAATCTGCACTTCCCGGCCGTTGGAGAACATCGTCTGGCGGGTCTGCTTTTCCAGCCGCCTGATCTTCTGGGCCGTGCTATTGGACCGTGACCCCTGCTTGGCCCAGGCGAGGACCTCGTCGCCGAGTTTGGCCTGACCGTGCAGGATGAGGTTCAGCCTGGCGATTTCGGCCGCCGTCACCCGGATCCGGCCGGAGAGCGTGGCCCGGGAGAGCCGCGCGGCGCTGCGCAGCACCTGGTTCCGCCTGACCGCCAGCAGCTCAGTGACCGGGAAGTGGTGCATCTCTGCCTGCCGGGGGAACTGGAACCAGCCGGGCAGCTCGAGGGTGAACAGGAACAGGAAGAGGTGCTCCTTGTCCGAGTTCAGGTAGCGCTGCGGTGTCACCGCCCGGAGTTCGCCAGGCGGGTCGTCCCCGATCTCCATCTGCACGCGCCGCAGCGCTGCCCTGGCCAGCGCGGGGTGCGCAGGATCGAACACCGTGGCCCGTTCCGGCGGTCCGGCGCCCGGCTCGGTGTAGTCGTCCTGGTAGATGTGCCCGGACAGGTGCGACAGACGGCCAAGCTCCCTGGCGGCGTTGCTTTCGTTCCGGAGCTGGAGCAGTGGTTCTATCAGGCCGTTCTTGTTCCGCCAGGTGATCACGAGGACGAGCGGCAGCCAGCCGGTGGCGTCTGAACGGTCGATGAGGACGTTCTGGCGGAACCGGGAGCCAGTGCAGCGGAAGGTCCCGTTGCGCGGGTCGCCGATAGGAACGATCTTGTTATCGTTCACGCTGTTGTGCACGATGTCCTCGAACGCGGCCGTGAAGTACTGGTCGGTCGTGTCCTCGAACTCCAGGTAGAGATGATCCGAGGTGCCCCGCTGCGGACGGCGAATCAGTAGTTGCACGAGCCGGCGGCCGTCTGGCATCTCGAAGAGGGTGCCGGCGAATGGCGGGAGAAAGGACGACTCGTACAGTGCCCACCGGGATGACGGGGTGCGGCGAAGCAGCACGCTGACTGACCGCTTGCCCCAGACCGACGCCAGCCGGCGCTGCCGCAGTGCCTCGTTGCGGTCGGGGTAGATGGCCCGCTCGTCATTGATCCCTTCGAGCAGCTTGTCGCCGAGGAATACGATGCGCAATGACCTCCAGAAAGCCCGGTCGTCGCTGTAGGCGCGTTTCCTGTTCAGCGAATCCTGGAGAGTTACCGCCAGCGTTTCGTTGGTCAGGCCGACGATCGTCACGTTGACGGCCTCGGCCAGCAGCCGGACGAAGCGGGCGCTGTCGCCGACGTAGTCCGTGACCATCATGTGGTGCTCGATATCAGGGTTGATGAAGCCGCCCATGCCGTCCGCGTGGGCGCGGATGGCATGGATAAGGTGCTCTACCAGGCGGAAGACCTGGGCGGCGTACTGCTCAGTATCGTGGGCCGCGCCGTCGATGTCGGTCCACTGGCGGGCCGTGCAGTCCCTGATCCACCGCTGGACCGCAGGCTGCGCATCGGGCAGATCGGGCCGCCCGTCGAGATAGACGGGGAAGATGGCGTGGAAACGGCGGTCTCCCTGCGGTTCGCGTTCCCTGGCCACGAAGTGATCCCACTCATAGCGGCACCACTCTGAGTCGAAATAGGCCGGGCTGGCGACTGAGACGAGAACCGTGCTGGCCTTCAGCGCGTCGTTAATGCGCGCTTTCCAGATCTGGGCGCTTTGAATCTGCTGCGTATCGCGGAAAATCCTCAGCCGGACGCCTGCCTGCTGCGCGAAGACGCGGCTCATCTCCTCGGACAGCCGGGTGACTGCTCCGTCATCGTCGTCGGAGCGCGCATAGCTCAGGAAGACGTCGTATCGCTCGCCGCTCCCGCT
Organism: uncultured Actinomycetes bacterium; assembly: GCA_963707065.1. Lineage (GTDB taxonomy): Bacteria > Actinomycetota > Actinomycetes > Streptosporangiales > Streptosporangiaceae > Palsa-506. Next base: position 110,981 of record CAVPPJ010000051.1, read on the forward strand.
CAACGAACACGCCCCCCGCGAATTTCCCCGGATGCCTGCCTGCGTTGAATGCTTCACTTTGACCGCGTCTGCCGTCAAGATACCGATTGGCCACTGCTTGCTGACAGCTACCGCTTCCTGGTGATCGCGGAAGCAGATCGCCTACTCGCCGCCAGGCTCGCGGGATATCGAGCCAGGCTCAGGTTCGGGCAGGTGCGGAGCGATCGATAGTGAGGTACCAGGAGCCACCCGCGAGATTCAGCGCCGCAATAACCAGGAAGAAGGCTGCCCATGCGTAGACGCCGTACGAGAGGCATATGACGCCCGCGGCGGCCGCGACACTGCCACCGGCGATACGCCCGACCCCAAAGACGCGGAGATGGCGGTACTCATAAGGCACGATCAGGCGCTGCATGCCGGTGCGCGGGGGAGATCGCCACCACCCGCGCAGGCCTTTCGCAGCGGTGTTGTCGTTGGGTGCGTTCATCGGGATGCCTCCTGTCGGCTGTGGTGTCGGCCACCCGATCACCTATGAAAGTGATATCACATTGATAGCCGGTTCGTCAACGGCGGCAGTCCTACCGGGCCGACTGGGGACGGCGCAGAGTCAGGGTCACCTACCCGGCGGCGATGCGTTCTTCTCCGCGGATCAGGTGCACGCACGCGTTGATGAGCGCCAGGTGCGAGAAGATGTCCCGGCTTCGGCCGCAGTCCGCTAGCAGGCCGCCGGATGGCCGGCTCGCCACGGCGTGGCGGCGGATATCCGGTCGCATGGATGCAGCAGGTGCACGATGGCCAGGGCGTGGAAGGCGAGCGGGCCCGAGCCGGCCGCTGACGCGCGCCAGCCGGCCGGCAGGCTGACCCGGACCGGGACGCCGCTGTCGGTGACGGTGCCGTTGCCGAGCTGCCCGTTGCCGTTGTATCCCCAGGCCAGCATGTGGCCCTTGACGGTAAGCGCGTAGCCGTCGACGCAGCCGGCGCTGACCGACCGGACCGTGGCGCCCGCGGGCAGCATCACCTCGACGGGCGTGTCGCTCCTGCTGGCGGTGCTGCCGTCGCCGAGCTCTCCTTGGAGGTTGTTGCCCCAGGCCAGCAGCGCACCGCGGGAGAACAACGCGAGACTGAAACCGCAGCCGGCGAACAGCGAGGTCACGTGCCCGGGGTGCAGTCCCTGCAGGTCGACCTTGACCGGCGTGTCGCTGCTGGTGGTGCTGCCGTTGCCGAGTTGCCCGCTGAAGTTGTTTCCCCACGCGTACAAGCCCGCCGAGGTGCGCGCCAGGCCGTGCTTGCTGCCGGCGGCCAGCGCCTTTACCTTGGCGCTCCTGGGCAGCTTGACCCGGACCGGGGTGTGGCGGCTGACGGTGCTGCCGGTGCCGAGCTGCCCGTCGGAGTTCAGGCCCCAGGCCAGCGCGTGGTGCTTGCTGGTGCGGGCCAGGCTGAAGTTCTCTCCGGCGCTGATGGCCGTCACCTTGGTGCCGCTGGCGAACTTGACCCGGACCGGGGTGTCACTGCTCGCGGTGCTGGCGTCGCCGAGCTGCCCGTGACCGTTATATCCCCAGGCCAGCACATGGCCCTTGGAAGTGAGGGCCAGGCTGAAGTCGCAGCCGGCCCGCACTGCGGTGATCTTGGTGCCGCTGGCGAACCTGACCCGGACCGGGGTGTCGCTGCTGGTGGTGCTGCCGTCGCCGAGCTGCCCGTTGTCGTTGGCTCCCCAGGCCAGTACGTGGCCCTTGCTGGTGAGAGCCAGCGTGTGCGAGCAGCCGGCCCGCACCTGCGTCACCTTGCGGCCGGCTGGCAGCGTCACGCTGACGGGGGTATCGCTGTCGGTGGTGGTGCCGTTGCCGAGCTGCCCGAAGTCGTTGCGGCCCCAGGCCAGCACAAATTTGCTGGCCGTGCTCGCGGCCCTGCCCGCCGGAGCGTCACTGCCCGGACTGTGCCGGCCTGCACTTATTTTGTGCGCAGCAGTCACCGCCGATGTCGCTGCTACTGCGCTGCCGCCTGCCATGATCAGTGCCGGGACCGCCAGCGCCGCGGCGAAGACGCCGGCCGCCCGGGTCGTCGCCGGGCGGCCGGGCCGTCGCCGGGTTGCTGCCGTGGCCCGGCTACAGGGTGGTTTTCCTGTCATTGGTGTTACCTCACTGTCGGCTATGACTTCTTGCGGACGATGGCGAAGCTGTGGTTCGCTGCCGGGCCCGATCCGATGGCGACGGCTTTCCGGCTGGCCGCCAGCGCCACCCTGACCGGGACGTCGCTGTTGGTGGTAGTGCCGTCGCCGAGCTGCCCGTTGGCGTTGTAGCCCCAGGCGAACACGTGGCCCTTGGCCGTCCGCGCGTAGCTGTCGGCGCAGCCGGCGCTGATCGACTTCACCTGGGTGCCGGCCGGCAGCATGGCACCGACGGGCAGCTTGCTGGTGGTGGTGCTGGCGTTGCCGAGCTGCCCGCTGGTGCCCAGTCCCCAGCCGAGTACCACGCCCTTCGTGGTGAGGGCCAGGCTGTGGAAGCAGCCAGCCGCCAGGGACGTGATCGCGCCTGGCGGCGTGCCGCGGAAGAGGAAGTCGACAGCTTCGGGCGTGTCTCTGCTGGTCGTGGTGCCGTCGCCCAGCTCCCCGTCCCCGTTGTAGCCCCACGCATAGAGCTGCCCGGTGGTGCTCAGGGCCAGCGTGTGGTCCCCGCCCGCGCTGACGATCTTCACCTTGGTACCGGCGGGCAGCCCCACCTTGACGGGCTTGCCGGCGTCGTTGGTGGTGCCGTTGCCGAGCTCCCCGTCGCCGTTGTAGCCCCAGGCGTAGAGATGCCCTTTGGTGGTGATGGCCAGGGCATGCGCATCGCCGGCGGAGATGGATTTTGCCTTGGTTCCGGCGGGCAGCTTGACCCTGACTGGGGTGTCGGTATTGGAGTTGCTGCCGTCGCCGAGCTGGCCTTGCGCGCCGTCGCCCCAGGTGAGGACGTGGCCCTTGGTGGTGAGGGCCATGCTGAAGAAGCAGCCGGCCCGAACCGAGGTGATCTTGGTACCCGCCGCGAACTTGACCCTGACCGGGGTGTCGGTGTCGGTCGTGCTGCCGTCGCCGAGCTGGCCGTGGTTGTTCAGGCCCCAGGCCAGGACGTGGCCCTTGGTGGTAAGGGCCACGCTGTGGTCGCAGCCGGCCCGGACCGAGGTGATCTTGGTGCCTGAGGGCAGCTTGACCTTGACCGGGGTGTCGCTGCTGGTTTCGGTGCCGTTGCCCAGCTGCCCGGTGACGTTGTCACCCCACGCCCGCAGGGTCCCGCCGGTGGCCGCGGCCCCGGCCGACGTGCTGGCATCCGCGCTGGCTGCGGCCGCCGCTCCGGCGGCCAGCGACGCCACCGCGAGCGCGGCGGCGACCGCGCCCCGGGCTACGGCGCGGCTAACCGCCAGCCGCGCGCACGCTGCATGGTTCCGGCCTGTCTGCTCTGTCATGAAGGGTCCTTTCGTTGAGGCCGTTCCGCCGGGTCCGGTACTTCCTGGTTACTCCCTCAGAGGTTGGCGAGGTCGGCAAGGAGCTGGCCCACGGCCATCCGGGACGGCGACTGGCCCGTTGCGGCGATCCACTCGGTGGCCAGCAGCACGTATGCCTCGTCGCCGTATGTGGTGAAGAACTCCCACGTCATGGACTGCATCGCGCCCCAGGTGACGCACCACAGCTGGTTCTGGCGAAGCCGCAGAGCGGGATGCAGTGCCCGCCCCAGCTTCCGGCGGCCTGCCGTCCGGATCAGGAGGTTCTCTTGGCCCGCGCGAACTGCTCGGACAGGCCCTTGGCATCCCCGCCGGAGCCGACCTCCAGCTTGACCGACACGCCGCGGACGGTGACCGTCACGGTCTTGCCCACCAGAAGGCGCTTGACCTCGATCGACTCGACCTCCGCCAGCGGCGCTGAGCTGACCAGATCCTTCACATCACCGCCCTTGCCCAGGGCAACCGGCGCGCTGATGGCGAGTACCACGAGCCTGCTGCCGGTCACCGCCAGCGCCATCGGGTTCGCCAGCTGCAGCCCGGCCCCGTCAGCCGTGCGGTTCTGCCTGGCGACCTTGCTGCCGCCGATGGCACCCGCCCCGAGGCCGCCCGCTCCTGCCGTCGTGGCTCCGCGCGGCCGCGCGATGACAGCGGCGAGCACCTGCTCGCCAGCCTCCAGATACGGCCGGGCCTGCTCTTTGATCTTGTCCTCGTAAGATATGGGCATCAGTTCGCCTTCCGTCGTTGATCGGTGGCCACCAGGCTGGGATTAGTACTCGGCTGCTGGTTATGACTTCTTGCGCACGATGGCGAAGCTGTGTTCCGCTGCCGGGCCTGATCCGATTGCGATCGCTTTCAGCCCGGTCGCCAGCTCCACTCTGACCGGGATTTCGCTGTTGGACGTGGTGCCGTTGCCGAGCTGCCCGTTGGCGTTGTAGCCCCAGGCCAGCACGTGGCCCTTGGCGGTGCGGGCGTAGCTGGTGTCGCATCCGGCGCTGATCGACTTCACGTGGGTGCCGCCCGGCAGCTCGGCCGCGACCGGGAGGGAGCTGCTGGCGTTACTCCCATCGCCGAGTTCCCCCTCGTTATTCAGTCCCCAGGCGAGTACCACGCCGTCGGAGGTGAGGGCCAGGCTGTGGAAGCAGCCGGCCACCAGGGACTTGATCGCGCCGGCCGCGGGGAAGGCGACCGCGACCGGTGTGACGCTGCTGGCGGTAGTGCCGTTGCCGAACTCCCCCTTGCCGTTGTAGCCCCACGCGTACAGCTGCCCGGCCGTGCTCAGGGCCAGGGTGTGGAAGTCGCCCGCGCTGACGATCTTCATCTTGGTACCGGCGGGCAGCCTCACCTTGACGGGCTTGCCGGCGTCGCTGGTGGTGCCGTCGCCGAGCTCCCCGTCGTCGTTGAATCCCCAGGCGTAGAGATGCCCTTTGGTGGTGATGGCGAGGGCGTGCTTCGTCGCCGGCGGTGATGGATTTCACCTTGGTGCCGGCGGGCAGCTTGACCCGGACCGGCGTGCGGGAGTCGCTGGTTCTGCCGTCGCCGAGCTGGCCGTCCGCGCCGTTGCCCCAGGCGAGGATGTGTCCCTTGGTGGTGATGGCGATGCTGAAGAAGCAGCCGGCCCGGACTGAGGTGATCTTGGTACCGCTGGCGAACTTGACCCTGACGGGGGTGTCGGAGTCGTTAGTGGTGCCGTCGCCTAGCTGGCCATGATTGTTGAGGCCCCAGGCGCAGGACGTGGCCCTTGGTGGTGAGGGCAACGCTGTGATTGCAGCCGCCCCGGACTGAGGTGATCTTGGTGCCGGCGGGCAGCTTGACTTTGACCGGGGTGTCACTGCCGGTTTCGGTGCCGTTGCCCAGCTGTCCGATGAAGTTGTAACCCCAGGCCCGCAGGGTCCCGCCGGTGGCCGCGGCCGGCTGGCGGACGGGGCGGCCGTGGCCGCCGCCGCAGCGGCAGGAGCCGACAGCGCGAGCGCGGCGGCGACCGCGGCGATGGCGCCGCGCGCCACGGTGCGGCTGGTGACTGGCCGGGCGATCCCGCTGTGTTTGGTGCCTGTTTGCTGTGCCATGAGGATGTCCTTTGCCTGGGCCGCGTTTCCGCGGCGGCTGCCTGCTGGCTATGACTTCTTGTGCATGACCGCAAAGGCGGTGTTGGCCAGCGGGCCTGCGCCCACCGCCAGTGCGCGCCGCCCGGTCGGCAGGTCAACCCGGACCGGCGTGTCCTCGCTGGCCGGGCCGCCGTCGTCGCCGAGCTCACCCTCGAAGTTGCTCCCCCAGGCCAGCACGTGGCCCTTGGCGGTGAGCGCGTAGCTGTCGGTGCAGGTGGCGCTGATAGCCGTCACCGTGCTGCCCGCGGGCAGCATGACGAAGACCGGCCTGTCGCTGCTCGTGGTAGTGCCATTGCCGAGCTGGCCCATGTCGTTCGCCCCCCAGGCCAGGAGTTCCCCATTGGAGATCAGCGCGAGGGCGTGGCCGCAGCCGGCCACCAGCGAGACCAGGTGCCCGTTCGGGCCGCCCTGCCGCGGCCCGTCCTGCTGCGGGCCGATGCTCACCGGCGTGTCGCTGTCAGTGGTGATGGTGTTATCGCCGAGCTGCCCGAGGTTGTCAGCCCCCCAGGCGTATACCCCGCCGCCGGAGGTGCTGGCAAAGGCGAAGTTGAACCCGGCGGACAGGATCCGCACTTTGCTGCCCTTGGGCAGCTTGACGCGCACGGGGGTCTCGCTGCTGACGGTGGTGCCGTTGCCGAGCTCGCCGAGGCTGTTCTCGCCCCAGGCCAGCGCATGACCCTTGGCCGTGCGGGCCAGGCCGAAGTCCTTCCCTGCGCTGATCGCGGTGGCCGTGGTGCCCTGGGCCAGCTTGACCCGGACCGGGGTATCGCTGCCGGTGGTGGTGCCGTTGCCGAACTGCCCGTCAGCGTTGTCTCCCCAGGCCAGCACGTGGCCCTTGGAGGTGAGCGCAAGGCTGAACCGACAGCCGGCCCGGACGGCGGTGACTTTCGTGCCGCTGGGCAGCTTGGCCCGCACCGGAGTGTCGCTGCTGACGGTGCTGCCGTTGCCGAGCTGGCCGAGGCTGTTGTCGCCCCAGGCCAGCACATGGCCCTTGGATGTCAGGGCCACCGTGTGGAAGCACCCGGCCCGCGCCTGCGTCACCTTTGTCCCGCTCGGCAGCTGCACCCTGACGGGGACGTCCGAAGGATCGGTGCTGCCGTCGCCGAGCTGCCCGCTCTGGTTGCTCCCCCAGGCCCGCAGCGGCCCGGTCGCGGTGCCCGCGGCGGCAAGACCTGCCGCCGCGGGCCGTCCCGCAGCGGCCCGGTCCGCGGTCATGGCGTGCGCAGTGGCCCCGGACGCGGCCATCGCTGCCCCGCTGGCGAAGGTGAGCGCCGGAATCGCCAGCGCCGCGGCGAGAGTGACGGTCAGGCCAGCTATCGCCGGGCCAGCCCGGCGAGCCCGCCGTTGCCGGAATGGCACTGGCGTCGCCCGGTCCGGGCATGCCGGCCCCGTCATCGTCTGCCCTGTCATCGTCTGCCCCTCGGATTGCTGCCCTTGCCTGTCGTCCGGCCTGGGCTCAGGCCGCTCGTTATGCCCATTCGGGGAACGGGTCGATGCGACCGTAGGCCGGCTGCGGCTATCCGCGGATCGGGAGCGCCTCCCTACTTTTCCGGCGGCGTTCCCTAGATTTGGCTCAGCGGCGCTTGACCGCCTGCAGGGTGTAGGTGTGCGCCAGCCGCCAGGGCCGGTCGGCCAGCCGCCATTCACCGTCGCCGGCCTCTTCCATCTTTCCGGGCAGGGCATTCCAGGGCACGCTGTCGTGCTCGGCCAGGCCGGTCAGCTCCAGCCCGGCATCCAGCAGCGCGGTCACGATCTCGCCGAGGCCGTGATTCCACTCGTGCGTCCGGTTGTGGGTGAAGACGGCGTCGGTCTGCACGTACGTGCCGCCCTCGTCCCAGACCATCGGCTCCGCCCGCTCGAAGTAGGGGAACTCGACGACGATCAGGTCGTCCTTGCGGGGGTCGCTGAGCGTCCCCAGCATGGGATGAGCCTCCCGGATGAACAGCCTGCCGCCGGGCCGCAGCAGGCCAGCCACCACCCCGGCCCACCGGCGGACGCTCGGCAGCCAGCCCAGCGCGCCGATCCCGGTGAACACCAGGTCGAACGCGGCAGCGCCAAGGACGCTGACGGCGTCGTAGACGTCGGCCTCGACGAAACGGGCATCATCGCCGGTCCGCGCGGCCAGGTCTCTCGCCTGCGCCAGCGAGGCGGCCGAGAAATCCAGCCCGGTCATCGAGGCACCGAGCCGGGCCAGGGAGATCGTGTCAGTGCCGATGTGGCACTGCAGGTGCACACCGCGCAGCCCGGCAACGTCACCGAGCAGCGGCTGGTCGAATCGGACGACGTGGCTGATGAACGAAGGGTCGGCAGCGAACCGGTCGACCGCGTAGTCCGGCGATGCGGCATGCGCGGGTGCCCGCTCGTCCCAGCTGGCTCTGTTCAGCGTCCGGTAATCATCCATGGCAGTACGGTCGCACACTGCCCGCCCATGGGCCTGCGGTGGTGCATAAATCTGGCGAGACTCCGCAGTGCAACTCGCGCAGCGCGCTGCCGCCCGCTCAGTCCTCGAGCAGGGGCCCGCCGAGGGCCTTGTCAGCGCACTGCTCGCAGTTAGCCCGGGCGCACCGGGCGGCGTCCGGGTCCTGACGGATGATGGCCGCGGCGATGTCGACGACTGCCGCGGCGGGAAAGACACGCCAATGGCTGCGCCCGACGGTAACGGTGGTCTCGACCGGCGCGAGCGCGCCCGCGAATCGCTCGAAGCCGTCCGAGCATCCGCCGACCGCGACCATGACGACCTTGCCGCCGGCCAGCGCCCAGCGGCGGAGCAGGACGCGGCCGGCCACCTGCTCGGCGTAATGCAGGAGCGTCATGCTGGTCAGCCCGACGCCGGCGAGTACCACCAGCCCGCCCTGGCCGACGAGTGCCGCCAGTGGCGCGTACACGTCAGTCGCCGTCTGGCCGCGAACAAGTTCCGTTGCGCCGGGGCCGATCGCGGTGAACGAGTTGAGCGGATGATTGCCCCGCTGCCGTCCCGGCCGGGTGAGGACCTCAGCGGGGATCGCGCCCATCAGCGTCTCGTTGTCGGCCGTGCTGAACTCGCGGCCGGCGAAGTCGGCCGCGGCCGGGTCGACGGGCAGGCCGCCCTGATCAGTCCAGCCGTCGTAGCTGATGCCGTTCCTGGACGGCCGCAAGTGCGGCGGCGCCGTGACGGCGTAACGGCGCCCCCCGAATGTCGGGACAAGCAGGGTGGCACCCGCGTCAAGAAAGGCGTCGACCACCGTCGCGGCGCCGCCGTCCACGTGCCCATGAGACCTGAGCGAGGAATGCAGGCAGACCGGGCGGTTCTCGATGCCGGCTTGCCGCAGGGCCCGCCTCAGGTCCTGCGGCCCGACCGTCACGCGCTTACTGTTCCCCCCGGCACCGCGCGCGTCAACCGATTTCCGGCCCGCACGCCAGCTAGGCCTCCGTGGCCGGCACGGCCAGCGGCTCGCCCGGGATCACGAGTACCTCCTCGCGGCTGCGGTCGCCTTGCAGCTTGAAGAACAGCGCGTAGAGCAGCGCGGCAAGCACGAAGCCGACCTCAAACGTGATGTCGCCGAAGTGCCCGTTGTGCTTGGGCACGACGCCGACGTAGTCAGTCTGGTTAGCGAAGAGGTAGATCGACACCGCCATCGCGATCGCCATCGCGGCGAAGCCGGCCCACGGGTTGTGCCTGCGGTCGAAGAGGAATCCGTCGACCCGCTTATCGCGCCGCAGTAGCTGGTCGGCGAAGAAGACGCCGAGCCACGGTCCGATCCAGTAGGCGATGACCAGCAGGAAGTTGTTGTACTTGGCGCCGGCGTCGTGCAGCCCGGAGAGCGCAAGGAAGAAGCCGGCGATGCCGAACACGATCGCGACGATCGCCCGCCGCAATGCCAGCGGCAGCCGGACGCCGAGCGCGAGGAACGACATCGAGCCCGAGTACACGTTGAGCGCGTTGGCGCAGATCGCGCCGAGCGCGATCGCGAGCAGCGTGACGTCCGCGAGCCACGGCGTCAGGTGGCTGGTGAAGCCGGCCGTCGGGTTGTCGGCGTACTTGTCGATGCTCGTGATCGTGGCCGCGGCCGCGCCGACGACCTCCAGCACCACGCAGGACAGGAACACGCCGAGACCGGCCCACAGGCCAGTGGCCCGCCGGTTCGTGTCCTTCGGCAGGTAGCGCGTGTAGTCACTGGCGTAAGGATTCCAGCCGGCCGCGTATCCGAACGCCGCCCCGAGCGTGATCAGGAATCCGCCCGACACGCCGGTCACGTGCGCGCCCGGGTGCGACTTGGAGACGATCACGACCGAGGCGATGGCGAAGACGACCACCAGGAACGGGAACGCCAGGCGCTCGAACGCGTGCACCAGGTTGTGGCCGAAGAAAGCGACCGCGAGCTGTGCCACCACGATGATCAGGAGGCAGATCTTCGAGTTCCAGCCGAGCAGCGCGTTCAGCGCGAACGCGCCGCTGACGCTGTTGACCGCGAACCAGCCGATGCCGGCCACGACCGCGTTGATGCCGGCCGGCAGGATGTTGCCGAGGAAGCCGAAGCCGATCCGGGACAGCACCATCTGCGGTACGCCGAACAGCGGGCCGCGGGCGGCCAGCGCGCCCATTGACAGCGAGCCGAGCGCGGTGCCGAGCACGATCGCGAGCGTGGCCATCCAGAACGACTGGCCGAAGAACCAGACGCCGATGATGCCGACGAAGATGGTCGCGAACTCCATGTTCGGCGACACCCATGTCCAGAACTGCTGCAGCGGCTTGCCGTGCCGCTCGCTGGGCAGGATGAACTCCGCTCCGCCGGGCTCCACCGCGGCAACCTTGGCACCGTACGTGCCTTCACGTACGTCGGCCTCGATCACTGCGGCCGCCGCCGCGCCACTGGATTCGGTCACTTGCCGTGCACCCCCTCCGCTAGATGTGCGTCTAAGTGCGTGCGTCTGCATGCCAGCCGTGCTGGGCGGCGGATTGACCGCCCGTCAGCGGAACTCGGTCAGCCGTCCTGGCGAGCCCGTGCCCACCCGATCGGCCGGATACGACCCAAATCTAAGTTTGGCTCATATTTGTTTCGATCATGCGTCAGCCGGGACGCTGGCGCCAGCTTTCCCGCGCTTCCCGGTCGCGCGGCGTGGCGCTTGCTATGCCTCTGCCCGCAACGCCGCGGCGGCCTGCGCCATCGCGGCCAGCTTGCCGTACGCGGCGTCCCGCGGCAGGTATTTCATCCCGCAGTCCGGCGCGAGCACCAGCCGCTCGGCCGGCACGTACGGCAGGGCCCGCCGTACCCGGTCGGCGATCTGGCCGGGTGTTTCCACGGTCGCGTCGTTCAGGTTCAGGACGCCCAGGATGATGGTCTTGCCGTCCAGCCCGGCCAGCACGGAGCAGTCAAGGCTGGACTGCGCCGTCTCGATCGACACCTGATCGCACCGCGCGGCGGCCAGTTCGGGCAGGAACGAGTAGCCCTCCGGACGGTCGTGGATGATGGCCGCGTACCCGAAGCAGACATGCACGGCGGTCGTCCCGGTGATGCCCTCCAGCGCCCGGTTCAGCACCGCGACCCCGTAGGAACGCGCCTCCTCTGGCCTGGCCTGCAGGTAGGGCTCGTCCAGCTGGACGATATCCGCCCCGGCCTCGAACAGGTCCCTGACCTCCTCGTTGACCGCCTCGGCGTAGCCGAACGCGGCGGCCTCCCGGTCCGGGTAGTAATCGTTCTGGGCCTGCTGCGACATGGTGAACGGGCCCGGCACGGTGATCTTGACGGTCCGGTCGGTGTGCGCGCGGAGGAATCTCACGTCGTCCACCTCGATCGGGTGCCGGCGCCGGATCGGCCCGGTGATCCGCGGCACCGGATTGGGGTGGCCGCTGCGGTCAAGCGCGGTGCCCGGGTTGTCGATGTCCACGCCGTCCAGTGCGGTCGCGAACCGGTTGGAGTAGCTCTCCCGGCACATCTCGCCGTCGGTGATGATGTCCAGGCCCGCGTCCTCCTGCGCCCGGATGGCCAGCAGCGTCGCGTCCTGCTGAGCCTGCCCGAGGTAGGCGGGATCCACCCGCCACAGTTCCAGCGCCCTGGTCCGGGGCGGGAACCGGTGGGCGAGCCGCTCGCGGTCGATCAGCCAGTCCGGCTGCGGGTAGCTGCCGACGAGCGATGTCGGGAAAAGCATCTCTGGCCTCCGCCGGATTCTCGCGTGCCTGATCACGATGTTGTCGCACAGTACTGCCTGCGGGCAGTGGAGTATCGCGCGCCCGGCAGGATTATTGCCCGCCCAGCTCGGCGCGGACCTCGGCGGCCCCGGCGACCATCGCGCCCAGTTTCGCGCGCGCTGCCTCCGGCGGCACGTGCCGCAGGCCGCAGTCGGGATTGACCGACAGCCTGCCGGGGGCCACGAACCGCAGCGCCCGCCGGATCCGGGCCGCGACCTGCTCGCGCGACTCCACCTGGTCGGTCTTCACGTCGATGACGCCGAGGCCGAGACCGCGGTCCCACTGGTACTGCTCCAGCAGCCGCAGGTCCTCATCGCCCTTCCGGGCGAACTCCAGCGCCAGCTGGTCCACCGCGGTGTCCAGCACGGCCGGGAAGAGGAAGTCGTAGTGGCCGGCCCACAGCGGCCGCGCGTACCGGTTGCCGTAACAGACATGCAGGGTCCAGTGCACGCCGGGCACGTCGGTGACGATGTTGATCGCCTCGATCGCCAGCGCGATGTCCTCCGGGTACCCGGCGAGGAACGGCTCGTCGATCTGCAGCATCAGCGCGCCGGCCCGGGCCAGCTCCCTGGCCTCGGCGTTCAGCAGCCGGGCCAGGGCCCGGATGAGATCAGCCGGGTCCGGGTATGCCGTGTTGCGGATCCTGCGCGACAGCGAGAACGGGCCCGTGATGGATACCTTGACCGGCATGTCGGTCAGCTGCCGGGTGAACTGGTAGTCCGCCGCGAGCCCCAGGCCGACGCCCAGGTCGGCCGGCGCGGGCAGCGGGTGTGCCACCTGCGCCTCGTAGTAGTCGAAGTAGTCGGCCTTGGCCCGCTGCGGTATCTCGACGCCCGGGATCCGCGCCAGCAGGTAATCGACGTCGTTGTCGCGGCGCAGCTCGCCGTCGGAGACGATGTCGATGCCGGCCCGCTCCTGGTCGAGGATGGCGGCCTTGATGGCCATCTCGTGGATCTCGTCGAGGTAGCTCTTGCTGATGCGGCGCTGGCAGTAGTCGTTCTTCAGCTGCCCGAGCCACTCGGGTACCGCGTACGAGCCGATGACCGTGGTCGGCAGCAGCGTCCCGGATGGCAGTCCCGCGGCGCGCGCGCCGCGGGCCGTGCCGGTCATTCCCGCACCATCGCGGTCAGGGTCTTGACATTGGCCGCGGGACGCTGCGCGAACGGGGAGATCCGGACATCGAACCCGGCCCGGCTGCCGACATGGCGGAGCAGCGGGCCATTGACCCAGTTCACCACCGAGCCGTCGTACTTCCCGGGCCCGTAGAAGCCGGTGCCGTAGTCATGGATGTCGGTGACGAAGAGATCGTGACAGAGCAGCCTGCCGAACGGATGCAGCAGCGGCAGCGTGTCCGCGAAGCTGTTCAGTGCCCCGTTGTTGACGTGCATGCGCATGTCGCCGTCAGACTCCAGCTGCGATCGCAGCGTCACGCCGGTGAGATCGGGCCCGATCTGGTAGAGATCCAGCCCTTCCAGCGGCACGTAGCGTTCCTGCAGCCGCAGCGCGGTCCAGGTCTCCCGCCAGAAGGCGACCGCCCGGGCGGGATCGGCGAAGTGCTGCGGCAGCGCCTCGCAGAGCAGCTCGGGGCCGAGCCGGAGCAGCTTGCCGACCAGATCGCGCAGCTGCCTGACCGGGGCGCCGAACCGCCGGGCGATCCGCCGCGCGTCCGGCCCGGGCAGGAAGGCACGGACCTCAACCTGGTAGGACCGGCCGCCGATTCTCGCGACCTCGTCGCCCGGCAGGTTGTCATAGACGTTGGAGATGTAGACGAGGAAAGCCTTGCCGCGCAGGAACCCCAGGCTGACGGCCGGGCGGGTGGCATCGACCACCAGCGCGTTCACCCGGTCCCCGTGATGGGCGACGGCCTTGCTCGCGCGGCCGAGCACATGCGGCGAGTAGTCCCCCATCAGGTAGTGCAGCCGCCGGTAGTAGTCCCTGCTGTGCATCCCGGACAGCGTCACGAACTCATCCAGCCAGATCCTGGCCTGGCTGCCATTGCCTACCCCCAGCTCCACCACGTACAGCTCGGCGGGCAGCGCGCCGCGCGCGTCCAGGTCGTCCCAGATCTTGAAGAGCTCGAGGATGAGCTCACGGACGGTCCCGGAGTCGCGGGCGGCGCTTTCGCCGCCTGGCAGCGCCTTCTCGTACTCCCGCCCGGTGGCCTGCTCCCAGAAAGAAAGCGCCTGCCAGTAGAGCATGTTGAAGCGCCAGATGCAGCTGGCCGAGCCCGGTCCCCACGGCTCCAGCGGCAGCCGCGCCGAGCTGCCTGGCGCTGCGTGCTCGGCGAGCAGCCTGGTCACCACCGGGCCAAGGTCAGCACCGCCCCGGCGCAGGTCCACCGCGATCTCGAGCGACGTCTCGGGTGCCGGCTGGCCGTCGTCGGGCAGCCCGTCGCCGGGCAGCGCGCTGCCCGGCAGCCAGCCCGGGGCTGCCTGGCCCGGCCCGGCCCGCCACCCGGCGGCCAGCACCGGCCGGTAGTCGGCTGCCTCCCGGAAGCTGGCCCGGTACTGGACCCAGTCGCAGACCACGCGCACCCGGGACAGATCGGCGTCGCTGGCCCGCAGCGCCTCGATGACGGGCCCGAGCGTCCCCATCAGGTCGACCGGGTCCTGGCCGCGGAGCCTGCTCACCGGCCGCACGTCAATGCGCATGAGGCCGCCCGCCCGCTGCATTGCCGGTCGCAGCCGGTGCGTGCTCGGTCCTGGCCGCGGCGCTGCCGCCCCCGTCCGGGGCGCTGCCGGCCCCGTCCGCGGCGCTGCCGCACCCGTCCGCGAGGCCGCCGTTCCCGTCCGGGGCGCTGCCGCCCCCGCCGGGGAGGCCGCCGGTCCCGTCCGCCGCGTTCGGTGCCCCCGGCAGCCCGCCCGGGGTGAGGCCGGCCTGCCGCAGGATGCCGGGGATGCTGCCCTCGTGCCCGATGGCCATGACGTGCACCCCGGCGACCCCGGGAATCTCCCTGAGCTGCGCGATCGTCTCGGCGGCCAGCAGCGCGCCCTCGTTCGCGATCTGCCCTTCCGGCACCCCCCGCAGCCGCCGGGCAACATCAGCGGAAACGTGCACTCCCGGCACCCCGCCTTGCAGATGGCTCAGTGCCCGCAGCGACGAGATCGGGCCGACCCCGGCCAGGATGTGACACTGCTCGTGCAGCCCCAGGTCCCGGACCCGGGCCAGCCATGCGGTGAACTCCGGCACGTCGAAGACGAACTGCGTCTGCACGAACTGTGCGCCGGCCGCGACCTTCTCGGCCAGCCGGGCCACGCTGGCATCGGCCGGCATGGCCGGGTTCTCCACGGCGCCGAGCAGCCAGCTGGGCGCCGGGTCAAGGGTCCGGCCGGACATTAGCTTCCGCTCGTCCCGCATCGCCCGCGCGGCCCGCAGCAGCGCGATGCTGTCCAGGTCGAATACCGGCTTGGCCGCAGCATGATCGCCGAACCGGGGATGATCGCCGGTCATCAGCAGCACGTTCGGTATGCCCATCGCGGCGGCGGCCAGCAGGTCGGACTGCAGCGCGATCCGGTTCCGGTCCCGGCAGGTGAGCTGCATGATCGGCTCCACCCCGGCGGCCAGCGCGGCGAGGCTGCCGGCCCAGCTGGCCAGCCGCACATTAGCGCTGGAGTTGTCGGTGATGTTCACCGCGTCCACCCAGCCGCGCAGCAGCGCCGCCTTGCGCCGGATGGGACCAGCATCGGCGCCGCGCGGCTGGCCGAGTTCAGCCGTGATCGCGAACCGGCCAGCGGCCAGCACGCTTCGCAGCCCGGTGATGCCCGTGCCCGCGGGGCTGCTCGCACTGCTCACCCGGTGTTCCTTCCCTCGCAGCCGCTACGGCAGGCAAACTCCATCTTCTCCCGGCCGCCGCCACTCCGCCAGGCCCGCCACTACGGTGCTCAGCCGCACGTCGGCACTCGTCCGGCGCAATGGCAGTTGTCCGCCACATCAGCGCTGACCGCCACATCAGCGCTGACCGCCGCATCAGGGCTGACCACCACAACGGCGCCGACCGCCGCATCAGGGCTGGCCGCCACAACGGCGCCGACCGCCACAATGGCATCCTGCGGCGACGTAAGCACCAGCCGCCACACGGCGCGACGCGGAGCCACGGCGACTCGGCGGACCCGGCTACTCAGCTCGTCCCTTGCTGTCCCGTCACCAGCACGCCGTCCTCGAGGACCAGCACGTCGTCGGCGACGTCGATCAGCGCGGAGTCGTGCGTGGCGACCAGGGCCGTGATCCCTTCGGACCGCACCACGGTCCGCAGCAGGCGCATGATCTGCCTGCCGGTCTCCGAGTCCAGCTGCCCGGTCGGCTCGTCGGCGATCAGCAGTTCCGGACTGCCCGCCAGGGCCCGCGCGATCGCCACCCGCTGCTGCTGGCCGCCGGAAAGCTCGGCCGGGCGCTGCAGGGCATGGTCGGCCAGGCCGACGATGCCGAGCATGAGCTGGACGCGCTCCTCGCGTTCCCGGGCGGCGACGCCGTTGATGCGGAGCGGGATGCCGACGTTCTCGGCGGCGGACAGCATCGGGATGAGCCCGAACGACTGGAAGATGAAGGCGACCGTGCCGCGGCGCAGCATCATCTGCTCCCGCTCGCTCATGGCGCTCACCTCCCGCCCGGCGACGTGCACGCTCCCGCTGGTCGGCCGGTCCAGGCCGCCGACGATGTTGAGCAGGGTGGTCTTGCCCGAGCCGGACCGCCCGCGCAGCGCCACCAGCTGCCCTCGGGGCAGCATGAAGGAGACGCCGCGCAGCGCACGCACGGCAGTGCTGCCGCCGCCGAACGTGCGCGTCACGTCGCTGGCGGCGACCATCGGCTGCGGCCCGTCGGCGACGGCAGTGGCTGCGGCCGGTCTGGCGATGCCCGGTCTGGCGATGCCCGGTCCGGCGATGTCCGGTCCGGCGATGTGCGCTGTGCCGCGGCCGGGGGCTCCCGCCGCCTCGCCCGGCTGGCTGGTCACGCTTCTCCTCCCGCCGCGTGCCGGCCGGGGCGCGCACCCGGCTGGCGAGTGCCCGGCTGGTGAGTGCCCGGCTCGCCGCCCGGCGACGGCAGCTCATCCGGCCAGACCCCGATGTGATCCAGCTCTGCCTCCAGCCGCACCCGGTCCCGCAGGCCGAGCGGCTCCACCATCTCGCGGGGAAGCTGCAGCCGCCCGGCCCGGTCAAGCACGGCGTACTCGACCGCGTGCTGGGTCGCGTTCCCCGCCTCGTCGGCACCGGCGCGCCGGAGGGTCTCCGACGCCGTCCGCCCGTCCCTGATCGCGATGGTCCGGCGCACCTGCTCCGATACCGCCGGGTCGTGCGTGACTACGAGCACGGTGACGCCCAGGCTGGCATTGGCCGACTGCAGCGCGCCGAACACATCCCTGGCCGTCGCGCTGTCCAGCTCGCCGGTCGGCTCGTCGGCCAGCAGCAGCTCGGGCTCGTTGGCCAGCGCGGTGGCGATCGCGGTCCGCTGCTGCTCGCCGCCGGACAGCTGCGCCGGCCTGCGCTCAGCGCAGTGCCCGACGCCGAGGATTTCCAGCAGCTCCATGGCCCGGCTGCGGCGCTTGCGCCGCGGCAGGCCGCTGAACCGCATCGGCATCACGACGTTCTGCCGGGCGGTGAGGTACGGCAGCAGGTTCCGCGCGGTCTGCTGCCAGACGAAGCCGACCGTGTGCCGCCGGTAGGCCACCCGGTCGCTGACCGACATGGCCGCCAGGTCGTTCCCGGCGACCCGGACCGAGCCAGCGGTCGGCGCGTCCAGCCCGGCCAGGATGTTCATTAGCGTCGACTTACCGCTCCCCGACGCGCCGACGACGGCGGTCAGCTCGCCCCTGGCGATCAGCAGGTCGAGGCCTTGCAGCGCCTGCACCTCAATGCCTTCCGCGGCGTAGATGCGGACCAGCCGATCGCAGGCGACCAGGGCATCCTCGCCGTACGAGGTCCGGGACTGCTCGAACTCGGCACCGAGCTCGGCGATCCCGGCGGCCGGCGCGGTGCCGTTGCCCGGCTTGCCCCGGGTCCCGGCTGCTGCGTTTCCGCCCGTGGCCGGTTCTCCGGCGCCGTGCTTCGCGTCCATCGTCCTCCTCCGCCCGCTCTCAGCCGCTGATCCGAAGGGCGCTGGCGGCGCCGCGCCGGCTCACCGCGATGGCCTGGGCCGACAGCGTCACCACTCCCAGGACTATCAGGCCGGCCGCGGGGATGGCCAGCGCGACCAGGTCCGCCCGGACGGGCACCGCCGCGCCGGAGCCGGTGAAGACCGACAGGTCGAGCACCGGGCCGAGCAGCGGCACCAGCACCAGCGCGCAGGCCGCTCCGGCCGCGGCCGCCACCAGCACCGGCGGCAGCGCCTCGGTGATGACCAGCAGCCGGCCCTGGCCGACTCCGAGCCCCATGGTGGACAGGCGGGCCAGCGTCAGCGCGCGGGAGCGGGCGGCCAGCACCAGGCTGAGCAGCAGCACGAGAACGCAGAACCCGGCGGCCACCACGCCGCCTTCGGCGAAGGCGACATACGCGCCGTGCGGCAGCGCCGCTCCGGTGAGTCCCGCCAGCACGCTGGACCGGAAGGTGATGGTCGCCGCCGGGATGACCCGCCGCACTGTTGCGGCCAGCGCCTTGTCGTTCAGCTGCGCCCCGGTGATCAGCACAGCCGTCGGCGGCTGCGCCGCGTTGCGGCTGATCGCCCAGTCAGGGACGACCACGAAGCTGCCGCCGCCGGGAACGGCCGGCGTGCCGGACAGGGTGCCCGCGATCCGGACCGGCAGCTTGCCGATTCCGGTCGACAGCACCGCGGTACGGCGGTGCAGCTGGGCCGCCGCGGCGGGCGATGCGAGCGCGGGCGCCGGCGCCCCCGCCCGCGCGCCGCCCGCGGGCTCGGCCAGCAGCGCGGCCGGGAAGCGCGGATAGGGCGTGCCCGCTGTCATGGCCGCATAGCTCGCCGGGCTGACCGAGACGACGCTGATCCCCGTCCCGCTGCCCAGCGCCGCGGTCGTGACCGCCACGGCCGTGATCCGGGCGGCACCGGGCACGGCCGCGATGGCACGCTGCTCGGCCGGCGTGATCGGGCCCGGCACGTCGGTCAGGCTGATCACCGCATCCGCGCCGGTGGCCCGCCATGATGCGCCGACCTGGCCGCGCAGTACTGCGCTGCGCACCGTGAAGCCGAACGCCACCACCGTCAGCGCGAGCACCAGCGCGAACGCGGGCATCGTCGCCGCCAGCGACGCGCGGGCCGCCCGCGCGAAGCCGACGAAGGCGGTCACCCCTGGCCGCGCGGCGGCGATCCGCAGCAGCCCGCGCAGCATCAGCGGGGACAGCCGGATCACGAGCACCGCGGCCGGCACCGCGACGAAAACCGGCGCCGCGCTGATGTAGAGGTTGATCCCGCCACCGGTGGGCAGGCCCTGCTGATGCAGCACGATGAGGCCGCCGACGGCGAGCAGGACCAAGGCGCCCTCGGTCACCCACCGGCGGGCTCCGGCGGGCCCGCCAGCCTGCAGGTCGAGCGTTCTCGCTTCGGTCGCCTCGCCGGTATCGGCCCAGCGCAGCGCGATCAGCGGCGGGCCGGCCAGCGCGACTATGACAGTCACGGCGGCCAGCCACCAGGCCAGCGGCTCGGCATACCCCGGCGTCACCGCCACGGCGAGCGCCGTGCCCGCCAGGGCCGCCGGGACTGCCGCCGCGGCGCCGCCGGCCAGCGCCAGCAGCGCGAGCTGCGGCCGGGACGCGCCGCGTGCCCGCATCAGCCCGAATTCAGCCCGCCGGTACTCGGCCAGCATCCTGGCGCCAAGGAGAACGACGATAAGCCCGATCACGGTGAGGCTGACGAACAGCAGCGATAGCAGCACGGCGAGGGCGGCGTCGGTGCTGATGAAGGTGAAAAGCGGGCCACTCAGACCTGAACCGACCTGGACGTTGACCGGACCGTAGGCCGTGCGCAGAGCGCCAGCGCGGAGGCTGGCACGAGTCAGGTCGCTTTGCAGCGCGCTCGCCTGGTCGGCGTTGACCCCGCCGAGGGCAAGCGGGAAAGCCCATTGCAGCTGGCCGTTGAAGAGGCTGAAGTCGCGCTGCATCGGGACGACCTCAGCCGCACCGACGAACGCGGCGCCGGCCCAGTACTGCGGTCCGCGCGGTATCGGCGGTGACGGCGTTGCCGCAGTCGGGTCGGCAGTCCAGAAAACCGAGCCCGGCCGGCCCGGCCGGATGATCCCGGCGACTGTCAGCCGGATCTTTCTTACTGCTCCGCCAATGCTCAGTTCCGACCCGACGTGCAGGCCAAATCGGCGCGCGGTCGCGACGGTCACCGCGATTGTCAGCCGGCTGCCCGCGCCGGCCCGCGGGTAGGCCCCCGCGACCAGCCGTGCGTTGGTCGGCAGCGTGTCGCGGTAGATGATCTCCAGCCGCGGCGGGAAAAGCCCGTTGAAGGCACTACGCGCCGCCCCGCCGACAGCGCCGAACGCTGTCGTCAGGCTGGACCAGTCGGCAGCGGCCGGCGCCAGCGGCAGGCCGGCGCCGATCAGATGGGAGCGTAGCTGGCCGCGCGCGCTGGCCAGCGCGCCGGTCGTGACCGGGCCGTGGAAGGAGACGGTGAAAGCGGTGTAATCGCTGTTCGCCACGACGGACTTGATGAGCGGCGAGGCGGTGGCCAGCGACGACTGCAGCGCCCGGGTACGGAAGCCCAGGCTTTCCCGCGGGCCGCCCACGGCGACGAACACGCAGCCGAGCACGAGTAGCGCGAGGGCGAGGCTGGCCGCTCCGCCGGTACCGGTGAGCGCGGTCCAGCGTTCCCGGAGTCTCGCCGCGCTCATGCCGACTCCCCCGCGCGCAGCTGAGCTGCCGGGTCGGGCCTGCGGACGATGGTCAGCGCCGCGGCAAGCACCGGGATGATGGCCACGGCCGCGGCCAGGCCAGCAGCCAGCCCCCACGGGATCTCGATCAGGACCGGAGGAACGGGCGCTGCCGCTGCGGCCGTGAGGGTCACGGCCCGGATCAGCAGCCGGGCCAGCGCCGCACCGAGCAGGAGCCCGGCGACGGCGGCCGGCAGGCTCAGCATGAGCTGCTCCAGGCACAACTGCCCGGCCTGGGCCGATCTGGACACCCCGAGTGCGGCGAGCAGCGCTCGCTGCGCCCGTCTCTTCGTGACACTGGCCGCCACGCTCACCGAGAAACCAACGGCTGCCAGCACCACCGCGGCGAGCGCGATGGCCGGCAGGGCCTGCTGGGGCAGGCCGGACACCGGATCGGCGACCAGCCCGGCCTCCGCCTGGGCCCGGCTCGCGACGGCCGCATCCGGCGGCAACCCGGCCGGCCGGGTGAAATGCCGGGTTCGCAGCCACCATTGCGTGACCGGCAGGATAGCGGCGGACTGGCGGGTCAGCTCGGATTGCAGGGTCGCCAGATCCATGATCAGCGCGCCTCCGCCGGTCACGGTCGGGAACCGGGTGACCGCCGCGACGATCCGCGCCCGTACGCTGGCGGTGCCGAATGTCACGGTCGTGGTGTCACCGACAGCGACGTCGGCGGTGCCGAGATAAGCCCGGGTGGCAACCGCCGGGATCGGGCCGGCGGGTGACGGCGCGCTCAGCGTCAGGGTGCCTGGTATCGGGCTCGGCAGGCCGCCGGCCGGATTCGTGACAGCGCCGTAGCCAGGGTAGAAGTCCAGCAGCATGCTGGCCCGGCCGGTGACTGAGCGGATGACCTGCTGCGGTCCCGCTCCGGGGAACGTCTGCTCGTTGATCGCCAGGGCCAGCCCGGGCGCCGACATCGGGGTCGCCCAGTTGCCGATGGCGCGGCCGGTGCTGAACGGCGCCGCGAACGGGCCGGCCCGTTCGCGGTGGCAATGCCACGGATAATCAGCATCGCGGGGCCGGCCTTCCTGGCGGGCAGCGTGTAGGCAAGGCTCATCCCGGTCAGGCGCAGCGGATAAACGGCCCGCCGTAGCTGCGCCGCGGCCCGTCGAGCCGGCGTGGTGGCCTGGTGACGCGGGACGAGAGAGGCGATCAGGCGGTGCGTGCGACCGTCCGCGGGCAGGAATCCGGCGGGCAGCGAGTAGCTGACCCCGGCCGCGTCCATGATGTCAATCGTCGCCTGCATCGGGCTGAACTTCACCGCTGATCCGCTCAGGCTCGCGGAGACCGCCAGCCGGGCGGGCCGGCCGGGCACCGCGAGCCCTGGCCTGCTGGCCGGGGTAATCCGGCGCCAGAGCGCGGTGCGGCCCAGCGGCGACAGATCGGCGCGGAGCAGCACCGTCGCCGCGGCTTGCCGCGCGGTCAGCGCAACGACTTCCCCCGGCCCGGCGAGGCTGGCATGCGCGACGGGCATGGCGTCGAGCACCCCCGGGGCGCGCGCGATCGCCGCCGCCTGCGCGGGCCCGGCCGGCACGGGCGTGTCCACCCGGACATCCGCGCCGACGCTGAACGCCGCCTGATCTGCGATCGAGCGGCGCCAGCTCTGGTGCTGGGCCAGTGCCAGCGTGCTTGTCGCCGCGGCCAGCACCACCAGCAGCGCCGACGCGCCCTGCCGCACCGGCTGCCTGCTGATCTCCCAGCTGGCCATGGCGCCGCCGAGCCGCCTGCCGCGCGCGGCCAGCCGGTCGCCGATCCTGGCCATGAGCGGGAGCAGCCGCAGCAGCACGGCCGTGCCGGCGGCCAGCGCGAGGACCGGCGCCGCAGTCAGCACCGGGTCAACGGCGAGGCCGCCCTGGGCATCGGACGCGACGGCCTGGTACCTGCGCAACTGCCAGATCGCGATCAGGGCGATCACCACTAGCGCCACGTCAGCGCCGGCCCTGGCGATGCCAGCGGCCCTGGCGGACCGCCCGAGCCGGTTCCTCGCGGCGCCCGGCGTGGGCGCGCGGAAGGCTGGCCAGAGCAGCAGCACGGCGCAGAGCAGTCCGACCAGGCCAGCTGCCCACCAGCCGATGGCCGGCGCGGCCGGAAGGCGGAGCCCGGAGGCGTGCAGCGGCCCGGACCGCGCCAGCCTGCCCGCCAGCCAGCCGCCGGCCAGGCTGCCGGCTGCGACCGCCGTGACGGCGAGCAGCACCGACTCGGCCACGCCGAGCTGCGCGAGCTGCCAGCGGGCGCCGCCCCTGGCGCTGAGCAGGGCGGTCTCGCCTTCGCGCTGGCTGGCCAGCAGGCTGGCGGCAAGAGCCAGCGCGGCGACGGCGAGCAGCAGCAGCTGCAGTTCGCCGATGACCAGCAGGGACCTGGCCACCACGTCGCTGCGCGCGACGCCGCGTAGCAGGCCGGGCAGGCCGGTGCTCACCTGCAGGCCGCCCAGCTGGCCATTGCTCGCCAGGGCCTGGTCGGTCTGGCCCATCCGGGCGGCCAGCGCGGTGAGGTCGCCGGCCCTGATCTGCGCGGTGTGCGGGAGCATGAGCCAAGACGCCCCGCCGACGGCGAGAGTGCCGTTGCTGAACGCGGCAGGATCCACGATCAGCGGGCCGTAGGTGACGAACATGCCCGAGGTGGTCGAGCCGCCGGCCCCGGCCGGGGTCACCAGCCAGTACCGGGATGCCCGGTCGGCAGGCCGGAAGATGCCGGTGATACGGAGCCTGACCTGAGCGCCAGTGTCACGGTCGCGCAGTGCGAGCATGTCGCCCGGCGCGAGGTGCAACTGGCTGGCGACGGCAGCGGGCACTGCCGCGGAGACGGGCCTGCCGTCGGCCGGCCGGCCCGGCGCGGCACCTGACGGTGGTCTCGGCCAGGAACCCGCGGTCAGCACCACGTGTGCCCTGATCCGCGCGGGCGCCGCGACATCGGCAAGCGCCGTCACCCCGGCCCGGGCCGGCCCGGGCAGCCCGAGCGGATCCGACCACCGCGCGCTGCTGATAGTGACGGCGCCGGTGCCGAACACGGCTTGCATCGAGCGGCGGACGACGCGGTCGTCCTGCTGCGCGATCGCGGCGTCAACCGCGCCGCTGACGACGACCGAGGTGCCGCTGGCCGTCGCCAGCTGACGATGGATCGCCTGCGGCAGCGCGCCGGCCGCGAAGCTGGCCAGCGCGGCCGTCAGCGTCGCGGTGACGATAGCGGTGACCAGGGTGGCGCCGAGCACGAGCCGGTACGAGCCCATCCTGCTCAGCAGGAAGGTAGCCCGCACTTGCCGCGTCTCCCGGGTCCTCGCCATGTCCTCCTGTCCGCATGATGCCTGCGCGGCGCGCAGGCAGCGGGCCCGGCCCGTGCGGCCGGCCTGGCCCGTGCGGCCGGCCCGGCCCGCCGCGGAGCCTGCAGCCAGGCACTGGCGCGCGCATCCTCTCCCTCATCAGATGCGAAATGCGCCCGAATGGATGCACTAAGGCGGATCGCTAACCGAACTGATGATGAATCGTTGCCGGAGGGCGACAGCGGATCAGGCGTGCCGTGGTCCAGGGGGCTACCCGCGGCGGCCCGGCCCGGCCGAAGCAGCTAAACCGATATAGTTGATCAAGTCAGTAGGAAATATGAAGTATTCTGCCTTGCAGGCAGAATGCCCGCCGCGACCAAGGAGGATCCGCGCCATGTCCGTGACTGACGAACTGCTCGCGAACAACCAGCGTTACGCAGACAGCTTCACCGGCCCGCTGCCGCTGCCGCCTGCCAAGCAGGTCGCCGTGGTCGCCTGCATGGACGCCCGGCTGAACGTCTACGGCATCCTCGGCCTGGCCGAGGGCGACTCGCATGTGATCCGTAACGCGGGCGGGGTTGTCACTGACGACGAGATCCGTTCCCTGGCGATCAGCCAGCGCCTGCTCGGCACCCGCGAGATCATCCTGATCCACCACACCGACTGCGGCATGCTCACCTTCACCGATGACGACTTCAAGGCCGGCATCCTGGCCGAGACGGGCATCAAGCCTGCCTGGTCGGCGGAGGCGTTCGGCGACCTCGACGGCGATGTCCGGCAGTCGATCGCGCGGATCAAGGCCAGCCCGTTCATCCCGCACACCGACGCCGTGCGCGGTTTCGTCTTCGACGTGGCGACCGGCAAGCTGGCCGAGGTCAAGTAGCCGCGCATCAGTCAGCCCCGGACGGGCCGCGCGCACGGCCCGTCCGGGGCTGATGCATGCCCGGGGCCGGCCCAGGCCGGCTGTCGCGGCCGCTCCGGCGCAGGCTGCGTGGGGGTAGAATCGTGCCTCGTTCCGTCGATGGCAGCGCGGAACGGGCAAGCATCACCGCCAGCGCGGAGGGAGCCGGACATGGCAGCACAGCGGGACGTGTCAGCACGATGCCCGGTCTCCGCGGAAGTAGCGGCCGGCTTCCCCGGTGCGCCGGCCAGGCACGCCGACCCCCGGCTGGGCGAGGACCATACCGGAGGCGGACTGACACTCCGTCGTCCCGTCGGAAGCACTCCGGAATGGTTCAGCGCGCGCGGGCTGACCAGGTAATCGCTGGCCCTGGCTGACTCGCTGGCTGCGCTTAGTCGAGCAGGGAGTCAGAAATCATGAAACGCACCGTCATCACTCCGCGTACGCTGCGCGGGTTCGTCGATGTGATGCCGTCAACGGGCCGCAGGCGCCGGCAGATACTCGCGGTACTCGAAGACGTCTATACCTCGTTCGGGTTCGAGCCGATTCAGACCCCGACCGTCGAATACGCGGAGATCCTCAAGGGCAAGGGCGGCAGCGAGTCGGACAAGCAGATGTTCGAGTTCGAGGACAAGGGCGGCCGGCAGGTCGCCCTCCGGTTCGACCTCACCGTCCCGCTGGCGCGCTTCGTCGCCCAGCACGAAGCCGAGCTCACTTTCCCGTTCCGCGCCTACAACATCGGGTACGCGTGGCGCGGCGACCGCCCGCAGCGCGGGCGCTACCGTGAGTTCCTGCAGTCCGACGCCGACATCATCGGCGAGAGCGGGATAACGGCCGACGCCGAGATCCTGACGATCATCGCCACCGCGCTGGACCGGATGAACATCGGGCCCTGCACGATCAGGCTGAACAACCGGAAGATCCTCAACGGCGTGCTGACCGGGCTCGGCCTGCAGGACCGGGTGGCCCCAGTGCTGCGCGCACTCGACAAGATCGAGAAGATCGGCCCCGACGGGGTCACCGCTGAGCTCGTTGAAGCGGGGGTCGATACCGCCGCGACGCAGACCCTGCTGGCCTTGATCGGATCAGTGCAGACGTCGAACGAGGCGACCCTGAGCCACGTCGAGGCAGCAGTCATGGATACGGCAGAAGGGCAGGCCGGCGTCGCTGAAGTGGGTGAGGTCATCGGCCTGGTCTCGGCGGCGCTGGGCAGGCCGGCCCCCATCCGGTTCGATCCCAGCATCGTCCGCGGCCTCGACTACTACACCGGCATGGTGTTCGAGACGGTGCACGACGAGGCGCCGGAGGCCGGCTCGATCAGCGGCGGCGGCCGGTACGACGACCTGGCCAGCGTCTACACGACCAGCAGGCTGCCGGGGGTAGGCGTGAGCATCGGGGTGTCGCGGATCCTTTCCGTACTGGAATCGCTGGGCCGGCTCGGTGACGTGCCCAGGGACCGGACACTCGTGGTGCTCACCCAGGACCCCCAGTCGGACCGGGCCGAACTGATGCGGCTGGCCGCGGCGATTCGCGGTGCCGGGCCGTTCGATGTCGAGCTGTACCCGGCCGGCGTGAAGCACTCGGTCCAGATGAAGTATGGCGACACGCGCGGCGCCAGGTTCCTGCTGACGCTTGACGACGACGGCACGATGTCGGTGAAGGACATGGAATCCAGCGCGCGTGCCTCCGCGGTCCCCGCCGACGTGCCTGCCCTGCTCAGCAAGCTGACCGGCCGCGCGTGACAAGCCGCGGTGCCAGCCGAGGGTAAGTCGCCGGGGCCGCGGGAACCGGGCACCGCGGCCCGGGATCAGCACCCCGCAGCCGGGGGAGGGCTGGTCTCCGGCCTCCCCGGCGGTCAGGAATCCGGCGGGTCGCCGCGGCCCTGCTGCTCGGCCAGGAAGCGCTCGAATTCGGCGCCGAGTTCCTCGGCGGTCGGCATGTTGTCCGGATCATCGCCCAGCAGGCCTTCTTGCCCGGCGGCAAACGCGTCGTACTGCTCCTCCAGGGACTGCACGACCTCGGCGACTTCCGCCGAGCCCTCCACCTGCCTGCTGATCTCGATGTCGGTCCGCCGGGCCGCCTCGCGCAGCGCGTCGGCGGGCAACGACAGGCTGGTGGCCCGCTCAATGGACTCCAGCAGGGTCACCGCCGCGGCCGGGTAGGCGGCCTGGGCGAGATAGTGCGGCACGTGCACGGCGAAGCCCAGCGCGGCGCGCTCGGCCTCGCCCAGCCGCAGCTCCAGCAGGCCAGCGGCGCTGCCGGGCACCTGCAGCCGGTCAACCAGCGGCCGGTAGCCCTCGGTCAGCCCGGGCTGGGTCGCGTGCGCGGTGACGCCGAGCGGCCTGGTGTGCGGGACGCCCATCGGGATGCCGTGGAATCCGACCGCCAGCCGCACGCCGAGCGTCAGCGCCAGGTCGCTGACGGCGCTGGTGAAGCCCTCCCACAGGCGGTCCGGCTCGGGGCCGTTCAGCAGCAGGAACGGGGCACCCGCGGCGTCATGCATCAGGTAGATGGCCAGCTCGGGAGCCTCGTAGCTCTCCCAGTGGTCCTTCACGAAGGTCATCGTGGGCCGGCGCGACCGGTAGTCGATCAGCGCGTCCATGTCGAACGTGGCGACTTCTTGATGATCGAGCGTGCCCAGCAGGTGCGCGGACAGCAGGCGGCCGGCGCCCCCGGCGTCAATGAAACCGTCAAAGTAGTACAGCAAGATGACGTCATCCAGCTTGGGCGCGTCAGGCTGCACCACGAAGAGGCCTCCCGGATCACCCGTCACGTCCCAGCCCTCCGCGCGTTTGGTTACCCATTAGTTTTATCAACACCTGGCGGCTCGTCATGCATCCCCGGCTGGTGCCCGCGGATTACGCCACAGCTCGACCAGGTGCGCAAGCTCGGCGCCGACGAATTCGAAGTACCTGATCGACTCCGTCAGCCGGCGGCCCGCCGCCGAGCCGGCGTCCAGTACCTCGACGCCTTCCCGCATGGTCGCGATGAGCCGGTCCAGCACCTGATCGCGGAGCCTGAGGACCTGGTCCCAGACGTCATCGGGTACCCGGTAGCCCACCCGCCGTGACCCGGGCTCGCTCTCCCGGCTGACCAGGCCGACCTGGCTGAGGTAGCGCACGCTGCCGGACACCGCGGCCGGGCTGACCTGCAGAAGCTCCGCCAGTTCGGCCGCGTTCAGGCGGCCTGGCTCGCTGGCCAGCAGAGCGGCGAAGACGCGGGCGGGCATCCGCGGGAATCCGGCGTCGGCCAGCACCGAGGCCAGCCGCTCGATGAACCGCCGGACCGCATCGGCATCCCGGCCCGCCGCATCCGCACTGTCCACGCGTCATCCTCTCGACGGCCGGTCACCGGCGGCTAGCGCGGGTGGTCCTGGCTGGCCGGGCTCTGGGGCTTGCTCGTTCTGAATTTTCAGGCTTTTATGAATTAAGTGTAGAGTACCGGACTGTGACGACCGCCATCGAAGTCTCCGGCCTGCGTAAGTCCTTCGGCCGGACCAGCGCGCTGGAAGCGCTTGACCTGACCGTGACGGCCGGTGAGGTGCACGGCTTCCTCGGGCCGAACGGGTCGGGTAAGACCACCACGATCAGGATCCTGCTGGGCCTGCTGCGCGCCGATGGCGGGACGGCCCGGCTGCTCGGCGGTGATCCGTGGCGCGACGCCACCGCGCTGCACCGCCGGCTGGCGTACGTGCCCGGGGACGTGACGCTCTGGCCGAACCTGTCCGGCGGCGAGGTTATCGACCTGCTCGGCCGGCTGCGCGGCGGGCTGGACCCGCGGCGCAGGGCCAGCCTGCTCGAGCGCTTCGACCTGGATCCGGCCAAGAAGGCGCGGGCGTACTCCAAGGGCAACCGGCAGAAAGTTGCCCTGGTCTCGGCGCTCGCCTCGGACGCGGAACTGCTGGTGCTGGACGAGCCCACGTCCGGCCTCGACCCGCTGATGGAGGCCACGTTCCGCGACTGCGTGGAGGAAGAACGCAA
This sequence comes from uncultured Actinomycetes bacterium, assembly GCA_963707065.1. Classification (GTDB taxonomy): domain Bacteria; phylum Actinomycetota; class Actinomycetes; order Streptosporangiales; family Streptosporangiaceae; genus Palsa-506. The sequence continues at coordinate 139,651 of CAVPPJ010000051.1, forward strand.
GCACGGCCGCACGGTGCTGCTGTCCAGTCACATCCTGTCCGAGGTGGAAGCGCTCTGCGACCGGGTGACGATCATCCGGGCGGGCCGCACGGTGGAGACTGGCACCCTGGCCGGGCTCCGGCACCTGACCAGGACCTCGATCTCCGCCGAGCTGGCCGGGCCGCCCGCCGGGCTGGCGGACCTGGCCGGCGTGCACGACCTGGACGTGCAGGATCTCGGCGGGCGCGGCGCGCGGGTGCGGTGCGAGGTGGACACCGCCCGGCTGGGCGAGGTACTGCGGCGCCTCACCGCGGCCGGGGTGCTCAGCCTGACCAGCCAGCCGCCGACGCTGGAGGAGCTGTTCCTGCGGCACTATTCCGGCGATCCGGATTCCGGCGACCCGGCCGACGGCGGCCCTGCCGTCGGTGCCGTCCGGTCATGACCGCGGTCACCGGGGCGGGCGCGCTCGCCCGGCTGGCGGTGCGCCGCGACCGGGTCATGCTGCCGGCCTGGATCTACGTGATGACCGCGCTGATGGCCGGGACCGGTTACAGCTTCACGTCGCTTTACAAGACCCTGGCATCCCGTGAGCAGGTGGCGGCCGGCACCGCCCACAACCCGGCGGTGCTCGCGCTGACCGGGCCGCTGTTCGGCACCTCGGTCGGCGCGCTGACCGCCTGGAAGTACGGCGCGTTCGCCGCCGTCGCCGCGGCCCTGATGGGCATCTTCACCGTGGTCAGGCACACCAGGGCGGATGAGGAGGCCGGGCGGCTTGAGCTCGTCGGCTCGACCGCGGTGGGCCGGCACGCCGCGCTGGCCGCGGCGGCGGGTGTCGCGGCGGGTGCCTGCGGCGTGCTCGCGCTGCTGATCGCGGCCGGCCTGATCGCGGTCGGGCTGCCGGCCGGCGGGTCCTTCGCGCTCGGGCTCGCCATCGGGTCGTGCGGGCTGGTCTTCGCCGCGGTCGCGGCCGTTGCCGCGCAGCTGGCCGGGACCGCCCGCGGCGCGCGGGGGCTGGCGATCGCCGTGCTCGGCGGCGTCTTCGTGCTGCAGTCGGCCGGCGCCGCGGCCGGCCGGGCCGGGCCGCAGTGGCTGAGCTGGCTCTCCCCGGTCGGCTGGGCGCTGCAGGTCCGGGCGTTCGCCGGGGACCGCTGGCTGGTGCTGGCGCTGCCGCTGGCGGTCGCCGCCGCGCTGGCCGTGGTGGCGGCCGCCCTGGCGGCCCGGCGTGACCTCGGTGCCGGGCTGGTACCGCCGCGGCCGGGTCCCGCGCAGGCCGCCGGGTCGCTGCGCAGCCCGCTGGCGCTGGCCTGGCGGCTGCAGCGCGGCACGCTGGCCGGCTGGGTGGCGGGCGTGGGTGTCGCGGCCGCGGTCAACGGCGCGGCGGCCAAGGGCATCGGCTCGCTGCTCGGCAGCGGCGCGCAGGTCAGGGACGTGCTGGCCAGGCTGGGCGGCCAGGCCGGGATCACCAGCGCCTACCTGGCCGCGGTGATGGGCATTTTCGGCCTCGCTGCCGCCGCCTACGCGGTATCCGCCGTGCTGCGGCTCCGCTCGGAGGAATCAGCGGCCCGGGCGGAGATCCTGCTGGTCGCGTCGGTCAGCCGGACCAGGTGGGCGGCCAGTCACCTGATCCTGGCCGCGGCCGGGACCGCCGCCGTGCTGGCCGCGGCGGGACTCGGCGCGGGCCTCGGGTACGGGCTGCGCGGCGGCGACGCGGGAACCCAGCTGCCGCGGCTGCTGGGCGCCGCGCTGGCGCAGCTGCCGGCCGCGCTGGTGGTGGCGGGCGTGGCGGTTGCCCTGTTCGGCCTGCTGCCGCGGTCCTGCGTGCCCGGTGGCTGGGCCGCGCTAGCGCTGGCAGCCGTGCTCGTCGAGCTCGGCCCGGCCTTCCGGCTCGCCCGGTGGGTACAGGACATCTCGCCGTTCAGCCACGTGCCCAAGCTGCCGGGCGGCGCGGTGACCGCCGCGCCGCTGGCCTGGCTGACGCTGGCCGCCGTGGTGCTGGCGATTGCCGGGGTAACCGGCCTGCGCCGCCGCGACATCGGCTGACGTGCAGGCCGGTCACGGGTAGATCTTCTTGTGGTCCGCCAGCATCGCGACGAACTTGGCGATCCGCCGGGCTCTCGTCTCCGGCCGCTGGGCGCTGGTGATCCGGTACAGGATCGCGTACCGGTTGACGCTGTTCAGCGTCTCGAAGAACGCCCGCGCGGAATCATTGCGGGCCAGCTCGGCCGCGAGGTCATCGGGGACCGTGATGGTGGACTGCGGCTCGTAGGCCGCCGCCCACCGCCCGTCCGCCTTCGCCTGCTCGACTTCCGCGAGCCCGGCGGGCTGCATCCAGCCGGCCTCGATCAGCCCTGCCGCCTTTTCCGTGTTGATCCGCGACCACCGGCTGCCCGGCTTGCGCGGGGTGAAGCGCTGCAGCCAGTAGTCGTCGTCCAGCCTGCCCTTCTGGCCGTCGATCCAGCCGTAGCAGAGCGCGATCGCCAGCGCCTCGGGGTAGGAAACCGTCTGCGCGTCAGCGCCCTTCTTCGCGATCTTGAGCCAGACTCCGGTGGAGGATGCGTGCTCGGCCGCGAGCCATGATTCCCAGGCGGCAGCGGACTCGAAGTTAAGGACGGGGAGGCTGTCGCTCGCCATGCAGGCAGTCAATCACGGGAGCGGCGCGGGCGGCACCGGCCGGCCCGCGGGGGTCGGCCGGCGCGGCCGCAGAAAGTTAGTTTCCGTCCAGCAAATGATCGGAGGCATACTGCAGGGGTGGCTGACACTGCAGGGATGGCCGGCCCCGCGGCCGGAATGGCCGGCCGCGAGCTCAGCAGCCGGCGTAAGGCACTTATCCTGGCGATCTGCTGCATGAGCCTGCTCATCGTCGGCCTGGACAGCACGATCGTCAACGTCGCGCTGCCGTCCATCCAGCACGACCTGCACGCGTCGGTTTCCGGCCTGCAGTGGACCGTCGACGCGTACACCCTGGTGCTGGCCAGCCTCCTGATGCTGTCCGGCTCCACCGCCGACCGGGTCGGCCGCCGCCGGACCTTCCAGACCGGCCTGGCGACGTTCACGCTCGGCTCGCTGCTCTGCAGCCTGGCACCCGGGCTGGGCTGGCTGGTGCTGTTCCGGATGATGCAGGCCGTCGGCGGCTCGATGCTCAACCCGGTGGCCATGTCCATCATCACGAACACCTTCACCAAGCCGGCCGAGCGCGCCCGCGCGATCGGGGTCTGGGGCGGCGTGGTCGGCATCAGCATCGCCCTTGGCCCGCTGGTCGGCGGCGCGCTGGTGGAGACGGTCGGCTGGCGCGGGATCTTCTGGGTGAACATCCCCGTCGGCCTGGCCGCGCTCCTGCTGACCGCGCTGTTCGTGCCCGAGTCGAAGGCGCCGCACGCCCGCCGGGTGGATCCGGTCGGCCAGTTGCTCGTCATCGTGACGCTGGCGTCGCTGACCTACGCGATCATCGAGGGCCCGGACGCGGGCTGGACATCGCCCCGGATCGTCGGCTTCTTCACCCTCTCGCTGGCCGCGGCAATCGGCCTGCTGGTCTATGAGCCGCGCCGCTTTGAGCCCCTGATCGATTTGCGGTTCTTCCGGAGCGCGCCGTTCTCGGGAGCGACCGTGATCGCGGTGAGCGCGTTCGCCGCGCTGGGCGGGTTCCTTTTCCTGAACACCCTGTACCTGCAGGAGGTCCGGGGTTACTCCCCGTTCCACGCCGGGCTGTACACGCTGCCGATGGCGGCGATGACGATAGTCTTCGCGCCGCTGTCGGGCCGGGTCGTCGGGGCCAGGGGACCGCGGCTGCCGCTGATCGTGGCCGGCATCGCGATCACGGCCAGCGGGATCATGCTCACGGGGCTGACCGCGACGACGTCGACCAGCTGGCTGATCATCACCTACCTGGTCTTCGGCCTCGGCTTCGGCGTGGTCAACGCGCCCATCACCAACACCGCGGTCTCCGGGATGCCCAGGTCGCAGGCCGGGGTCGCGGCGGCGGTCGCCTCCACCAGCCGCCAGGTCGGCTCGTCGCTCGGCGTCGCCGTGATGGGGTCGGCAGTGATCTCGGCGATGACCGGGCCGCTGCAGCTCGGCTTCGCCAGCGCCAGCCACGTCGGCTGGTGGATCATCGCCGGGTGCGGCGCGTCCGTGCTGTCGGTCGGCCTGCTCACCAGCGGCCGGTGGGCCAGGCGGACCGCGGACCGCACCGCGGCCTTGTTCGCCCCGGAGAGCGTCAGGGTCCCGGCGACAGCGCCCTGATCACGCCCGCTCGCGGGATGCGACTGCCCGCCCGCAGGCAGCGGGGTTATGCCCGCCCCGCGGGCTGCGGGTCAGCTGTCGCCCGCGGGCTGCGGGTCAGCCGTCGGCTGCGAGGCCCATCAGCGAGAACGGGGCACCCTGGTCATCGCTCACCACGGCCATCCGGCCGTAAGGGGTGTCCCAGGCCGGCTGCACGACGCTGCCGCCGAGCCCGGCGACCGTGGCCAGCGCGGCGTCCGTGTCGGCGACGGCGAAATACGTTGACCAGTGCGCCGGGGTCGCGGCCGGGACATTGTCGCCCAGCCCGCCGATGCCGCCGACGATCTGGTCGCCGAGCTTCAGCGTCGCGTAGCTGAAGCCCTCAGAGCTCATGTCGTCGTAGTCGTAGCCGAAGACCGCTTGGTAGAAGGCCTTGTTGCCGGCGAAGTCCCGGCTCATGTTCTCGTTCCAGCACAGCGAGCCGGGCTCGTTCGCCATCCCGGCGCCGGTATGCGAGCGGCCCTGCCAGATGCCGAAGGTGGCGCCGGCCGGGTCGGCGGCGATCGCCATCCGCCCGACGTCCATCACGTCCATCGGCTCCATGATCAGCTGGCCGCCTGCCGCCGTGATCCGGCTGGCCGCGTCATCGGCGCTGTCGGCCGCGAGGTAGGTGGTCCACACGCTCGGCGCTTCCGCGGGGCCCATCTTGGGCCCGATCCCGGCGACCGGCCTGCCGTTCTTCAGGCACATGGCGTAGCCGCCGGCCTCCGGCGGGCCCGGCTGGACGTCCCAGCCGAACAGCGCTCCGTAGAATGCCCCGGCCGTCGCGATGTCCGCAACGCCGAGGTCAACCCAGCACGGCGTGCCGCTGGGCCAGGGTGTGTCGCGGGTAACCAATTTCGCCCCTCCAAGATCTCCGGCTGGCACCGGTCCATAGCGCGTCCTGCGATAATCGTGCCAGGCAGCGCCGACCGGGGCCGTCCAGGGGCCGGCGAAGGGTGATCTGCCCGCAGTGTCCGTTCAGCCGCGGCAATGGCAGGCAGGTGCGCATGGAGACATGGGACGCGATCAGGTCGCGGCGGAACGTACGGTCCTTCGACGGCAAGCCGATCCCGGACCCGGACCTGGACCAGGTGCTGGAAGCGGGCCGCCGGGCACCGTCCTCGCAAAACTGGCAGCCGTGGGATTTCATCGTGATTACCAAGCGGTCGGAGCTGCGGGAGCTGGCCACCGTCTGGAGAGGCGCCGGTCATGTGGCCGAGGCAGCGGCGGCCGTCGCCCTCATCGTCCCGGTGACTTCCGACGAGCGGCGCGCCGCGGCCGCCCAGTATGACCTCGGCCAGGCCACGGTCAGCATGATGATCGCCGCGGCGGACCTGGGTATTGGCAGCTGCCATGCCGGGGTCGGCGACCAGGAGCACGCCCGCCGGCTGCTGCGCTTCCCCGAGGACCGGCGCTGCGCGTACCTGATCTCCTTCGGCTACCCGCTAGCGCGCCCGCTCGCCCCGGTGCTCAAGCCAGACCGGCGGCCGTTCGCCGAGATGGTGCACCGCGAGCACTGGTAGGGCACTGGTGGGAGCAACCACGATGGTGCGGTGGCCAGCAGCGGTCCTGCTGATGGCCAGGGCGGCGGAAAGGCTGGCGGCATGACGGATCTCGCGGACTTCTCCCGGCTGGTGGCCCGGGAGCACGGCCTGTGCGTCGTGTCCACGCTGCGGGCGGACGGCAGCATCGGGTCCTCGGTGGTGAACGCCGGGGTGCTTGACCATCCGGTGACCGGCAGGCCGGTGGTCGGCCTGGTCGCCAGGGGCGGCAGCCGCAAGCTGGCCAACCTGCGGGCCCGCCCGCAGGCGACCATCGTCGTCCGGGCCGGCTGGGAATGGGCGGCCGCCGAGGGACCGGCCGGGCTGGCCGGCCCCGATGACCCGCTGCCCGGCGTCGACGCCGAGGGCGTGCGGCTGCTGCTCCGCGCGGTGTTCGCGGCGGCCGGCGGTACGCATGACGATCTGTCGGCCTACGACCAGGTGATGGCCGCGGAGCGGCGTACCGCCGTGCTCATCGAGCCGCGGCGCGTGTACTCGAACGCCTGACCGGCCGGTCAGGAGGGATAGCAGTAGGAGTCGCTGGATGCGTCGCCGCCCTGCAGGTTTCCGCCAGCCAGGGCGAATTTTTCACCGCCCCCGGGGGCGTCAGGAAGCTACTGCCTGCTGCCTTGCCTTAGATTGTGTTGCGAGCCCGGCCACTGACCCGGGCGGACCAGGCATGTTGACGATGACCAGGGCCAGCGGTGACCGCAGGCCCGAGGAAGGCAGACCCGTGCGCCGTAGCCGGCCGGAGATCCGGAACGCCTGTGCAGCAGCGGCTGTCGTTCTCCTGACAGGCTGCGCGGCCGCGGGCAGCATCCAGTCGTCGTCACCGGGAAAGCCGCATCGCCAGTCGGCGCCAGGCGGGGCTATGGCACGCAGCGCCGCTACCGCGCGCGGCGCCGCCACCGCGCACGGCGGTGCCGTGGCGAGCAGCGGTGCTCACGTGCTGTCCGGCCCGAGCGCCACCCTGGCATCCACCCCGGTGCGGACGGCGGTTGCGCTGCCCCCGATGACGGACCGGCAGCTGGCCGGTCAGCGGGTGATCTACAGCTACAGCGGCCTGAAGCCGCCGGCCCGCCTGCTGCGGCGGATCCGGCACGGCCAGGTCGCCGGGGTCATCTTCTTCGGCCAGAACATCAGCAGCCGGGCGCAGATCAGCCAGGTCGCCGCGAAGTTGCAGCGGGCCGATCGGAGCTCGCTGAACCCCGTCCGGGAGCCGTTGCTGCTGATGACCGATCAGGAGGGCGGGCTGGTCCGCCGCCTGCCCGGCTCGCCGAAGAAGTCGGAGAAGCAGATCGGCGAGTCGGCCAACCCGGGCTCGGCGGCGCGCAATGCGGGCCGGGGCGCCGGGCGGAACCTGCATGGCGTCGGCCTGAACGTCAACCTGGCGCCGGTCCTGGACGTGTACCGCAAGGCGGGCAACTTCATCGACGAGTTCGGCCGCTCCTACAGCAAGGATCCGAACGTCGTCTCGGCACTCGGCGCGGATTTCATCAAGGCCCAGCAGGCCAAGGGCGTCGCCGCGACCGGCAAGCATTTCCCCGGCCTCGGCGCGGCAACGACCTCGCAGAACACTGACGAGCGCCCGGTGACGCTGAACCGGTCGAAGTCGCAGATCCGGACGATCGACGAGTTTCCCTACCAGGCGGCCATCTCGGCCGGGGTCAAGCTGATCATGGTGTCCTGGGCGTCATACCCGGCGCTCGGCTCCCATCGGCCGGCCGGGCTCTCCTCGAAGGTGGTCCAGGGCGAGCTGCGCCAGCGGCTCGGCTTCACCGGCGTCACCATCACCGATGCGCTGGAGGCAGGCGGACTGGTGCATTACGGCGGCGTCGCGAAACGCAGCGTGCTGGCCGCCACCGCGGGGATGGACCTGCTGCTCTGCTCGGAACAGCACACCAGCCAGGGCATCAAGGCGCTGGACGCGCTGCTCGGCGGGTACCGTGACGGCACGCTAAACCAGAGCGACTTCCAGGCAGCGGCGGCGCGGGTCATCGCGCTGCGGGCCAGCCTGGCCGGGTAAAGCCCGGATCCACCTTGGCCGGGCCCGGCCGTGGCCGTGGCCGCGCCCGGCCCGTCGAGCCCGTCTGGCCGTGGCCGCCCCGGCGGGTCGGCCAAGTCCACCGCCCGCCGTCCCGGATTTATCCCCGTGCTGTCACGGGCGGGAGCGCCCATACTTGACGATGTGCTGCGGGTCTCGGTGGTCGGCAACAGCGGATCAGGCAAGACGACTCTCGGGGCAGCAATCAGCGCCGCACTGGACCTGCCGCATCTGGAGCTTGACTCGGTCTTCCACCAGCCCGGCTGGGTGCCGCTGGAGAAAGCGGAGTTCCGCCAGCGTGTGGCGGAGTTCGTCGCGGCGGAGCGCTGGGTGACTGACGGCAACTACAGCAGGGTGCAGGACCTCATCTGGGCCCGGGCCGACACGGTGATCTGGCTGGACCCGCCCAGGTACCTGGTGATGCGGCGGGTCATCTGGCGGACGCTGCGCCGTGCGGTCCTGCGGTCCGAGCTATGGAACGGTAACCGTGAGCCGTGGGCCAATTTCCTGCGGGCGGATCCGGAGCAGTCGGTCATTGCCTGGGCATGGACCCAGCACCATCCAGTCCGGCAGCGTTACGAGCGAGCCCTGACCGACCCGGCCAACGCGCACCTGGCGTTTATCCGGCTGCGGACACCCAGGGAGGTGGCCGCGCTGATCAGCCGGGTGCGCGAGCAGGCGGCCAGCTCGCCGGGCTGACGGGCGCCGATTCTGGCCGGATGTGCCAGGTCAGTGGCCGGCCATGGCGTCAATTGTGGCTATCTCCGCTGGATCTAGGAGAAGCCGAACACGTCGATGTTGGCCGCGATCCGGTCGGGCTTCGCCGATTTCGGGCTCACGGTGATCTTGTGCTCGACATGCCACCGCAGCACGACCTGGGCCGGCGTTACGCCATGCCTGGCGGCGATCTCGGCCAGGATGGGGCTGCGCAGGTCGCGAACGCCGTACCCTGCGTCACATCAGCCACGACAGCACCAAGATCAAATGAGCGGTTCGAATATGGCCGGGCATCACCGGCAATATCCGAACCACTAATGGACTGCGCGCTTCGCCGGGCGTTTGCAGCGCGGGAAGGGGCTGGACGGGGCTGATCGGTAGCGTCGGCTGGGCCTTATGCCCGATTCGGCAGCGACTTCGGAGACGGCCCCATTCCGTGGTGCGGCGTCAGGTGACGAGGGTTCCCGTGCTGGCGGTCAGGTCAGCCAGCAGCTTGGCCAACTGCTCGGTGACCGGCCCGGCCGAGCCGGAACCGATCGTCCGGCCGTCCAGGCTGATCACCGGCGCGATCCCGCCCATAGTGCCGGTAACGAACATCTCATCAGCGGTGTACAGCTCGGTCAGGCTGTAGTCGCCGGTCGCATGCCGGATCCCGGCGCCCGCGGCGAGTTCGAGCACGGCCGCCCTGGTAATGCCCTCGGGGCAGGCCGCCGCGGTCGGCGTTGCCAGCAGGCCGCCGGTGACCAGGAAGATGTTGGTCGCATTGGTCTCGGCGACGAACCCCCGGTGGTCCAGCATGACCGCGTCGTCGGCGCCCGCGTTGTTCGCCTCGATCTTGGCGAGGATCGACGTCAGCAGGTTGTTGTGGTGGATCTTGGGGTCGAGCGAGTCCGGCGGCGTGCGGCGCACACTCGAGGTGATCAGCGTGATGCCCGACTTGTCGTAGACCGGCGGCTTGTGCTCGGCGAGAACGATCAGGGTGGGACCGGACTGGTTCAGCCGCGGGTCCATGCCACTGGTGATCTTGACCCCCCTGGTGAGGGTCAGCCGGATGTGCACGTTGTCGGTCATCCCGTTGGCGTGCACCGTGCGGCGGATCTGCTCAGTGATTTCCTCGTCGGACGGCACCGACGCGAACGCCAGCGCCGCGGCCGAGCGGCGGAGCCGGGCCAGGTGCTCGCCAAGGCAGAAGATCCGGCCGCTGTAGAGCCGTAGCCCTTCCCAGACGGCGTCGCCGCCCTGGACGACCGAGTCGAACGGGCTGATCGCCGCGTCATTGCGGTGGGTCAGCTTGCCGCCGACGTTGACGATGAGGTCACGGTTGCGCTCGTCAAAGGCTTGCAGCATGCGGACTCCCGGTCATGGCGTGATCCGATGGGCGGACAATTCCTCGTAGTACGGCAGGCAGCGCTCGGCCAGCGGCTCGAGCTCCGGCGGCAGTTCGGCCGGCTCCTCCCGGCGTGGCCGGAACCCGGTGGACCGCCACACCCCCTCATACCAGTACCGCGCCCAGACGCCGTCGGTGTCCCGCGGGCCGGCCGGCCACGACAGCATGGCCGGGTCGAACGGGACGCCCAGGGCGGCGCAGAGAGCACGCAGCGCGGGCTCGGGCTGGCGCAGGATGTCGCCGGAGTCCACGACCGGGCCGCCGAACGTCCGGAAGATCTCCACCTGCTGCGCCAGGCCCAGGTCCTCAAGCGTCGGCTGAGCCCGGACCTTGGCGTAGGACGCGAGCAATTGCCGCGGATCGCGGATGAGGTACGCGTGCCGCAGCGGGGTCAGCGCGTCGCGGTCCACCTCCGGCAGCAGGTGGTGCGTCATGTGCTTGGCGTAGAAGACGGTCTTACCGGCCGGAAACGGGGCCAGCGTGAGCTCGTCGAGCACCTCGCGCCATCCGTTATTCATGGTTTTGATCACTTCGTCGCGGCCGGGGTGGGATACGCCGGTCCTCGCGAGGTAAAAGCCGTACAGCGGTTCATCGATGACCACGGTGTCGCGCCTGTTCTCCCAGGCGCGCATCAGCGCAGTCGAGATGGTGCGCGGGCCGGACCACATGGCGATCCGGGTGCCGCCCGCGGTGCGATTGGTCACAGCACGACCACCGAGCGGAGCACCTCCCCGCGCTGCATCTTGGCGAACGCGTCCTCGACCTTGTCGAGCGCGATGGTCTCGGACACGAACTTCTCCAGCGGCAGCCTGCCCTGCAGGTGCAGGTCGACGAGCATCGGGAAGTCGCGGCTGGGCAGGCAGTCGCCGTACCAGGACGACTTGAGCGATCCGCCGCGGCCGAAGAAGTCCAGCAGCGGCAATTCCAGGTTCATGTCCGGGGTCGGGACGCCGACCAGCACGACGGTGCCGGCCAGGTCGCGAGCGTAGAACGCCTGCTTGTAGGTCTCCGGCCTGCCGACCGCCTCGATGACGACGTCGGCGCCGTTCCCCTCCGTCAGCGCGCGGATGCCCTCGACCGGGTCGGTCTCGCGGGAGTTGATCACGTCGGTCGCGCCGAAGTCACGGGCCCAGGCCAGCTTCCCCGGATCGACATCGACCGCGATGATCTTCCGCGCGCCGGCCAGGCGCGCGCCCAGCACGGCCGCGTCGCCGACGCCGCCGCAGCCGATGACGGCAACCGAGTCACCGCGGCTGACCTGGGCGGTATTGAGCGCCGCGCCGAGGCCGGCCATCACGCCGCAGCCGAGTAGGCCGGCCACCTCGGGGCGGATGCGCGGGTCCACCTTGGTGCACTGGCCGGCGGCCACCAGCGTCTTCTCCGCGAATGCGCCGATGCCGAGCGCGGGGGACAGCACCGTGCCGTCGGCGAGAGTCATCTTCTGGACTGCGTTGTGGGTGGCAAAGCAGTACCAGGGGCGGCCGCGCCGGCAGGCCCGGCACTGCCCGCAGACCGCGCGCCAGTTCAGGATCACGAAGTCCCCGGGCTCGAGCCCGGTCACGTCGCTGCCGACTGCCTCAACCGTGCCCGCTGCCTCATGCCCGAGCAGGTAGGGGAAGTCATCGCCGATGCCGCCCTCGCGGTAATGCAGGTCGGTATGGCAGACGCCGCAGGCCAGCACCTTGACCAGGGCCTCGCCGGGGCCGGGGTCGGGCACGATGACCGTCGCGATCTCTACCTCGGCGCCCTTGGCGCGGACGATGACTCCCTTGACCTCATGTGCCATCGGGCCATGCTCCTCTCGTCACGACTTCCGAACGGGAGCCGCGTGGCCGGCCGGCCACGCCGCAAACTCCGGGGTGGGCCTGATCATATGCCGGGACGCTGCCAGCAATATGGGCCGGTCAGGGTGATGCGGCGGTCAGCGCCGCGGACCGGCGTGGCCGGCGGCGCTGGGTGCGCGGTGCGCGGCGATCGCGGCGGATCCGGTGCGAACAACGCGGATCTTGCCGCATGATGTAGTGATCTCAGTCGGGCACATGCCGTGTTGGCCGCATGCCAGTGCCAGTGCCAATGTCAGGGGTGACTCGGTTCATGAGCAGCAGATGGCCGCCGGACCAGCAGGATCTGCGCTGGCCGCCTGTGCCGGGTGAGGACGCCTGGCGGCCGGATGGGGACGTGCGCGGCGAAGAGCCGGAGTCGCATGAAGCGGGGCGGGGGAGCGGCGATCAATGGGCCACGGGCCCGGATGCCGGCGATCCGTGGAATGCCGGGCAGGGCGCTGGCAATTTCCGCGATGGTGCGCATGATGCCGTCCGTCCCTGGGACGGCGCGCCTAGGGCCGGTCATCCCTGGGACGGCGGGCACGGGGCCGGACATCCCCGGGACGGTGCGCATGATGCCGTCCGTCCCTGGGACGGCGGGCCTGGGGCCAGCCATCCGTATGACGGCGGGCGGGCTGGCGGGACGACTTGGGACAAATCCCCCGAAACCCGCGGAAATTGGGGTGTCGCGCCCGATGCGGGGCAGTCCTCCTGGAGCCCGCCAGATCATCCGGCGGCCTCGTCCCATCCGGCGGGCCCGGCCTTTCCGGCAGTCGTGGCTCACCCGGCGCCGCCACCGCCGGCCGCGAGTCAGCCGCGAGGTCGCAGCGCGCGGTCTCGGCAGCCGGATCCGGAGCCTGCCGCTGACGATGAATACGACTGGTATCACTACCTGGGCCACGGCGGCAGCCCGCCGGCGGCCGCTGGCGGCGGGCCCGATGCGGACGCCCGGGAGGACCACCCGGCCCGCTCGCCGCTCGCCGCGCGCAGAAACCGGAACGAGCGTAAGAACCGGGACGAACGGAAGAGCCCGGACGCACGCAAAGGCCGGGATGAGCGCGAGGGCCGGGATGAGCGCAAAGGCCGGGATGAGCGGAGGAGCCGCAAGGACCGCAAGAATCGCGGGCCGGATCATGATCAGCTGACTGCGCATGAGGCCGATTCCGGTGACGTGGTCTATTCGGATGTGACGCACCCGCGGCGGGGGAGCGAGCCGGCCGGTTACGCAGATCCGGCCGGTTACGCTGATTCGGCCGGCAACGCCGCCAACACCGGCCCAGGTCAGTACGGGCGTAGTTACCCGGGCGCAGCCGACGTCCCGCTGACGCCTGCGGATTCTGGTTACGGGCAACCGGCATTCCCTGGCCCGGCCAGCGGGCAGTCGGCGCCTGTGGAGCGTGACTACTGGGCGGAGAGTCAGGCCGGCCTCGGGCTGGCCCGGGAGAGTGTGCTGGACCTGGGCTTTGCCCCGGAGACAGACGCACCGCGAGGTTACGAGCGCTCATCCGGCGAGGAGGGCAGGGGGGGCCACGGCCCTGCGCCTGAGCCGCCCGCCCCCGTTGCGCCAGCCCGGCGGCCCGAGAAACGGGCCAGGAAGGTACGTCGCTCACCGGCAGCCCGCGCCACCCGCCGCGCCGCGCATCCGGACGCAGTGGATCCTGTCGGTCCCGCTGCGGCTGCCGGCAGCACCGGTCGCGCGAGCCTTGCCGACCGCCCCAAAGTCGCTGACCGGCCAGTTCATCCGCAGCAGGCGGACCCGCCGGAGTGGATGGCCCCTCCCCGGCAGGCAGCCGCTCCGGAGCGAGTAGCCCGCCCGAAACGGGTGGCCCGTCCAGAAAAGGTGGCCCGTCCGGAGCAGGCGGGCCGTCCGGAGCAGTCAGATCGGCCGGAACGACCAGTTCTTGCAGAACGGCCAAGTCGCGCCGATCGGCAAGCCCGGGCCGAGCGCACTGGCCGGACTCGCAGTTCCGCCCGGCCAGACGACGCACGCCCGGGCCGGGCCGGCCGCACGGGCCGTCGCAGCAAGCGGCTGTCCCGCCGGATGCTCGTACTGGCAGCCGGGGCCATTGCTGTCGTCGTCGCTGTCGGTATCGGTGCCATGCTGCTGTTGAGCCCCGGCGCCGGACCCGCCCATGTCCTGGTGACCCCGGCCAAGCTCGGCGACTACGTTAAGGTGCCGCATCTCGCCAAGGCGATGGAGGCGAGCGTGCTGCAGCACGAGGTAGTTACCAAGAGCGCCGGCGAGGCGCGGAATGTGATTTATGCCGTCTACGAGGACAGCACCGGCCCCGCCGCGCATGCCGGACCGCAGCTCATCCTGTTCATTGGCGGGAACCTTAAGGGTGCCTCATCAAGCGGGTTCATTAGCAGTTTTGTTGGCGAGTCCAGAGGCGCCCAGAGAACCAGTGCCGGCACGATGCCGGGCGAGGCTGCCTGCGTCCCCAAGCTCCCCGGCGGTAGCGTCGCGGAGTGCGCGTGGGCCGATAACGACACTTTCGGGGTCGTGGCCTCGCCGACCCTGAGCGTCTCAGCACTGGCCGCGGAGTTGCGTAACGTCCGGCCGCAGGTAGAGCACCTGGCTAAGTAGCCCGTCGCTGCGCGGCCCGCTACTCCTTGCCGGATGGACCGTCGCCGTCCTGCGGCCGTTGCGGGCGCAACGACAGCCGGGTGATCGCGATCGTAATAGCCGCGGCCAGGACAACCAGGCCCGCGAGCTGGCCACCGATCAGGCGCATGTTCAGGGGCAGCGTGGCAGAGACAGAGGTTGCCCTGATCCGGTGCGAGTTCTTGTGGACAGCCGCCGGACTGGTCGCGGCCGGACTCGCTGTGGCCTGTGGAGAGACGGTGGGGAACAGGCTAGAGGTGTCATTCCCGGTGCTGGTCAGCGGGTTGGGCAGCGCAGGGGCCGGGAACGTGGGGAGCGGAGGCAGCGGGCTCGTGCTGGGCGGCGGAGTCGTCGTCGCAGGGGCGGGCTTCCGGCGGGGGATGATTCTGACCGAGCCGGATGCGCTGAAGGAGGCGGCATCCTTCGCCTTCGCCTTCGCGATGAGCGTGACGTGGTGGCCGATAGTGGCGTCTTTCCGCACCGCCACCCTGACGTGCAGTTCGTCTGCCTGGCCCTGCGGGAGGTTCCCCAGTGCGCAGGTTGCCCCGCTGGCGTCCGGGCAGACCGAGAATTGCGGTGCCGCAGTCCCGTGGGTTTGCTGGACCGTCGCGCTGACAGTGACGTTCTTGGTGCTGCCGTGGGTGCTCCAGACCCAGACCGTGTAGGTGACGGTGTGACCGCGGCGTATCTGGGCCCTGCTGGAGAACGGCTGGACGGTCACGCAGAGCTGGCTGTTCGCGGGTGTCTTCGTCGGCGACGGGGAAGTGCTGGGCGACGGGCTTTTACTCGGCTTCGGGCTCTTTGTTCGGGCTCGGGCTCGTGGTGGGATTCTTGGAGTCGGGCTCGGGCTCTTACTCGGGCTCGGGCCGCTCTTAGTCGGGCGAGGCGACGGGCTGCTCGGCTTCGGATCCGGGCTCGTGCTGATTGTCGGAGTCGGAGTCGGGCTCTTGGTCGGGCCCGGGGTGCTCTTGCTAGGGCTGGGGCTCGGCGACGGGCTGCGGCTATGTTTCGTGCTAGGCGATAGCGTGCCTCTCGTGCTACTGCCATGGGATTGTTTAGCCGACTCGCCCAGGCCCGCTTTATGCGCCGCTGACTGGGAAATGCCCGATGCAGACGCTGATAGCGCGGTTGCCCCGCCCTGCCGGGGTGCTCAGCGCCGCAGCTGTTCCCGGGGCGGCCGCCGGCCGGGTGGTGCAGGCCCTCTTGGCTGCCGACGCCGACGTGACGTGCGTTCCGGCGAAAAACACGCTGACCAGGCCACATGAAACAACGGCAGTCCCAGCCCACGCACCAAAGGTGGCGGGTCCGGCACGCCGGGTCCTCACCGTATCGACCTCGCCTCAGTCGCTGCCCCGCCAGGGACTTCGCTCGGTAGCATCTCTGATCACACTATGCTCGCCACCCAAATGGGCATTCCCACTCTGTCCTGATTCGACACCTCTAGCGGGCGGCTGGGCGAGTGGCGCGAAGGTAAAAGCTCTGTGTGGTTTGACAAACCAGGGAGGAAAAACGGATCCGCGTGAAGTACTCACCAGGCCAGCTCCGCGGCCCGATTTTGTGCTCCGCTACGGCCCCGGCCGGGAGCATGCCGCTGACTTGCGGCTTCCAGCACCCGGGGGGATCACGGAGCCGGGCCGGAGGCCGGGCGCTCCGCTGATAGTGCTGCTGCACGGTGGTTTCTGGCGCGTGGCCTTCGACCGTGCCCATGCCGGACCACTAGCGTCGGCGCTCGCTCAGGCGGGATACGCGGTCTGCGTTCCTGAGTACCGCAGGACGGGTCAGCGCGGCGGCGGCTGGCCGGGGACCTTCGATGATGTCGCCGCAGCGGTGGATAACTTGCCGGGCCTCGCCGCGGAGACTGCGCCAGGTCTGGTGGATCCGGCAGTAGTGCTGCTCGCCGGGCACTCAGCCGGCGGGCACCTTGCCTTGTGGGCGGCGTCCAGGAACCGGCTCGCGGCGGGCACGGCGTGGCACCGCAAGGCATCCTCGGTGCGCGGCGTCGTCGCGCTAGCCGCGGTCAGCGAGCTCGCGGCTTGCGCCGAGCAGGATCTCGGCCGCGGCGCGGCGGCCAGCCTGATGGGTGGCGGCCCGGCCCGTCATCCTGGCCGATATGCCCAGGCCGACCCGGCTCGCCTGGTCCCTGCTCCCGTTCCGGTCCGGCTGGTTCACGGCGAACTCGATGACGTAGTGCCCTGCGTAATGAGCATGGACTACGCGAAGCGGGCAGCCCAAGCGGGCGGTGACGTCGCATGCGATGTCCTGTCAGGATGCGGTCATTTCGAGGTGATCGATCCGCTGTCCGGTGCCTGGCCACGGGTGCTCTCGGCCTTCCACTCGCTCGCCAGGCCGCCCGGCCCGTCAGCCTCCGGCCTCCAGGACGCGTAGCGATTTCCGGTCGTGTATGCTCGCCTGGCACGAGCGAGCCGCTAGGCAGATGAAGTTGCTGCCTTGGTGCACGCCGGGTCGGCCGGGCGGACTAGCGCCAGGCCGCCCGCCCCCTTAGCTCAGTCGGCAGAGCGTCTCCATGGTAAGGAGAAGGTCTACGGTTCGATTCCGTAAGGGGGCTCCGCAGGTCAAAGCTATTTTACGAAATTAACATCGATTCAATTTGCCCAATTTTTCGGCGCTGGTTCTGGCTTTATGGGGGCCAAGTGGCCGGCAGGCTGGTCGGCTCAGGGTAGCTAATCACACTCGATATGGTGCCCAGCGGGTCCGGGGTATCTCCACTCCGCCATGGCTTCGCGCCAGTAGGTCCGTGGCCCATCCAGCCGCTTGTCCCGGGCTAGGGGGTGCGGCATCACACCTGTACCGACCATGGCGTGCCCGGGGGCAACTGTGCCCAGCCCCCGCTGCCCGCGAGTCCTGGTGGTAGCGGTCGCAGCGCCAGCTCTAGACCGGCCGCTGTCCTTGCCGCAGCCCATCCTCGACCGGATCAACGGGCTGTGCGCCTGATTCCTTTACGCTACGTGACACCACTCCCTGCGCTGAGAAGCTCCTCGGCGGCCAGATCGCCGACTATTTGCGCGGCCGGGGTAGATCTTGTCGACGGTTGATGACGCACAGATCCTCTCGTTCGGTGTCGATGGTCGTGCGCATCATGTACGGCGTTGGGATCTGGCTGGGTGCCTGAAAGGTTTCGCCGGCCGCAGATCGTGTCCATGCTGCTAAAGATCTCTAACCGCGGGTGTTACAAACCCACTGACAACCCGGACGCTCAGGCGGCAATTGACGGCACTCTGGTAACATCCCACCAGCGATTGACTCCGCCGCCAACCCCGCTGCCGCGCTACGCTTCTTGGATCGTGCTCGGGGGGAGGGCCATTGATGGCAGGGCCGGGAGACGAGACAGCCGGGGGCGCACGAGGCCGTAGCCACCTGCGGGCGTCACACGCCGACCGCGAGCAGGCGATTGAGGTGCTCAAGGCCGCGTTCGTGCAGGGTCGGCTGACCAAGGGCGAGTTCGATGCGCGGGTGGGCCAGGGGTTCGCGTCGCGGACCTATGCGGAGCTGGCCGCGGTCACCGCCGACCTCCCCGCCGGGCCGGCCGTGGCCCAGCCGCGGACAGCTGCCCAGGCGGAGGGCTGGCTAACGATGAAACGGGCGGTCACGTGCGGCGCCTGCATGGTCATTGCGACAGTGATGGTGGCGGTGATTAGCTGGGTATTCGATTTCGGTCCTGTGTTCCTTGATTCCTTTTTCTTCTTCTTCGTGGCAACGGTGGCGGCCGGGACCATGATCAGCGCGGCTCGGGACAAGAACAAGCGCTGCCGTGGGCAACTGCCGCCGCGCTCAGCGCAGGCCGGCCAGGCACTTGAGGGCAAGCAGAGCAGCAGCCCCGGTGATGATCTGATCCTCTGCGAAGCCCGCAGGGGTACCCCGCGCCCGTCACCTGCCTGGGTATAGCGTCACCCTGCGCATCTGGCCCGCCGAGCCCAGCGCAAGCCCGTGTATCCAACAGCCGCCGTATAAGCAGGCTGTCATGGCCTGTAACTTCAACCGTTGAAGATCTAATAGCTGAGCTGCCTGCGGCGGCGCTGTCCGCGCCGCGGTCCGCCACTTCCGCTACCTAGGTAGACGCCGAGGTCTCTACCTAGATAGCGTGTGTTGTCATGGCCCGCCGCGCGGAGTTCTCAGCCCAGGCGTTGCTGGTGCTGGCGGCGCTGTGCGCCGAGCCGCGGGGGTGGCGGCACGGGTATGGGATCGCCAGGGACACCGGGCTGAAGTCGGGCACGCTGTACCCGATCTTGATCAGGCTGGCCGACCGTGGCCTGGTCGAGGCGCGCTGGGAGGAGGGGCGGCCGGCGGCCGCGCCGGCACCTGTACCGGCTGACCCCGGGGGGCTGGCCAGCGCGGGGGCGGCGCTGGCGGACACGCCTGCCCCGGTCGGGGCGGGTACTCGCCGGCGGGATGGGCGCCGGGTTGCGGTGCGGGGGGTGCGGTGGGCGGACTGACACGCGTGCTGGCGTGGTTGCTGGGCCATGCGGCGCGGTTGCTGCCGCCGGGGCGGCGGCAGTGGGCCGAGGCGGTGGGGGCGGAGGCCGGTGAGGTTGCGGCGGGGTGGCCGCGGCTGTGCTGGCTGGCGGGCGGGTTGTGGCTGGCGGTGAGGGAGGCTGCGATGGGGCGCAAGGTCATGTACTGGCTGGGGGCGGTGGCGGTGGCGGCTGCCGGGGCCTGGGTGATGTGGCTGAGCTGGCGGACCTCTGCGGCCGCCGATCCTCAGGCCGTGACTGACCGGGTCCGGGTCCTGGTGGGGGTGGCTGCGCTGGTGGTGCTGCCGTGGGTGGGGCGGCGGCGCGGCTGGTTCGGCCCGGTCGGCGGCAGTCTCACGGCGCGGCTGGTGCGGGTGGCGGGCTGTGCGGGGGTCTGCGGCCTGGGCGTGGCCGTTGTGGGGATGGACAGTCACCTCGGCCTGGGCCCGCACGGCCCGGGCCCGTTCAGCATGCCCCGTGAGATCATCGCGCTGGTGCTGCTGGGCGCCGCGCTGGCGGCGCTGGCGGTGGTCAAGGCCAGATGGCCCGATGACGATCCCAGCCTGCTGTGGGCAATTGCCGCGGCTGCGGGCCTGCTGGTGTTTTTTGCCGTGCCGCTCCAGGCGCTCGCGATCGTCTATGTGGCCGGGATCCTCGCCGCGACCTCGCGGAGGTCGCCGGTAACGAACGCCTCCCTCGCCGGCGGCACCATCACCGGCCTGGCCACCGGCCTGGTCACGGCCCTGGCCGTTTACGCAGCAGCGGGGGACGATAACTATCTCGGCCCGCTGGTCCTTGGCATGCTTACCATGCTGTTCCTGCTCGCCGGCCTCGCCGGCGCGGCGGCGGCGTGGCGGCTGCCAGGCACCGGGGACCCGCAGGAACTGCGGGCGGCGCGGGGCAGGCAGGGACTGCTGGCCGGCGCGGTGGCCGGAGCTGTCTGCGGTCTGCTGCTCACCAACCTCTTCGTGATAGCCGTGGTCTTTATGGTCATCGGCCCGCTGGTGGGCGCGGGCGGCGGTGCGTTCGGCGGCATCGCCGCAGCTGACCATCCGCCCAGGTCACGACCTGGCCGCTCCTGGGCCGCCGGGCTGTTCGTCCGTTTCTGACTAAACCCGGCAGGGCGCTGGCGACCGGCGCCTGCCGGGCCATGTCATGACTGACCGCCCGGCACCCACCCTGCTGAAGACTGAATGGCACACCGATTTAGGCGCGGATGACGGCCGCACGAGGCGCCGTTGCTCCCGCATACAGATCGTCCAGATCTGCGCGCATCGTGGATTATGCCGTCATACTCCGGCTGGCATACAGAACGGCGGATCCGGCGCGCCCGCACCTGGGTCCGTGGTCACGTTCCGTGACATGCGGACCGTCACTGGGCGGCTGCGGCGGGCAGATCCCGAGGGCTGCCGAAAGAATCGTCCGGCCGGGCTCCTTGGCAACCGGAGGCTCTGGTGATCGCCCGGTCGGCGGCACGAGCGGATGTCCGTTACGTAGCCAGCAGTGTGGGTCATGGAGACCGTGCGGGGCCCGGCGGGTGCGACACTGCAGGTGTGGGCATCGACTGGGCGCATCAGCTGGCGGAGCAGCTGGACCGGCAGCGGCGCGGGCGGTTTCGTCCCCGCTGCGAGGGGCTGACCGACGCCGAGTACTTCTGGGAGCCGGTAGCCAATGCCTGGAGCATCCGCCCGCGGGGGCACGGGCGGGCCGCGATCGCGGCCGGCGGCGGCGAGTCGTCATCGACTTCGCCGATCCCGAGCCCAGCCCGGCGCCGGTCACCACGATCGCGTGGCGGCTGGCGCACCTGATCACCGGCGTGTTCGGCTCCCGGGTCGGCGACCATTTCGGCGGGCCGCCGCTGGACTACTACGCATTTCACTACGCCGGGACGGCGGCACAGGCACTCGCGCAACTCGATGAGGTGTACGCCGCGTGGCGGGCCGGCGTCCAGAGCCTCGGCGATGCCGGGCTGGCCCGGCCGTGCGGCCCGGCCGAGGGCCCGTTAGCGGAATACCCCATGGCCACGCTGGTGCTGCACGTCAACCGCGAGGCACTGCACCACGGCGCCGAGATCTCCCTGCTGCGCGACCTGTACGCCAACCGCTAACCGAGCTCACGCGGACCGCCAGCCGACCAGGCGGCAGCATTTACTGCTACCCGGCCAGCGGCGGTCGTCCTGCATCTGGAAGTCGCCCGGTCGGCGGCAGATGAGTGCGGTCGCCGGGCGGTTATCCGCATACTTGCATCATGCGTCAGGCCTTTGCTCATGAGGCGGTCCTGGTCATGGAGCCGGACGCCGACGTGCGGGCTCCTGGGGCGGCGGTCACGGTGGCGCTGTGCGGGCACTGGGATCACGAGCCGCCATGCCCGCTCGCGCCGCACCGTGTCAGCGCGGACGACGACGATGGCGAGTTGCGCGTGCGGATCTTGTTCGCGGCCGAGCCAGGCACAGAAGGCGAGGTCCGGCTTCTCATCGACCAGGCCCTGTCCGGGCAGCTGAAGTTTCCGGACGGCTTCACTACCCCGTGGCGGCTGCGCACAAGCTGGCCCAGTGAGGTCTCAGCAGAAGAGACAGACCATGCCGAGCGCCTCATTCGCAATTGAGCACTACCCGCGGCATAGTAAGTGGTTTTGCGTGTCGGTCTGAGACGTGAAGACGTCCTCCTGATGCGCTGTTCGGGTTCGGGATCCCACGCGCAGGAGGAGGACGTCCGTGTCTGACCGTAGTGGTATTTCCCGGGGTGACCGCAACCGCAACGCGCGCCTGGCCAGGCTTCGTGAGGCTATCCCGCTGTGCAACGCGATCGCGGGCATCGACCTTGCCGACAGCAAGCAGATGGTTGTAGTCACCGATCATGAGTCGCGGGTGCTGGCGCGGCGGACGTTCCGGCGGCGGGCCTGGGAGCTGGGCACGGCGCTGGACTGGGCCGCCGCGCGCGCACCAGCAGTGGGGATTCGCCCGGCCTTACGGTCGCGGTCGAGCCGACCGGCCACCGCTGGCGTGTGGTCGGGCAGCTGGCAGCCGGGCACGGCATGCCGTTTGTGTGCGTGCAGCCGCTGATGAGCTCGTGGGCCCGGCGGGCCGAGGACCTGACCTTCGACAAGACCGACGACAAGGATGCGGTGCTGATCGCCCGGCTGACCGCGCAGCTGCGCTGCTACCTGACCAAGCCGGCCGATGCGACGTGGGCGCGGCTGCGTCACCTGGGCATCCGCCGGGCCCGGCTGGTCGCTGAGCAGGTAGCGCAGGTGCAGCAGATGCGGGACCTGCTGGAGTGCGCGTGGCCCGCGGTGCTGGACACCGCCCGGCAGCCGTTCAAGTCCACCACCTGGCACGCGGCGCTGACCGTCGCCCTTGAGCCGCGCCACTGGCGGTGACCTCAGCCGCGTCACCCGGGGTTGGCCGGCGGCGGTTCGACACGGCGGTGCGCCGCCAGGTCGCGCGCTGGGACGCGGTGCATCCGTGGCAGAAGATCATCGACGGGGTGTTCGCCGCCTGCGGCGACCCGGGCCGGGGTAACCGGCCTGCGCCTCGGTGCGCTGGAGCGAGTGCAGCTGCTGCTGGGCGACTGGCGTGACACCCGCACCGGCTCGCCGACGCTGAGCAGCGGATGGTCGCCGTTCTGGACGAGCTAGGGCTGACCAGCCTGGTCACCTCGATCACCGGCCTGTCCGCGGTCGGCGCGGCCAGCATCCTGGCCGAGACCGGCGACCCGGGCGCGGTTCACCACGGGCCGCGCCCTGGTCAGACACGCCGGCCTGGCGCCGCGGCAGAAAAGCTCCGGCAGCTACACCGGGCGCACCCGCACCACCGGCCAGGGCGGGCCGAGCGCTGCGCCTGGCGGCATGGCGCGCGGTCTGGGGCGCGCTGAAGTCCAACGCCGTCTACGCCGACCGGTTCGCGCACCTGACCAGCCGCGACCACAACAAGCTGTCCACCGGGACAGGCACACGCAGCGATCGCCGCCGCGCTGCTGCGGGCGCCTGCACGCGGTGATCACCACCGGCCAGCGGTGGGACCCCGCGATCGCGGCCGGCGGCAGACCGGACCAGATCCTGACCGCTGCCTGACCCAGGCGGCCCGTCGAGCTGACGGCCGGGGCGAGCCCCACGCGGCATCGAGACGCATCAGCGAACTAGCCGGTCATCCTGGGCAGCCCCGCCCGTCGCCGGACCAACCCGATTACGCGCTGCCGGGCACCATCCCCATGACAGCTATGCAGGGACCGACGACGAGCAGGGCACCGGCCAGAACGCTTGACAAAAACGCCTTACGTTGATGACCGGGCGGTCCACACTGCCGGGCAGGGGCCGATAGCCGACCTATCGGCGCCAACGGCGTGGATACTGGGAACAGCGGCTGCACCACGGTGCCGGATCGCGGCTCGCCTCGGCGACCTGGAGTAGCGGAGAGTCATGGCTAATGCCAACCACCCGTTCCGTTATGACGTCGCGAAGGCTTACCCCCAACGTGGTCCGTTACAGCAATACCGACTTGCTGCGAGCACAAGCTTCATGTGTTTTCGATGCGGGAGCGGTAAGACCTCCAAGCTCGTATCAACAGTCC
>CAVPPJ010000052.1:0-65567 GCA_963707065.1 uncultured Actinomycetes bacterium
CGGCCGGCACCCAAGGCGAATGGCCGCACGCCATCCCGCCCGGGTCGCCGGGTGGCTGTAATGTTCACGGACGCCAGCGGCCGCCGAGCAGGAACCCGAACTGAGGTGGTGCTAGCACGAGGCGACTGCAGCGGCTGGCCACCTTGCCTATGCCGGGCCGGCGAACGACCCTGGGACGGGGCCAGCGAGACTGTACGTGGGGAGACGAGAGGGACGTGACGCAGCGGTTGACCGGGGCGAGCCGGTGATCGGTCCTGTTCTCCGGGTCGCTTGGTACCGTTTCCGGGCTACCCTCGGGCATCGCTGGAGCGGCTACCTCTCAGTGGCCCTGCTGGTCGGGCTGGTGGGCGGGGTGGCTATGGGCTCGATTGCCGCCGCCCGGCGCACGCAATCATCTTTCTCAGTGTTCCTGGCCAGCACTAACCCTTCGGACCTGAGTATGCCGACCTTTGGCGCTGGCGCAGTCAACTCTGCCAGCCCTAACTATTCAGCGACCTTGACGAAGGAGATCGCTGACCTGCCCGGGGTGAGGCACGCCGAGGCCTGGATCAATGTCAACGGCGCTCCGATGCGCCCGGACGGAGCCCCCGCCATTGGCCAAATCGCCCAGATCTACACTGCCGCCAGCGTCGACGGCCTTTACTTTAACCAAGATCGCGCGGCGGTCATCCAGGGCCGGATGGCTGACCCCCGCAGGCCCGATGAGTTCGTGATGACCCCGCTGGCAGCCCGCCTGCTCGGATTGCACGTCGGCGAGATCGTTCCTTACGGCTTCTTCACCAACCAGCAGGCCACCTTGCCGGGCATTGGCACGCCGAGCGTGCAGCCCTTCCGCCGCATCGACGCCAAGCTGGTCGGGCTGGTCGAGCTCAGCAGCGAGATCGTCCAGGATCAAGTCGACCGGCTGCCGGCGCTGGTGCTCTTCACCCCCGCACTTGCCAAAGAGATGCTGGCCGACTCCGGACGCGGCGCGGGTGGCGTCACTTACTACGGTCTCCAGCTCGATCACGGGAGCCGCGACGTGGCCGGGGTGGAGCAGGCACTCGCGCGCCTGATGCCGCGGGGCGCGGAGTACGCCTTCCACACGACCGCGCCCATCGAGGCCAAGGTCGGCCAGGTCGTCCGGCCAGTGGCCATCGCCCTCGGCGCGTTCGGGGCAATCGCCGCCCTCGCCGCCTTGCTCATCGCCGGCCAGGTCGTCTCCCGCCAGCTGCGTACCGCTAGCGGGGATCTGACGGTCCTGCGCGCCCTCGGCGCGGATCCGGCGGTGATCACAGCTGACGGGCTATTCGGCGTCATTGGCGCAGTAGTGCTCGGGTCGCTGCTGGCGGTCGCCGTTGCCGTCGCGCTCTCGCCACTCTCGCCCCTTGGCCCGGTCGGCCCGGTCTATCCGTCACCAGGCCTGGCCTTCGACTGGCCGGTCCTCGGCATCGGATCGGCGGTGCTGATCGGCGGAATCGGCTCGATGGCAGTAATCCTCGCCCGCAGGGAAGCGCCGCATCGCGTCGCCCTCAGGTCCCGGCTTGCTCCCGCCCGCACCTCGAAGGTCGCACGGGCGATCATTTCGATGGGGCTACCGGCACCGGGCGCCGTCGGGGTACGCCTGGCGCTGGAGCCGGGCGAGCGGCGAGCCGCGGTGCCAGTGCGCTCAGCGCTGCTGGGAGCCACCCTCGCCGTCGCGATGGTGGTGGCGGCGCTGACCTTCGGCAGCGGCCTGCAGACCCTGATTTCGCATCCCGCGCTCTACGGGTGGAACTGGAACTACCTGCTCAACGCCACCAACAACGTCCCCCCGCAGGCTCTTGCGCTGCTCGACCGTGACCATGACGTCGCCGCATGGACTGGAGCCGACCACAACGAGGCAGAAATCGACGGGCAGAACGTCGCCGTCTTGTTCGGAGACACCCACGCCACGCTTACCCCGCCGATCCTGGCGGGTCATGCCGTCACGCAGAAGAACCAGATAGTTCTCGGCGCGGCCACGCTCGCGCAGCTGCACAAGCACATCGGCGACACCGTCGTTGTCAGTTACGGAGACCGGCAAGCCGCTCCCGACTACATCCCGCCAACCCATCTGGTCATCGTGGGAACCGCCACCATGCCCGCTGTC
Organism: uncultured Actinomycetes bacterium; assembly: GCA_963707065.1. Taxonomy (GTDB): domain Bacteria; phylum Actinomycetota; class Actinomycetes; order Streptosporangiales; family Streptosporangiaceae; genus Palsa-506. The sequence goes on from CAVPPJ010000052.1 coordinate 2,111, forward strand.
GGCTCTAGCGGCATCTTCGCCGACCACACGTCCATGGGCACGGGGGCACTGATCTCCGCGGGCATCGAACCCGCCGCCTACCGGCATGCCCAGCTCAGCCGCGACCCCACGCTCAACGGCCCCAACCTGGTTTTCGTGAAACTACGCAGCGGGGTCAGCGCCGCGGCCGCCCTGGCCGGCTTGGAACGGATAGCTAATGCTGCCAACCGCACATTCGCGGCCGTTCCCGACGGCCGCGGCGGGGGTTACAGCGTTGCCGTCCTAGGGGTACAGCGCCCGGCGGAGATCGTGAATTACCGCACTATGGGCGCTGCCCCGGTCATCCTCGCCGCCGGGCTCGCCGCCGGCGCGCTCGCGGCTCTCGCCCTCACGCTGGCCGCATCAGTCCGCCGCCGGAGACGTGATCTCGCCCTGCTGAAGACGCTCGGCTTCACTCGCGGACAGCTCGCGGGGGCCGTGGCCTGGCAGGCCTCAGTTGCTGCCGTCATCGGGATCGCCGTGGGCGTCCCGGCTGGAGTCGCCCTCGGGCGCCGGCTGTGGGTCCTGTTCGCCCAGGCGATATACGCCGTTCCCGAGCCCACCGTTCCGGTCTTGCCGGTGATCCTCATTGCGCTCGGCGCGCTGGTGCTCGCCAACATCGCCGCCGCCATCCCTGGCCGGCTTGCCGCCCGCACGCCGGCGGCAAGGCTGCTACGAGCACGGTAGGCGGGCACCCAGCGCCCCGCCGAGACCGGCATAGGTCCTGGCTTGGCTTGGACTTACTGTGCGGGGCCGTCACGCAAATCTAGGGAGCTCCGCCTGAAATATGGGGTCTCTCTCCCGAGTCGCGCTCAGCACTGGCCTGCGTACCGTCGCATCGATCAGTCCTGCGATCGGGGGCATTGTGATGTTCCGCACGGCCGTTCCAGCACCAGTGACGTCGCCGCGGCGGCGTGGCCAAACCGGCATGGTTGACGAGAGGTCCCAGTGCCCGGGCCGCGCGCCAGGGCGGGTGACGCCTACGGGCAGTTCCTCTCATAACGCCAGCGGGCCGGGCTGGGATGCCGTGACCAGGATGACTGGTTTGCGCCGCCCCGTTGTCGCGCTGGTCGTGGCGGCCGGGCTGTGGGGGGCGGCGGTCAGCGGGACGAAATATGCTCTGGGCGGCTTCGATCCCGTGACACTTCTCAGTGTCGAGCTCCTGGCGGGTGCGGGTGTTCTGTGGGCCGCCCTGCTCGCACGCGGCTACCGTCGGCCTGGGTCGTGGTGGCTTCCTGCCCTGCTAGGCCTGCTCGAGCCGGCTTTGGCCTACCTGGGTGACACGTTCGGCCTGTCTCTCACCAGCGCGGTGCACGGTGCTGTGATCAGCGGCCTCGAATCAGGGCTGGTGGTTCTGCTGGCCGCTTTGCTGCTCCGGGAGACCGTCACTCGGCCAGCCATTCTCGCGATCGTGGTCGCCCTGGGAGGACTGGCCGTGCTCGCGGACGCGGGCGCGGGCGTCAGCACGGCCGCCGGTGACCTCCTGGTGGCTGGCGGCGTCCTGAGCGCGAGTCTCTACACGATTGTGGCTAAGCGTTTCGATGACGGCTCGGATGCCCTCTCGCTGACGGCATGGCAATTCACGGTGGCAACGCTCGTGTCGCTGCTGGTGACCATCACGCGCTGGACCACAGGCTCCGGAGCCAGGGCAATGTCCGCAGCGCCCCGGTTCTGGCTGGCTGCCGTGCTCGTTGGTGTCGGCGGATTCGGGGTCAGTTTCCTGCTATTCAACACGGTGATCGCTCAGGTCGACGCCGCGCGGACAGCTGTGGTGCTCAACCTCATCCCCGTGTTCGGTGTCGTGAGCGCGGTGGTCTTTCTCCGTGAGGGCATGACCGGCCGAGATGCCTTCGGGGCGGTCCTCGTCGGATCATCGGTGCTCTATTTCGCGATCGCTGACCGCCGTAATACCGCGGCACAGGCCGTCCGTGCCGAACACGATTCGGCGGGGCTATCGGTGCCGCAAACCCGGGCCATCCGTGCCGAACGCGATTCGGCGCTCTGAACCGTCACGAACTCCTGCTCCTCACGGGGCTGGTGTTCTGCACGGGACTGACCCGGTAACCCCACTAGCCTGATCTGCGGAAGGACCATCTTCATATACCGGTGTCCTTCCTTCCGTTGTACCTCAACGGGTTCGGCGCCCTGCCCATGATCATTACTGGCCTAGGCGTCCGTCGATCCGCTCGCGCAGCAAGTCGACATGACCCATGTGGCGGGCGTACTCCTCGATCGTTCCGACCAGCACCTCGCGCAGCGACATCAGCCCTCCGCCGCTGCCGTGCTGATTCAAGGGATCGTTGCCGGTGATGTCCAGACTGGGCGCCCCGGCCACGAACCCGGTGGCGAAGTCCACCTCCGCGCGCCATGCGTCCCACGCCTCCGCAACCACCTGGGGATCGGGAACAGCACCATCGAAATCACCGTCACCGGAGCCGAACAGCCGGGGCACGTCCTGCCCGGCCATCATTACCCGGAACGTCGCACGCTCCCCCTGCGCCAGGTGGCGCACCAGCCCCAGGAGCGACATCGTCGACGGCTCAACGGAACGCCGCGCCATGGCCTCCGCATCAAGACCCGAGCATTTCATCTCCAGCGTGAGGCGCTGGCAGCGCAGGGATTCGACCAGCGTGGTGCGCTCGTCGCCCAGCCTTGGCCCGTTCTCACGCGGGTCGTCGTCAGACGGCTTGCCGTCCGCGGTGAACATATCGGCTCGTCGGGTCGTGGCCATGGCCGCAATCATCGGCGATGCGCATGGCAGCGGCAAGATAATTTAACGACACTTGTCCACTCTGCGTAACCGCTACGTCCACGCAGTAGTCCGCGTCGGATTGGCGTAGCCGGACCCAGTATTTCCCGTCGCGATCGAAACGCTTGATCTCCTCCCAGCCTACGAATGGGCCATCGCGCTCGCCCGTCAGATCGTCGACGGTCAGGTAGCCGCCACGCTCAGACTCGATCGCACGCATCGAGTTCGATCGACGAGGTAGTTCTCGCGGCGATAGCGCGGCCGCACCCAGTACGGTCCGTCTGGGCCCTGATGGAACTGCGGAATCACCCGGCGACCCCTTCCGTGGCTTCGAAGCCGGGCTGCGTGCGCCCTGGTTCTTCGCCAGCCGGGCGCGCGGCCGTGGCTTGCGTCATGCGGGCCGTTGCAGCGGAGGCCAGGCTGACACTGACCAGGACGTTAATGGCCGCTCCGCAGAAGGCCCCGAGTCCCCCGATCAGCGCAACGGCGGTCGCAACTGCCGAACCGCGGTTCCTGACCAGTGCGGCGATCGCGCCGGTTACATCACTGCAGGATCACACGCTCTAAAGTGGGCAGATGGACGCTGCGCAACGGCAGTTGAGCGACCAGATCGACGCCGCGACGCAGCGCTTGCTCGGTACCGCCCGCGTCATCGCCGAGCCGGACCTCCGGGCGCCATCGCTGCTGCCGGGCTGGACGCGGGCGCACGTCCTCGCGCACCTGGCCCGCGGCGCCGACGCGATGCGTAACCTGCTGATCGGGGCACGGGCCGGGCAGGACCGCCCCGCGTACGTCAGCGGGCAGGCACGGGCGGCCGACATCGAGCACGGCGCAGGTCTGGCCGCGAAGGAGCTGATGGCCGACCTGGCCGACTCGGCGATGGCCTTTCGTACCGTCATCCGGCAGCTGCCCGATGACGCCTGGCAGTTCCCGGTGCGGATCCTGGATTCAGCACAATTCCCGGTCAGCCAGCTGCTGACCCGGCGGCTGGTTGAGGTCGAGCTTCATCATGGCGACCTCGGCACCGGGTACGGCCCGGCCGACTGGCCGGCCGCCTTCACCGCGATGGAACTCGCCGAGCCGATGCGGTCGCTGCGCCGGGACCGGCTCCAGCGCGCGCCGCGGACCGGATCGGCGAAGGAATAGCTCTCTGCTGCCGGGTGATGGCGTGATGGCGAGCACCCGGTGGGCTGTCGGCGCCGGGTGGCAGAATGCCGGCATGACGCGATCGGATCCGAAAGCAGACCTTCACCATTACCTGCAGGGCGCCCGCGAGGCCCTGCTGTGGAAACTCGACGGGCTCGCGGAGTACGACATCCGGCGCCCGATGACGCCGACCGGCACGAACTTGCTGGGGCTAGTCAAGCACTCGGCCAGCGTCGAGCTGGGGTACTTCGGGGACACCTTCGGGCGCCCGTTCGATGAGCCGCTGCCGTGGTCGGAGGACGAGGCCAACTCGGACATGTGGGCGGCCTCCGGTGAGTCGCGCGAGCAGATCACCGGCCTGTATCGCCGGGCGTGGGCGCATTCGGACGCGACCATCGCCGCGCTGGCGCTGGACGCGACCGGCCATGTGCCGTGGTGGCCTGATGAGCACAGCGAGGTGACGCTGCACCGGATCCTGGTACACGTGATCGCCGAGACGGACCGGCATGCCGGTCATGCCGATATTGTCCGGGAGCTCATCGACGGGGCTGCCGGGCTGCGGGATGGCAACGACAACATGCCGCCAGGCGACCAGGCGTGGTGGCAGGACTACCGGAACCGGGTGGAGCGCGCGGCCCGGGAGGCCGGGCAGGGCTGAGCCCGTCCGTGTTGCGTCAGTGCCGGGTCCCGGCGAGATGCATGCTGATGACGGAGTCGAAATCCGGATCCGGCACAAGGCCCAGCCGGGCCGCCCGGCTGGCCCTGAACCGGGCTGGCCAGCTCGTCACGATCCTGGCCACCGCGGAGTCAGGAACCCAGTCGATCAGTGCGCTCGCCTCCGGCCCGGCTGCCCGTTCCAGCGCGGCGACCATGTCCGCGACCGTCACGGTGAGCGCCGGCAGGTTGACGGCTGTCCGGCCGCCCCAGGCCTCGCCAGATGACGTGGCGGCGCAGAGCAGCCCGTCGATGGCCCGGGCCGGCGAGGCAAGCGCCACCTCAGTCCCCGCGTCGACCGGGCAGATCGCGCGTTCGCCGGCCAGCGGTTCGCGGATGATGCCGGACAGGAAGCCCGACGCCGCGGCATTGGGCCGCCCCGGGCGCACGCTGACGGTCATCAGCCGAACGGCCCGTCCGCGCAGGAACCCCTTACGGGTGTAGTCGGCCAGCAGCTGCTCGCCGATGAGCTTCTGGACCCCGTAGCTGGACTGCGGATTCGGCAGAGTGTGATCGTCCACGACGGCCGGCAGCGGGTGCTCGCCGGACGCACCGAAGACGGCGACGGAGCTCGCGAACACGACGACCGGATTCGTGCCGAGCGCACGGCACGACGCGAGCAGCGACTCGGTGCCGCGCAGGTTCGTCCGCATGCCGAGGTCGAAATCCGCTTCGCACTCCGCGCTGACCGCCGCGGCCAGATGGAAGATCACCCCAGCGCCGGCGAGCGCGTCCCCTTCCGCGCCGCCGGGGCCGAGCAGCGCGCCGAGGTCACCGCGGATCACGGTCACCCGCTCGTCCGCCGCGAGGTCCGCAGGAGCACCCGTCCGGTCGATGAGAGTCAGCCGCGAGAGCGGGCGTGCCGCATTGCCCGCTACCGCCAGCGAGCCCGCGGCCAGCAGCTCCCGGGCCAGGCGCGAGCCCAGAAAGCCGGCACCGCCTGTGATGACCACGTTTACCACGGCGTCTCCCGTCCCCGGCCGGCCCGGGCCGCCAGTGCCATGATCTTAGGCCGGGCGCGGCAGCTGGCGGCCAGATGACTACGGAACGACGGGTCGCCTGACCCGGCCTCCCGCCTGACCATCCAGCGGCGCGTTCTGTCATCCCGGCCATGGCGGGGCGGCCGTTAAACTCGCGGTTCGGACAGGGGTGAGGCAGCGGCGCCGGGCCGGCCGGTGACGTCCGGCGCGGCGCGCGGATCAGGGCAGGCGGGCGGCGATGAGCGCGGACGAGCGGATCGAGCGGGCCAGGCTGCTGTACGAGCGTTTCGTCTTCGGCGGCGAGGCCAGCGTGCTGGCGGCGGCCGACCGCGAACTGGACGCCGTCGAGGCCGACCTGGCCCTGGCCCGCGGCCGGGTCATGCACGGGCGATTCCTTGCGCAGCGGGACAACGATCCGGCGCAGCTCACCGAGGACCCGCGCGAGCTGGTCCTGTTCGAGCGCGCGGCCGAGCTCTACCGGGAACTCGGCGACGTGCCCGGTGAGGCTGAGTCACTGTTCTGGGTCGGCTGCTTCCACCAGGTTGTCCGGCACGATAACGATGTCGCGGTTCCCGTCCTGGAGCAGTCCTGCGAGCTCGCGGCCCGGGCCGGCGACAAGCTGACGATGTCCGACGCGCTCCGGCATCTGGGCATCGCAGCGCATGTCGCCGGCCGGGCGGACCAGGCCCGGGAGCGGCTGGAGGAGTCGGCGCGGATTCGCCGGGAGATCGGGCTCATGCCAGGGGTTGCCGCGAACCTGGTCGGGCTGGCCTACATCGCCGCCGGGCAGGGCCGCCGCGACGAGGCATTCGCGCTGGCCGATGAGGCGGCCGCGATCGCCGAGGCCAGCGGAGCGCACGCCATTACGCGCCAGGCCGCGGAAGTACGCGAGCATATAGCCGCAGGCGGCCCGCTCCCCGCGCCGTGAAAACCGGGTATCCGGGCAGCCGATGTAAGGTGCACCATCAGGAGTCCCTGCCTATGCGGAGGATGTCATGGCGGCCCGGAAGTGGAGCGATCTCAGCAAGCGCAGCCGCGGGCTGCTGATTGCCGCGGCAGTCGCCGAAGCCGGCCTCAAGACGGCGGCGCTGGCCGACATGAAGCGCCGGCCGGCCAGCCAGATCCGGGGACCGAAATGGATATGGGCCCCGGTGGTGGTCATCGTCAACGCCTTCGGCGGCGCGCCACTCGCCTACTTCGCCTTCGGCCGACGGCGGTAATCACGGCCCCGGGGCCACGGCTGGAGTTCCCTGAGAGCCTTGCCCTGGCCGGTGGCAGTGCCGACGATCGCTCGTTATCGCCCTCCCGGATCCTCCGCGGCAGGCAGCCCGGCCAGGGCGGCGCGGGCCTCGTCGGCGATGGGCGGGGGCACGTCGATCGTCAGTACGTGCCGCGTGCCTTGCCGTACGCGACGTCGTAGGCCTCGGCGGCCAGCACGGCGATGTCCGGCACGACGCCGGTGCCTTCCCATCTCGTTCCGGTGACCGGGTTGACCGACCGCGCGAACGGCACGGAGATCGCCATGGTCCAGGAGATCGGCACCGTCCTGGCCGGGTGGGCGCCGCCGCCGGTCGTCTCGCCGATCAGCTCCGCGCGATCCTGCGCCTGCAGGGTGTAGCAGAAGTCCTCTCCGCCGGAGAACGTCTCGCTGCTGGTAAGCAGGTAGACCGGCCGGTCAAGATAGCGCTGGCCCGGTAGATAGGCCAGGCTCCAGAACTGCCTGGTCTCGCCGCTTCACCTCGCGGTTGATCTGGCGCTCGATCCGGTCGATCGCGGCTCGTTCCACGCCAGCCTCCCTCAGCTACCCTCGCATGGCAGTCTTGGCAGATGCAATTCAGTTCAGCGGAGCTCGCGTGGGCGGCCGGCGTGGTCGGCCGGCGGGTGCCGCCCACGCCTCAGTACGTGTGGCCGCTGCTCGCGGATGACGTGGGTGCCGAGGTATGGGTCAAGCACGAGAACCACACGCCCACCGGGGCCTTTAAGGTCCGCGGCGGCCTGGTCTATGCCGAGCGGCTGCGCACCGGCCGGCCGGAGGTCAAGGGCATCGTGTCCGCCACCCGCGGCAACCATGGCCAGAGCCTGGCGTTCGCCGGGCGGGCCGCGGGGCTCGGCGTCACGATCGTGGTCCCGGAGGGCAACAGCCCGGGCAAGAACGCGGCCATGCGCGGCTTCGGCGCCGAGCTGATCGTGTACGGCCACGACTACCAGGCAGCACGTGAGCAGGCCGGCGCACTCGGCGCCGAGCGCGGGCTGGAAATCGTTCCCGCCTACCACCCGGACCTGGTGCTGGGCGTGGCGACGTACGCACGGGAGCTGTTCGATGCCGCCGGAGAGCTTGACACCGTCTACGTGCCGGTGGGGATGGGCTCCGGCATCAGCGGCATCATCGGCGTGCGGGATCTCCTCGGCCTGCGTACCGAGGTCGTCGGGGTGGTAGCGCAGGAGGCCCCGGCAACGGCGCGCTCGGTGGCCGCCGGGCGGGTTGTCGCCACCGACACGGCGAGCACGTTCATCGACGGGGTGGCGTGCCGGGTCCCGGATGCCGGTGCCATCTCGGTCATCTGCGCCGGCGCTGCCCGCGTCCTGACCATCAGCGAAGACGACGCGGCCGAGGCGATGCGGGTCCTGTTCGCGGCTACTCACAATGTCGCGGAGCCGGCCGGCGCGCTCGCCCTGGCCGGGCTGCTGGCGGAGCGCTCGCAAGCGGCTGGCAAGCGGGTGGCCGTGATCCAGACCGGCGGAAACGCAGACGCTGGCCTGCTTCTCCAGGTTCTCGCTGGTCACACCCCGGCCGTGGGAGGACCGCCCGCGGGCAGGACCGGGAGCAGGACGCGCGCGGGGTGCCGTGAGTCGTGATAGACCTCGAACCGGCACCGCAGCGCCTTGGTCGCCGTGCCGAACGGCTCTGCTGTGCCCATGTTGCGGGCGAACCGGGGGAACGCACCTCCGCTGACCTGCACCCGGATCCGGTGCCCGGCCTGCACCCGGTAGGCCGTCGGGTAGAGCTCCACGTCCACCGCCAGGACTCCGTCGTGGCCGGCCTGGACATCCGGAGCGGGCACGGTCTGCGGACTGAGCCGCCGGATGCCGTCGACGATGTTGCGGGACACGCCTTTGCCGTCAACATCGCAGACCCGGACGAAAAGGTCGGCGTACGGACGGCTGGTGCGCACGAAGATGCGGGCGCTGACTGGCCCCGCTAGATCCTGGTCGGCGGCCAGCGGATCGGTGCTGAAGGTCAGGACATCAGGCCGGGATTCGATCGCGGCGTTATCGACCTGCTTGCCCGGCGGCTGCAGGAGCGGCCCGCCCGCCGATGGCGTCGGGTCCGCCGGGTCGTAGACGAACGCGGCGGGCGCGGCATCGCCGGGCTCCGCGTCCAGGCTCAGGCCGCCGCCGGGCCGCAGGTAGTAGGCGGTGCCCTCGGCGGACGCCGGCGGCCACTCCTCGAAGTCGAGCCAGGTGCCCGCGACCTGCAGGTATACCCGAACTGGCGCGCCTGGCGGCGGCGGGCCGCCGTGCAGGTGGTGGCCCAGCCAGGCGGCGTCCTGCCGGGTGATGGCCTTGACCTCGCCGGGCTCGGCGTGCAGCCAGGGCCCGACGGTGATCCGCGCGGTGACCCCGGCTGCCCGGATAGCCGCGTAGTCGCGCAACTGCCCGGGCAGGAACAGGTCCCACCATCCCGTCACCATGCTGACCGGCGGAAGCCGGGTCAGGTCGGCACCGTCATGATCGGCACCCGCCCAGAACTCGTCGGCCGCTGCGGCGTGCTCGGCGAAGTCCCGCCAGAACGCGACCGGCGCGCCCGCGACGTCGACGTCGGCGGCCTGCAGCGGAACCTTCCGCAAGGCCCGCTTCATCCGGGCTAGCTGGCGCGGGTTCGGGATGGCGCTGGGCAGGCCGCCTCGTTCCTGCCTGCCGATCAGCCCGGTCCAGCCCAGCGCGTTCTGGAGGCCGGGCGCGCCGTGATTGTAGAAAACGGTGCTGACCTTCGCCGCGGTGATGTTGAGCGACACCGACCGCAGCGGCGGATCGACATACGGCGCGATGGCCCACTGCGTATGGCCCAGGTAGCTGCCGCCGGTCATGGACACCTGGCCGTCACACCACGGCTGATCGCGCAGCCACCCGACCGTGGCCAGCCCGTCTTCCCGTTCGGACATGAACGGGCGGAACTGGCCGCCCGAGCCAAAGGTCCCGCGGGTGCTCTGGATGAACACCTGGAAGCCCCGGCGGGCCAGCGGGGCGGCGAACAGCAGGCCCGTGAAGCCCGCCCGGCCGTACGGCGAGCGGATCAGCACCACCGGAAGCGGCCGGTCAGGCCCGGCAGGCCGGTAATGATCGCCGAGCAGGACAACGCCGTCGGCCATCGGAACCCCGACATCGGGCCGCACCGCGTAAGGCACCGCTGCCGACGGCAGGCCAACCATGCGGTCAACCGCCCGGCCGGCCATCCGGTGCAGCGGATTCATAGGTCCTTGCCTTTCATGTGCTGCGCGATGACCGGCAGCCCTCGGTGAGCTCGCGGGCGGTCAGCGCCTGCTCGGGTCCGTGAACCACTTTGCCATGATGGACATCGCGGGCAGGACCGAGCCGGGCGCTGGCCGGCGGCGAAGGCTCTAGTCAAGGCCGTCGCGGTCCGCCCAGTCCAGCAGGGCGTCCAGCGAGTAGGCGTCGTCGTCGATGCCCTTATGCAGGTCACCGAGCCTGGCGAAGCGTCCGGGCACGGTGGCGATGGTGCACTCGCGCGGCTCCACGTCATCGATCTCGTCCCAGCTGATCGGGGTGGACACGGTTGCTTCCGGCACCCCGCGCACCGAGTAGGCACTGGCGATCGTGTGGTCCCGCGCGTTCTGGTTGTAGTCGACGAACAGCATGGCGGGATCACGGTCCTTGCGCCACCAGGTGGTCGTCACGTCGCCGGGTGCGCGGCGCTCGACCTCCAGGGCGAAGGCGCGGGCAGCCCGCCGGACATCGGCGAAGCCCCACCGCGGCTCGATCCGGACGTAGACGTGCATGCCGTTGCCGCCCGAGGTCTTCGGCCAGCCGGTGGCGCCCAGCTCACCGAGTATCTCGTGCACGACGTGGGCGACCCTGCGCACCACGTCGAACCCGCAGCGCGGCATGGGGTCCAGGTCGATGCGCCACTCGTCCGGCCGTTCGGTGTCGGCCCGCCGCGAGTTCCACGGATGGAACTCCACGGTCGACATCTGCACCGCCCACACGACGCTGGCCAGCTCGGTGACGCACAGCTCGTCCGCGTGCCGGCCGTAGCGCGGGAAGCTCACCCGCACTGTCTCCAGCCAGCCGGGAGCGCCGTGCGGAATCCGCTTCTGGTGCACTTTCTCGCCGGTCACCCCGGACGGGAAGCGGTGCATCATGCACGGCCGCTCGCGCAGTGCGCGCACGATGCCGTCGCCGACCGACAGGTAGTAGCGGGCCAGGTCCAGCTTGGTCTCGCCGCGCGCCGGGAAGTACACCCGGCCCGGGTTGGAGATGCGCACCGTCCGGTTCCCGACCTCGAGCTCCGCAGCTTCCGCCGCTTCCGTGGACATACGAAGAAACTAACGGCTCACCAACCGCGGCGACTGCGGCCGGCCATCCGGAGGGTCACCAGCGTCACGACGACCACCGCCGCGAATCCGGCCTGCCCGCGCCTCAGCACCCGATCACCCTAGACGGACGCCCCGGCCGGGGCGTCCGCGATGATGCGAGCATGTGGCGATGGCTGACTTCGTGGTGCGACCGGCCCGGGCGGACGACGGCCGGGCGATGGCGGCGCTGATGGCGGCAGTCGCGCAGGAGCGTGACGGGATCGCGACCGAGCCACCGGTCGACATCGAGGAACGCGCCGCGGGATTCGCGCGCAGTGCGGCGGAGTCCGTCGTGGCCATTGCCGACGGCCGGATTGTCGGGACGCTTCACGTCAGCGTCAGCCGCCATGGCTTCGGCGAGCTGGGGATGCTCGTCGAGCGCGACTGGCGCAGGCACGGGGTTGGCTCGGCGCTGCTGCAGGCGGCGATTGGCTGGGCGCGCGGACGCGGGCTGCACAAACTGTGCCTTGAGGTATTCCCGCACAATACGGCCGCGATCGGGCTGTACCGCAAGTTCGGCTTCGCCGAGGAAGGGCGACGAGTAAGGCAGTACCGGCGCGCGAGCGGCGAGTTGTGGGATTCCATCGTGATGGGCCTCGCGCTATAGCCGGGGTACGGTCATTACAGGGAGCGTCATAACGACTACCCGTCCGTCCGGACACGCAGTACCGTCGGTGTACATCTCGCCGCAGGAGGCGCAATTTGGGCTACGTGCTGACCGCCGGTTTCGTGGTGCTCGTGGTCTGCATTGCCGTGGCCGTCATGTTTGTGCGCAGCGAAACGCGCCCCGTTGACGGCGCGCCCGGGCTAACCGTGCGGAAACTGGCGCGCAGAGTCGCGCACGGGGATCGCTGCCGCTGCGGCGGCACGGTCGGGATCACCTCAGGCGAGTCCGGGGACCTGCTCGGCTGCACGGGCTGCGACCGCTGGTGGGGCATGGACGGACGCAGGATCCCCCAGCCCTGACCGGCGACTACCGCCGCTTTCCGGCAGCCGGTGCCGGACGCAAGCCCGCCTTCAGCGCCCGGCGCCCGGTGGTGACAAGTCGGTCATTTTGCTCAAACCCCCTTGACACCGGCCCTGGCCAGCTTGACACTACTGCTCATATTGAAACGTTCCATAACCTGAGCGCGACGACAGCAATAGCAGCAGCGAGAGGCAGCCATGGGATCTGCGCGCGAGAACGCCGCCGTGAAGAAAGCGCTGCGCGACCAGCGGATCGAGTTGCCGTCCTGGGCGTTCGGCAATACCGGGACCCGCTTCAAGGTCTTCGCGCAGCCGGGCGTTCCGCGCACGCCGCAGGAGAAAGTGCTGGACGCGGCTCAGGTCCACCAGTTCACCGGCGTCGCGCCGAGCGTGGCCGTGCATATCCCGTGGGACAAGGTGGCCGACTACGCCGCCCTGTCCAGGCATGCCGCCGACGCCGGCGTCCGGATCGGCACCGTCAACGCGAACGTCTTCCAGGACGACGACTACCGGCTCGGCAGCGTGGCCAACCCGGACCCGCGGATCCGCCGTAAGGCACTGGACCACCTGCTGGAATGCGTCGACATCATGGACGCCACCGGCTCGGCCGACCTGAAGCTGTGGTTCGCCGACGGCACCAACTACCCGGGCCAGGACAGCATCCGCGCCCGCCAGGACCGGCTCGCCGAGGTACTGCACGCGGTGTACCAGCGGCTCGGACCCGGCCAGCGGATGCTGCTGGAGTACAAGCTCTTCGAGCCGTCGTTCTACACCACGGACGTCCCGGACTGGGGCACCTCCTATCTGCACTGCGTCGCGCTCGGCCCGAAGGCGGCGGTCGTCGTGGATACCGGCCACCACGCGCCGGGCACCAACATCGAGTTCATCGTGGCCCTCCTGCTGCGGGCCGGGCGGCTCGGCGGCTTCGACTTCAACAGCCGGTTCTACGCCGACGATGACCTGATGGTCGGCGCCGCTGACCCGTTCCAGCTGTTCCGGATCCTGCACGAGGTGGTGACCGCCGGCGCGCTCGGCCCGGCGTCCGGCGTCGCGTTCATGCTGGACCAGTGCCACAACATCGAGCCGAAGATCCCAGCGCAGATCCGCAGCGTGATGAACGTCCAGGAGGCGACGGCCAAGGCCCTCCTGGTCGACGCCGGTGCCCTGGCCGCGGCCCAGCAGGCCGGCGACGTGCTCGGCGCTCACGCGGTCCTGATGGACGCCTACGACACCGACGTCCGCCCGCTGCTCGCCAGCCTGCGCGAGGAAATGGGGCTGGCCCCCGACCCGGTCGCCGCCTATCACCAGTCGGGCTACGGCCAGCGCATCATCTCCGAACGCATCGGCGGGACCCCAGCCAGCTGGGGCAGCTAGCGCCCGCCGGCCCGCCAATGCCCGCTCCCAGCGCCGCGGCGTGCCGGTGGATCCGGCTTTCAACGGCACCCAACCCGCTCAAAGCCGGATCCATAGGGTTACCAGACCGGCAAGGAGGCACGCATGACGCCGCAGGAACCGCCCGAGGTCGCCGCGCTGCTGCAGCGCAGCAACCGGCTCGGCGCCGATCCGCGCAACACCAACTACGCCGGCGGCAACACCTCGGCGAAGGGCGAGGCGGCCGACCCGGTCACCGGCCAGCCAGTGCAGCTGCTCTGGGTCAAGGGCTCCGGCGGCGATCTCGGCACCCTGACCGCGGCCGGCCTCACGGTACTGCGGCTGGACCGGCTCCGCGCGCTGCCCGGCGTCTACCCGGGCGCCGGGCGCGAGGATGAGATGGTGGCGGCGTTCGACTACTGCCTGCATGGCCTGGGCGGGGTGGCGGGGCCGGCCATGGGGCGCGGCCCCGCGCCGTCCATCGACACCGCGATGCACGGGCTGCTCGACCTGCCGCACGTCGACCACCTGCACCCCGATTCCGGCATCGCGCTCGCCACCGCCGCCGACGGCGAGGCGCTCACCCGCGCGTGTTTCGGCGACCGGGTCGGCTGGCTGCCGTGGCGGCGGCCGGGGTTCCAGCTCGGCCTCGATATCGCCGAGTTCCAGCGGGCCAGCCCGGCGGCGATCGGCGTGATACTCGGCGGGCACGGGATCACGGCCTGGGGCGCGAGCAGCGCGCAGTGCGAGGCAAACTCGCTCGAGATCATCGGCGCCGCGCAGCGGTTTCTCGACGAGACGGGGCGCCCGGATCCGTTCGGCCCGGTGCTGGCCGGCTACCAGCCGCTGCCCGCCGCCGAGCGCCGCGCCCGCGCCGCCGAGCTGGCGCCCGTCCTCCGGGGGCTGGCCGCCACCGACCATCCCCAGGTCGGGCATTTCACCGACAACGACGCCGTGCTCGGCTTCCTGGCCAGTTCCCGGCACCGGGAGCTGGCCGCGCGCGGCACCTCATGCCCGGATCATTTCCTGCGCACGAAGATCGCGCCGCTAGTACTCGACCTGCCCCCTTCGGCCTCTATGGATTTGGTACGCAGCAGGCTCCTGGAACTGCACGCGGTATACCGCGAGGAGTACCGGGCTTACTACCAGCGGCAGGCCGGCCCGTCGTCCCCGCCGATGCGCGGCGCCGATCCGGCGATTGTCCTGGTGCCCGGGGTCGGGATGTTCAGCTACGGGGCGGACAAGCAGACGGCGCGGGTGGCCGGGGAGTTCTACGTCAACGCGATCAACGTGATGCGCGGCGCCGAGTCGGTGTCCGCCTACGCCCCGATCAGCGAGGCGGAGAAGTTCCGGATCGAGTACTGGGAGCTGGAGGAGGCCAAGCTGCGCCGGCGGCCGAAGCCGCGGCCGCTGGCAACCCGGATCGCGCTGGTCACCGGCGGCGGGTCCGGGATCGGCCGGGCCACCGCGCGGCGGCTGGCCGCCGAGGGAGCCTGCGTGGTGGTGGCCGACCGGGACGGCGACGCCGCCCGGCAGGTAGCCGCGGACATCGGCTCCGCCGACGTAGCGGTCGGCGTTACCTCGGACGTGACCAGCGAGGACGGCGTCGCGGCGGCGCTGTGCGGGGCGGCCCTCGCGTTCGGCGGCGTGGACCTCGTGGTCAACAACGCCGGGCTGTCCGTCTCCAGGCCGCTGCTGGACACCACCACGGCCGACTGGGACCTCCAGCATGACGTGATGGCCAGGGGATCCTTCCTGGTCTCCCGGGAGGCCGCGCGCGTCATGCGGGCGCAGGGCACGGGCGGCGACATCGTCTACATCTGCAGCAAGAATTCCGTCGCGGCCGGGCCGGCCAACATCGCCTACAGCGCGGCCAAGGCCGACCAGGCGCACCAGGTCCGGCTGCTGGCCGCCGAGCTCGGCGAGCTCGGCATCCGGGTAAACGGCATCAACCCGGATGGCGTCGTACGGGGCTCCGGCATCTTCGCCGGCGGCTGGGGCGCGCAGCGGGCGGCCGTCTACGGGGTGCCCGAGGAGGAACTCGGCGCGTTCTACGCCCGCCGGACCCTGCTCAAGCTCGAGGTACTGCCCGAGCACGTCGCCGCCGCCGTGGTGGCGCTGACGGCGGGCGAACTGCCGGTGACCACGGGCCTGCACATCCCGGTCGATGGCGGGGTGGCGGCGGCGTTCCTGCGATGAGCGCCGTACCCCGCCGCAGGCCGCCGGCCGGACCGCTGGCCGGGCGCCTGGTGATCCGGTGAGCGGCGCGGCCACGGTCGCGGCCGTCGACCTCGGCGCGTCCGGCGGCCGGGTGATCCGCGGCCGGCTCGACGGCGGGCGGCTGGAGCTCACCGAGGCTGGCCGGTTCCCGAACGTACCCGTTGCCGCGGGCGGGACCCTGCACTGGGACATCCTCCGGCTGCATCGCGGCATGCTCGAAGGGCTGCGGGCCGCGGCCAGGACCAGCGAGCTGGACAGCGTCGGCATCGACTCCTGGGGCGTCGACTACGGGCTGCTCGACCACGCCGGATCGCTGCTGGGCAATCCGGTGCACTACCGCGACGCGCGGACGGCCGGGGCGATGCCGTCCATCCTGCGGCGGGTCCCGGCAGGCCAGCTCTACGCGGTCACCGGCATCCAGCAGCAGCCGTTCAACACGATCTTCCAGCTGGCCGCGGCGGCCGGCACACCGCAGCTCCGGGCGGCGGCGTCGCTGCTGCTCATCCCCGACCTGCTCGGCTACTGGCTCACCGGCGAGACCGGCGCCGAGGTCACCAACGCGTCGACCACGCAGCTGTACGACATCACGGCCAGGACCTGGGCCACCGGGCTGATGCGACGCGCCGGGATCCCGCCGGGCATCTTCCCGGCGCTGCGCCAGCCCGGCGAGCTGATCGGGCCCGTGCTGGCCGGGGTCGCGGCTGACGCAGGGCTGCGGCCCGGGCTCCCGGTCGTCGCGGTCGGCTCGCATGACACCGCATCGGCCGTTGCCGCGGTGCCGGCCAGCGGCGGCAATTTCGCCTATATCTCCTGCGGGACGTGGTCCCTGGTGGGCATGGAGCTTGACCAGCCGGTGCTGACCGAGGCCAGCCGCCGGGCCAACTTCACCAACGAGACGGGGGTCGACGGGACGATCCGGTACCTGCGGAACGTGATGGGCATGTGGCTGCTGCAGGAATGCGTCCGGACCTGGTCCGCCGCCGGGCAGCCGGTCCGGCTGGAACCACTGCTGGCCGCGGCGGCCAGGGCGGCGCCGCTGCACTGCGTCATCGACCCGGCCGACCCCGGTTTCCTGGCGCCCGGCGACATGCCGGCCAGGATCGCCGCGGCCTGCGAGCGGTCCGGCCAGCCGGCCCCGTCCGGCCGGGCGCAGATCGTCCGCTGCATCATCGACAGCCTGGCGCTCGCCCACCGCCGCGCTGTCGCCGCCGTGCAGGAACTGTCCGGCAGGCACGCCGATACGGTCCACATCGTCGGCGGCGGCTCCCGGAACGAGCTGCTCTGCCAGCTCACCGCCGATGCCTGCGGCCTGCCCGTGGTAGCCGGCCCGGCCGAGGCATCGGCTATCGGCAACATCGTCGTCCAGGCCCGGCGGCTCGGTGCCGCGCCCGGGGACCTGGCCGGCCTGCGCGGGCTGCTCCGCGCCTGGCTGCCGCTGCGGCGGTACGAGCCGGCCGGGGCGGCGGCGCCGTGGCGCGCGGCTGCCGCGCGGGCCGGGCAGCCCGACGATATTTGACACGTTCCAAGAGCGGACCAGACACTGTCAGTCTCATCAGGGAGGACGTCGGTGAACGCGCCGGTCAGCATCAGGGAAGTCGCGGCGCGCGCCGGCGTCTCGGTGGGCACCGTGTCCAACGTGCTCAACCGGCCGGAAATCGTGGCGCTGTCTACCCGCGAGCCGGGTGCACGAGGCGATCAAGGAGCTCGGCTTCGTCCGGAACGAGTCGGCCCGGCAGCTGCGCGCGGGCCGCAGCCGGATCATCGGCCTGGTGGTGCTGGACGTGGCGAACCCGTTCTTCACCGACGTGGCCCGCGGCGTGGAAGACGAGGCGAGCAGGGCCGGGCTAGCCGTCATCTTGTGCAACAGCGATGACCAGCTGCCGAAAGAGACGCGCTACCTGGAACTGCTGGAGGAGCACCGGGTCCAGGGCATCCTGATCACCCCGGTGGCCGGCGCCGACGAGCGGCTCGCGCTGCTGCAGCGGCGCGGCACGCCGGTGGTCCTGGTCGACGCCACGTCGCCGTCCGGCGGGCAGTGCTCGGTCGCCGTCGACGACGTCCTCGGCGGCGATGTCGCGATGTCCCACCTGATCGACGGCGGCCATCAGCGGCTTGCCTACATCGGCGGGCCGCTCAGCATCCGGCAGGTCGCCGACCGCCGCGACGGCGCGCTCCGGGCCCTGGCCCGGGCCGGGCGGGCACCCGCGGCCCTGCAGATGATCGAGACCCGCGCGCTGAACGCGTACGCCGGGCAGCAGGCCGGCGCGGCGATCGCGGCGCAGCCGGCCTGCGCCGGCCGACCGGGGCCTTCTGCGCTAACGACCTGATCGCGCTCGGCCTGCTGCAGGAGATGACCCGCCGCGGGATCGGGGTCCCCGGGGACATCGCCATCGTCGGGTACGACGACATCGACTTCGCCGCCGCCGCGGCCGTGCCGCTCTCCTCGGTCCGCCAGCCCCGCCAGCAGCTCGGCCGCACCGCCGCCCAGCTGCTGCTGGCGGAAACACTGGCCAGCGACGCGCACACGCACCGGCAGGTGACGTTCAAGCCCGAACTCGAGATACGCCAGTCCAGCGGCGCCATCCGGACGGACGCCTAGCCGCGCCAGCGCCGGCGGCCCCGGCCGGCCAGGGAGGTACATCGTGACGATCGACCCGATGAAGACCGGCGGGGCTGCCCCGAGCCGGGCGCAGGTAGTAATCGTCGGCGGCGGGGTGATCGGCTGCAGCATCGCGTACCACCTTGCGCACCTGGGCTGGACTGACGTGGTACTGCTGGAGCAGCATCAGCTGACCGCCGGGACGACCTGGCACGCTGCCGGGCTGATCACCTCGGCCGGGATGACGGACGAGACGTCCCTGTTCTTCAGCCGGTACTCGCGTGACCTGTATGCCCGGCTGGAGCAGGAGACGGGGCATTCCACCGGGTTTCGCGCCGTCGGGCATATCTCGCTGGCCACCACCCCGCGACGGCGCGAGGCGCTGCGGCGCGAAGGTGCCTGGATGCACGGATTCGGCGTCGACGACGTGGAGATCTCGCCGCGGGAGCTGGCCGGGATGTGGCCGCTGGCCCGCACCGACGACGTGCTGTCCGCCTTCTATGTCGCCGACGAGGGCAGGGCCGACCCGGTAGGCGTGGCCACGTCGCTGGCCAAGGGCGCCCGGCAGCTGGGCGTCCGGGTCGTCGAGGGGGTGGCCGCGACCGGCGTCGAGACCCGCGGCCGGCGGGTCTGCGCGGTGCGCACCGAGGCGGGCCGGATCGAGACCGAGGTGGTGGTGAACGCGGCCGGCATGTGGGCGCGGCAGTTCGGGGCGCTGGCCGGGGTCCAGGTGCCCCTGCAGGCGGCCGAGCATTACTACCTGCTGACCGCCGAGGTGCCCGGGATGAGCCAGGACCTGCCGGTCATCGAGGATCCGGACAACTACGGGTACCTGCGGCCCGAGGGCGACGGCATGCTGGTCGGCCTGTTCGAGCCCGTCGGCGCGCCGTGGTCCCTGGACGGCGTGCCCAGGGAGTTCTCGTTCGGCACCCTGCCGCCGGACTGGGAGCGGATGGAGCCGTACCTGGCCGGGGCGATGAACCGGGTACCGTCGCTGCCGGAGATCGGGATACGGACGTTCTTCTGCGGGCCGGAGTCGTTCACCTCCGACATCCGGCCGCTGCTCGGCCCGGCCCCCGAGCTGGACGGCTATTTCGTCGCGGCGGGCCTGAACTCACTCGGCATCCTGTCCGGCGGCGGGGTCGGCAAGATGCTCGCGCACTGGATCGTGGACGGCGTGCCGCCGGTCGACGCCACCGGCGTCGCCATCGACCGGACCGCGGCGTATGAGACGTCGCGGCGGTTCCGGGCCGAGCGCACCGTGGAGCAGCTCGGGGTGCTGTTCGGGGACGGCGTCTGGCCGGCCTGGAAGCCGTCCACCGGGCGGGACGTGCGCCGGTCCGTGCTGCACGAGCGGCTGGTCGCGGCCGGCGGTCACTTCGCCGCCTCGGCGGGCTGGGAGTTCGCCGAGTGGTTCGCCGGCCCGGGGGAGGAGCCGGTGAGCATCCTGGACTACCGGCGCCAGGATTCGCACGCGATCGTCGGGCGCGAGCACGCCGCGGTGCGCGAGGCCGCGGGCGTGCTCGACATGAGCCTGATGGCGAAGCTCATGGTGCAGGGACCGGGAGCGGCGGCGGTGCTGAGCCGGCTGTCAGCCAACGACGTGACCCTCGGCCCGGGCCGGATCGTCTATACCCAGTGGCTCAACGAGGCGGCCGGCATCGTCGCGGACGTCACGGTGACCTGCCTGGAGCCGGAGAAGTTCCTGGTGGTGGCCAGTGACATCATTCACCGCAGGATCGAGCCGCTGATCAGGCGGGCGACGCGGCCGGGCGAGATCGTCACGGTCACCGATGTCACCTCGGGCACGACCCTGCTGTCAGTGCAGGGCCCCGCGTCGCGGGAGCTGATCACCCGGCTTACCGATGCCGACCTGTCCAATGCGGCGTTTCCCTACCTGACCGCGCGGCATATCCACGTCGGCTACGCGCCGGTACTGGCCATCCGCGTCACCTACGTCGGCGAGCTTGGCTGGGAGCTGCATGTGCCGGCCGAGTACGCGCTCGGCGTGTACGACGACCTGATGGCCGCCG
This sequence comes from uncultured Actinomycetes bacterium, assembly GCA_963707065.1. Taxonomy (GTDB): domain Bacteria; phylum Actinomycetota; class Actinomycetes; order Streptosporangiales; family Streptosporangiaceae; genus Palsa-506. Next base: position 22,501 of record CAVPPJ010000052.1, read on the forward strand.
GCGGCGATCTCGGCTTCCGGCCGGTCGGCCTGTCGGCCATGTCCGGCCTGCGGCTGGAGAAGGGCTACCGCGACATGGGCGTGGACATCGACAACACCGACAACCCGCTGGAAGCCGGGCTCGGCTTCGCCGTGGCGTGGGACAAGCCCGGCGGGTTCACCGGCCGTCACGCGCTGCTCCGGGCGCGGGCCGAGGGACCGCCCCGCAGCCGCGTCGTCAGCCTGCTCGCCGAGGACCCTGGCGTCGATCTTTTCGGCAACGAGCCGGTGCTCCTCGATGGCCAGTGGGCCGGCTATGTCCGCGCCGCGGCTTACGGCTACACAGTCGGCGGCGCGGTCGGGCTGGCCCAGGTGGCCCATCGCGACGGGGTCACCGGCCCGTGGCTGAAAAGCGGCAACTTCCGGGTGCGCACCCCGGCCGGCGACGTGCCCGCCCGGCTGCAGATCGCCCCGTTCTACGATCCGCAGCGGCTGCGGATCCTGGACCAGTAAGCGCAGGAGCGTTCCGGCGGGGGAAGCCCGGTCCGGCGGGAGGAGTCCGGTCCGGCGGGAGGAGTCCGGTCCGGCGGGAGGATCCTGGCCGGGGGTGCCGCTATCTGGAACGGCGCCGCTTGCGCCGGCGGCGGCGCGCCCAGGCCAGCGGCGCGGCGCCCAGCAGGCTGAGGGCGACCGGGCCTGCCGGCGCCGTGGCAGCGGCGGCGGCGTGGCTGAAGGCAGCCTGCTCGAATGTCGCCGGGATGGGCAGGATCCGCCATCTGCTCAGCGGCCAAACGATCATGAACGCCCGCCCGATCACCGAGCTCTCCGGGATGGCGCCGCCGCCCGGGGCGTCACGGTGCAGCCGGGAATCCTCGGATACCTCCCGGTGATCACCCATCACCCACAGGTGGCCGGGGGGCACCTTGACGCTGAACCGGGAGGAGCCGACCGGAATCGATGACGGCGAGTTCCCCGGATACAGGTAAGACGACTCATGCAGGGCCACGCCGTTCACCGTGACCAGGCCCTGGGCGTTGCAGCACGCCACCCGGTCACCGGGCAGCCCGATCACCCGCTTGACATAATCATCGTTAGGCAGGTCGACGCCGAACAGCCCGACGACCGAGTGCCAGAGGCGGACTAGCGGCTCGGGCGAGGAAGGCGACGGCGCCAGCCACGAGCCGGTGCCGTTGAACACCACGATGTCGCCCCGGTGGATGTCACGGAAGTGGTAGACGAGCTTGTTGACCAGGAACCTGTCGCCGACATCGAGCGTGTTCTCCATTGACGACGACGGGACAAAGAAGGCCTGCACCACGTACGTCTTGACCAGCAGCGCCAGCACGAGCGCAAGCACGATCAGGACCGGCAGCTCGGCCCGGATCGATCTGCGTTTCCGCGGCCTGGCGCGGCTGGCCCCGTTTCCCTGCGTTCGCTGCCCGGTTCCGGATGAGTCGGCCGGCTCCTGATCGCCGGCACCCCGGTCGTCGTCGTTGGTCATCGGTTCAGAGCCTAGTGCCGGCCGGCCAGGGCAAGGCGCAGGCTGTCGCGGAAGGCCGGCACGGCGGGTTGCGGAAGGCCGGCACGGCGGGTTGCGGAAGGCCGGCACGGCGGGTTGCGGACGGCCGGCACGGCGGGTTGCGGAAGGCCGGCACGGCGGGCCACCGCCTGGCGCCGCGCCGTATGGCCGCGAAGATCCGGCGAACCGGACATGGCGTGCGGATAAGAGCGAACGCGGCCGGCTGACCGACGACATCCGCAGCGGTTCCGGCGATGTGGCTGGGAACATTCGCTAGACCGGATATCGCGCTGTCCCTGACGATGGACGATGTGACCATGACCCAAGTCCCGGCCGGGTTGCCGCGCTGGTATGCCCATCGCGGGGCCCGCGACTGGCGCTGCGCCGCCGCGCCGGCCGAGGCGCTCGCCTTCCACGCCGGCCTGCCCGGGTATGCCGCGACGCCGCTGGCCGAGCAGCCCGTGCTGGCCCGCGAGCTCAATGTCGCCCGGCTCTTCGTCAAGGACGAGTCCGCCCGGCTCGGCCTGCCAGCGTTCAAGGCCCTCGGCGCCTGCTGGGCGATCGCGCAGGTCCTCGCCGCCCGGGCCGGCCTGCGGGGCCCGCTGACCCTCGGCGCCCTGCGGGCCGCGGCCGCCGGGCATGACCTGACCCTGGTCACCGCCACTGACGGCAACCACGGCCGCGCGGTGGCCCGGTTCGCCGCCGCGATCGGCCTGCCCGCGCATGTGCTCGTGCCGCAGCTCATCCCGGCGGCCGCGGTCGCGGCGATCGCCGCCGAGGGCGCCATGGTGACCGCCGTGGCCGGCTCCTACGACGATGCCGTCGCCCAGGCCGCCCGGACGGCCGCCGCGGACGGGACCGCGGTGCTGGTGCAGGACATGGCCTGGCCTGGCTATGAGGAAGTGCCCGCCCGCATCGTCGAGGGCTACGGGACCATGCCCGCCGAGGTCGATGCGCAGCTTGCCAGCGCGGGTGTCGCCGGGCCGGACCTGGTGGTGGTGCCGGCCGGCGTCGGCTCACTTGCCCAGGCGATCATCACCCACTACCGCAGCCGCGCCGGGCAGCACCCCGCCGCCGTCCTGTGCGTCGAGCCGGAGGCCGCCGCGTGCGTGCTGGCGAGCCTCGAGGCCGGACGGCCAAGGTCGATTTCCACCGGCGCGACAAATATGGCTGGACTCAACTGCGGCACGCCATCCAGCCTGGCCTGGCCGTTCCTCCGGGACGGGCTCGATGCCGCGGTCGCCGTCCCAGACGACGCGGCCGCCCGCGCGGTTGCCGATCTCGGTGACCTTGGCGTGTCCTCAGGTGCCAGCGGCGCGGCGGCGCTGGCCGGCGCCCGGGCCGCGCTGACCGGGCCGGGCAGCGATACCCGCCGGGCTGTCCTCGGCGTCGGCGCCGACTCGGTGGTCGTGCTGCTGAGCACCGAGGGCCGCCCGGCCGCGAGGCCCGCCCGGCCGCCGGCCGAAGCCCGGTGACCGCCCGGCCGCCGGCCGAAGCCCGGTGACTGCCCGGCTGCCGGCCGAAGCCCGGTGACTGCCCGGCTGCCGGCCGAAGCCCGGTGACTGCCCGGCTGCCGGCGGAACCCCGGTGACTGCCCGGCTGCCGGCGGAACCCCGGTGACCGCCCGGCCCGCCCGCCCGGCCGCTGGCCGGCATCGGGGACAATGCGGGAGATGGAATCCGTCCTGTTCCACCCCAGCGGATCATCGGCGCCGTCGTTCGTGCCCGATCCGGCGCACGGCCGCGTGTTCACCGTCGCGCGGGCCATCCGGAGTTCGGAGGTAACCGCCGCCGGCCGGCTCCGGCTGGATGCCCTGGCCCGCTACCTGCAGGACGCGGCGGAGGACGACCTGGCCGACTCGGGCTGGGGCGAACCCTATGACTGGCTGGTGCGCCGGGTCTCGGTGGCCATCGGCGGCTACCCGGCACGCGGCGACCCGCTGTCGCTGCGAACGTTCTGCTCGGCGACCGGGCCCCGGTGGGCCGAGCGCACGACGACCGTGAGCAGGTCCGGCACGGACCTGATGCAGGCCGTCGCGGTCTGGGCGGCCGTCGGGCGCGAGGATGGCCGCCCCGTTCCGCTGGGGCCGGAGTTCTACCGCCGGTACGGGGATGCCACCGGCGGCCGCACGGTGTCGGCGCGGCTGTCGCTGCCCGGGCCGCCACGGCCCGGGCCGGCCGGGCAGGCAGGCCGGGCGTGGCCGCTGCGGGCCAGCGACTTCGACACCGCGGGCCACGTTAATAACGCTATTGCCTGGGCCGCGGCCGAGGACGTCCTGGCCGGGCTCGACTGGCTGCCCGCCCGCGGCGAACTGGAGTACCGGCGCCCGATCCTGCCCGGTTACGACGTCCGGCTGACCGCCAGCCACGCGCCGGGCCAGCTGTCCTGCTGGCTGCTGAACGGCCCGCAGCTGCTAGCGTCCGCGCAGCTCAGCCGCGGTACGCCCGGGCCAGGATGAGGAAGGCCCGGCGAAGGCGCTATCCCAGTCGGCGATACCCGGGCGCCGCATCTTCCCGCATGCTTGGCTGCGGGCCGGCCTGCTACTCGGCCGCGCGAGCGTAGACCAGGTGCAGGACGCCCGTGCTGAAGGTGGCGGACGACAGCAGCCGCAGCGGAACCTGCGTGCCGTTGTCGAACAGCTTCTTGCCCTTGCCGACCACCAGCGGGTGCACCAGCAGGTGCAGTTCGTCCAGCAGCCCCTGCTCGAGCAGCCAGCGGACGAGCGTCCCGCTGCCGGTCGTGCCGAGTTGCTGGTCCTGCTTGAGCCGGGTGAGTTCCGCCGTCACGTCACCGTTGACGACGATGGAGTTCTGCCAGGCCGGGTCGGTGAGCGTGGTCGACACGACGTATTTCCGGGTGCCGTTCATCTGGGCGGTGACCGGGTCGTCGGGGTCGGCGGTGGGCCAGTAGCTCGCGAACTCGGCATAGGTCTTGCGGCCGAGCAGCATGGCGTCGTTACCGGCCATCATCGCTCCGACGGCCGCTCCCATCTCGTCGTTGAAGTACGGGAAGTGCCACGAGTTCGGTGACTCTACGACGCCGTCGAGCGAGATGAACAGGCCGGATTTGATGCTTCCCACGGTGTTCTCCTTCGGGTGATTTCCTGATCTTGGTGATGTCGCTGAGATGAGCAGGGAGCTAGCGAATCCCTCCGCCGTCACGGGCGGGGGATCATCTCGCGGGCCAGCCCGGCGGCGGCCAGCAGGCCGGGATCGCCGCAGCTGTCGAACGCGTCGACGGCGGTGTCGGTGAACTTGATGACGTGCTCGTCGCCGTGGCCGGCCGCGCGGTGCAGCGCCTCGGCCCCGGTGTCGTTTCCGCTCGGGGCCGGCGTGCGGCGGGAGGTGACGCGGGCCGGCGCGTACATCGCCTGGATCGCGGCGACGGCGGTCCACACGTGCGCGGCGCTGTCCGCCCACACCGACTCGGGCAGGCTCGGCAGCGAGTGCCGCACCGCGTTCGGCGCGGTCGCCGTGTGGACCAGCAGTACCGGTGCGGCCGGGCCGTGAGCACCGGTACCCGCGCACGGCCGCGGTCACGAGCTCGGCCAGCGCCGCCGGTGCCCGCGATGCCTCCGCGGGGCGCATCGCGGCGACGCTGTCCGTCCACCCGCGGTCGTGGCCAGCCGGGCCGCCCGGTGGGCGATGAAGCCGGTCTGGTCGGCCAGCCGCGTGACCCGGTCCAGCGCCACCGCCGCCGGCAGCGTGCCGCGCGGGCGAGCGCGCGGCAGCGGAAGGTACCGCGCGGCCCAGAACGCGAGGCCGTGCGCCAGCTCGTCGCGGGCCGGCTCGCCCGCCCCGCCGCGCAGGGCCCGGACGGCGTGGCCGACCCGGATGACGCCGTGGGTCGAGCCGGCGGCGATGCCGGGCAGCAGCCGCGGCCACCAGGTGCCGAGCACGTCCGTCCACGAGCGCTCGGCCAGCTGCGCGGCGAAGAAGACGCGCCAGTCCGGCAGCCGGCGGTAATCGCCGAGCGCGCGGGTCCAGTCCTTGATCGGACCGGACGGCGCCGGCAGCTCGGCCAGCCGGCCGACGTAGCGGTCGACCCACCGTGTGACGTCCACGTCGAGGCCGCGGCGCAGCATGACCTCCACCGCCATCGGGCCGTGGTTGGTCATGCCGTGATTGCCCTCTTCGTCGCCGCCAAACTCCGGCCCGTAGCGGTGCATCCGCTCGTATGCCTCGTCCAGGTGCATCTCCCGCCTCCTCTTCCGTGCAGCGCGAGCTCTTCCGTGCGGCGCGAGCTCTTCCGTGCGCCGCGAGCTCTTCCGTGCGCGTCACGAGACTCGCCGAGGGCCGCGCAGGTTGTCGACGATTAGGCACTGCCCTAATCTCAGAGCTGTGATCAGGCTGCACTTCGGCTCCGAAGACATCGGCCGGGTGCGCTTCGCCCTGTCGCCCATGTGGGAGACGATCACCAGCCTGCGCACGCTCACCGCGACCCGCGGCGGGCTGCAGATGCACCGTCCGTGGCGTGACTGGGTGCGAGGGCGTCTCGATCAGTGTTGACCTCGACCTGCTGACGGCACTGATCCGGCCGGCGGGCTACATCCCCGACTTCCTGGTGCCCTCACCCGCCCGGCGCTCGTCGTCGTTCGAGGCTGCGCTCGCCCAGGTGACCGCCGCCGACCCGGCTGCGGTCCGCTGGCAGTTGCGGCACCTGGCGGACCACCCGGTGGCAGCGCCCGGACCACGGCGCGCCGAGCGGGCCCGGTTGCTCCGCGGGCTGGCCCGCCTGCCCGATGCCGGAGCCGCCCGGGTGGCAGAAGCGCTCGCCGGGTACTGGCGCGCCGCGGTCGCACCGCACTGGCCGCGCCTGCAGGCGCTGCTCCGCGCGGACCTCGCCCACCGGCTCGATGAGCTCGCCGACGGCGGCGTCGGTGCCCTGCTGCGCAACCTGCATCCGTCGGTCAGCTACGACGGTTCAACGCTGCGCATCGTCAAGTACTACGACGGCGACGCGGACCTGTCCGGACGGGGCCTGCTGCTCGTGCCCTGCGCCTTCGCATGGCCCGACGTGATCGTCCTCACCGCCGAGCCGAACGTGCCGACCGTCTCCTACTCACCACGTGGCATCGGCACCTTGTGGGAACGGCACCCCTCGACGGACGGCAGCGCACTCGCCGGGGTCGTGGGGCGAACCCGCGCGACCCTGCTCAGCCAGCTCGACCTGCCGATGTCGACCACCCAGCTGGCGACCGCACTGACGCTGTCAGCGCCGACTCTCAGCGCTCACCTGCACGCGCTGCACCGGGCCGGCCTGGTCAGCTCGCGCCGCGACGGGCGCGCCGTGCTGTACTCGCGGACCCCCATCGGCGAGGACCTGCTGGCCGGCGCAGCCGAGCTGGCCTAACGGCGGCCGCTGCCAGCCCGCCGCGGCGCAGGCGGCTTCGCTCCGCATGCGCGGCGGCCGGCCGTCAGCCGGAACGCCTGCGGAAAGGCAAGTACGGTGGGCCTCATGCGGCGGAAGGAGCCAGGCATGCTGCTCGATGGCGTGAACCACATCGCGTGGATATCGAAGGACGCCGGCCGGCTAGGGCGGTTCTACGAGCGGGTGTTCGGCGCCGTGGTCGGGCCGACGCGCGGGCACGGGCCTGGCGAGACGATGACCGTGATCGACATCGGCCCGGCCACGCAGCTGAACGTCTTCGTGATCGAAGGGAACACCGAAGCTGACCGGCAGACGCCGATGTGGCGCCGGGGCCGCATTGATCACGTCGGGCTGGCGGCCGCGTCACCGGAGGCATTCGAGACGATCCGGGACCGGCTCGTCGAGGCCGGGGCCAGTGACGGGACAGTCAACGACTTCGGCGGGGCGCTGAGCATCTTCTTCCGCGATCCGGACGGCCTCGAGGGCGAGGTGCTGCTGACCAAACCGTGACGGCCGCCGCCGCCGCGCCTGGGCGAGGCGACCGCCGCGTGCTCGCCGCCGTCCCTTAAGAGTGCGGCCTGCGCCGCCTGCGCGGCACCCGGACGTACGATGGCTGCATCGCGACCGCCCGCACCTATGCGGCGAAATCGGAGCCGGATCATGCACTCGTCAGTTCCCGTGATCGACCTCACGCCCTGGTTCAGCGGAGACGAGACGGCCCGGGCCGAGGTCGCCGCCAGCGTCGACAGAGCGCTGCAGAGCGTCGGTTTCTTCCTGATCAAAGGCCATGGCGTGCCGGGCGAGTTGCGCGCGCAGGTCCGTGCGCAGGCACGCGCGTTCTTCGCGCTGCCGCCCGAGGCTAAGCAGCGTTACGCCGTTACCGTCGGGGGCCGGGGCTGGCTGCCGCCCGGCGTCGAGGCGAACGGCTACGCCGAGGGCACGGCTACTCCGCCGGACCTGAAGGAGTCATTCGCGGTCGGCGCCGATCAGCCGACCGGCGACCCGGACGTCGACGGGTACTGGTTCCAGCCCAATGCCTACCCGGCCGAGGTGCCGGCGCTGAAGCCTGCCGTCGTCGCCTACCTGGCCCGGATGCGCGAGCTCGCGGACGAGCTGCTCGTGCTGTGCGCGGCAGCGCTGGCGCTGGAGGGTGATTTCTTCACCCGGCACACCGGGCATTCCACCCACACGATGAACATCAACTGGTACCCGCCGGCCACGCTGGCCGGCCAGCCGGAACCCGGCCAGTTCCGGATCGGCCCGCACACGGACTTCGGCACCGTCACCATCCTTGACCGTGAGCCCGGCCGGGGCGGCCTGCAGGTGTGGACCGAGGAAGACGGCTGGCAGGACGCGCCGTATGAGCCCGGCACCTTCACGATCAACACCGGTGACCTGCTCGCCCGCTGGAGCGGCGGCCGGTGGAAGTCCAACCGGCACCGCGTGCTTCCGCCGCAGGCCGAGGCACCGGACGAGGATCTCGTCTCGCTCGTCTACTTCTACGAGGCCGACCACGACGCGGTGATCGAGTCGCTGCAGCCGCCGGTCGGCAAGCCGAACGACTACGCGCCGGTCGTGTCGGCGCAGTTCCTGAAGGAACGGCTGGACGCGATCACGATCGGCTAGCCGCCAGCACGGCCGACCTGGGGTGCGGCAAGGGTGTTCGTCATGCGAGTGGCACGGCAGCGGAAGCGCGACCGCGCGACCGCGGGCGGGACGGCGGCGTGACCGCACTGACGTACGCCGAAGCGCAAGAACGCGCCCGGCTCATCGCCGTGCAGGAGTACCAGGTTGACCTTGACGTCAGCGGCGGCGATGAAGTGTTCGGCTCCGTCAGCACCGTCCGGTTCCGCTGCCGGGAGCCCGGGGCCGGCAGCTTCGCCGAGCTCAGGCCGGCCCGGCTGCGCCGGGCGGTGCTGAACGGACGCGACCTGGACACGGCGGCCCTGGCCGGGAACCGGCTGCCGCTGACCGGCCTGCAGGCCGACAATGAGCTGCGAGTCGAGGCCGACATGGCGTACTCGCGTACCGGCGAGGGCATGCACCGCTTCACCGATGCCGCCGACGGCGAGACCTATCTCGCCGCGTCGTGCGGCGTTGACAACGCGCAGCGGGTCTTCGCTGTCTTCGACCAGCCAGACCTCAAGGCGGCGATCTCGGCCACGGTCGCGGCGCCCGCGCACTGGACCGTGATCGGAAACGGCATCGCGCGCCCGGCCGGGCGCGGGCCGGGCCGATGGGAGCTGGCCGCGACCCGGCCCATCTCCAGCTACCTGTTCACTGTCGTGGCCGGTCCTTACCACAGCATCCGCGCCGGGCACCGCGGTATCCCATTCGGCCTGCACTGCCGCCGCTCGCTCGCCGCGCAACTCGATCGCGACGCCGACGAGCTGCTCGGCATCACGCGCGCCTGTTTCGACCGGTACCTGGAGATCTTCGACGAGCCCTACCCCTTTGATTCCTACGACCAGGCGTTCGTCCCTGAGCTCGCGGCCGGCGCGGTGGAGAATCCGGGTTGCGTTACCTTCCGCGATGAGTTCCTCTTCCGCTCGGCCATCACCCACGCGGAGCGGCAGACCAGGGGGATGGTGATCGCGCACGAGATGGCGCACATGTGGTTCGGCGACCTGGTCACCATGCGGTGGTGGGACGACGTGTGGCTGAGCGAGTCGTTTGCCGAGTACATGGGCTTCCAGGTGCTGGCCGAGGCCACCGCCTTCACCGGGACGTGGACCGACTTCGCTCTCGCCCGCAAGCCCCGCGGCTACGACGCGGACCAGCGGCCGTCCACGCATCCGGTTGCGCCGGGGCCGCGGGATGTGCCCGACGCGGACGCCGCGCTGTCCAACTACGACGACATCTCCTACGCCAAGGGCGCTTCCGCGCTGCGCCAGCTCGTGGCATGGATCGGCTCGCCGGCTTTCCTCGCCGGAATCAACGACTACCTCTCGCGGCACCGCTTCGGCAACGCGGCTCTCGCTGACCTGCTTGACTGCCTGACCCGCGCCTCCGGTGCCGACGTGCACGACTGGGCCGGGCACTGGCTGCGCAGCGCCGGCGTGGACACCCTGGCGGTGAGCGGGGAGACGGCCGGCCACAGCGACGCGTCCATCAGCCATCTCGGCAGCCGGCCGCACCGCGTTTCGGTCGGCGTCTACGATCACGGGCCAGGTGCGGACGGCGAGCTCACTCTCCGGGGCAGGTTCGCGGTGAGCGTCGAGGCGGCTGCGGGCGCGACCGCCCTCCCGCCGGGTGCGCTCCGTCCCCGGCCCGCTCTCGTGCTGCCGAACGACGGCGATCTGAGCTACTGCAAGATCCGGTTCGACCCGCAATCGTGGGCCACGGTGATCTCCAGCCTGGGCGGCATCGAGGACCCGCTGAGCAGGGCGGTGATCTGGAATGCCGCCCGTGATCTCGTCCGCGACGGGGAACTTCAGGCCCGCGATTACCTCAGGCTGGCCGCCAGGCACCTGCCCGCGGAGACCGACACCTCCATCGTGGCTCAGGTGCTGGGCTTCGCCCGCGGGCCAGTGGCCGATCGTTACCTGCCGCCGGGGCTGCGCGGCGCTGCCCTGCAGCGCATTGGCGGCATCTGCCAGGACCTGCTGAGCCAGGCATCCGGCGGTGATCCTGACGGGCTGCGGCTGGCCGCCATCCGCGGGCTGATCGACAGCTCGACGCAGGCTGGCGACATCGCCGGGCTGCGTTCCTGGCTGGCCGCCGGGCGGCTGCCCGGCGGCACCGGCCTTGACGCCGAAATCCGCTGGCAGATACTGCTGCGGCTGACCGTGCTCGGCGCGGCCGGCCGGCCGGAGATAGCTGCGGAGGCTGAGCGGGATGTCAGCGCCGCCGGGCTGGAGAGCGCGGCGCGCTGCCGCGCGGCCATCGCAGAGCAGTCCGCGAAGCAGGCTGCGTGGACCACGATGTTCGAGTCAGGCGGAACCAGCGAGAACGAGTCGTCCGGCTACCTGCTGACGGCGACCGCCCAGGGCTTCTGGCAGGCCGACCAGGCGGAATTGCTCGCCGGGTACGTGCCGCGCTACTTTCCCGCTCTCGGCGGGGCCGCCGCTCGCCGCGGCGCGGCCATCGCCCGGGTGCTCTGCCAGCACGGCTTTCCGTCTCACGCGGTCAACGCCGCCGCGCTGCGGGCCGGCCAGCAGTTCCTGGCGGCCGGCGAGCTCACTACACCGCTGCGCCGGCTGCTGGCCGACCAGCTGGACGACTTGCGCCGCTCGCTGCATGTCTCGCTGGCCCAGCAGGCGCTACCCGGCAGCAACGTCTAGCGTCAGGTCGGCGCGGCTACCGCGGCGATCGGCGAACACGAAGTACAGCACCGATGACCCGACGAGGGCCGCTCCGATGGCATCGCTGGCGGTCAGGCCCTCGCGAAGGAAGATCACGGCGCTGGTAAGGGCGAACACGGGGATGAGGTTGAGCACCACCGCGGCCCACCCGGCGTCGACGCGGAAGATGACCAGGTTGAACAGCAGGAAGCTGACACCGAACCCGGCAACGCCGACAAGCACGGCGGCCAGCCAGAACCGGGGCGCGGCGGCGGCCGGCGGCAGCTCCGAGCCGGCCGCCCAACGCGTCATGGCCACCGGCAGCGCGACGGCCGTTGCCGTCGTGAACTGCCATGCGGTGAGCGACAGGGCATCCGAGCCGTCGTCGAAGCGCTTGGCCACGATGGTGTACAGGCTCGCGCACAGCACGCCGCCGGCCACCAGCAGGTCGCCGGCGGCCACGCCGCGCCCCTCACCGGCGCCGGCCAGCACGACCAGCCCGCCGAGCGCGGCCAGCACCGCCAGCACCGCGGCCCGGCTGACCGTCTCCCGCAGCAGCATCGCGGCCAGAACGATGACCAGCGCAGATTCCAGGCCGTTGATCACCGCCCCGTGCACGGCGCTGGTCATTGACAGCCCGAAGGTGTCGCCCAGATAGGCCAGCGCGGGCTCGAGCAGCCCGAGCACGGCGGGGAGCCACCAGCAGCCGGGCGGGCGGTAGCCGCGCACCAGCAGCACTGCCCACAGCGCGGCGGTGGCGGCCACGAGCTCGATGCTCAGCAGCGTCACCGGGCCGAAACCGCCCAGGGCGTATTTCGTGCCGGTGACCGCCCCGCCCCACAGCACCGACGCGACCACCAGCGCCGCAAGTGGCACGGCCGGTCCCGGCCGGGCGCGGCGCGGCCGGGCATCAGAATCTGCTGGCTTCATGCCTCTCAGAGGCGTGCTTTCCCCGGCGTGATACATGCGGCGGGAAAGGTGCGCCGTCCAGGTCGTATCCAGCCACCGCCCGGGACGGCGCGGTGCACGTCAGGGACGAGGGCGCGTTGTCATTCCGCCCGGCCGCCGGAGACGGGCCTGCTCGCCGCGCCGATCTGCACGGCTCCGCGCAATGGAATACCTGGGCGCCGGGTTATCGCGGCTCACCACAGGTCCCCGCCGGTGAGCACGTAGAGGAACGGCACCAGCGGGATGAGGCCGAAGATGGCCCAGGCCAGCTTGGGGCCGCCCCTCATGTCGCGGCGGGTCGCCAGGTCGATCCACATCAGCACGACGGCGATGGGGTGGAAGATACAGACGATCAACTCGATGAGCTTCTTCATCTTCCCGAACCTACCGGGGCTGGCGCGGAGCACTGCGCACGCTTGTGTCCGCCGGCTACGGCGCCGGCAGGCTGAAATGGCGCCGGGCGCAGGCACGGACGGCGGCGATGCTCCGGTCGATGTCGTCCTCGGCGGTGTTCCAGCAGCTGACGCTGACCCGCATCGCCCGGCGGCCATGCCAGCTGGTCGGGCCGCACCAGCAGGTTCCCTCGTCCTGCACAGCCGCGATGATCGCGTCGGTGTCCTGCGGATCGCCGAACGCCACGAGCACCTGGTTGAGCACCACGTCGTTCAGCACCTCATAGCCGGCCGCCCGCATCCCGCCGGCGAAGCGGCGCGCTAGCCGGCAGGTCCTGTCCACCAGGCCGGCTACGCCATCGCGGCCGAGCGCGGCCAGTGCCGCCCAGACCTCGGCGCCGCGGGCGCGCTGGGATGACTGGGGGGTCAGGTGCATGGATTCCCGGCTGCCGTCGGCTGGCAGGTAGGCAGCTGACGCCTCCATCGCCGACTGCAACGCTGCCGGGTTTCGGACCAGCGCGATGCCGCAGTCGTAGGTCGTGTTCAGCCATTTGTGGGCATCTGTCGCCCAGGAGTCGGCCGCGGCGAGGCCCGTGACCTGGCCGGCGGTGCTCGGCGAAGCTGCCGCCCAGAGCCCGAAGGCGCCGTCCACGTGCACCCAGGCGTCCTGCTGGCGGGCCCAGTCGATCAGCGGCACGAACGGATCACTGGCTCCGCTGTTCACGTTTCCGGCCTGCAGGCACACCAGCGCCGGCCCGGCCAGGGCCGGCAGGCCGCGGGGATCGATCCGGCCCTGGCCGTCGGCCGGCAGGGCGGTGGCCCGGTCCCGGCCCAGGCCGACCAGGCCCAGCGCCTTGCGGACGGTGGCGTGCACCTCGGCGCCCACCACGACGGTGACCGGCGGCGCGCCGGCCAGGCCCTGGCCGGCGGCATCCCAGCCGTGCCTGGCGAGCACTGCGTCCCTGGCGGCAGCCAGGCAGGCGGCATTGGCCATCGTGGCCCCGGTGACGAAGCCGCCGCCGGTGCCGGACGGCAAGCCGAGCAGCTCGGCAACCCAGCGCAGCGCGACCGAATTGAGCACCGCGGCAGCCGGGGACATGACTGTCAGCGCCGCGTTCTGGTCCCATGCGGCGGTCAGCCAGGCGGCGGCCTGCGCGGCCGGCAGCGCGCCGCCGGTGACGAACCCGAAGTACCTCGGGCCGTTACTCGCGACCGTGCCAGGCGAGCCGAACTCGTCCAGCATGGCGAGCACATCCGCGGCGTCCAGGCCGGGGCCAGGCAGCGCGAAGTCGAGCTGGCCCAGGGCAGTGACCGACTCGCCAGCCGGGGCCACCCGCCGGTCCGCCAGCCCGTCAAGGTAGGCCAGCGCCCGGCGGCAGGCATCCCGCAGCAGCGCCGGCCGCCCGGCCAGGGCGGCCTGGATGTCGCGCGCAGGCTCCGTCATGGCCCCGAAGACCAGCGGCGCTCGTCGTCCGGCATGTGTTACATAATCGCAGCGGCCGGTCAGTCACGATCCAGTGGTGCCGTCGATGCATTCCCGGATCAGGTCAGCGTGGCCGTTGTGCCGGGCGTACTCCTCGATCATGTGGCCGTACACCCAGCGCAGGCTGGTCTCGGCCGGGCGGCGAGGGTGGCGGAAAGTCTCGCCCAGCGAGCGCCCCGCCACCGCTGCACGAGCGAGCTCGACCTCGCGGGCGTGGGCGGCGAAGTCTGCCTCGGCCGACGCGGCGGCCACGTCATCGAGATCGGCGTCCGGGCTGTCGTCGGTGCAGTACAGGTATCCGACCGGCTCCCCGGCGAACCGGCGGCGGAACCAGGAGCGTTCCACCTCGGTCATGTGCCGTACCAGGCCGAGCAGCGACAGGCTTGACGGCGGCACCGCCCGCCGGGCGAGCTGCTCGCCCGGCAGGCCCGCGCATTTCCACAGCAGCGTGGCCCGGTGCCACTCCAGCCAGCCCTCCAGCATGTCCCGCTCGCCCGCGGCGAACGGCTCATCGATGCGCGTGACTTCCGGTGCGATCCAGTTCATCAGAACATGATCCCGCACACGCCCGGCCAGGAAGTAGCGGATTCATCCCGGCAGGTCGCCGTTTGTCCGGGCCCAGTAATCCTGCGACGCCTTGGACGCAGCGAGCGCCTCCGGGGTGCCGAAGCCGGGCGCCATGGAAGCCGCGGTCCCGGCCAGCACCTCGTGGTGCTCGATGTCGAGCAGCCGCAGCCAGCTCTGCTGGCCCATCGTCAGCGCAATGAAGCAGCCAAGCTCGACGAGCTCGGGTTCGGAAAAGTGCTCGTTCAGCCTGTCCCAGAGATCGTCGTCGGAGTCCAGCCGCCAGGTGATTGCCTCGGCGTAGGCGAGGGCGGCTTTCTCGCGCTCGGTGAGCAGCGCCGACTTCTCGAAGTTGAGCAGGTCGTCATACTGCCCTTCGCCCAGGCCCTGTGCCCTGGCCTGCTCCGACCGCTGGTTGCCGCAGTACTCGCACTTCACGGTGCGCGACACGTAGACGCGGCACAGCTCCTTGATCGCGTGATCGCAGACACCCTCGCGGAAGATCGTCTCCCAGGACCGGGCGAAGGCCCAGAAAGCCGCGGGAACATGGGCGCGCACGGCGGAACTCTCCGGCCGCGGGGTGCCCTCGCGCCGGCAGCGCTCCATCTCGGCCCGCATCTCCTCGTCCATCGCCTCGACCGGCACGTAGCTGATCCGCTGCTTTCGGCTCATCGCCCTTTTCCTTCCCTGGATCCGCCGCCCGCGATCCGCCAGGAAACGCGCGCCGGCGGGCTAGCCTCCCTACGCAGGAAATCACGGGTATCCCGGCGCCGCCAGGCATCCGCCGGCCTAACCGCGTGCCGCCAGGACATGCCGCCCTGCGAACTGGGCGGGGTGAGCACCACCCGGCTTATCACCCCCGGCGACGCGCCGGTCCTGGCGGAACTGCTCCGCGCCAGCCGCGACTTCCTCGCGCCGTGGGAACCGGTCCACGGCGACGGCTACTTCACGGCCGGCGGGCAGGACCACGCCATGTACCAGCTGGTCAGCACAATCCCCTCGTGAGCACTGTCGCTCGTGAGCGCCGTTCCCGGTGACCGCTCACGCACCGCCTGGCGGAGCCGCGAGCGCGCCCCGGACCAGGCCGGCCAGCCCGGCCGGCCAGATAACGTCGGTGGTCGCGTCCAGTTCCGCCAGCGTCCACCAGCGCCAGGCGGCGATGCCGTCAGATGCGTGCATCGCGGCGACGTCGCCGAGCTCACGGCGGGCCCGGTCAGTCCGCGCCAGGAACAGGCGCTCATGCTGCCGGACGGTCCGGCGACCGTGCTGCATGGTCCGCACCTGCCGGTAAATCTCGCCCAGCAGGGCAACATCACGCCAGCCGGTCTCCTCGGCAAGCTCGCGGCTCGCGGCGGCCGGATAGGACTCGCCCGGGTGCAGGCCCCCGCCGGGAGTGGCCCAATGCCGGCCGTCGGGAGGCTCGTCGTCGTATCGCAGCAGCAGGACGCGCCCGTCCGGGTCGAGCACGACGACCCGGCCCGCGCGCCGCAACCCGGGCCTGCGGGCGTCCGGCAACCCGGGGGCGGCCAGGCCCTCGGGCTCGTGTCGGTCCATGTCCTCATTGTGCCGGGCACCCTGGGCCGGCGGCCGGCCGGCGTGCCAGCATACGGACAGGGAAGCCCGGTGAAGTGCTGACGATCGGAGTGATGGCATGAGCGATGAGAGCAAGGGCTGGCCAGTCGAGGATGGCGTGCTCAGGCTGGGTGACCTGCCGGCCGAGCGGGGCGGCGTCATCCGTGACGCGCGGCTGGTGTGGCAGGCGCACGGGACGCTCAATGACGCGCGGGACAACGTGATCGTCTACCCGTGCAGTTACACCGCCAGCCACCAGGACCTGGCGTGGCTGGTCGGGCCGGACGCCGTGCTGGACCCGGGCCGGTGGTTCATCGTGATCCCGGACATGTTCTCCAACGGCCTGTCCTCCGGGGCCGCGGATACGCCGGACTATCCCGCCGTGGTGACGATGGCAGACAACGTCCGGGCGCAGCATCGTCTGCTGACCGGGCAGTTCGGTGTCACGAGCGTCGCGGCCGCGTACGGGTTCTCGATGGGCGCAGGCCAGGCCTACCACTGGGCGGCGCTATTCGGCGACTTCGTCGAGCGCGCGATCATCGTCTGCGGCAGCGCCCGGACCTCCGAGCACAACAAGGTGTTCCTGTCCGGCCTGCTGCGCACCCTGGAGGCCGCGCCGCAGTACCAGGGCAACGGCCAGTTCAGCGCCGAGCCGCTCGCCGCGATCCGCGCGTTCGCGCACATCTACGCTGGCTGGGGGCTCAGCCAGGACTTCTACCGGGAGCGTCTCTTCGAGACCGCGGCCGGCGCGCCCGACCTGGCCACCTTCCTCAAGACCGACTGGGAGGACTCGTTCGGCGAGCATCGGGCCGCGAACCTCTATGCCCAGGCGCTGACCTGGCAGGAAGCCGACATCAGCGCCAACGGCCGGTACTCCGGCGACCTGGCCAGGGCGCTCGGCGGCATCACGGCCCGGGTGCTGCTGATGCCCAGCTCGACCGACCTGTACTTCCGGGTGGCCGATAACGAGGCAGAACTGCGGTACCTGCAGCGCGGCGCGCTGGCCACGATTCCCAGCATCTGGGGCCACGCGGCCGGCAGCCCGGAGGGCATCCCGGCCGAGCTGGAATTCCTGACCAGCCAGGTCCGGTCCTGGCTGGACCGCTGACCCGGGTGGCAGCCTGGCAGCGAGGTCATCTGCCCTGGCAGGAGCCATCTTGGCGCCCGCGTCGTAGGATCAAGATCTGCAGCGTGGCCAGCCAGCCGTGCCCGCTCCGGTCAGCCGGGTGAGTATCCCGGCGGCGGGATGGCAGCGGGCCGGCCGCGGTGCGGGGATGCCGGGAGGTGAGCATGGCGCGTTCTATGTGGTCAGGGTTCCTGAGCTTCGGGCTGGTGAGCGTTCCGGTCGGCCTGTACACGGCCACGGCTGACCAGACGATTCATTTCAACCAGCTGCATAAGGGCACGTCGAACCGGATCCGTTACAAGAAGGTGGATGAAGTCACCGGCGAGGAGGTCGCGACCTCCGACATCGTGAACGGGTTCGACCTGGGCGACGGCGAGTACGTGATCGTCACCCGCGAAGAGCTGAAGGAAGTCGCGCCCGGCAAGTCGGAGACGATCGAGATCAGCGATTTCGTCGACCTTGACCGCATCGACCCGGTGCATTTCCGGCAGACCTACTACCTGGCGCCGCGGGGGAAGGGCGCCGACCGGGCCTACGCGCTGCTGCGCCAGGCGATGCGCGAGACGGGAAAGGTCGGCATCGCCACCCTCATCCTGCGAGACAAGGAGCACCTTGTCGCGGTCCGCCCCGGCGAGGACGTCCTGATCCTGGAGACGATGTACTTCGCCGATGAGATCCGCGTCCCGGCCGAGGAACTCGACAGCCTGCCGCAGAACGCCGCCTTCGAGGGACGCGAGCTGGAGGTCGCCAAGAAGCTGGTCGAGTCGCTCACGGTGGAGTGGTCGGCCGAGGATTACCACAACACCTACCGCGCGCGGGTCGAGGAGCTGATCGAGCGCAAGCGGGAGGGGCAGTCCGTCGTCTTCGAAGCGGAGCGCCCCAAGTCCAACGTCATCGACCTGATGGCCGCCCTGGAAGCCTCCGTGGCCGGCCCGAAGCAGCCGAGGGCAGCCGCCAGCGGAGCCCCGGCCGCTGCCGGGCCGGGCGCAGCCAAGCAGGCCGCAGCCAAGCCGGCCGCGGCCGCCGGGAAGGAAGATCAGGAGGACCTTGCGGCGATGACCAAGGCCGGGCTGCTGGCCCGGGCCGCCGAGCTGGACGTGCCGGGACGCTCGAAGATGTCCAAGCCCGAGCTCATCGAGGCGATCACCGAAGCGAGCGCGCCGAAGCGCCGGCGCCGGAAGATTTCCTAACTGCCGGCCCCGCGGCCGGCCCGGCGAGCGGCGAACTGTCGCCGGCTGGTGATAGATCAGGAGGGTGAAAGGAACCCTCATGCCCGAGCCAGCCCTGATTATCGAGGCGTGTGCCGAGTGCCGGCGCGACCTTGAGCACTGCCACGGGACCGTGATCGTGCACTGTGACGGCGCGGGCGACTGCACCGAGGATCCTGGCTGCCGGCTCGGCGCTGACCAGCATCCGTTCAGCATCTCGTGCAGCGAGGTGGATTGTCCCTGCGGAGCTCCGCTACCGGGCGCGGGCTGGCCGGCCGCGCACGCCGCGGCGTCCTGAGATCCCGGCGCAGTTCCCGCGCCGGGCGCGGCGGCCGGGCTTCGGTGTCACGCCCGCGGCCCGGTAGACCCGATGACCGACAGCTCCGCGCCTGATCCCGTCCGCGCCACCGCCGCGCCCCCGGCGGGGATCAGGACACTGGTCTTCGACGTGCTCGGCACCGTGGTCGACGAGGCCGGATCGATCGCCGCCGAGACCGCCGCGGCGCTGTCCGCCGCCGGCTCCGACCCCGGCCGCGGACCCCAGCTCGCCGCGGACTGGATGCGCCGTCTTGATGCCATGATCAGCCTGATCAGCACGGGCGACGCGGCGTGGCGTTCCAACGATGCCCTGCGGCGGGCCGCGCTGCTCGACGCGCTGCGAACCGCCGGCCTGGACGGGCTGCCGCCCGGGGTCATCGGCGAGCTGGCCCTGGCCGGTCATCGCCTCAGGCCCTGGCCGGACTCGGCGCGGGCGCTGCAATCGCTGGCCGGGGGCTTCTCCGTGGTCGCGCTCTCTAACGCCGACCTGGCCCAGCTGGCGAACTTCTCCGCTGCGGGCGGGCTGGCCTGGCATTGCGTGCTGTCCGCTGAGCTAGTCAAGGCGTACAAGCCTGACCCGGCCGTCTACCGCCTGGCGCTGGACCTGCTCGGCCTGAACCCCCGGCAGACCATGATGGTCGCCGCCCATCCGTGGGACCTGCGGTCCGCCGCGGCGCACGGAATGCGCTCTGCCTACGTCTCCCGGCCCGGCGAGGGAATCCCGGCAGCGGACGACAACTTCGACGTCAGCGCCGCGAGCCTGGCGGACCTCGCGAACCTGCTGGCCCCCGGTACCGGCGGAGGAACCACCCAGTGACTGGGCGCCCGGGCAGGCAATGATCTCCGGCGCCCGCCGGGAGTCAGCTCTCGCCGGCGGGTTCGAGGACGAAGACCGGGATCTGGCGCGCGGTCTTCCGCTGATAATCGGCGTACGGCGGAAACGCGGCGACGGCGCGTTCCCACCAGGCAGCGCGCTCGTCCCCGGTGACCTCGCGGGCGGTCATGTCCTGCTTGCGCGGGCCGTCCTGAAGCTCGACGCGGGGGTTCGCGCGGAAGTTGTAGTACCAGCGCGGATGGGCTGGCGCGCCGCCTTGTGACGCCACGGCCGCATACCGGCCGTCGTGCTCGACGCGCATCAGCGGCGTCTTGCGCAGCTTGCCGCTGCGCACCCCGCGGTTGGTAATGATCACGACCGGAAGGCCGGTGTCACGCAACGTCGTGCCCTGGGTGCCGCCTGAGCTCTCATAGAGCTCGACCTGCTCGCGGACCCAGCCCTGCGGACTCGGTTCATACTCGCCGTCAACTGGCATGCCGCTAGTCAACACCTCCGGCGGGCGGCGCCGCATCCGGCCCCCGGCTGGGCCGCGTTGAGCGGCTTCCCGGCCGGAAGACCCGGCCAGGATGCGTTCCTGGCCGGCCGATAGCTTGCGAGCTGGCCGAGTTCGCGCCGGAGGGGTGATGCGCATGACCGGAGCAGGTCCGCATGCAGCAGGTCCGCGTGGAGCAGGTCCGCATGCAGCAGGTCCGCGTGGAGCAGGTCCGCGTGGAGCAGGTTCGCGTGGCCAGATAGTGATCCTGAACGGCGCGCCGCGATCCGGTAAGTCCGCCATCGCGGTCGTGATCCAGCAGGAATTCGACGGCGTGTGGATGAACCTGGGGGTCGACCTGTTCATGCAGGCGACCCCCGGGCGCTACCAGCCCGGGATCGGGCTGCGGCCCGGCGGTGAAGGCCCAGATCTTGAGCCACTCGTGGTGACGCTTTATCGCGCGATGTATGAGTCCATCGCGGCGCACAGCCGCCTTGGCGTCAACGTCGTCGTGGATGTCGGGCACCATGACGCCTATTCCGTCCCGCTGGGCATTCTGCCCGACTGCGCCCGGCGGCTGGCGGGCCTGCCGGTGCTGGTCGTCGGCGTGCGCTGTCCGCTGGAGACCGTCATGGCACGACGGCATGCCACCTGGGGCGCAGGCCTGGCGGATGACGGCTCGGTGCCAGCGCCGGTGCGGTTGTGGCAGGAGGCCGTCCACGTGCCGGGCATCTACGACCTGGAGGTCGATACGTCAGCGCTGAGCCCAGCGGACTGCGCTGACCTGATTCGCCAGCGCCTCAGCGCTGGCGCCCGGTCATCGGCCTGCCGGCGCCTGGCGGCGATGGCCGCGGTATAGGCGCCAGGCGCCCGCCGCCCGTCTTGCCGGGCCAGCCCACCCGACGGTGGCCGCGTGCACGTTGCTGACCGGTGCCGCCTGGCTAACCGGTGCCGCCTGCCCGCCGCCGCCACAGCAGCCAGCCGGCCCCGCCGATCACCACCAGGCCGCCGGCCGCGATGCCGGCGATAGCGCCGGGCGGAAGGCCGCCGCCGCCGGCGGCCGCGGGCCGGCTGCCCGGCGGGGTCGTCGCGGCGGCGCCCGGAGTCGTCACCGGCCTTGAGGTAGCCGGGCTGCCCGGGCCCGGGCTGGCCCGGGGCGACGCGGTGAAGGCGACAACGTGCTCCGCTGACGCAGCCAGCAGGAGGCCATCGCCGACGCCCGGAGTCGGGAAGTGATTGGCGGGCACGCCGATCGGGGCCTGCTGCCGCACCCGGCCGGTCGCGGGATCGAGCCCGTACAGAGTGCCGCTGCGGCCGATGGTCCAGACCAGGCCCGCAGCCACGATCGGGGGCCCGCCGTCCGTTCCCGAGGTCCATAGCAGGCGCAGCGCCGGGGGAGACCGCGCTGCCCGGACGGCGATGATCCCGCTGAAGCAGGGCAGGTAGACGGTCATGCCCACGACGGCAGAGCCGCCGTCGATGTCCTCGCCGCAGGCCGGGCCCAGCGCGGCCTGCTGCCCGCCGATGCCGCCAAGGTGCGCGCCGTTGAGCAGGTAGACGATGCGGGACTTCCCGGCGAGGATCACCTGGCCATCGGGCAGCAGGGCCGGCTCGGTCGACATATCAAGATCCTGGGCGTTGTTCGCGGCCCAGTTGCCCGGCGCGAAGAACTGCAGCAGCCGGAGGGACGACGACAGCTCAAGCACCGAGTCACTGTCGTCGTACGCGTGGCCGGGCGAGTGGACCGAGCCGTTCCCGGTGCTGACCCACAGGTGGCCGCTGCTATCCACGGCGGGCGCCGCCCCGCCCATCCAGATCGCCCCCTGCGACTCGCCGGCCGCTGCGTCGACGGTGAAGTCCGCCGGCCTGCCGCCCGCTTCCGGGACCGCCACCAGCCGGCCTCGGTAGGCGGCGCAGTCTCCGAAGTTGCCGCCGAAGCCGAACACCACCCGGCCCGCGTCGAGGGTGAGGCCGGTGCGCTGCAGCAGCGCCGCGGTATCCGCCCCGGCCGGGTCCACGTCCTGGGTCATCTCGCGCTTGCCCGAGTCCGTGGCCAGCCCGGCCAGCAGGTGCGCCGGCTTTCCGTGCACCAGCTCGTCGGCCACCACGAAGATCTCGCCGCGTGACTGATCGATGACAGGCGTACCGGTGATGCCCACTGTCGGCGTGATGTCGCCGCAGGGCAGGGATCCCGCGGGCACGGGCGGGCCCAGGTGCGCTGACCAGACCACGGCGCCGGTGGCCGATGACAGCGCGTAGACCGTGTCATTCTCCGTCGCGACGTAGACGCGCCCGGACGACACGAGCGGCTCGCCGTAGATCTCCCCGTCGAGCGCGGGCGAAGTCCATGCCCGGGTCGCGGTGTCGACGGCGGTCACCCGCTCCGCGACGCCCCGGCCGGCCGCATCCTGGTGATACACCGGCCAGGAACCAGGGCCGGCCAGCCCGGACGAGAGGGTTGCCGCCCCCGCGGCACCGCTCCCGCTTGCCCAGGTCACAGCGGCCAGGGCCAGGAGAACAGCCGCTCCCGGCAAGCCGCGCGGCCGTCCGCTCATGGCCGGGCGGCGGCCTGGCAGCTGGCATGCTTCGTCATCATCACAGCCTAGCGACGTGACTCCCGCGAGCCCGTGCCGTGACCGGCCGGTGCGGCCCTGATCCGGCCTGGCTACCGGCTGGTGGCGATCCGGCCATGACATGCGGCGGCCCGGGGAAGCGGCTGGTGCTCACCCGGGCAGCCCGGTCCACCAGCCGGGCGCCGCTGGGTAGGATGCGCAAACGTCGATCTACGGGAGGGGCTGCATTGGCGGAAAGACGGGTAGTCATGAGCGACGGGCTGGCTGAGCGCGTCGTGCGCCGCGCCATCGCCGCGCTGGCCAACTCATACGCTCATGCGCCGGCCAGGGCCACGGCCGCGAAGGAGCTGCTTGTCCATGCCCTGGACGGCGAGTCCGAGCCGGCCGACGCGGTGGACGGCTACGCGGCGGCGGCCGTCCTCGCGGCTCTCGCGCACGGGATCGAGGCCGAGGCGGGGCGGGGGCTTGACTGGCTCTCCGTCGCGGCCCTGGCGGAATGGGACTTCCACCATCCCGAGTCCCCGATCTGAGCCTGGCCCGCTAGCGGAGCCAGCCGGCCCGCTGGCCGAGCCAGCCTGCCCGTCAGCTGAGCTCGCGGCCTGGTGCCTGGAGAATCTCGGCTCGATGCCGGTCCGGGTGCACTTCCGCCAAGCACACCTGTCGGTAGTGACCGGCGTGCGGCTCGCGGACGGCCGGAACGTGGTGATCAAGGCCAGGCCGGCGACGGCCCGCCAGCATGGCTGCCTGGAGATCCAGCGTCACCTGTGGCAGGCGGGATTCCCGTGCCCGCAGCCACTTGCCGGGCCGGCTCCGCTGGCAGCGCTGGATGCGGTGGCGGAGGCCTTCGTTCCCGGCGGAACGCAGCTCGCGTCAGGTCCCGGCTTCGCCGCCTCGTTCGCCGCCGCGCTTGCCGGGCTCATCCGGCTCACGCCGCCGGCGGCCGCCGTGCCCGCCCTGGACCCGCCGCCGCCATGGTGCTACTGGGATCACCGCGAGCCCGGGCCATGGCCGTGGCCCGACGACCTGGACGCGGACCTGAACGCGCATCCGGGACCGGCCTGGCTGGATGACGCGGCGGTCCGCGTCCGCAGCCGGCTGGCGCGGCACGCCGGGCCTTCCGTCGTCGGGCACAGCGACTGGGAATCCCAGAACATCCGGTGGCACCACGGTCGGCTGCACGTCGTGCACGACTGGGACAGCATCGTCAGCAGGCCCGAGGCAGCGATCGCCGGGCTGGCGGCGGCCGTGTTCGCGGCAGGCGGCGACCCTGGCGATCCCGGCCAGCACGCCACGGTCGCCCAGGGCGAGCAGTTCCTCGCCGCGTACGAACGCGCCCGCGGCCGCCGCTGGACCGCCGATGAGCGCGAGGTGGCCTGGGCATCAGGAGCCTGGGTCACGGCTTTCAACGCCAAGAAGGACACGGTCCGCGGCGGGCCGCCTGCCCCGGGGCTTGCCGCCGAGATCGCGGACCGGCTGCGCCGGGCCCGGGCCTAGCCCGCCGGGATCATAGCCGGGGGTCGACCGGCTCGCTTTCCAGCGCAAGCACGCCGAACACGCACTCGTGCACGCGGAACGCAGGCTCGCGGCGCACGAATCGCTCCAGCGCCTCCACTCCCAGCGCGAACTCGGCTGTGGCCAGCGAGCGCTTCCGCCCGAGACTGCGCTCCCGCAGCCGGCCCAGGTTGCCGGCCACGGTGTACTCAGGCCCGTAGATGATCCGCAGGTACTCCGGCCCCCGGCACTTGATCCCCGGCTGGGCGATGCCGTGCCTGCCCCGGGTGACCGGGTCGGCCGGCTTGACCACCATGCCCTCGCCGCCTGCGCCGGTGAGTTCCTCCCACCAGGCCGTGGCGGCCGCATCGGCGCCGGGATCGGCGAGATCGAGGACGAGATGGCGGGTGGCCGCGATGAGCGGGTCGGCCCGGGCCAGCCTTTCGGCCACTTGCAGGTGCCACCGGTGATCCTGGCCGAAGCAGCTGCCTGCCGAGCCGGCCAGCACCTGGAACGGGGCCAGCCGCACGTCGTCCAGGGATGACACCGGCCACACGTAGGGCCGGTAGGCTCGGACGAACGACTCCGCCGCCCGCAGCCGTTCCTGACTGCGCTCGCGGAGCCCGGCTACCTCCAGGCCCCTGGCCTCGGCGGCGTCCAGCATCCCGGCGGCGGCGCCCAGCCCGGCCACGGCAGCGGCGCCGACGGCTGCGTACTGGCCGGAAATCAGCTCGGCCGCCTTCAGCGACCACGGCATGATCTCGCAGTCGAACGCGGCCCAGTCACCGAGCTCGTCCCACAGCCCGGTCACGGCTGCCGCCTCGCGCAGGCGGCTGACCAGCGTGTCCTGCATCCCGGCGTCGCTGAAGAACCTTCGCCCGGTGCGGGTGTAGACGATGCCGGCCTGGTCGGCGCCGAACCATTCCCGGGCGGCGGCCGGCGTCCGGCAGACCACCGCGACGGCCCGCGAGCCCATGTGCTTCTCCTCGCACACCACCCGCGCCACGCCGTCGCGCCGGTAGGCGGCCAGCGCGTCAGCGGGATGCTCCAGCAGTCCCGGCCGGGCGCTGGCCGGCACCGGCGCCATCGTCGGCGGCAGGTAGATCAGCCACTGCGGGGCGACCGCGAACCGGCTCATGACCTCCAGCGCGGCCGCCGCGTTCTCCGCCGGGATGGTCACCCGCCCGCGCAGCCGGGTCTCGATTCCGCGCCTGCCGAGCACGTCGTCGACGTCGAGCATCCGGCCGCCGCCCCCGCCGCCGCCGCGCCCTCAGCCGCAGCGCCGCCCCCAGCCGCGGTAGCAGCTGCCAGCGGGCGGGCCGGCTCGTAATACACGCTCCGGGCAGGGACAGACACCAGCTCCCGCTCCGGATAGCGCAACGCGGTCAGGCGCCCTCCGAAGACGCAGCCGGTATCCAGGCAGATGGTGTTATTTACCCAAACGGGCACGGGAACCGGAGTGTGGCCGTAAACCACGACGGCCTTGCCCCGGTAGTCCAGCGCCCACGGGTAGCGGACCGGAAGCCCGAACTCGTCGGTCTCCCCGGTGGTCTCCCCGTACAGGGCGAAGGACCGCACCGCAGCGGAGGCACGCCCGTGCATCTCCTCCCGCAGCCCCGCATGGGCGACCACCAGCCGCCCGCCGTCCAGCACGTAGTGGCTGATCAGGCCGTCCAGGAAGGCGGTCACCTGGGCCCGGAACTCCTCCGGCCCGGCCTGCAGCTGGGCCAGCGACTCGGCCAGGCCATGACTGACCTGGACGTTGCGGCCGCGCAGCGCCCGCAGCAGCTTGCTCTCGTGATTCCCGGCAACGCACAGGGCGGTGCCTGCCCCGACCATCGCCATGACCTCGGCGAGCACCCCCGGCGTGTCCGGGCCGCGGTCGACCAGGTCACCGACGAACACCGCGGTCCGGCCGGCTGGATGCCGCCGCGGGCCGGCCCCGTCCGCAGCTGGCAAGTAGCCGAGCGAGCCGAGCAGTTCGGCAAGCTCGGCGTGGCAGCCGTGCACGTCGCCGATGATGTCGAACGGCCCGCGGGCGGCCGTCCGGTCGGTCCAGGCCGGCTCCCGGACGATCTGCGCCGCATCCACCTCCGCCGCCCCGCGCAGCATGAACACGCGGCGGAACCCCTCCCGTTCCAGCTGCCGGACCGAGCGGGCGAGCATCCCGTGCTGCCGCGCGATGACCCCGGATCCGAAGTTCCGGTCGGCCCGCTCCTTGTTCCGCTCGATGCAGGTCTTCTCGCCGACGTCGAGCACGATCGCCACCGGCAGCACGTGCTGGTCGCGGGCGAGCGCCAGCAGCGGCCGCCGCGCGTCCGGCTGCACGTTCGTGGCGTCGATCACGGTCAGCCGCCCGATGGCCAGCCGCTTCGCGGCGACCACGTGCAGCGCCTCGAACGCGGCCACGGTGACCGACTGGTCGTTCTCGTCGTCGCCGACCAGGCCGCGGAAGAAGTCCGAGGACAGCACCTCGGTCGGCCGGAAGTGCCGGGCCGCGAAGGTTGACTTGCCGGAGCCGGTCACGCCGACGAGCACGACCAGGCACAGCTCGGGAATCTTGATCGTCGTCACGGGCACCGTGCCAGCACGGCCAGCTGCGTCGGCGGGCCGACGCTCGGGTCTTCCGCCCCGACGGGCTCGAACGCGGCCGTGTAGCCGTGCCGGACGGCCACCGCCTCGGCCCAGCCGCGGAACTCGGCCCGGCCCCATTCGAACCGGTGGTCCGGGTGCCGCCGCGCGCCCGGCGCCAGGCCCGGGTAGCGGACGTTGTACTCGGCGTTGGGCGTGGTGACCACTACGGCGGCCGGGGCGGCTCCGCCGAACACGGCCTGCTCAAGCGCGCCAAGCCGGTCCGGGTCGATGTGCTCGATCACTTCCATCAGCACGGCCGCGTCGTAGCCGGCCAGGCGGCGGTCGGAGTAGGTCAGCGCGCCCTGCAGCAGCCGGATCCGGGCACGCTGCCGCGGCGCCATCTCGTCCAGCCGCAGCCGCCGGGCCGCCCGCTCGAGGGCGGCCGCGGATGCGTCCACGCCGACGATCTCCTCGAACTGGCCCTCCTGCAGCATCCCGGCGAGCAGGCGGCCATCGCCGCAGCCGAGGTCGAGGACGCGCCGCGCGCCCGACGTCTTCAGTGCCGCGAGCACTGCCGTCAGCCGCAGGTCCCGCAGCCGGGCGTGCTCCCCGGTCAGCGGCCTGCCAGCTGCGCTGGCCGCGGCGCCGCCGGCCGCCCCCTCGACGGCCTCGCCCGCAGGTGCCCTAGCGTCCCCGGCGGCTGGTTCTCCGGCGGCCTCGTCCGCGTCGGCGGCCTCGCCGCCGGAGTCCTCGTCGAGCAGCCGCGCGGTGGCCTCGGCCGCGAGCCGTGGCTGGTGCCGCAGGTAGCGGCGGATGATCACGTCACGCTCGGGGTGCCCGGCCAGCCACTCGCCCGCGCCCGCCACCAGCTTGTCGATCTCGTCCCTGGTCACCCAGTAGTGCTTGTCGTCGTCCAGAACCGGAAGCAGCACATACAGCTGGCCGAGCAGGTCACGGACCCGGCAGTGCGCCGAGACGACCACGTCGAAGTACGGGCTGTTCCCCCACTGGGGAAACCACGGATCGAGCGGGATCGGCCGGGCGCTCACCTGGTAGCCGAGCGGCTCGAACAGCTTCCGCAGCAGTTCCTCCCCGCCGCGGCACGGCAGCACCGGCAGCCATGCGGATAGTGCCAGCTCCTGGTCCGGCAGCCCGGGGCGCTCCTTGCACTGGCCGCGCAGCGCGGTGCCGAACATTTTCCGCAGCGCGACGCTCAGGAAGGACGACGCCGCATACGGCCGGTCGTTCACGTAAGCGGCGAGCGGGAAAGGCCCGCCACGGCTGCGCCGCACCAGCGCGACCGGGTCGACCTCAACCAGCAGCGCGATGGTGCAGCGCTCCGGCTCAGCCGCCGGGTAGAAAGCGTGCGCCACCCCGAAGCCCACGTCGACCGAGCGCACGGCCGCGGGATTCTTGTGCAGCAGGAACCCGAGATCCGTCGCGGGCGGCGACGTGCTCGTGATCGTCAGCAGCATGGGATTCCCTCGCGCCTCGGCCGGCTGGCCCGGCCTCGGCCAGCAGATCAGCCTACGCCGGATCGGGCTGCCAGTCGCGGGAGTATCCCGGCGGCGCAGCAGCAGGAAGCTGCCGCCTGGGAACGGTGCTGGTGACGACGCCGAGCAGCCTCGCACCCACGGGCGGGCCGGGCTCAGCGGGTACTGAATGGCCCGCCGAGGGCGGCAGGCACCAGGTCGGCGCTTGGAACCTGCACGCCGGCCGCCTGCAGCAGCCGCAGATCCTCGAGCACGAGGTCACGGCCGTAGCGTTCCTTCCGGGGGTGGTACCGCCCGCCGAGCCGGGCATAGCACTCCAGCGCCTCAGCGGTATGGCCGAGGAGCAGGTGCGCATGCGCGATGTTGATGGCATGCATGAGGTCGCCGGGCTCGTCCAGCAGCGCTTGCCGGCTCAGCGCCAGGGCTTCGGCCGCCCGGCCGGTGTACAGGTAGAGCTCGGCGAGATACGAGCGCAGCCCCGGGTAGCCGGGATCGAGCTGCTGCGCTGCCTGGTAGTCGGCCAGCGCCTCGGCGTACTTGCGCTGCAGGATCAGGATCGCGCCACGCTCGCACAGCGGCCGGGCTGCCTCCGGCCACCGCAGGCTGGCGCCGGTGAAGGCGGCGATCGCGGCGTCGTACTCGCCGAGCCGCCGGCGGCGACGGCCATCTTCGAGGAGCCGCCGTGCTTCCTCGTCAGGCTGCCGGTCGCCGGGCATGGTGGCTAGTGAAGCACGGCGGCCCGGCAGCGGCCGCAGGCGAGGGCGCCTCAGCCCCGGGCCGGGCCGGGTCAGGCCAGGCCGCCGGATGCCCGGATGTTCTGCCCGGTCAGCCAGCGGGCGTCGGCACTGACCAGGAGCGCCACCACGTCGGCGACGTCGGCCGGCTGGCCGAGCCGCCGCAGGGCCGTCAGCTCGGCAACCCGCTCATGCACTTCCTCGGCTGGATTCGCGGTGCGGAACATCTCGGTGTCGGTGGCACCGGGGGACACCGAGTTGACGGTGATCTCACGTTCGCCGAGTTCGTAGGCGGCGACCCGGCTGAGCAGCTCGAGCGCCGCCTTGCTCGCGGCATAGGTAGCCATGCCGGGACCGTTGAGCACCGTGTTGACCGTCGAGATGTTCACGATGCGGCCGCCGTCCCGCAGCCGGCTGACGGCTTCGCGGATCAGGATGAACGGGCTCTTGACGTTGGCCATCATCGTCGCGTCGAAGTCCTCGTCGCTGGTATCGGCAATCAGGCCGGTACCGGCGATGGCAGCGTTGTTGATGAGGATGTCCAGCGGCCCGGCGATTTTCTCGGCCTGGTCGTAGAGCTGGCGGGCCGCACCGGGGTCACGGAGGTCGGCCGCCAGCGCATGCGCGCGGCCGCCGGCCGCGGTGATCACCGCCACGACCTCGGCGGCAGCGCCGGCGTTGGCGGCGTAGCTCAGCACGACCTCGGCACCATCGGCGGCCAGCCGCTCGGCGATCGCCCGGCCGATGCCTCGCGACCCGCCGGTCACCAGCGCCGCCTTGCCCTGCAGCGCCGCCTTGCCGTCCGGTCCCGCCTTGCCGATCGCGGTCCCGCCTTGGCGTCCTGGCCCGCCTTGCCGCCTGGTCCCGCCTTGCCCGGCGGCCTCGCCGGATGCCCCGTTTCCGTCATGTTCCCAGCCTGCCACGGCGCGACTCAGCCCAATCCAGGTGGTGGATCCGGCCTTCCACCACCTCGCAAGGTGCTCAAAGGCAGGGCTCCACCACGCCCGGATTACCTGCGACATGGGCCTGCGGCCGCCGTATCAGCGGAACGCTGAGTCTGAATTGTTACCTGATGCACGCAAGTCTGCCCTCGCGGGACGCAACGCAGGCCTCTCGTGAAGCGTCTGTTCGGCAGAGCGCCCGTTGCACTGGGAGTTTCGGGCGCCATTGACCGAGGAGGAGCGGGCCATGAAAGGACCACGATGGAGGCTGCGGTGTGCGGCGGTGGCCGTTGCCGGGTGCACGGTCGCGGCGACAGCGCCGCTCACGTTAGCGGCGGCTCAGTCCGCCGCGCCGGCGGCGGTACCGGGACCTACCTTGCAGCTGATAACGGCGCAGAGCCACATCACGACGCAGCGCTTCCGCGGCCAGGTCTTCCTCGACCCGGGCTTCTACGTGGCCTCACTCGGGTCCGCGCTGCAGTTCGACGTGCAGCGGGCGAGTTACACCAAGCCGATAACGATCACGCAGGTCATCCACCTGCCGGATGGCTCGACCACGTTGAGGCCGCTGCCGGCCACCATCCTGCACGGCTTCAGCGGCCTGCGGAACTTCCTGGACCTCACGGTGGCGGACTCCAGCGGCAAGGTCGTGGCAACGCACCGGTACCGGTTCTGCCCCGACGTATTCGACCCGCAGAAGGTCAGCCCGGGCAGCCCGACGACATCGCCGTACCCCGACGAGGGCTGTCACTTCGATCCCTTCCCGCTCGGCATGGTGTGGGGCATCCAGAAGGGCTGGGGCGCCGACCCGGCCGAGTTCAGTAACCATACCTACCGGCTGCACCTCGGGACCTACCAGGTGACCGGGCGGATCACCAACAAGTACCGGCAGCTCCTCGGCATCTCCGCGGCCGACGCGACAGCGCACGTCCAGGTCAAGGTAGTGAAGCCAGCGCCCTGCTGCGGTGACCGGCCGGTCCGGGGCCGTCCGCATGGCGGGAAGCTGCCGAAGCTGCCGCATGTCGCGACGCTGCGGAACCCGCCGCAGTCCGCGCTGCCGGACCTGGTGCCGCTGCCCTCGTGGGGAATCCGTGCTCTCCACTTCCGGAAGACGAGCACATCGCGTGCGGTGGACGAGCTGATGTTCGGCGCCACGGTGTGGATCGGCGGCAGCGGGCCCCTCGACGTCGAGGGATTCCGGTCGAACGGCTCGCAGACCATGAAGGCCTACCAGTACTTCTGGCGGGATGGCCACGTCATCGGCCGGGTCCCGGCCGGGACGATGGGTTTCTCCGACTACAACCAGTGGCACTTCAAGAGCTTCGCGCGCTACCAGCTGCTCGGCTCGGCCAAGACGGTGGCGGTGCGCAGCCACAAGGAGGGGTTCTGCATCGCTCCGACGGACGCGGTCAACCTGGCGCTGCCGGCCGCGGTGTGGCAGCCGTCATTCCTTGGGCTTGGCGGCGCCTGCGGCTCGCCTACTGCCCTGTCGGTGCAGGAGATGCTGCCGCTCGGCTGGGGGGACACCTACTTCCAGTTCATCCCCGGCCAGGCGTTCAACATCACCCACGTGCCGAACGGCACCTACTACATCGAGGTGATCGTCAACCCGGAGAAGGTGCTGCACGAGTCGGACACCAGCAACGACGTCTCGCTCCGTAAGGTCATTCTCGGCGGCACCCGGGGCCACCGGACCGTGCGGGTACCGGCCTTCGACGGCATCGACCCTGAGCACTGAGGCAGGATGACGGTGCCCGGGGGCCGACGGCATACTGGTGGCCCCGGGCACCGTCGCGTGCGGGCTCGCGCGATGCCCGGGTTCCATGCCCGGGCTTGGCCGGACGGACTGAGTCGGCACGTTGGCCGGGCGGACCGGACGGCAGTTAGCTGCCGAGAGCGACTGGGGGTACCGAGTGAGCAGAACCGTCCTGCGCGGCGGGCAGGTCTTCGACGGCACGGGCAGCCCGGCCGCGGCCGGTGACGTAGTCATCGAGAACGGCCGGATCCTGGCCGTCGGACCTGGCCTCGACGGCGACGAGCAGGCCGACATGACCGGCCTGACGCTGCTGCCAGGGCTGTTCGACTGCCACGTGCACGTCATGAGCTCGGGCGTCGACCTGCTACGCCGCCTGCAGCGGCCGTTCTCTTACCAGTTCTTCGAGGCGGCCGTGAACCTGCGGGCGACACTCGACTGCGGGATCACCACCGTGCGCGACGCGGGCGGCGCGGACATCGGCGTCCAGCGGGCCGTCGAGGACGGGCTGATCGACGGCCCGCGGCTGCGGATAGCGATCACGGTGCTGAGCCAGACGGCCGGGCATGGCGATGGCTGGCTTCCGTCCGGGCTCTCGGTGTCCCTGCGGGTGCCCTACCCGGGCCGGCCTGCCGGGATCGTGGACGGCCCGGAGGAGATGCGCAAGCGGGTCAGGGAGATCGTCAGGGCGGGCGCAGATGTGATCAAGGTATGCACGTCCGGCGGCGTGCTCTCACCGCGCGACAACCCCCGGCACGCGCACTTCCGCCCCGACGAGCTGGACGCCCTGATGGCCGAGGCAGCCGCGGCCGGCCTGCCGGTGATGGCCCACGCCCAGGCGACGGAGGGCATCAAGAACGCGATCCGGGCCGGCGTCCGTTCCGTCGAGCACGGTATCTACCTCGACGACGAGGCAATCTCCATGATGCTGCGGGCCGGCACCTGGCTGGTGCCGACGCTGATCGCGCCGGTCGCCGTGCTGGAAGCGGCCAAGGATGGCGTCCGGCTGCCCGACGGCGTCGCGGCCAAGGCGGAAGAAGTGGTCGGGGCGCACCGCGAGTCGTTCGCCAGGGCCGTGGCCGCCGGAGTGAAGGTGGCCATGGGCACCGACAGCGGCGTCGGGCCGCACGGGCAGAATCTGCGCGAGCTGACCCTGATGGCCGAGGGCGGCATGACGCCGCGGGATGTGCTGGCCGCGGCCACCCGGTCGGCAGCCGAACTGCTCGGCATGCAGGACGAGGCCGGGGTCATCGGCCCGGGCATGCGCGCCGACATCGTCGCGGTCGCCGGGGACCCGCTCGACCTGGCGAACCTGAAGGCGAACATCCGCGCCGTCTACAAGGACGGCCGCCGGGTCCGCAGCTGACACCAGTCCCGGCCGCGGGTGCGCGGCTGCCTGCGGTCCCCCGGGGTGACCCCGGCGGAGCTACTGCGGGCTACCCGCAGGATCGCCGCCCGCGGAACCCAGCTGCCCAGATAGTCGCGGCGGCTCAGTTGAGCGTGGAGTCGATGATGACCGGGTGGCCGGCGCCGAGGAAGAAGATGCCGGGGTAACCGGCCGTGTGGAAGCTGGCACTGGGGTTGTTGTGCAGCGTCGACTGCTCGATCCGCAGGCTGCCGGTGAGGTTGTCGCTGACGAAGAAGATCGCCCCGCCGCCCTCCTTGGCGTGGTTGTGCCGGATGATCGAGTTGTAGATCTTGACGGTGTACTGGTCCCCGTCGGTGTAAATGGCGCCGCCGCTGCCGCCACCCGGGGTGCCGGAGTTCGCCGGGTTGGCGCCCCATCCGATGGCCCTGTTGTGGGCCATCAGGCTGTCGCGGATCACCCACGAGACTCCGATGCTGCTCAGCGCGCCGCCGTTCGAGCACACCCCGCGCCGGAACGTGCTGTTAATGATGTGCACCGGCCGTCCGTGGTACTCACTCAGCGCGCGGATGGCCGCGCCGCCCAGGTCCGGTCCGGTGGAGTCGCAGCGGTTGCCGGTGAAGTGCGAGTTGACCACCCGCAGGCGGCCGCCGCGGGCGAAGATGGCGCCACCGCCGCCGCCGTCGAAATGGTGTCCAGTGGAGTTCCCGTCGGCGAAGGTGAGATTCCGGACGGTCAGCCGCGGCGTTGACTGGTCCTGGCAGTGCGACGTCGTCCACACCTGATGCGGGTCGCAGGTGTCCATGTACAGGATCCGGCGCACGCCGCCGCCGCTGAGCGTCACCTTCCCGCCACCGTCCAGGACGACCCGCGCACTGGTATTGCGGACCTTCGCGGTGGCCGTCATCGTGATGGTCACCGGGCTGGGCCCGCAGGAAAAGGTGATCATGCCGCCGGCGGCGACCGCCGCGACCACCGCCTGCGATGTGCAGCTCGCCGCCGTGCCGTCCCCGATGACCCGGGCCGGAACTGAGCCGCCGGACGGCGAGGTCAGTGCTTTCCCGCTGGCCGCCGCGAGAGACGCGGCGACGGGATGTGCCATCGTCCCGCACGCCGAGACGGCCACCGCCGAGGCAACGGCAATCAGGAGCACTGCGGCGTTACGCATGCATCGCATGGGGCCACATGCTAGCCGCGGAGCCAGTGATCGCATGGGCCTTTGCCCGGACCCGCGGCCATCGTCGCGGTGCATTCGCGCCCGCCGGCCGGACCGGGTCCTTACGATGGCGGACGAGCAGGAGCGCCGAATCGTGAGGTGCGGACCGTGCTCGGCCCTTCGGTGCGCTTGAAGCAGGGAGCGGGTGAATTTCACTGCGATCGAGCGGGCGCTGCTGGGCACACTTAGCCAAGTCCACGCCTGCCGCCGCGAGCCATCCCGCATGAGCCACTTCCGGAGAGAAGCCATGACTGAGCACCTACTGGAGCCCGCGCCGGAGACGACGGCCGACGTTTTCTCGCGCGAACGGCCGCCGGTGCTGACTGTCGATCCTGGCGACACCATCGTGGTCCGGTCGCTGGACGCGTCGGGTCACCTCGCGCGCCAGCGGAGCCCCGGCGAGAAGGTCCCGACCATGTTCAGCGCCGGCCGGGGGCACTGCCTGACCGGTCCCGTAGCGGTACGCGGCGCCGCGCCCGGCGACGTGCTCGCCGTGCGCCTGGTAGCGCTGCGGCCCGCCGACTGGGGCTTTACCGTCGCGGCCGCCAGGGACACCCCGCTGACCCGGCGCCTCGGGCTGCACGAGGGGCCGCCGTCCTGGCTGCTGTGGGAGATCGACGCGGACGCGGGCAGCGCGACGAACAACTACGGCCACACCATCCGGATCGCGCCGTTCCTCGGCGTCACCGGAGTGGCCTGGGACGAGCCCGGCGAGCACTCGACCATCCCGCCCCGCGGCGTTGGCGGCGGCAACATCGACTGCAAGGAGCTGGTCGCCGGCTCGACCCTTTACCTGCCGGTGACCGTGCCCGGCGCGCTGCTCAGCCTCGGCGACGGGCATGCCGCGCAGGGCGACGGCGAGGTGGCGGGCACCGCGATCGAGTGCGGCATGACCACCGAGGTGAGACTGGACGTGATAGCAGCCCCGCCGGTGCCGGGGGTGCACGCGGAAACCCCGGCCGGCCGGATCACCTTCGGCTTCAGCCCGGACCTGAACGCGGCGATGGGCGACGCGCTCGACGCCATGCTGGGCTGGCTGCAGGGCCTCTACCAGCTGGACAAGGCCGCTGCGCTGGCGCTGGCCAGCCCCGTGGTGGACCTGCGCGTCACCCAGGTGGCGAACCAGGCCTGGGGAGTGCACGCTCTGCTGCCGCACGGCGCCATCTCCTAACGGCAGCTGGCCGCGCCGCCAGGCCCCGATCCCAGGACACGACACCGAGGAATCAGTCAATGAGCCGACTCCACCGCCCCGCCCTCGTGAGTACCGTCGACTATCACACCGCGGGCGAGCCGTTCCGTATCGTGACCGGCGGGGTTCCCGGCCTTCCCGGTGCAACGGTGGCCGACCGCCGGGTGCACGCGGCGGCGCACCTCGACCACGTGCGCCGGCTACTCGTGCAGGAACCGCGCGGCCATGGCGGGATGTACGGGTGCTTCACCACCCCGCCGGACGATCGGGACGCCGAGTTCGGCGCGGTCTTCTTTCATCAGTCCGGGTTCTCCACGGCCTGCGGCCATGGCACGATCGCGCTGGCCACCTGGGCGGTTGACGCCGGCCTGGTGGCGGCGGATGCGGGCAAGTTCAGCATCGACGTGCCGTCCGGCCGGATCTTCGTGCGGGTCGAGTGCGGCGATGACGGCCGGGCCGGGCCGGTCAGCTTCCGTAATGTCCCGGCGTGGGTCCACCAGCGCGGCATCGAATTGCGGCTGCCATCCGGCGCGGTGACCGTCGATATCGCGTTCGGCGGTGCTTTCTACGCCTCACTGCCGGCCAGCGCGCTCGGCCTCCGCGTCACGCCTGACCGGCTGCCGCAACTCGTCGAGGCCGGGCGGTTCATCCAGCGGCAGCTCGACTCCTCCGGCGCCGCACGGCACCACTCCGACGGCCGGCTCAGCGGAATCTACGGCGTCATCCTGCATGAGGACCTGCCCGGTGCGGGGGAGTGCCTGGTACAGCGCAACGTGACCGTCTTCGGCGATGGCCAGATTGACCGTTCCCCCTGCGGCAGCGGCACGAGCGCCAGGCTCGCGCTGCTGGCGGGTCACGGTCTCGCGGAGGGCCAGCGGCTGGTGCACGAGAGCATCATCGGCAGCAGGTTCGAGGCCCGGATCACCAGCACGGTGTCTGACCACGGCCGGCCGGCCGTGGTCACCGAGGTAACCGGCAGCGCGTCGATGACGGGACTGCACCAGTTCGTCCTGGATCCCCGTGATCCCCTCGGCACTGGATTCACCCTGGGCGCCGGCTCAGTCCTCGGCTGACCCTCAGAGCCGCGATGCGAGCAGCCCGCAACGGACCCACGAGATTGCCGAGCCCGGCATCGACGTCCTCGGCGGGCGCCGTTGCGGCCGTCGGCGGCGAGCGACGATGATGGCGATAAGGGCGGCGGCGCGCGGACACGGAGGCAGCGACATGACGACGACGGCTGAGCAGGCGGCTTCCCCGCGATACGCCAGCCCGGTGGACTTCGGCACTTACGGGCAGTACGGCGCCGGGCGCGGCTTCGATTCCGGTCAGGCCTTCAAGCGCCCCCGCTACCCGTTCCGCGGCCGGATCACCGCCGACGGCTCCAGCGGATACCGCGCCGAGCCGGGCCGCTACCACCTCTATATCTCCTGGGGCTGTCCCTGGGCACAGCGGACCGCGATCGTCCGCAAGCTCATGGGCCTGGAAGACGTCGTGTCGCTGTCCCACGTCGATGACCGGCGGGACGGGCGCGGCTGGGCATTCCGGGCCAGCCGCGGCGCTGACCCGGTCAACGGCTTTACCCTGCTGGCGCAGGCGTACGAGGCGACCGAGCCCGGCTTCAGCGGCCATGTCTCGGTGCCGGTGCTGTGGGACCGGCAGACCGCGGTGATCGTCAGCAACAACTTCCCCGACATCACCATCGACCTGGGCACCGCGTTCGGCGAGTACGGCGATCCGTCCGTCGACCTCTACCCGGCGGCGCTGCGCGGCGAGATCGACGCGCTCAACGAGCGGGTGTACGAGACAGTCAACGACGGGACCTACCGGGTGGCCGGTGCCACCACCGAGCAGGACTACGAGCAGCTCCGGCACCGCCTGATCGGCACCTTTGAGTACCTGGAGGAACGGCTGGCGCGCCGCCGGTACCTGTTCGGCGCGGCAGTGACCGAGGCGGATGTACGGCTCTGGCCGACGCTTGCTCGTTTTGATCTCGGATACAACCCGCTTGCCAAGATCAGTACGCGGCGGCTGGTCGATTTCCCGGTGCTGTGGGCCTACGCCCGCGACCTTTACCAGCGGCCAGCCTTCAGGGAAACGACGGAATTCTCGTCCTTCGCCCGGTTCGGCGCGGGTCCCACGCCGAGCTTCGTCAACGACGCCGACTGGCGGATCCGGGTCGAGCCCTACCAGGCCGACTGGGACTCCCCGCACGGCCGGCAACTGCTCAGCTGACCGCGGTGATCGATCTTGCGGTCCGCGGAGTCCGGCTCACGGATGCCCCGGACGGGGGGCTGAGCGACCTGCTCGTGGACCAGGGACGGTTCGTCGCCGTGGTCCCGGCCGCGGCTGGCGGCGATGGTGATGACCAGGGGCTGCAGCCCCGGACGGTCATTGATGCCCGCGGCGCCTTCGCGTCGCCTCCCTACGTCGAGCCGCATGTGCATCTGGATGCCACCCTGACCGCGGGCGAGCCCCGGTGGAATGTCAGCGGCACCCTCTGGGAGGGGATTGCCTGCTGGGCCGACCGCAAGGCGACGCTCAGCAGGGCGGACGTCATCGACCGGGCTACCGAAGTGCTCCGCTGGCAGGTGGCGAACGGCGTGCTGCACGTTCGCAGTCACGTTGACGTGACCGATCCGGGCCTGGTGGCGCTTGATGCGCTGCTCGAGGTCAGGGACCGGGTGAAGGACGTCGTTAACCTGCAGCTTGTCGCGTTTCCGCAGGAAGGGATCTGCTCGTTCCCGGGCGGCGACCGGCTGGTAGAGGAGGCCGCGGTCCGGGGCGTCGACGTGATCGGCGCCATCCCGCACTTCGAGGACACCCGGGAGGACGGGGTCCGGTCGCTGGAGATTGCCGTCGACATCGCGGTCCGGCACGGGCTGATGCTGGACGCGCATTGCGACGAGATCGACGACGAGCAGTCGCGGTTCGCCGAGGTGCTCGCGACGCTTGCGGCGCGCAGCGGGCTGCGGGCGAGGGCAACGGCAAGCCACACCACGGCGATGGGCTCGTATAACCCCGCCTACGCCCTGAAACTCGAGCGGATCCTGGCCAGGTCCGGCGTCAACCTGGTCTGCAACCCGATGGTCAACCTGCACCTGCAGGGCCGTCTCGACGATTACCCGAAGCGCCGGGGGCTGACTCGAGTCAAGGAAATCCTGGCGGCGGGCATCAACGTGGCGTTCGGCCACGACGACATCATGGATCCCTGGTACCCGCTCGGCACCGGGAACCCCGTGCAGGTCGCCTTCGTCGGGGCGCATGCCACCCAGCTCACGTCGCCAGGAGAGGTCGCCGAGTGCTTCCGCATGGTGACTGACCGGGCAGCCGCCGTGCTGAGTCTCGGCGAGGAATACGGCATCGTGGCCGGCCGTCCGGCGAGTTTCGTCCTGCTGCCGGCCAGCGGCCCGTTCGACGTGATCCGGCGGCACGTCCGGCCGTCCCATGTCGTGGCGCACGGGAAGCTGGTGGCCTCGACTCCGCCGTCGGTGACGACCCTGCACTGGCCCGGGCACCCGGCCGAGCCGGTGGATTTCGTCCGCCGCCGCGAGGCGGTCAGCGCCACCTGGCGGGATCAGTGACGCCAGCGCGGTCCGGCCCTACTGTGAGCCGGTGGCCTGGCACGCATGCCCTCATGGCAGGCCGCCGCCCTCGGGCTCGCGGTCTTGGCTAACGCTGACCGATTCAGCCGTCTGGCTGCGGCCGCCGTAGGCCAGCGCGCGGTCCCGCAAGGAGCGGGGCAGGGTCATGGCGGCCGCGCCGAGGAACACGACAGCGGCGCCGGCCGCCAGGAAACCATGCGGGCCGACGGCCGAGCCCGCCGGTCCGGCCAGCGCGTAACCGGCGGGCTGTGCCAGCTCGGAGCCCAGCAGGTCGAAGGCGCTCACCCGGGCGAGCACCGCGGCCGGGACGGCGGTCTGCATCATGGTCTGGAAGATCACGGCGTAGACCCCCAGGGCGAGCCCGGTCACCATGGCGGCTGCGGCAACGACCGGCAGCGGAGCGCCCAGGCCCAGCGCGAGAGCCTCGGCGATCATGACAGGGACCAGGCAGGCGGCGACCATGGCCGGGCGGACCGGCCTGAGCCGGCCCGCGGCGAACTGCCCGCCGACGGCGCCCAGCGCCAGGCAGCTGCTGATGACGCCCCAGGCTGCCGCCCCGCCGAGGAACCTCTCCGCGATAGCGGGTCCGAGGACCGCCACCGGCGCCAGGATCAGCAGCGAGAACAAGGTCCATTGCAGCGTGAGCAGCCACAGCCACCGGAGCCGCGCGAACTCCTTCCAGCCTGCCCTGAGCTGGCCCAGCACGCGCCCGTCAGCTGGCAGCCCGGCCCGTCGCGCCGGGAGCCGCGCGGCCGCCAGGAATCCCGCCATGACGGCCAGCACGGCCGCCTCGCAGGCGAAGCCGGAGCCAGCTCCGAGAGCCGCGACGATGACTCCGGCAATCGCCGGGGCCACGATCGCGGCCGACGAGGAGACACCGCCGATCAGGGCGTTCACCGCAGCGAACTGCCCCGGTGCCGCGATATCCGGCAGCACCGCCGCGCTCACCGGGCCGAAGAAGCCGGCCGCGGCGCCGTAGCCGACCGCCCCGGCGAGCAGCACGCCGAAGGATGCCGTGTGCGTCAGCAGCGTCACCGACAAGGCCGCGGCCGCCGCCATGCGTGCCACCGACGAGGCGATCAGGATCCGCCCTCGCGGGAAACGGTCGCCCGCCAGCCCGCCGGCCAGCGACAGCAGCAGCGCGACTGCCCCCTGGCAGGCAAGGACGATGCCCAGCTTCCCGGCCGAGCCGGTGACCTGCAGGACGGCGAAGCTCTCCGCCACCGGAAGGATGCCGTTAGCAGTGCTTGACGCCACCAGCGCGACCAGGACATAACGGACGCGGCGATCTGCCAGCAGGCGGCGGCTGGCCGCTGCCGGTGAGCTCCCGCCGGCAGCCGGGGAATCCTTGCTGGAACTACCTCTCCCGCACAGTCAGTCATCCTGCAGCAGGCCCCCGCGCGGGGCAACTGCCGCGCCCGCCGCCCGGTGGCCGAGATCCTGCAGTCCGAAACCGCCTGATCCAGGTAACGGCAGCTCAGCGGTAATCCGCGCTCCTGGCGGTGGTGCGGGTTAGCTCCACGCCGATGCCGCGCAGGCCGCCGAGCGCGGCTTGCGTCGTGGCGGCGGCGACTCCTGCGGTGAGGTCGACCAGGACCCGGGTGGCGAAGCCGGCCCGCACGGCGTCGGCCGCGGTCGCGCGCACGCAGTAGTCCGTGGCGAGCCCGGCCACGTCGACGCCGGTGATGCCTCGCGCGCGGAGCCAGCTCCCCAGCGACTCACCGTCGGCCGTGCCCTCGAACCCGCTGTAGGCAGCCGCGCGTTCGCCCTTGCGGAACACCTGCTCCAGTCCGCTGGTGTCCAGGTCAGGGTGGAAATCGGCGCCGGGCGTCCCGGCCACGCAGTGCGGCGGCCAGCTCTCCGCGAAGTCCGGTTCCGCCGAGAAGTGCCCGCCCGGGTCGATGTGGTGATCCTGGGTGGCCACCATATGCAGGTAACCGCTACCCGCGCTGGCCAGGAAGGCAGTGATGGCCCTGGCCACCGCGCCACCCCCGACTACCGAGAGCGAGCCGCCCTCGCAGAAATCGTTCTGCACGTCCACGATCACCAGAGCGCGCATGCCCAGCTCCTGTCCCCGGCACCTCGCCTGGCCGGCTCGGCTAGACCTGCTTTGGCAGCCGCTGGTCCGGCGGCACGATGTCGTTGAGCAACTGGCGAAGCTGCTCGGCGTTGGCCACGTCAATCTCGATGGCCGGGCCGTCCTTGTACCGCACCGTGACCCGGGCCCGCTGCGACTCGCCGGCCGCTTTTCCGGGCTGAAGCCGGCGGACCGCCGCCTTGATGCCGTCCCAGAACGCGCCCTCGGACACACCGAGCACAATGTCGACGGCGTGCGCAGTCAGGAAATGGATCGCCAGCAGAGCAGGCAGCACAATGAAATCGCGCGGTGCGCTCTTAGGCACAACCATTACGTCAGCGCGTAGGCCCGAGCTGTTCAGCCCAGCCTGGATCGCGGCCAGGTCGGCCTCGTCGAACTCTTCGGGCAGCTCAAGCTGGTTAAGCTCGATGCTTACATCGCTGGCGTCTGGCTC
This sequence comes from uncultured Actinomycetes bacterium, assembly GCA_963707065.1. GTDB lineage: Bacteria > Actinomycetota > Actinomycetes > Streptosporangiales > Streptosporangiaceae > Palsa-506. The sequence continues at coordinate 64,032 of CAVPPJ010000052.1, forward strand.
GGCGCTCATGACAAGAGGCTAGCGGCATTCCCCCCGGCAGCGGCTAAACGGACCTGCCGGCCGCTTCCCTCCCAGCGCTTACGCTAGTGCGGTGACAGACAGTGCGGGTGACGCACTTGCCTGGGCGCGGGGCGATTTCCCGGGCGCTAGGGAGCCGGGGCTCTGGCATCCTCGGGCTATGGACAAGGCGCTCGTGCCCGTGCGCGACCTCACGGACCCTGATCAGAACCAGGCGGTGCTCGACGTGGCCTCCGCCCTGGCCGACGGCCGCGCGGCGGGGCGTGCCGCGGGCAGCCACGGTCCGGCAGTGGCAGCCGAGGCGATTGCTGCGGCTCGCTCGCGGCGGCGGCTGGGCGAGCTCGCCGGGCCGGTCCATCTGACCGTGGTGTGGGCCATGTACGGCGAGACGGGCCGCATGGTCCCCCGTGCAGCGCACCCGCACGGGGAGGATTTCGTACGGACCAAGGTCCGCCAGCTCGATTGGCTGACCGATGGCCTGCCCGGCGTCACGTGGAGCATCATCGCCTGCGACGACGGATGCCCGGACCGGCCCTCGAGTGCCGACCTCATGACGGAGATCGCGGCGGCCGAAGGCTACCCGGGCAAAGGTCACCGCAGCGTGACGGTGCTCAGGCTGGCTGAGGTGATCGGGGGTGACATCTCGATCAGCCCCGCATTCGACCGGCTGACCTCGACCGGGCAGTCCCGCAAGGGCGGATCGATACTGGCCGGGCTGGCCGCCGCGGCCGGGACCGATCCGGCGCGGGCGAACGGCGCCGGCCGGCATGTGGTCTGCTACACCGACGCGGATCTGTCCGCGAACCTGGCCCAGCTGGGCTCGCTGGCGGCGCCGGTGGTGGCCGGTGACAAGGTGGCCGGCGCGCTCGGCCAGCGTTACGGGATCGACGGGGCGGTGCTGGTCCGGGCCGACGGGCCGGTCACCGAGCCGCACAGCACCGGCGACAAGCCGGACAAGATCATCATCCTGTTCCGCCATTTCGTCCGGGCCTTGCTCATCCCGGCCCTGGCCCAGGTGCTCGACACCCAGGCCGGCTTCAAGGCCTTCGACGGGGCCGCGCTCGGCCCGGTCCTCCGGCAGATGACGTCCTTCAACGAGACCTTCGACGTCGAGTTGCTCATCCATCTCGCCCAGCACTACGGGCCACAGGCCCTGGCAGTCGAGCCGATCGTCTTCACCGAGGACTTCGCCGCGACGAACTTCCCCTCCGTCGAGCCCGGGCCGCGCCACCTGATGATGGTTCACCAGGTCGTGGAACTCTACGACCGGCTCGTCGCACCGATCGCCCCCGTCGCTGGCGAAGCGGCCGACCTGCTCACCCTAATCAGGACGCTCGACCTCGACGGCTATGTGACCTTGATCGAGCACCTTCAGGCCGAGGACTCCGGCGACCCGACACTGTTCGACCGGCGCTGGCCGGTGCAGCACCTTCGCGACATCCTCCGCCGCTGACACCGCAGATACGCATCCGCAACGCCCGCATCCGGCACGACGGCGCCGCGAGAACGAGCGTCATC
>CAVPPJ010000053.1:0-246757 GCA_963707065.1 uncultured Actinomycetes bacterium
GACCACACCGAGAAGGCCCGCCCGTAGCGTCCGGCCAAAACGAGGCCAAGCAGACGTTGTCCTGCGCTGCGGAGGATCACCAGGGAACCTGCCGCAAATGGCTACTCACCCGTGCTAGCCGGCCACTGCCACCTGGGCACTTCCCGCAGCGGATGCAACTGATCGTCGGTTTCCGCATGGGAGTTTTGCATGGCCACCTGCGAGCCGAACTCGACGTGCGAGCGCAGTGCTTCCCGGAACGGCCGATCGCCGGGCAGCCCGGCTGCATCCGCGGCGGCCAGGTACAGCTGCACGAACCGCTGCCGCTGCTCCTCAGTGATCTTCAGGCCGCGGTGTACCTCGATCAGGTGAGCGAAGCCCAGCTGGCGGGTGAAACCGTCCGGGCCTCCGAATGACTCCGCCTCGAACGCGCTCAGGTGGTCGACGTGCTGCGGGCTTCCCGCACCGAACAGCGGCTGGAGCAGGGGATCGGCGAGCACGCTGGCGTAGAAGACATCGACGAAGTGATGCAGGGCGGTACTGCCGCCCGCATGCTCATAAAGCGTCTCCATACTTACATGATTACAGAGAAGTCGGCGCCCGGCCAGTGCGCGCGGGCGGGTGCTGCCCGGCATCTCGATGCGGTTCGGCTCAGGTAACGCGTCCGACGATGGCTCCGGCTCGGATAGCACGTGGAATCTCGGCGACTTGGTCCACGACCGCGAGCAGGCGGTCGAGCTCACCCGGGGATGCAGCGGAACTGACTTCGACCGAGTAGCTGATGCCTGTCGACTTCCAGGCGCTGGTGTCGAACTCGCCTGCCGCGGACACGCGAACGCCGTTCAGCTCGATGCCCAGGGCGGCGGCTTCCCGGTAAACGTCATTGAGTACGCAGCCGGCTGCCGCGAGGTGGAGAAGATGCCCGCCAGTGAAATCAGCTTCCACTGTGACCCCCTCCGGGGTCCACCTGTGCGGGAAGCTCACGGCAGAACCGGAAGAGGACCTCATTGTCCCCGCGCCCACGGCGACCTCGAAGCGATTGCCCATCAGCGACTCCTTCCGGTTCCTCTCCGCGCGCCAGCCGGAGACTAAGCTATCGACCTCCCGATTTTGCCACCCATCAGCCCACCGTGCGGCGTCCGCACATGCGGCGAGATCAACGAGTTGAGCGCCAGTTGGGTAGCTGGTTTAGACCTGCGCTGTCTTTGTGTCGGGGCCGCGATGCAGGACGGCTCCATCCTTCATGACGAAAACAGCGTTCTCTAGCAGGCGTATGTCCTGCAGCGGGTTGCCGTTCACCGCGATGACGTCCGCGAGGTATCCAGGTTCGATACGGCCGACCCGGTCGTCCCAGCGGATCAGTTCGGCTGCATGGATGGTGGCAGACTGGATCGCGTCGAGCGTGCTCTGGCCGCAGCGGACCTGGTAGGCGAACTGGCGGGCGTTGAGGCCGTGCGGGTAGATGCCGCTGTCGGTACCGAATGCGATGCGCACGCCGGCCGCCAGGCACCTGGTGAATCCTTCTCGCTGCGCGAGGGTCGTCTGGTCGTTCTTGCGGAGAACGTCGGCACGCCAGCCCTGTTCGCGGCCGGTCTCAGCGATGTAGTCACCGTTGTAGACATCGGCGACCAAGAACGTCCCGGCAGCGGCCATCATCTGGATTGACTCATCGTCCATGAGCGAGCCGTGCTCGATGGAGCGCACGCCGCCACGTACGGCGCGCTTGATGCCCTCGGCACCGTGCGCGTGGGCGGCGACATCCGCGTCGGAGAGTGACGCTTCCTCGACGGCGGCCCGGATCTGTTCCTCGGTGAGCTCGGGGGCTCCGGGCACGCCGCCCGGTGCCATAACGGCACCGGTTGCGATCAGTTTCACCAAATCCGCGCCGCCGTGCAGCACCCGACGTACGGCCCGGCGTACGTCATCGACTGAGTCGGCCACCCCAACCCGTAGCTCGTACGGCACGACCGCATCGATGTCGGGGGCTAGGCCGGTAATGTCACCTCCCCCGCCGGAGCAGGTCACGTACGCTCCCGCGACGCGCATGCGGGGCCCAGGCACCCAGCCTTGGTCGATAGCATCGCGCAACGCGACGTCGACGAAGGCGCGGAACGTGCCGACGTCACGCACAGTGGTGAAGCCGGCCAGCAGGGTGTCCCGCGCATTGCGCGCACCCGACAGCGCCTCCTGGGCACCGGTCCGTGCCAGCAGTTCCGCGTACCCGTGGCCATTGTCTGGTTCGCCGACCAGGTGAGTGTGACAGTCGATCATGCCGGGCAGTACGGTCTGGCCTGGCAGGTCCACGAAAGCAGGACCTTCGGCCGGTGCATCGCCAGTTGCGACAACATCGACGATGCGGTGGCCATCGATGACGATAGCGCGGTCCTGCAGCAGCTCCCCGGTCACCACATCGAGCAGCAGGTGCGGACGGATTACCGTGCGCATGGAAATGGTCGGCGCATTTCGGTCCATTCGTCGTGCTGGTCGGCGAGGACTGCGCCGACGAGGCGGATCAGCGAGTCGCGGGCGGAAGTGTGGATAACCTCCGGATGTTAACCCACACCAGACCTGTGGACAGGCGTAACCAGCTTGGCGGCTGGCCTCGTTCCGCCCGTGTGGCCCAGCCTTTAGCGTCGACGGCATCTGCCCGCTGAACCCGGAGAATGCCATGACGCCGATCCACGGGATGCCTGCCTCGCGCTGGTCCTTCAGCGGCGCCGGGCCGCGGAGTGCGGCGCCCGCGCCGCTGGCCCTGGCGGTCCGCACCGTGGACCGGTGGGGGCTCGTCGCCGGCGTGACCGGGACCCTGGGCAACGTCTTGCTCGCGATTCTGTTCCTGACCCCGGCCGACGGCCCATACGCGTGGACCGGGCCCGCCAACGACACCATCGGCATCGTGGCCACACTGGCCATGATCCCGGTCGCGGCGGGCCTGCTGACCGTCTGCGGCAACCGTCCCGGGCTCGGCGCGGTGACCTCGCTCGCGATCCTGGCAATGGTCATGATCGCGGCCGTGTCGCTGCTCTTCGTCCTCGGCTGGGCGCCGTTCAGCGCGGACGTGAACGGCTCCTACGTCGGCCTGGTGTTCATTTTCGGCTGGCTCCTTGCTGTCGGCCACGCGGGCCGGGCATCTGGTCAGTTGCCCCGCCAGGTCGCCGGCTGGGGCGTTGCGCTGGGCGCGGCCGGGCTGGCCGGGGCCGCGCTGCTCATGGCATCGACGCTGATCCCGGCCGACACTGCGCTCCAGCACATCGCCTTCGCCGCCGGGGCGCTGGCCGCAGGCCCGGTGTTCGCGGCCTACCCGATCTGGCTGGTCGTGCTGTCCTACCGGCTGCCGAATCACCGGGCCAGCCCGGCCAGTAGCGGAGACAGCCACCCGGCTGTCACAGCAGGCTGACCGCGCACGTCTCGGCGTCGATCCAGGCCACAGGAACGGCGGGGAGATACCGGGACGCCACATCAGAGCTCGGAACTTCCCAGGCGCAGATGCCAGCAGAGCCTTAGACCTGCACCTGCTGGACCTTTCCCATCTTCCTCATAGCTGCGCCGCTAGGACGGTTGCTGTCTGTTCGTGAGGGACCGCGGTGATCGACCTTGGCCCGTGCATCGGGCACGCAGTAGGCGTGTGGACACCCGTCGCCGGGCAGTCCCGCAACCGATCTCAGATGGACGCAGCCTTCGCGCATGGCGGGAGGCGGACTGGGCAAGGGGGGCCTATGGGTGGGACGCTACGCGAGCAGAATCTCGGTCCTATGCGGTGGCTCACGGCCAGCGGGGAAGCCAGCGACTGCTTCCGTGCGCTCGGCGGGCACATGCGGGCCGAGATCCGGGAGGCGGTCACCGAGTGGACTTCGACTCAGCGCCTGCGCGAGCACGTGTCGGCTTCACCGGGCCGTGAACAACTAGCGGCCGTGCGCTCAGCCACGCAGGCGGGCTTCGCGGCGGAGTGGGCGGAACTGGCTGCGCTGGCCGACGGGGCAGGAGTGTCGACGGAGGACCTGGCGCTGCTGAACTTCCGCGGCGACCTCGGGCAGGTGGAGGGCGGTTTCAACTGCAGCGACCTGGCCTGGCGGCGCGAGCGGTCGTTCATCGCCCACAACGAGGACCAAGGCGCCTCGATGACAGGTCGCTGCGTGCTGCTGACCTTGGCCATCGACGGCCTGCCGCCGGTGTTCGCCTTCTGGTGCCCGATGTTCTTGCCCAGCAACGCGTTCTGGGTAACCAGTGGGCTGGTTCTGAGCATCGACAGCCTCACCGTGCCCGAACCGGGCCCCTGGGCCGGCCGCCACTTCATCGCGCGCGGCCTGCAGCGCCGGTGCCAGACCATCGACGAGGCCATCAGCTACTTGCGGTCCCATCCGTGCGCCTCGGGGTTCGCCTACACCATCGGCGACCACCCAGCCGACGCCAGCAGTCACGAGGGCGGAACAGAGACTGGGCGGATAGCAGGGGTGGAAGCAGTCCGTGATGAGTACCACGTAGTCGAGGTAGGTGGCCCCGCCGGGCCATTGTTCTGGCACACCAACCACGGACGTTTCGTTCCGGGCACTATCGGCGCAGACACCTGCCAGCGAGCCAAGGTGCTTGACGCCACGCCGCTGCCAGATGGCGAACCTGACACGGCCTGGTTCCTGCGCTTGCTGGCCGGAGCACCAGTGCCCGACGGCGTCCGGGTCGACCCCAGCGACAGACTGCCCTTCCTGACGCTGTGCACATTCATCGCCGACCTGACAGGCGGGAAGGCAACCCTGCAATGGCGGGGAGCCCGGCCCGTCCATGTTCCGCTGAACCAGCTACTAGTGCCCTCATTGAACTGACCCGCGCGACGTGCGCCATAGCTACGCCACCGCAGGCCAGGACGCGCAACTAGGCCGCAGGGCACTCAGCGCGCGGATCGGCTACGCCGACGAGGCCTTCACCATGCAGCAGTACGTCCAGGCCGACCTCGTCGCTGACCGGCAGGCAGGCAGCATCCTCCCTGAACCGGTCAACGGGGCCCTTCAGCGCCGATCAATTACCAGGCCGGCGGGCACCGCCCACAAATCCCGTTTACAGAACGCACGAAAAGAGGCCCGGAGGATGAACCTCCGGGCCTCTGACCTGGTAGCGGGGGCAGGATTTGAACCTGCGACCTCTGGGTTATGAGGACAGAGGGGCACGGTTCAACCCTGTCCGGCAGCTACCGGCATTCATTGTGAGAGCAACTCTAATCGACTACCATGTAGTCATGAGCAAGCGCACCGCGACACCGGTCCGGTTCGACGTCCCCGTTGCCGAAAGGCTGGCCTCGTTCGTCGCAGCCAACCCTGGCATGTCCCTGTCATCGGCCGCGAACAGGCTCGTCGACGAAGCCCTCAGGACCAGCGAGCACCCCGGAATCACGTTCCGGCCTGGCCCTACCGGCCGGCGGGCAGGCCTCGCGAGCGGGCCCGACGTATGGGAAGTCATCCGCGCGGTCCGATCCGCCCGCGCCGCGGAGCGCGATCTGGCCGAAGACGACCTGCTCGCCCTCGTCGCCGACAACACTGGCACTCCCCTCCGCCTCATCCGCATCGCCACCAGGTACTGGGCGTCCTATCCCGACGAGATCGACGCGGAAATCACCGCCGCCAGCACAGCCGAAGACGCCGCCGCGCACGCATGGCAACGCGAACGCCAGCTACTGGCCGGGTAGCGCACGTGAGCCACCCGATACTGCTGGATGAGATGTTCTCGGGGATCATCGCCGAGCAGTTGCGCGCCAAGGGCCACGATGCACAGGCAGTCGTCACCGACCCCGCGTACATCTCGCTTCCTGACGATCAGGTACTCACCGGCGCGGCAGCCGCCGGACGCGCCCTGGTCACCGCCAACATCAAGGACTTCGTGCCCCTCGACGCCCAGTACCGCGCCGCCAGCCAGACACACGCCGGCCTCATCCTTGTCTCCACCAAGACCTTCGCCCAGGACCGAACCTACACAACCGCCATCACCAGCGCCCTCGCCGCGCTCCTCGACAAACCCGGCCAGATCCAGGACGGTCACGTCCTCTTCCTGACCCGCCACTGACCGCCGCACTGATCACCGACGCCGCTGCCGTCTTGAATGGAATGCAGGTGGGATTGGCTACGCCGCGAGGAATGGGTTGCGCCGGCGGGCGGTCTCGCAGCCTCGAGCCGGGCACGTCGGCGAGAAGTCGCTCCGAGGCACGCTCTGCATGGCCGGCCATGGTGCGTCATTGCCAAGGCGCTGCCGAACGACGATTCATCAGCACGGTACTTGCAAGTGAACTTCGTCGGCCACCGCGCCCGACGAGTTAAACGCCCCGGCGGATTCCTCCTACCGGGGCGCTTTGGCAATGGCTGCGATGGTTGTGCCGGGCTCGGCCGCCGATCTACAGCTCGGCGCGCGCGCGGCGCTATTGCCACCTGAAGAAGCGCATGGCCAGGTAGCCGAACACGGCCGCATAGGCTGCGAGGACCAGGAGCGGCGCCGCCGGGACGAACCCCTGGAGCATCGTGTCCTGGATCGCTTCTACCGCGGCGCCGAGCGGGGTGAAGTGGGCGATGTCCTTGAGCGCAGTCGGCATGAGCTGCGTCGGGTAATACAACCCAGAGAAGAACATCAGGGGGTAGAAGGCCGCCGCCATCAGGCCCCGGGCGGCGCCCGCCGTGCGGGCAGCGGCCGCGATGGACAGCCCGATCGCGAACATCGCGACGATGGTGAGCGCAATCGCGAGCACCATCCCGGCCGGGTTCTTCGGGGCACTCGCACCGAAGAACGCGACGCTCACGACGATGAGGAGGGCGACGCTGATCGCCATCAGGCACGCCTGGACGACCATCTGCGCGGCCAGCACCCAGGACGGCGGCACCGGTGTCGTAGACAGACGGCGCAGGATCCCCTGCTCACGGTAGGAGACCAGCGGGCCGGGCAGGTAGGTCAGCGCCATGACGCCGATCACGAACGCGATGAGGATCGGGATGTAGACGTCGAAAGCGGACAGGCCCCCGAGGCTCGCCGATGACTGCCGGAAGACGGGAATCTCGCCGAAGATGATCAGTAGCGCTAGGGAGATACCGACGCCGGCGATCAGCCCGCTGGGCTGCCGCCAAGCGAGCCGGGCCTCGTTGCGGACGATCTTGCCGAAGGCAGCGCGCGGCACTCTCGGCTGCGCGAGCACGCTCAGGCTCATGACTGTTCTCCCTCCTCGTGCAAGTGCTTTCCGGTCAGCCGGACGAAGGCGTCTTCCAGGGTTGATGCGTCGAGCTGCACGTCAAGCGCGGTCACGCCGACTGTGTATAGGGCGATGATCACTGCGTTGGCGAGCTCACCGGTCCCGGTGACGACGACGTGATGGCCGTCGCGGTGGATGGCCGTCACTTCAGGAAGCGCTGTCAGCAGCCCGTCATCGAAGTGACCCGACGGCAGGAACCGCACCTGTTTCCCGCCTGAGGCTCGCGCGGCGAGGCTCGCCGGGGTGTCGAGAGCGACGACGTGCCCGGAGTCGATGAGGGCGACGCGGTCGCAGAGCCGTTCGGCCTCCTCCATGAAGTGCGTCACCAGCACGATCGTCACCCCGCGGTCGCGCACGCGCTCGATGAGGTCCCAGGTGTCCCGGCGGGCCTGCGGGTCGAGCCCGGTCGTCACCTCGTCGAGCACCGCGATCTTCGGCTGGCCAATGAGGGCCAGCACGACGGACAGGCGCTGTCGCTGGCCGCCGGACAGGGACCGGTAGTAGTCCTTGCGCTTGCTTTCCAGCCCGAGCACCTCGATCAGCTCGGTGACGTCAGCGGGCTCGCGGTAGAAGGACTGGTACATGTCCAGGATCTCGCCGACCCTGAGCTTGGCCGGAAAGGAGCTCTCCTGGAGTTGCACCCCGACGATCTCGTGGACCTTGTCCCGGTCGGCCTGCGGGTCCAGGCCCATCAGCCGGATTGTTCCCGAGTCCGGCGTGCGGAGGCCGATCGCGCACTCGACCGTGGTGGTCTTGCCCGCTCCGTTCGGGCCGAGGATGCCGAAGATCTCGCCTTCGGCGACCGAGAACGAGACGTCGTCGACCGCGACCAGCGTTCCGTACGTCTTGCGGAGATGCTCGATCTCCACCGCTTGCTTGCTCGCTGTCTCGTTCAGCTGACGAGGGACGGCCGCGCTGTGGGGTGCTTTGGTTCGGATCAGGGTGTTCATGATGATCCTTTCGGGTAGCGTGCGCCGGGCGGCTACCGGACCGGGCCGATCTCGGCGCCGGCGAGTTCGGCGTAGATGAGGAACTTGAACGGGTCGAACTGCTGGTAGTGCCTCCATGAGGCGGTGCAGCGCGGTGCGGCGCAGCCCGGCCAGCGTGGTGCTGGCGGGGTGGCGCAGCAGGCCCGGCTGGATGATCTGCAGGGCGAGGGCGTGATCGCCTTGGCCGATGAGGGTGGCGGCGGCGGCGGCGAACTGCTCTTCGCGGCCTCCGGCGAGCAGGTCGAGTGCGGCGGCGTGCTCGGCTGCGGTCGCCGGCTCGAGTCCGCGCAGGTCTGGCTGCCAGTAACCGGTGCGCTGGTGGTAAAGCCGCTCGGTGAAGTGGTCGCGGATCACCAGGTAGGGCACGACCGCGGTGGGGTGCTCGCGGAGCACGGCCGGGAGGCTGGCCTCCTCCAGGATGTCGGGGAGGGTGCGGCCGTCGCGGATGCCGTCCAGCACTTCGCCGTGCAGCTGGGTCAGTGCCGCCTGGAGGCCGGGGACCGCTTCGGCGGTGAACTGCTCGGTCAGCGTGGTGTGGCCGTGGATGAGCAGGCGGGGCCGCAGGCTGCCGATGAAGGCGAGGGTCTCCAGGAGCCCTTCGGGGGAGCCTTCGGCGGCGAATGGCTGTCCCAGGTAGGGCATGATCACGTCGCCGGTGAACAGCACGCCGCTGGCCGGGAGGTGGACCATCAGCGCGTCGCTGGTTTCCCCGCCCGGCGTCGGGTACAGGACAAGCTCGGTGCCCCCGACGGTCAGTGGCGTCGGCTGGCTGATCAGCTGGTCGGGGACGACGGCCGGGGGGACATTCCCGGCGGCTCCGGTGAAGTAGCGGAACCGGGGCCGGTCACCCTGCCCACGGTCCAGTCCGGCGGGGAAGCCGGCCTGGGCGATCACCCGGGTGCCGGGCCCGCGCAGCGCGCCCGCGCCGCCGATGTGGTCCCAGTGCGCGTGGGTGAGGATCAGGTGGCTGATCGCGCCGTCAGCGGGCGGGTCAAGGTCGCCGAGCGCGGCCTTGACCCGGTCCTGGGTGGTTCCGGCGTCGATCGCGACCACGCCGTCGCTGGTCGTGATGAACGCCAGATCGGCGAAGTCGTAGCCCTGGGCGACCTGGATACCGGGTTCCGGGCGCAGGATCCTGGGCGAGGCGAAGCGGAACCCGTCGGCGGCGGTCGCCCAGAAGCCGCCGAACATCAGCTGGGTGTCTGCCGGGGCCGCGCCGAGCCCAGACTTGCCCATCGCCTCGGCGGCCTGCTCATCGTGGCCCAGCACGGCATGGGCCGCGGCCAGGCCGTGGTACGCGGCGCGCAGCAGCATGGGCGGGAACTGGTCGGCGACGGCCAGGACGAACTCCAGGTCGGCCACGGCGCGAGCGGCCCGCCGCCGGTCCGGCGGCAGCCCGGCCAGGGCCAGCCCGCGGAAGTACTGCGGCGGGCCAAGATCGGTCGGCCGCGGCGCGGTCCAGCTTGGCCAGCGCGGCGTCCACGTCTTCGCCCAGCCGGGCCTGGAAGAACCCGGCGAGCGCGAGCGGCAGCGGCTCGCCTGGCCGGGCGCCGGCCAGCTCGGCGAAATAGCGGTACCCTTCGGCGTCCGCGCGGGCAGCCGCGAGCCTGATGGCGAGGATGACCGTGGTGTTCCGGTCGGCGCCAGGCCAGCGGGCCGCTGTCTTCAGTGATTCGATGTCGCGGTGGCGGGTGATCGGTCCGGTCATGGCAGTGATCCCTTCGGTGTCAGTCAGGCGTGGCGGGGCAGTTGTTTGCTGCCGCCGGGTTACCGGGCCGCTGAGGCGGGGTGCGCTGGGGTCTGGGCAACGCGGCGGCCTTCGGCTGTTGCGGGTTCATCGGCCGCCGGGCTCGCTGGCGGGGCGAGCTGGGCGGGCTGGGCGGGCAGGAACAGGACGGCCAGCAGGGCCCCTGCTGCGGCGACGGCGCCGGCGACGAGGCAGCCGATGGTGAGGCCGCGCAGGAATGCGTTGGCGGACGCGTGCTGCAGTGCCTGTCCGAGGACCGGGTGGCCGAGGGCCGCGATCTTGCCGGCGGCCACGTAGGCCGCGCCGACGGACTGGTGTGCGATCGCCGCGACCCGGCCGGGCACGCTGGCGGGCATGGTGGCGGTGAGCCGTGATCCGTAGACCGATGCGTACACGCTGCCGATCACGGCCACGCCGAGCGTGCCGCCGACCAGCCTGGTGGAGTCGTTCACGGCCGAGCCGACGCCGGCCTTGGCCCGCGAAATGGCGCCCATGATGGACTCGGTGGCGGGCGCCGAGGTCAGGCCCATGCCAAGCCCGTACAGCACCATCTGGACCGCGATGACGCCGTAGCTGATCGTCGCGCTGGTGGTCGCCGCCACCCAGCCGTAGAACGCGGCCATCGCGACCAGCCCGGTGGTGACGATGAGCTTGGTCCCGGCCCGCACGGCGAGCTGGGTCCCGGCGACCGATCCGGCGCCGACCGACAGCGCCACCGGGAGCAGGCGAACACCGGTCGACAGCGGGCCGTAGCCGCGGACGAACTGGAAATACTGGGTCATCAGGAAGATGAAGCCGAACAGGGTGAAGAACGACACCGTGACCGCGCCGCTGGCCGCGCTGAACCGCATGTTGCGGAACAGCCGCACATCGAGCATCGGGTGCGCGGCACGCCGCTCAGCCACGATGAACGCGGCGAGCAGGACCGCCGAGGCGGCGAAGCCGGCCACGCTGCGCGCCGCTGCCCACCCGTAGGCCGGCGCCTCGATGATGGTGAAGACCAGCAGCGCCATGGTTGCTGAGGACAGCACCAGGCCGGGGATGTCCAGGGCTGCCGCGTCCGGGTCCTTCGACGTGGGAACGACCAGCGCCACCAGGATCGCGGCGGCTGCCGCTACCGGCGCCATGGCGATGAAGATGGACGCCCAGCTGAAGTGCTCCAGCAGCCAGCCACCGACGATCGGCCCCATCGCGATGGCCACGCCCGCGACCGCGCCCCACAGCCCGATGGCGCGAGCCCGTTCCCTTCTCGCAGTGAAGACGTTGGAGATCAGCGACAGCGTCGCCGGGAATGTCATCGCGGCGCCCAGCCCCATCACCGACCTGGCCGCGATGAGCTGCGCCGGGTCGGTCGTGAAGCCGCCAGCGAGGCTGGCGGTGCCGAACACGGCCAGTCCGGCCAGCAGCATGCCCTTGCGGCCGAACCGGTCGGACAGGCTGCCGAAGGTGAGCAGCAGCGCGGCGAAGACGAGGTTGAAAGAGTCAACGACCCACTGCAGCTGCGTGGTGGTGGCATGCAACTCGCGCACCAGGGCGGGAAGCGCCACGTTCACCAGGGTCGTGTCCAGGTTGACGAGGAACGCTGCCAGCAGCAGCGCGACGAGGATCATGGGCTTGGATCGCATGTTTTGCCTCCAGAGTGGGTCGTTCCTGCCGCGGTCGCCGGGCGGCGGCTGCGGGGCCCAGCCGGGCCGTATTGCCGTGCTGCCCGGCGCGAGTTCCCCGCGCGCTGGCGGGCGATCTCTTGCATCACGTACGGGTGCATTTATGTGGGTCCTGCACCTGGTGATCCAACTGGCGGGGGCACTGTCAGCACGCCGTCTCGGCTGCCCGGGGGATGTGACTGCCTGGCTGTTCTTCGGCCGGCGCGATCACCGGCACGGGCAAGCGCCTTGGCCCGGACCACATCGGGGTCCCGCGGGTCGGGCAGGAGGACCTCATGCCAGAGACGCTCGCGCCGAACCCTCGGCCGGTGGATACGGATCCGCTCCACTGTTCTCATCTCCTCGGCCAGCCACCCATCTCTGGGGCCCAGCAAGCACACCGAGGTCATGGCCCCGGTCGCGCCGGGCTGGATGTCAGGCATCGCCTGATCCGTGGGCGAGCGTGAGGCCGATCGCCACCAGCGCCCACCCGGCGCGGTGCCTGACCGAGCGGCGGCGGGCGGCGGGGCACATGGGGGCCTTGTCGGCGCACTGACCTGCGCAGTTCACTCTCGCGCTGGCGGAAGAGTATTTCGATCATGTACGGGTGCATCGTGTTCACCTATTGAGTGCGGTTGCGGGATGAGCCGGTCAGCTGGGAACGGGCGAGCGCCTTGGCCCGGACCACATCTGGGTCTCGCGGGTCGGGCGGCAGGTCCTCGGGCCAGGGTTGCTCGCGCCGGATCCTCGGCCTGTCGATGCGGATGCGCTTCACTGTCATCTCTCCTCGGTCAGTCGCCATGTCTGGGGCCCGTTAACGAGAGTTGTCGCGGGTGATCCCGCCGCGCGGGCGGCCTCGGGCCCGGGCTCGCAGGTCGCCGGGGCAGCCGTCTCAGCGGCGAGCTGGCGGACCCAGCGCATCCGTTCGGCGGCCGCCTGGGGTGGTCGCCGAACTCTTGTGCCATCCGGCTGACGCAGCCGCGGGTACCGAATCGGCGCACGGCGCGGCTGATCGCCGCGGCCACGCTTTCGGCGGCCGGAGCGGCCGATCGCTGCAGCTCGGAGGCGAACAGTGCCTCGCACCATGCGTCGTCCACGTTCAACCGGGTCCTCGCAGTCCTCCCCGCCGTTGATGTGCTTGCCGGGGAGGGGACCGGCTCGCCGGGAGCGGGGACACCGCGGCGGGCGAAGCGGACGGGCAACCCGCCGGTGAGCCGGACCTGCGTGTGGATGGATGTGCCCGATGAGGTGGTCACGGTGTCGCTCCTAACTAGCCGGCTGTCGTGCTGCTGCGGGTGACCTCGCGGGCAGCCGCGGGCCCGGGCAGGGCGGGCGGCTGGGTGCCCCCGACGGCTGCGGACTCATGGGAGGAGGTTGCCTTGGGTGGTTCCACCTGGAGGTGCGGCAGCCAGTCCAGCCAGCGGGGCAGGTACCAACTGCGCTGGCCGAGCATGCTCAAGGTGCTCGGGAGGATGACCAGACGGATTAGCGTGGCATCCAGGATCAGGGCTACCGCCACGCCGAAGCCCATCTCCTGGAACTGGAGGAGCTGCCCCCGGGCGAAACCGGCGAACACCACCACGATGATCAACGCCGCACCGGTGATGATCCTGGCCGTGGATGCGACGCCATCTGCTACCGCCGCCCGGGTGGAGCCGCCTTGGTCGTGGCGCTCCTTGATCCGGCTCATCAGGAAAACCTGATAGTCCATGGAGAGGGCAAAGAGCACCGAAAACATGAACAGCGGGACCCAGGCATCGATGACGGGAACCTTCTGGAACCCGAAGATGCCCGCACCGACCCCGTGAATGAACACGAGTGTGAGCAGGCCGTAGGCGGCCCCGGCAGACAGCAGGTTGAGCAGTATCGAGAGGGCCGCGATCGTTAGTGACCGGAAGGCCAGCAGCAGCAGAAGGAAGCTGAGTCCCAGCACGAAGGCCAGCACGTACGGAGTCGGGCTGGTAACGGCATGAAAGTAATCGGCCTCATCGGCGGTCTGCCCTCCGACGTAGACCTGTGCGCCGGAACCGGCGAACGCCGGCGGGATCAGCTGCTGGCGCAAATTCAGTACGGCCGCCACGTCCTGGCTGGAGACGACGTCACCCCGGATCGGGACGGTCAGGGTGCGGATCTTGCCGTCAGGCGAGGCCTGTATGACGCCGGGCCCGAAGCGCGGGTCGCCGGCGAGCACGGCTTCGAGCTTCGCGAGGTCTGCCCGGGCAGCGCCGGTGCCTCCCACCGAGACGATCTCGACCGGGTCCTGGCTCTGGCCCGGGAAGTAACGCTGGACGGCCAGGTAGCCCTGTTTGGACGGCATGCTGGCGGGCAGCGTGGTTACTCCGCTCTGGCCGATGTGCAGGCCGAGCACTGGCACCGCCGCCAGGACCATGAATCCTCCCGCCAGCGCCAGGCTCACGGCCGGGCGGCGCATCACCCTTCCGGTCACGGCTGTCCAGATCCGGGCTTCGGCCGCGTCGGAGCGCCCGAGGTTCTTGCCCACGATGGGCAGGGGCAGCGAGTTCACCCGATCGCCAATGATGCTGAGCATCGCTGGCAGGAGGGTCAGCGCGGCGGCGACGGATACGACTCCGACGATCACCGCGCCGGCGGCCAGGCTGCGAAGGATGGTGACCGGCACCAGGAACATGCCGAGCATGGCGACGACGAAAGTGCTCCCGCTGAAAAGCACGGCCCGGCTAGCGGTGGCTCCCGTCATCCGGATCGCCGCCTCCTTGCCGCGGCCGCGGCCGCGTTCCTCCCGGAAGCGAGAGATCATCAGCAGCGAGTAGTCGATGCCGAGCGCCAGGCCCATCCCGGTCATCATGTTGACGATGAAGACCGAGAGGCTGAACTCCCGGGCGAGCAGCGCAGCGATGCCCAGGCCCACGATGATGGAGAGCAGAGCCATCAGCGCCGGCATCAAGCCGGCGACGACGGCGCCGAACACCAGCAGCAGGATCACGATGGAGATCGGCAGCCCGAAGTCCAGTTCCCCATGCTGGAGGTCGCTCGCCGACAGGGTCGTGAAGTCGTTCCCGACCGTGTGGTCGCCGGTGACGGCCACCGAGAACCCGCCGCTGCCGTTTGCCGCCCGGACGTCTTTCACCACCGGCTTTATGTCGGCGTCGGTCGCGGCCCGCAGTGCGATCAGGGCTGCGTGATGGCCGGGCGAGACGAGCTGGCTGCCAGCGCTCAGATCCGCGGCAACATGCGTGACGCCGGGAGCCGTCCGGACCTGAGCCGCCAGCCGGTCCACGAAGTGCTGGAATTTGCCGTCGCTGACGGTAGAGCTCTTCGAGCTGACCACGATCACGTCGGTCGGCCTTTGGCTGGCCGATGCGCCCAGCGCCTGGCGGTACAGGGCTTCGGCCTGGCTGGACTGCGTCGTCCCCACCACATGGGCGCTCGTCGTCAGGCCGCGCAGCGAGGTGCCGACGAGAATCAGCGCCACCACCACGGCCAGCCCCCAGATCGCCAGCACGCGGCGGGCCCGCCTCGCGCTAGCCGCCGCCAGCCTTTCGGTCAGGCCGGCCGGACCGCGGCCTTCCGGTGGCTTCGTGACGACGCCCGGGGTGGGCGGCATCGGGGCCAACGGCCTGCGCCGCTACGGGATGCGCCGGCGGGCGGACTCGCAGCCCCGGGCCGGGCGCGTCATGGCCTGCCTCATCCGAATTCCGGGAAGAATCGTTGTGCATCGTGGTCTCCTTTGCTGTGCCCTGACGGTCCGGCGCGAGCGTGCGCCGGGCCGCTATTCGACGGGGCGGTACCGGCGGCCGCTGGCAGCCGGTACCGCCCGGACGGTCAGCGGAACCCGTCGGCGGCGGTCGCCCAGAAGCCGCCGATCATGGGCTTGGATCGCATAGTGCGAGCCTGACTGCGACGCGGCCTTGGGGACATCCGCCGGATGGCCGATGTCGTTCCCCGGGACGGGCCTCCGCCGAGTACCGGCGGGCCCATCGCCACGGCGGTCTCGCCGGGCGCAAGGTCCGGCCGGTTCACGGCGGCCTCGTGGCTGGCGGCTTCGCTACCCCAACCGGGCGATGGGTACCTGCGCCGCGATGAGCGTCACGGCGCGGCCGGCCTGATCGCGGGCGGCCTGCTCAGCACCTGCGCGTGCTTACCCGCCGGCGGAGTCCGCGGTGTCCGCCGGCTCGCTGCCCCGATGGCGGGTCACGTCGACGGCGAGCTGGGCACGGGTGGCGATGTCCAGCTTGGCGAACATGTGCGCGAGGTGGGTCTGCACGGTCCGCCGTGATATGTACAGCCGCTCGCCGATCTGGGGATTGGACAGTCCCTCGGCGACCAGGCCGGCGACCGCGTGCTCGGCGGGGGTGAGGCTGGCCCAGCCGATCTGCGGCCGGCCGCGTGTCCCGCGGCGGCCGCGCCGGATGCCCGCCTCGCGCAATGTGGCTTCGGCGCGGGCCAGGTCACGGGCGGCGCCGAGCCGCTCGTAGATGCCGAGCGCCTGATCGAGGAGCGGGCGGGCGCGGTCCAGGCGGCCCTGCCGCGCGAAGGCGGCGCCCGCGTCCTCGCAGGCAAGCGCGAGCCCCAGGGGACGCGACCCGCCCGCGCAGGCGCTCAGCGGCGGCTTGCAGGATCTCGGCGTCGTCCTCGATCAGGCCCCGGCAGCGCAGCGCGGCGCCGGTCATCCAGGGCACCTCGTTGCGTGCCGCTACCTCGGTGACCGCCGCCGAGGCATCCCGGGCCCGTCCCATATCACCCGAGGCCAGCGCGAGCCGGACAAGATCGGCCCCGACGGCCGGGTAATCCAGCGCGAGCCCCAGCCGGGCGCACATGTCCCACGCGCCGGTCATGGTGGCGAGCGCCTGTCCAAGCTCGCCGCCGGCCTCCAGGATGAGCGCGCGCGGCCACGCGGCCCAGGTCATGCGGTAGCCGGAGCCCCAGCCGGCGAGATCCCGGGCGGCGGCGCCGGCGGCCTCCTCGGCGCGGCTGAGGTCGTTGCGGTGAAGGCTGATCAGGGACAGTATGCCGTGCGCGAACACGTGGTTGTAGGTCGAGCCGATCTCGTCCGCCAGCTCGAAGCTTGCCTCGAGCTCGGCGATCGCGTCATCCCACTCCCCGGTGATGAAGCGCTCGAGGGCAAGGAACACCTGGTAGATGGACAGGGGCCAGCGGACGCCGCTCTCCTCGCTGATCCGCATCCCGGCGCCGAGCGCGGACCTGGCCTCCTCGGGCCGGTCGAGCTCGATGAGGATGTGTCCCCGGGTTGCGCGGATCGGATAGCGGTGTCCGAGCCTGCCAGGGCTCTCGTCGGCCAGGTGCACCGCCTCGTCGGTGATCTGGAGCGCGTCCCGGAGATGACCGCGGGATTCCGAGACCCGGGCCAGCGTGGTCATGGCGACGCTGACGGTCAGGTGATCGCCGGCTGACGCCGCCGCCGAGCGGGCCTGCTCCGCCGAGGCAGCGGCGCCGTCGAGGTCTCCCAGCGACACGCGGGCGAAGCCTGCCCACGCCCTAGCGGCGGCTCGCTCGGCACCGGGCAGCGCAGGTGATGAGCCCGCCTGTTCCAGTTCCTGCAGCGCGTCGCGCACCTGTCCTTCGGCGAGCAGGGCGCGCCCGAGGCAGATCCGGACGGGGCCATCCACCTGTGGGTCAAGGTCGCGGTCCAGCAGCGAGCGGCAAGCCGCCAGGGTGTCGGCGATCCGGCCCGACACCATCAGGCTGCTGGCCCGTTCGGCGAGCAGCCGGTCGCGGCCGGGATCGGCCGGCGCCATCAGCCCGGCCGCCCGCTCCAGCAGGCTGGCGGCGATATCAGGCGATCGCGCCGCTGCCTCCCGGGCGGCCCTGGTCAGCCACCCGATGGCCTCGGCGTCTCCTTGCCCGGCTCCGCGGGCGAGGTGCTCGGCCACCTGCAGCGCCGGGGCTCCCGTTTGCGCCAGCCGCTGCCCGGCCTCGCGGTGCAGCCCCCGGCGGACGCTGAGCGGCAGATCCTCATAGATAGCGTCACGGATCAGGTCATGACGGAACCGGATGACGGCGCCGTACTCTTCCAGGACCCGCCCCGCGATCCCTTCCGCCAGCACCACCGACAGCTCGAGCGCGGGACGGGCCATGGTCACCGACAGCTCGGTGACCGTGAAGCTGGATCCCAGGATCGAGGCGGCCCGCAGCGCCTGCAGGGTGTCCTCGGACAGGAAACTGAGACGGCGCAAGATCGTCAGCCGCAGCGTCGGCGGCAGGGTCACCTCCGCTACCTCGGCCCGCCCGCCGGCGGTCTCGATCGCGCCCTCCTGGGCCAGCGCCCCCAGCAGCTCGGTGACGAACAGCGGGTTCCCGGCCGCTCCCGATATCCCGGCCAGCAACCCGGGTCCCGGCACGGCGGCCACCGCCTCGGCCACCAGCTCCGCCACCGCCCGCTCGGTCAGGCCCCGCACGGCGAGAATGCGCCCCCCGGCATCCAGCAGCAGACCGGCGAGGTGATCCAGTTCCGGGATGCGCGGGGAGGGACGCAGGCACCCGATGAGGGCCACCGGGAGATAGGCCAGACGGCGGCTCACCGCGGCCAGCGTCAGCAGGCTGGACGGGTCGGCCCACTGCAGGTCATCCACGCCGATCACCAGCGGCCCGGCCAGCGCGAGCTCCTCCGCCAGGTCAGCGAACGCATCGACCGCGCGGAACCGCAGCCCAGGGTCGCTGGTCACCGTGATCGGGCCCCGGTCACCGCCCCGGGTGGCCAGCAGCGCGGCGATGGCCGCCCGCCGCGGGTCCGGCGACGAGCGGACGCACCCGAACGCGGCGGCCACCAGGCCGAACGGCCGGGTCCGCTCCAGCTCCTCAGCCCGGCCCGCCGCCACCTGCATGCCGCGGCCGCGCGCGTCCTCCAGCACGCCGGCGAGTAGCCGCGTCTTCCCGATCCCGGCCTCACCCTCGATCAGCACGACCGCCGGCCGGCCTGACACGACCCGGTCCACAGCATCCCCCAGGACCGCGATCTCCGCCGCACGCCCGCGGATGCCTGGGACCGGCGCCAGCGTTCCCATGAGCCGGATGCTACTCCGCGAGGAGCGTCCCAGGGCAGCGGGCCGCGCGCGGGTTAGGGCACCGGAACAGAGCCGGCGCCGGGCCCCCCGGTCACCTCATACAGCGCCCTGAGCAACCCGAGCCAGCCGGTGAAGCGGATCTCCTCGTCTTGGCCGGCGTGGCAATGCCCGGGATCGGGGACGGCCCGGAGGCGGCCGGCGGGCGGCTCGGCCCTGTCTAGGATGATGCGGATCTCCATCTGCCCCATCGTTGCGGCCCTGACCGGCGGCAACATCGGCCAGCTGGCCGATGTCTCCTCTGCCGGTGCCGCCGCACGCTAATAGCCTCCCGGCCACCGGCCACCGGCATAGCGAAGCTCAAGATCGATGCGCTCAAGGAGGCGGCGGCCTGGCCGGCGCGCCGGCCCAGCGCACCCTCGTCGTGCTCGCCAGCCAGTTCATGGCCGCCGAGCTTTACCAGGAGGGGCATCCGCCCGCAAGACTGCACGCCGGGTGTGGGCCCGGTCAACGGAAAGGAAACGCGATGAACACCCGGAGTCCATACCCAGACGTTGAGGTCCCGGAGATCTCCCTGCCCAGGTTCGTCCTTGACCGAGCCGATGAGCGAGGTGCAGCGGTCCCACTTATGGGTCCCGCCGACCCGGGCACGGCCACCCCGCTGATGGGCCCGGCCACCGCGGGCACCATTACCCCGTTGATGGGCCCGGCCGCCCCGGGCACTGTTACCCCGCTGCTGGGTCCCGCCGATCGCGGCACGATGGTCTCGCTCATGGGTCCCGCCGACCCGGGCACAGCCACGCCGCTGATGCTTCCAAGCCGGTAATGCCTCGCTCAGACCGCGGGACGGACGTCTCGCCCGGCCCGGGCGCCGTCCGGCAGGCGGACCCGGGCGAACCGAGCACGCTCCGGCCATCGACACGGCATCCCTCTGACCCGCTAGTAGTTCGGCCCGGAAGGCGTTGACGTGACAGGCATCCAGATCGAGACCCAGTACTCGACCGGCTCTTCCCGGCAGGCCATCGAGCAGGCGCTCGTCGCCGCCGGGAAAGACCTCGACCATCTTCGGCCGGCGGACCTCGCTTTGCTGGAGGACTTCCACACGATGGGCCGCATCGCCACCACCAAACTGGCCGACCTGGTCGAGATCACCCCCGACGACGAGGTCCTCGACGCGGGCAGCGGTATCGGCGGAACCGCCCGCTACGTCGCCGGGCGCAGCCGCTGCCACGTGGTCGCCGTGGATCTCACCGAGGAATACTGTGAGACCGCACGGTGGCTTAACCAGCTTGCCGGGCTTGACGATCGGATCTCCGTGCGCCAAGGAGACGTCACGGACCTGCCGTTCGAGGACGCGACCTTCACCCTGATGTTCAGCCAGCACGTGCAGATGAACGTGGCCGACAAGGCTCTCCTCTACGAGGAGGCACGCCGGGTCCTGGCCGGCGGCGGCAGGCTGGCTGTCTGGGACATCGTCGCCGGCCAGGACCGCGAACCCGACTTTCCGATGCCCTGGGCCGACCGGCCCGAATGCAGCCACCTAACCACACTCGATCGATTGCGCACGGCCATCGAAACCTCCGGGTTCGAGATCGAGCAGTGGAACGACCTCACCGACCACGCGGCCAAGACGATGCAGACACTGCTCACGTTGCCTCCCAGCCCGATCGGACTGCAGGCCTTCGTCCCCAACTTCGAGTCGAAAGCCAAGAACCTCACCACCGCGCTGGCCGACGGCCGGCTGCGCGCCGTCCAGGGCGTCGCGCGAGCGCTCTGAGACGTGCCGCCATCCGTTCGGCCGGGACGCGAACCATGAGATCGAAGATCGTCATTATCGGGCGCCGGCTGGCTGCTTGCGCCCGAGGCGGCCCCGGGTCGCGCGCGAGGACGGGCGCCGCGCTTGGCTGATGTGAAAGGCGCACTTGAGACCGATGTCGGCCAGGTGGCCGATGTCCGGCTCTCTGGTGCCGTCGCAGGCTAGCTGGTGCCTTGTCTTTCAAGGGAAAGCACCACGTGGAAGGAGAATGATCATGCGAGTCTTCGTCACGGGAGCGACCGGGGCACTGGGACGGCACCTCGTTCCCGGGCTGGTCGCGGCGGGCCACGAGGTCACCGCCACCACGAGGACGCCCGCCAAGGTCGCGCAGTTGCGCGAGGCGGGCGCGGAGCCGGTAGTCCTCGACGGGCTGGATCGCGAGGCGGTGATCGCGGCGGTGCGGGCCGCGTCGCCGGAGGTAATCGTGCACGAGATGACCGCGCTAGCGGACATGCGGAGCTTGCGCAAGATGGACCAGGTGTTCGCCGCCACGAACGAGCTCCGGACCCGGGGTACCGACAACCTGCTGGCGGCCGCGGAGCGGGCGGGCACCTGCCGGGTGATCGCGCAAAGCGCCGAGCGCATGAACGAGCGTTCC
Organism: uncultured Actinomycetes bacterium; assembly: GCA_963707065.1. Taxonomy (GTDB): domain Bacteria; phylum Actinomycetota; class Actinomycetes; order Streptosporangiales; family Streptosporangiaceae; genus Palsa-506. The sequence goes on from CAVPPJ010000053.1 coordinate 20,987, forward strand.
GGCGGCCCGGTGAAGACCGAAAAAGATCCGCTCGACTCTCGGCCCGTCCCGTCGGCGGCGCGGACGGCGGCGGCGATCAAGTATGTGGAGCAGACCGTGCCGTTCGCTGCACCGGAGGGCATTGTGCTGCGTTACGGCAGCTTCTACGGGCCGGGCGCCTCGCATTCCCTGCTGGACATGGTGCGGAAGCGGCAGATGCCGGTGATCGGCGGCGGGACCGGGATCTGGTCGTTCATCGAGATCACCGACGCCGCGGCCGCGACGATCGCCGCGGTCGGCCGCGGTGCGCCGGGCGTCTACAACATCACGGACAACGACCCGGCGCCGGTCGCGGACTGGCTGCCGTACCTGGCCAAGGTCGCGGGCGCGAAGCCGCCGCTGCGCGTGCCCGCCTGGCTCGGGCGGCTGCTCGCCGGGGAGTTCGTCGTGGTCCAGATGACCAGCGCGCGCGGGACCTCGAACGAGAAGGCACGCAAAGAGCTCAGCTGGGAGCCGCGGTACGCGAGCTGGCGGGAGGGATTCCGTGCCTGGGTCAGCGGATGAGACGGGCGCGGCCGAGTACCGGCCGCTTCCCGATCCCGGCCTCACCCTCGATCAGCACGACCGCCGGCAGGCCTGACACGACCCGGTCCACAGCATCCCCCAGGACCGCGATCTCCGCCGCACGCCCGCGGATGCCTGGGACCGGCGCCAGCGTTCCCATGAGCCGGATGCTACTCCGCGAGGAGCGTCCCAGGGCAGCGGGCCGCGCGCGGGTTAGGGCGCCGGAACAGGGCCGGCGCCGGGCCCCCCGGTCACCTCATACAGCGCCCTGAGCAACCCGAGCCAGCCGGTGAAGCGGATCTCCTCGTCTTGGCCGACGTGGCAATGCCCGGGATCGGGGACGGCCCGGAGGCGGCCGGCGGGCGGCTCGGCCCTGTCCAGGATGATGCGGATCTCCATCTGCCTCATCGTTGCGGCCCTGACCGGCGGCAACATCGGCCAGCTGGCCGATGTCTCCTCTGCCGATGCCGCCGCACGCTAATGGCGTCCTGGCCCCCGGCCCCCGCCACCGGCATAGAGAAAGCGGAGAGCCATGCATGCAGCGCGAGCCAGTATTCCCCATGGCGCAACGAGCAGGCGGGGGATGTCGCCCGCGCTGGCCGGGCTCGTGGTCGGGCTGGCTTATGCCGCGATCAGCGTCTACTGGGCCGTCGGCGGCAGGTGGCTGCTCAATACGGTAGGCATCTCGCTGAGCCAACCGGGGCAGGCCGGGCATCTGGTGGCGCTGCTCGCGGTGTGGGGAGCGGCCGCAGTCAAGGCCGTCGCCGCTGTCCTGCCGTTGCTCGCGATAGGGGTCTGGCCGCGAACCGCGAACGGTGCCCTGCGGAGGCTGGCTCGCGTGCTGACCTGGATCGAGGCGGCGATCCTGGTCGGCTATGGCCTGGTCCCGACCGCGAGCGGGCTGCTGGTCCAGGCCGACGTGATCGAGGCGGCCGCCCATGCAGACCGCCTGGCCCTGAAATGGCACGCATACCTCTGGGACCCTTGGTTCCTGATCTGGGGCATCTTCGTCTTCCTGGCGCTCTGGCGGTCGCGGCCGGCTAGCCAAGACCATTTACCAGGCCGTGCACCCGGGGCGGTCCAAGGGTGCTACGCACCGCTCCGGCGAGCAGCTCGAACTGGTCGGGCAGGGCCGTGGCGCGGATGAAGATGAACTCGTCGCGGCCGGCCGACTCGAACGCAACGGCGTAGCCCTTGACCATATCGGTGCTGATGGCGGCGCCCGCCGCGATCTGCTTGGCGATGTCGCCGAGCAGTTGTAGAAGTGCAGGATGCAGTTATCCGCCTGAGTGCTGGTGTGGGGCCCAAGTGAGAAGTAGGCAAGCGAGAGCTTGCGCGGCTTCCGCGGGCGGCCGCTTCCTACCAGGCGTTGCCTGGCGGCGGCCTGCGCGAGCACGTAACCGGCCAGCCCATCGGTCTGCAGCGCCGCCAGATCCTCCGCCGTCACCGGCGCACGCGCCATCCGCAGATCTCGTACGGCTGCCAGGCTCAACCCGGGCCTCCTCACCTTCACTCAGCCAGCAAGACGAACGACCCAGACGATAGACCTTCAGAAATCCCGAGATCGCTTCAGATCCTCGACCTCCCATCGGCCTGGCTGCTAGTGAGATGCGGCGTGAGTTCAACAGCATGGGCGATGTTGAGGTGCCGGCGGACCGGTACTGGGGCGCTCAGACCCAGCGCAGCCTGCAGCACTTCAACATCGGCCATGACCGGATGCCGAAGAAGGTGTACCACGCCAACGGTTACGTGAAGAAGGCTGCCGCCGTGGTGAACACGCGGGCCGGCCGCCTGCCGGAGTGGAAGGGCCGGCTGATCCAGCGGGTGTGCGACGAGGTGATCAGCGGGCACTGGATGAGGAGTTCCCGCTGTACGTGTGGCAGACCGGGTCGGGGACCCAGTCCAACATGAATGTGAACGAGGTCATCTCCAACCGGTGCATCCAGCTGGTCGGCGGGACGCTCGGCTCGTAACAGCCGGTCCAGCCCAACGACCACGCCAACCCGCTCGCCCTGACCCGCGGCGGCTCGGCCGATGTGCCAGCCAATGCCAATGTCGCTCCGCACCCGGCCTGAACGCGCCAGCGTGGGCTGCGGTGGGCGAGCGAGATCACCATGTCCACAACGCCCGCGATGCCGTTCTGTATCAGTCTGCAACGCTCCCGCACAGCCAGTGCGCCCAGATCCTGCTGCCACCACGCTGCCACGAAGATCAAAAAGCCTGACCGCCTTCCGGCGATCAGGCCTCTGACCTGCATCTTCTGTAGCGGGGGCAGGATTTGAACCTGCGACCTCTGGGTTATGAGCCCAGCGAGCTACCGAACTGCTCCACCCCGCGTCGTTGTTCTTTAACTTTAGGGGCACGCGCAGCCCGAGGCAAATCGCCACGTCAGGGCCGGCCACGAGCCTGCGCAGCCGACGGCGAGCTGGCCCCGGGGCTAGGCAGACCGCGCCAGCGGGGTCAGGTGCCGACCGACGGGGTGCTGGGCGCGGCCAGCCATATCACGTAACGGGCTGGCCAGGGCGCCGTCGGCGGCTGGGTCAGCTCATGCGAATCCTGCGTGGTCCGCAGGTCAAGCACCTTGCGGGTATTCGTGCCGTAGGACGCCAGTTCCGAGCGATCACGAGCCAGCAGCACGGGCCGCCGCCCCGCGCTCGAAATCCCGTTCAGCACGCCCTTCACGTTGGCGGCGGACCCATCTGACATCCAGCCGGTCGGCACTCCGCACATGCCCCGGATCGCCTGCGTGAACTGCTGCGCGACACGCCGGTCGAGTATCACCACGGACGCGCCGGTGCCGATCGCCGTGCATAGCTTCCGCACGGCATCCGTCTCGCCCGCGCTGGTTCGCTTAGCGGCAAGTCCGCCAACGACCGGCCGCAGCGAGCCGGCCTTGCCGGAGTGAGTCAGCCCGATGCCGAACGTCGTCACCGCGGTCGGGACTAGCAACGCCGCCACACAGCACGATCCGACGAAAGACCACGCCGCGGTACCGGCGCCACGCTGCCTGGCCCAGCCCACCAGCCACGCCGACGCCCAGATGGCGCCGAGGACCAGGCCGGGCAGCACCAGCGGCACCAGCCGGCGGCTCGCCCACGGCTGATCAGGCACGGTGCCAGGCCGCCACAGGACGGCCGCCGCGCCCCAGCCGATGAGCACTAGCGGGAGCGCCCAGTTGCGCGCGGCCCCTGTCACGTCCTGCCAGGTCAGCAATGCGCGCACGGTACGGCACAGGAGCAGGGCCAGGCCGAGCCCACCGAGCAGCACCGCGGGCGTCCCGACGTACCAGATGACCCAGTACAGGGTGTCCTCGGCGTAGAGCCGGGACGGATCAACCGGCAAGTGCTCCAGCCGTTGCAGCCGGGCGACGAAAGCGGCCGCTGCGGGATTCGCGTGCACGCGCACGATCTGCACATACGGCCGGACCGCGAGGCCGATCAGGGCCGCGGCGCCCAGCACGCCGGCCGCCTCGGGCAGCCACCGCAGCGGCCGCCTGCCGACGACCTTCCGAAGGTGGCTGCGTAGCCGTGCCCGGCGCAGCAACAGGACTCCGGCCGCGGTGAGCACCGCCAGCCCGGCGGCGATCAGCCCGACCAGCCGCAGCGGCCAGGCGAGGGTTTCCATATACGGCCGCGACCCTAGGTACCCATCAGCAAGGCCATAGCCAACGCCGGCAACAAAACCCAGGCTGAACGGCAGAGCCGGGCGCCGGTGCCCGGCTAGCAGCACGCCGACGAACGGAATCACCGGAAGCAGGTAGACAAGTGCGTCCACCCGCGCGAGGACACTCAGTCCGAGCGCCAGTCCGGCCAGGGCAGCCAGCGCGCGACCTGGCGTGAGCCAGCGCGGCCAGCCCCGCGGCATCGCGGCGACAGTGTCCTCGCCCATGCTCTCCAGGGTGAGCGAATCGATAAGCAGGCAGAGTCCGCCGATCAGGAGTAGCTGCATCAGAGTCTCGCTGAACGCGGACCTGCTCGTGTACTGCTGGGGCAAGGTGAATCCGAGCACAAGCGCTCCGGCCGGTGCCCATTGCGGGCCGGCCAGCCGACCCGTCAGACCGCCGAACGTCAGTAGCGCCAGCGCCCCGATGATCGGGCTCATCGCGCTGGCAGCTGACAAGCCGTGGATCCAGAATCCCCCGGCGATCAGCATGGGCAGGCCCGACATGCCTGACGCCGCAAGCGCAGTGCCATTCGGGAAGAAGCCGATGCTGGAAAAGGAGAGTCCCGGATGCGCGCCGCCGAATGCAGCCAGCGACTTCGGGATCGTTAGCGTGCCGTGCTGGGCGATCCAGTACCCGGACTGCAGATAGGTCCCGGGGTCGCGGCTTACGATGGCAGCTGCCGAGTTGGCATGCAACTGCCAGGCACCGAAGCCGACGGCCACCACGATCGTCCCGGCCAAGCCCCACCATGCTGTCCAGGGGCGATCAGGACGCCCGCCGGACATTGCCTGCGGCCAGCGGCCAGGGACCCGGCGCAGGCCGTAGACGACAAGTGCCACCGCTAGCGGAGCCGAGATCAGCAGCATCGCCGCGGGTATGAACGAGCCGGCCAGCAGCAGTGGCACTCCGGGCAGCAGCCAGGCCATCACCAGAATCACTGGCAGCGTCGTCAGCCGGGCAAATGCGCAACCAGCACCCGCAAGGCGCATCTGGCCGGCAACGTGGCCAAGGCGGCGGCCGATAACGGCGAGGCCGGAACCTGCTATTTTTCGCTGGCTGGCCGGCTCGCGGTCCTTGGCGGCCGGCTCTCCATCCTTGGTGGCCGGCCCTGAGTCATCCTTGGCGGCCGGCCCTGAGTCCTTCGCCTCCGCGGCCGGCGCCCCATCCTTCGCCCTCGCGGCCGGCGCCCCATCCTTCGCCTTCGCGGCCGGCGCCCCACCCTTCGCCTTCGCGGCCGGCGCCCCATCCTTCGCCTTCGCGGCCGGCTCCCCATCCTTGGCGGCCGTCTCTGAGTCGTTCGCCTTCGGTGCCCGCTCCCTACCCTTCGCCTTCGCGGCCGGCGCCCTACCCTTCGCCTTCGGGGCCCGCTCCCCACCCTTCGCCTTCGCGGCAGGCTCCCCGGTGTCCTCGCCGTCCCCGGGATCCGGGGTGATCCCACTGGCCAGAAGTGTCTCGCTCGCCTGACCTGCCGCATCCGTCCCGGCGCCGTCCCCCGGCGCGGTGCTGTCGGCAGCAGCGGAACTGCCGGCCGGACTGTCTCCAGAGCGCACGGACCCACTGTAGATGGGCAGCAGGTCGCAGCCGTCGCAGCCACGGCCCATACGGCGGCATGTCACCCGCGAAGCTGACGATTCCTCCCGGTAGCGATGCATAACATTGCCTGAACGGTTAGCGACAGGGCACATACGCCGGACGGCTAAGATCAGTGCCGGAGGTGCGATGAGCCACAACGACGATGCGGATGGTGCCGGGGGACAGCCATCACGCCGCAGCGCGCGGGGCGGTTCCCGCGTGCGCCTGCGGCGGCGCATTGCCGCCTGGACCTCGATCAGCCTTACCGCCGTCCTTGTTGTCGCGGCGCTCGGCGTCTACGTCGAATACCGCAATGTGGTCGACAGCATTCACCACGTCGCCATCACCGACCTCGGGAAGCGGCCGCCGAAGTACACCAACGCGCTGAACATCCTGCTGATCGGCTCGGACAGCCGGAAGGGCACCAACAGGAGGTTCGGCGCCAGCCTGGCAGACGGCGGCCAGCGCTCGGACACGGTGATCGTGCTGCACATCTCCCCCGGCCGGCATCGCGCCACCGTGCTCAGTTTCCCCCGTGATTCCATGGTGCCCACCTACGCTTGCGCGGCCCACGGGAAAGGCAGCCCGGGCCAGGTCGAAGACCTCAGCGCGTTGGAGCGGATCAACGCCACCTTCGCTGATGGCGGCCCGGCCTGCCTGTGGAAGACCGTCGAGCAGCAGACCGGCATCCGCATCGACCATTTCGTCGAGCTCAATTTCTCCGGCTTCATCCATGTCATCAACGATGTCGGCGGCGTGAACGTCTGCCTGCCCATCGCGATTGACAACGCGAATTCGGGCCTTCACCTGTCGGCCGGCGAGCACCACGTCAAGGGTAACGAGGCGCTGGCCTTCTGGCGCACCCGCGAGAACGTCGGGGAGGGCTCCGACACTCAGCGAATCCAGCGTGACCAGTTCCTGATGGCCTCGCTGCTGCAGGGGATCGAGCACTCGGACCTGCTCGGCAGCCCGACCAGGGTTTTCTCGGTCGTCAAGGACGTCGCTGATGCGATGACGACGGACATGTATCCGTCTACGCTGCTGAAAATCGCCGAAAGCATGAAGGGCGTGTCGTTGAAATCGGTGCACTTTATCGAGGTGCCGACCGTTCAGTATCCGCCTGATGCCGCGGAGGTCGAGTTCTGGCAACCACGGGCGAACACGCTCTTCAACGCGATCGCGCACGACACGACCCTGCCCCCGGCTACGAAGTCCACCGGGCCCAAGACGACGCCGGTCCTTGACGCCAGCCCGGCCAAGGTCAACGTGCAGGTGCTGAACGGTTCCGGCGTCCGCAACATCGCCAGCACTGCGGGCGCAGCGCTGACCAGCCTCGGCTTCCACGTCATCGGCACCGGTGACGATCCCCCGTTCGACCACACCAGCTCGGTGATTGAGTACGCGAGCACCGCCGACATGCCTGCAGTCAAGACGCTGGAGGCCCACCTCAGCAACGTCACCCTGCAGCGGGACCCCAGCCTGACCCCGGGCACGGTCACGCTGGTCATCGGCTCCAGCTACCAGGGCGTGGTCACGTCACCCTCAACTTCGCCCAAGCACCACAAGCGCGGGATTGACCGCCTCACCAAGAGCCTCGGCGGCATCTCCGGCAACGCAAGCTGCCAGAGCGACACCCGCACGTTCGTCGGGGCGAACACCCCCACTGTGCCCTGACCGCGCCGAGCCGCTAGCGGCGAGCCGCTAGGCTGACGATCCGGCTAGCGGGACTGACCTGGTCCCGAGCCGGATTCTGCCATCGGCCGCTCGGCCGCCTCCGCGGGTTCGGGCCCGGCCGGGCTGGCCCCGGACCGGTTGTTCGCCAGCAGCGACACCTGCAGCCAGATAAGCAGCGCGGCCGGATAAATGAAGTAACCAAACCGGGTCGCGGGTGCCAGCAGGAACATCAGCGTGAGGCCGATCACCAGCCGCCAGGTTGCAGACGGGACATCGCGAGGCGGGCGGACCACCAGCGACACCATGATGGCCACCCCCGCAAGCACGAGCAGCGCAATGGCGATGACATGACCGACGTGGCCGGTCTCGGCAATCGCATGACCGGGCAGCGGGCTGGCCGCGGCCGACTTGATGCTGGCCAGGCCAAGCGGGAACATGATCGTGTTAGCGACCAGGGCCGATGGCCAGAGGATGGCCACCGGGCCGATTAGCGCCGCGCAGGCTGCGATTGTCGCGCCGAGGAAACGCAGCATCGGCCCCCGGCCGTCACGGATCCCGATCAGCACGGCGGCGACTATCACCGCTGGCCAGGCAGTCGCCTTCGCCGCGGCGGCCACGCCGAGGGCAAGCCCGGCAAGGACATGCTTGGGGCGCCGCCACAGCAGCGCAAGGCCGAGGCACATCAGCGCCAGGATCGGCACGTCGGTGCCGCCGACCGCGAGTTCGAAGGCGATCACTGGCGTCGCGGCGACGAACAGTGTCCAGCGGACGACATGCCGCGCGCCGGCCGCCGCCAGCGCGAGGCCGAAGACAATCAGGAATGCCAGGCCGAACCAGATCCGCGGGTCGGTGGCCATCCCGGCGCCGAACAGCGCGCGCGGAATCCCGAACAGCGACATCACCGGCAAATAGGGATTGTAGGCGTTCGGGTTGTGGACCGCGGCGAGCGCCGCAGCGCTCTGATAGGGCGAATGGTACTGAACGAGCTGGCCCGCCGACCGCTGGATGACGCTCACTTCCGGCTGGCGCTGGTCCGTGGCCGCGTTCCAGAACAGCGGCGTGACGAGGGCGCCGCCAACGCTGATCAGCAGAGCCAGGTCAAGACCCCGTGACTGCCAGGCCAGCACCGCAGCGGCCGCCGCGAGGTAGGCGCAGGCAGCGAGCTCGCCCCAGTGCCGGTGCAGGTCATTGCTGCTGAACAGGGCGACTCCGGTAGCGAAGATCGCGCATGCGGCGAAGGCCGCGGCAGCCCATTCCCGGGGGACGGGGGCAGAGGGCTGCCACCTGACCCACTGGCCAGGCCGGGACCGCTCCGCTAGGGCGCCCCTCAGCGAGAGCATGACCATTGACGATCCTCCACCGGACAGATTCTAGTGCCTGGCGGCCAGCCGGCCTGCTGGTGCTTCCCCGCTGGCGCAGCCCGGCCTGGCTCCCGCGGCCCGCCCGGCTCGTCCCATCATGCCCCGCATGATGCTGTCCTGCCCGGGCAGAGCGCAGAAAACTGGCGATGCCCAGCCGCCGGGCGTTGCTCAGATCACCGGCGGCCGCCCGGCCCGGGTCATCCGCCAGGCCGTCCGGGCCGAGATCGGATGGCGCTGTCCCGGATCGGCCCGCCAGCCCTCGGCGAATCCGGTGAGCCATGCCCGCAGCGCGCTGGCCGACCTTACCCGGAGGACGGTCATCCCGAACCAGTCCAGCAGGTAGGCGCCGGCCAGCGGCCAGGGCAGGTTCCGGCGGGCCAGCAGCACCCGGTTCCGCCCGTCCAGGCGGTGGAATTCCGCATGCCGCGCGTTCGGCAGCGCGGGATGGCACATCCGTGCCGCGGCGTCATACTCAAGCCGGTAGCCGAGGTCCATCAGCCGCCAGGCGAGGTCCGTCTCCTCGTGCGCGTAAAAGAACTGTGCGGGCAGGCCGCCAGCCTCCAGGTAGGCCGACCGCCGGATCGCGCACGCCCCCCCGGCGAAAGTTGTCACCGCGGACGACCGCTCCGGATCGCCGGCCCGCAGCCGTGGGACATGCCAGCGCGCCCCGGGACCGCCCGCCGGATCGACAACGCGGAACGAGACCACCGCGAGCATCGGATCGGCGGCGAAGCGTCCGGCGATGTACTCCCCCAGGCCCGCATCGGGATACCAGCCATCGTCGTCGAGGAAGAGCACGACGTCGCCCGTGGCGGCGTCCACGCCCACGTTGCGGCCCGCTGCCACGCCCACGTTCTCCGGCAGGCGGATCTTAGTAACGCCGTCGGGCACCGGCGGCACCTCCGCGCCGTTGCCGACCACGACAAGGTCACCGCCATCGCGGCGGAGCGGCGCCGTGCTGGCGATCGCCCGGGCGAGTTCGGCCGGGCGATTTCCCATGGTCAGGATGACGCAGGACAGCTTCACCGGAGCCGCCTCGACGCGACGATCGCGGCCATATGCGCGACCACCATCAGCGCGCTGACCGCGAGGCAGGCCAGCACCAGGACCCGGGTCGCTAGCAGGCCGCCGCGGATCTGGTCGGCTACCGCGGCGAGCAGGATGAGCAGGGACAACTCCACCGCATGGGTAATCCGGTGCACCCGCAGCACACTCGCGGCCCGCCGGGCCAGGGCCAGGCCCGACCTGGTCGGCTGCAGCGCCGCGTCGCCGTACGCGGCGGGCAGCCCCTCCTTGGCCCGCGCGACAATCACGTTGTCGGTCTCAGCCTTGACGATCATGGCCAGCACCGCTGCGGCCAGCCCCGCGCTGACGTACGGGCCCGTGTCGGTCAGGTGACCCTGGGCGCGCAAGCCGAGCCCGATGAGCAGCGCTGCCTCGCACAGGTAATGGCCGATCAGGTCCAGGTAGAGGCCGGTCGCCGAAGTGCGGCCGCTCCACCGGGCCAGCTCGCCGTCCGAGCAGTCGAACAGCAGGTAGCCCTGGATCAGCACGACCACCGCGATGGCCGGGCCCAGGCCACTGAACGCCGCCACCACCCCGGCGGCGAGGCCGCACGCGATATAGGCCAGCGTGACCGCGTTCGGTGACCAGCCGAGGCGGGCGAATACCCAGGTCGCCCGGGGCGAGAATTTGCGCATGTAGAGCCGGCCGGCCCAGTGCTCGTCGTTGAGCCGGTCGATCACTGCCTGCGGCTGGCCCTGCGCCCTGAGCTCAGCCAGTGATGGCCCGGGCATAGTCCTCCACTCGGTCGGCTATCTCTGCCTCGGACATGGCGAGGCACTCCAGGATCGTGTAGCGGCCCGGGCGGGTCGCCGGAGCGTGCGCGACTGCCTTGGCGAAGTCCGCGCGGGACAAGCCAAGGTCGTCCGGGGTCCTTGGCAGGCCGTGCTGCCCCAGGCATGCCGACAGCATCGCGGCCTGGCCGGGGTCGTCGCGCAGGTAAGCACAGAACAACGCGCCCACGCCGGCCAGCTCACCGTGACTGCCGGTGCCGGGATACAGCTCATCGATCGCGTGCATGATCTCGTGGTCGCCGCCGCTGGCCGGGCGGCTTGACCCGGCGACGGACATGGCCAGGCCGGACAGGATCAGCGCCTCGGCGAGCACGGTGAGGAATTCATCCGAGCGGGCGGCGCCTGGCTGGTGCAGCACGGCCTGGGCGGCGGACCTGGACATCGCGGCCGCCAGTCCGTCCACGTGCTCGCCGGTGTCGGCCGCGGAGAGCTCCCAGTCCGCAACGGCCGACAGGTTGCTGATCACGTCGCCGATGCCGGCGACGGCCAGCGGCCCGGGGGCGCAGCGTACCCGGTCCAGGTCCACCACGATGGCGACCGGCATGACGACGCCGTAAGACCCCTTCCCCGATTCGTGCTCCAGTGAACTGATCGGCGAGGCGATGCCGTCGTGCGCCAGGTTGGTCGCGACGGCGACCATCGGGATCCCGGCCATGTGCGCGGCGAACTTGGTGACATCGATGGTCTTGCCGCCGCCGATGCCCGCTACCGCCTCGTAGGACCCGGCCCGGAGCCGCTTGCCGAGCGTGACGGCGCTGCCGTGGGTGCCGTCATCGATGCGGAAGACCTCCGCGGCGTCGATATCCAGCTCGGCGGCGATGCTGTCCCCCTGGCCGCGCCCGACCGCGATCGCGACCCGGCCTTCCATCGCGATGCGCCGGTCGGCGAGCAGCGTGCCAAGGCCGGCCACCGCCCCGCGCCGGACATCGACGATCATCGGGGCGGCCAGCATCCGGGCCAGCAGCGGCATGGGCCTCCTCCGGGTGAGCGCCGGGCCACGGCGAGCGGGCCCCGCGCGAGCGGGACACGGCGACGGCGCCGCGGCGAACGCCGGTCATAGCCGTGACCACCCGCGAGATTAGCAGCGGACGGCGATCTCCCGGGCCCGGCGCAGGTCGTCGTGGTTATCGACCTCGACCCATTCCACCGCGCCGATCGGGGCGACCGCGATCTCGCCGCCGCGGTCGGCAAGTTCCTGGTAGCCGTCCTCGTAATACAGGCCGGGGTCCCGCCGCCAGGTTGCCTCCAGGGCGCTGGCCAGCGGCACCGCGGCAGCGGCCTGGATCAGCGTCGCGCCGATGTACTCCCCGTGTGCCCGGGCGGGATCCATCTGCTTGGTAATCCTGGCCAGCAGCCGCCGCGGATCGAGGACGACTTTCATCTCCTCGTCAGCGAGCTGCTTGACATCGTCGACCGCGAGAATCACGGCCGGGCCGTCCTGGCCGCCGGTGCCCGCCGCCGCGAGCAGCGTCTTCTCCACGCTCACCGGATGAACCGTGTCGCCGTTGACCAGCAGCACGCCACGGGAGAAATACTCGCGAGCGAGCCAGAGCGAGTAGGCGTTGTTCCAGTCCAGTGCCCGCTCGTTGTGCACGAGCTGCAGCGTCACCCCGTGCCTGCGCTCCATGTCCGCGGCCCGGTCACTGATCACGCCGGCCGCATGCCCGACCACCACGACGACCTCGCGCAGCCCGACCGCGGCCAGGTTACGCAAGGTGATGTCCAGGATCGTGGTATCGCCCGCCACCGGGAGCAGTGCCTTCGGCAGCGCGTCGGTATCGGGCCGAAGCCGGCGCGAGGCGCCGGCTGCTAGGACCATGCCGATCACCGGCGGTCTCCCCTCGTGACTGCCGGCCTGCTTGTGAGTTCCCGGCAGATGAGCACAACAAGATACGCCGCGAGCAGCAGGTAGGCGAACGTCGCTATGCCCAGCGCGGCACCGAGCCCGACCGCTATCATCCGCCCGTCCCAGCCCAGCGCCGTGCGCTGCTGGGCATGGCCCGCGAGATCCGCGTAGTGCACCGCGATCAGGGCGCACAACGCGAAGATCACGGGCGCCGGGACACCGGTAGCGAATCCAAGCGCGGTGATGTAGACGTACTGACCCGCCTGCAGCACGACAGGCACCATCCAGTCGAGCCGCCCGTCATGCGGATGACTGGAGCCGACCGCGGCCAGCAGCATGGCGACAACGGGAGCGAACAGCAGGAATCCGGGAAGATCGCGCAGCCCGAGAACGGCGAGCACGCACACGGCGGCCAGGCCGGTGAGCGCCGGCGGCAGCGGCACGAGCTGGCCCCGGACAGGCCGGCCAAGCGCCGTCGCGACCGGCCCGTCATCGCGGCAGGCCGTGATCGGCCTGACGCCGGTATCCCCGGCCCCTCGTGGCCGGCCGGTCACGACCGCGTAGCCGATGGCGATGACCGCGCCGCCGAGCAGCCCGAAGAGGGTGGCCCGGGCTCCCAGGGCCGGCGCCGCGACGGCGATCAGCAGCACCCGCCCGCCGTAGGGGAAGGCCAGGGCTCGCCAGGTCACGCCGTAGCGTGCCGCCTTCCACTTGCGGCCGGCGTCCGGCCGGCCGCTGGCGGAAGCCCGGCCGCTGGCGTCCGGCCGGCCGCTGGCGGAAGGCCGGCCGCTGGCGCCGGCCGGCCGCTGGCGGAAGCCCGGCGGCCGCAAGCTACGGCCAGCTGGCTGACCGCCAGCAGGACCACGGCCGTCGTCGCCAGCTGCCACATGCCGATCCGGCCCGCCGCCGGGCCGCCAGCCGCGAGACCGCCAGCCGCGAGACCCGCGCAGACAGCGCACTCGATCAGGACGGCGCAGACGCCGGCCAGCCGGCTCTCGCTGACCGCAGCGCCCAACGGGCTGACAACCATTTCCCTGGCGGGCCAGGCGGCGGCATCCGATGACGTCGCCCTGGCGGTGGCCGCCGGTGCCGCGGCGGCACCGGGCTCCGGATCCTGGAGTCCGCGCCCGGAACGGCCGGCCAGGTAGCTGCCGCCCAGGGCAGCCGCGCCGATCAGGTTTCCCCATCTGGTACCGGCGGTGAACCACACCACAGCGCACACGCCCAGGGATACCGAGATGCCGGTCAGCGAGTTAGGGACCAGGGACGCCTGCGCCGCCCAGCCCGACATACGGCGAGGCAGCACGCCGACCACTTCCGCCACGGTCATGCCCCACCTCCCGTCAGCCCGGGCGCGCCCGGAAATGCCGCGCCGGGCGGCCTGGTGCCGCGCCGCGCACCCGGGCGGTACCGGCCGCCCGGCCGTACCCAGTCCGGCGCCATCAGGCCGGCCACACTCAGTCTGCTCCCGGCCCGGCGCCATCAGGCCTAGCGACACCAGTCCGGCGCCATCAGCCCGAGCGATACCCCAGCCGGGCGACGCCCACTCCGGGCGGTGACCAGATCCCCGGATCAGCCCGCCGCTGGCCGGCGGATCGCACACTACGCGTTCGCCCAGTGACCCATTGCGCTCGCCGGGCCGGGCTGCCGCCGGGCAGCCGGCCGGGTACAGTCCGCTCATGCGGACGGTCGCGGTGGTGCTCGCCGCCGGATCCGGCCAGCGATTCGGCGGCCAGCCCAAGCAGCTGCGCACCCTGGCCGGCCGGACGCTGATCGAGCACTGCGTCGCGGCCTTCGATGATGCGCCGGGCATCGACGCCATCCTGGTCGTCACGAGCCCGCACCTCACCGGGCAGGTGCGCGCGCTGCTGGCCGGCGGCGGGTACCGCAAGGTGACCGGCGTGATCGAGGGCGGCGTGACCCGCACGGACTCGACCCGGCGGGCCATCACGGCACTCGGCCCCGGCGAATGCGACGTGCTCTTCCACGATGCGGCCCGGCCGCTGGTCGATCAGGAGATCATCGCGGGCTGCCTGCGCGCGCTGGCGACGGACCAGGCCGCCGGCGTCGCCGTCCCGTCATCCGACACGATCGTGGAGGCTCGTGACGGCGTCCTGACCGGCATGCCGCGCCGGGACCTGCTGCTGCGCTGCCAGACACCGCAAGGATTCCGGCTGTCCGTGATCAGCCGGGCCTACCAGCTCGCTCAGGAAGATCCTGGCTTCGCCGCGTCCGCCCCGACCGACGACTGCGGCGTGGTGCTCCGCTACCTGCCGGACGTCCCCATCCGCGTCGTCCCCGGCAGCGAGCGCAACATCAAGATCACCTACCCCGGCGATCTCGATATTGCCGAGATCCTGCTCAGGAACTGACGAGATCCCGAGCAGGAACTGACTGGTCAGCTGCTACCGCGATCGTTCCCCAGGCTTGCCGGGCTGGTGAGGAAACCGGTCCCCCAGCACACGTGCATGGTCGCCAGCACGAGCGGCAGGCGCATCGCCACCCGGGCCGGCAGCCCGCGCGCCGCCATCGCCGAGACCGACAGGATCCCGGCCAGGTAGAGGAGCGGCACGGCGAACCCGGCAGTCGCGATCACCGCCCAGCCGCCGGCGCCGGCCGCCAGGCCGGCCAGCCCGGCGAGTCCCGCGAGCGTTCCGGCCGCAATCGCCAGGACCGCCGCGGGCGGCGCCAGGTAGCGCCGGTTGATCGTCCCCGTATGCTGGCGCGCCACCAGCCGGCGCCACCGCCCGTAGCGGAAGTACTGCACGCCGAGCGCCCGGACGCTGGCCCGCGGCCGGTAGGTGACCCGCAGGTCGGGCAGGAACCAGATCAGCCCGCCGGCCCGGCGGATCCGGTGATTCATCTCCCAGTCCTCGGCCACCAGGAACGCCTCGTCATAGCCGCCGACCTGCTCGATCGCGGCCCGGCGGTACACCCCCAGGTACACCGTGTCGGCGGGGCCGGCCTGGCCGCCGGTGTGGAACTCTGACGCGCCCACCCCGGCCGGGGAGGTCATCGCCCAGGCCACCGCCTGCTGGAACGGGGTTACCCCCTCGGCCGCCATGATGCCGCCGACGTTGTCCGCCCCGGTCTCCTCCAGCGCCCGCACCGCGCGCCGCAGGTACCCGGGCGGCAGCAAGCAGTGCCCGTCCACCCGCGCCACGACCGAGTGCCTGGACGCCTTGATCGCCGCGTTGACGCCGCTGGGGATCTGCCCGGAGGGGTTGGGTACCACTGTCACGCGGGAGTCAGCTGCCGAGATCCGTTCAGCAATCTCCTGAGTCCGGTCGTGCGACGGGCCGACTGCCAGCAGTACCTCCAGCTCGCCCGGATAATCCTGGCCGAGCACCTGGCTGACGGCATCGGCCAGGTGCCGTTCCTCGTTCCTGACCGGCATCACCACGGAAACCGCGGGGACCGTCCCCGGCGGCTCGCCAGGCACCAGCGGGCGCGGCGCGGCAGCGCCCGGGGGCGCGGGTGAGTCACTCATGACGCTGGTCACGGTACCGCCCCCCGGGCCATCCCGTCACCCGGGCAGCAGCCGGGCTCAGAGCGAGGTGTCCTCCAGCATCTCGGTGACCAGTGCGGCAATCGGGGACCGTTCCGAGCGCACCAGCGTGACGTGCGCGAACAGCGGGTGCCCCTTGAGCTTCTCGATCACGGCGACCACGCCGTCGTGCCTGCCGACCCGCAGGTTGTCCCGCTGCGCGATGTCGTGGGTGAGCACCACCCGCGAGCCCGCCCCGATCCTGGACAGCACGGTGAGCAGGACGCCGCGCTCCAGCGACTGCGCCTCGTCCACGATCACGAAGGAGTCATGCAGGGACCGGCCGCGGATATGAGTCAGCGGCAGGATCTCCAGCATGTCGCGGGCCAGTACCTCGTTGATGACATCCTTCGACGTGACGGCCGACAGGGTGTCGAAGACGGCCTGCGCCCACGGATTCATCTTGTCCGTCTCGGAGCCCGGCAGGTAGCCAAGCTCCTGGCCGCCGACCGCATACAGCGGGCGGAACACGACGAGCTTGCGGTGCTGCTTGCGCTCCATCACCGCCTCGAGCCCGGCGCAGAGCGCGAGCGCCGACTTGCCGGTGCCCGCGCGTCCGCCGAGCGAGACGATGCCGACTTCCGGGTCGAGCAGCAGGTCGAGCGCGACCCGCTGCTCGGCGCTGCGGCCGTGCAGGCCGAACGCCTCCCGGTCGCCGCGGACCAGCCGCACCGATTTGTCCGCCAGCACCCGGCCCAGCGCGCTGCCGGCCCCGGAGGCGCCGGAGATCAGCACCAGCCCGGTGTGACAGGGCAGCTCACGTGCCGCCTCGCAGTCCAGCCGGCCAGACTCGTACAGCTCGCCGATCTGCGCCGCGGTGACGTCAAGCTCGCGCATGCCGGTCCAGCCCGAATCGGCAGGCAGCTCGGCCCGGTACTCCTGAGCGGTCAGGCCGAGCGAAGCGGCCTTCACCCGGAGCGGCAGGTCCTTGCTGACCAGCACCACGGTCGCGCCTTCGGCCGCCAGGCTGCGCGCGACCGAAAGAATCCGGGTGTCGTTGTCACCCAGCCGGAACCCCGGCGGCAGCACCGAGGGATCGGCATGATTCAGCTCGACGCGTACCGTACCGCCCTGATCTCCGACCGGCAGTTCCGCGTCCAGTCGGCCGAATTCCACCCGCAGGTCGTCCAGGAACCGGAGTGCCTGCCGGGCGAAGTAGCCGAGTTCCGGATGGTCACGTTTGGCCTCGAGCTCGGTGATGACAACGATCGGCAGGACCACCTGGTGCTCGGCGAACCTGCCGATGGCGACCGGGTCGGCCAGCAGAACGCTGGTGTCGAGGACATACGTGCGCCGGCCGGGGGCCGCGGACGCTGAGCCTGTGCCCGCTGGCTCGCGGGACTGGCTGCCGTTGTCGGTTCGGGTGCTGGTCGGCGGCTGCTTGCGCCGCGCTGGAGTACTGGCCACTCGCTCTCCCCTGGGCGCCTTGGCTGGCGCCGCGTTCGGACACACGCGTGTCGGCGGGACCGGGACCGGCCAGCGATGGGCCGGGCGCCGGCCCTTCGCTCATCTCGCCTGCGTGCCAGGACGCGAAGCTCGAAGATCTCGAGGGCCTTCCCGTCGGGCGGCTACGCACCGCCCGTCGGTTCTGACGTTACCCTCGATCAGTTGCCAGCCGGAAGTACCGCGGCGCGGCGAGTAACGGCGAGCCTGCCGCCGCCGGGCGCACGCTGGCGCCGCGGCAGTGATGCGGCCGGGCTGCTGACCGCCGGTCAGCAGCCGAAGCGGCGGCGGATCGGGAGCCGAAGCGGCGGGTCAGCAGCCGAAGCGGCGGCGGGTCAGGAGCCGAAGCGGCGGTGCCTGGCCGCGAAGGAACGCAGCGCGCGGAGGAAATCCACCCGCCGGAAAGCCGGCCAGTAAGCGTCGCAGAAGTAGAACTCCGAGTGCGCGCTCTGCCAGAGCAGGAATCCCCCGAGCCGCTGCTCGCCTGAAGTCCTGATCACCAGGTCCGGATCGGGCTGGCCCGCGGTGTAGAGATGCTCGGCGATGTGCTCGACGTCGAGGATCTCGGCGAGTTCCTCGATCGTGGTGCCCTTGGTCGCGTGCATCTGCAGCAGCGACCTGACCGCGTCCGCTATCTCGCGGCGGCCGCCATAGCCGACCGCCACGTTCACGAGCAGGCCGGTGCGGTTGGCCGTGGCCTCGCCCGCGTCTTTGAGGGTGCGGGCGGTGTCGGCTGGCAGCAGGTCGAGCGCGCCCATCGGGTTGAGGTGCCAGTTCTGCGTGGCCAGCTCGCGCACGGTGTCCTCGATGATCCGCAGCAGCGGAGCGAGCTCACTGGCCGGGCGGCCCAGGTTGTCCGTGGACAGCAGCCAGAGGGTGACGACCTCCACGCCGCTTTCCTGGCACCACTGCAGCAGCTCGAAGATCTTGTCAGCGCCCTTCTGGTGACCGCCGCTGACATCGGTGAGGCCGGCTGACCTCGCCCACCGGCGGTTACCGTCGCACATCACTCCCACGTGCCGGGGGATCGCCGCCGGCGACAGGGACGCTTCGAGCCGGCGCTCGTAGAGCCGGTAGGCAAGATCTCGCAGACCCATCCGGCACCCTTCCTCGCTGCCGCCGGGCCGGCCGGCGGCCAGCACCCAGCTGCTTCCCGGCGGTGATGGCGCTGGCTGGCCCGCGGCCGGCCAAGGCGACGCCCGGTTCTCTAAGCACCGTATCCAAGAATGTGACCAGTTCGGCTGAGGTCAGGGTGGCCCGCACCCCGATCCCGCCGTTGCCCACGCCGCCGGGCAGCTGGCACTGCCCGCGCCGCCGGGCAGCGAGTGACGCGCCCGGCTCAGCGAATCGACTTGGTGATTGCCTCGTCCAGCCCGGCGAAGGAGCCGAGGAACTCCCGGCGCTCGCGCTTCAGGCGCGCGACCATCGCGTCGTATTCCGCCAGCCGGCCCTGGCGCTCGTAGAGCCTGCGGGGCTGGAGGATCTCGGTGTCGTCGACTCCCGGCAGCGCGGCGGCGATCTCGTAACCGAAGTCGGGGTCGGTGACCCACTCGATCGAGTCCTCGACGATGGCCTGCACGATCGCCGAGGAGTACGGGATCGTCACCTTCTTCGACTCCGCGTCGTCCGTGCCGCCGACCCGGCCGGTGTTGAGCACGTAGACCTTGAGCTGGTGGCTCTCCAGCAGCTCGAGCATCCGGTTGCCCATATCGGCCATGTCCCGCGGGAAGAACGGGTTGGTACCGGGGACGCGGAGGAACTTGCCCTCCTCGTCCTTGCCGCCGGCTGACGTGCCGGTGGTCTCGCCGAGCATGAAGTAGGCAGCCGCCTGCGCGCCGTCCAGCCTCGCCACCCCGGGGACGATGTTCTCGTTCTTGTTCAGGATCAGCAGGAACTCCGCGGGCGGCACCTCATTGCCCGGCCACGGGTCGACGTAGGAGAACGGCCACGTGGTGCGGCCGTTCTTGGTGTAGGAGGTGTCGAAGAAGTCCACCTTGCCATCGGCGTCCACCGAGACGTTCTCCAGGTAGGCATCCGGCTTCGTGGTGGCGTTGTAGATGGCCGGCTCGAGGTCCGGGTCCAGCCCGAAGGTCTTCGCGAAGCAGCCATTCTCCGTCGTGTAGACCTGGCCGCCTGGCATCAGCGCGATGAAGTCGTCCTGGGCGGGCTTGCTGCCGAGCTGCGTGGTGAAGGTCGTGGTGGTCTTGCCGGTGCCGGAAAGGCCGACGATGAGGACCGCGGTGGGCTTCCCGTTCACCGGGATCACCTTGCACCCGGCATGCAGCGCGAGGCCGCCGCGGTTGTAGACGATGTTGTTCCACATCCGCAGCCCGCCCTTCTTGGACTCACCGAAGTAGTCCGAGTTGAGCACGCGGGTGATGTTGGCCTTGAGGTCGACCGCGATGACCCTGTCGTCCGGGTAGCCGGGCGCCGTGAGGTTCGGCGTGTAGATGACGGTGGTGCCGGGATCCCAGCTGGCCGCGTCGTAGTCCTCGCCCACGGGGTAGTAAAGCTGCTTCTGCATGCCCGCCACGTTGGCGTTCGCGGACTCCATGATCAGGCGTGCCCTGGTGCGGAACTCCGGGTTCGACCCGATGTAGCCGTCCACGACGACTACGTCGGTGCCGGCGATGTAGGCATCCTGCTCCGCGGCGATGCGGTCGTACTCCTCGCGGGTGATGGTCTGCTTGGTGGCGTTAGTGGAGTCATCGACGATGAACGTCGACCGGGTACTGCGGGAGTCCACCTTCGCCTTGACCACTACGTTGCCGAACTCCGTGACCTGGCTGTTCGGCATTTTCTCCGCCAGCACGCGGATTCGCTCCGTCGTCGGATTCCACTCAACCGACGCGGCACTCACCTCGTACACCACGACTCCTCCTCCGGACGCCATTGCGGTTGCTCAGCTCGGGGCTTAGCCCGCCGCGGCGCAGGGCAAAAGCGCGCCCTGTACTCGCGGGATTTGGGGAGTGTACCCCGACAAGGAGGGATCAATTATGCGCGGACCTGCGGATTGGCTTACCCAGGCTGCCGCGCTGGCCAGCACGTGCCGCAGGACGCACCCGGCCCCCGGCCGGGCACGCGGCCGCGGAAATGAATGAGCGGTTCGAATTGCGCCGGTTCCTGCCGGGCAAATCCGAACCGCTCATTCACTCAGGGCCGGGCGGTCAGGCCGCATGCCGCGGCCAGGCCCGGGGCATCCCGCTGTCAGGCCGGGCGTCAGGCGCCGCCGCCAGCCCCCTCGGTCAGGACTTCGGCCCCCCGGACCGCACCTGCTCGACCTTGCGCAGTGCTTCCCTGAGGTCCGTCAGCCAGGGGTCCTCGTGCTCCCCGACAAGCCGGACGCACCACGCGAGCGCATCACTGCGGCTCCGCGCGACGCCGGCCTCGACGAGAGTGTCCAGGACAAGCCGCTCCGGCTGGCGAAGCCGGGTCATCACCGGCACGGAATAGGTGGTGAACATCACCGCAGTGCCGCCGCAGGTCACGCCCCACGAGATCTTCCGGCCGAAGCTGTGCTCCGCCTCACGGGCGATCTCCATCCGCTGCTGCCGGGTCTCTTCGCGGAACCTGCGAGTCCGGCCCTCCGCGGCGGCGGCGCGCTCGGCATCCGGTGAGTCCGGTGCGGTCTCGGGGTCAGCCAGCACTCCGGTCACCGTGATCTCTTCACGATCGATCCTGATCTCTGGCGCGCCGACGAACCACTCGCCGGGAAGGCGGCCAGCAAACCAGCCGCGAAGCTTCTCCACGGGCGAGGCGCCCGTGCTTTCCTTTGATGTACTCATGTAATTATAATTACACCATGCCAGGCGGAGTGCAAACCCGGCAGCGCAGGTGCCCGGGCGTACCGCGAGACCGCCGTGCGCACGACCGCGCCCGCACGGGCGACCGCGCCATCCAAGCACGACCGCCCCGCGCCACCGGCACGGCGTAGCCGCCGCCCCAGCGCAGAAACGACTCAGCCCCGGGACAGCGCCTCAGCGGAAGATGCGGCTCAGCCGGCCGGAGCTGCCGCCACCGCGGCGGCAATCCTCGGATAGACACTCACCGCGCCGGCGAAACCAGTGCCGACGTCCAGCGGCACGACCTGGACATCGAGCCCGGGACGCGGGGCCTGCAGCATCATGTCGTGGCCCAGGTAGATGGCGACGTGCGAGATGTACGTGGGCGCCGTGGGGTCGGTGTGGTAGAAGAGCAGGTCGCCTGGCTGCAGCTGGGCCACCGGCACCATGGGCCCGGTCCGCGCCTGATCGACGGCGACCCGCGGCATCACCACGCCGGCCTGGGCGAACGACCATTGCACCAGCCCGGAGCAATCGAACGCCCGCGGGCCCGCCGCGCCCCAGACGTACGGCAGGCCGATCCTGCTCTCGGCGGCCTTCAGGAACCGCAGCTGCTCGGCCCGGGTCAGCCCGGGCCCGTCGGACGCGACCGATCCCGGTGCGCCGGCTGCTCCCGAGGTGACCGCAACGCCGGATCCGGCCGCCGATGTCATCAGCGGCTCGGCCACGATGTGCCGCGGCCGCGGGATCAGCTTCTTGATCTCGGAGACCAGCGTGTCGAGCCGCGCGTGCGGTGCGCTTACCACCATCGCGTTGCCGGCCGGCAGTCCGAGCGAGCGAGCCGTGGCGTCGGAGACGACCGCGTCCACGCCGGGGATCCCCACCGTGCCGAACCCGCCCACCCGCAGCCGCTCGGAACGCTTGCCGACGACTTTCACCGAGCCGCCGAGCGGCAGCTTGTCCAGGCGGCCCATCGTGAACGACACCGCAACGCCGCCGTCGGCCACGCTCTGCCAGAGCCGCCCGGATGCGGCCGTCGGCCGGGCGGCGAAGCCCCGGAACGCCGACGGGTCGACGCCGAGCATCGCCACGTACTTGCCGTTGACCTGGATCCTGGCCGCGTCGACCGACTGCGCGGCGACGACGCCGGGCAGTTGCCGCACCAGTGCGGCGGCCCCCAGCGGCAGCGAGCTGGGCGCGATGACCAGCACGTCCGCCTGCAGCAGCCGGCGTAGTGGCGCGACGGCATTCGCCCGGGAAACCGGCGACAGGTCGGCGACAAGAACTGCCGAGGAGCCAGAACGAGCAAAGCCGGGCAGCTGCAGCACAGCATCGCTGGCAGCCAGCCCGGCGCGGGCGTAGCTAGAGGTGAGCACCGCGTGCACGGGCCTGGCCGAGCCGGCCGGCCAGCCAGCCGCTGTCGCCATCAGCGCCAGCCCGGCCGCCAGCACGGGTCGCAAGCGTCGCGTCGCGTCGCGCACTTGCGCTCCCCTCAGCCTGGGGGCGGTTCGCCCCGTCACGGCTACTCGCTCCACCATGCACGACCGGCGCGCACAGATCCATACTGCAGATGCCCAGAAACTCCCCTGGGCACTCCCCCGACACTAAAAACAATCCCGCGGCCTTCGCAAATTCCCAGGTCAGCGGATACCTCAGACTATCCGGTGGGTGCAAATGGCGCGGCCGGCGCCGCGAGCGCGGCGCGCAGCTGCGCGGGCCCGGTGACCGGCAGCTGGCAGGCGAAATCCCGGCAGACGTAAGCCGCGGGCCGGCCGTCGACCAGGCCGCGGCCAGCC
This sequence comes from uncultured Actinomycetes bacterium, assembly GCA_963707065.1. Lineage (GTDB taxonomy): Bacteria > Actinomycetota > Actinomycetes > Streptosporangiales > Streptosporangiaceae > Palsa-506. The sequence goes on from CAVPPJ010000053.1 coordinate 44,071, forward strand.
AGCAGCGGAATCGGCTCCGTGCCAGTTCGGCCAGCGGCAGTGCCGCGCTGGCCATCGCCGGTGCCGGGCTCGCCATCGCCGGTGCCGGGCTCGCCAATGCCGGTGCCGGGCTCGCCGACCGCGATCACCGCTCCCGGCGGCGCGGCCAGCAGGGCCGTATGGTGCAGTTCCGCAGTGCGCTCGTCGTCTCGCGGGCCGACGATCGCGATCTCAGCCGGGCCGCTGAGCAGCGCCTCGGCCACGGCCAGCCCCGAACCCGCCGCCCGCGGGTACCGCACCGCGAGCGCGGGCAGCGCGCCGAGCGCGCTGCCCGCGGCCTCCCGGTGGCGCGCCGAGCCGGTCAGGGCCGCGTAGCTGAGCAGCGCGCCGGCCACCGCAAAAGTGCCGGACGGGCTAGGGCCATCGGCGGGATCGGCCGGGCGGTAAAGCAGCGGCTCGCCGTCGTCCGCTGTGTCATAGAAGCCGCCGGAGGAGTCACCGAACCGCTCCAGGCAGGTCGCCAGCAGCTGCCCGGCGAGGTCGAGCCAGCGGGCTTCGCCGGTAACGCCGGACAGCGTGATGAACCCGTCCGCTACGCAGGCGTAATCCTCGAGCACGCCCGCGCTCGGGCCGGCCACGCCGTCCCTGGAGGTCCTGGCGAGCCGCCCGGTAGCGAGGTGGGTGCCGGCCAGCAGGGCGCCGGCGGCCCGCGCCGCCTCGATGAACTCGGGCCGGCCGAGCAGCAGGCCGGTCTCCGCGAGAGCGGCAATGGCCAGGCCGTTCCAGGCGGCCACGACCTTGTCGTCCCTGGCGGGCCTGACCCGTCCGGCCCGGGCCGCGAGCAGCGCGGCCTTGATCCGCGCCAGGCGCTCCTCGTCCGCCGGATCACTGCGCAGCTGCAGAACCGAGCTGCCGTGCTCAAAGGTCCCGGCCCGGGTCACCCCGAACGCCTGCACCGCGAACGGGCCGTCGGCCGGCCCGAGCACTGCCGTCAGCTGGTCAGGGGTCCAGACGTAGAACTTGCCCTCTTCGCCCTCGCTGTCGGCGTCGAGCGCGGCGGCGAAGCCCCCCTGCGCAGTGCCTAGCTCCCTGAGCATCCACCCGCAGGTCTCGTCCGCTACCCGGCGGGCCAGGGCCGAGCCGGTCCGGCGCCACAGGTGCGCGTAGGCCCGCGCCAGCAGGGCGTTGTCGTACAGCATCTTCTCGAAGTGCGGCACGACCCAGTCGGCGTCGACCGAGTACCTGGCGAAACCTCCGCCCAGCTGGTCGTACATGCCGCCGCGCGCCATCGCCTCGGCCGTGCCGGTCGCCATCGACAAGGCGAGCCCGCCAGCCGCATCGCCAGCCGATGGCGCCGCCGCCTCGCCATCTGCAACTGCCCCGCCAGCCGCGGTCGTCCGCTCGTGGTGCCGCAGCAGGAACTCAAGCACCATCGACGGCGGGAACTTTGGCGCGTCGCCGAACCCGCCGCGCCGGGCGTCGTAGCCGTCCGCCAGGCCGGCCACGGCGTCCGCGCAGGCCCGGTCAAGTTGCCGCGTGCCGGGGCCGGCACCGTCCGGCTGGCCCTCCGTCAGCCAGCTGCCCGGCGCGGATCCGGCGCGCTCGGCCAGCGCGGCGGCGATGTGCCTGGCCTGGCCGGTGACCTCGCCGGGGTCCTTTTGCCACGCATTGACCACGCCGTGGATCAGCCGCTGGAACTGCGCCCGGGGGAAGTAGGTACCGCAGTAGAACGGCTCCCGGTCGGGCGTCATGAAGACCGTCATCGGCCAGCCGCCCTGGCCGGTCATCGCCTGGGTGGCGGTCATGTAGACCGCGTCCACGTCCGGGCGCTCCTCGCGGTCTACCTTGATCGAGACCAGGTTCTCGTTCATCAGCGCTGCTGTCGGCCCGTCTTCGAACGACTCATGCGCCATCACGTGGCACCAGTGGCAGGCCGAGTAGCCGACCGAAAGCAGCACGGGCACGCCGCGGCGGCGCGCCTCGGCGAATGCCTCTTCGGACCAGGGCCACCAGTCGACCGGGTTGCCCGCATGCTGGAGGAGATAGGGACTGGTTGCCTGCCTGAGCCGCTCTGCCATGCCCCCATCTTCGCTGGTAAGCAGCGGCCGCGAAGACCCGGTCGCATCCTTCGGAGCATGCCGCGAGGGCTGCTAACGTGCCGGTGTGACCACATCTCAGCCTGCCCGGGCCACCCCCGGCCGCGGAACCCGCGTGCGCGGTACCCGGCAGGCGGAGGCGCTGGCCGTCGCGCTGGAGCGGATGCCGGGGTTCTCCAGCGCCCAGCAGATCCACGCCGAGCTCAGGAACCAGGGCGAGCAGGTCGGCCTGACGACCGTCTACCGGCACCTGCAGGTGCTCAGCGAAGACGGCACCGTCGACACGATCCGCGACGCAGGCGGCGAGACGCTCTACCGCCGATGCCGCAGCGACGCCCATCATCACCACCTGACCTGCCGGAAGTGCGGCACCAGCGTCGAGGTGGAGGGGCGCGCGGTGGAACGGTGGGCGGAGCAGGTGGCGGCTGAGGCCGGCTTCACCGACGTCGGGCACACGGTCGAGCTATTCGGCCTCTGCCCGGCATGCGGCAAGCCCTGAGCCTCACGGGAGCTCCTGAACCTCGCGGGATGCCCTGGACCTGGCGGGCCGTAAACCCGGCGGGAGCCGTCAGCCTTGCGGAAAGCCCTGGACCTGGCGGGCCGTAAACCCGGCGGGAGCCCTCAGCCTTGCGGAAAGCCCTGGACCTTGCCGGAGCCGCAAACCTTGCGGAAAGCTCAGAACCGGGTACGGTGCGTGCGACCATGATCCGGAAGGATCTGGCGCCGCGGGCGGCGCGAATCCTTCCGGATCATTGCCCGGGTACCGCCCTGGCCCTGAAGGAGACCACGTGCTGCGCTCGCCGATCCTGCATCCGCCGCTGCTCGCCGCTCTCGGCGCCGCCGGGCACGGCGCGCGAATCCTGATCGCGGACGCGAACTACTCGCACAGCACCAACATCGGCCCGCGAACGGCGCTGATCCACCTCAACCTGCGGCCCGGCCTGGTGACGGTGGACCAGGTCCTCGAGCCGGTACTGGCCACGGTTCCGGTCGAGGCTGTCACCGTCATGCGGCCGGACGACGGCAGCACCCCGGCGGTGTTCGCCCGCTACCGGGAGCTGCTGGGCGAGCGGCTGCCGCTCCGGCCCGTCGAGCGGCTGAGCTTCTACGCCGAATGCCGGCAGCCTGATCTGGCGGTCTGCGTGGCGACCGGCGACGACCGCCTCTACACGAACGTGCTCCTGACGATCGGCTACATCGAGCCGGCCGCTCATTCATCGCCCGCTGAAATTTAGCGGTTAGGATCCGTCCGGTGATCACCGGCTAAAAGCTAACCACTGTTCATTGAGTCCCACCGGGCGTGCACTGAGTGGCCCGTGAGTCAGATGGGAACTGGATGGCGTGTGCTGGAGTGACGCACAAGGCGTTTTGGGATGCATGAGCACATAGTGATGCGCAGGCGCCCTCACGGTAACGGGCAGGCTTCCCCGCGCTGCATCAGTCCGTATATAACTAAGATCTGATCTCTGGACGGGCTCTTCATCGCATACCCGGACGTGTCCGGACCCGCGGTGCGGGGTGAGGGACTGATCGGAAAATATACATCGGATGTCTCGACTGCGGTCCGGGTGCCACAGCAGCCCGCGGCCCGCGCGGGAGGAGTGCTTGTGGCCGGACCGCCAGCGGAATTCGACGGCCTGGCCGCGCTGGTGACAGGCGGCGCCTCGGGAATCGGGCTGGCCACCGCTCGGCTGCTCGCCGCACGCGGCGCCCGGGTCGCGATCCTGGACCGCGTCATCCCCTGGGCGGACGGCGGGCGCACGGCCGGCACCGACGGATCAGGGGCGGGCCCCGATGCCGGCGCGCTGCACCCGGTCATCGCGGACGTTACCGATGACCAGGCAGTACGCAGCGCCGTCAGCGCGGCCGCAAGCGCCCTCGGCGGGATCGACATCCTCGTTAATAACGCGGGCATCGGCGCGGCGGGCACCGTCGAGGACAACGATGACGACGAATGGCGGCATGTGCTGGACGTCAACCTGCTGGGCGCGGTCCGGGTCAGCCGGGCGGCGATGCCGGAGTTGCGCCGGGCCGTGCAGCGTCATGGCCAGGCGGTCATCGTCCATACGTGCTCCATCGCGGCGACGGCCGGCCTGCCGCAGCGCGCGCTCTACTCGGCCAGCAAGGGCGCGATCTACTCACTGACCCTGGCGATGGCCGCCGATCACGTGCGCGAGCACATCAGGGTCGTGTGCGTGACTCCCGGGACCGCAGACACGCCGTGGGTGGCACGGCTGCTCGATGCCGCGCCGGATCCCGAGGCGGAACGAGCCGCGCTGGCCGCGCGCCAGCCGACCGGGCGGCTGGTCACGGCGGACGAGGTGGCCGCCGCCATCGCGTACCTCGCGAGCCCGCTGGCCAGCGGGGTGACCGGCATGGCCCTCGCCGTCGACGGCGGCATGGCAGGCCTGCGGATGCGACCGCCAGATCCCGGTGACTAGCCGAGCCCGCGCCGCTGGCCGCGACGGCGATGCCCGCGCCGCCGGAGCGGCGGAGGGAAACGGCACCGGACCGCAGGGGGCGACGAGCAGAGGGGGCTGCCGATGACGAGAATCCTCGGCTTCGACACGCACGACATCCGGTTCCCGACGTCCCGGACCCTGGACGGCTCCGACGCGATGAACCCGGCCGGCGACTACTCGGCTGCCTATCTGGTGATACGCACTGACGACCCGGACGGCCTGGCTGGCCACGGCCACGTCTTCACGATCGGGCGCGGGAACGATGTGCAGCTCGGCGCCGTGCGCGCGGTTGAGCCGTTCCTGGCCGGCCGCGACCTCGATGAGACGCTCGGCAGCCTCGGCGGCCTGTCCCGCGAGCTGGTCGGTGATAGCCCGCTGCGGTGGCTGGGACCCGAGCGGGGCGTCATGCACATGGCGATCGGCGCGGTGCTCAATGCCTGCTGGGACCTTGCCGCCCGGCGCGCCGGGAAACCGCTCTGGCAGCTGCTGGCCGAGCTTTCTCCCGCGCAGATCGTGGAGCTGGTCGACTTCCGCTACCTCACGGACGCGATTACCCCCGAGGAGGCGCTGGAGCTACTGGAGCGCAAGGCCGCGGGCAAGGCGGAGCGCACGGAGATCCTCCGGCGCGATGGCTACCCTGCCTACGCGACCTCGCCCGGCTGGCTCGGCTATTCGGATGAACGAATGGCCGGGCTGTGCGCCGCCGCCGTTCAGGAGGGCTTCACCCAGGTCAAGCTCAAGGTCGGGGGCCGGCTGGAGGACGACCTGCGGCGCTGCGCCGTCGCGCGCGAGGTGGTCGGCGAGGACATCGGCATCGCGCTGGACGCGAACCAGGTATGGGACGTACGGACCGCCATCCCGTGGGTACGCGCGCTCGAGCACATACGGCCCGTATGGATCGAGGAGCCGACGAGCCCGGACGACATCCTCGGCACCGCCGCGATCCGCCGGGCGGTGAGCCCGGTCCCGGTCGCCACTGGCGAGCACACAGCCAACCGGGTGATCTTCAAGCAGCTCCTCCAGGCTGGCGCGATTGACATCATGCAGATCGACGCGTGCCGGGTGGCCGGAGTCAACGAGAACATCGCCAATCTGCTGCTGGCCGCGAAGTTCGGGATTCCGGTATGCCCGCACGCAGGCGGCGTCGGGCTGTGCGAGATTGTCCAGCACCTGGCCATGTTCGACTACGTCGCCATCTCGGGGACGATGGACGGGCGCATGATCGAGTGGATCGATCACCTGCACGAGCACTACGTTGCTCCCGCCCGGGTGGCAGACGGCCGCTACGCAGTGCCGACGGCCCCAGGCTCATCGTCGGAAATCCGGCCAGAGTCGCTCGCCGAGTTCTCCTTCCCGTCCGGAGCCGCCTGGCTGGCTGGCGGCCCGCCAGCATGACCGACGCGGATACCGGCGATGCGGGCCGCCGGGCGGCGCCGGCGATGCCGTTGGTGCCGTTCGGCCGGACCAGCCTGCTGGTCACCCGCCTTGTGTTCGGCGGCGCGCCCATCGGCGGCCTGTTCTCCGCCGTCAGCGACGACGCAGCACTGGAGACACTTGCGGCTGCCTGGTCGGCCGGGATCCGCGCTTTCGACACCGCGCCGCACTACGGTGCCGGGCTTTCCGAGCAGCGCTTCGGCCGTTTTCTTGCCGGACGGCCCCGGCAGGAGTACGTCCTGGCGACCAAGGTCGGCAGGCTGCTGGTGCCGACCGCGGACGATGTCGAAGGGGCCGAGAGCTTCTACGGCACGCCGCAGCTGGCCAGGATCAGGGATTACAGCCGGGACGGCGTCCTGGCCTCGGTCGAGGCAAGTCTCGGGCGGCTCGGCATCGACCGGATCGATGTCGCCCTCATCCATGACCCGGACGACTACGCGGCCGAAGCGCTGGACGGCGCCTACCCGGCGCTGGCGGAATTGCGTACCGCTGGCGTAGTCGGCGCGATCGGCGTCGGCATGAACCAGGTCGCGATGCTCGAGTGGTTCCTGCCCCGCTGCGACCTCGACTGCATCCTGGTAGCGGGCAGGTACTCGCTGCTGGACGGGACCGCGGCGGAGCGACTGCTGCCCGAGTGCCAGCGCCGCGGCGTGGCCGTCCTGGCAGGCGGCATCTTCAACAGCGGCGTGCTGGCTGATCCGGGCCAGGGCGCGACCTATGACTACCGGCCAGCTCCCGCCGGCCTGCTGGACAGGGCGCGGCGCATCCGCAGCGCCTGCGCTCGCTACGGGCTGCCGATCGGTGCGGTCGCGCTGCAGTTCGCGCTCCGCCATCCAGCCGTCACGGCCGCGGTCGTCGGCGCGCGGACCGCAGCGGAGATCACCGAGGACGCCGGATACCTGGACTGCCACGTCCCCGACGCTCTCTTCAGCGAGCTGGCCGCTGACGGCCTGATTCCTGCCCTCACCCCGGGCGCTTGATGATCATCGACGCGCATCACCACGTGTGGGACCCTCGCAGCCGCCAGCATGACTGGCTCGCAGACCTCCCGGCCCTGCAACGGCGCTTCGACCTGGACGACTTCGCCGAGATCAGCGCGGTGGAGCAGGTCGGCGCCAGTGTCCTCGTTCAGGTGTTAGCGGATACTAGCGAGACCGAAGAATTCCTTGCCCTGGCCGATGGCGGCAACGTGGTAGCCGCCGTCGTCGGCTGGGCCGATCTGGCCGGGCCGGATGTCGGCACAGAGATCGCCAGGCTGCGCGGGTTGCCCGGCGGCGGCCGGCTGGCCGGAATCCGGCACCTGGTCCAGGACGAGCCAGATCCCGACTGGCTGGACAGGCCGGATGTGCGCCGCGGGCTCCGCGCGGTCGGTGCCGCGGGGCTCGGCTACGACCTGCTGGTCCGTCCCGGCCAGCTAGCGGCGGCGCTGCGGGTCACCGGAGATCTCGACGATGTCGGTTTCATCCTTGACCACGGCGGCAAGCCAGCCATCGGGACCGGCCTAGTCGAGCCCTGGGCCCGGCAGGTGGCCGAACTCGCCAGGCGGCCGAACGTGACCTGCAAGCTGTCTGGTCTCGTCACCGAGGCCGGACCAGGCTGGGAGCCCGGTCAGATCGCGCCATACGCCGGCTGGCTATTGGATTGCTTCGGGCCCGGCCGGCTCTTGTTCGGGTCGGACTGGCCAGTCTGCACGCTGGCGGCGACCTATGGTCAGGTGGTCGCGCTCGCCAGGGCGCTGCTGGGCGGGCGCCTCAGCACGGCAGAGACGGACGCTGTCTTCGGCCAGAACGCAGCCGCCGTGTATGGCCTGCGGCCGCCCGGCAACTAGCGGCCCCTTGTCGCTAGGGGCGGGCCAGCCCTAGGCAGGCGAGCCATTCCCTGGCGGCCCGGCTGGAATGCGAGAGCCGTCCGCAGGCGGCGGCTGATCGCCTGCCTGCGCCCGTGCAGGCTGGTACAGGCCGAGCAGCAAGCCGTAGCGCGGGTGATCGCCTCCGTCGTCGGCCTGCTCGGCGAGGTCACGCAACGTGGCAGTGACCTGCTGCGCGTGCTCGGGCGACAGCCGCAGCCCTCGCAGTATCACGAACGGCCCGGGCTCGGCCGCGGCGATCTCGGCCGCGAGCGCGCGGAACGCTGCCTCAGTGGCGGCGGCGTCGTCGTAGGTCAGGCTGGCGAAGGCGCGCCGGTAGTACTGCTCGGTTCCGCCGCGCACCGTCCGGGTGCCCGTGGCCTGGACCAGGCCCGCCCCGGCGAGGACCTTCAGGTGGTGGGAGATGTTGCCCTTGTTGCTGCCCAGCGTCGCGGCGAGCTGGCTGATGGTCGCCTCACCCCGGCCCAGGGCGAGCAGCAGCCGGTGACGCATCGGATGCCCCAGCGCCTTGAACTGCGCTGGCGTGGTCACCGCGACATTGCGGTCGTCTTCAGTCATGACGAAAGAGTTGATAATGCTTGACCCTTCTGTCAAGGGTATGTTTTTCTTAACACTATGCCAGAGACCGCAGCCCCGCACTCCACAGGCAACTCACCGAACGAAGCCGACCCGGCTGATGTGGTCAGCAAGGTCCGCACCCTGCTCGAAACCCACTACATCTTCCCGGATGTCGCTGCGGCGGTGTCCGGCATGCTGGCCGAAGGACTGGCGGCCGGCCGGTATCCGTCCGATGCGCCTGAGCTAGCCGCGGCTGTCACCGCCGACCTGCAGTCGGTCAACGGTGATAAGCACCTGCGGCTGCAGTACCACGACGAGGCGCTCCCCGCGCGCACGCTTCAGCGCGGCGACGACGCCGGGGAAATCGCGTTCCTTGCCCGGTGGGCCGACCGGGCCTGCGGCGGCGTTGCCTGCGCACAGCGCCTCGCGGGCAACGTCGGGTACCTGGACCTGCAGCCGATCCTGTTCCCTGTGGCCCTATGCGGGGAAATCATCACTGCCGCGATGAGCCTGGTCGCCACCACCGATGCGCTCATCCTCGACCTGCGGCACTGCGTGGGCGGCGAGGACGGCATGACCGTCTTCGCCGCCAGCTACCTCTGGGACCATAACCGGGTCCAGCTCAGCGGCCACCGGGAACGCCAGGACACCGCGCCCCGGCAGATGTGGACGCTGCCGTATGTGCCCGGCCGCCGATTCGGCAAGACCAAGCCGGTGTACGTGCTGACGAGCGCGACGACGTTCTCCGGTGGCGAGCATCTCAGCTACGACCTGCAGCAACTCGGCCGCGCAACCGTTGTCGGCGAGCGCACCCGCGGCGGCGCCCACGGGCGCGAGGGCTTCCCCGTGCACCCCCACCTGGAGGCCACGATCTCCGTTTCCGAGTCGGTCAGCCCGGTCACCGGCGGCAACTGGGAAGGCACCGGCGTGCGGCCTGACATCGAAGTCATCGCCAGCCAGGCCCGCGACACCGCCTACCGGCTCGCCCTCCGTGCCGTGATCGCGGCGGGCACCCCCTCAGCAGCCGAGGCCAGCAGCGCGCTGGCGTCAACATAGCCCGGCGCGAGAGACCCAGGTCACCGCCCGCTTGCGAGCACGTCGGCCGGGCGCGCAGCAGGCCTGGGCCCGCTGATGGGCGCACCGCGCTTCTCCCAGGCCCGCGCGCCTCAGGCCCTCCTGGCCGGACTGCCGGCCGACGAGCAGCCATGAGTTCCCGGCGATCCCCTGTCGCTAGGCGCAAGCGCGACCGCAGCAGGTCGCGGCAACGACCGGACTGGCGATCATAGGACGGACGCGAGCCACTGTTCCACGCTGGCGATGTGCACGGTTGACCATGACCTGGCCACCTCGGGGTCATGCGAGGTGAGTGCATCGAGGATCGCCCGGTGCTCGGCGAGAGTCCGGGCGATGGCATCCGGCTGGGTCAGGCCTCGCCAGACCCGGGCGCGGGTAGTCGGCCGGGACAGCGTCTCCAGCAGCGAGTAAAGGACGGAGTTCCCCGAGCACGCCGCGATCCGCCGGTGGAACTCCAGGTCATTGGCAACGAGTTCCTCGGCGTCCGGTGCCTGCCCGAGGCTATCCAGCAGCTTGCGCAGGCCGTCGCTGTCCTCCGGCGTGATGCGCTCGGCGGCCATGGCCGTGGCCGCAGGCTCCAGAATCCTCCTGACCCGCAGGAACTCCAGCACCGAGGTGTCCCGGTGAAAGTCGACGATGAAGCTCAGCACCTCCAGCAGCACCGGCGGCTCCAGGCTGGTCACGTACGTTCCGTCACCGCGGCGAACGTCGAGAATATTGACCAGCGACAGCGCCTTGACCGCCTCGCGCAGCGAGCTGCGCGACAGCCCGAGGTCAGCGGCAAGGTCCGCCTCCTTGGGCAGCCGGTCCCCCGCGCGCAGCGTTCCGGAGACGATCATCGCCTTGATCTTCTCGATAGCCTCGTCGGTGAGCGCCACCGCCCGGCCCTCCGGTACCCATCGTCCGACACGCGGCCACCAGGGCCTGCGCTCTGCGCTCGGATCCTGGCCGCCGGGCGCAGATCCGATGTTTGAGCGAGTATCCCATAGCGCCTGGCCGGAAACCCGGGTCGTATCGGGTGCGACCCCGGCACAGCGCGATCCCGCCTAGCTGGGCGCGACCCCGGCCCCTCCCCCGGCTATGCATGCCGCTGGATGCCGGTGCGGCAAAGGAATTCGTAACCGCCGGGCACCGAAGCCACGGCAGAAATTTCTCGCCGGGGTGAACGTCAGATTTGCACGTAACCAAGATCATCTTCGAGGCACCGCAGATCAGAAAGATTCATCTGAGTGTCAGATGCGTGCAGATGGCGGCACATAGACGACCTGCGTCTACGGCCCATGCCCGGGCAGGCGGGCGAGATGGCCGCTGTCCGGGGCCGATGCGGAGACCTGACGCGCAGGTCGTATGTCAGACCTCGTGCCGATACTGGACCTCATGGAACAAGGACAGCCTTCGGCAACCGAAGCCATCATCCGCGGCGCGATCCTGGCCGAGAGCCTTAACCCCGGCACAGGGTTCGACGGTCACGGCATGCGGATCACCCACTGTGCAAGGTTCGAGGTCACCGGTGCCGCCGATTATCAGCCGCCCATCTGGACCTTGATCGAATTCGAAGCGCCCGCGAGCAGCAGCGACGCGCTGGCCAGCGAACTGGCCGACAGCCTGCTGAGCCCGGGCTGGTATGCGAACTGGAACAGCGACACCGAAGCAACCGTGGTCTTCCCCGGCAAGGTGTTCCGCTACCCGCGCGGCGACCAGGCCGGGCGTGAGGAAGCCCAGGCACACGGCCGTTCCGTTGGCGTGCCCGAGCCGCAACTCGACTGGACCGACTGACGCCCGTAACAGAGCGTTTGCCCTGGCCAGTGGATACCAGCCACCCCGCGTCGGCCAGGCGGGCGAGATGGCCGCTGACCAGGGGCCGATGCGGAGACACGCCGCGCACGGCGAGATCTGAGTGTTCTCGACATCCAGACCGAGGCCTTGACCAGCCATGATCTAAAGACCTCCATTTTTGACGCACACCCTTTCTCGCCGCCCGCCGCCACGACCGTCGGCACCGGCTGGTACGAAGGACGACATGGCCGCCGATGACAACGACCCGGATTCCGCGAACGACGCCGACGCGGCTGGCCGGAGCACGAACAGGGAGGGGCCCGAGCACGGACGGCGCCGACGCGGTCGGCCCGAGCACGGACGGCCCCGACGCGGACGCCCCCGATGCGAGGCGGGCTGCGCGCGGAAGCCGAGCGCCACCTGCGGGCGCTGGCCGGGCCGGACGCCCGGCTGCGGGAAGACCAGTGGACCGCGATCAGCGCTCTGGTCACCGATCGGCGGCGTGCCCTCGTGGTGCAGCGCACCGGCTGGGGGAAGTCAGCCGTCTACTTCACCGCTACCGCGCTGCTGCGGGCGCGCGGCGCCGGCCCGTCGGTCATCGTCTCCCCGCTGCTCGCCCTCATGCGGAACCAGATCGAGGCAGCCGACCGGGCGGGCATCCACGCCCGCACGGTGAACTCGGCCAACATCGACGAATGGGAGCAGGTCTACGCGGAGGTGTCCGATGGCGCCGTCGACGTGCTCCTGGTCAGCCCGGAACGGCTGAACAACCCGGGTTTCCGTGACCTGGTCCTGCCTAAGCTGATCGCGGCGGCCGGGATGCTGGTGGTGGACGAGGCGCACTGCATCTCCGACTGGGGGCACGATTTCCGGCCCGACTACCGGCGGCTCCGGACGCTGCTGGAGGAACTGCCGCCCGGCGTCCCGGTCCTCGCGACCACCGCGACCGCGAACGCCCGGGTGACCCGCGACGTCGCCGAGCAGCTGGAGGCGGGCGGCCGGGACGAGACGCTCGTTCTACGTGGTTCTCTTGACCGGGACAGCCTGCGGCTGGCTGTCGTGCGCCTGCCCGTCGCCCAGCGGCGCCTTGCCTGGCTGGCTGAGCACCTGGGCGAGCTGCAAGGTTCCGGCATCATCTACACGCTGACGGTGGCGGCCGCGCAGGAAAGTGCCGCGTTCCTGCGTGACCGCGGTCACGACGTCGCCGCGTACACCGGGCGCGATGATCATTCACAGCGGCAGGCGGCGGAAGCCGCGCTGCTCGCCAACGAGATCAAGGCGCTGGTAGCCACCAGCGCCCTGGGCATGGGCTTCGACAAGCCTGACCTGGGCTTCGTCGTGCACCTCGGCGCCCCGCAGTCGCCGATCGCCTACTACCAGCAGATCGGCCGGGCCGGCCGGGGGGTGGAGCGGGCCGACGTGATCCTGCTGCCGGGCCGGGAGGACGCCGACATCTGGGCTTATTTCGGCTCGCTGGCGTTCCCGCCGGAACGGGTGGTCAGGGCCACGCTCGCCGCACTGGCCGAGGCCAGCCGGCCGGTCTCCACCAGCGCGCTGGAAACCCGGGTGGACCTGAGCCGCAGCAGGCTGGAGATGATGCTCAAGGTGCTGGACGTGGACGGCGCCGTGCGGCGGGTGAGCGGCGGCTGGGAGGCGACCGGGCGGGACTGGGCCTACGACGCCGACCGGTACGCCCGGGTGAGCGCCGAGCGGGCCCGGGAACAACGCGCGATGCTCGGCTACATCAGCGCGGAGACCTGCCGGATGGAATACCTGCGGCGCGAGCTCGACGACCCGGCGGCCGCGCCGTGCGGGCGGTGCGACAACTGCACGGGACAGCCCTGGAGCGACGCGGTTTCCGAGGAGGGCACTGCCGCTGCCCGCGACCGGCTGCTGCGGCCCGGGGTGGAGATCACGCCGCGGAAGATGTGGCCGACCGGGATGAAGGAACTGGGCGTCGACGTGTCCGGCAAGATCCCGGCGGCCGTGTCGGCGGAGCCCGGCCGGGCGCTGGGCAGGCTGACCGATCTCGGCTGGGGCCCGCGGCTGCGCTCGCTGCTGGCCGACGGCGTGCCCGACGGGCAGGTTCCCGGGGAGTTCGCCGCGGCGCTGGTCAAGGTGCTGGCCGGCTGGGACTGGGCCCAGCGGCCTGCCGGGGTGATGACGCTGCCGTCCAGAACCAGGCCAGAGCTGATACGCAGCCTCGGCGAGCGGATCGCCGAGATAGGACGGCTGCCCTACCTGGGCGCCCTGGAGTACGCCGACGGCGCGCGGCCGGCTGATGACCTTCCGGCCGGCAGTGCCCGCCAGTACAACAGCGCCCACCGGCTGCGCGCGCTCTGGCACTCGCTGGCCGTCCCCGGACCGGTCAGCGGCGCGATGACCGGGCTCGGCGGCCCGGTCCTGCTCGTCGATGACCGGATCGATACCGGCTGGACCATGACGGTGGCCGCCCGGCTGCTGCGCGAGGCCGGCGCAGCCGGCGTGCTGCCCCTGGTGCTGGCCGTCACGGCCGGCTGAGCACCGCAGGCGCGCCGGATAAGGAAATCGGCGCCGCCAGTGCGACATACCCGCGGGCCGCTGGCTGTTAGAGGTGCCGGGGGCAAGAAGCCCGGCCGCTCCGGCCGGGGCACCGGCTCAGCATGAGGAGTTGTGAATGCAGACCAGGCAGATCGGGTCAGTGGCAGTCAGCGCTATCGGCCTCGGCGGCATGCCGATGTCCATTGAGGGCCGGCCGGACGAGGAGCGGTCGATCAGGACCATCCATGCGGCACTGGACGCCGGCCTGACGCTGATCGACACCGCGGACGCCTACCATCTGCAGGCCGGCGAGACCGGGCACAATGAGCGGCTGATCGCGAAGGCCCTGGCCAGCTACGGCGGCGACACCAGCGCGGTGCTGGTGGCCACCAAGGGCGGTCACATACGGCCAGGGGACGGCTCCTGGACGCTGGACGGCTCGCCCGCGCACCTGCGGGAGGCCGCGGAGGCGTCGCTGAAGGCGCTCGGGGTGGATTCCATCGGCCTTTACCAGTTCCACCGGCCCGACCCGAAAGTCCCCTACGAGGAGTCCGTCGGCGCAGTGAAAGAACTGCTCGACGCCGGGAAGATCCGGCTGGCCGGCATTTCCAATGCCAGCGTCGAGCAGATCGACATCGCCCGCCGCATTCTCGGCGAGGGCAACCTGGCCAGCGTGCAGAATCAGTTCTCGCCCAGTTTCCGGTCCAGCGAGCCCGAACTGCGGCACTGCGCCGCCCACGGTATCGCGTTCCTGCCGTTCAGCCCGCTCGGCGGCATCAGCCGGGCCGGCCAGCTCGGCCAGCGGCACGGCGCGTTCCAGGAGGTGGCGACCGCCCGCGGCGTGTCGCCGCAGCAGGTCGCGCTGGCCTGGATGCTGGCCAAGGCGCCGGTGGTTATTCCCATTCCGGGGGCCAGCCGGCCTGAGTCGGTCATCGACTCAGCCGCGGCAGCTGACCTCGTCCTGTCCGGCGCCGAGCTGGACCGGCTCGACCAGGCCTGATAGCGCCCGCCGTACGTGGCCCGCCGCTGCGCCCCGTGACAGCAGCGGGCCGCGGCGGCGGCAGACCCTGCCGATGACCCGGCGCCGCCGGTCAGGCGAGGCCGGCGTCCGCCGCTTCGCGGAACCAGACCCGGCCCGCGTCCGGGGCCGGCTGCGCGACAGCGCCGAGCCAGCCGGCCCCGGCAGCCGCAGCGGCCTGGGCAGCCCAGGTAGCCCGGGTAGCCTGCGTGGCCCGGGCGGCCCGGGTAGCCTGCGTGGCCCGGGTAGCTTCGGCGCCCGCGGAGGGCGCCAGCGCGCGGTCCGCCGTTCTGTCCTGCCCGGCCAGCACGGGCAGGTCCTGGACTATCCAGCGGTCCGGGCCGGCCTTGCAGCTGTGCCGGACCTCGACGGGGCCGGCCCGGCCCGGCGCTACCTCCAGTTCCCGCAGCGAGCTCGAAAGGCCGACGCCGCATGCCTTCAGCACGGCCTCCTTGCGGGTCCAGCACCGGTAGAACACGTCCAGCTGTTCGTCTTCGCGGTGCGCGCTCAGGTACTGCTGCTCTGCCACCGTCAGGCACACCAGGGCTAGCTGGCCGGTGTCGACGTCGCGGGGCACCTCGATGTCCACGCCGACCCGGCGCCCGCGCGTGACGGCGAGCAGCCAGTGGTCACCCGATCCGGACAGGTTGCAGGTGATATCGGTGGGCGGCCAGTCAATGCGGGGCGGCCCGTGCTCAGTGCTTCCGCACTCGCAGCACGGCGTTCGCCCGAACCGTATTCCGGCGGGCCCGGCCACCAGGTAACAGCTGAGCAGCCGGCGTACCGCCGCGTGCGCGGCGGCGAAACGCGCCCGGTCCGCCTGCCGGATGAATCGCCCGCACCGCGAGCGCTCGTCAGCCGAGAGAATCGCCAGGTCTGACTCACGCGGCTCCCCCGGCACGCTGCTCCGCTCGCCGGTGCGGCCATGCCACGCATGCACCTCGCTGCGCGTGAGCGCGATCAAGTCCGTCATGGCGACCAGTCGCGCGTTCCCGGAACCCGATGGATCGGGCTTTCAGAGGGTTGGGTGCCGCTGAAAGCCGGATCCATCGGGTTGGCGCACTGGCCGACAGCCGGGATCGACCTCGCGAGGGCGTCGAGGATCACGCCGAGACCGAACTCGAACTCGCTGCCGAAGTCGTAGCCGGGCTGGAGGATGAGCTCAGTCGCCATCTCGGCGAAGTAGGGGTACTTGTCGGCGGGCATCTGCTGCATGATCGGTTCCGCGACTTCGGTGACGGTCTCCGGCCCGCTGAAGGGCAGCATGGCCTCCTGAAGCGCGAATCCGTAAATGTAGCTGTTCAGCAGGGCGTAGGCGTGGGCGGTCATCTGCACCGAGAAGCCGGCCCCGCGCAGGGTGCCGATGGTCGCGTCGTGATGGCGCAGCGTCGCCGGGCCGGGGGTGGCTCGCGACTCCATGAGCCCGATCGCCCAGGGATGACGCCTCAGCACAAGGCGGGCCGAGATCGCCCGCCGATGCATCTCCGGCCGCCAGTCGCCGTCGGGCGACGGCAGTTCGATCTCGCTGAAGACGAGATCGACGATGCCGTCGAGGATCTCGTCTTTGTTCGCGACGTGGTGGTACAGAGACATCGGCTTGACGCCGAGTTCCCGGGCGAGCGAGCGCATGGTCAGCGATCCGATCCCGCCCTCGTCGGCGACCGCGACGGCGCCGCGCAGCACCCGCTCCCGGCTGAGCGGAGCACGCTCCCCGGGACTCTCGCTCACTCGTTCCGGCATCTCGCTCCCGATCGGCTAGCCATCCCGTACTTAGTACTGTAGCGTGTCCACTAGTGACGTACTAAGTACGGTGGAGCGATCGCGCACCATCGGTTCGAAAGAGCTCGAGGGAGAGCGGTCATGGAATCAGAACGGCAGCACGCTACGACAGGCAGCGACGCGAACGGCCCGCCGGCAGCGGGAAGCACGATGCAGGCAGTCGTTCAGGACGCCTATGGCTCGCCCGACGTGATGCGCCTCGCGCGGATCGCGCCGCCCGAGACCGCCAGCGGCAAGGTGCTGCTGCGAGTGCGCGCAGCAGGTCTCGACCGGGGAACCTGGCACCTGATGACCGGCCGGCCGTACCTGCTCCGTCTCGTTTGCGGTATCCGCAGGCCGAGAAACCGGGTGCCCGGGCTCGATGTGGCCGGCACGGTCGTTGCGGTCGGCCCGGCGGTGACCAGGTTCTCGGCAGGTGACGAGGTATTCGGGTTCGCCGCGGGCTCCTTCGCCGAGTACGCCGTGGCCCGGGAGGACAAGCTCGCCCGCAAGCCGGTCACCGCCACCTTCGAGCAGGCGGCGGTGGTTCCGGTGTCCGCGCTGACCGCCTTGCAGGCCCTGACCGATGCCGGCCGGGTCAGGCAGGGACAGAAAGTGCTGATCACCGGCGCATCCGGCGGCGTCGGCAGCTATGCCGTGCAACTGGCCAAGGCTTTCGGCGCGGAGGTCACCGGCGTATGCAGCACCGCGAAACTCGACCTGGTGCGGTCCCTGGGCGCCGACCATGTCATCGACTACACCCGGGACGACTTCGCCGACGGCGCGCACCACTACGACCTGATCATCGACATCGCCGGTAACCCCGCCCTGTCACGGCTGCGCCGTGCGCTCGCGCCCGCCGGGACGGCCGTCATCGTCGGCGGCGAGGAAGGCGGCCGCTGGACGGGAGGCATCGGCCGGCAGCTGCGGGCACTGGCCCTGTCACCGTTCCTGCGCCAGCGCCTGACCATGGTCACCACCCGGCAGCGCGCCAGCGACCTGGACCGGCTCACCGGCCTCATCGAGGCAGGCACGGTGACGCCGAGCATCGGCGCGACCTACCCGCTCGACAAGGCGCCCGAGGCCATGCGGCACCTTGAAGCCGGAAAAGCACAAGGCAAGATCGCCATCACCAGCTGACGATCTCGGCGTCGCGATCCGCATCTGCACCGTCGAGGGAGCACCAAATGGAACAGATCCGCCGCGGGCCGATGGCCGGCCGGACAGTGCTGGTCACCGGCGATACCGGAGGCATCGGCTGAGCCGGGCTAGCTGCCTGGCGGCACCTGGGCTTTCCACTCGGCAGGCACCTGCCGGGAATAGCTCCCGCGCCTGCTCACTAGCCACCAGTCTTTTATCAGGTACCGGGAAAAATGAACGCGATAACCCACGACCCATGAACCGGAGACCCATCCGTAATATTCATGGTGAAAGATCTGCAGGTAAAGAATGCGCTCGCTCGCCAGCGCCGGGTCCCGGCATATCTGCGCCTTCATGCCATCACCTTCTGGAGCCGGATCTCCTATCCGCTCTGCAGCGGCAAGGCTAGGCCAAGGGCAGTGAGCTGTCCGGGTAACGCTGGACAAGACGGTGCGCGACTGCTACCGAGCTGCCCGTCCAGCAGGACCGTGCGGGCCCCGGCTAGGCGCTGGCCGGCTCCGAAGCCTGCGCGGCCAGGCTGCAGGCGGCGCGACGGCAGCGGCGGCGCGACGGCAGCGGCCGGCGCCGCGGCAGCAGATTCCCGGATGCCGTACCGCCCGTAGAGGCGGCGCAGCGGCCGCGGCGCCCACCAGTTCGCCCGGCCGAGCAGCCGCATCGTGGCGGGCACCAGCATGATCCGCACGAGAGTGGCGTCCACGATCAGGGCCACGATCATGCCGACGCCCAGCAGCTTGATGAACGTGATGCCGGACGCGGAGAACGCGCCGATCACGATCACCAGCAGCAGCGCGGCGCTGGTGATGACCCCGCCGGTGCTCTGCAGCCCGCCCGCGACCGCGGCGGCATTGTCGCCGGTGACGTCGTAGCGCTCCCTGATCCGGGACAGCAGGAACACCTCGTAGTCCATCGAGAGCCCGAAGATGATCGCCAGCATCAGGATCGGCGTGGTCGGGTCGATGGTCCCGGTCGGCGTGAAATGCAGCAGGCCGGACAGGTGCCCGTCCTGGAAGATCCAGACGACGACCCCGAAGGTGGCCGACAGGGACAGCACGTTCATCACGATGGCCTTGACCGGCAGCACCACCGATCCGAAGGCGAGGAACAGCAGCAGGAACGTCGCCAGCACGACGACCAGCGCCATCCACGGCAGGGTGGCACCGAGGCTGGACAGCTCATCCACCAGCTGGGCCGTGGTGCCGCCGACATAGACCCGCGCGCCGGCCGGCGGCGTGACATCCCGGACCTGCCCGACGATAGCCCGTGCCTGCGAAGACATCGGATCAGGGGAATAACGCAGCTCGATCCGCGCGATGCCGCCGCGAACCCCGGTCAGCTGCCCGCCGGTGACGCCGGGAACGTGATCCAGCCGGCTCACATACGCGGCGAGCTCGCCGCCGCGGCCGGCCGCCGACACCGGGCCGGGGAACTGCACGACCGCCTCGATCGGGTTGGTCACGTTGCCGGGGAAGTCCCGGTTCAGCGCCTCCGTCACCACCCGCGGGGCCGCGGCGGCGGGCAGCACCCGGGCGTCGGTGCCGCCCCAGGTGATGTGCAGGAACGGCGAGCCGACGGCGGCCAGCCCGGCCACGATCACCACGACGTAGACAACCGGGCGGCGCATGACGCTGCGGGCCAGCCGGTACCAGGCGCCGCCGGTCTCGTCGGCCAGCGCGGGCTGTGCGGCCACGCCGGGCTGGCCGAGGCCGGGCGGCAGGGCCGCCCGGGCCCGTCGCTGCGGGCGTACCCGCAGCGCATTCACCCGGGGGCCGAGGACGGCGAGCAGGGCCGGCATGACGGTCAGCGCGGCGAGCATGTCCACCAGGACCGTGGCCACCCCGCCGTAGCCCATCGAGCGCAGGAATGTCATCGGGAAGAGCATCAGGCTGGCCAGCGCCACCGCGACCGTGACGCCGGACACCGCGACCGTGCGGCCGGCCGTGGCCACGGTCCGGGCCACGGCATCCTCGATGGTTTGCGTCCGGCCGAGTTCCTCGCGGAACCGGCCGACCATGAACAATCCGTAATCGATGGCGAGGCCGAGGCCGAGAATGGTGGTGATGTTCACCGAGTAAATGGACACCGGGGTGAACAGCGTCAGCAGCCGCAGCGCGGTGAGCGAGCCGAGGATCGCGATGCCGCCGATCGCCAGCGGCAGGCTGGCCGCGGCAAGGCCGCCGAAGATCACCAGCAGCAGGACAAGGAGGACCGGCAGCGAGAAACCCTCGGCGCGGCCAATGTCGGAGGTGACGTCCTTGTTGATGGCTTCCTCGGTCGGGATCTGGCCGCCGGCCCGGTCGGTCAGGCCGGGCGCCGCAAGCTGGCCGGCAATCGCGTCGAAACTCTTGATCCGGGCGGCGTCGTCGGCGCCGGCCAGCTCGATTACCGCATAGGTCTGGCGGCCGCTGGCGCTGACGAACTGCCTCGATCCGGTGGACCAGTAGGTCGCGACCGACTCGACCTTGCTGCCGGGCAGCGCGCTCAGCGTCCTGGTGACGGCTGCCCGGTAGGCAGGATCCGCCACGGTCCTTGTCGTGCTCTGGTACAGCACGACAACATCACCCGAGTCACGCCCGAACGCGGCCGCGGCCAGGTCGTCGGCCCGCTGGCTCTGGCTGTTCGGGGTGTTGAAGCCGCCGGCGGACTGCAGGGAACCGAAGACGCCGGTCCCCCAGACTCCGGCGAAGGCCACGACGGCCAGCGTGATGGCGAGGACAAGGCGCCTGCGACGGTAGATGACGCGTCCCCAGACCTCGAACATTTGGGTGCCTCCGCAGCTACACTGTTACCGATCGTCACCTTGGTGAACGCCGTAAACAATAACTAGCATTAACTTCGCATACGCTGTTTACTGATGTCAAGCCCGTTTACCGGATAAGCCGGGCGACGACAGCCGGATAACCGGGCGGCAACAGGAGGCCAACGTGGTCCAGGCACCGAGCCGGCGCGATCGCGCCCGGACCGCGACCACCGAGGAGATCAAGCAGACCGCCCGCCGGATCCTGGTGCAGGACGGGCCTGACGCCGTATCACTGCGCGCGATCGCGCGCGAGATGGGGATGACGGCGCCCGCGCTCTACCGCTACTTCGACAGTCACGAGGTACTGATCAAGCATGTCATCGCGGACATCTTCACCGAGCTCACCGGCGACCTGCAGGCTGCCATCAAGTCGGCGGGCGCGGCCAGCGGCGGCAACCTGACCGATATGGTCATCGCGGCGTGCTGGGAATTCCGGCGCTGGTCGCTGAACCACCAGCGGGAGTTCGGCATGCTGTTCGGCACGCCGCTGCCGGGGGTGAACGTCGAGCAGGACGAGATCACGGCGGAATGCGGCGCCCAGTTCGGGAACACCTTCTTTGAGCTGATCCTCGCGCTCTGGCGCAAGCACCCGTTCCCGGTGACTCCGGATGAGGCAATCGACCCGGGACTGCGCCAGCAGCTAGAGCGCTACCGGGAGGGTCTTGGCGCGCTCGGGACCGGCCTGCCGCTCGGCCTGCTGCTCATCTTCCTGCGCTGCTGGACGCGCCTCTACGGGACCTTGAGCCTGGAGGTGTTCGGCCACCTGGGCTTCGCGCTCGACGACGCCGAGCCCATGTTCGAGCTCATGCTGGTCGACACTGCCCCGCTGCTCGGCCTGGAGTACCCGCAGCAGCCCCAACGTTGAGGCAGCTCAGTTGGGGTTGTACGGCGAGTACCTCAGGTCCGGGGCGGGCGTCGAGGTGAGCGAGCGCAGCATCGTGGCCTCCCGCGATAGCAGTGCCCGCTCGGCGGCCAGCCTGGCCGCGGCATCCGGCTCGGCGAGCAGCGCCTGCTGGTCGCCCAGATCGATGATGACCGATGCGGCCACCAGGTAGGACAGCTGCACCGGATCGGCTGGCAGGTCCGGGACGCTGACCTGGGTCGCGCCGCGCGCGGTGAGCGCGTCGAGGTAGCCGCGGAACCCGCGCCGCACCGCCTCGGCAGCGACTCCAGCGGCCGCCTCGTCGCCCGCGTCCTCAGCGAGCAGGTCCACCTCGCCCTGCAGGTACGGCCGGGAGTCGTCCAGCTCAAGCAGCCGGAACCGCTGGCTGCCGACGGTCACCAGGTCGAATCTGCCGTCATCGTGCTCGGCGACCCGCCGAAGCGTCGCGGTGCAGCCGATCTCGTGCAGCGACGAGATGCCTGCCACGCCCGTCTCGCGGCCCTTGCGGATCGCGATGACGCCGAACCGGCGCGGCTCGGGCCCGTCCAGCAGATCGCGGACCAGTTGCCGGTACCGGTCTTCGAAAATGTGCAGTGGCAGCAGCAGCCCTGGGTAGAGCACGGTGCCCAGCGGGAACAACGGCAGCGTTTCGCTCATGCCCCGACACTATGCGGACCCGGGAAATGCGTTCTGTGACGCATATGACGGCAGCCGCTCTGCCTGCATCCTGAGCCCACGCGCCTACCCCGTGGGTGATGGTCAGGGTTAGCCAGGACCGACGACCGATCCAGCCTTCAAGAAACCTGCGCCGACCACTAAACCTGTTGCGGTGCTCTGGTAGTCGTATCGTCCGACGTGCCAGGCCAAACCGCACGCGTCAGGCCAACCGGAGGTTCAGTGAGCGGCGAAGCTGAGGGTTTCGCGCAGTTCATCGAGGCACGCGAGCGGGCGCTGCAGCGGACGGCCTGGTTTCTGACCAATGACTGGGCGCTGGCGCAGGACTTGGTCCAGACGGCGCTAGCGCGGTCGTGGCCGTATTGGGGGAAGATCCGGCGCGGCGATGATCCGGAGATCTACGTGCGCCGGGTGATGGTGAACACCTGGGCGACATGGCGGCGGCGGCGGTGGAGAGCCGAGCAGCCTACCGGGATGCTGGCGAACCAGCCTGCGCCGGGGGATATGGCTGCCGACGTGGCCACACGCCTGACCGTGAGGAGCGTACTGGCGATCCTGACTGAGCGGCAACGGGCGGTCGTTGTCCTGCGTCTCTTCGATGACCTGTCCGAGGCCCAGGTAGCTCAGATCCTTGGCTGTGCGGTCGGCACGGTCAAGGCGACGATGTCGCAGGCGCTGGCCCGCCTGCGCGGCGATCCGCATTTGGCTGATCTGATGGAGCGGAGGGCCCGATGAACGACATGGAGAGCCGGCTGACCGAGTTGTTGAAGGCAGGCGTCGGCGATCCGCCGAGCCCGGTTACAGTCCAGGCGGTCCGGCACGAGAGGGCCAGGCGGCGAGTTGTTGCTGTCCTTGGGGTTGCGGCTGCTGTATCGGTGCTTGCGGTGGTCAGTGTCGGGCCTGTTGGTTCGGCTAGGGAATCAAGGCCAGCCAGTTGGCCCGACCGGCCTGGCCGGAGTTCCCCGCTACTACGTCCAGGAAGGAATTAGCCAGGGACTTCTTAAGACTGTCGTGCGCGCGACGGCAACGGGACTGGTTACGGACACAGTCCGTTGCCCGTGGCGGAGCGCAGCTCCATGGATTTACCCGATTGCCGCCGATGGTCATCAGCGGTTCTTCATGGTCTGTACCAGCAACGATCATCAGCCGCCCACGGAGGCACGCATCTACCAGTTCCGTGTCACGAGCTCGGGACAGGTTAACGACTACGGGCTTATTCCTGGCGGCAAGCTCGGCGCCGTCTCCGTGGGCCCCATGACTGTTTCACCGGATGGTTCCCAGGTTGCCGTCATCGTGTCGCCGCCCGGAACGCCCCCCGCCACCACGCCACGAGCCGAGATCGTCGTGATCGACACACGAAGCGGTGCGCACGCGATCTGGCACAATGCCCCAGACACCCGGCACGCCAGCAGGTTCCGCATCTTCGGCGTCTCGTTCGCGGCCAACGGACGCGAGGTGGTATTTCTCGGCACGAGGACCTGCGGCCCGGGGAACAATCCCGCACTCTGCAGGCCAGGAAACCAGCAAGTCCGGGCGCTGAGCCCGGCTGCCGACGGCGGGTTGCTGAACGCAGGCCGAATGCTCCTGCAGAGAACTGAACGCCGGTCGGCGCGCCAGATCACCGACATCGCGGTCAGCGCTGACGGCTCGACCCTCACGATCGTCACCGTGTCAGTTCCGCCGAGACCGCTGCCGAGCACGGTGACGGTCTCGCAGATGCCGATCGGAACTCGCAGACAGCACGTCATTTATCAGATCCACGGCAGCAGCAGACTCGAACCCTATGTCTTCTTCAGCACCGATTCCTCCGGCCGCCACTTCCTGATCAACGCCGGGACCAGTACTCACCCCGCTGACGGATGGATCAATAACGGGAAGCTCGTCAAGTTGAAGCCTTCCGGCAACCTAGTCTCTTACGAGGCCTGGTAGTTGCGCCTTTACTACGGGTTCGTCGGCGGCGTCGCACGGAATAAATAACAGTGCGGCGGCTATCGAGAATCACTACCCTGAGTCACGGCCGAGCGGGCGCGACGAGGCTCCCAGGGGCGGCCAGGCCGACTGGCTGCGCGCCGCCCATGGCCCTCCAGCCGCCTACCGGAAACTGAATCATCATGTCTGCTCACGAGGCCGGCGCGCTGCACGCGCCCGGGTACGGCAGTATCGCTACGGTCCCGGCGTGGCTACGCCCGCCAGCGGATGTCAATGAGCTGCTTCCTGAGGTGTGGCCCGGTTCGGTGCGGCGGACACCCAGCGGCGCGCTAGCGGCCGGCCGGGTCGACGTCCGGGATCTCGCGGCCGAGTACGGCACGCCGGCGTACGTGCTCGACGAGGCCGATTTCCGGGCCAGGGCAGTGGCCTTCCGGGACGCATTCCGTCATGCGTTCGCCGGCCTTTGCGGCGGCGCCGATGTCTACTACGCATGCAAGGCGTTCCTCTGCGCCGAGGTTGCCCGCTGGCTTAGCCAGGACGGGCTGCGGCTGGATACCTGCTCCGGCGGTGAGCTGGCTGTCGTTCTGCGGGCCAGCGCGCCGGCGGAGCACGTCGGCCTGCATGGCAACAACAAGTCCGACGCCGAGCTCGAGCGCGCGCTGCGGGCCGGGATCGGGCGGATCGTGGTTGACTCGCTGCCCGAGATAGACCGGCTGGCGGACGCCGCGGCGCGCCTCGGCGTGCGCGCGCCGGTCATGCTGCGGGTGACCGTCGGGGTCGAGGCGCACACGCACGAGTACATCGCCACGGCACATGAGGACCAGAAGTTCGGGCTGTCGCTGGCGGCTGGGGTGGCCATGCAGGCAGTGCGGCAGGTACTGGCCCGCCCGGAGCTGGACTTGCGTGGCCTGCACTCGCACATCGGCTCCCAGATTTTCGACACCAGCGGCTTCGAGGTGGCGGCCCGCCGCGTGCTGGGCCTGCACGCGCAGGTCATCCGCGAACTCGGCGTCAGCCTGCCGGAGCTCGACCTGGGCGGCGGGTTCGGCATGGCCTATACCAGCGATCACGACCCGCTGCCGCCCGACGCCCTGGCCGGCTCGCTCGCTGAGATCATCGGGCAGGAATGCCGGGCACTCGGCGTCGGCGTGCCCAGGATCTCGGTGGAGCCGGGCCGGGCGATCGCCGGGCCGAGTACCTTCACCCTGTACAGCGCCGGGACCATCAAGGATGTCGACCTTGAGCACGGCGCGGTGCGCCGCTATGTCGCCGTCGACGGCGGCATGAGCGACAACATCCGCACCGCGCTCTACGACGCGGACTTCTCCTGCACCCTCGCATCGCGCGCGTCGTCGGCCCCGCCGGTGCTGGCCAGGGTGGTGGGAAAGCACTGCGAGAGCGGCGACATCGTCGTCAAGGACGAGTTCCTGCCGTCCGACGTGACGGCGGGCGACCTGCTCGCCGTCCCCGGCACGGGCGCCTACTGCCGGAGCATGGCAAGTCAGTACAACCACGTGCCGCGGCCGCCCGTGATCGCCGTCCGCGACGGCGCGGCGCGGGTCATCGTGCGCCGTGAGACCGAGGACGACCTGCTCGCCCTCGACGTCTGGTGATTTCAGCCGCGGCCTGTGCTACACAAGGATCCGATCAAGGGAGCGCGCGTGGATCAGCTCAGTCTCGGAGTCATCTCACGGTCGCGGAAGGAGCACGAGCGCCGGCTCGCGATCCACCCGCTGCACGTCGGGCGGATCGATGCGAGTCTGCGGGAACGCATCTACCTCGAACGCGGCTACGGCGAGCAGTTCGGCATGCCCGACGAGCAACTGGCGCCGCAGGTCGCCGGGCTTCGCAGCCGCGGCGAGCTGATGGCGGACTGTGACGTCATCCTGCTGCCCAAGCCGCAGCATGCGGACGTCGCGGGCCTGCGGGCGGGGCAGGTCCTCTGGGGCTGGCCGCATTGCGTCCAGGATGAGGAGCTCACCCAGCTGAGTATCGACCGGCGGCTGACGCTGATCGCCTTCGAGGCGATGAACTACTGGTCCGCCGACGGCTCGTTCAACCTGCATGTCTTTCACAAGAACAACGAGCTGGCCGGTTACTGCTCCGTGCTGCACGCCCTGCAGCTCATCGGCCGGACAGGCGACTACGGTCGCCGGCTGCGGGCGGCCGTCATCGGCTTCGGGGCGGCTGGCCGGGGGGCCGTCACGGCCCTGTCCGCGCACGGCGTGAGTGACGTCGACATACTGACCCACCGTGACGTCAACGCGGTCGGCTCGCCGATCCACTCGGCCCGCATAGTCCGCCTTGAGCAGGATGCCGGCGACCAGGGCCGCAACTATGCGCACCCTGACAGCGGCCGGGTGCCGCTGGCGCCCTTCCTGGCCGAGCACGACATCGTGGTCAACTGCGTCCTGCAGAACACCGACGCGCCACTGATGTTCATCACCGGTGACGACCTGGGCTCCTTCGCGCCCGGCAGCCTCATCGTCGACGTGTCCTGCGATGAGGGCATGGGCTTCGACTGGGCGCGCCCGACCTCCTTCACCGAGCCGATGTTCGAGGTCGGCGACAACGTGCACTACTACGCGGTGGACCACAGCCCGTCCCACCTGTGGGACTCCGCCACCTGGGAGATCAGCGAGGCGCTGCTGCCGCACCTGCCGGCCGTGCTCACCGGCCCGCAGGCGTGGGCCGCGAGCGACACGATCCGGCGGGCCATCGAGATCCGCGATGGCGTCATCCAGAACCCGGCCATCCTGTCCTTCCAGGGCCGTTCGCCGGACTACCCGCACCCCGTCACTGCGGGCTGAGGACGCTAGCTCGCTGACGTCACCGAGTCCAGCAGCGCCTTGGTCAGCACCGGCCGCACCACGATGCCGTCCGCGCGGAGCGGATCTTCCCCCGGCGCGGACCGGTCGATAGCGCAGACAACCGTGGTCACGGTCGCGCCGCTGGCGCGCAGCGCCCGGGCCGCGTTCCGGACGGCGCCGCCGGTGGTGATGACGTCCTCGACCAGCAGCACCGTGCGGCCGGCCGGATCGCCGCCCTCGGCGAGCTGGCGGGTGCCGTAGGCCTTGGCCTCCTTGCGGATGAAGAGGGCCGGCAGGCCGGTGTCGCCGCTGAGCACGGTGGCCAGCGGCACGCCGCCGAGTTCAAGGCCGCCGAGCAGGTCGGTGCCCACCGGGATGAGCGCCGCCATCCGCGCTACGACGCGCCGCAGCAGGACAGGGTCCGATTCGAACAGGTACTTGTCGAAGTACTCAGCCGATACCTGACCGGAGCGCAGCGTGAACTGGCCGCGCAGCCGGCATCGGGCGTCGACGTCACGGGCGAGCTGGGCAAGGTCGCTGTCAGGCACGAACCGATCATGTCACCAGCCGAGCTCGCGGAGCCGGTGATCGTCGATGCCGAAGTGGTGGGCGACCTCGTGCACCACGGTGCGGCGCACCTGGACGGCGACATCCTCCTCGGTGCTGCAGATCGCGCAGATCGCCCGGCGGTAAATGGTGATCCGGTCCGGCAGCACCCCGGCATAGTGCGTGGTGCGGCTCGTCAGCGGGACTCCCTGGTAGAGCCCGAGCAGGCCGGGCGGACCCGGGTGGTGCTCGACCGTGACGGCCACGTTGCGCATCAGCCGGCCGAGATCGTCGGGCAGCCCGTCCAGCGCCGCGGCGACCATCTCTTCGAACCGATCGGGTGCCACCTCGATCACGAGCCCCATTGTCGCGCACAGCAGGACCGCGGCGGGCGTGCAGGCGCCGCGGCGGCAGGCCAGCCAACGGCGGCGGGCCGGTCTTGGCCGGGCCAGGTTGCCGGGAGCCAGCCAGTGCCGTGGCATTCTGACCGCTTGCGGCGATAATCGTTGGATGCGGGAGCTCCCCACGGGCACCGTGACGATGCTCTTCAGCGACATCGAGGGGTCGACGGCACTGCTCAGCCGCCTTGGTGACCGCTACGGCGGGGCATTGTCCGCCCAGCGTGCCCTGCTGCGCGACGCTATCGGCAGCTGCCGCGGTCACGAGCTGGGGACCGAGGGCGACAGCTTCTTCGTCGTGTTCGAGTCGGCCGGTGACGCGGTGCGCTGCTGCGTGGCCGCGCAACGCGCGCTGTCCGGCCACGACTGGCCGGACGGCGTCGCGGTCCGGGTCCGGATGGGCCTGCACTCCGGTGAGCCGACCCGGCACGAGGACGGCTACATCGGGATGGACGTGCACCGCGCCGCGCGGATCGCCGCAACAGCGAACGGCGGCCAGGTGGTGCTGTCTGACCCGACACGGCTGCTGGCGGAGCCGCAGCTGCCCGCTGACGTGTCCGTGCACGACCTGGGCTGGCACCGGCTGAAGGACATCGAGGCGCCCGAGCGCATCTACCAGCTGGTCGCCCCCCGCCTGCAGCGACGGTTCCCGCCGTTGCGGAGTCTTGGCGCCCGGACCAGTCTCCCGCTGCCCATGACCCCGCTGATCGGCAGGGACGGCGACGTCGAGCGGCTCAGCGTCAAGCTGCGGCAGCCGTTGGTCCGCCTGGTGACGCTCACCGGCACCGGCGGTGTCGGCAAGACCCGGCTGGCTCTGGCCGCCGCCTCATCGCTGGCCGAGGCCTTCCGGCACGGCGTGTATTTCGTCCCGCTGGCGGCGGTGCGCGACGCCGAGGTGATGTGGAAGACCCTCGCCGAATGCCTGGACGTCAGCGGCACCCGGCCCGCCGCGGATATGGTGACCGGGCATCTGCACGACCGCCACGCCCTGCTCGTCCTGGACAACCTTGAGCAGCTGCCCGGGGCCGCCGGCGTGGTGGCCGCATTGCTATCGGCTGCCCCGGGCCTGGTGGTGCTGGCGACGTCGCGACGGCCACTGCACCTGCAGGGTGAGCATGAGCAGCCGGTGCTGCCGCTGGAAGTGCCCCGCGCGGCCGGCGCCGGGGAGGTGGCGGCCTGTGCCGCGGCACAGCTGTTCGCGCAGCAGGCGGACATGGTCAGGCCGGGCTTCACCGTCACCCCGGGCAACGCCGCAGACGTGGCGGCCATCTGCCGGCGCCTGGACGGGCTGCCGCTGGCCATCGAGCTAGCCGCATCGCGGGTCAGGATCCTGGCGCCGGGAGCTCTGCTGGCCCGCCTGGGACAGAGCCTCAGCCTGGCCGCGGGGGACATCAGCCGCCCATCGCGCCAGCAGACCCTGCGGAATACCATCGCGTGGAGCTACGACCTGCTGACCAGTGACCTGCAGGGTGACTTGCAGCGGGCCGGGGTGTTCGTCGGCGGCTGCGACCTGGCCGCTTTTGCCGCGGTCGCCCTGGCGGACCAAGGACCAGGCGCCAAGCCCGATCCGCTGCCGCAGGTCACCGAGCTGCTCGACGTCAGCCTGATCACCGCGACCGACGGCGCCGACGGCGAGCCGCGAGTAGGCATGCTCGAGACGATCCGCGAGTATGCGCTCGAGCAGCTCCGCCACGGCGGTGGCCTCGATATCACCCGGCGCCGGCACGCCGAGTACTACGCGGCAGTCGCCGAGCAGGCGCACGACCAGCTGGGCGGCCCGGCGCACCTGGCGGCCTGGCACCGGCTGGAGACCGAGCATGACAACCTGCGGGCCGCGTTGAGCTGGTCGCTGGAACCGCCCGCCGGAGGAGCCGCCGACCGCGAGCGGACAGCGACGGGCATCCGGCTTGTCCTGGCGCTGGCTCAGTTCTGGTATCAGCACGGCCCCGTCACGGAAGGGCAGCGTTGGCTGCAGCGGGCGATCGAGCTGGCCTCCGATGATGGCGGAGCGGTACTGGCCCAGATGGCGCACTGGCTCGGCGTGCTCCTTCAGCAGCAGAGTCGCAACGACATGGCTGTTCCGTTCCTCGAGCGCAGCCTGGCCATCTGGCGTGACCTCGGTGACCGGGACCAGATGGCACGAGAGCTCAACAGCCTCGGCATCACCCACAATCACCTCGGCGACCCGGACACCGCGAGAACCCTGCTCGAGGACAGCATCGCGATCGCCCGCACGCTCGGGGACGGTGCGCGGCTCGCCCCGGCGCTCACCAGCCTGGGTCACGTGGAAAGCGCCGCCGGCAACCTCGACCGTGCCACCGAAGTGCTGCTGGAGGCGCTCTCGCTGGACCGCGCGCACGGCGACCTGCTGGGGATGGCCATCGACCAGCAGGCACTCGCGGTCACCAGCCTGCACGCGGGCCGTGCCGGGGAGGCACACCACCTGCTGGCCGCCACCATCGACTATGTCGTCAGCTCCGGCGACACCGAGTTCCTGGCCAACACCCTGGAACTGGCCGCCGGGGTAGCCGGGCACCTCGCTGACGCGCCGCGTGCGGCGCGGCTGGCCGGCGCCGCTGACGGGGTCAGGCGGCGGGCCAGCTTGCCGATACCAGTGCGCGACGCGGCCATACTTGAGATGTTCCTGGCCCCGGCCCGCGCGAGCCTGCCGCGGCACGCCTGGGACACCGAGCTCGCCGCGGGCCGCGCGCTGGATCAGCAGCAGGCAGCCGAGCTGCTGATGCAGGAGACATCGATGCGGGACGCGCCGGTGCAGCCCAGCGCATGACCAAGGGCAAGCCCGAAAGTCCGGGGCGCCGCGAGTTTCGTGGCCGCCCGCTTCCCGGTGAGCCGGGCCGCCAGCGTCTCAGCTCACCGGGTCAGCGTCGCGGGCCGCCATCAGGTCCGCTATCGCGCCGGCGCCGGGACCGCCCGCTGCGCGCAGCCCGGTTACCACGGCCGCCCGGTCCGCCGGGCTGCGGTTCTGGCTGAGCTTGTCCTTGGCCTCGACCCGCGTCACCTGCATCTCCACGCCGACGATGCCGCGCAGCTGGCCTTCGATATAGGCCGCAGGCGCGTCCTCGATCCGCCACCGGTGGTCGCGGTGGCCCTCGTATTGCTCGGTCAGCCTGGTGACGATGTCGCGGAGCCAGCCGGCCTCGCGGTGGAACGTGACCGGCCCGGTGAAGTGAACGCTGGTGTAGTTCCAGGTCGGCACCGTCCGGCCGTGCTCGCGGGTGCTCAGGTACCACGACGGGGATACGTACGCCTGCGGGCCGTGCACGATCGCCAGCGCCGGAACGTCCGGCTGCGCGGTGCTCCACTGCGGGTTGGCCAGCGCGAGATGACCGAGCAGCCGCCCGTGCCCGCCGCCGGCCTGATCCCAGATGACCGGGAGCAGGCTGGCGGCCAGGCCGACGCCGTCGAATGTCACGAGATCGGCGGCTCCGGCGCGGGCGACGAAGGCCGCGACCCGGCTCAGGTCACCGGCCGCAAAATGCGCTGGAACGTACATGCCTCCAGGCTAGCCGTCTGCCTCATCCTGGCCCGCCAGCCGCCGGTAGGCCGGCGTCAGCAGCGTGACCAGGTCCTTGCCCCGCACCTGGACGGCCGGCGGCTCGAAGGTACGCAGCAGCAAGTCCGGCGCGGCGGCCGGGACGGCGGGCAGGGACCGCAGCCTGGCCTGGCTCATCCCGGCCGACCAGAAATCCCCCGCGCACTCGGCGAGCGGGCGGTCAGCCACCTCGATCACCGGCCGCGGCGCGGCCGGCCCGGCCGCCGCCAGGCCGCGCAGCGAGGCGAGCAGTTCCTCCCGGCCCCGGCCGCGCCAGGCCAGCATGCCGAACGGGTCGGTGTCGAACGCCTCGGCGAGCACGTAGCAGACCGCGGCCAGGTGCTTGCACGGCACTCCCCAGTCCGGGCAGGAGCAGGACATCTCCATGTCGCTTTCGCGGCGCGGGAACAGCGGCGTGCCGCAGTCGGCGAACACCTCCTCGATCTCGCGCGGCATCTCCCCGGCCAGCAGCCTGGCCCGGAACAGTGCGCTGGCCGGCCAGCGCGCGCTCGACCCGCTGCCACTGCGGCGTCGTCAGCGGCAGCACCTGGATCCTGATCCGGTACGGCTTGGGCCGCGACCCCTGCACCTGGGCGGTCACGTAGCCGGACGAGATCTCGAAGCCGAGTACCTGGCCACGACGGGCGTAGTTGCGGCCCCTGGTCAGCCGTCCGGTCATGCCGAACGACTCCAGCACGCCGATAAACCGCCGCGACCACCATTGCTCGCCGATCGCGCCGCGCTTGCTGCGCGCCTTGATGCCGCCATCGACCCGGAGTGGCGCCGACCGCTCCGGCCAGTCCCGCCAGTCACTCATCCCGATTCCCGCCGCTCATTCCGACACCGCCTCCGGGGACAGCGCGATGACCTTGCGCAGTTCGGCCACGGACAGCTCGGTCAGCCAGCCCTCGCCGGTCCCGACGATCCGCTCGGCCAGTGCCTTCTTCTCCTCGATCATGGCGTCGATCCGCTCCTCCACCGTGCCGACGCAGACGAACTTGCGTACCTGGACGTCCTTACGCTGGCCGATCCGGAACGCCCGGTCGGTGGCCTGGTCCTCCACCGCCGGGTTCCACCAGCGATCGACGTGGATGACGTGATTGGCGGCGGTCAGATTCAGCCCGGTGCCCCCCGCCTTGAGGGAAAGGATGAACACCGCTGGATCCGTTATTGCCTGGAATCGGGAAACCATCGCGTCGCGTTGCTTCTTCGGCGTGCCGCCGTGCAGGTAGAGGACCGGGCAGCCGAGGCGGCCGGCCAGGTAGGGCTGCAGCATCCGGCCGAACTCGGCGTACTGGGTGAAGCACAGCGCCTTCTCCCCGACCGCCACGACCTCGTCGCAGATCTCCTCCAGCCGGGCGAGCTTGCCGGACCGGCCGTCCAGCCGGGACCCGTCGCCCAGCAGGTGCGCGGGATGATTGCAGGCCTGCTTGAGCTTGGCCATGGTGGCAAGAACGAGCCCGCGCCGTTCGATGCCCTCTGCGGCCTCGATCTTGGCCAGCATGTCGGTCACGGTTGCCTGGTACAGCGACGCCTGCTCCGGGGTGAGGTTGCACCAGATCTTCATCTCCAGCTTGTCCGGCAGGTCGGAGATGATGGTCTTGTCGGTCTTCAGCCTGCGCAGGATGAACGGGCCGGTGATCCGCTTCAGCCGGGCAGTCGCCTCCGCGTCGCCGCTGCGCTCGATCGGCACGGCGTAGGCAGTGCGGAACTTCGCCGCCGGGCCGAGCAGGCCGGGGCTGGTGAATTCCATGATCGACCACAGCTCGGCGAGCCGGTTCTCGACCGGGGTGCCGGTCAGCGCGATCCGCGACCCGGCGGGCAGGCTGCGGACCGCCTGGGCCTGGCGGGTGGCGGAGTTCTTGATGTTCTGCGCCTCGTCGCAGACCACCCGCCGCCAGCCGATCCCGCTCAGCGCATCGCGGTCCCTGGCGACCAGGGCGTAGGTGGTGATGACGAGGTCGGCCGCGTTCAGCGCTTCGGCGAGTTCCGGCCCGGTCAGCCGGTCAGCCCCGTGGTGCACGTGCACGCGGAGGTCCGGCGTGAACCGCGCTGCCTCCTGTTGCCAGTTGCCGACCACTGACATCGGGCAGACCAGCAGCGTCGGCCCGGGTGGCGCGTCCGGTGGCGTGCGCTCATGCGCCATCAGCCCGAGCAGCTCCACGGTTTTACCAGGCCCATGTCGTCTGCGAGGATTCCGCCGAGGCCGAGGTTGCCGAGGAAGGACAGCCAGGCGAGGCCGCGTTCCTGGTAGGGGCGCAGCTCGCCGCGGAATGAGGCCGGGGTACTGGCCGGCGCGAGCCGCTGGTCGGCATGGCCGGAGAGCAGGTCACCCAGCCAGCCGTCGGCGTCCACGCCGACGACCGGCAGATCGTCATCCAGCCCGCGCAGCCCGGCCAGCAGGGCGTCCGCGGCGGGCATGGTCCCGGTCCTGCGGCGCGCCAGGAACTTCAGCGCCGCCTGCAGGTGCCGGTCGTCGAGCTCCACCCACTGGCCGCGAAGCCGCACCAGCGGAACCTTGAGCCTGGCGAGCTCGGCGAGTTCATCGGAGTCCAGCGTCTGATCGCCCAGGGCCAGTTCGTAGCGGAAATCGACCAGGTCCGCCAGGCCGAACATGGACTGCGCTGCCCCGCCGCTGGCCGCGGCCTGCTTGGACCGGGTCGTCATCTTCAGGCCGAGCCGCGCCTTGCGCGCCCAGTCCGGCAGCAGCACGCCGAACCCGGCGCCGGACAGCAGCGGGCCGGTCTCCCGCAGGAACCGGAACGCTCCCGGCGTATCCAGCGTGACCGTGTCCGGCGCGGCGCTGTGCAGCTCATCGTCAAGCTCGGGGAACAGCCGTGAGGCGCGGCCGAGCCCGGCAAGCAGTTCTTCCTCCGGGTGCCTGATCCCGGCCATGGCCCAGCCGCCCGCGCTCGCGCCGGACCAGACATCGGCGGCGGGCAGCAGCAGGCTCGGGTCCTCGGTCGACTGCAGCGCGAGTTCGACAGCCCAGGGCGGGTCAGCGACGGCGGCTTCGTCGCCGGTGGCGGCGATGGCGCCGACGGCTGCTGCGATGCCAGTGGCCGCGGTGGCTCGGTCGTGGCCGGCACCGTCGTCGCCAGCACCGTCACCGGCCCGGTCCTCGTCGGCGCCGCCGGTGGCGGCTTCGGCCGGCTCGACCAGCCGGAAGCAGGTGCGGACCGGACCGGCCGGGGCCTGCGCTGTGCTGCGCCAGGCGGCGAGGTCCGCCGCGAGGGCTGCGGCTTCGGCCTCGTCTTCCGGGGTCAGCACGGTGACTTGCGGGTTCACGCTGGCCAGTGCCGCTGCCCAGCGTTCGGCGACGGGGATGCGGCCGGCCGGCGGCCGCGGCTGGCCGGCAGCAGGCCAAAGCCGGGCTGGCTGCTCAGGCTGGCCCGCGCCGCGGCGTCGGTGAGCGCGTCGAGCGCCTCGGTCAGCACCAGCGCGGACGACGCTCCCCCGGCCGTCGTGGCCCGGCACAGCGGTGGCATCGCGGCAGCAAGGTCGCGAGCCCGCTGCGCGTCGGCGCCGGACAGCACCGGCCACCAGCGAGCGGCATAACCGCCGCTGCCGCCATCGCCGCCGGGCGCGGCAATGCCGCCGTGGTCAACTCCCCCGTCGCTGGCGCCCCCGTCACTGGCACCGCCGTCACTGGCACCGCCGTCACTGGCACCGCCGTCGTCCCTGGCCAGTCCCGGCAGGACCCGGCCCCGCGCCGCGAGGTCGCCGGCGACCTGCGCCAGCGCCTCGAGGTAGCGCACGGACCCGCCCTGGACCGCTTGCTCGCCGAGCGTGCCTGCCTCGCCGAGCACGCTGAGCAACTCGAGCGCGGCGGACGGCTCGAAGGTCAGCGCGGGCACTCGCCAGGCGGTGAGCATGCCGCGGCCCGCGTTCCGCGCTGGCTCGCTGTCCGGTGCCCTGATCAGCTCCGGCGAGGCCAGCGGGCCGTCCGCGGTGGCGGGCAGCCACAGGGTCAGCTCGTCCTCGACCGCCTTGCGCGCCAGATCGGCGGCCGGCTCAGCCAGCCCGGCGACGACGTCGGCGATGACCTCCGCGGCGGCCGCAAACGGGTGCGGCCGGGGCGCCCGGGACGCGCGCCCCGGCCGGGGCGGGGAGCTGGGCGGCCCATCGGGGTCCTCTGCCCACAGGCCAAGGACGCCGTATGCCCAGATCCCGTGGATTGCCAGCATGATGAACGCCGCTGGGCCGCCGTCACGCCACGAACGGCTGGGCGCCTGAGTCCGTGGTCATCGGGCGGCCGGCCGCCGCCCAGCCCTGCATGCCGTCGGTGACGTTGAGCGCCTGCCAGCCGGCGCCGGTGAGGGCGTGCGCGGCGCGCGCCGAGCGCACGCCGGACCGGCAGATCACGTAGACCTCGGCGTCCCGCGGGATCTCGGTGCCGCGTGCGCTGAGGTCGCCGAGCGGAATGTGCCGGGCGCCGGGTGCGTGTCCGGCCGCCCACTCGTCCGGCTCGCGCACGTCCAGCAAGAACACGCCGTCCGGCACCCCGGCGGCCGGCACCCCGGGCACGGCATCCTGCATGCTCACTGGCTGCTCCTCTCGCGGCACTGACGACGGCATGACATGCGGCACTGACGACGGCATGACCTAAGGACCTGCGGATCCCACTCTATGAGCTGGCGGACCTCACTCTATGAGCTGATGGCCGCCCGGCAGGCATGCTCCCCGACTCTGGCCGTGATTGCCGCGGGGCATGGTCAGCACCAGCGAGATGACCGCGGGCAGGAATCTTCTCCCGCCACGGCCTGTTGCGCTCCGACGTGATCATTCGAACGGCGTTGCCCGCCGAACTCGCGGAAATCGGCGATATCCGGGTGGCCGCCTACCAGGCCGACGGATTCCTGTCGGCCACCTCCCGGTACGCGGCCACCCTCCGGGGCCTGGGCGCGGTCGGCGATGGCGACATCCTGGTCGCGGTGGACGACGGGCAGCTTGTCGGCACCGTCATGCTGCAGCGCTGGCCGCACGCGGGTGAGGTCGTGCGCGGGCCGGACGAGGCCGAGATCAGGGCGCTGGCGGTAGCCCCCGGCGGGCGCGGCCAGGGCACCGGCCGGGCGCTGGTGCAGGCGGTGATCGACCGGGCGGCCAGCGACGGAATACGGCACCTGGTGCTCTGCACCATGGGCGCCATGCGCACCGCCCACCACCTGTACGAGCGGGCCGGGTTCAGCCGCCTGCCGGACCGGGACTGGTCACCGGAGCCGGACGTTACCCTGCTTGCCTACGGCCTGATCCTGCCGGGCCGGCCGTAGCCGGGCTCAGGAATCGGCGCCGGGGTCCTTCGCGCCGCGCCGCCCGGCCGGGCGGGTGCCGCCGTCGGCCGTGCTGCCGTTCGCCAGGGCATCGCTGACGCCACTGCCGGTCGCGACGCCGCCGGTCGTCATTCCGCTGGCCGCGACGGAGCCCGGCCGCGGCGCGGAGACTTTCCTGAGGTGCTTGGCCATCGAGCGGAAGAGGAAATACAGGACGAGGCCCATCCCGGCGACGACAAGGAACCCGAGAACTCCGGGGGCGGCTTCGCTCGCCGCCGATGCCGCCAGGACCATTACCGGCTCACTCTCTCCCTGATTCCGGCGAACAGGTCGTCCTCCGGCTTCTCAGTATCCACCAGCGACCTGGCGAGATGGTAGTCCTCGGTCGGCCACGCTGCCCGCTGGGCATCCAGCGGGCAGCTGAACCAGGAGCTCGTCGGGTCGATCTGGGTGGCGTGCGCGATAAGCGCCCGGTCACGGACCTCGAAGTAGTCACCGCACGGCACCCGGGTGGTGATCTCCCATTCCCGCCTGCTGTCGTCCCGCTCATCGAGCCTGGTCAGCCGTTCGGCGTACGGCGACTCCAGCCCGCGCCGCAGCATTTCCTCGTGCAGCGCGGTGAACCGGGCGCGGTGGAAGCTGATGAAGTAGTACAGCTTGAGCGGCTGCCACGGCTCGCCGCAGCCGGGGTAGCGGTCCGGATCCGCGGCGGCCTCGAAGGCCTCCACCGTCACCTGGTGGGTTTTCACGTGGTCCGGGTGCGGGTACCCGCCGGACTCGTCGTAGCTGAGTATCACGTGCGGGCGGAACTCGCGCACCGCCTGCACCAGCGGCGCCGCTGCCACCTCAAGCGGCTGCAGGGCGAAGCAGCCGTCCGGCAGCGGCGGCAGCGGGTCTCCCTCCGGCAGGCCGGAGTCGACGAATCCGAGGAAACGCTGCTGTACGCCGAGGATCTCCCGGGCCCGGTCCATCTCGGCCCGGCGGACCCGGGCGAGGTCAGCCCGGATCTCCGGCCGTTCCATCGCCTTGTTCAGGATGTCGCCCCGCTCGCCGCCGGTCAGCGTGCAGACCAGGACATCGACGTTCTCGCGGGCGTAGCGCGCCATGGTGGCCGCGCCCTTGCTCGACTCGTCATCCGGGTGCGCGTGCACCGCCATCAGCCGGAGCGGGCCGGAGCCCGGGAATCCTGATTCCCCGGCTATCACGCTCTGGGCGCAGGCGGCATTGGCAGCTGAATCAGCGGTCACGGCAGACAAGAAGTCCCCTCTGTACCTTGGTGGCGACTACGACCGGCGCGGCATATCGGGATCAGCCGCGCTATCAGGGCACCGCCTTGACGGGCGAGGCCAAGAGGTCATTGTGCAGGACAACAAGCCGGCCACGCACGCGCATTCCCCCGCGGGTGGCCCGGGGGGCTGCCGGGTGAATGCGGCCGGTCGGGCGGTGAATGGCCGGATGGCCGCGCGGCCGGATGGCCGGATGGCCGGATGGCCGGATGGCCGCGCGGCCGGTAATGCGAACTGCGATGGCGAAGCCGGATCCCGCCGGGCTTAGCCGGGCAGGCCCGCCGCGGCAGCCTGCCGGGCGTAGCTGGCGATGACCGGGTCCCAGCCGGTTTCGTAACCTGACCGCGCCTGCTCGCCGTCGGGCCGCAGCTCCCATCCTGAATGCACGAGCTGCACGAGCGTCTCGCCCGGCTTGCCCGCGGTGAAAGTTACCTCCAGGTGAGTTGCCTGGGCCACCGGAGTTCCTGCGTGCCAGGTGCAGGCGACCAGGTGGGGCGGCTCCCAGCGGGTCACCGTGCCCCAGACCGCCGTGCTGCCGTCGGCAAGTGACTCGACGATGTCGCCGCCCACGCCTTCGCCGAAGGCCACGCCGGCGGCCTTGTCCTGGCCCACTGAGTGGGTGGCCAGCGGCCACCATTCGCCGATTCCGGCGGTGAACAGCTCGAATGCCCGTTCCGTCGAGGCGGGCACGGTGACGACCTTCCGGATTGGCTCGATCGTTCTCGGCTGGTTAAGCATCGGACAGTCCCTTCTGCTGTTGCGGTGGTTCCGGCAGGTTCTGCGGTGGCTCCTGCCTGCCTTGCGGTGGTACCGGCAGGTTCTGCGGTAGTCCCTGCCTGTCCTGCGGTAGTCCCTGCCTGTCCTGCGGTAGTCCCTGCCTGTCCTGCGGTAATCCCTGCCTGTCCTGCGGTAATCCCTGCCTGTCCTGGGATGCTGGCCCGCGTGCCGGTGGTTCTGGCCCGCGTGCCGGTGGCTCTGCCGCGACGGCCGCGCTGTCGGCCCGCACCCGGTCGGCGTAGCTGTCCAGGACTGTCTGCCAGAAGCTGTCCGTCCAGGCCCGGAGTACCTCGAGCCCGGTCGTGTCGAGCCGGTAGACGTTACGGGTGCCGAACTCCTCATAGGTGACGAGGTGGCTGCGCCGCAGCACCGTCAGGTGCTGCGAGATCGCCGGGCGGCTGACGGGCAGCCGCGCTGCCAGGTCGCCCACCGAGGACGGGCCGCGGCGCAGCGCGTCGACGATCTGGCGCCGGGTGCGGTCGCCGAGGGCCTCGAGAACCATTTCGTAAGTTTCCACGAACCGTAAGTTGCCACGAACGAATGAGTCCTGTCAAGGCGGTGCGGCCGCGCTGACTAGCACGGCGCCGTGCACCACCTTCTCGTTCCGGTTCCTGGCCCGGCGGCACTACTTCGACGGCACGCACTGCCACCGGCTGACCCTGCAGGGAATCGTGCTGCAGTGCGGTGATCCCACCGGCACCGGATCCGGCGGCCCCGGCTACAAGTTCAACGACGAGAACCTGGCCGGCGCGACATATCCGGCCGGAACCGTGGCGATGGCGAAGGCCGGCCCCGACACCAACGGCAGCCAGTTGCGGGTACGGTGATGGCCGGCCGAAGCGTTACCGGCGGCCGGCGCCCTGTACAGCGCCGCGAATCGTCCTTTACGCTCTCTTACCGACCCCATGTCCAGACTCGACAATCGCCTGACCGCACGAAACGTGTCAGCAGAACCGGAATTTCAAGATCATCAGGGTCTTGACCTGGCGGTTTTCAGACCGTGTACGCTCGAAGGATTATCCCCAGAAGGGCCCTGCCGGGGCCCGGCGGACGCCCCCGTCCGCACCGCACGCGAGGAGTACCCGTGACCGAGACCCGCGATGACACCGTCACCTGGCTCACCCAGGACGCGTATGACCGGCTCAAGTCTGAGCTGGACCACCTCTCCGGGCCAGGCCGCATCGAGATCGCCAAGAAGATCGAGGCCGCCAGGGACGAGGGCGACCTGAAGGAGAACGGTGGCTATCACGCGGCCAAGGAGGAACAGGGCAAGCAGGAGGGCCGCATCCACCAGCTGCAGCACATCCTGGACAACTCCCGCGTCGGGGACCCGCCGCGCACGGACGGCGTGGTCGGTCCCGGCATGACGGTGACGATCCGGTTCCAGGGTGACGAGGACGAGGTGACATTCCTGCTGGCGTCCCGCGAGGAGAGCGGCTCGCCGATCGATGTCTACTCGCCGCGGTCCCCGCTGGGCAACGCGATTGCCGGCAAGAAGGTCGGCGAAACGGCGACCTATACCCTGCCGAACGGGCGCGCGGCGTCCGTCGAGATTCTTGAGGCGGTCCCGTACGGCGGGATCTGACCCGGCATTAGCGGACGAGCTCGGGCGAGGCGGCGGCAGTTCGTCCGGAGCCTTGACGTCGCCGCGCAGCGGGATCTCCTTGATGAACAGGGAGACCACGAAGGCGAGCACCATCGCCGGAAGCGCCCAGAGGAAGACGCCGTCGATCGCGTGCGCGATGGCGAAGAACACGTCGTGCCGCACCACGACCGGCAGCCGGGCCACGGTCGCCGGGTTGAGCTGGCCGCCCGACGTATTGAGGTGCGCGCCTGGCAGCCGCACGCTGAGCATGTCAGTCAGCCGCCTGGCGAAGATCGCGCCGAACATCGCGACCCCGATGGACCCGCCGATCTGCTGAAAGAACAGCCGCGAGCTGCTGGCCACGCCGATATCCTTCAACTCGACGCTGTTCTGCGCCATCAGCGAGGTGATCTGCATCAGCAGGCCCATGCCGAGGCCGAGTACCACCAGGTACAGCCCCGAGGTCACCTTGGTGGTATGCACGCCGAGCATCGACAGCAGGTACATGCCAACGCCCATGCCAGCCGAGCCCAGGATGGGCAGCGCCTTGTAGCGGCCGGTCCGGCTGGTGATCTGGCCGGCGATGATCGAGGTCACCATCACCCCGACCATCATCGGGGTCAGCAGCAGGCCGCTGACGGTCGGCGACGCGCCCTGCACGGTCT
This sequence comes from uncultured Actinomycetes bacterium, assembly GCA_963707065.1. GTDB lineage: Bacteria > Actinomycetota > Actinomycetes > Streptosporangiales > Streptosporangiaceae > Palsa-506. The sequence goes on from CAVPPJ010000053.1 coordinate 84,948, forward strand.
GCTGGTACAGCGGCAGGAAGGTGATGGCGCCGAACATGGCCAGGCCGACCAGGAAGCTCAGCGCGGCAACCAGCGAGAAATTCCGGTTGCGGAACAACCGCAGCGGCAGGATCGGCTCGGCGGCCCGGGCCTCGACCAGCAGGAACGCGGCCGTGGCGGCCAGCGCGAGCGCGCACAGGCCGAGAATCCGCCCGGACCCCCACGCGTACTCCGTGCCGCCCCAGGTCGACACCAGCACGATCGACGTCGCCGCCAGCGCGAGCAGCCCGGCGCCCAGGTAGTCGATCTTGTGCTCGGTCCGGGTGGCGGGCAGCTTCAGGACCCTGGCCAGGTAGACGAGCGCGACGCCGCCGATGGGCAGGTTGATGTAGAAGACCCAGCGCCAGGAGAAGGTGTCGGTGATGAATCCGCCGACTAGCGGCCCGCCGATCGTGGCGATCATCATCACGGCCATGATGTAGCCCATGTACTTGCCGCGCTCGCGCGGTGATACCAGCTCGCCGAGAATCGATATCGCGCCGACCATCAGGCCGCCGGCGCCCAGTCCCTGCAGCGCGCGGAACCCGATCAGCTGCGTCATCGACTGGGCCAGGCCGGACAGCGCCGACCCGGCCAGGAAGATCACGATCGCGGTCAGGAACAGCTTCTTGCGCCCGTAGAGGTCGCCGAGCTTGCCGTACAGCGGCGTGGTCACGGTCGACGCGAGCACGTAGGCGGTGACCACCCAGGACAGGTGCGCGACGCCGCCGAGATCACCGACAATGCGGGGCAGCGCGGTGCCCACGATCAGCTGATCCAGCATGGCCAGCAGGATGGCGAGCAGCAGGCCCGGCAGCACGATCTTGATCTCGTGCCTGGCGGCCGCAGCCCCCGGGTCAGCTGCGGGTACCGGCGGTGCAACGGCCATGATCAGGCTCCCTCGTGGCGCGCGCAGCGGCGCGGCCGGGTGGCGCGGCGCGGCCGGCCGCACGCGGTTCTTCTCAACCTACTTGCCGACCGGCTAGCATCTTCCGTCAAGCAGGCTAAGCTGTCAGCTAACCGGCCGTCAAGTAAATTGCGGCCACCTCGACGAGACGCGGCACGACTGAGATGAACGAGACAACGCTCGGCGAGACAACGCCCGGGGCTCCCGCCCCGGCGCACCATGACGCGCGCGTCCGCAGCGACACCAGGGCCCGCATCCAGGAAGTCGCCGTCGCGCTGTTCGCCGAGCAGGGCTACGAGAAAACGTCGCTGCGCGAGATCGCCGAGCGGCTCGACGTCACCAAGGCGGCGCTGTACTACCACTTCAAGTCGAAGGAAGACATCGTCCGCAGCATCGTCGAGGATTACTACGGCCAGATCGACGCGCTGATCGCCTGGGCGCGGGCCCAGCCGGACGCGGCCGGCATCCGCGGCGAGATCCTCCGCCGCTATGTCGGCATCGTCGTCGAGGGCGACGAGGTGTTCCGGATGCTGCATCAGAACCAGGCCGCGGTCACTAGCCTCGCCGCCGCCAAGAACCGTGGCGAGCTGTTCCGCGAGCGGATGAGCTCACTCATCGAGCTGCTCGCCGGGCCGGCCGCCCCGCTCGGCGAGCGGCTGCGCGCGGCCATGGCGATCGGCGGCGTCAGCGTCGGCTGGATGTTCTTCGCCGACCAGGTGGCTGACCGCGCCGAGCTATCCGCCGCGGTGCTCGCCATTGCCGCGGACATCGCCGCGGGCAGCAGCGCGGACGAGCGGTAGCACGCGGTAGGGCACGGGCGTGTCGAGCGCGATCACCGTTGACGCCCGCAGTACGCCGCGGACATCGACGATCGCGTCGATGACCCGCTGCAGGTCGGCATTGGTCCTGGCGACGACGCGGCAGAGCATGTCGCCCGCACCGGTGATCGTGTGCACCTCCAGCACCTCGGCGATCGCGGTGAGGCCGTCGGCGACCTGGTCGTGGCCGCCGGCCTGGCGGATTTCCAGCGTGATGAACGCGGTGACCCCGTGGCCGAGCGCAGCGGGGTCGATGTCCGGGCCGTAGCCGGTGATCACGCCGCGCGCCTGCAGCCGGTCGATCCGCGCCTGCACGGTCCCGCGGGCAACGCCGAGCCGCCTCGACGCCTCAAGCACGCCGACTCTCGGCTCCGCGGCGAGCAGCCCGACCAGCCGCGCGTCGAGGTCATCAAGCAACAGCTACCTCCTAGAATAGGTGCACAATTCTACCGCGCTATCCGCACCGTTTATATACAAAATGTTTAGCTTCTGACTCAGCTATTGCGCACCTTGCATTCTCTAGTCGATCCTGCCAGCAAGGGCCACTACTTTCCGCAGGGAGCGTGGACGATGACAGCCACAAGCGATCATGACCTTCTGGCTCACGCCGACTTGGCGCACGCCGACTTGGCGCACGCCGACTTGGCTCGCACCGACGAGTTCCCCGTGACCGGCATGGACGCTGTGGTCTTCGCGGTGGGAAACGCGAAGCAGGCCGCCCACTTCTACTCGGCCGCCTTCGGCATGCGATGCGTTGCCTACCGGGGGCCGGAGACCGGCTGCCGGGATGAGGCATCCTACGTGCTGGAGTCGGGCCGGACGCGGTTCGTGTTCCGCGGCGCGGTCCGGCCAGGAACCGCCCTGGGCAGGCACGTGGCGGCGCACGGCGACGGGGTGATCGACCTCGCGATCGGCGTGCCGTCAGCCCGCGCTGCCTACGAGTACGCGACCGCGCACGGCGCCACCGGGCTGGACAAGCCCGAGGTCTTCGAGGACGCCGACGGCAAGGTGGTGCTCGCCTCGATCGCGACGTACGGCGACACCAGGCACACGCTGGTCGAGCGGGCCGGCTACGCGGGGCCGTACCTGCCCGGCTACATCGCCGCGCAGCCGCTCGCCACTGCTGCGGCCCGGCCCTTCTTCACCGAGATCGACCACTGCGTCGGCAACGTCGAACTCGGCCGGATGGACGAGTGGGTGGACTTCTACCACCAGGTCATGGGCTTCACGAACATGAAGGAATTCGTCGGCGACGACATCGCGACCGAATACTCCGCGCTGATGAGCAAGGTAGTCGCGGACGGCAGCCGCAAGGTCAAGTTCCCGATCAACGAGCCGGCCGCGGGCCAGCGGAAGTCGCAGATCGACGAGTACCTGGAGTTCTACGGCGGCCCGGGAGTCCAGCACATTGCCCTGTCGACCGACGACATCGTGGCCAGCGTGCGGGCCATGAGCGCGGCCGGGGTGGAGTTCCTCGACACGCCGGGCAGCTATTACGACGCGCTGGGCGAATGGGTCGGCGAGACCAGGGTGCCGGCGGCCGAACTGCGGAAGCTCAATATTCTCGCGGACCGGGACGAGGACGGGTACCTGCTGCAGATCTTCACCAAGCCGGTGCACGACCGGCCGACGGTCTTCTTCGAGCTGATCGAGCGGCACGGCTCGCAGGGGTTCGGCAAGGGCAACTTCAAGGCGCTGTTCGAGGCCATCGAGCGCGAGCAGGAGCGCCGCGGGAACCTCTGACCGCCCGGCGGGGCCTAGTGCCCGCCCCGGAGCCGCTGGCCCGGTAGCGGGACTGGCGGCGCTGAATCCGTTCTAAAAATGCGGCAATCCGCGCTGCCGCGGCTGACTAGTTGAAGATCAGCGTGTAACCGGACTTGCGCAGCTGGCCGATGACCCCGTCACAGTGGCCTGGCCCGCGGGTCTCCACCTGCAGCTGAACTTCCACCTCGTCCACCCGCAGGTGCGGGGTGAACCGGGCGTGCACCACGTCGATGACGTTGGCGCCGAGGCCGGCCAGCTCGGCCAGCAGGCCGGCCAGCGCGCCCGGCCGGTCGGGCAGCCGGCAGCGGAACGTGAGGTAGCGGCCGGCCGCCGACAGGCCCTGCCGCAGCACCTTGGCCAGCAGCAGCGGATCGATGTTGCCGCCGGACAGCACCGCCACTACCGGCGGCTCGGCGCAGCGCGGGTCATCGAGCAGCGCGGCGACGCCGGCCGCGCCGGCCGGCTCCACGACCTGCTTGGCCCGCTCCAGGCAGAGCAGCAGCGCGCGGGACAGTGCCTCCTCCGACACCGTGACGATCCGCTCGGCCAGCTCGGCCAGGATGCCGAACGCGAGATCCCCGGGCTGGGCGACCGCGATGCCGTCCGCCATCGTCGGCGCGGGCTCGGCCGGCACCGGATGACCGGCCGCGAAGGACGCGGGATACGGCGCCACCGCGGCGGCCTGCACGCCGATCACCCGGATCGCCGGGTCGGTGCCCTTCGCCGCGATGGCGATCCCGGCGGCCAGGCCGCCGCCGCCGACCGGCACCACGATCGTGCGCACCTGCGGGCATTGCTCGACGATCTCCAGGCCGGCCGTGCCCTGCCCGGCGATGATGTCCGGGTGCTCGAACGGGTGGATGAAGACGGACCCCTGCTCGTCCGCCAGCTCGCGGGCGCGCGCGAGGACATCTTCCACCCGCGCGCCGTGCAGGATGATCTCCGCCCCGTAGGACCTGGTGGCCGCGATCTTGGGCAGCGGCGCCCCCTCCGGCATGACCACGGTCGCCTTGGCGCCGAGCAGGGCAGCGGCGAAGGCCACCCCCTGGGCATGATTACCGGCGCTGGCGGCCACCACGCCGCGGCTGCGCTCGGCGTCCGTGAGGCGGGAGATCCGCAGGTAGGCACCCCGCGCCTTGAACGACCCGGTCCGCTGCAGGTTCTCGCACTTGAGGTAGACCGGCCCGCCGAGCCGGTCGGACAGCATCCACGAGTGCAGCATCGGGGTGGCCGTGACGACGCCGCGGAGAACCTCGCGGGCCGCGATCACGTCATCGAAGCCGACCTGGGGCGGCGCGGGATTCATGGGCTCAGCCGCCGGACCAGTAGCGGTCCGCCGCGAAGATCAGCGCGGCGGCCCCGACCAGGCCGGCGCTCTGGCCGAGCTCGGCGGGCACCACCCGGACCTGCTTGGTGAACTCCATCCAGGTATGCGCGCGCAGCGCCTCCTCCAGCGGGCCGAACAGCAGCGCGCCCGCCTGGGACAGCCCGCCCCCGACGGCGACCACTTCAAGATCGCACAGGTACATCGCGGAGGCGATGGCAATGCCGAGTGCGTTGCCCGCCCGCCGCATCGCGGCCACGCCGACCTGATGGCCGGCGGCGCCGTCGGCGGCCAGGTCCTTCGCGGTGGCACCGGCCTGCCCGTGCCGCCAGCCGTGCCGCTGCGCCCACTCCACCAGGGCCGGCCCGCGCGCGATCGCCTCCAGGCAGCCGACGCCGCCGCAGACGCACCGCGGCCCGTCGACCGGGTAGACCACCACGTGGCCGATATGCCCGGCATTGCCGGACGTACCCTCGATCAGCCGGCCGTCCAGGATCAGGCCGCCGCCCACCCCGGTCGACACCACCATGCCGAGCATGTTGCTGGTGCCCCGCCCGGCGCCGCGCCAGTGCTCGCCGGCGGCCATGGTGATCGCGTCATTGTGCACCCGGACGGGGAGCCCGCTGAACCGCTCCGCCAGCCTGTCGCGCAGCGGGAACGCCCGCCAGGCGGGGATGTTCAGCGGCGAGACGAGCCCGGACGGCCATTCCATCGGGCCGCCGCAACCGCAGCCGACGCCGGCCAGGGCCTGCGGCCTGGGCACCTTCGCGCTCTCCAGGGCCCGGCTGATCAGCCCGTCCAGGGTGCGCCACAGCTGCTCGCCGTCCAGGTCACGGCGCGTCGGGGTCTGCTCCCAGGCGATCAGCCGGCCATTGGGCTCGATCACGCCGGCGGCCAGCTTGGTGCCGCCGATGTCGATCGCCAGCGCCGGTCGGTCAGTGTCCACGGCCAGCCTCCCGAGGTGCGCGCCGAGCCAGCATGCACATAGTGTCGAATGGTGGACCCGAAGAGCGAATCCCAGTCAGCAGCCGCTCCGCCAGCATCGCCCGGCGTGCCAGGCCCGCCGGGGCGCCAGCCCCGGTCAGCCCCGCCAGGCGCCACGACGCTTGCGGCACTCCGTGCCAGTGATCATAAGTTCGTTACCGTCAAGCAGGAGATACGGCAGAACCTACTAGCCCGGCTGCGCGCGGGCGAGGACCCCTTCCCCGGGATTATCGGATTCGGCCAGACCGTGCTGCCGCAGCTGGAGCGCTCGCTCATCGCCGGGCATGACGTGATCCTGCTCGGCGAGCGCGGCCAGGGCAAGACGCGCCTGATCAGGACGCTGACCGGGCTGCTTGACGAATGGACGCCCACCGTCGCCGGCTGCGAGATCAATGATCATCCGTACGCGCCGGTCTGCGCCCGGTGCCGTCGGCTGGCCGCCGAGCACGGCGATGAGCTGGCGATCAGCTGGCGCCATCGCAGCGACCGCTACGGCGAGAAGCTCGCCACGCCGGACACCAGCGTCGGCGACCTGATCGGCGACATCGATCCGGTCAAGGTCGCCGAGGGCCGGACGCTCGGCGACCCGGAGACCATTCACTTCGGCCTGGTACCGCGCACGAACAGGGGCGTGTTCTGCCTGAACGAACTCCCCGATCTGGCCGAACGGATTCAGGTCGCGCTGCTCAACGTGCTGGAGGAACGCGACATCGGGGTCCGCGGCTACGCGCTCCGGCTGCCGCTTGACCTCGTGCTCGTGGCCAGTGCCAACCCCGAGGATTACACCAACAGGGGGCGGATCATCACCCCGCTGAAGGACCGGTTCGGCGCGGAGATCCGCACCCACTACCCGACGTCGCTGGCGGCCGAGCTTGCCCTGATCGGGCAGGAGTCCCGGCTTGGCTGGGACGGCGAGGAGCCGGGCGCGGTGCTGCCCGGGCATCTCGTGCAGGTCATCGCCCGGTTCACCCGGCTGGTGCGGGCGTCTCCCGCGATCGACGCGCGGTCCGGCGTCTCCGCCCGGTTCGCCATCGCCGCGGCCGAGGCCGTCGCCGCCTCGGCCGTCCGGCGCGCCGCCATCAGCGGCGAGGCGCAGCCGGTGGCCCGGGTCTGCGACCTGTCCTCGATCGTGAGCACGCTGCGCGGCAAGGTCGAGTTCGAGGTCAGCGAGGAAGGCCGCGAGCAGGAGGTGCTGGAGCACCTGCTGCGCCGGGCCATCGCCGAGACCTTCCGCGCCACGCTGGGCAACGCCGACCTGGCGGGCGTGCTGGCCAAGTTCGAAGACGGCGGCAGCGTGGAGTCGGGCGACCTGACTCCCGCACCGGACCTGCTCCGCCGGATCGGCGAGGTCCCCGGGCTCGCGAAGATCATGTCCCGGCTCGGCATGGACGGCCGCGAGTCGCTTGGCGAGGCCGCCGCCGCCCTCGAGTTCACGCTGGAGGGGCTGTACCTGATGCGGCGGCTTTCCAAGGACACCGTTGACGGTGGCGCCGTCTACCGCACCTAGCAGTAGCCATCAGCGGAGGGAGCAGTGGTGAGCGGTTACCGGTACGGCCAGTATCACGACGGGCCCGACCCGCTGGAGCCGCCCTACGACGTCCGCGGCGCCCTGGACGCGCTGGGCGAATCGGTCCTGGACGGGTCCGATCCCGGCAGCGCGCTTCGTGACCTGCTGCGCAAGGGGATGTCCGGGCACCAGGGGCTGGACGACCTGCTCCGCCGGGTCCGCGAACGGCAGCGCGAGGTCCGCGACCGGGGCCGCCTGGACGGCATCCTGGAGCAGGCGCGCGCGCTGCTCGATACGGCGATCGGCCAGGAGCGGGCCGAGCTCTTCCCTGACCCCGACGACGCGGCCAGGCTCCGCGAGGCCGAGCTTGACGCGCTGCCCGCCGACACCGCGCAGGCGATCAGGCAGCTTGCCGACTACGAGTGGAGCTCGGCGGCGGCCAGCGAGACCTTCGAGAAGCTGAAGGACCTGCTCCGCCGGGAGGTGCTGGACAGCCAGTTCCGCGGCATGAAGCAGACCATGCAGCAGCCCGATCCCGAGGCGATGCAGCGGGTGAAGGACATGATGGCCGGGCTGAACGCGATGCTGGACGCCGACGCCCAGGGCACTCACACGCAGCAGGACTTCGACGACTTCATGGCCGAGTACGGCGACCTGTTCCCCGACCAGCCGGCCAACCTTGAGCAGCTCGTCGATTCGCTCGTCCGGCGGATGTCCGCCGCGCAGCGGCTGCTCGGCTCGCTGACCGAATCGCAGCGCGAGGAGCTGTCCGGGCTGATGTCGGCGACCCTGGAGGACGCCGGGCTCGCGGCCGAGATGGCCAGGCTGGCCGACGCGCTGCGGTCCCGGCGCCCGGACATGGATCTTGATAGCTGGCCCGGTGACCAGATGAGCGGCCAGGAGCCGCTCGGCCTCGGCGACGCGACCACGGCACTCGCCGAGCTGGCCGACCTGGCCGAGCTGGCGGACGCGCTGTGGCAGGACTACCCCGGTGCCAGGCTCGACGACATCGACGAGAACGCGGTCAGGCGCGCGCTCGGCCGCCAGGCGGTCGATGACATGGAGGCGCTCCGCCAGATCGAGCGGGAACTCGAGCGGCAGGGATACCTGGAGCGGTCCGACGGCAAGCTGGAGCTGACCCCGAAGGCGGTGCGCAGGCTCGGCGAGACCGCGCTGCGCCGCGTTTTCGCTGATTTGCCCGAGGGCGGCCACGGCGATCACGATCAGCACGACGCCGGCCAGGCGGGCGAGTACACGGGAAGCACCCGTCCGTGGCATTTCGGAGACGAGCAGGCGATCGACACGGCGGCGACCGTGCGCAACGCGCTGCTGCGCGGCGGCATGTCGGTAGCTGAGCCGCCCGGCACCGGCCGGGCTGACCGCGGCGCGCTGGACGGCGGCGGGCACGGGCCGCGGGTCCGGCTGTCCGTCCGCGATTTCGAGGTCGGGGAGACCGAGCGGCGGACCACGGCGGCGGTCTGCCTGCTGGTGGACCTTTCCTACTCGATGGCGCTGCGCGGCACCTGGAGCGCCGCCAAGCAGACGGCGCTTGCACTGCATGCGCTGGTCCGGACCAGGTATCCGCAGGACTCGATACAGGTCATCGGGTTCTCGAACTACGCGCGCGAGCTACGCGAGACCGATCTCGCCGGGCTGGGCTGGGACATGGTCCAGGGCACCAACCTGCACCATGCGCTGGTGCTGGCCGGGCGATACCTGGACCGGCGGCCCGAGCACAATCCGGTGGTGCTGATCGTGACCGACGGCGAGCCGACCGCGCACCTGCGCCGGGACGGGCAATCCTGGTTCGACTGGCCGCCGTCCCCGGAGACCATCGAGCTCACCCTGGCCGAGGTCGACAAGATGACCAGGCGGCGGGCCACCCTGAATGTCTTCATGCTCGCCGACGATGAGCGGCTCACCGCCTTCGTCGAGGAGGTGGCCAGGCGCAACGGCGGACGGGTGCTCCGGGCCAATCCGGAAAGCCTCGGCCAGTACGTCGTCAGCGATTTCCTGCGCACGCGCCGGGCTGGCGCGCGCGGCCGCTGAGCCACCGGGTGAGGCGGGGCTAGCGCGGCCCGGCAGGCTATGCCGCCAGCAGGACCTTCTGCTGGACGATCCAGGTGTCGGTGACGGTGAACCCGGCCCGCTCGTACAGCCCCAGCGCGCCGGTGGGCGAATCGGCGTCGACTCCCAGCGAGGCGGTGCCGAACCCGTCGGCCCTGGCCTCGGCGAGGGCACGGAACAGCAGCGCTGAGGCAATACCGCGCCGCCGCCCGGCCCGGCGGGTGCCGATCAGCGGGATGTGCAGGTCGCGGATGCCGGTGGCCTCGGTGGCGGCGTCGTACTCGTAGCAGATGATGACGCCGAGCGGCTCGTCATCGGCATAGCCGAGGAAGCTGAGCGCGGGCCGGAAGGACCGTTCCCTGGTGTGGTAGGCCCACTGTTCGGCGTTGTTCTCGATCGATCCCCAGTGGTCGCGGAAGGCCTCGTTGAACACCAGGAGGGCGTCCTGCGAGCGCGCCGGGGTGAATCCGACAATCTGGACGCCAGCTGGCGCGGGGACGTCAGGGAGCGCCGCGATGAGGTCCTTCGTCATTCCGTGGAACCAGCGAACCTGGCGGTAGCCGTGCGCCGCGTACAGCTCGACTGTGCCGGCGTTGCGGGAGATGCATGATCCGGCCAGCGTCAGCGGCTGCCCGGGGTAGCGCTCCTGGTGCAGCGGAATGGCGGCCGTCTCGGCCCATCCGAGCAGCTGTCCGCCGAGCCCGCGGGATCGGTACGCCGGGTGCACACCGCCTCGCTGGCGCATCTCATGGACCGGGTCAGCGGTGCTCTGGGCGGTGAGGACGCAGAACCCGGCCATGGTGTCGCCGTCATAGGCGGCCACTGAGCCGTGGGCGAAGTCACTGTACGGATAGCTGAATTCCTCCAGCAGGTCCTGCTCGCTGTCGTGCTCGTCCTGCCGCTCCACCGCCTCGATGGCGGCCAGCAGGGCCGCCCATTCCGGTATGTCCGCTGGCCCGATCGGCCGCCAGCTGAGATCCGCCGCTGATGCCATGAGCCGGATTGTCTACCGGGCGGGTAACCGGCGGCAACGTGTTATCCGTCCGGGCAGCCACGGGACGGCAAGCACTATGTCAAGTTTTGTCCGGATAACGAGGATGACCCCTCATCTTTCACCGGCAGGGAGTAACGTCCCGTGAATTGGCTTTCCGCGAATTAGCTTCCGCGAGCGCAGGCTGACCGAAGCCGGCGGCCGGAGCCCGGCGAGCATCCGGGAGGAACGGTGTCGCAAGCGAACGGACGGGCTGGCTCCCAGCGCACGAATGCCTGGATTCTGCTGGCCTTCGGGATCGTCGCGTGCGTTATCGGGATCGTCTTCATCACGACGAACCATGACCTGCGCGCTGCCGCCTCGTTTGTCGTGGGCATCCTGGCCCTGGCGGGCGGTTTCTTCCTGATCAGGAAGGCCAGGACCCAGTAGCCAGCACGCGCTAATAACCGCGGGCGATCACCCGCGGGCCGGTCGGCCCGGCGTGAGCTGAGGCTGCCGGTGAGCCTCCGGCGAGGGTCCAGCAGCGCCGCCTGGCTTAGCCCTAGGATCGGGACATGTCGTTCACCGATCGGCTCGTGCTCTGGCTGCATATTGGCTTCGCCATCTTCACGATAGGCACCCTCACGGCGGCGATCATGTCCACGCCCCGTTACATCAGGGCACGCAACCAGACAGTGGTCGGATATCTCTACCGGATCACCCGGATCTATACGTTGCTGTCGCTGGGCGTGCTGATCTTCGGGCTGGTCCTCACGCAGATCGACAAGGACTTCTCGAAGCCGTGGCTGAGCGTCTCGCTGACGCTGTTCGTGGTGGCCGTCGTCCTGCTCGTGCTCATCATGCGCGACCAGCACCGCGCCATCGCGGCGCTCGAACTTGCCGCCGCGGCGGAGGCACCGGCGGCCGGCACCGTGCCGGCCGCGGAGGTCGTGCCGGTTTCCGCCGAGGAACACGCGGGCAACGAGGAAGCGGCGCGGGATGCCGAGCCGCCCGCGCCGAACCTGCCGGGCAGCCCCGGCGTGCCCGCCGCCCACATCGCCTCCGTCGAACGGGGCCGGATCGCCACGATGGGCGGCGTGGTCGCCCTGATCTACCTGGTGATCCTGGTACTCATGGTCTGGAACAGCTGACCGCTGATCAGGCACAGCTGACCACTGCCCGGACTTGCTGACCGCCCTGGTGCCAGCCGCCTGAGCCCGGCCGCCCAGCGTCAGCCGAGGGCCCCGCGCAGGTCCTCCAGCAGGTCGTCGCAGCTCTCGATGCCGACGGAGAGCCGGACCAGGTCGGCCGGGACTTCCAGCGCCGAGCCGGCCACCGAGGCGTGCGTCATCCGGGCCGGATGCTCGATCAGCGACTCCACCCCGCCGAGCGACTCGCCGAGCGTGAACAGCCGGGTCCGGCCGCACACCGCCACCGCTGCCTCCTCCCCGCCGCGGACGCGCATCGAGACGATCCCGCCGAAGCCGCGCATCTGCTTGGCCGCCGTCTCATGACCGGGATGCGACTCCAGGCCCGGGTAGAGCACCTCAGCCACCGCGGGATGGCCGGCCAGCATGTCAGCGATCCTGGCCGCGTTCTCGCAATGCCGGTCCATCCGGACGCCGAGGGTCCTGATCCCGCGCAGTGTCAGCCACGCGTCGAACGGACCGCCCGCCGTGCCCGTCGAGTTCTGCATGACGGCAAGCCGCTCGCCCAGCGCGGCATCGGCCGCCACCAGCGCGCCGCCCACCACATCCGAGTGGCCGCCGATGTATTTCGTGGTCGAGTGCACGACGACGTCGGCGCCGAGCGCCAGCGGCTGCTGCAGGTACGGCGACGCGAACGTGTTGTCGACGGCCAGCAGCGCGCCGTCCGCATGGGCGATCTCGGCCAGTGCGGTGATGTCGGCGATTGACAGCAGCGGGTTGGTGGGAGTCTCGATCCAGACCACCCGGGCTGGCTTTTCACGCAAGGCATTCTTAACGGAGTCCGGGTCCGATACCGGGACCGGCTGGTAACTCACGCCCCACGACTGGAAGACCTTGTCGACGAGCCGGAACGTGCCGCCGTAGGCATCGTGCGGGATCAGCACGTGATCCCCCGGCCGGAGGATCGTCCGGAGCAGGCAGTCCTCGGCGGCCATCCCGGAGGCGAATGCCAGCGCGCGGGTCCCGCCCTCCAGGGCGGCCAGGCATTCCTCGAGCGCGCCTCTGGTCGGGTTCGCTGTCCGGGAGTACTCATAGCCCTCGATCCAGCGAGCGGGCCCGTTTCCGCCGCCCGCTCCCAGGCCGCCGCCGCGCAGTCCTCCTACTCCGTCCTGCTTGTACGTGGACACCTGGTAGATCGGCGGGACCACGGCCCCGGTCAGCGGATCGGGCTGCTGGCCGGCATGGATCGCGAGAGTCTCAAATCCGTCGGCGTGCTGCCTGCGCATAGCGTTGTCACCCTGCCTCAGTAGATGCCCGGGCATTAGCAACGTCCCAGGTCCCGTGGTGCCCCGGTCCGGCGGGTCCTGGGCCGCGCTGGCCCCGGCTTCCCCGGCCCGATAATCCGCCAACCCTAGGCTGTCACCCGGTGCCGGCGGACAGGAACGTCAGCACATCCTGCCTGGTGATCATTCCCGCCGGCTTGCCGTCCACCAGCACGACGGCGGCGCCGGCCTTCTCCATGGCGGCGACCGCTGAGCTCACCGGCTCGCCGGAGCCGACCATCGGCAGCGGCGCGGACATGTGATCGCCCAGCGGATCCTGCGGCCGGGCCCGCCCCGATACCAGCGCGTCGAGCAGGTCCCGCTCCACGATCGAGCCGACTACCTCGGCCGCCATCACCGGCGGCTCTTCCTTCATGACCGGCAACTGCGAGACGTTGTACTCGCGCAGGGTCTCGATGGCCACCCGCACGGTCTCGTCCGGGTGCGCGTGCACGAACTCGGGCAGCCCGCTCAGCTTGGCTGCTAGCACGTCGGCGATCCTCGGCTCCGCAGTCTCGGAGGAGAGGAAGCCGTAATCAGCCATCCACTCGTCGTTGAAGATCTTCGAGAGGTAACCACGGCCGCCATCGGGCAGCAGGACGACGATCACGTCGTCCGGCCCGGCCGCCGCCGCCACCCGCAATGCGGCGACCACGGCTAGCCCGCAGGAGCCGCCGGTGAGCAGCGCCTCCTCGCGGGCGAGCCGGCGCGTCATCTGGAAGGACTCCGCGTCGCTGACCGCGATGACCTGGTCGCAGATGGTCTTGTCGTAGGTTTCCGGCCAGATGTCCTCGCCAACGCCCTCGACCAGGTACGGGCGGCCGGAGCCGCCGGAGTACACCGACCCTTCCGGGTCGGCGCCGATCACGCGCACCCGGCCGCCGGACACGTCCTTGAGATACCGCCCGGTGCCCGAGATCGTGCCGCCGGTGCCGATCCCGGCGACGAAATGGGTGATCTTACCGTCGGTCTGCGCCCAGATCTCCGGGCCGGTGGAGTGATAGTGCGAGGCTGGATTCTCCGGGTTGGCGTACTGGTTGGGCTTCCACCCGCCAGGGGTTTCGGCGGCCAGCCGGTCCGACACCGAGTAGTAGGAATCCGGGTGCTCCGGTGAGACGGTCGTCGGGCACACCACCACGTCTGCCCCGTACGCGCGCAGCACGCTGATCTTGTCCTGGCCTACCTTGTCCGGGCAGACAAAGAGGCACCGGTAGCCCTTTTCGGCGGCAACGATCGCCAGCCCGATCCCGGTATTGCCGGACGTCGGCTCGACGATCGTGCCGCCCGGCTGGAGCGCGCCGGAGGCCTCGGCGGCCTCCACCATGCGCAGCGCGATCCGGTCCTTCACCGAGCCGCCGGGGTTGAAGTACTCGACCTTGGCCAGCACGTCAGGAGCCCGTCCGCCGACGGCCAGCCCGCGCGTGACCTTACGCAGCCTGACCAGCGGGGTGTCCCCCATCAGCTCGATCAGGGAATCGTGAACCTGCATCTCAAACCACCTTGCTTCTGGTGCAGACGACGCTATCCGACGGCGCTGCAGGAAGCCTGCCGTACCTCGGCCGGGAATGGGTCTGAACAGCCAGCCGGGAGCGTCGGGCGGCAGGACTGCTGCGGAACGAGCAAGGCAATCGACCGAGACCTGCCGCAGACCATCAAGCATCAGAAACATCTAAGGCGCGTAAATGGATCAACTGAGGCCGATCCGTCCAGCGTCAAGTGAAGCCAGGCAGCCCCTGCCTCCTGGCTCATCGGCGGAGTGTCGAAATGCGCGAAATGACGGCCGTAGACAGGTGCGGAGGGCCGCGCTTTCCACGGCTGCGGCTCAGCGGCGACCCCCCGGCGGCGAACCAGGAAAATGATCGAAATAACATTCGATATTAGTTTGCTGGCGTGCCAAGAACCCGCTACCCTTTATCTAAGGAAAATGGCCGGGCGGCGCCCGGTTCAGGTGCTCAGCGGAGGAGGTGACCCGGTGCCGGCAGATATGGGTGATGCTGGGGGCGCGGGTGCCCCGCAGGGCCTGTCGTGGTCGTATGAGATGGATTTCGGTGCGCTGATCGCCGCGATCACCGGTGCCGGTCCGCCGGACCCGGATGCTCCGTCCGCGGGCCCGCGTTCCGCCGGGCCGCCGGATGCTGCCCCGGCTTCCGCTGCCCCGTCCTCTGCTGTCCAGCCGCCGGCCGGCCCGCCTGCCGCGGCTCCGGCCGCCGGTTCGGTGCCCGCGGCTCCGGCTAGTTCCCCGGTTCCGGGCTCGGCGGAGGAGGAGGCGGCGCAGGAGGCGATCCTGGATGATCTCGCGGAGCTGGATGCGCGGGCCGCGGCGGAGGGCCGCGCTGATGGGGGGCGGGTGCCGCTGGCGGCGGTGGCGGGGCGGGTCGCTGAGCGGCTGGCGCCGGGCCCGGACCTGGCCGCGTGGCTGGCCGCCGCGCCGCCCGCGGGCCTGGGTGACGGTGACCTGGCGGCGGTCGCCGGATCGTGGCGGCGGGTGGCGTCGTGGGCGCAGGCCCGGGAACTGGCCGCGGTCGCGCAGATCACCGCCCGTGCCGCGGCCCGGGAGGAGAACGCCGCCACTGGCGCTGACGGGCTGTCCCTCGGTGGTGACGCGGTCGGCGGCGGCGCAGGTGGCGCTGGAGCTGACGATGTCGCCGTACGGGGCGTCGGCGTGGGCGGACCTGGCCGTGCAGCTGGCCTGGCGGCTGGCCGCGACTGGCGCGGCGCTGGCCGCCGGGACCATTGACCTGGCCCGCGCCCGGCTGATCGCGGAGGCGGCCAGCCCGCTCAGCGACGAGGCGGCGCGGGCGGTGGAGGCGCGGGTGCTGCCCGCGGCCGGGGGGCAGACGACCGGGATGCTGCGCGCGGCGCTGCGCCGTGCGGTGATCGCGGCGGACCCGGCGGGCGCGGAGGAACGGCGGAAGGACGCGGAGCGGCGGGCGCAGGTGGTGCTGTACCCGGATCAGGACGGCACCGCGACGCTGGCCGGGCAGCGGCTGCCCGCCGTGCATGCCACCGCGGCGATGGCCCGGATCAAGGCGATGGCCCGCGCGCTGAAGGCATCCGGCGCCGGCGGCAGCATCGACCTGCTGTCCGCCCAGGTGTATATCGGCCTCCTCCTCGGCACCCTCCCGGTCATCCCGCCCCCCCACGGCACACCCCCCGGCCCGCCCGGCGGCGGACCCGGCGATCCGGCCGGACCGCCGGGCGATCCCGGCTCCGGCCCTGGCGGCCCGCCGGACGATCCCGGTAAGGAACCCCGCGACGGCCCCTGGGGCGGCCCTGATGATGACCCCGGCGCGGGCCCGGCCGGCGACCCCGGCAGCGGCCACCGTGACCACCCCGGCGCCGGCCCCGCTGATCATCCCGCCGCGGATCCGGCCGGCAGCGACCCGGCCGGGGACGTGCCGCCACCCGGGGACCAGGACGCACCCCGCGACGACGATCCCTGCCCCTGCCCCGCCGCCGGCCCGCCCGGCCCTGGCGGGTACAGCGACACCGACCACGACGACGACGGCTGGCCGGCGCCGGACTGGCCCGCCCTGCCCGCGGTCATCCCGGCCGCGTTCACCCGCCCCGGCAGCGCCCCGGTCCCCGGCGGCCGGCCCGTCACCGGCCTGCTCGATGTCTCGCTGCCCTGGCCGGTACTCGCCGGGATCTCCGCCGGGCCGGGTTACCTGGGCCGGATCGGGCCCATCACCGCCGCGCAAGCCCGCCACCTCGCCGCCGCCGCCGCCCGCGACCCCGGCACCGGATGGCGGATCATCGTCACCACCACCAGCGGCCACGCCCTCACCATCACCCGCATCCCCCGCCCCCGCCCCCATGACCACCCGCCCCGGCCAGGCACCCGGCAAGAACCCGGCACCGCCGCAGGACCCGGCACCCGGACAGGCCGGACGCCGGGACCAGGCCCGGCGCCTCGATAGGGCTAGTCGGCCGGGTCACCCTGACCATCCCCGAGGACATGCTGGCCCACCCGCCGCCGGTGGCTGGGCATGATCCATGCGCCAAGATGCTCCTCCTGGGCCCTGCAGGCGGCAGACAGGGCAGCAAACCGCGCCCGGGCTGCCATGGCCGCTGACGCCGCGGCCGGCGGGTGCGCGCACACCGCGGCCAGCGCCGCCTACCGGCCCCCGCCGCGGCTCAAGGAATACATCGCCGCCCGCGACCTGACCTGCCGGTTCCTGCGATGCCGGCAACCCGCCTGGCGCGGCGACCTCGACCATACGATCCCCTACGACGACGGCGGAATGACCTGCCGCTGCAACCTCGGTGGCCTCTGCCGCACCCACCACCTCCTCAAGCACCACCCCGACTGGAACCTACGCCAGACCGCACCCGGCACCTTCACCTGGACCACCCCAGCCGGACGCACCTACACATCTACCCCTGACACTCATCCGCTGTAGGCAGACAGGCGCCCGACTAGCTAACGGAGACAGAGCACCGGCAGGGGCTGCCCACCAGGTGGGGCTAGCCAGGTGGCAGGGTCCCGGCCCCCGGCGGCATAGTCGCTTGATGTCAGTTTCGTTCATGGCGGGTGAGGCCGAGGATGGCGATGGTCCGGGTGGCGTCTCGGGCGTGGCTCCGGGCAGCTGCAGGCCCTTACAGCCCTCCCGGATCAGTTCGAAGTACTGCTTCTTCACAGCGGCCGACGCCTTGTTATGAGCCCAACGAGGCATGCGAACATCCCTTCCCGGAAACGTTCGCGAACCACCGGGTAGAACTCAAGCGGCGTATGCGGTGCAGTGCGCGTTCTTGGTCGTGACCACGAACTCGGCGGTCTAACGCTGGGTGTGGAGGGCATCGGCGGTGATGTCGCACCTGACAAGGTCCAGGTCTTCCAGCAGCGGCTCGAACTGGGTGATCTCGGTGGTCTTGCCGTCCACATCCGGAGCGGACATGCTCCCGAAGCCCTCGCCACGACGTCGTGAACCGGTTCTCGCGGTTCGGGTAATAGTGAGTGACCGTGGTAGACCTTCGCATCGATCGGAGCCAGGCATGACTGCGCCGCCCCGAGAACGCGCGAACGACGCCGCGCTGATCGAGCAGTCCTGGCATGAGCCTGAGACATTCGCCGAGCTTTATGATCGGCACGCTGCTCCTATCCACCGCTACGTCACCCGAAGGCTCGGCGATGGCGCGGCCGACGACGTCGTTGCCGAGACCTTCCTGGTAGCTTTCGGCGGCCGGCACCGCTACGACCTCGCCCGGAGCGATGCCCGGCCGTGGCTATACGGGATCGCCGCCAACGTGATCGGCAAGCACCGCCGGACCGAGGTCCGCATGTGGCGGGCGCTCGCCCGGACGGCGACCGAGCCGGCCGCTGAGGGCCATGCCGACCGGGTCGACAACCGGGTATCCGCCGTCACCGTGCAGCGGGACCTCGCGACAGCGATGGCCGGGTTGTCGGCCGGAGAGCGGGATGTCCTTCTCCTGATCGCCTGGGCCGATCTGTCTTACGACGAGGTCGCGGCGGCGCTGGACATCCCGATCGGGACCGTGCGGTCCCGGCTGAACAGGGCTCGAAGAAAGACACGCGAAGCGCTCGGCGGACAAGACCCTACATCGCTGCGTGAGGAACTCTTCAATGAATGATCTCGACCTGGTGCGCGACCTGCGCGCCGACGTCCCGTCACCCACCCGCGAGCGCCTCGCCCCCGGACGTGCTCGGCTGCTCGCATCCGTCTCCCGGCCGTCACGTCCCCGCTACGCCCGCCGCGCGGTCCTGCCAGTCACCGCCGCCGCCGCCGCTGCGGTTGCGGTCGCGGTCGCCAGCGGTGCGTTGTCCGGCCCCGCCACCAGATCCGCGGCAATCAAGCCTCCCTTGATCCGGCCGACGCTGACGGCGCAACTACTGAGCACCGCAGCGGCCACCGTGGCCAAGCACCCGGCTGTGCGGCCCGGACCGCACCAGTGGTTCTACACCAAGTTCGTCGGGCACGATTACGGGCAGCCCGCCCAGTCGAATGAGAACTGGGAAACCTTCGACGGCCGCCGGACCGCGTACTTCCAGAACGGGCAGCTGATCGTGCACAAGACCCTGGGAATCTTCGGCGGCGGCGGTCCTACTCCCCTGGGCGAGTACAACGCCAACGCCACACCGCAGACCGCTTACAACGCGCTGGCATCACTGCCATCGAACCCCAGGGCACTGCTGGCAGTCATCGCCAAGCAGGTGGCCAAGGTGGGCCCGAGCGTGGCGTCGGGAAGTGTCGTCTCGCTGTACGCGCCGAAAGGCCGCGACGAGATCGAGTTCGATTACCTGGCCCAGCTGCTGTGGAATTCGGCGACGGGTGAACCGCCCGCTGCCGAAGCGGCGGTGTTCCGGGCACTGGCCGCCATCCCGGGAGTCAGCAGCCAGCAGGGGATCACTGACGTTGCCGGGCGGCCGGCGATCGGGCTGTCCGATAACGGCGGCAAGACACAGCTTCTGCTCGATCCGCGGACCTACCGGGTAATCGGAATGCGCGCAGCCAGCACAGGCACGGACCCGGTCCGGGCCGCCGCCGGGAACGGAAGCAAGGTGCCCTGGCCCCCGAGGGGCACGATCATCGAGTCGATGGCCTGGGCGCAGGTCACCATGGTCAGCGGACCTGGCCGCCTCTGAACACCGGATACGGGGCGCTCCCATTCAAGCCGAGCGCCCCGTCCGGGGCGATCGCCCGGCGCCTTGCGCATCCAACTGCGCGCGAGGCCCTGGCCAGGTGGGGCTAGCGGCCGGGGTAGCCAGCGGCCTGGCTGGCAGCCACAAGGACACCCTCCGTTCAAAACGTGCCTCGCTGTCCGGTAGATCCGGGCCCGATGAAACCTCCCCTGAAGTGGGGAGATACGCAGAACTGCCTGGTAGGCGCGTAATCCTCGCGAGGGGTGCGAGGTAGTCTGCGGTTAACTACCAGCACTGAGGGAGTTCGCCATGCCCGAGGCAGTCGTCGTCGCTACCGCCCGCTCACCGATCGGCAGGGCATTCAAGGGCTCACTCACCAGCGTCCGCGCCGATGACCTGACCGTCGCGATGATCAGCGCAGCGCTCGCCAAGGTTCCGCAACTCGATCCGGCGGATATTGATGACCTGATGCTCGGCTGCGGCCTGCCCGGCGGCGAGCAGGGCTACAACATGGCCCGCATCGTCGCGGTGATGCTCGGCCATGACCACCTGCCCGGCACTACCGTTACCCGCTACTGCTCATCCTCGCTGCAGACCACGCGGATGGCCTTCCATGCGATCAAGGCCGGCGAGGGTGACGCTTTCATCTCGGCCGGCGTGGAGTGCGTGAGCCGGTTCGCCAAGGGCAGCAGCGACAGCTGGCCGGATACGAAGAACCCAGTCTTCGCTGCAGCCGAGGAACGGACCGCCGCGCAGGCATCGGGCAACGTCGGTGTCTGGCACGATCCGCGGCAGGACGACGCGATCCCTGACGTCTACCTGGCGATGGGCCAGACCGCCGAGAACGTCGCCGGGCTGCGTGGCGTCACCCGCGCTGAGCAGGACGAGTTCGGCGTGCGGTCGCAGAATCTGGCCGAGAAGGCTCTGGCCGACGGGTTCTGGCAGCGCGACATCACCCCGGTGACGCTGCCCGACGGCACGGTCGTGGCTGCGGACGACGGCCCGCGGGCGGGCACGACGCTGGAGAAGGTGGCTACGCTGCAGCCCGTGTTCCGGCCGGACGGCACGGTGACCGCAGGCAACTGCTGCCCGCTCAACGACGGCGCAGCGGCAGTGGTGGTGATGAGCGACCGCAAGGCAGCGGAACTCGGGATCACGCCGCTGGCCAGGATCGTCTCCACGGGCGTGACCGGCCTGTCGCCGGAGATCATGGGCCTCGGCCCGGTAGAAGCGTCCCGACGCGCGCTTGCACGGGCGGGGATGACCATCGATGACATCGACCTTGTCGAGATCAACGAAGCTTTCGCCGCCCAGGTGATCCCTTCCTACCGGGACCTTGGCATCGACCTCGACAAGCTGAACGTCAACGGCGGCGCGATCGCCGTCGGCCACCCGTTCGGCATGACGGGCGCGCGCATAACCTCGACGATTCTGAACAGCCTCCAGTTCCATGACAAGACCTTCGGGCTGGAGACAATGTGCGTCGGCGGCGGCCAGGGCATGGCGATGATCTTTGAGCGACTCTCCTGACCAGCGCACCGGTATCGGCTCAACACCAGACACGACAGTGCGCTCTGGACACCCCGGCGGCGGCCTCAGGCCTGGCATCGCCAGGGAACTTAGCTGGCATAACGGAAAGCTGGCGCTGGGGGGTTGCCAGACGCCCGGAGGTGGTGCAGTGTCGGCAGCAATAGGAGTTCGCCCCCCTGGAGGTGCCACTTGTCAATGACCCACTCTCCGGAGATGCACAGGAACCTCATCGCCCGCATCCCGATCGTCACAGGACGAGACCTCCGTGAGTGGTTCAGAAGACTTGAATCTGGTCCTTCGTTCTTGCGCTGCGAGGAACGCGCGTACTGGCTGGCGGACGAGCACGGCCTGACCCACGGCTACGCGAGCGCGATCGTGCACGAGTACGAACTCCAGCGCCGCAGCAGGCTCAATAGCGTCTGAGATGGACCTGAGCACTGCCCGCGACTTTCTGCGCGCCCATCACCGGGCAGTACTGGCAACGTCGCGGGCCGACGGACGGCCGCAGCTCTCTCCGGTCGCTGCCACGGTCGATGACGAAGGCCGGGTGCTGGTCAGCACCCGGGAGACCGCAGTCAAGACCCGGAATCTAAGGCGCGATCCGCGCGCCTCGCTCTGCGTGCTGAACGATGGTTTCTACGGTGACTGGATTCAGGCCGAGGGAACGGCGGAGGTCATTCCGCTACCCGAGGCGATGGAGATCCTTGTCAGCTACTACCGGAGCGTCGCCGGCGAGCACCCGGACTGGGACGACTACCGGGCCGCCATGGAGCGCGAGCGCCGGGTCATCGTGCGGATCACCATGACACGCGCAGGGCCCGACATCAGCGGCTAACACCCTGCAATCCATCTCATGACCGCCCGCTCGTGCCAGCTGTCCGCCACGCCAGTTCGCTACCCGCGTCTGCGCCAGCGTGCGTCCGCACTAGGGCACGTCTGCACGAGCGCTCGGCATACCTCGTCGCGGCGAGGCCGTACCTCGTCGCGGCTGTGCCGGACGTCGCGTCCGCGGCAGTCCCGAATCGCTACCTCGCACCTGGTCCCCCACATCCGGGAACATCTGGTCCAGGAGCGCCCGTGACCGCCCGTCTGCGGCGTCGCGGGGCAGCAGTGAACGTTCCTGAGGGAATTCGTAAACGATTACACGGCGGTTCTCGCCGTGCCATTTTATATCGCAACAAGATCGCTCGACGGGGCAATCGGGGATCGGCGGCCATCAGCCGATGGGCCTTTGATGCACGGGCAGGCAGACAAACGATTGACCTATCGCCACAGCTCTGACGGCGCGGCCGGAAAGCACGGCACGAGTCGATACCTGGGCAGCTCGGACAGGAGAAACCGATCAAGAAATCCTGGGTGGCCTGGTCCGGCAATGCCACGTATGAGGTGCTATGTACCCCCGGTCGGAGTCGAACCGACACTGGGGACCCTTTTAGGGGGCCGGCCTCTTCCTTTGGGCTACGGGGGCTTCATGAGGATACCCCGAACGGTTCCGATAAACGCACGGGCGGCGGATTATTATGGGTTAGATCCGAGGTCAATTTCACCTATTCAATTCCTCTCTCCGGGATTGCAGATACGCTGCGTTACCATTTCACTACAAGCATTACGCTCAGTGAACACACTGTTCGCGGCGGCCCGGGCGTTACAGGCCAGCCCACTGCCTAGCGCGCCGGAACACAGCGTCCAGCATGCCCTCAGTCACCCGGCCGGTAAAGGTGTTCTGCTGGCTCGGGTGGTAGCAACCGATGAGTAACGTCGTCGCCACTGCCACTGCCGCCGCCACTATCGCCAACGCGTGCTGCCGCGGCGAGCCGGACCTCTGCGCCGTGCCCGAACGCCGGCCGCGGCCTGGGCAGGACGAACCCGGCGAGGCCCAGCTGGGGCCAGACAGCCTGCCAGGCGAAATGACCGAGGCAGACGATGACGCGGACGGAAGCGCGGACCTGCTCAAGTTCCGCTGTCAGCCATGGCGCGCAGGCATCCCGCTCGGCAACCGACGGCTTGTTCGCGGGCGGAGCGCAGCGGACCGCAGCGGCCATGCGCACTCCAAGCAGTTGCTGGCCATCCCCGGCGGTGACGCTCGTCGGGCTGGCGGCCAGACCGCACCGCCAGAGAGAGGCGAAGAGGAAGTCTCCGCTGCGGTCCCCGGTGAAAATCCGCCCGGTGCGATTCCCGCCGTGCGCCGCCGGTGCCAGGCCGACGATGAGCATGCCAGGCTGCTCGGCGCCCCAGCCCGGAACCGGCCGTCCCCAGTAGCGCTCGGCGGCGAACGAGCGGCGTTTTTCCGCCGCGACCTGTTCGCGCCACCCGACTAGCCGCGGGCAGGCCCGGCAGACCGACTGCCTTGCCGCCAGCTCGGGGAGAGTGCCCGCAGTCGCGGCCAGTGACCGGACGTCGGCGGGGCCTGCCGCCACTGGCGTAGTCGGCGTGGCCGGATCATCCGGCCAGCCGGTGCCGGGCGGCACCGGGCTGGGGCCGGCGCCGCCTCCAGTGCCGCCAGGGCGGCTGGCGTCGGCGCCAGTGCCGCCGGCGCGCGTGCCGCTACCGCCGCTGCCGAGGGTGCCGCCGCCGGGGCTGAGGGGGCCGCGGGCCGCTGGTTCATCCGCCATGGTGATCCACCAAGGCCCAGGCAATGCCGTCCAGGATGTCGTGTTCGCTGACGACGACCTCGGCGAAGCCCAGCCGGACAAGTATCCGGTCGAGTACCAGCGCCCCGGCGCCGATCACATCAATCCGGCCAGGGTGCATGACGCCGATCAGGCCACGCTGCGCGCGGGTCTGGCCGAGCAGCATCTGCGTCACCGCGTGCACCTCGCTGGCCGGGATCCGGGCATGATGAATCCTGCTGGCGTCGTAAGCAGGCAGGCCAAGCGCGATGCCGGCCACGGTAGTGACTGACCCGGCCAGGCCCACGAGCGTGCGGGCACGCTGCACGGGTACCTCGGCGGCGGCACGGCTGATCGCCGCATCGATGTCTGTCACCGCCGCCGCGATCTCGGCGTCTGCCGGGGGGTCGGAGTGCAGGTGCCGCTCGGTCATCCGGACGCAGCCAATGTCGACGGAGATGGCCGCGATCTGGCCAGCCGACGTCGAGCCGGCCTGATCGGCGCCCGGCTGGGCGCGGCTCGCCAATGTCCGGCTCGCCAATGTCCGGCTCGGCAACGTCCGGCTGGACGCGGGCCGGCTGGAGGCTGGCCTGGCTGGAGAGCTGGCCGGCTGGAGGCTGGCCGGCTGGAGGCTGGCCGGCTGGGCAACGTCCGGCTGGGCACGGGCCGACTGGGAAACGGCCGGGGCCATGCCGCCGGGCACGGGGGCTCCTGACTGGTAGCCACCGAGCACGAACTCAGTCGATCCGCCGCCTATGTCGACGACCAGGTACGGCGGCGCGAACCGCTGGCCGGCCGGCCCCGCCCGCTAGCTCGGCAGTGGCCCCGGTAAAGGACAGGCGCGCCTCCTGGCCACCGCTCAGGACCTCCGGCGGCACGCCGAGGATCCGGGTGACCCCGCGGACGAACTCGGCGGAGTTCGCGGCGTCCCTGGTAGCGCTCGTCGCTACCATCCGGACGGCGTCGGCAGCGCTGCCAGAGATGAGCGCCGCGTACTCCTCGAGCACGCGGAACGTCCGGGCCAGCGCATCGGGGGCAAGGCGGCCTGTGGCGTCCACCCCCTGGCCGAGCCGGACGATCTCCATCCGGCGCACCAGATCGGCCATCGTGGGCTGGCGCGGGTCAACGTCGGCGATGAGCAGGCGAAGGGAGTTCGTGCCGCAGTCGATCGCCGCAACGCGAACCACGCCGGCTGCCTTACTCACAGCTCGGCGCTGCTTGGGGTGGCTACCGCGGCGGGCACAGCAGGCGCGGCGGGCTCCGTGACCGCAGGCGCAGCGGGCTCCGTGACCGCAGGCGCAGCGGGCTCCGTGACCGCAGGCGCAGCGGGCTCCGTGACCGCAGGCGCAGCGGGCTCCGTGACCGCAGGCGCAGCGGGCTCCGTGACCGCAGGCGCAGCGGGCTCGGCGACCGCAGGGATGGCAGTCTCGGCGGGCGGGACTGGTACGCATCGGCCGGACGCCCACCAGCTGCCGGCGGCCTGGACGGCCTCGCCTCCCAGCTGGTTCGAGCCCTCGACGGCAAGCTCATGCGCGGCTAGGGCGTGCAGGCACTTGACCCGGCCCGGCATCCCGCCGGCGCTGGCAGCATCTGGTGGCAGCGGCCGAACGCCGGCGGTGCTGGCAGCCGCATCCCGGCGGGCGAGGTAGTCACGGTGCGCGGATACCTGCGCCTGCATCAGCCCGGGATCCTCGGCCAGCCGCCGTGTCATCTCCCGCATCAGCCCGGCTGCCTCCAGCCTGCTCATGGCGGCGGCAGCCCGGGGGCAGGTCAGGTAGTACAGGGTTGGGAAAGGCGTGCCATCCGGCAGCCGCGGCGCAGTCTCGACGACATCCGGCAGGCCGCACGGGCACCGGTGCGCGACGCCGAGCACGCCACGCGGAGGCCGGCCCAGCTGAAGGGCGACCACCGCGACATCCGCATCCAGGCCGCCCGGGGCTGTTCCGGGCCGGCTGGCCGGGTCGGGCCCGCGGCGGCCGGCCGGGTCCGCGCCGGCCGGAGTCCGCACCGGCCGGGTCCGCGCCCGCGTTAGGCGCACCAGCCGGGTCCGCGCCGGCCGGAGCCGCCCCGGCTGGTCTGCCGGGGGTCATTTCGCGGGCGCCTGATTTGCCGCGCGGACCGAGTGCCACAACCGTTCGTACCACGGCGTGCCCGGCTGGCGGGCCGGGGCGGCCACACTGGCGGACGGCTTCGGGGGGATGACCACATAACAGGTCTGGCTCGGCAGGCACATGTGCAGCTGGTCCCGTGCCTGCTGCTCGACGTAGGCCGGGCTGGTCAATCTGCGATGCTGCGCCTCGAGCCTGTGCAACTGGACCTCGTACGTCTGCCGCTGAGCTTCCAGCTGGTCGATCTGCCGCCGCTGGCCGATGTACTCCCGCACCGGGTAGGCGAGGCTCAGCGCGATGGCGCAGATCACCACGGCGAGGACGGCGGCCCGGCTGGTGAACCTGGCCCGCTCCGGCGCCGGCGAGCGCGGGTCAGCGGGAGGTGTCATCCGCCGCCGGCGGCCGAACGCGGGAAGACTGCCTTCCCGGCGTAGGCTGCCGCGTCGCCGAGCAATTCCTCGATGCGGAGCAGCTGGTTGTACTTGGCTACCCGCTCCGACCTGGCCGGCGCTCCTGTCTTCAGCTGACCGCAGTTAACCGCGACGGCGAGATCGGAGATCGTCGTATCCTCCGTCTCGCCGGACCGGTGACTGATCATGCAGGTGAACCCGCTGCGCTGGGCCAGCGTCACCGCATCCAGCGTCTCGGTCAGCGTGCCGATCTGGTTGACCTTGACCAGCAGCGAGTTCGCCGAGCGCTCATCGATGCCGCGGCGGATCCGCTGCGGGTTGGTGACGAACAGGTCATCGCCCACGACCTGCACCCGGTCGCCCAGTGACGCCGTCAGCTGGTGCCAGCCTGCCCAGTCATCCTCGGCCAGCGGGTCCTCCAGCGAGACAATCGGATAGGCGGCCAGCCAGTCCGCGTAGATGCCGGTCATCTGCGCCGCGTCCTTCTTGCCGCCCTCGAACGCGTAAGCGCCGTCGGTGCAGAATTCGGTGGCGGCCGCGTCGATGGCGAGCGCGACATCCTGCCCGGGGGTAAAGCCAGCCTTCCCGATCGCCTCCACGATCAGGTCAAGCGCCGCCCTGTTGTGGTCAAGCTCCGGCGCGAAGCCGCCCTCGTCACCGACGCCGGTCGCCAGCCCGTGCTGCTTGAGCACGGACTTCAGCGCGTGGTAGGTCTCTGAACCCCAGCGCAGCGCCTCGGCGAAGGTGGCCGCCCCGACCGGGGCGATCATGAACTCCTGAATGTCGACATTGTTGTCCGCGTGCGCGCCGCCGTTGAGGATGTTCATCATCGGCACCGGGAGCACGTGCGCGTTCGGGCCGCCGAGATAGCGGAACAGCGGCAAGCCGGCCGACTTAGCGGCAGCGATGGCCACGGCGAGGCTGACGCCGAGAATGGCGTTCGCGCCGAGCCGCGACTTGTCCGGCGTGCTGTCGAGGTCAATCAGCGCCTGGTCCACCAGCCGCTGATCGTCGGCGTCGTAGCCGAGCAGCTCGGGCTGGATCTCGTCGATGACGGCACCGACTGCCTTCATGACGCCCTTCCCGCCGTACTCGGCGCCGCCGTCCCTGAGCTCCACCGCCTCGAAGGCACCAGTCGATGCGCCGCTGGGTACCGCGGCCCGGCCGAGCGTGGCGTCATCCAGTATTACTTCGACCTCTATGGTCGGGTTGCCGCGCGAATCCAGGATCTGCCTGGCGTAGACGGCTTCGATGGAGGCCACGGTAGAAACTCCCGACTAGTGCTGTGCGGACATATCCGCATCGGAGCCTAGTCGAGCGCGCGAGGCCAGCGCAGCGGCCACGCCGTAGCACGGGGAACGGGCGGGCTGCGGAGTTGGCACTGCTCTCGGAAACCTAGCTTGTGGCGCCCTCGGAACGGGGTGAGCGGCCGGCCACCAGGTCGCGGAATGCGGCGGGCAGCGGGTGGTCAGCCCGGCTCGCGGCGGTTTGCCTCCCAGGCGAGCACCCGGTCGCGGTAGGCCCGCGCGGCAGCGCGCAGCTCGAACTCGGGGTCTAGTCCGGCAGCCTGGGCCCGCTCCGCTAGCGCGAAGAGCTCGGCACCGACCTTGCTCACGGCCGGGCTGGGCGGCAGCTCGGCCAGCTCCTCCGGCACGCCGGCCCGCTCGGCCCGGCGGCGCAGCTGCGCGGCCAGCGACAGGGCCGGCTGGCCGAGCGGCACGCCGTCGAACGCCGAGGGCGGCGGGCCCCCGCGGGATGCGCGCTCGGCGGCCTTGATGTCGTCCCAGTTCAGCACCACCTCGTCCGCGCCGGAGACGCTAACGTCGGCGAACACGTGCGGGTGCCTGCGGACCAGCTTGTCGACGATGCCGCCGGCCACGTCGTCAATCGTCCAGCCGGTGCCGTCGGTGCGTTCCGCCGCGACCCGGGCATGGAACGCGACCTGCAGCAGCACGTCGCCGAGTTCCTCGCAGAGCGCCCCCAGGTCACCGCTCTCCAGCGCATCGACCGCCTCGTAGCTCTCCTCCAGCAGAAACGGGGCAAGCGTGGCGTGCGTCTGCTTCGCATCCCAGGGGCACTCGGTGCGCAGCCGGTCCATCACGGCCACCAGCTCGAGCAGGCGCGCGCCGGGCAGGTCCGTGGCCGAGGTAGCGGGCCCGTCGGTAGCTGCAGTGCCCGCCGGGCCAGTACCCGCCGGACCGGTGGCTGCCTGGTCAGCACCCGCCGGGCCGGTGGCCGCGGCGCCAGGCTGATCCGTGGCCGTGCCCTCGTCGCTGCCTGCGTCCGCCACCCGCGCCCCTAGCAGGCCGGTGTCAGCTGCGGTGACGCTGACGGCGAGGCGGCGGGAGACGGCGACGGCGAGGCCGATGGCCCCGTTGCGGACAGCACGCCCGGCGCGGGGATGATCGAGTACTGGCTGTAGTCGAGCCTGCCGAACTGGGGATTGATCTTGATGTCGAGCCCCTTGGCGGCCAGGCATTCTTCCTTGGCGAACTGGGCGCCCAGGGCCTGCTGGGCCGCGGAAGTGCTCGGCAGCTTGCCGCCGTCCAGGCGATTTGCCAGCACGGTCTGGATCGCCTGGTACCGCCCGAGCTCGGTCAGCAGGTTCGGCGGCAAGCCATTGGCCACCGCCAGCTCGGGCAGGACCACGGTGGTCCCCGGCGTTGACTGCTGCGCCTGCGACGTGATCATTGCCAGCGCCTGATGCGTCTGCGCGGGGGTCACGCTGATCCCGTGGTCCGCGGCGAGCTGGTCGCGGACCCGGAACCTGACCAGCCAGCCGAGGACCTGCTGCGGCATCTGGGACACCGGGTACGGCAGCGAGATCTTGCCCTTGTACCGCTCGTAACCCTGGTTGAGATTGGAAACCTCGGCGGCCAGCGTCGAGTTGGAAATCCGCTGGCTGTTCATGACCGCGGCGGCGCCCATCCTGACCGACCCGCAGGCAGTCAGCACGGCGCCGGCTGCCAGCGCGGCAGCCGCCATCTTCATCGAGGTGCGGAGCACGACGACGTCCCTCCTCAAGCGTCCGGTAGTCAAGCGTCCGGTGCTACCGGCCCGAGGCCGCTGAACACTGCTTCGACGAGCTCCTCGCACCAGGTGAGCAGCTCCTGATCGCGGAGCGGCCGGGCACCGATCGCAGTGACCTGCGCTGACCGCGCGCCCTGGACTGCCCGTCCGTGGCTTCCGCCGGGCACCGCCTTAGGCACCGGTACGAGCATCGTACGCACCCCCGGTTTGAGCACGGTCCTCGGGTACAGCCGCTGCACCCGCACCTCCCGCGACTCCGGCAGCGTCACCGGCGAGAACCTGACGTGATTGCCCTGCAGGGTAATGTCGGTCAGCCCGGCATGGCGCGCGTGCGCCCGCAGCCTGGCCACCGCGAGCAGGCTGAGCACCGGCTCGGGCGGCGGGCCGAACCGGTCGGTGATCTCGGCGCGAACCGCGGCCAGGTCCTCGGCGGAGTCGACGGCAGCGATCCGGGTGTAGGCCTCCAGCCGCAGTCGCTCGCCCGGCACGTACTCGTGCGGGATGTGCGCGTTGACCGGCAGCTCGACCCGTACCTCGGGCCGCTCGGCCGGGCCGTCGCCACGCAGCTCGCTGACCGCCTCGCCGATCATCCGCACGTACAGGTCGAAGCCGACGCCCGCGATGTGCCCGGACTGCTCGCCGCCGAGCAGGTTGCCGGCGCCGCGGATCTCCAGGTCCTTCAGCGCCACGTACATGCCCGCGCCCAGCTCGGTGTGCTGGGCGACGGTGGCGAGCCGCTCATGCGCGGTCTCGCTGAGCGGCTTCTCCGGCGGGTAGAGGAAGTAGGAGTAGCCGCGTTCCCGGCCGCGGCCCACCCGGCCGCGCAGCTGGTGCAGCTGGGAGAGGCCGTAGGCATCGGCCCGGTCCACCAGCAGGGTGTTCGCGTTCGGGATGTCCAGGCCGGACTCGACGATGGTGGTCGACACCAGCACGTCATAGGACCGGTCCAGGAAGCCGACCATGATCTTCTCAAGCAGGTGCTCGTTCATCTGGCCGTGCGCGATCGCGATCCTGGCCTCGGGGACCAGCTCGCCGAGCCGGGCGGCGACCTTGTTGATCGAGGCGACCCGGTTGTGCACGAAGAAGACCTGGCCGTCCCGCAGCAGCTCGCGCCGGATCGCGGCGCCGATCTGCTTCTCCTCGTACGGCCCCACGAAGGTCAGCACCGGATGGCGCTCTTCCGGCGGGGTGAGGATGGTGGACATCTCCCTGATGCCGGCCACGCCCATCTCCAGCGTGCGCGGGATCGGGGTCGCCGACATGGACAGCACGTCGACCTCCGTGCGCAGCCGCTTGAGGTACTCCTTGTGCTCGACGCCGAACCGCTGCTCCTCGTCGATGATCACCAGGCCCAGCTGCTTGAACCGGGTCTCCGGCGACAGCAGCCGGTGCGTGCCGATCACCACGTCGATGGTCCCGTCGGCCAGGCCGCTGATGGTCTCCGTCATCTCGCCGTCGCTCTGGAACCGGGACAGCGGCTTGACCTTGACCGGGAACGGCGCGTAGCGCTCGCCGAAGGTGGCGGTGTGCTGCTGGACCAGCAGCGTGGTCGGCACCAGCACGGCGACCTGCTTGCCGTCCTGCACGGCCTTGAAGGCAGCGCGGACCGCGATCTCGGTCTTGCCGTAGCCGACGTCTCCGCAGATCAGCCGGTCCATCGGGACCGGCTTCTCCATGTCCCGCTTGATCTCGTTGATGGCGGCCAGCTGGTCGGGCGTCTCGGTGTAGGGGAACGCGTCCTCAAGCTCGCGCTGCCACGGCGTGTCCGGGCCGAACGCGTACCCAGGGGACGCGGTCCGCGCCGAGTACAGCCGGATCAGCTCCGCGGCGATCTCCCGGACCGCCTTGCGCGCCCGGCCCTTCGTCTTGGCCCAGTCCGCGCCGCCCAGCCGGTGCAGGCTCGGCGCCTCGCCGCCGACGTACCTGGTGACCTCATCCAGCTGGTCGGTGGGCAGGTACAGCTTGTCCGACGGCTGCCCGCGCTTGCCCGGCGCGTACTCGATGACCAGGTACTCCCTGGTCGCGCCCTGCACGGTCCGGCTGGTCATCTCCAGGTACCTGCCGACGCCGTGCTGCTCGTGCACGATGTAGTCGCCGGGCGTCAGCTGCAGCGGGTCGACCCCGCCGCGCCGCCTGCTCGGCATCCGCTGCAGGTCCCGGCGGCCCCCGCGCTGGCCGGCCATGTCGTTCTCGGACAGCACCGCGAGCCGCACCGACGGCCAGCTGAAGCCGTACTCGATCATGCCGGTCGTGACGTACACGATGCCGGGCTCGGGCGGCCCGCTGAGGTCGCCGGTCCTGGCGCCGAAATTCTCGCCGCGGAGCAGCTCGGCCAGCCGCTGGGCCGGCCCGTGGCCCTCGGTGACCAGCACGACCCGCCAGCCCTGGCCGAGCCACTGCCCGACGTCGGCCAGCACGCGCGTGGTATCACCGCGGTAGGTCTCCGCGGGCATCGCTTCCATGCTGAACGAGGGACGGTTGGTTTCATCCGCCGCGACGGCAGTATCCGCGGCGGAGTCAGGGCCGGTTGCCGCGCTCGTTATCGCTGTATTTTCTGACTGGAACGGGGCGATGGTCCACCACGGCAGTCCGAGCGCAGCCGCCGCCGCGCGGACCCGGATGATCGGCTGGAACACGGCAGCACCGAGATCGATCGGCACCTCGCCGCCGGCCGCCGCGTTCACCCAGGAGGCTTCCAGGAATTCCTGGCTGGTCCGGACCAGGTCGGCCGCCCGCGCCCGGATCCGCTCCGGATCGCAGGCCAGCACGCAGCCGCCGGGCGGCACGTAGTCGAGCAGCAGGTCCATCCGCTCGGCCAGCACCGGCGCGAACGCCTCCATGCCCTCCACCGTGATGCCGTCGGCGAGTTTGCCGAGCACGTCGGCGAGGCCGGGATGCTCGGCGGCCAGCGCCTTGGCCCGGGCCCGGACCACCGGGGTCAGCAGCAGCTCGCGGCAGGGCGGCGCCCACAGGCCGTCGGGCGCGGTCTGCAGGCTGCGCTGGTCGGCGACCTTGAACGACCTGACCTCCTCGACCGTGTCGCCCCAGAACTCGACCCGGAGCGGATGCTCCTCAGCCGGCGGGAAGACATCGAGGATGCCGCCGCGAACGGCGATGTCGCCGCGCTTTTCCACCAGGTCGGTCCGGGCATAGCCGATGTCGACCAGCCGGACGACGACCTCGTCCAGGTCGGCCTCCTGGCCAGCCCGCAGCGTGACCGGCTCGGTGTTGCCGAGGCCGCCGACGATCGGCTGCAGCAGGCCACGGACCGGGGTAGTGACGATCGTCAGCGGCCCTGACCTCGGGTCGCTGTTGTCGTCCGGGCGGGCCAGCCGGCGGAGCACCGCGATCCGCTGCCCGGAGGTGTCCGAGCGCGGCGAGAGCCGCTCATGCGGCAGCGTCTCCCAGGGCGGGAAGTAGGCCGCGCTGGCCGCGGGCAGCAGCGAGTTCAGGGCCGCGGTCAGGTCCTCGGCCTCACGGGCCGTGGCGGTGACGGCGAGCACGAACCGGCCCGCGGCAGCAGAACCCGGGGCCGCGGCATCCGCGGCGGCGGCATCCGCGGTGGCGGACGCCGTCAGGGCGGCGGCGAGCAGCGGGCGGAGCGCGGGCGGGCCGATAAGATCGGCGCCCGTGTCGCCGGGTTGGCCGGTCTCGCCCCCTGCTGCTTCCAGCGCGGCCCGCAGCTGCGGATCGTCGGCGATAACGGTGAGAAGACCGGAGAGGCTCATTACGTCCTTGCGTAGGCAGCACGAAACGCCCGCGTCCGGCGCCCGGGCGGGCCGCAAGTGGCCCCTCGGGTCCGCCGGAGGCCGGAACGCGGGACCCTTCTAGTGTAAGCGCGCGGCGGACAGCCGGCGGCGGCACGCGCGGCGCCGGCGGCCCGGGCTCGCGGAACGCGGCGGGCTGGCGGCACCGCCCTGGCCTCGCGTTGTGTACCCTCGGGTGGCTGACAGCTCCAGGCGATGCTGTGCGGTAACCCGGTGCGCCGCGGAGCGGGCGCCACCGCGACGGAGGATGACGTGACTGCAGGGGCGCATGCCGAGGCCGCTGCCGGGCTGGCCGGATGGCCGTCCTGGACCCTGGACGAGCTGCAGCTCGCGGACCTTGAGCTGCTGCTATCGGGCGCGTTCGCGCCGCTGAGCGGGTACCTGAGCGCGGCTGATGTCGCCTCGGTCGCCGCGGACGCCACGCTGGCCGACGGCACGCCGTGGCCGTTCCCGGTCACCCTCGAGGTGCCCGCCGGCGCGATCGCGCCGGACGCCGCTCGCGTCATGCTGCACGATCCGGAGGGCACCCCGCTGGCCGTGCTCGACGTCGCCGGGCGGACCCCGGTCCCCGGGCAGCCTGCCGGGAGTGACCTGGTCCGGCTGGACGGCAAGGTCACCGCGCACCGCGAGCCGGAGCACGGCCCGTTCCGGCGGCTGCGCCTGCGCCCGGCGGAGGTCAGGGCAAGGTTCGACGGCGGGCCGGTACTCGCCTGCGCCACCCGCGGGCCGCTGAACAGCCGCCAGATCGGGCAGCTGCGGCACCTGGCCGGGCAGCTCAAGGCCACCATCTTGCTGCTGCCGCTGATCGCGGGCCCTGCTGACGTGGTGGCCAGGCCGGAGGCGCTGATCCGGACCGTGCTGGCCGCGGCCGGCAGCCTGCCGGCCCGCACCCTGGTGGTGCCCGTCCCGCTGGCCCGGCGCGACGGCGGGCCGGCCCGCGAGCTGGCGGCCCGCGCGGTCGTCGCCGCTGCCTACGGAGCGACGCACCTGTTCGCTGACGGCGGCGATGGCGCTGGCCGCGCTGCCGCTGGCGGTGCTGCCGCTGGCGCCTCTGCGGGCACGGCGGTGGGCACGGTCATCCCGGTCGTCTCGGCGGGCGACTGGGCGTACGACCCGGCAGCGGACGTGTGGCGGCCGCTTTCGCTGATCGAGGCCGGCACCGAGCGGGCCGAGCTCGCGCCGGACGAGCTCGGGGACCTGCTGGATGCCGGGGCCGAGGTGCCCGCGTGGTTCACGCCGCCCGCCGTGGCGCGGGAACTTCGCTCCGCCCGGCCGCCGCGCGCGCACCGCGGCCTGGTGCTCTTCCTGACCGGCCTGTCCGGATCGGGCAAATCCACCATCGCCAGGGATCTCCGCGATGCCCTGGCTGAACGAGCCGATCGCCGGGTCTCCCTGCTCGACGGTGACCTGGTGCGGCAGATGCTGTCCGCGGGGCTGACGTTCTCCCGGGCCGACCGCGACCTCAATGTCCTGCGCATCGGCTATGTGGCAGCCGAGATCGCCCGGCACGGCGGCATCGCGATCTGCGCGCCGATCGCGCCCTATGCCGCGACCCGGGCACAGGTCCGCGAGATGGTCAGCGAGACGGGCGACTTCCTGCTCATCTACGTCGCCACGCCAGTCGAGGTATGCGAGGCCCGCGACCGGAAGGGCCTGTACGCCAAGGCACGGGCCGGCCTCATCGACCATTTCACCGGAGTGTCCGACCCGTACGAGGAACCGGCCGATGCTGACCTGGTGATCGACACCTCGGCGCTGAGCCGGCCAGAGGCAACCGCCGCCGTGCTCGGCCTGCTCACGTCCGGAGGCTGGCTGTCCGCCAGCTAGCCGTAACGCGCTGAGACGGTCGCCGCAATCGCCCGCTGCCGGTCAGTCGTCCTCTGCCCGCGCGCCCTCATCGAGGCGCTCGCGGAAACCGCGGAACCGGGAGGTGAGCGCTCCGGACATCGCGTCCCGCTGCCGCGAGAGCACGACGAAGCTGACGACACCGCTGATGAGCAGGGCGAGGGCGATGAGCAGCAGCCCGCGTGCTCCGGTGAGGTACAGCAGGCCCAGCGCGGCGAGGAACAGCAGGATCCGCGCGGAAGTGTAAGCAAGCGTGGGGCGCATGACTTTCCCAGCCTATTCGCCGGGGGCCGCGCGCAGCGCACCGGGCTCGGCAACTGCCCCGAGGATGTCCGCAAGCAGCGCAGGCTCGACGTTGCCGCCGGAGAGCACCGCGACCCGGACCCGCGCGGCCGGCAACTCGTGACTGCGGAAGAGGCACGCGGCGACGGCAACCGCGCCTCCTGGCTCGGCCACCAGCCGTGCCTCCAGGGCAAGACGGCGCACCGCCGCGCGGATCTCGTCCTCGGAGACCGTTACCACGTCGTGCACGTAGCTCAGCATGTGCCGCAGCGGAAGCTCGCCGACCTGCTCCACCCGGAGCGCGTCGGCCATGGTGCGCTGGGTATCGGCGGACGGCCACGCCACCCGCTGCCGCTGACGCAGCGAGTCACGGGCATCGGCGGCGAGTTCCGGTTCCACGCCGATGACCTTGGTTGCCGGGCTCAGCGCCCTGATCGCCGCGGCAATGCCCGCGATCAGGCCGCCGCCGCTGACCGGGCACAAAACGAGATCCGCGTCCGGGCAATCAGCGGCGATCTCCAGGCCGACGGTTCCCTGCCCCGCGATCACCGTCCGGTCGTCGAACGGCGGGATGACCGTGTAGCCGTGCCGCGCGACCAGCTCGCCGGTCGCCGCGAGCCGCGCGGCCAGGCCCGGCTGCGAGATGACCACCTCCGCGCCGAACGCCCGGGTGGCAGCGATCTTGACCGCCGGCGCGTTGGCCGGGATAACGACGGTCGCCGGGACCTTGAGCAGCGCGGCCGCATAGGCAACGGCCTGCGCGTGATTGCCGCTGGAATGCGCCACGACTCCGCGGCGCCGCGCCTCGGCGGGCAGCGCGGAGATGGCCGTATAAGCGCCGCGCAGTTTGAACGAGCCGGTCGGCTGGAGCGATTCCGGCTTCAGCAGCAGCCGCGGCTTGATCCGGGGGAAGGGCACGAGGGGCGTCCGCAGCGCCACGCCGCTGAGGCCGGCCGCGGCCGCGCGGATCTCATTGATCGAAACGAGTTCCTGCACGTCCCCACCCTAGGGGCCGTGCACCTAGCGCGCTGGCAGTGCGCGGGGCGCGGCCCGGGCCGTGCTGGCGCAGGGCGCGGCCCGGACCGTGCCGGAGCGGGGTACGGCTCTAGGCACGGCACTGCCGGCGCAGGGCACAGCCCGGGCACGGCCGGCGCGCCAGATCCAGGCGCCGGGCAATGTGGCGCCCGGAACATGTGCCATTCGGGAAAATTCCCAGATCAGATTTTCCGGAAACTAGGGAGAAAACCCATGTTTGTCGCAACACTTAGGACAAGCTAGAACAGTGATCGGGAAGGGTGGGGCAATGGACGGCAACAGTGAGCGGCTGCTCACTCCGGGGGAGGTCGCGGCTCTGTTCCGGGTTGATCCAAAG
The DNA here is from genome assembly GCA_963707065.1 of uncultured Actinomycetes bacterium. Lineage (GTDB taxonomy): Bacteria > Actinomycetota > Actinomycetes > Streptosporangiales > Streptosporangiaceae > Palsa-506. Next base: position 121,331 of record CAVPPJ010000053.1, read on the forward strand.
ACCGTCACCCGCTGGGCTGCCTCCGGGCGGATCAGCAGCATCCGGACTCCCGGCGGGCACCGCCGGTTCCGCGAATCAGAAGTCAGGGCACTGCTCGGGGCCGACGTCAGGCCGCCAGCGGAAGATCACTCAGTCCTGTAACGCCAGGTAACCGCGAAAGGCCCCGCATTTCGCCGGGAGAGCGCGCCAGCCCGGCCCGGGCGGCGCGGCTATCTCGGCCGGGCGGGCCTATCTCAACCCGGTGCATGTCTCAACTGGACCCGTGGCCATCTCCGGTGCCTTGCCCGCGTCCGGGATGGCCGCCGCGGGCGAGAAAATCGAGGAACTGACGCCGGAGCGGCTCATCGCCCTCCTGCCACTGGCGGCGCTTCTCCGCCGCCTCCTCCTCAGTCAGCGCGCTGGCGGCGAACCGCGCGTAGTCCGCGTCGCCGGGGCCGATCTCCACGTACGCATCGGCCATCATCTGGCCGCCGTCGCTCATCGCGGACTCGGGGACCAGAAGATTGCCGTTGGGCAGCCGTATCACGAACATCGTCACCCACCTTAGATGCCGTAGCGCACATTGAAGTAAAGCATCACATTTAGCGCAGCCCTGGTGTCACCGCCGAGCATGTCCACCAGGGCGGGCCGCTGCCTCGACGCGATGGCCGCGAACGCGTCGGCGAAGAACTCCCGGCGGCCCAGGATTCCTTGCTGCCGATGGAAGTCGCTGACCACATGCGGGGCGCACTGTTCGTAGAGCGCACGGAACTCGGCGGAGTCCGACTGCCACTCCCCGCCCGATCCGTCGATGTCATCGAGGGCGTGGCCGATTTCATGGCACATCACGTCCGGGCTCGGTGACGGCCGTGAGCCTACGATGATCTTCCGCTCGCCGTAGGCTCCCGCGCACGCATCCCAGGTAGCCCGGCCGGAAGGCAGCGGGACGCCGCTCAGCCCGGACATGTCGTCCAGATCGGGGACGCCGCCGTCGCCCACGTAGATCGCATCAAGGCCCGCGGCCAGCTTCTCCTTGATCAGCTGCGGCAGCTCAGCGAGCCGGTCAATCGCGCGGACGACCTGCGGCGAAGGCACCGCGTCGGCCGCCCACTCGCGGCGGACTACCTCTTCGAGCCGGCCGCAATGCCGGCGTCCGGCCGCTGTCCGGTTGGTCTGCGCGACCTCATACCACGGTCGCTGTGACGTAGCGTCACGGGCGGCTTTTCGCTGCTGCGCGACTGGAATCGCCTTTGCCCCGATAGCCGGCGGTGCCGTGCGGATCGCCGCCCTCGCGACCCCCCACCGGCGCGGTGCCGTGCGCCCAACGGCTGATCCGTCGCGGCGCGGCCGCGGCGCGGCAGCAGCCGCCCGGCCTGACGGCTGGCTGGCTTCGGGAACGGGGCGAGCCGGGCTAGACCTGCGGTGGCTGCCGGGGGCATGACTGCCGGGAGCACGGCTGGCCGGGGCGTGGCTGCCCGGCCCGGCCGGGGCTGTTGAGCTGGCCGGTCCTGACGGCCCGGCCGGTCCCGCCGCCGAGTCGGTCCGTGCCCGCGCGCCCGCCGGGCGCCAGCGCCACGCGCGGCGGATACGATCAAGTAACCGCAGCCGCATGTCCTGCTCCCTGGATGGCGTCAGGTCGCCAGGCTATGCCGGATCCGTTGAATCGTCACCTCCTGTCACTGACCGTAAGGTATTACGGCTAGTCCTGACAGGTCAGGATGACTAGTCCAGTTTTACCAGCAAGCCACCCACGGCAGCAGCTAGGCTGCGGCCATGTTGCCACTTGGCGTGCTATTTGTCCTTTTCACGGCAGGCTTCTGGGCATACTGCTTGATCGACGCCATCATGACGCCGCAGGACGAGATACGCAGCCTCACGACGATGAAGTGGGCATTTCTGATCACTGTGCTGCCAGTCGTCGGCGCGATCGCGTGGCTACTCGCCGGACGGCCCGATCCGAGCTGGCGGACGCCGATGGTGCCGCCGCAGCATCTGGCGGGCACCCCCCGGGTGGGACCGCAGGAAGCAATCAGGCGGCACCCGGCCGGGCGGACAACCGAACCAGGTTCCGAGGGACAGCACGCAGAAGTACGGGGCTGCCCCGCCGCCGGCGGGTACCCGCCAATCGGGCCCGACGACGATCCGGAGTTCATCCGCGCGCTGGGGCGCTGGCTGCACGACGGTCGCGAGCCCGGCGACGACTACTGACCAGCGGCTCTCACCAGCGATGCGGCTGGCCGGCGATAATTTCTTTGCCGGTCATCTGATAGTGGCTGACGCCATCTCGCCGATGTAGCGGCTCCGCAACGAACTGGCTACGAACGCGCAAAGCTAGCTCCGTTGCGTCGATCATGTGCGATATGGGATGGATGCGAGCAATCGCAATCGCCGCGAGCGGCTGCGTGCTCGTCGCGGCCTGCTCGTCGGCCGGACACTCGGCGGTCCCCGGACCGGTCCCGGCGTCGTCGTCGGGCAGCAGCGACGCGGTCCAGCAGTACCTCAATGCGGTCGATGCGCTCTGCGGTGGGCTGGAGCAGAAGATCATCGCGCTGAACGGCGGCCAGTTCGACATCCCGTTGAAGGACTTTCTCGCCCAGCTCCCCCAGCACACCAAGCTTGTCGACGACTTCGATCGCCAGCTCGCCGCGATCGTCGTGCCCCAGGCTGCGGCAGCCAAGGCGCGGGCGCTTGCCGCCTACATCGCATTCGCCAGCAAACTTGACGCGGCGCGACTGCGGGCCGCTCGGCAGGGTGCTGCCGCGTATCAGCGCGAGATCGCCGCCGAGCGGAAGTCCGCGGCAAGCGACCCGTCCATCGCCGCCCGGGACGCCGCCGGATTCAGCGAATCGTGCAACGCGCGCTGATCCGCGCGGACTTCACCGAGAACATGCGAAGCGACTGAACCCAGCTCGCTGGCACTGCGTACTCCCCAGGTACCGCGAGGATCAGGGGAACTCAGCCCGGGCCAGCTTCGGTCAGCCCAGGCCAGCGTACGAATGCAGGCCGGTCACCCACAGGTTGATGCCGACCAGGTTGAACATCAGGCAGCTGAATCCGGCCAGCTGGATGTAGGCGGCCTTGCGGCCGCGCCAGCCCGCGGTGGCCCTGGCGTGCAGGAATCCGGCGTATACCACCCAGGTGATGAACGACCATGTTTCCTTCGGGTCCCAGCCCCAGTACCTGCCCCAGGCCTGGTCGGCCCAGATCGCGCCCGCCATGATGCCGAACGTCCAGACCGGGAAGGCAAACAGGATCGTCCGGTAGGAAAGCCGGTCGAGTACCAGCGGCCTGGGCAGGTGGAGCATGATCCCGGCGGTCTTGGATGGCTGGCCGGCCGCGATCCGCCGCTCATGCCGGTCGGCGGCCAGGTACATCGTGGTGGTGATCGCCCCGACGATGAACAGGCCAGAGGCGATGATCATCGCGGTCACGTGAATGGCGATCCAGTACGACTGCAGCGCGGGCACCAGCGAGCCGGCCGGGGTGTAGATGACCGTCACGGCCACGCCGAGCGCGAACACCACCGGCAGGAGCACGAACATGCCGATGTAGTAAGCCTTGTACCGGAGCGAGATAGCCACCAGCACGATGACCGCCATGCAGGTGATCGCCGTGACGAACTCGTACATGTTTCCCCACGGGACCCGGTGCTCGGAGAACCCGCGGGTGAGGATCCCCGCGATATGCGTCGTCAGGCCGACGACGGTCAGGAGGAGCGCGCAGCGGACCCAGACTCCTGGGCGCCGTGTCGCGGACCCGGCGAAAAGCGCGGCGGGCGGCCGTGCACCCGAGTCGTCACCCGGGCGGCCTGCCGCTCCGCCGGGGCCGCCGGCCGTGGCCTTGCCTGCCGTTCCGGTGACCGTCCCGGCGGTGACCGTCCCGGCAGGGGCTGCTGCCCCTGCGGTAGCTGCTCCGGCAGTGGCTCCCCCCGCGGTGGCGGCCCCGGCAGTCACCGCACCGGCGGTGACCAGCTCAGCTGCCTGGGCCGGGGCAGACTCATCGGCGCGCTGCCGCCCGAAGGCGAAGTCGCACGCGTAGGCCAGCATCGCGAGCGCGTAGACGACAATAGTGAACAGCAAGAGATGCTCGCTGAGCTGGGCCAGTCCGCTGTTGATAGGCATGAGAGCCTCACTCCCCCTCGTCGTGGCGCAGGGATGGTTCGCTGTCGGTGCGGGGGCCTGATGGCTCACCGCCGATGTCAGGAGATGGGTGATCACCGTTGGCGGGCGGCTCGCCGACTGCTGCTGAGTCGCGGCCGGGGGCAGCCGGGCTGTCGAAGGCCGCGGCCGCATCGCGGCTGGCCGGCCCTTCTGCGGCCCGGCCGGCCGGGCCGGTGAGCTGGCTGCCGTCCTGGGACTGCGTGATCTCCCCGGTGAGCGAGGCGAACTCGGTCTCGAAGCCGCCTGCGGCGTCGGAGCGGGCGAGGCCGCCCAGGTACACCACGGTCGTGCCGTCCGCCGCGGCCGCAGCGCGCACGAACACCCGGCGGCGCCGGACCGCGAACGACAGGAGCAGGCCAGCTATCGCGAGGATCCCGGAGATCAGCGCGGGCAGCTGCCCCGGGTCGTAAGTGATGGCCAGGCTCGCCCACTGCCGGTAGCCGGTGAAGGTGAGCGTCCCCGCATGGCCAGGGAGCTTCATGGACTGGCCAGGGGCGAGCGGCCGGGGCAGGATCGGCAGCCGCCGCATGTGGGTGGTCACCAGCTGGTACACCGACTGCGACGGCCCGCTGTTCAGGCCCAGGTTGCCGGCATAGGAGACCAGGCTCACCCGGGGCAGCAGGGCCGCGGGGAAGGCGGACTGCAGCCGGCCGTTGATGTCGATGGCGGTCGGCAGGAACACGCCCGCGAAGCCGAGCTGATCCGGATCAGCGTCGGGCACCTTGATGACACCCTCGGAGGTCAGCCCTGACTGCTCGACGGGGATGAACGGCACCGGGCTGTCGAAGACCACCCGGCCGGCTCCGTCGGTGATCCGGAACACCGGGGCGTAACCGTGGCCGATCAGGTAGACCCGCACGCCGTCCACCTGCAGCGGGTGGTTGACCTGCAGGAGATAACGGTGCTCTGGCGCGCCGGGCCGGTCGGAGTAGAGCAGGGACGCGTCGAACGAGGATGGCTCGCCGCGGGTCGAGCCCGAGGTGACGTAATGCGCCACGAAGTTATCCAGCGTGATGGAGAACGGCTGCAGGTCCCCGGGCGTCACCAGGCGCCCGGGCCGGAACTGATCCAGCGCGGTCACGGTGTTGCCGAACGACTGGCCGGAGACGAGCAGCCGGTCGGCCTTGTAGCCGAAAATGCCGCCGACGGCGACCGACCCCAGCAGCGCCAGCAGGGCGATATGGAACAGGAGGTTCCCGACCTCCCGCAGGTAGCCCTTCTCGGCAGCTACCCAGCCTTCGCCGGTGCGGAGCCTGAACCGCTTGCCGGAGAGCAATCCGGCGGCCGACTCCAGCGCCTCGGCTGGCGTGAGCGCGGTCCGGTAGCTGGCCGCGAGCGGGAGCCGGGCGAGGTTGCGGGGGGCGCGCGGCGGCAGTTGCCGGGCAGAGCCGACGAGGCGAAAGGTCCTGGGCAGCACGCAGCCGGCCAGCGACAGGAAGAGCAGCAGGTAGATCGCCGCGAACCAGGGTGCGGCGAAGACATTGAACAGGGACAGCCTGGCCATGATCGGGGCCAGTGCGGGATGCGCCGCGTAGTACTGCGCTACCGCGGCCGGGTCGATTCCCTGCTGCGGGATCACCGATCCCGGCACGCTGGCCAGCGCCAGCATGAAGAGCAGCACGAGGGCCGTGCGCATCGACGTCAGCTGCCGCCATGCCCATCGCCACCAGCCCGAGATGACACGCCAGCCCCGCGGGGCGGGCAGCGGAGCCGGGCCGGCCTGCACGCTTGGCGGCGTGCGAAGCTCCGTCATCGGGCCGCCATTCGCGGCCGCCCGGTCACGACTTCCCCGCGGACACGTCGGCGATCAGCCTGCCCAGCGCCGAGTAGGTCGACTGCCCGACGATCCGGGCCGCCACCCGCCCGGTCCGGCCGATGACCAGCGTGGTCGGGATCCCGGCAGGCGGCACGGTGCTCTGGAAGGCGAGTGCCACCTGGTCGCCCGGGTCGTTAAGGCTCGGGTAGCTGATCAGGAAGTTGCGCTCGAAAGCCTCGGCGGCCGCGGGGCTGTCCTGGATGTCCACGCCGACGAACCGGACGCCGCGCGGCCAGAAATGCTTCGCGAGCGCGGCCAGGGCCGGCGCCTCCGCCCGGCACGGGGCGCACCAGGAGCCCCAGAAGTTGAGCACCACGACATCACCGCGGTAGGCAGCCAGGGTGAGCTTCCGGCCGGCCAGCGTCGCGCCCTTGATGTCCGGCGCGACCGGACCCGACCCAGGTGCGAACACCGTGGTGTTGTAGCTGCCGGCCACAAAGTTGGACCCGTTGCTGGCCGGGGTATCCTGCCCGATCGCACCGCCCGAGCAGCCAGTGACGGCAAGCACGGTTACGGCGGCAAACACGGCTCCGGCGGCTCCGCGCGCGTGGTTTGCCGCGCGGGCACGTGCCGCGTGAGCCGCGGGACGCGGAGAGCGCGGCAGGCGGAACACGGGGTGATCTCCTACAGGCAGTAGTATCTCGCGCCCTATTGTGCCGGACTCCCGGCTCGGCCGGGACACGGGGGCGGTATTCCGCGGCCAGGGTCACCGCAGGCCGGTCACGCTCCGGCCACCCGGCCCAGGGCGGGCCCGGCCGGCTCCGCGTAGGTCACGCCGGTCAGCCGCCCGCCGGCGTAGGTCAGGCTCGTCACGCTGGCCAGCGCGCACTCCCGCCGGGCCGGGTTATGCCAGAGCTTGCGGCCCTCGACCGACCTGCGGGTCACCCAGATGGGCAGCTGATGGCTAACGCAGACGGCCTCGTGCCCGCGGGCCGCGCGGGCGGCGTCGCCGACGGCCGCGAGCATTCTCGCCGCGACCTCCCGGTACGGCTCCCCCCACGAGGGGAGCAGCGGGTTGACCAGATAGCGCCAGTGCCGTGGCTTGCGCAGCGCGCCGTCGCCGATGCCGAAGGTCATGCCCTCGAAGTGATTCCACGGCTCGATCAGCCGGTCGTCGATCACGGCCGCCAGGCCGAACTGCGCGGCCAGCGGTTCCGCCGTCTCCACCGCACGTTCGAGCGGCGAGGTCATGAGCACGGTCACGTCACGGCCGGCCAGGAAGTCCGCAACGGCTTTCGCCATGAGCCTGCCGTCTTCCGACAGGTGAAATCCGGGGATGCGCCCGTACAGGACGCCGCGGGGGTTAGCCACCTCGCCATGGCGTACCAGGTGGACGACGCTGCGGTCAGCCCGCGGTTGGCTCTCAGTCATGGCCAGCACAGCCTACCGGCAGAGCTGCGAAATTCCCGGTGGGACGCCGGGCGAGGCAGGTGGCCATTTTCCGGCCCGGGCCTGGCCGCGACGGGCCGGCTAGCCTGATCTGAGCATGTGGTTGCGCCTAGGGTTCCGCGCCTTGCCCGCCATCCGATGACCACAATCAGGGCAACGCGGGCTGGACCGAGCGGCGCCAGGAACCCGCGGCAGGCTGCGCACGGCCGGGCGGCGGGCGAACACCTCACGGGACAGAAACCTCGAGGGCTCTGCTAGCCGTGCCCGCAAGGGCCATAACCGGCAGGAGCCGTCCGCTGAACCCCACCGCCATCGCCCTCATTCTCATCGCCGCCATCGCGCACGCGAGCTGGAACCTGTTCAGCAAGCAGGCATCGGTGACCGGCGCCGTCTCCTTCATCTGGCTGATGTCCGCTGCCGGGACGGCGCTGTACGCGCCGGTGATCGTCATTGACGTACTCGTTGCGCGGCCTCACCTGACCGCGCTGTCGTGGGCGTTCATGGCGGGTACGGGCGTGCTGCAGGCCGCCTACTTCCTTTTCCTGCAAAGCGGCTACCGGCTGGGCGATCTCTCGCTCGTCTACCCGATCGGCCGCGGCACCGGCGCCCTGCTCGCCGCGCTCGCCGGGATCGTCCTTCTCGGCGAGCGCCCTGGCACGGTGGCCATCGCCGGGATCGCCTGCATCGTGGCCGGCATCGTCGCCATCGGCATCCCGTCCCGGACCGGCGGCGGCTCCGCTAGCTCAGCTACCGCCTCCACTGCTGGCCTCAGGTGCCTCCGGTGCCGCTGCTGCCTCCGGGGCCTCCGGGGCCATCCGGGGCCTCCGGGGCTGCCGGGGCTGCGGAACCGGCTAGCACCGCCGATGTCACCGCTATCGCCGGGACCGTCACGCGCGCCCCGTCCGCCATCCGCGCGACCGCTTTCGCGTTGCTCACCGGGATGTTCATCGCCACCTACACGCTGTGGGACAAATACGCGGTCAGCACGCTGCACACCCCGCCGCTGCTGCAGGGCTACGCGGCCTTCCCGGTCATGTTCGGCGTGTTCGCCCTGCAGGCGCACAGCGCCGGGGACCGGACGGCCCGGGTCTGGCGCGCCTACCGGCCGCAGATCCTCGGCGCGGCCGTGCTGGCACCGCTGGCCTACATTCTGGTGCTGATAGCGCTGAGCTTCACCGCGGTCGCCGCGGTCGCGCCGGCCAGGGAGGTCAGCGTCCTGTTCGGGGTGCTGCTCGGCCGGCGGCTGCTGGGCGAGGGCAGCCTGCCGCGACGCCTCGCCGCCGCGGCCGCGATAGTGGCCGGCATCGTGGCCATCGCGATCGGCTGAGCCATCCGGGAAGGAGCGCGCGCATCTGCCGCGCCCTGGCTTCCCGGGCGGGCACGTCGACCTCGTTCCGGGTCGTCCTGGCGGACGGCCGCGCTGGCTGTGACGGCAATGTGAACGTGACGTCCGGGCCCGGCCCGGGCGGTCAGCGTAGCGCGGCGGCGGCCGCCGTGGCCGGGGCGGGGTCAGCGCAGCGCGGCGGCGGCCGCCCTGGCCGCGGCGGGCAGCGCGGCGGCCACCCGGCTGATCGCCGCGTCGTCGTGCGCCGCCGACAGGAACCACGCCTCGTACGGCGACGGCGGCAGGTAGACGCCCTGGTCGAGCATGGCGTGAAAAAAGGCCGCGTAGGCGGGCACCGACTGGCCGCGTGCCTCGCCGAAGTCACGCACCGGCGAATCCAGGCCGAGAAAAACGGAGAACAGGCTGCCGGCCTCCTGCAGCCGGAACGGCACTCCCTCGGCGGTGAGGGCATCGGACGCGAGTTTCGCGACGGCGGCCGCGGCCTCGTCGACCCGCGCGTACACCTCATCCGTGCAGGCCCGCAGGGTGGCGAGACCGGCCGCGGTGGCCAGCGGGTTCCCGGACAGCGTGCCCGCCTGGTAGACCGGCCCCGCGGGCGCCAGCCTGTCCATGATCGCCGCGCGGCCGCCGAACGCCGCCGCGGGCAGGCCGCCGCCCATCACCTTCCCGAACGTCATCAGGTCCGCGGCACAGCCCTCGCGCCCGTACCAGCCGGCCCGGGTGACCCGGAAGCCGGTGAGCACCTCATCCATGATCAGCAATGCCCCGTGCTCGCGGCACAGCAGCGCGAGCAGCTCGTTGAAGCCCGCGGCCGGCGGCACTACCCCCATGTTGGCCGGGCAGGCCTCGGTGATCACGCAGGCGATCTGCCTGCCGTGCTCAGCGAACGCCTGGCGGACGGCCTCGGTGCCGTTGTAGGGCAGCACCAGGGTGTCGGCGGCCACCGCCCCGGTCACCCCGGGCGAGTCCGGCAGCCCGAACGTGGCCACCCCGGACCCGGCCGCGGCGAGCAGCGCGTCGACGTGACCGTGGTAGCAGCCCGCGAACTTGACCACGAGCCGCCGGCCGGTGAACCCGCGGGCCAGCCGCAGCGCGGACATGGTGGCCTCGGTGCCCGAGCTGACCAGCCTTACCCTCTCCACCGGCGTACGCGAGATCATTTCCTCGGCCAGCTCGACCTCGCCGGGCGTGACCGTGCCGAAAGACGTGCCGCGCGGCAGCGCCGCCGCCGTGGCGGCAACCACGGCAGGATGCGCGTGGCCGAGGATCATCGGGCCCCAGGAGCACACCAGGTCCACGTACTGGCGGCCGTCGACATCGGTGAGGTACGGGCCGCTGCCGGACGCCATGAATACCGGGGTCCCGCCAACCGCGCCGAACGCGCGCACCGGCGAATTGACCCCGCCCGGTGTGACGGCCTGCGCGCGGGCGAACAGCTCAGCGGATCGCGGTGCCCCGCTCATCCGGCGGCCCCCTCGCCCGCGTCGGCGAGGAACTCCAGCACGCGGACTCCGTCCGGCAGCGGATGCTCCGCGGGGCGGTGCAGCCACTGCGCGGTGCTGGCCGGGCCGTACCGGGATGGCGGGGCCAGCACGTAGCTGTCCCGGCAATGCCAGCGCAGGCCGGTCACCTCGGTCACGGTCTCGGGCTCGCAATCAAGATGGCACGACCACCATTCGTGCTCGTCTTCCGGGGTGCCACGGGTCAGCACGAAGAAAAGAGCCCGGTCCCCCGCGCTCACCGCGACAGGACCGGGCCGCACTCCGGCGCGTTCCATCAGCTCCAGCGCCGCCATTCCCACCGCGGCCGGCACGTCCAGTACATCGAATACCCGGCCGGTTGGCAGAATCACGTTCGCATCCGGCCTGGCCAGCCACAAGTTCTCTACCGTGGCCGGATCGGCCGTCGCCTCTACTTGCCAGGCGGGTGACATCGGGTGCGCGCCGGGTGCCGGGCAGCCCATCCGGTCGCACGAGCAGCCACGGCCGCCGCCCGCGCCGCGCTCAAGGCGGCCCGGCGGATGGGCGCCAGCGCACACCGGCCAGCCCATGGCCGCGTACCCGGCGGCGGCGACCGCCATCCGCTCGACTGCCCTGCGGCGCCCCCGCCGCCGCACGGTGTCAATCATCAATTCCACTCCAGCCCGGCCCGCATGCTCAGTACCGATGCCGCCCGGCAGTTCAGGGCAGCCCGCCAGCAGCCCCGCAGCGGCTCCGCTCCGCGCCTGAACGGAGCTTGCCGGGCGACTGTTGCATTCTGCTTGCAGTATGGCCGGCTACGCCAGGCGCCGTGCGGCCTCGGTCGCCCAGTAGGTAAGGATGATGCTGGCGCCGGCCCGCCGGATCGCGGTGAGCGTCTCCATGATCACCCGGTCCCGGTCCAGCCAGCCACGAGCCGCCGCCGCCTCTACCATCGCGTATTCCCCGCTGACCTGGTAGGCGGCGACCGGCAGGTGCACGTTCGCGGCGATCAGGCTGATGATGTCGAGGTAAGCGAGCGCGGGCTTCACCATGACGATGTCGGCGCCCTCATCGACGTCCAGCAGTACCTCGCGCAGCGCCTCGCCGGCACTGCCGGGATCCTGCTGGTAGGAGGCCCGGTCGCCGAATTGCGGCGCGCACTCGGCAGCCTCGCGGAACGGCCCGTAGAAAGCAGACGCGTATTTCGCCGAGTAGGCGCAGATCGCGATGTCGCCGTAGCCGGCCTCATCCAGCGCGGCCCTGATCGCGGCGACCTGGCCGTCCATCATGCCGCTGGGGGCCACTACGGCGGCGCCCGCCGCGGCCTGCGCGACGGCGATCGAGGCGTACCGCCGCAGCGTCGCATCGTTGTCGACCTCGCCGGAAGGGGTCAGCATCCCGCAGTGACCGTGATCGGTGTACTCGTCCATGCAGAGGTCGGCCATCAGCACGGTGGCGTCGCCGACCTCGGCAGCCAGATCAGCCAGGGCCAGCTGCACGATGCCGGACGGGTCATCGGCGGCGGAGCCGCGGGCGTCCTTGGCCGCCGGGATGCCGAACAGGATCAGCCCGCCGACCCCGGCGGCGGCGGCCTCCGCCGCCGCCTTGCGCAGGCTGTCCCTGGTGTGCTGCACCACGCCTGGCATCGAGCTGACGGGCTGCGGCTCGCCGATCCCCTCCTTGACGAACAGCGGCAGCACCAAGTCGGCGGGCCGGACGCTGACCGGCGCCACCAGGCGGCGGATCGCGGCGCTGCGGCGGAGCCTGCGGGGCCGGGCCGCCGGGTATCCGGCGCTCACGGGCATCCAGCGCTCATCGGGCGCTCCTCCTCTGCTCCGGTCACCTGATCGGGTTACCCGCGCCGGTCACCTGAGCCGGCGGCGGGCTCCGCGGCGGCGCTCACTGGGCTTGCGGACGATCTCCCCGGCCTCGATCGCGGCTTCGCGCAGGCCCGCGCCATACTCCGCCAGGGCGTCCACCAGCGCGGTGACCGACGGCGTCGGCGCCATCACGTCCACCCGGAGGCCGAACTCGGCGGCAGTCTTGGCGGTCTGCGGCCCGATGACCGCGATCACCGTCACCGCGTGCGGCTTGCCGGCGATGCCGATCAGGTTGCGCACGGTGGACGAGGAGGTGAACAGGACCGCGTCGAAGCCGCCGCCCTTGATGGCCTCGCGGATGGGCGCGGGCGGCGGCGCGGCACGGACCGTGCGGTAGGCGGTAACGTCCTCCGCCTCCCAGCCGAGATCGGTGAGCCGGGCTAGCAGGTTCTCGGTGGCGATGTCTGCCCTCGGCAGCAGTACCCGGTTGATCGGGTCCAGCACGTCGTCGTAGGCCGGCCAGACGGCGGCCAGCCCCTCGCCGGACTGCTCTCCGTCCGGGACCAGGTCGGGCATGATGCCGAAGGCGCGGAGCGCCGCCGCGGTCTGCTCGCCGACCGCGGCGACCTTCACGCCGGCGAATGCCCGCGCGTCCAGGCCGTATTCCTCGAATTTCTCCCGCACCGCGCGGACCGCGTTGACCGACGTGAACGCGATCCACTGGTACCGGCCGGTCACCAGCCCCTTCACCGCGCGTTCCATCTGCTGCGGCGTCCGCGGCGGCTCGACCGCGATGGTCGGTACCTGCTCGGGCACCGCGCCGTGCGCGCGCAGCCGGTCGGATACCGATTCGGCCTGCTCCTTCGTGCGCGGTACCAGGATCCGCCAGCCGAACAGCGGCTTGGTCTCGAACCAGGACAGCGCGTGCTGGGCGGCGATGCCCTCGCCGACGACGGCGATGGCCGGCCCGTACGCGGTCAGCAGGCTGACCCCGGCGGCCTTCAGGTCCGCGGTAACGGACCCGAGCGTGGTCACCACGGTCTGCTGGTCGGTGGTGGTGCCGTTCCAGGTGATGGCGAGCGGGGTGCTCTCCTTCCAGCCGGCCGCCACCAGCATCTTGCCGAGGTCAGCCGGGCCGGCCTCGGCGCCGAGGATTACCAGGCTGCCGGGCCCCGACGACAGGCGGCTGACCTCCGAGGCATGGATGATCCGGACGTCGCCGCCGCTGTCGGAGGTCAGCGGGATTCCGGCGTAGGCGGGCACGGCGGTCGCCGAGGGCACGCCGGGGACGATCTCGACCGGCACCCGTGCCTTGACGCACGCGGCCGCCTCGGCGGCCGCGCGGCAGAACAGGAAGGGATCCCCGCCGTACAGCCGGACTACGAGCTGGCCGGCCTTGGCTGCCTTCACCACCTGCCGCAGATCCGGCTCCAGGGTGCCGGAGTCGGCGACGGCAGCCTCCGGCCGCAGCAGGTGCGCTAGCCTCCCGGCGATCTCCGGGCTGGCAACGACTAGGTCGGCCTGGCCGAGCAGGGCCGCGGCGCGCAGCGTCAGCAGCCCCTCGTCGCCCGGGCCCGCGCCGACGAAGGCGACCCGGCCCGCGGCCGGGCGCGCTGCCGCGCTGGCCGCCGGGGCACTGCGCGGCGACCGTGGCTGCGGCGTGCCTGCTGGCTTCTCTGTCACCGGTATGGGGTTCACTTGTCATCGTCCCCGCTGCTGATGTGTCCGTCGGACATGGTCAAATATCGTCCTGCGCCGCGGCGCAGCAGCTCGGCGGCCACCTCGCGGCCGAGGCTGTCCGCCTCGGCCGCCGGGCCGCCGGCGCTGGCCCGCAGCGCCGTACCCCCGTCGCCTGCGACGACGACGGCCTGCAGGCGCAGTGCGCTGGTCCCGGTGGCATACGAGCCGACCGGGGCGCTGCAGCCTGCTTGCAGCGCGGCGAGCACGCTGCGCTCGGCCGTGGTCGCCGCATTGCTCGCCGGGTCATCCGCGCAGGCCAGCAAGCCTGCCAGGGCCGGCCGCTCGCGCTGCATTCCACCGCGAGCGCGCCCTGCCCCGCCGCCGGGAGCATCTCGTCAGGCTCGAAAACCTGGGTGACCGCGTCCAGCCGGCCGATCCTGGCCAGCCCGGCGTAGGCGAGCACGACCGCGTCGACCTCGCCCGACTCAACCCTGGACAGCCGGGTGCCCGCATTACCCCGGACCGGGACGGGCCGCAGGTCCGGCCGCAGCAGCAGCAGTTGCGCGGCGCGGCGCGGCGAGCCGGTGCCGATCCTGGCCGCGGGCGGAAGATCGGCGAGCTTGGCGCCGTCCCGCGCGGCCAGCGCATCCCGCGGATCGTCCCGCGGCGGTACCGCCGCCAGCGCGATGCCTTCCGCCGGGCCGGCCGGCAGGTCCTTCAGCGAGTGCACGGCGAAGTCGACCTGGCCGGCCAGCAGGCAGGCCCGCAGGCCGCTGACAAAGACGCCCGTGCCGCCGATCTGGGCTAGCTGGGCCCGGCTGACGTCGCCGAACGTGGTGATCCCGACCAGCTCGACCGCGCGGCCCGTCCGCTCGGTGATCATGCTTGCCACCTGCCGGGACTGGAACATCGCCATCGGGCTCTTGCGCGTGCCGAGCCGCAGCGCCGCCGCGGTCACCGCCATCCCTCCTCGCCCGGCCAGGACACCAGCCCGGCGTCCGCTCGGACCACGGCTTGGACCGCGTCCGGATCGAGGTCGAAGAGCACCCGCAATGCCGCCTCGTAGGAGTCCGCGCCCGGCGCGCCGGCCAGCTCCTTGACCCGCACGGTCGGCGCGTGCAGCAGCTTGTCGGCGACCCGGCGCATCGACTGGGCGATCTCGCGGTGCGAGCGCGCGTCCATGCCGTCGAGGCGCCCGGCCAGCCGGGCAAGCTCGGCCTCCACTACCTCGGCCGCCTTGGCCCGCAGGGCCACGACGGTCGGCGCTACCCTGGCCGCGCGGTCCGCGGACGCATGTGCGGCGAATTCCGCCGCGATGATCTGCCATACCGCGGCCACGTGCTCGTCGCCCGCGCTAGCTCCTGGCAGCCCGCCCGGTCCGGCTTCCCGCAGGTCCTCCAGGGCAATCAGGCTCACGCCGGGCAGCCGGCCGGCGGCAGCGTCGACGTCCCGCGGCAGCGCGAGGTCAAGCAGGACAAGTGGCCGGCCGGGTGCCCTGGCGCCCAGCGCGTCCTGCACGGCCGCCGCCGTGATGACCACGCCGGGCGCGCCGGTGCAGGAGACCACCAGGTCGGCCGCCGCGATCTCGGCGGGCAGCCGGGAGAGGCCGGCCGAGGTGGCGGAGACGGTCGCGGCAACCCGCTCGGCATGATCATGGCTGCGGTTGGCGACGACGAGGCCGGCCGCGCCCATCCGGGCCGCTGTCGCGACAGCCAGTGAGCTCATCGAGCCGGCTCCCACCACCAGCACGCTGAGGCCGTCCAGTGAGCCAGCGGCGGCCGCGGGCAGCCGCCCGGCCGCCACCGCGAGCCCGACGCTCACCAGGCTCGCGCCCGCCCGGTCGATGCCCGTTTCCGCGTGCGCACGCTTGCCCGCGCGCAGCGCGCGGGCGCCCAGCTCAGACAGGGTGCGGCCGAGAGTGCCCTGCTCCCTGGCGGCGTGCAGGGCCTGGCGCACCTGGCCGAGTATCTGGCTCTCGCCGACCACCATCGAGTCAAGCCCGCAGGCCGCCGCCAGCAGGTGCTGGACGGCGCGGTCCTCGTAGTGCACGTACAGGTGCGGGGTGAGCTCGGCGAGCGGGATGCCGGAATGCCGCGCCAGCAACTCGCAGATGGCCGCCACGCCGCCGTGGAATTTGTCGACGTCGGCGTAGACCTCCGCTCGGTTACAGGTGCTGACGACGAAGGTCCCCGCGACGTTCTCCGCGTGGAAGACGTCACGCAGCAGCTTGCCGAGCGCGTCGCCGCTCACCATCGCCCGCTCGAGCGTGGCAAGCGGTGCGCTCTTGTGGCTGAGGCCGACCACGAGCACGCTCATGTCGCTATCGCCTGTGCCTCCGGCTCGGTGTCGTCATCCATCGCCGCTGCCATGTCGGCGGTCCGGACGGACCCGAGTCCGCCCCGCCGCCGCGCCGGGTGCGTTCCCCAGCCGCGCTCGGCGTCGCCGCCCACCCGGACCACGGCCCGCCGCTGGGCGTGGAACGCGAGAATCTGCAACTCGATCGACAGGTCGACCTTACGCACATCGACCCCCGAAGGCACATTGAGCACGACGGGCGCAAAATTCAGGATGCTGGTCACGCCGGCCGCGACAAGCCGGTCGCAGACGTCCTGCGCGGAGCCGGCCGGAGTGGCGATGACGCCGATCGCGACTTCATGCCTGGTGACGACGGACTCGATGCCGCCGGCGTTCCTGACCACATGGCCGGCGATGACGCTGCCGACCACGGCGGGGTCGGAGTCGAGCAGCGCGGCGACGCGGAACCCGCGGGACGCGAAGCCCCCGTAGTTGGCGAGTGCCCGCCCCAGGTTCCCGGCGCCGACGATGACAACCGGCCAGTCCTGGGTCAGGCCGAGTTCCCTGGATACCTGGTACACGAGGTAGTCGACGTCATAGCCGACACCGCGGGTGCCGTAGGAGCCCAGATGCGACAGGTCCTTGCGGAGCTTGGCTGAATTTACCCCTGCCGCTGAGGCCAGTTCCTCGCTCGACACGGTCGCGATGCCGCGATCGGCCAGCGCGTACAGCGTCCGCAGGTACACCGGGAGGCGGGCCACCGTTGCCTCCGGTATGCCCTGGCTGCCGTTTTCTGATGCAGGACGGCGGGACATGCGCCGACACTCCTGGGGGTAGACGCGACGTGCACGAGGGCCCAAGGCAGGCTCCGCGTGGCAGCATTTCGGATTTCACGCTACGCCCTTGTGAACGTTTGCACAAAGTCGGATGTGAACGTTTGCACAAAGTTGGGCCGCCTTTGCCCGGCGCGGCGGCGGGATCAACCGCGAAGCGCCGCCCGCAGCCGATCCTCGCTCACCCGCCAGAAATCATGCTGCACGCCGTCGATCAGGGTCACCGGGATCTGGTCCCCGTACGCTCTCAGCTCGTCGGCGGACCGGGTGATGTCGCGCTCCTCCCACGGGATGCCCAGCTCGCCGGCGACGCGCGAGATGATGGCCCGCGCGTCGTCGCACAAATGGCAGCCCGGCCGCGACAGCAGCGTGATGGCGCGGTGGCCGGCCGCCCGTCGCTGGCCCGGCGCGGCGGCGCCGGTCACCGCCGCCGCTGCGGCCCGCGGCCCAGACCGGGCGCGGCGCCGCCGGGGCCGCCCGCATTCCGCGGTGCGCCGCCATTGGCGTGCCCGTTCGCGGTGAGCGGCGCGCCCGCCGTGCCGGGCGCCCCGGCACCAGCGGGGCCGCTGGCCGGGCCGACGGCCGGCATGACGCCAGACTCGCTGAGCAGTTCATCAAGGGAAGAGGACGCTGAGAGCTTCGCGCGTTGCAGCCCTAGCTCGATCACGTTGGTGGCGAGCACGTACGGCCGCCGGTCAAGCTCGAACTTGACGATGTAGGGCTGCCGCTTATGCTCCTCGCACGCTTCGCGGTCCCGGTACACCTCGTAGAGGATCCGCTGCATGGGCGCTGACGGCACGGCGTGCACGATGTAGACGAGCGTGCCGGGCTCGCGGGCGCGAACCCGCTCGACGACCGCCTCGGTCAGCTCGTCGAAGGCATCCACGCAATCTTCCAGCAACGTGTAGATGGCGATCTGGCCGAACAGCCTTGACCATGCCTCATGATCGTCGGCCGCGGGCATGCCCGGCTGCTCCGGGCTCATCCCTGGCGGGCCCGCGAGGCCAGCGCCGGCCAGTCCGCCGGACTGCCAGATAGCCGGCCGGTCCGCCTCGGGCTTCGGCTCGTAGCCGCCGCCTGCCGTCGCCGCGGCGACGGGACTGCCTGCGGCCGGGGCCGGGCCGCCGGGGCCGGCCGCCTCGGGCGGCGTGCCGTAACCACTGTCGTCGCCATAGCGCCGGTAGCCGGACTGCCCGTAGCGGGCGTCGTCGGCGCCGTTCCCGTAACCGGTACCGTCGGCGGCCTGCCCGTATCCCGCGTCCGAGTCCGGGTAGCCACCGGGCCCCTGGTCGCCGCCATACCGCCCGTTGCCGTTGCCCGGATACCCGCCAGCGCGGCCGGCGTCGGTCAGCTGATCAAACTCCCCGGTCCACTGCCCGGTCCACGCGCGGTGGCCGCCCCAGTCGCCGTCGTCGGCGGCCTGGGAGCTCCCCCGGTGCACGACGTCGAGCCGGATCAGGCTCATCTGGACGCCCGCGATCCAGGCCAGCGCCGCGGCCAGAACGCAGAGCCAGGGAAACACCGACGCCAGCGAGACGTGCATGCCCAGTTTGCTGTCGGCCAGCTCGGCCAGGCCAGGCGCGGCCAGCGCGATGGCGGCAGCGCCGGCCGCCGCCACCGCGGGCAGGGTGGCCCGCCAGGCCGGGTCCCGCCGCGCCCGCACGCCGGTGACGATGATGGCGATCAGCGCGATCAGCGCGGTGAACGGCGCGAGCACGTACATCAGGACGCCGGCCGGGATCGGCTGGAAGTGCACCGAGGCGGCGGGGAACGTCTTGCTGAACGCCACCGGGCTGAGCGGGTCGGTGGCCAGGATCACCAGGCTCACGACCCCGAGCGCGGCGACCGCCAGCCGGGCCGCAAACCGGACCGCCAGGTTACGCGCCGCTACCTCGGCGATGCCGAGCGTCAGGCCGAGGGCGGCGATCACCTCCGCGCCCAGTTGCACGGCGCGGAACGTCGTCTGGCTGAAGCCGACGCTGAACCCTGCCGCCTGTGCGCCGAGTGCCACCGCTAGCCCGAACAACGCGCAGGTCCAGGCGATGAGATCAGGTCGGGGCGTGCGGGCACACCGGCTCGCTAGCACGATCGTGCCCGCAATGGCGACGACCGTACCAGCGACTGCAGCTAGCAGCGAGATAATCATTGCTTCCTATGGTGCCCGACGCGGAGCAATGATGCGAATGCGATGCGATGGTTGCGGCGAGGACTTGACCACCGGCTGACCAGCGGTCATGCCAGCACGGGCCCGCCCGCGGCCGGCGCCGGTAGGCTCGATGCACATGAGGCAGCTGCTGGGACGGCTTACCTCCCCGGTGCCGTCACGCGATGACAAGTCCGGCGACCCAGGTGGCAGGCCCGCCGGCTCCGGCGACAGGTCGGCCGGCGCCCTCGGCGACAAGCCCGGCGACCCAGGCAACCGGCCCGGCAACTCGGGCGACAGCCCCGGCGACTCCGGCGACAGGATCGACTCCGGCGGGCGGGCCAGGCCGGGGCGGGGGCGATCCAGCCGGAAGATCCAGGCGGCGCTGGCCGGAGAGGCATCGGCGGCGGTCGCCGATGTCGAGTACCCGCCGCCGGCCCAGGATCCCGCCGCGGCGGCCTTCTTCGACGTGGACAACACGCTCATGCGGGGCGCCTCTATCTATCACTTCGCCCGCGGCCTGGCGGCACGCAAGATGTTCCGGCCCCTGGACCTAGTGCGGCTGACCTGGGGCCAGCTGTCCTTCCGCCTGCGCGGCACGGAGAACTCCGACCATATCGACGCGGTGCGGCAGAGCGCCCTCGCGTTCGTGGCCGGCCATCAGGTAGCGGACATCGTCGCGCTGGGCGAGGAAATCTACGACGACACCATGGCGGACCGCATCTGGGCGGGCTCCAGGGAACTGACCCGCCGCCATCTGGCGGCGGGACAGCGGGTCTGGCTCGTCACGGCCACGCCGGTGGAACTCGCCAACATCCTCGCCCGCAGGCTCGGCCTGACCGGCGCCCTCGGCACCGTCGCGGAGAGCGTGCAGGGCGTCTACACGGGCCGCCTGGTCGGCGGGCTGCTGCACGGCGAGGCCAAGGCCGCGGCGATCCGCGCCCTCGCCGTGCGGGAGGGGCTGGACCTGGCGCGCTGCACCGCTTACAGCGACTCTGCCAACGACCTGCCCATGCTGTCCCTGGTTGGCTACCCGCACGTGGTCAATCCGGACGCGGAACTGCTCGCCGAGGCGCGGCGTAACGGCTGGCCCGTGCACGATTTCCGGTCGGGCCGGCGAGTCACGATGATCGCGCTGCCCGCCGCGGCCGGGGCCGGCGCCATCGCCGGAGGGCTGGCGGCCGGCGTCGCGCTGCACCGCCGGCGGGCCCGCTCCTGAGGCCGGGCGCCGCGCTGACGCCTCCGGCGCCAGCCCCCGCCGGGGCACGGTGGCCGACTATTGCCGGGGCCCCGGCGCCAGCCCCCGCCGGGACACGGTGGCCGACTATTGCCGGGGCCCGGCGCCAGCCCACGCCGGGGCCTGGTGGCCGGCTCCGCCGGTCAGCTGAACGCGGGACCCCGCTCCAGAACAAGCACGTCAAGTCTTTGCTGAATAATGTCCCGGACTTTACTTCCTAGCTCGGCAACGGCTGCCGCCGGAAGCTGCCCGCCCGCGTTTCCGGCAGCAGGCCCGGGCGGCACCGGCGGGCAGAATTCGATAATCCAGTTGGACGGCAGCGGGATGGCGCCAAGCGGGCCGAGCCAGGGAAATAGCGGCGTTAGCGGGAAATACGGAAGCCGGAGCATTCGCGCGAGTGATTCGGCATTTCCGATCATTGGATAGATCTCCTCGGCGCCGACGATCGCGCACGGGATGATCGGCACGCCGGCCGCTATCGCCGTTGCGGCGAAGCCGCCGCGGCCAAAGCGCTGCAGCCGGTAGCGCTCGCTGAAGGGCTTCCCGATGCCCTTGAAGCCCTCGGGAAATACCCCGACGAGCTCGCCGGCGGCCAGTAGTCTCGCGGCCTCGGCCGGGCAGGCCCTGGTGTGCCCGCTTTTCCTGGCCAGGCCGGCCAGGCCGGGAATCGCGTAGACCAGGTCAGCCCCGAGCAGGCGCAGGTTCCGGTGGCCCGGATGCTCGTCGAACAACCCGGACTGGAGCATGATCGCATCGAGCGGCAGGACACCGGAGTGATTGGCCACGACCAGGGCCGGGCCGGAGGCCGGCACGTTCTCGACGCCGCGCATCCGCACCCGGAACCAGTCACGGTAAATCGCCCGGGTCACGGGCATCACCACGGAGGCATGGAAGTCGGGGTCGAAGCCGGACTCGTCGACCTGATAGTCGCCGGCCGCCCGGCGGCGCACGAAATCGGCCGTCCCGGCGACCAGCTGACGCCACCCGTCCAGGTGATCGACAGTCAGGTGATCGGCCGGAGGCTGGCTCATCTTGGCTCCACCGCGGCGCCGCGGGAGCGCAGCCTGCCCGGCGGCCGGGCAGGCACGCTAACCCGCCTTACTTCTTGTTCCTGCGCTGAACGCGGGTCTTGCGCAGCAGCTTGCGATGCTTCTTCTTCGCCATTCGCTTGCGGCGCTTCTTGATGACTGAGCCCACAAAACCACCCTCGCTCGATGTCTTGGCTTACAGGCATGCCTTCCATGCACGCCCCACGGCCGGGCGGCTTGCACGCGTCGAGGTAACAGCGTACCCCCGTCGCGGTAGCGGGCCTCATCCCGGCTGGCTGCGCGCTACCGCCGACGGCACCAGCCTGCCGGCGCCGGAAGACCAGCCCGGCGCCTGCGGGCCAGCAAGGCGAGCTAGTCGGTCCCCACAAACGCATCCCGCAGGTACTGGTTGACAGCCTGCTCAGGAACCCGGAACGAGCGACCGACCCTGATCGCCTCAAGCTCACCCGAGTGCACGAGACGGTAGACGGTCATCTTGGATACGCGCATGATCGTGGCCACCTCGGCCACGGTCAGGAACCTGACATCACTGAGCGGAGTTGCTTCTGCTGTCATGCTGAGCCCTCTTCCGGCGAGCTGCGTGCGCCGAGCCGGTTTCGGCGCACCAGTCACGTCCGTCTCCAGCGTAAGTCCTGTGCGGAAAAGGGCAACCCCGGCAGGGGGTCTCATTGTTAAGCAGATCCGGCGCAAGCGGTTCATGCCGTTCGGCTGCCCATGTAAACCGCAGCTCAGTGGCCGGAGTGAGCACGGCCCGCCTTTCTGGCTATGCCGATAGCACCAATCCGGCTGCCGTTGATCGCCTTACCGAGGCTAGCCAGCCGGGCGCCGGGCTCGCGCTAGCCGGCGCCAAGCTCCCGGCCCCGATCGCTTGCGGCCTCGATGGCGGCGAGGAAAGCCGCGCGTACCGAGTGCTTCTCCAGCTCGCGGATGGCATTGATGGTGGTGCCGCCCGGGGACGTCACCGCCTCGCGCAGGATCACCGGATGCTCGCCGGAATCGCGCAGCATCGTGGCCGCGCCATAGACGGCCTGCGTGACCATGGCGAGCGCATTGCCGCGCGCCATGCCGAGCAGGATCCCGGCATCCACCATTGCCTCGACCAGGTAGTAGACATACGCGGGCCCGCTGCCGGACAGGGCGGTCGCGGCATTCTGCTGCGATTCGGGGATGCGCAGTACCTTGCCCACCGGGCGGAGCAGTTCCTCGGCCCGGCGCAGGTGCTCCTCACCCGCGTACATGCCCGCCGAGATCACGCTCATGGCCTCGTCCACCAGCACCGGCGTATTGGACATCACCCGCACTACCGGAACGTCGCCCGGCAGGCGGCGCTCGATGAACGAGGTGGTGATGCCCGCCGCCACCGAGATCACCAGGCGTTCCTCCCGCATGGCCGGCCCGATCTCCTCCAGCAGCGCCGCCATGTCCTGCGGCTTCACGGTGATGACGAGCGTCTCGGCCCGGCCGGCTGCGTCGGCGGCGCTGAGTACCTCGATCCCGTAGGCATCGCGCAGCTCGGCGGCCCGCTCGGCGCGGCGCGCGGCGGCGGTGACGCCGGCGGCCGGCACGCCCGCCCGGAGCATCCCGGAGAGAAGCGCCTCGCCCATCTTCCCGGCTCCGAGGACTGCGATCACGCCGCCGAGCCTATCGCGGCGGGCTGCCGGGCCGGCCGGCGCAGGCTGGCCGGCAGGCCCGCACGCGGGGGGCAGCAGGGCAGCCGCGGCGGGTCAGCCCGTCGAGACGAGCGAGCGGAGGAAGAACGCCACGTTCGCGGGGCGCTCCGCCAGCCGGCGGACCAGGTAGCCGTACCAGTCGCTGCCGTACGGCAGGTAGACGCGCATCCGCGCGCCGTGGCCGGCCAGCCGCAGCTGCTCGGCGGGCCGGACGCCGTACAGCATCTGGTACTCGAAGCTGCCGGGCGCCCGGCCGGCCGTGTCCGCCCGGACGCCGGCGATCCTGATCAGCCGCGGGTCGTGCGTCGCGAGCATCGGGTAACCATCGCCGCCGAGCAGGATCCGCAGGCAGCGGGCATACGAGCGGTCGACATCGGCGCGCGAGACGAAGGCCACCCCGTCCGGTGCGCGGTAAGCGCCCTTGCAGAGCCGGACCCGCGAGCCGGCCACCGCGAGGTCCGCGCAGTCATCCGCGCTGCGCCGCAGGTAGCTCTGCAGCACGCAGCCGAGGTCAGGGAAATCGGCCCGGAGCTCGGCCAGGATGCGCAGCGTGGCCGCCACCCTGGTGTGGTCCTCCATGTCGAGGGTGACCGTGGTGCCCGCGGCGCGGGCGGCGGCGCAGATCCGGGCGATGTGGCCGGCCGCGGTCTTCTCGCCGCCGGCCGCCAGGCCGAGGCCGACCGCGGTGGGCTTGACGGAGACCTCGGCCCGGCCGCCGCTGGCCAGGCCGGCCGAGCCGAGCCGCCCCAGCAGCCCGGTGTACTCATCGGCCACGGCTGCCGCCTGGTCCGGATCGGCCGTGTCCTCGCCCAGGTAGTCGAGGCTGACCAGCAGGCCGCCGGCGAGCAGCCGGCGGGTAACCTCGATCGCGTCATCGGCGGTGTCGCCGGCCACGAACCTGGCGACCACGTCCCGGGTGTACGGGGCGGTGGTGACGACGCGACGGACCCGGTGGCTGGCCGACGCGGCCAGCAGTACGCGGCGCAGCACAGCGGACAACCTCCAGGCGGCCAGACGGTTCCAGGCCGCCCACGTTACTCGCGGGTGCGCTGCAGATCTCCGCGCGGCCGGCGCAGGGTGATCTTGACGTTCGCGCCAGCGTCCGGCGGCACGATGACCTCCTGCGCGGCCGGGATGCCCGCGGCGGACAGCACCGCATCGACCGGCACCGTCCGCTTGATCAGCGCCAGCGCGATCGGGCCGAGCTCGTAGTGCCTGGCCGCCGATCCGGTGAACCCGACCCGGGTGCCATCCAGCTCGACGGCGTCACCGTGACCGGGCAGCGCGTCCTCGCTGCCGTCCAGGTGCAGGAACACCAGCCGGCGCGGCGGATGGCCCAGGTTGTGCACGCGCGCGACGGTCTCCTGGCCGCGGTAGCAGCCCTTGGACAGGTGCACGGCGGTATCGATCCAGCCGACCTCATGCGGGATCGTCCGGTGATCAGTGTCCAGCCCCAGCCGCGGGCGGTGCGCGGCGATCCGCAGCGCCTCATACGCCCACATGCCGGCCAGCGCCGCGCCGCCTGCCTGCAGCCCGGCGGTCACGTCAGCCAGCCGCCGGCGGGGGACGACAAAATCGGTTTGATACGCAGCCCGCAGCGTTGCCGCCGCGGCTTCCGGCGGGTCAGCCGCGGCGGCGGGCCCCATCACCGTGAGCACGGCGTAGTCGGCACTGGCATCGGCGGGCTCGACCCGGAGCATGAACCGCATGGACTCGAGGAACTCCAGCAGCGGCCCGGCGGTGCCCGGCTCCACGTGCGCCCACACCGCGGTGCCGTCGTCGGTCAGCGTCAGCTGATGCTCGACGTGGCCGTTCGGGGAGAGGATGAGCGCCTCGGCCGTGTCACCGGCGGCCAGCTTGTCCAGGCTCTGCGTGGTGATGCTGTGCAGCCAGGACAGCCGGTCCGGCCCGGTGATCCGGAGCACGCCGCGATGCGAGCGGTCGACCAGCCCGGCGGTGCCGGCCAGCGCCCGCTGCTCGCCGTACGGATCGCCGTAATGGGCAGCCACCCCACTGTCAGGGCCATCGGCGGGAACGGCGCCAGGTGCGGCAAGCAGGGGGCTCTTCATAGGGCCAGGCTATGCGGTCGGCACGCGGGCTCGTTATCGCTGGAGGTCTTTCCGGCAGTCGGCGCAGCGGCCGAATACGGTCAGGTGACCGACGTCTGTCTCGAAACCGAAATCGGCGTCCAGCGCGGTGACCAGGCCGCTGACGGCGGCCGGGTCGACCTGGATGACCTTCTCGCACTCGCGGCAGACCAGGTGCACGTGCGTTTCCTCGGCCGCCAGGTGGTAGCGGGGCGCGCCGTGCCCGAGATGGGTGTGGGTGACCAGGCCGATCTGCTCCAGCAGCTCGAGGGTCCGGTAGACGGTTGAGACGTTGACGCCGCGCGCCGTCTGATGGATATCGGCGAAGATCTCCTCGGGCGTGGCGTGCTCCAGCTTGGTGACGGCCTCCAGCACGAGCTGGCGCTGCGGGGTAACGCGGTAACCACTGGCCCGCAGCGTGTCGTCCCACGTCTGTGACATGGACGCAAGTCTAGTGACGGAGACGCGCTGAAAAGGTGCTTGCCACCCCGTCGCGGCGTGACGTAGCGTGCTGGCTAACGCGGGAAAGGAGGTGGTCCAGCAGAATGCATAGATGTCGGACTCGTGAGGTGGCTGTCAGCTAGCCGCCGTCCCGCCGACGCTCACCGTGGCGCAAGCCTCGGAGCGCGGTTCACCGGCTTGACGCACCGTGGCGCCGGGAGGCGCCGGGGCTGCGTGCCGCCCAGGCGGCGGCCGGCGAATACACGGCAGACACCGGACCCCCGGGCTGACCGGCCTTGTCCAGCCGGTCCCCGTGGCGGGTAACACCTCCGGACCGCGGAGCGCAACTTTTGTTGCAGCACGTGCTGCGCGTCATAGCGTGGCGCAGCTCTTCGGATCCCGGTCGCGGTTGCCCCGTCGCGGGAGACGCCCGGGGGCTCTCTGCTGTCCGGGCACGATAACGCTGTCCGGGCACGATGACCGGCCTGGCGGCGATTGCCCGGTTCCGCCGGTTCCATGGGGGGCGACTCACGTTACTGAGCCGATACCTGCGGTTCTGCCGTCATCCACGGCACATCCGCAGCTGATTAACGTAACGTTACTCACCGAACGCCCGGCGGAATCGCCTTTTCTCGACGGCACTTCCGCATTCGCCAGTCAGGCACACAGTTCCAGAAAGGACCTCTGTGAACAAGTTCTACCGACTCACCGGGACAGCTGCCGCAGGAGTCACGCTCGCGGCGTCGGCCATGGCCTTCAGCGCCCCGTACGCGGCTGCCCAGCCGGACGCGCACCAGGCCATCACCGGGGCGGCGATCGCGGCCCCGGCCCCGGCCCCGCAACCGATGATCCCCGCCGCGCTGCCGGCCGGCCCTAACGGCATCAGCAACATCAGGACCGTGGGCTCCACGAACTGGGCCGGGTACGCAGTTCACCGGAGCGGCGAGAAGTTCCGCAGGATCAGCGCGACGTTCTTCGTGCCGTTCCTCAATTGCGCGGTTACCCCGGGCAACACCGACCCGGGCGTCTTCTCCGCGCACTGGGTCGGCCTGGACGGCTTCTCTAGCTACGACGGTGGAGCAGGACGGTATCGGGGCAGACTGCAGCAGCGGGTCGCCGACCTACTTCGCCTGGCGAGAGGTCTTTCCCCGGCCCGAGCAGCCGTTCACTTTGAAGATCAAGCCAGGAAACTCGATCACCGCGTCCGTAAGGTTCAGCCCTCGAGCGGCAAGTACCGGCTTGAGGTCAGGGACAACACCACTGGCCACCACCGCACGGTGCACGAGAAGTGCGTAGGCTCGTGCAAGCGCAGCTCCGCCGAGATCATCAGCGAGGCGCCGACTGTCAACGGCAAGCAGGCGTCGCTGGCCGACTACGGCGCGCTGGGCTTCTCCGGCATCTCGATCACCAACGGCTCGGGCCGGAAGGGCGGGATCAAGTCCAGCCACTGGAGCCGCGTCAAGATCGAGCAGGTGGGCTTCAGCAGCAAGAACGTCATCGGGCAGCCCACCGCACTGAACGGCCGGTCATTCGCCAACTACTGGCTCGGCCAGAACTAACCGGGCGGGAACGGGACTCGCCGGAACCGGGCTAGCGGGAGCGCTAGCCCGGTTCCGGCGCCCCGGCCACGCTTCCCGCGCGCTTGAGCTGAGCGGACAAGTGCGGCTGCAGCGGCTGGCCGACGGCCGCCAGGTCGTAGGCATAGCCAAGATCAGTCCCGATCAGGCCGTACAGCCGCCGGCCTGCGGTGACTTCCTTGGCTGAGGACGTGCGGACCACGGCATCGGTGGCCATCTCTATCTTCGTCCCGCTGACCTGGCCCAGGTAGACCTCGACGAACCCGGTCGGATGCGCGAGCAGGACCTCCAGCTGGTTGTCCGGCTGCGGGCGCCAGAACCCCGTTTCCATCGCCAGCGGCCGGCCGATAGCGCCCTCGTCGTCCAGCAGCCAGGTCCGGCTGGAGTAGATGAGATACGGCTTTCCGTTGTGGCTGAACGAGATCTCCTGGCCGAACCTGAAACTCTCGATCGTGGGGTAGCCGCCGACGCCGGCTCCCTCCCAGCGGCCGAGCAGGTACAGCAGCGGGGCAAGGCTGGGATGCGGCTCATTCTCCATGCAGGACAGGGTAGGACGGCCGGCCACCGAAGCGGGCGGCGCTACGAGCCTTTGCCCGGCGAGCTCGCGCCGATCAGCCGTACGGCCAGGATGACGCCCAGCACCACCAGCGTGGCGAAGGCCGCCACCAGGAGAATCCCGCTGACCTCGCCCGGCATACCCGGAGTCTAGGCATGACCCGAGCGCCGTTCCCGGCTGCCACGCCGGCCGCCGTGAGGTGCCGGGATCCGCCCGCCGCGGCAGGCCCGCGCTAGGGTTTCTGGCATGCCGTCTCGCTCTCTGGTCGTCAAGGTCACCGCGGGCAAGGACGACCCGGAACGCTGCAACCAGGCGTTCACCGTCGCGGCAACCGCGGTCGCCGCCGGGCTTGACGTGTCGCTGTGGCTGACCGGCGAGGCTGCCTGGTTCGCGCTGCCGGACCGCGCCGACGACGTGCGGCTGCCCTACGCCGTACCGCTCGGCGAGCTGCTCGCCAGCGTCCTCGCGGCCGGCACGGTCACGCTGTGCACCCAGTGCGCGTCCCGCCGGGAGATCACCGGGGACGACGTCGTCACCGGGATCCGCATCGCCGGGGCGGCCACGTTCATCGCGGAAGTCATCGCCGACGGGGCGCAGGCGCTGGTGTACTGACCGCGGCAGGCTTAGCCGGGTCAGCCGGGCACGGCGGCGAGCCGCTCCTCGCGTAGCTGCCTGGCCCATTCCTCGTCCGCGCCTTCCAGCGGCTGCAGCGGCCCGGTGGCCCAGCTGAGTATCAGGTCGGCCAGGCCCGGGTTGCGCGCGAGCGCGGGACCGTGCAGGTAGGTGCCCAGCACGCGGTGCGCGTAGCCGCCCTCGGTGCCGTCTCCGTTGCCGACCCCGACGGCCACCGCCGCCAGCGGCCGGGTACCCGGACCGAGCCCGGTGACGCCCTGATGATTCTCGAACCCGGTCAGGCGCGGCACGCCGAGCGCCGGATCGGCGTCGGCGACAATCTCGCCGACGCCGCGGCGCTCGCCCCGCGTGCTGCTGATGTCCAGGATGTTAAGACCGGCTACCTGCTCGCCCTCCGCCCCGGCGAACTCCGTGCCGAGCAGCTGGTAGCCGGCGCATACCGCGAAGACGACCGCGCCGCGGCCGGCCACGCTGGCCAGCCCTCCGTCGTCGCGGAGCCGCCGCGCGGCGAGGATCTGCGGCAGGTCCTCGCCGCCGCCGAGCAGGTAGATGTCACCCTGCCGGGGTATCGGCTCATCGGAGTTGACTTCGACGGCCTCGGTCTCGATGCCCCGTAGCCTGGCCCGCCGCTTGAGTACCAGCAGATTGCCCCGGTCCCCGTAGGTGCTGAGCAGATCGGGGTAGACCCAGACAAGCCGCAGGCTCGCCGCCCCGCGCCGGTGCCTGGGCGGCTGCCGGGTCTCCGGTTGCTCCGTCACTAGCCAGCCTCCTCGGTCTGCCCGGCGTCACCAGCCTGCCATAGCCTGGCCGGGCCCTGCATCGCGTTACCGGCCGGCGTTTCCGCGGCGCCGGCCTGTCCCCGCTTCAGCCGTTCCCCGCTTCAGCCGTCCCGGCCGAGCACGGTCCGGATCTGCTGGAACGCCGTGTAGTTGGCGATCACGTTCAGGTCGCCCGGCGGCACCAGGTCCACCACTTCATCGATGCCGCCGGCCAGCTGAAAGGCGACCTGATCGGCCTCCAGCCTGACGGCCAGGTCGAGCCGGCGCTGGCCGGTCAGGTAGACCGGGCGGCCGCGCAGGCCACGATAGTCGACGTCCCACAGCCACGAGGTGTCCTTGCCGTCCGGCCCCTGCGCGTTGACGGACAGCATGACCGGCGAGGTGCCGGGCGGGAGCACATCGAAGGCCTCCAGCCAGCCTGCCGGGTTCTTGGCGAGCAGCAGCCGGATCCGCCGCCCGCGCCGCGTGATCTGCGTGTAGCGGCCCGCCACCGAGGTCACCTCGCGGATCCTGGGCAGCGCCTGGGCCACGTCAGCGCCGAAGAAATCAGCCACCGCCAGTGCCATCACGGCGTTGGAGCGGTTGGCCCGGCCCGGCAGCGCCAGTGACAGCTCGCTGACCTTGCCAGCCGAGTCGATCACGGTGCCGCCATCGAGCACCCAGCTGGCCGACGGCCGGCGGAAGGCGCACTCACCGCACCGCCAGCCGAGTTCGTCCCGGCGCAGGTGCGAGCCGCATTCCGGGCAGCACCAGGAGTCCTCGTGCCAGCGCTGCCCCGCCGCTACCCAGGTCACCCGCCGGGCCGCGCCGGCCGCCCAGGCGATCAGCGGGTCGTCCGCGTTGGCGATCACCCGGCAGTTCGGCGCGGCTGCGAGCGCCTGCCGCCACCGCCTGGCCACCATCCAGATCTCCGCGGCCCTGTCCATCTGGTCGCGGCTCAGGTTCAGCAGCGCCACCACCCGGGCGCTGGTCGCGGTCAGCACCGCCGGCATGTACTTCTCGTCGACCTCGAGCACGGCGAACGGTGCCCCCCGTGACTGGCCGAGCGCGGAAGCCAGGCCCGCCTCCATGTTGGCGCCGAAGGCATTAGAGGCCACGTCGTGGCCCAGCGCGCCCAGTGCGGCGGTGATCAGCCGGGTCGTGGTCGTCTTGCCGTTGGTGCCCGTGACCAGCACGACCCGGCGGTCAGCGGCCAGCAGCTTGAGCAGGTCGGGCTCGAGCCGCAGGCTCAGCACGCCGCCGATCACCGAGCCGTCGCCGCGGCCGGTCAGCCGCGAGACCCGTCCCGCCGCGCCGCCGACCGTCGTCGCGAACCGTGCGCGCAGCGGAAGCTTCCCCATGGGCGCCGATGCTATCCGGCGCCGGGATCGAACTGATAGGTCTTCAGCGCTGCTGCCCTCATCTGTGCGGCCGGTGTTCGTGCATCGCCGCGCCGGACGAGGCGCACGGAATGGCCGCGGCGCGTGCCGGTTCCCCGATAGCACGGAGGATCCGCACGTCCCGCGCGTGCGGATCCTCCATGTTGTTTGCTGGCCGGTTGCTAAGCCGCCGGTTAGAGTGCGCCCCGCTCAGACCGCTACGGGCCGACGATGAAACGGCGCGGCCAGGACAGCACTGGTTCCAGCCAGCCGGAGATGCCCATCTCGCCGGCCGCCTGGCGCAGCTGGCCGCGGTGGCTCGCGCCGATCACGATGCTCTCCAGGTCCTCGGTGAAGCCGCGCTGGTCGTCCTCGCCGAGCAGGACATTCCATGCGGGCAGCCGGTTGCGCGGCAGCTCCATCGACAGGGGATGCCTGCGCAGGCCGCGGATCCGCTGCCCGATCCGGACATCCGGCCGGTCCGCCACCCCGGCCAGCGCGAAGTCGAGCCGCGGCGCGGGCGCGAACACGTCGGGCGGCTCGCCGTGCAGCGGGTACACCCGGTCGATCTCATGCAGCCAGCGCAGCTGCGGGATGACCCAGTCCGGGCCGGGCTGCGTCCCGGCCCCCTTGCCGCCCGCCAGCATCCGGCGGGCCGTCTCGGCCGTGGCGGCCGACAGCCGCTGCGGGTCATAGCAGCAGCGCACGGTGAGGGCGCGGGCCGCCATCGCCCGGTCGATCACCGTCGCGAGCAGGCACTCGCGCAGCCGCGGGGCCAGCTCCGCCCAGCGCTGCCGCAAGGTCGCCGGCACCAGCGGCAGCCGCCGGTTGGTGAGGTAGGCGAGCACGAGCGCCTCGGTCCAGACCCGCAGCCAGGCATCATCCGGCGACCCGGCCAGCAGGTCAGCCGCCCGCAGCTCGAGCAGCGTGCAGGCGCGGCCGTCGACGCACACCGGGCCGCACGCCGCGCAGCGCCTGCCGCTGACCGGTGCCGCCGCGACGGCGTGGCCGCCGCCCTGCTCCCTGTCCTCGCCGCACGGCACCCGGATCCGCAGCGGCCGGTCCATCCCGTCGGCGAAGACCGCGGCCATCCCGGGCTCCAGCGACACCACCTGCCGGGACTGATCGCCGTCCAGGTTCATGGCCGCGCCGACCAGCTGCCGGTCATCCTGGGCGGGCAGCCGGTGCAGGATCTTCAGCGCGGTGTTCTTCACCACGTCAGGGACGAGCTTGGACGGGATCTGCTCGGCTACCACGATGCCGACGCCGTAGGCCCGGATCTCCGCGAGCATGCTGGCGAACAGCTCGACCGCATGCTCGCTGGCGCCCTCCCTGCTGGCGCGCAGCAGGCGGTGGGCCTCCTCGATCACGATGACGTGCCGCAGCGAGTGGCCGGGCCCGGCGGCGGCACCAGGGGCAGCGCCGCCGGCGGCAGCGGCGCCGGCGGCCGCGCCCGCGGCCTGGCCGGGGGCGGCACCGGTGCCCCGAGCGCGCAGCCGCAGGTGCTCCACGATCCTGATGATCAGCGTGCCGATCAGGAAAGCCTTGTCCTCGTCGTTGGCCACGTCCTCGATCGCGAGCACGACATTGCGGCGGAGCAGCTCGCCGATGTCAGCCGGATGCCCGCCCTCGAAGAACCTGCCCGCCGAGCCGATCCGCAGCGAGCGCAGCCGCACGTCGACGAAACCGCGGACGTCGGCCTGCAGTTCCCGGCCGTAGCCCACGTCGTCGATGACCTCCAGGGCGGCCCGCTGCAGCTGCGCCAGCGTCGGGACGACCGGCCCGGACGGCGCGCCGGGCACGCCAGCCCCGGTCACCACGTCCCAGCCGCAGGCCGCGTAGACGCGCTGCAGCGCCTGCGACATGATCTGCGGGAACGGCTCGTCCGCGGCGAAGGCGGCCAGGAACAGCGCACGGACCATGTCGATATGCGCCTGCACCGGGTAACCGGGCTCCGGGGCCAGCGGGTTCACCGATATCGGCACCGTCGCGGGGTCGGCCGGATTGATCACCGTGACCTGGCCGGCCGCGCCGAGGCGGCCGGCCATCGCGGCGTACTCGGATTTGACCGGCTCGATCGCCAGCCAGGGGACGCCGGCCCGGGTCAGCTGCTCCAGCATGTGCCGGACCGTCTGCGACTTGCCGGCGCCGGTCGCGCCGGCCACCAGGGCATGCCGGTTCAGCGTGGCGAGCGGCACCCGGAACGTCCCGACCGGCCGGTCCTGGCCGTCCAGGATCTCGCCGAGGTCAATCGAGGGGCCGTCGCGCGTCTCGCTGGTGACGTCGAAGCAGCCAGGCTCGAGCACCCGGACGCCGGGTACCTCGCCGCGGGGCAGCCCGGTGAGCGCCGCCAGCGCCCCGGCCGTCGCGGCGAACGGGACCTCGGAGCCATCCCGCTCGTCCGCCAGCTTGACTACGAGCGCGTCCGCCAGCTCGTGCACCCCTTCCGCGCTGCGCAGCCGGTACGGGTGGCCGGCCAGGCCGACGGAGCCGACCAGCACCGGCGCGAGCAGGCTGAGTTCCTCCTCGCTGGCCGCGCCGGCCAGCACCCGCACGTTCCACAGCCCTGCCTCGCGGAAGGCGTCCAGCTCAGCGAGCCGTCGTTCGGACCGCTCGACGTCGAGGCGTGCTCGTTCCTCGTCGTATCGGCGGAGCACGTTCAGCTGCGTGCGCAGCTCGGCGATCTCCGCGTCGATAAGGTCGGTCGGCTCCGCGACTACCAGCCAGCCGAACGGCCGGGTCATCAGGGAAACCAGGGTTGACTCGAACAGCGGAACGTAGCCGTCGCCGGGGTCCGCGCGCTGACCGCCCTGGTGGCCGGGGTCGGCTCCCGGCGGCATGCCGCGGCGCTGCCCGCGCCCGCTTTGCTCCCCGGCGAGCGGCGGCGCCTGGCGGGCCGGGCAGGGCGCCCAGACCAGCCGGTCAAGATCGGCCAGCCAGCTGTCCGGCACCGGCACGCCGCGGGCGCCGCCGGGGAACAGCAGCTCCACCATCCCGCTGCCGCCGGAAGCAAGCGCCGGCCGCCCCGCCGGCCCGTCCGGCGGCGGGTGCCCGGGCGGCGCGTCCGGCGGCGGGTGCCCGGGCGGCGCGTCCGGCGGCGGGCGCTGGGCCGGCCCGTCGGCCAGCGCGGCCGCCGGAAGCGGTCCCGCGTTCGTGATCAGCTCAAGCGGCGCCCCGCCGCCGCGCGACAGCCACCCCGCGATGAACGGCCGCCGGTGCATGGCGGCGTTCAGCGCGGCAGGCAGGATCGCGACGTAGTCGTGCTCCGCGGAGCCGCCGCCGCTGCCGTTAGATGCGATCGCCAGGACCCGGTACCACGGCCCGGCCGTGCCGCCCCCGATCCCCGAGGTTCCGCCCACCTTGTGTGCATACCAGTCCTGTGCCGCCGATGCCACCCTCTTACCGGTGCGGAACCTGTGCCTGGCGCCCTGATGGCCACCCGGCCGGGAAGCTCACCTCGATGCGCAGGCCGCCTTCGGGCCGCCGGGGCAGCTGGCCGCAGAGCCTTACCGGCGGTACGTGCGCCAGTCCAGCCGCTCGGGCGGCGGACCCAGGTTGGGCGGCGGCTGCCCGCCGGGCTCGGACCAGCGGGCCGGCGCATCACGCGGCGCGCGTGCCGGTGCCTCGCCCGGAGCACGGCCCGGTGGCGGCCAGGGCAGCCGGCCTGCCTGGCCCGGAACCGTGCTTGGCGCCCGGATCACCGCCGGCCGGCCCCGCGCTGCCCTCGGCGCTGGCCGGCCCCGCATCAGCAGCGGCAGCGGCTGCAGCGGCGGCCCAGCCGCGGACGGGCACTGCCATCTCCGGCGCCCGGCGTGCGTCCTCCAGGCTGGCCAGGGTCGCGGTCGGCAGCGTCATGATGCCCGGGTTCGCGTCGGCCAGCACCACCTGCCGCCCGGCTGGGCCGGCGTAGCAGACGATCATGGCGCTGGGCGGCAGTTGCTGCAGCTCATGCTGCTCGACCAGGAACTCGCGGGATCGCTGCGCCGTCCTGGCCAGCGACTCGTTGCCGCCGACCGCCCGGGACGTGCTCAGTCCCCAGGAAGTGCTCTCGTTAATGCCATCGGTGAGCGAGCGCGAGTCCGAGGTGCTGCGCGAGTAACTGGAATCCCGGCTCGCCGACCCGGTGAAGTGCCCGAACGGCGCGAGCGCGTCCTGATGACTGCGGCCGCGCCCCCTGCTGCGCCCTTCGGTCACGCTCGACGACACCGAGTCGGCAACGGAATCGGACCTGCCGACGGTGCTGGTGTAGGAGCCGCCGCCGGTATCGGTGACCGAGGTGCCGACGGTGTCGGTCAGCTGGCTGAGCACGAACCGGTGCTCGGTGCCGATCTGCTCGCTCGCCGTCTTCGCGTCCTCGGCGTTGCCCAGCCGCATGAACGCGATCGCCGCGTTTCCCCGGCCGAGCCGTTCCTTCACGTGCGCCGGGATCGAGCGGTAGGCGATGACCAGGCCCGTCCCGGACGCCTCGCAGGCGTCACAGAGCCCGTCCAGCACCTCGCCGGCGAGCTTCTCGGCGCCGAGCACGCACAGCGCGTGCTGCCACGGCTGGCCGGGCTCCGCGGCCGGCGACTGCCGGAGCAGGTGCGTCATGGCGGCCGTGACGTAGGTGCTCAGCACCTTGTTGCCGAATACCCCGGCCCGCCGGTCCAGCCACGCCACCCGGAGCCTGCTGGGCGGCAGGTGCACCGGCGCCGGCGCGAGGCGCTCCAGCTTGCGGAGCCTGGACTCCAGCGCCCACGCGCGGTCGATCACCACCCGGTCCGACGCGCCGCGGCCGTACAGCGCGGTGATCCGGGCCAGCTGATCCGCGCTGAGCAGCCCGGAGTGCAGGTCCTCGCGCGGATCCCCGACCTGGGCCAGCGCCCGCAGCGCGGCCGTGACCTGGGCGATGCTGGCCGCATCGCCGAGCACCTCCAGGACCCGGTCCAGGATCGCGTTGTCCTGCGACGGGTCAGCCGCGACGCCGGGCTGGCCGCCGACGCTCACCGTGCTGGCCAGCAGGTCGGCCAGCGCTTCGCGGCCCAGCCCGCACCCGAGGTCAAGCCTGGGCAGGTCCCTGGGCAGCACCCAGACCAGCGGCTCGATCCCGGACCGGCCCGCCACCGCGAGCAGGTCGTGGGCCACGCCGCCCTCGGTCAGGTCGAGCACGGTAACCTCGCCGCCCGCCGCCAGCCGCGGCGCGGCGATCATCGTGAGCATCGCCGACCAGCCGGACAGGGTCCCGCCGACCACGTCGACCCGGTCGATCTCGGCGGGCAGCGACACCGCGTACCAGTTCAGCTGCCGGTCGAACGCGGCGCGGCGCGACTGCCATTCGGTGAATTGCCGTGCGTGCGCCTCCTGCCAGCTGGCCAGCCTGCGCTGCTGCGACGCGCGGATTACCTCGATCCGCTGCCGCTCGGTCTCGATCCGGGACGACAGGTCCCGCCCGCCCGCCCGGACCGCCCGCCCGCTGCGGACCACGACGGCCAGGCAGCCGACGACCCCGAGGCCGGTCAGCGCGATGTTCAGTAGGCCGGCCTGCCAGAGCGCCAGCAGGATGGCGGCGAGCGCGGCCGACCCGCCGCAGGCCAGTTTCAGCGGCCGGTCCAGCCGTTTCTCCTCGCGTCGCTGGGCCGCCAGCCAGCCCGGATTGAGCTGCTCTGCCTCCGGCGGGACCGGCCGCCGCGGCTGCGGGCCGGGATCGGGATGCAGCCGCCCGTACTGCCAGCCGACGTAGACCCGGTCGGCCCGGACTCGCGTGCCGTCCGGGCCCGGCGGGCCGGCCGGCGCCCGGCCCGCCGTCCGGGGCCGCGACGGCGCGGTCAGTCCGGCCCCGCCGCGACCGCGTCCGGCGGACTGCGCTGTCATGCCGGCCTGCCGGGTATGCGCGCGTGCACCGCCTGGCACAGCGGCAGGATCTGCCGCTCCGGGCTCTTCATCACCAGCGTGAAAGCACCTTGGCGAAGGCGCAGCAGCGAGTCCGCCGTCACTACCGGGCTGCCCTTCCTGCCGACCGGATGGCGCGCCGCCGGTGCCGGCGCTGCGGCGCCCGCCCCGGCAGCGGCTGATGACCCGGCTGCCGCCGGGGCGGCCATCCGCCGGGCCCAGTCCGGTACCGCGGCCGGCCCGGGCGGGACGGCCGCGCCGGGCTCCGCGGACGCAGCGGGTCCGGCGGCGGCGCCGGGCTGCGCGGCCGGGCCCGGGCCGCCCCCGGCCGTGCCTGCGCCGGAGCGGGCCGCGAGCTGCCCGGCCGCCTCCGGATCGGCCAGCTGGTGAATGGCGAGGACGTTGACGTCCCCGGCGAGGCTGGCTGCCGCGCGTTCTGACGTGGTGCCCAGCAGCACCGTCATGCCGGCCCGGCCGCCGCGGGCCACCAGCTCGGCGAGCGCCGGCTGGTCAAGCGTCTCGCATCCGTTGAACCAGGCAACGCCGTCCCCGCTCGCCGGGATGCCGCGCAGCTCGGCGAACAAGGCCATCGCATCGAAGGCAATCAGCCCGGCGACCATGGTGGCGGCCGGGTCGTGCGTGCCATTGCCGAGCGCGAAGAGGCCGACAGCCCGTTCACGGATCACCTGGCCCAGGCTGATGCGCTGGCCAGCCGGGCCCAGCCAGCGGCCGATCGGCGCGGACCGCAGCGCGGTCAGCTGCCTGGCCACGGCCAGCAGCGTCGCCGGGTCAGCCTCGGCCAGGCTGGCCGAGGCCGCCACCCGCTCCGCGAGCGCGCTGCGGTGCGGATGGTAGGCGGGCACCCGGTCAAGCCGGGCCCGCAGCGCTGCCGGGCTCAGCAGGCGCACTACGTCATCGAGCACTGGCTCACGCGGGTCACCTGGCGCGGCGGCTAGCACCGCGAACACGTCACCCAGGTAGCCGGTGGCGGCGCGCCGGTACCGGCCGGCCGCCCCCGCCCAGTCGATCATCCCCAGCAGCAGCGAGGCGCCGCGGACCGGATCGCCGCCGCGCAGCGGCTCGTAGGACGCCTGCCCGGCCTCGCCGAACTGGTAGAACGGAGCACCTGCCGCGCCGCACACGGCAGCCAGCGATCCGGCCAGCCAGGAGGTTCCGGCCAGGTCAACGGCGATGACGGGCTTGCGCCGCCTGATCGCCGCGTGCACGAGCTGGAAGCCGGTCGCGGCCGGGCCCGGTCCGGGCGCGCCCGCGGCGAGCACGCCGCCCTCGGCGGCACGCCAGGAGATCGCCGCCTGGCGGCCGGCCGCCTGGTCGATGCCCAGGGCTCCGCCGTCCCTGGTGACGACACCGCCGGACCGGATCGCCGCGGTCGCGTACCGTCGCCGCGCGGCCACGATCAGGCCGGGGCGCGGCGGCGCCGCGGCGGCGGCGTCAGTATGCAGCCAGCTCAGCCAGCGCACTGCCGCCGCTTCCGCCGTGGCCAGGACGAGCGCGAGCGGCAATTGCCTGGGCAGCCACTGGCCCATCCCGGTGAACGCCGCGCTCAGGTGCAGCAGCCGGCCCGGATGCCCGGCGATGCTGCCGAGGTAGGCCCACACCTGCCGGGGCCCGGCGGTCAGGCCTGCCAGCGCGGCGGGCGGTCCGATCGCCAGCGCCCAGA
This sequence comes from uncultured Actinomycetes bacterium, assembly GCA_963707065.1. Lineage (GTDB taxonomy): Bacteria > Actinomycetota > Actinomycetes > Streptosporangiales > Streptosporangiaceae > Palsa-506. The sequence continues at coordinate 159,187 of CAVPPJ010000053.1, forward strand.
TCAGCCCCACGCCAGCCGGGACGGCCAGCCACTGCGGCCGCCATCTGCTGATCCTGTCAACCGCAGTTAGCGCAATCGCAAGCACGAGCGTGAGCTGGGCGAATAGTAAGTGCGCCAGCAGTATGGCCACACCGAAGACCGCGAGGATCTCACCGCGGCGCGGAGTATCCGGCGGAATCAGGTAGCGGGCACGCCGCGGTGCGCGCTCCGCTGCGGTGGCTGCGGGGCCAGGCATTTCGGGTCAAGGTTCCCAGTCCTGCAGGGCGCGTGTCCAGGCACCGGAGAAACTGCCGTCAGTTCCGTGCGGGAAGAAACCGGCGGGAGACTCCACCACGATCCTGAACAGGTCGGGGCGGAGCACGGTTATCGCGAGGGCGGCCGGCCGGTCCTGGGCTGGATCGTCGAATCGCACGGTGACCATGGCGGCGGACTGGCCGGAGGCGAGCCGGAGGCTCCTGGCGACCGAGGGCGGCGGCGGGTGCATCTCGACGAAGAGCGCGCGCGGCGCCCAGGCCGCCCCGGGGTCGCCGGCCGCTGCCGTCCCGTCGTCCGTGCCTGGTGTCATCAGCAGCGGCAGCGCCGTGACCGCGGCCGGCGCCGCGGCGCCCTTGTCCGCGGGCTGGCCCGCGATGTGCCTGGACAGGTAGGTGGTGGCGAGCGCGGCGGGCTCCCCGTCGGCGGTCCACAGCAGCCGCACGACGCAGGCCGAGTCACCGGGCGGCACGCCGAGCACCCAGCCGATGTCCTCGGGCACCCGGCGCCAGGACACCTGCCGGCTCCGGCAGGTGATCTTCGCGCCCATCGGGTCGAGATGCGAGGCGAGGCGGGGCGTTCCTTCCAGCGGGATGAGGTACTCAGCCGGGCTGGCCCGGTACAGCTGCCCGTCCGGCATGCGGCTGATCAGGTGCCGGGCGGCCAGTTCGCCCACCGCGACGTCGATCTCGGCCGTGCTGACGTTGTACCGCCGGGCGAGTGCAGTGTGCCGGGGCAGCCGCCAGCCGGGCTCATGGTGGACCAGGGCCGCCGCCAGCCGGTCCGCGAGAACCCCGGCCGCCGTCCCGTGTGGCCGGCCGGCACCCGATCCGGCGGCATCGCCATCGGCGGCACTGTCACGGGGCGTTCCGGCCGCGGGCTGGCGGCTCAACCCTGGCGGGTCGTCAGCCGAAAGCCCGGTGCGATCCGCGAAGACCGGCCCGGCGTGGGCATGTACCGGTCCGTCGCTGGCCTTGCGCGCTGCGGTCACTCGGCATGTCGCCGGGAGATCGCGATGATCACCCGTCCCGCGATGATGATCAGCAGCACGAACACGAGCAGCAGCAGCGCCGCGTCATAGGACAGCACCTGCAGTCCCCGGACCGGGGAGTCGAAGAAACTCCAGACGGGGTAGGTGAGGAAGCCGATCTGGTTATTGGTCAGGTGGTGGGTGGGATTCGCATCGTTCCAGCCCGCCGTGTACAGCAGCGGCGCCGTTTCGCCGACCGAGATGGCGACGGCTACCAGCAGGCCGGTCATGATGCCGGGCAGCGCCGACTTCAGCACGATTTTCCGCAGCGTCCAGATGGGCCGTATGCCCAGCGCCTCGGCGCCCTCCCGGTAGGAGACCGGCACCTGCGACAGCGAGCTCTCGACGGACTTCGTGATGTAGGGAATCGTGATCACCGACAGCACGACCACGGCGGGCAGCAGGCCGAATCCCCAGTGCAGGCCCACCACCAGCGTAATGAAGCCGACATAGCCCATCACGATGGACGGGATGCCGGACAGCACCTCGTAGGCGCCGCGCAGGATGCCCCGGTGCCTGCCGATGGCGAACTCGGCCAGGTACAGGCCGGTGAGCATGCTGATGGTGCCGCTGACGATCACCACGCCGACGGTGATGGCCAGGGTGCCGAGGATCGCGTTCTCCAGGCCGCCGCCCGTCCCGGTGGTGTCCGTGGTGAGCACGCTCCACTGAAAGACCGGGATGGCCCGCGCCACGACGCCGCCGGCCAGCCAGAGCGTCGGCACCACGATCACGGCCAGGCAGGCGGCGCAGGCGCCCCAGAAAACGGCGTTGGTGACCTTCCTGCGCATCGGGATCGCGGGCCAGTCGCTGCCGCTGCCAGCCGCCATGCCCGTGCCAGGCGGGGCAGACGAAGTCCTGCCTAGGCTCATTACAGCCCCCTGCCGACCGGCAGCGCGGTGCCGGATACCCGGCGGACCATCAGCCGCGCGGCCACGTTCGCGCTGAGAGTGATGACCATGAGCACCAGGGCAAGCTCGGCGTAGGTCTTGACACCCAGCGGCCCGGTGATCGCGGTGTCGAGGTTCTGCACGATGTTGGCGGCGATCGTGGCCATTTCCCCGTAAATGTTCGTCGGGATCTGGCCGAGCGCGACCCCGCAGACCATGGCGACGGCGATGGTCTCGCCGAGCGCCCGGCCGAGGCCGAGCACCGCGGCGCCGATGATGCCGGCCGCCACCCAGGGCAGGGTTACCCGCCGCGCGCATTCCCAGTCGGACAGGCCAAGCGCGACCGCGCCCTCGCGCGGCAGCAGCGGGACGCCGCGGATGAGATCGCGCGAGGTCGCGGCGATGATCGGGATCACCATGACCGCGAGGATGAGGCCGGAGGTCAGCAGCCCCTGGCCGTTACCCGTAGGCTCGCGGAAGAATCTGAGAATGGGCACGTCAGGTGCGTGACTGGCGATGACCGGATATACGTGCTTGGCGAGGATCGGCCCGAAGGTGACGGCCCCCCACAGCCCGATGACCACGCTGGGGATACCGGCCAGCAGTTCGAGGAACGTCCCGATGATGTTCGCCAGCCGCCTCGGCAGCCGCTCGACGATGACCAGCGCGGCCCCCACGGAAACCGGGATCGCGATGATCAGGGCGATCGCGGAGGTCTCCAGCGTCCCGATGATCTCCGGCAGCGCACCGAAGGTCTCCCCCGGCTGATGCACGATGCCGCCGGTGGTTATTGGCGCGGCGAAGCCAGCACCGAAGCTCCACGCGGTTCCCGTCAGGAAGTTCCCGCCGTTGAACTTGATCGCCGGGAATGCCTCGATGATCAGCGTGACCAGGATGAATCCCAGCGCGAGCAGCGGGATGAACGCGCCAACGCGGCCGGTCCAGCGGAGCAGGTCGCCGTTACTCAGCCTGTTGCGGAACGCGCCGCCGGGCCGGCGGGGGGCGGGAAACCCGCCCCTCCCTCCGGCTGGGCCATCGGTGCCGAGGTTGCCACTGAATCAGCCGCTAATCGACGCGATCTGATTCTCGGCAATGGTCTTCACGTTCGACGGCAGCGGCTCGAAGCCGACTGGCGCGAGGAACGTGGAGGTAGCTGCCAGTGGTGACCGTCCACTTGAGGAAGGCCTTGAGCGCCGCGGCGACGGCCGCGCTCGGCTGGGCCTTCTTCACCACCGCGTACTCGTAGTTGATGATCGGGTAGCCCTTGGCCGCCGAGGTGTTGATTAGCGCCTGGGACCCGCTGGCCGGGGTGGAGCCGGAGAAGCTGGCCAGCGCCGCGTCGATGGTCTTAGTGGTCGGCTGCGTGTACTTGCCGGCCTTGTTGGCCAGCGACGCCGTGCCGAGCCCGGCCGCGGTGGTCTTGGCCAGGTAGCTGATGCCGATATAGGCGATGCAGCCCTTGATGCCCTGGCAGCCGGTCACCATGCCGCCGCTGCCGGTCTCGGCATCCTGGGCGGGCCCGGAAGGCCAGCTCACCGTGGTGTTGACGTCCGTGGCGGGCCAGCCGGACGGGTCCTGGGCATTCAGGTACGAGGTGAACAGGAACGTGCTGCCTGAGCTGTCCGCACGGTGCAGCGTGGTGATCTTCATGCTGGGCAGCGTCACGCCCGGGTTGAGCTTCGCGATCGCCGGGTCGTTCCAGGTCTTGATCTTGCCGGTGTAGATCTGGGCCAGCACCGTGCCGTTGAGCTTCAGCGGCGTCTTCACCCCGGGCAGGTTGTAGTTGACCATGAGTGCGGCCACGGTCAGCGGAATGTTGATCAGGCCGGGGTACTGGCTCGAGATGGCCGGCGACAGGTAGGCATCGGACGCGCCGATGGTCACGGTACCCGTGCCCGCGTCGGCGATTCCGGTACCCGAGCCGGTCCCGGCAGTGGTGATCGTGACAGTCGTGACCGTCGTGTTGTAGGCGGTCTGCCATGCACCGAAGAGCGGGAACATCAGCGTGCTCCCGGTCTCGGTGAGCGAGACGCCGTTAGAGGAAGCGCTCGCGGCGGGCGACGACGACGGAGTTGCTGCAGTCGTGGAATTACCACCTGAACTGCCGCAGGCCGCCAGCAGGGCGAGCGGGACCAGTGCGGCCGCCGTGCACGCCATGCGGATTTTATTGGCCACCTCGGAATACTCCTTCGTTCCTGCACGTTTTCACGTGCGCTATACCGACTCGCGCGCGGATGCGTGCGATGAGGCCCGCGCGGCTTCGCGCGGTCCTTGCCCCCGTGCGGGAGGAGTGCTGTCCTCCCGTGCGGGTGGGTCTCTTTGGCTAGCCGAACCGGCCGCCGACGTAGCGAGCGGTCTCCTCCTCGGCGGGGTTCTCGAAAACCTGCTGGGTCTCGCCGTGCTCGACCAGGCGTCCCTGATTCAGGAAGACCGTCCGGTCGGAGACCCGGCGGGCCTGGGCGAGGTTGTGGGTGACGATCACCACGGTGAGGCGGGGCACCAGGGTGCGGATGAGCGCCTCGATCGACTCGGTCGCGACCGGGTCCAGCGAGGATGTCGGCTCGTCGAGCAGCAGTACCTCGGGCTCGATCGCGAGCGCCCTGGCCAGGCAGAGCAGCTGCTGCTGGCCGCCGGAAAGCCGGAACGGCGAGTCCTTGAGCCGGTCGCCGACGGCATCCCAGAGGCCGACTTCGGACAGCCGCTGCCGCGCGATGGCCTTGAGCCCGTTCCGGCTGGCCAGGCGGTGCGCACGGACCCCGGCGACCACGTTATCCATGATGGACATCGGGAACGGGTTGGGCCGCTGGAAGAGCATCCCGACCTTGCGCCGCAGCGACATCAGCTCGACGCCGGGATGCCAGATGCTCCGGTTGTCCAGCAGCACGTCGCCGGCGTGCCGGTAGCCGGTCACCTTGTCGTTCATCCGGTTGAACGTCCGCAGCAGGGTGGTCTTGCCCGAGCCCGTCGGCCCGAGCAGTGCCGTCACGACGCCCTGCTGGACGTCCAGGGAGATGTTGCTCAGCACCGCGCGCGGCCCGAAGCTGAGCGTCAGATCCACGGCCTGCAGCGAGGTGGATCCGTTCGCCAGCGCGGGCTCCCCGGTCAGATCCTGCCGGACGGCAGCGCTGGTCCCGGTGCCAGTGTTGGCCGCGCCTGGCCCGGACCTTGCCGGATCCGCCTCGATCGACACCTTCCGCTTCGCCTCCAAGCTCTGCGTTGGACGTGCCGGCCGTTTGTTGCGGCCACGGTCATCCTCAAGGGCTCAGGTAACGGGAAGTTGAACAACAGGGGACAAAACAAGCGACGAACAGATGACAAGGCGGAGAACGAGCAAACTGCGCAAAGCCGTAGCAGACCGTGCAGCAGGCCACGGGGCGGATCGCGGGCGCGCCCCGGGCCGGTCTTCCTGGCCGGACATGATCGTGGCCGGGTCCGGCGTAGTGCGCGGAACCCCGGCCACGATCAGGCCAGCCATCAGTAACGGGTGGGATGCCTCAGACGGCCACCTCAAGCTCGGTGACCTGGCCGGTGTCGGCCGACACCGCCCGCTCGGCGCGCACCCCGCCCGGGGCGAGCACCCGCAGCGTCCACGTGCCCGGGGCAGCGAAGAACCGGAAGCCGCCATCGTCGCCCAGCGGCACCTCGGCGACGAAGTCACCGCCGGAGTTCAGCAGCCGGGCGTAGCCGGTCGCCACCGCGGCCCCGTTCTGCGTCACCCGGCCCTGCACGATCGCCTGGCTGCCGACGCTGGCGGCGGCCGTTACGCCGCCAGCCGGCGCGCCGCACCCGTCATTGCTCACTTGCCGTCTCCGACCTCGATCGGAACCCCGACCAGCGAGCCGTACTCGGTCCACGACCCGTCGTAGTTCTTCACGTTCGGCTGGCCGAGCAGCTCATGCAGCACGAACCAGGTGTGCGCGGAGCGCTCGCCGATCCGGCAGTAGGCGATGGTGTCCTTGCCGAAGTCCACGCCCGCCTCGTCGCCGTAGAGGGTGCGCAGCGCGTCGTCGGACTTGAACGTGCCGTCCTCCTCCGCCGCCTTCGACCAGGGGACGTTCTTCGCGGTCGGGATGTGCCCGCCGCGCTGCGCCTGCTCCTGCGGCAGGTGGGCCGGGGCGAGCAGCCGGCCGGCGAACTCATCCGGCGACCGGACGTCCACCAGGTTGAGCTTGCCGATGGCCGCCACGGTCTCGTCGCGGAATGCCCGGATCGAGTAGTCCTGCTCCCTCGCGTGGTAGTTCGTGCTGGCCCGCTGCGGGACGTCGGTGACCAGCTCGCGCGACTCCAGCTCCCACTTCTTGCGGCCGCCGTCGAGCAGCTTGACGTTGTGGTGCCCGTACAGCTTGAAGTACCAGTACGCGTAGGCCGCGAACCAGTTGTTGTTGCCGCCGTAGAGCACGACCGTGTCGTCGTTGGAGATGCCGCGCGCCGACAGCAGCGCCTCGAAGCCGGCCTTGTCCACGAAGTCGCGGCGCACCGGGTCCTGCAGGTCCGTCTTCCAGTCGATCTTGACTGCGTCCGGGATGTGGCCCTTGCCGTAGGCGCTGGTGTCCTCGTCCACTTCGACGAGCACCACGCCAGCGTCGCCATGATGGGCCTCAACCCAGCCAGCGTCCACCAGGACGTCGGAACGGCTCATATCGGGAACCTCCTTGTTAGATTCGGCCGGCGTCAGTTACCTGACGGCCCGGCCAGACTCGGCGGATAAGCAGATACATCTCGCAGCCCAGGCAGAGGCCGAAGACTCCGTTGAGGAACGCGGCGATCAGGCCGGCCGCGGCGGCCGCCATGCCCAGCGCCGTCACTCCCGTCCCGTAGCCGATAACTCCGATAACGCTGATCAGCAGCCCGATGCCCTGCGCGAAGCGGGGCGGCGCCTCGGGCTCCAGTTCCTTCGGCGGCCCGAGCCGCGGCCTGACCAGCCAGCGGTAGAGCAGCCCGTACGGGGATCTCCGCATGCCGAGCAGGCAGCCGGCCGCGAAGACGAGCCCTTGCGCGGCCAGCAGCCAGACGCTGCCGGTGATCAGGACGATCGCGAAGACAACGAGGGTAATCAGCGCGCCGAAGCGCGGACCTCTCGGATCGATGTCCATCTGCGGTGTCCCTTTCAGCGGTGCTGACCCTAGATCGGTGCTAGTGCTACCCGTCCCCCGCGCGCTCCCTAGCGGCCTCCCGCAGGCTATGCCCGGGCGTGCTGCCCGGCCAGTTGCCGGCCTGCCCGGACCGCTCCGGGGCCGTTATTGTCAGCTGTCGCAGCGGCAGAAATCTACCGCCCGCCGCCTGGTCAGCAGCGGGGTAAGGGCAACTACCTGCTTTTCCGATCTGATTACAGGATAATGCACGTCAGGTCACCTCGCCCAGTGCCGCTATCACGTCGGCCTTGCGCGGCTGGCCGCTGGCCCGGTGCGCGATGCGGCCGTCCGGGCCAAGCACGAAGACGGTGGGCGTGCGGCGGACATCCAGCCGGCGAACGAGGTCCAGGTGGGATTCCGCGTCGATCTCCAGGTGCGCTACCCCGTCAGTCATCCCGGCCACCTCGGCCAGCACCCTCCTGGTGGCCCGGCACGGCGCGCAGAAGGCCGAGGAGAACTGCAGCAGCGTGGCCCGCGAGCCGAGCGGGCCGCCGAGTTCCGCATCGGTAATGTCCGGCCCGGAACTCGTGACCCGCGAGCGCGGCTGGCGCCGGGCGACCCGGCCAGCGGCCGCCCGGCCAGCGGCTGGCCAGCCGACCCCTGGGTGGCCGGCGACTGCCTGGCCTGCGGTTTCCTGGCCTGCGGCTGCCTGGCCGGTGGCTGCCCGCTCAGGGGCTGCCTGGCCGGTGGCGGCCTGCTCAGCGGTGCGGCGGCCAGTAGCGGCGTTGCCATCAGCCGCCTCGCCGGCGGATCCCTCGGCCACGGCTGCCTGGCCGGCGATTGGCCTGCCGCCCGGGACCGGCCGCATCCTGCCGTTGCGCCGCCGCCAGATAAGCCCGGCCGCAGTCGCCACCGCGAGCGCGGCCACGCACACGATCAGGCCTGCCGTCATGGCCTATAGAGCGCCGGCGCCCGCCGGGACATTCCCGGTATCAGCTCGCCGGCACCGTGACGAGCACATGACCGCGGGAGATGACCTCGAAGCTGCGCACCTGCGTGGCCGGGAGCAACGATGACGCGGGGTACCTCGCCGCACCCTGGCCGAGGATGGTCCAGCTGTCGACCTGCCATTTTCTCCCATGCGAGTCCACGACCCAGAACTGGCAGGTCGTTCCGCGGGGATCCCGGCTACCCACACCTGCATCTCGGTGCCCCACGACTTGCCGGCGTAGCTGACGATCGCGCTGACGCCCGTATGCGGGTTGCGCGCGCTCACCACCTCGGCTGCCTGGATCGTGGTGGCATGGTGCGGCTGCCCGCCAGGAGCGATGATGCGGGCGCCGACCGCGCCGCCGGCCACCGCAATGATGATTGCCGCCGCGGCGGCGAGGATGCCGCTCCACCGGCGCGACGCCCGGCGCTCGGCCACCCGCTTGAGCAGCGAGTTCAGCAGTTCAGGCGGGGGCTGCGGGTCGTGCAGGTCCTCGCTGTGCAGGATCAGCCGCTCGGCTTCGCTGGCGGGCACCCGGCCGAGCAGGGCCGGCAGGCCAGCCAGGCCGGCCAGCTCCTCACGGCAATCCGGGCAGGTGCTCAGATGAATGTCAACGACCGAGCGCTCGGCAGGGTCGATCGCCCCGACGACGTAGATGCCGAGCGCCTGACGGATGTCACGGCAGGCCGGGCCGGTCATGGCGCAAGCCCCCGTTCCTCTAGTGCGAGCTTCAGCGCCCGGAGCGCGTAGAACGTCCGGGACTTGACGGTGCCGGCCGGTATGCCGAGCACAACGGCCGCCTCCGCAACGGAGCGGCCCCGGTAGTAGGTCTCCAGCAGGACTCCGCGATGCTCGGGCCGCAGCGTCTTCAGCGCATCCGCCACGGCCCACGACTCAAGGGCGCGGTCGGCCTCGTCCGGCGCCGGGATCAGCTCCAGCGCGGCCTCGCCGACCTCGTGCGGCCGCGCCCGCCTGGCCCGATAGGCATCCACGGCCAGATTGCGCGCCACCGCGAAAAGCCACGGCCGGGCCGGCCGCTCGGCGATGGCATCCGGATGCAGCCACGCCCGCAGCAGCGTCTCCTGCACGATGTCCTCGGCGCGCTGCCGGTCGCCGCTGGTTAGGTGCAGCGCGTACCTGAGCAACGGGCCAGCGTGCTCAGCGTAAAGCGTGCGCACCAAAGCCTCGTCGGAGACCGGTCCCTGCGGTCCCCGGCGACCCGTACTGCTCCGGCCAGCCACACTTAGGAAACGTCCGGCTCGGCCCGATGGTTCACCCGTCCTCCCGCGTTTCATCGCGACGGGCGGCCTGACCTGCGGCGGCGCGCGGGCCGCCGCGCGCTATCCGCCAGCAAAGGGAGGTAGCACCTCGATCACGGACGCGTCGTACAGCATCACTGCGTCCGGGGCGCGGACCCCGACCGGATTGCCGTCGATCAGGAACGATGAGCGGGCGAGTACCGCACGGAACACCGAGTCCTGGCCCGCGCTGGCGCCGGCCGCCGACAGCGCGCCGGCCAGCGTGTCCGCGGCAATGGTCTCCTCGGCGATCCCCGCCGCCTCCTTGGCCGCGGCCCAGTAGCGGAGCGTCACTATGGCCATATCAGCTATCCTCGCTCATAGGCGAGTCCGGGCAACGCCGCCCTGGGTCCTCGCGGGTGCCGGTGGGCAGCTTGCCGTGGACGGCACCGCGGACCGGAGGTGGCGACGGTTGAGCGACGTGCTCCTGCTGACTGGCGCGCCGGAGTCGTCTGCCGACATCCTGCCTTCCCTGGGCCTGCTGCCGCATGCGGTCCGGCTGGCGCCGGCCGAGGCTGCCTCGGCGACCGGCGGTCCGCCCGCTGACGTGATGCTGATTGACGCACGTCGTGATCTTATGCAGGCCAAGAGCCTGGTGCGACAACTGCGCGGGGCCGGCCTTGAGGTGCCCATCCTCGCCGTGGTGGCCGAAGGCGGCTGGGCGGCCGTCACCGCTGACTGGGGCGCGGACGACGTGATCTTGCATACCGCGGGCCCCGGCGAGGTCGACGCGAGGCTCCGGCTGGCTATCGGCCGCCGGACAGTCTCTGTGCTGGCCGCCGCCGGCGAGATCCGCCGCGGCGATCTCGTCATCGACGAAGCCAGCTACCTGGCCCGGCTGCGCGGCCGCACGCTGGACCTGACCTTCAAGGAATTCGAGCTGCTGAAGTTCCTCGCCCAGCACCCGGCCCGGGTGTTCACCAGGTCGCAGTTGCTCCAGGAGGTATGGGGCTATGACTACTTCGGCGGAACTCGCACGGTCGACGTGCATGTCCGCAGGCTGCGGGCCAAGCTCGGCGTCGAGCACGAGTTGCTGATCGGGACCGTCCGCAACGTCGGGTACCGTTTTGTCCCGTCCCAGGGCAAGACCGATGCCCGCGGGGCACCGGCCGGTGCATCCGGCGAGCCGGATGCGGACGCCGGCCAGGCGGGCCGGGAAAGCCGGGCGGCGGCCGGCGGAGTTACGCGGAGGGGGTCCAGCCCTGCACACGCCAGCAGATAACGCACCGGGCCCAGCCGGGCCAGCGCCGGCGGCATGAGCACCGGCGTTCCCGGAACGATCACCGGTGCTCCCGGAACCAGTACCGGCTCGCGGGAGCTCAGCGTCCGCGGGCGGATCTCCGAGTCCGAGGCCGCGGCGGTGCTGGCGCTCGTCAGCGCGGCCACCGAGGAGGATGGCGTCGGGCCGCTCTCCGAGCACGTCATGCTGCACCTGAGGTATGGCGGCGACCCCCGGGCACGCAATCTGCTGCTCTACGACCAGCGGGAACTGGCCGGCTACGCGCACCTGGACCCGACCGATCCGGTCGAGGGCCCGAGCGGCGAGCTGGTGATCCATCCCGCGCACCGCGGCCAGGGGATGGGCCTTGAACTCACCCGCGCCCTGGTGGCCGAGGCCGGCGACCAGCCGCTCCGGCTATGGGCGCACGGCGATCTGCCGGCCGCGGCCAGGCTCGCGACCGCGGCGGGTTTCGGCCGGGTCCGGGCACTGTGGCAGATGCGGCGCTCGCTGCAGGCCAGGCTCGGCCGCCCCCAGCTTGCGGACGGCCTCACCATCCGCACCTTCGAGGTCGGCCGCGATGAGGACCAGTGGCTCGCGGTCAACAGCAAGGCCTTCTCCCGTCATCCTGAGCAGGGCGCATGGACCCGGGTGGACCTGGACCAGCGCGAGCGGGAACCGTGGTTCGACCCGGACGGCTTCTTCCTGGCTGAGCGCGGAGGGAAGATCGTCGGGTTTCACTGGACCAAGATCCATGGCCGCGCCGAGGAAACAGCGGGTCACTCTGGTCCAGGCCAGGTCGCCGGGGAAACGGCGGGTCACCTGGCCCAGGCCAGGCCGCCGGGGAAACGGCGGGTCACGCTGGCCCAGGCCAGGCCGCCGAGGAGATGCCAGGCCATCACGGCCCGGGCCAGGTCGTCGCTCACAGCGCGGAACAGCCGGCTGCCCAGCGCCAGGAAGGGGCGGCTGGCCCCGGCGGCGGGACGACGGACCACGGCCACGAGCCGATCGGCGAGGTCTACGTCGTCGGGGTCGATCCGGCCGAGCGCGGCACCGGCCTCGGCCGCGCGCTGACCGTGATCGGGCTTCGCTACCTGCGCTCCCGCGGCTTGTTCCAGGTCATGCTGTACGTGGATGAGACCAATATCGCGGCGATCAGGCTGTACGAGTCCCTCGGATTCACGCACTGGGACACGGACGTCATGTTCTCAACGCAAGCAGCTTCAGCTTCGCACAGCGCTTCCTGAGTCGCTTCCTGAGTCGTAAGGGCTCCCCGAGCCGTAAGGGCTCCCCGAGCCGTCCCGGCTGCCCGAGCCGTCCCGGCTGCCCGAGCCGTCCCGGCTGCCCGAGGTGTCCGGCCAACCACGACCGGTGCCAGATTCCGCCCGGTGCCCGGTTCGATTCCGATACGGGTTAGGAAAAAGCCGGTTCCTGCCGGACAAAACTTAACCGCTGCGGAGGTCCCGCCTTCGGTGGCGCGTTACGGACCCTACGGTGGCGCGTTACGGAGCCTTCGGGTCCGCTGCGATGTCATTCGGGCTGCTCCTGCGTGGCTGGCAGTGGCTAGGCACGCGTAAGTGACTGAGGTGACTGGAGTGCCTGAAGTGACCGGGCTGACGAGGGTCAGAATCTGACGAGGGTCGGTAATTACGCGACCAGGCTCAGCTGACGGCTGGCAGCACGGCGATGGGGGGCAGCGCGGTCTCCGCGCCGCGGAACTGATCCGGCCGGACCGGGAGGCGCCCGGCTATCGGCAGCAGGCCGAGCACCTCGTCGATTTCGTCATCGGTCAGCGGCCGGTCGCTCGCCGCGACAGCGCTGAGCATTTCCGCATACAGCTCGATCTCATCGAGTGCCACCCGGTCGTGGACGCGTAGGTCGACGTAGTCGCGCATCGCATCCACCTCCCGCAGCTGGGTAGTCACGCCGGAACTTGCTATCAGGTTACGACGCGGGCCCATGACCCCGCATGACCCATCAGGATCATTTTGGGACCACCTTCTGGCCTTCTTGTGCCAGGTGCTCCCCGGACGACATGGCCCGGTGCTCCCGCACGAGGTGGGCCCGGTGCTCCCGCACGAGGTGAGCCCGGTGCTCCCGCACGAGGTGGGCCCGGTGCTCCCGGATGACGTAGGCCCGTGCTCCCGGACGAGGTGGGCCCGGTGCTCCCGGATGGCTTCGGTGCGCCAACTGCGCAGACCGCGGATTCCGGCATGCGGCGAAGTTCCGCTTTTCGCTACCGCGTACCGGGCTTTCAGCTATCCGGGGGTCTCGCGCCACGACGCGGTGCGGTGCCGTGCAGCGCGGTCGACGTAATGGGCGGCGGTATGCGCGAAGCCCATCCGGTCCTCGTCGGTGAGCTCGCGCACGACCCGGCCGGGCACTCCGGCGAAGAGAACGCCGGCCGGCACGGTCACGGACGGCAGGACGACTGCGCCGGCCGCGACGAGAGCGCCGGCGCCGACCCGGGCCCGGCCGAGCACGATGGCGCCGACGCCAATCAGGGCACCGGCCTCCACCCGCGCACCGTGCACCATGGCCCGGTGACCGAGGCTTACCCGCTCAGCCAGCTGCACCGGCTCGCCATCGTCGGTGTGCAGGCAGCAGTGGTCCTGGATATTGCACTCCGGGCCAACCACGATCTCGTCCTCGTCGGCCCGGAGCACTGCCCCGTACCAGACACTGGCCGACCGGCCCAGGGTCACCTTGCCCACCAGCACCGCGCCGGGCGCGATCCAGGCGCTGGGATGGATAGTGGGTGCGGCCCCGTCCACCGTCCCGATCAGGCCCACGGCTCCGACCCCTCTCTGGCCGCCGGGCGGTACCGCCATCGCGGTCGCTGCCGATCATCATCGAGCGGCTGTCACATGATGGCAGCCGCCCGGCATCATCATGTGACGGGGTGGCAGCCGCCCGGCGGCATCATCATGTGAGAGGATGGCAGTCGCCCGGTGCCGTACTTTTGTGCGATTTGTTGTTCTCGCAGAAACGGGACAAATTAGGATACTCGGCCGTTTCGGTTGCGCGCGAGGGTGCTTCGGGACAAGAGTCATGCCCGTTATCCCTAGCCAAGCACGCGCGACCCGCGGCCCGGCACACACGTAGCCGCAACGGGTGGCCAGCCGACCAGTAACCCCGCAGACCCAGCCCGCGCCACTGACTGTGGCACGGCCAGCCCAGCCGGCCCAAACGTGGGTCTGCCTGACCCACGACGGGTGACACTATGACCGACCAGACTGATCTGCTTTCCGATCTTGGCCAGGAAGACACGTTCGAAAAGGAAATGCGGGGCTACAGTCGCCGGCAGGTCGACGAGTTCGTGGCTCGCTCGCGCAGCCAGACCAGGGATCTCGAAGAGCAGCTGTCTCGTTCGCTGGATGAGATCGAGCGGCTCCGGCTCGAGCTTTCATCTGCCCGCCAGGCCGCGGGCGGCAAGCCCGCATACGAGGAAATCAGCGAGCGGATGGGGCAGATCCTCAAGCTTGCTGATGACGAGGCCAAGGCGGAGAAGAACCGCGCACAGGACGAAATCTCCAAGATCCGCAGCGAGGCGAAGCAGGAGACCGAGAAGTTCAGGGCGGAGGCCCGGGAGCAGTCGGACCGCATGCTGAGCGCCGCCCAGGAGCAGGCGGAGCACGCCATTGCGTCGGCCCGGACGGAGGCCGAGAAGACCCGGAGCTCCGCGCGCAATGAGGCGGAACGGTCCATTGCCGACGCGCATAAGCAGTCGGAGCATGCCATAGCCACCGCCAAGGCGCAGGCCAAGCAGCAGCTCGACGAGGCCACCGCCCGCGCCACCGCGATCCACGACGGCGCCGAGCGCCGGCTGAATCTGCTGACTTCGCGGCACACTGAGGCGATCAGGCGGCTGACCGAGATCCGTGACGTGGTCACGACCCTGGTGGCCGGCGAGGCTGCCCGCGGCTCGATGGAGGAAGAAGTCGCGAAATCAGTCGCCAACGCCATCGCGGGCGGGAATGGCGGCGCGGCAGAAGGCAGGCACGCCCCCGGGACGGCCGCGGCGCCTGCAGCGCGTGGCCGCGGTCCCGCTGCGGAGCAGGCCAAGGTACAGCCAGCGGTGGCCGCCAAGGCGACCACGCGCGCGAACCACGGCCAGGGCGACGGGCAGCAACTAACGACCCCGGCCAGGACCGCAACCACTCAGCACGCAGAGCGCGACGGCCAGCCCGACGCGGATAGCCAGCCAGGCACCTGAGGCCGTAGCCCCCGACCGCAGGACCGGGGCGGCGGACCCGCTGCTCAGCAGCGGGTCCGCCGTCTTCCGGCGTCTGCCAGGCGCTTCGGGCTGGGGGCTATTCCGCCGAGGACTATTCCGGCAGGGCATCCAGCTGCCGGAGGATGACGCCCTCCCGCAGCGCCCACGGGCAGATCTCGAGTTCGGGCAGGCGGAACAAATCCATCGCGGCGTCCGCCACGATCGCCCCGGCTGCCAGCTGGGGAGCACGGCTCCTGGATACGCCGGGCAGCTGGGCACGGTCGGCGGCAGTCGTCCGGGCTAGCCGCTCGGCAAGCGCAGTGACATCCGCATGACGCAGGATGCGCCGCACGTACGGGCCGTCGCTGGACGGCGCGGCGCCGCTGATCCTGGCGAGCTGCCGGAACGTCTTCGAGGTCGCCACCGCGCGGTTGGGACGGCCGTCACGCATGACCGCGCCTGCCGTGGCGGCGATCTCCGCGCGCACGTGCTTACGGAGCCGCCGGACCTCATCTTGGGACGGAGGGTCGGCGGCCAGCCAGTTGCGGGTAAGAAGGCCGGCGCCCAACGGCAGCGAGATCGCCACGCCGGGCTCCTCATCGACGCCCGCCGCGATCTCCAGCGAGCCGCCGCCGATGTCCAGCATGAGCAGCCGCCCCGAGGACCAGCCGAGCCAGCGACGGGCGGCCAGGAAGGTCAGCCGGGACTCATCCGGCCCGGACAGCACCCGGATGTCGACTTTCGTCTCGGACTGGATCCAGGCCAGCAGCTCATCGCCGTTGACGGCGTCCCGTACCGCGGATGTCGCGAATGCCAGCAGCTGCTGCGCGCCCTTGTCCTCGGCGACAACCAGCGCCTCGCCGACGAATGCGCGCAGCTGGACCGCGCAGTCCCGAGAGAGCCTGTTACCGCTGTCCAGGTGATCCCCGAGCCGCAGTTCTGCCTTATGCGAGTATGCGGGCAATGGCCGGGCGCCCTGGTAGGCGTCCACGACTAGCAGGTGGACCGTATTCGATCCGACGTCCAGGACACCGAGTCGCATAGTTGCACGCTACTGGGCCGCGGCGGATCAGGCATCATGCCGCACGTCCCCGGCCGGGGAATGACAGCGAAGCACCCGCATGTTGCGCCTGTGTCAGCACCGTACGCCAAGCACACCGGGAGGCCGGCATGGCAGGCAGTTCACAGGACGCGGTAAGGATCGAGCCAAGCCGTAAGCGGGTGCGGGTTTACCTGGGCGGCGAACTCGTGGCCGACACGGCGAGCCCGTTCCTGGTGTGGGAGATTCCGTACTACCCGACCTACTACGTGCCGGCCACGGATGTCCGGGCCGAGCTGATCCCGGCCGGGTCGACCGTCCACTCGGCCGGCCGTGGCGACGGCGAGGTGCTCGACGTGAAGGCGGGCAGCGCGACCGCTCGGGGCGCGGCCCTGCGCTACCCCGATTCCCCGCTGGAGCAGTTGCGTGACCTGGTCCGCCTCGACTGGAACGCGATGAGCGAGTGGCTGGAGGAGGACGAGCCGGTCTACTACCACCCCCGTGACCCGTATCACCGGGTGGACATCCTGGGCAGCTCGCGCCACGTGCGGGTCGAGATTGACGGGGTGACCGTCGCCGACTCGCGGCAGCCGAGAATCTTGTTCGAGACCGGGCTGCCGCCACGCTACTACCTGCCGCTCATGGACGTCCGGCAGGACCTGCTGCGCGATTCCGGGACGAAAACGCACTGCCCGTACAAGGGCACGGCGGGTTACTGGTCGGTCGACGCCGGGCAGGGCCTGCACGAGGACATCGTGTGGATCTACCGCTCGCCGCTGCCGGAGAGCCAGAAGGTCGCCGGGCTGGCCTGCTTCTACGACGAGAAGGTAACCGTCTACGTGGACGGCGTGCGGCAGGAGCAGCCGCTGACGCCGTTCAGCTGACGCCGGGCTGGGGCGGCCCGTCAGCGTCCTCGATGCGCGCCCGGGATGGGCCGCGGCGGGCCGAGATGACCTTGGCCGCGGCCTGCGCCTCGCGCATGACCCGCAGGATGTTGCCGCTGGCGAGCTGGCCGCAATCCGCCTCGCTCCAGCCCCGGGCCAGCAGCTCGGCGATGAGCGCCGGGTAGCAGGAGACATCCTGCAGGCCGTCGGGCAGCTGATCGGTGCCGTCATAGTCGCCGCCGACGCCGACATGGTCAATGCCTGCCACCTCGCGCACGTGATCGGCATGGTCGGCTACCTGGGAGAGCGTCGCGGCAGGCCGCGGATGGGCGGCAGCCCACTCCGGCCCGAACTGCCGCCGGCTGGCGTAATCCCTGTGATCGAGGCCCCGGCGCTGCATTTCCGCCTCGACGGCGAGTTCCCAGTCCCGGCAGGCCTGCGAAACGAACGCGGGGACGAACGTCACCATGCATACGCCGCCATTGTCCGGCAGCCGGGCGAGCATGTCGTCGGGCACGTTGCGGGGGTGGTCGCAGAGAGCACGCGCTGAGGAGTGGGAGAAGATGACCGGTGCCTCCGCTGCATCGAGGGCGTCGCGCATGGTGCCCGCGGAGACGTGGGACAGGTCCACGAGCATGCCGAGCCGCTGCATCTCGCCCACCACCTGGCGGCCGAACGCGGTCAGCCCGCCAGCGGCCGGCTCGTCGGTCGCCGAGTCCGCCCAGGGCACGTTCCGGTTGTGGGTCAGGGTCAGGTAGCGGACGCCGAGCGCGTGCAGCGCGCGCAGCACGCTCAGCGAACTGGCGATCGAGTGCCCGCCTTCCGCGCCGAGCAGCGAGGCCACCTTCCCGGTGCCGAGGATCCGCTCCACGTCGGCGGCGGTCAGGGCAAGCTCAAGCGTGTCCGGGTACCGGCGGATCATCTCGCGCACGAGGTCGATCTGCTCAAGAGTCGTGCTGACCGCCGCGTCGCCCTGCAGCCCGGCCGGCACGTAGACCGACCAGAACTGGGCGCCTACCCCGCCAAGCGCCAGCCTCGGCAGATCCGTGTGAGTGCCCGTTACCTGCGCTGCGAGATCGGCACTGTCAATGCCCAGTTCCGCATGCTCGCGGAGCACCCAGGGCAGGTCGTTATGGCCATCCATGATCGGGAAGCGGCGGAGGAGGTCACGCGCGGCGGCGGGGGTGGCTGTCATCTGGCCAGCTTACGGAGACAGCCCGTGGCCAGCCTGCGGGAGCGGCCCGCAGCCGGAATCCCGCTTCAGCTCGCCGATCCGGCGGAGAATGAAGCAGCGCTCGGCCGCGGTCGGCCCGAGATCCAGGGCGGCCTGGTAAGCGCCGGCGGCCTCCGCGGCACGGCCAAGCCTGCGGAGCAGGTCAGCCCGGGCGAGATGAAGCTGAGGCCAGCGGCCGAGCTGGGGATGGCGGCCGACGGCATCCAGGATGACGAGGCCCGCGGCGGGGCCTTCCGACATGGCGACCGCGATGGCCCGGTTCGCCTCCACTACCGGCGTGGGCTCGTAACGGAGCAGTTCCCCGTACAGCGCCGCGATTTCCCGCCAGTCGGTCTGTGCCGCCGCACGGCTGGTGGAGTGGCATGCGGCAATGGCCGCATGCAGCTGGTACGGCCCGGGGCGGCCAGCCCGCAGGGCACCCACCAGCAGCAGCTCACCCTCGCTGATCATCGCGGCATCCCACTGGCCGCGGTCCTGGTCGGCCAGCAGTACCAGCTCGCCGGATGAGTCGATCCTGGCGGGCCGGCGGGCGTCGGTGAGCAGCAGCAGCGCGAGCAGCCCGGTGACCTCGGGCTCGCCGGGCAGCAGCACGGCGAGGCCGCGAGCCAGCCGGAGCGCGGCGTCGCAGAGCTCGCCGCGGACCAGCGCGGGTCCGGTACTGGCCTTGTGGCCTTCGGTGAACACGAGGTAGACCACGCGCAGCACTGCGCTGACGCGGTCCGCGAGGTCCGGCGCGGCAGGCATCCGCAGCCGGATGCCGGTATCGCGGATCTTGCTCCTGGCCCGTGCCAGGCGCTTGGCCATGGTGGCTTCCGGGACGAGGAAGGCAGCCGCGATCTCCGCCGTGCCCAGGCCGCACACGCACCGGAGGGTCAGCGCCACCTGCACCGCCTCGGCCAGCGCCGGGTGGCAGCACATGAAGATCAGCTCAAGCTCATCCCCGGCGTCACCAGCGGCCTGCGGCGCCGCGCCCGGCTCGGATGGGCGGGTGAGGCCGGACGCCCGTGCCGCCGGGCCCGTACCGCCGAGTTCCCGCACCGCGGCTTCCTCTTTCGCGCCCCTGCGCGCCTCGCGCCGCACCAGATCGATCGCCTTGTGCCGGGCTACGCCGACCAGCCAGCCGCGCGGATTGGCCGGGCCGCCGCTGGCCGGCCACTGCGCCAGTGCCGCGAGGCAGGCCTCCTGGACCGCGTCCTCGGCGATGGCAAGGTCCCCGACCATGCGCATCACGCTTGCCACCGCCGGCCACCAGTGGGCGCGGAACGTCTCCTCGGTCAGAGCGGCGGCTGCGCCGGGACCACCGACCGGACTTCCACCGAGCCGTTCTTCGCCGCGGGAATCGTGGCCGCCCACCTCAGTGCCTCGTCCAGGTCGGCGCACTCGACCAGCGTGTAGCCGCCAACCTGTTCCTTGATCTCCGCAGCCGGGCCGTCGGTGAGGATCGTCTGGTCATCGCGGACCCGGACGGTGGTTGCCGACGACGCCGACCGCAGCGGCCCGGACTCGATCAGGACACCGGCTTTGGCCATTGCCCCCATCGCGGCCCCGTACGCCGCGTACGTCTCCGCGTACTCGGTGCTCGCCGGGTCCGCCGGCTGCCCGTCGTCGGCGACATGCAGCAGGAACAGGTATTTCATAGTCACGACCTCCCGGTAGGCGGGCGGACGGGAGCCCGCCGCTACCTGTAGTCGGATGAGCCTGACCCAGATGGACACCCATGGACGGAAATCCTGCTAGGGAGCCCGCCATGCCCAGCGGGGCTGGCCGCGGGCCGGCCATCAGCGCGGGCGCAGGTGACTGTGGAACCACGAGACGGCCTCGGCGACGGCGGGATCGACGAAACGGGGAACGTCGTACAAGTCGATGTGGTTCGTGGTGTCCAGCCAGACCAGCTTCCTGGGATCGCCCGCGCGGTCAAAGGCAGCGGCCGCCTGCTCCGGGGTCGTGTACTCGTCCCTCCGGCCATGGATGAGAAGCAGCGGCGTCGGTGAGATGAGGTCCGCGCCCGCCGCGAGGTCGACAGTGATCAGTTCGAGCACGGAAAGGGCCGTCAGCTGATTGACCCAGCCGGCGCTCGCTGACCGCGGCGAGCAGTAGTAGTCAGCGGGCTCGCCGCCGCCCATGACCACTGGCCGCCCGTCATGGGCATCCACGGCGGCCCAGTACTCGATCTGCCCGGTCGCCTCCTGCCGCTGCGCCAGTTCCGTGAACGTGGCGAGTTGCGCCCGGTACTGCTCGGTGCCCATCGCATCCCGCATCGCCACCGGCGAGTTGTAACCGCCTGCGATGCCCGCCACGGCCCGGATCCGCGGATCGAGCGCAGCGAACCTGAGGGCATAGCCGCCGCCCAGGCAGATCCCGCAGCAGCCGATCCTCACCGGATCGACCTCGGGCTGCGCGGTCAGGAAGCTCACGGCGGCACGCAGGTCGTGCAGCTTGCCGGCCGCATCCTCGTGCTGCCGGGGCGCGCCGCCGCTGGCGCCGAAATTGCGATGGTCGAAGGACAGCGTTACGTAGCCAGCGGCCGCGATCTTCTCCGCATACAAGCCGGTGACCTGCTCCTTGACGCCGGACAGCGGCCCGGTCAGGACCACGGCCGGGTGCGGCCCGCGGTGCTCGGGCACCCTCAGGTGCCCGGCGAGCGTGATCCCGTCGCTAGCGAAGGAAACTTCTCTGATCTGCATTCCGCCCTCCCGCGGCCCGGGCCGCCGCGGCCATGGCCGGCTGGCTTGCCGACAGGGTCGCTGGCGCTGCATATCGACCAGTTATGCCCATTCTGCTGGCTGCGGGCACGAACCGCTACCGCTCCCGAACTTACTGATCCGGGCAAGCAAAGCGGCCGTCCGGCGGCGCCTCACCTCGGCTGGGCTGCCCGGCCGGCGAGACCCGCAAGCTCTCCCGCGGGCGGCTATGACAGAGTGCGGACATGGGACTTGATCTGGCGCAATTGCTCGCAGTTTCGGTATTTCAGGCATTCGACGCCGACTCGGCAGGACGGATCCTGGCCGGCAGCGATGAGGCCGGCTCGATGCAGCTCACGGAGATATCGCCGGACGGATCCGCCGTGACGCTGACGGCGCTGCCGGGCCCTTGCAGCGGCCGCTACCTGCCCGGCGAGCGCACGGTCGTGGTGTCGCACGATGACGGCGGCAACGAGCGCAAGCAACTGTCGCTGCTGCGCCTGCCGCTGCCCGCCGGGCCGGCCGGGCTGGCGGACCTGGAGCCGCTCGTTCATGACCCGCGCTATATGCACCTGCTGGCGGACGTCTCGGCGGGGCGGATCTGCTACCTGACGAACAGGCGGGATGGCGTCAGGTTCGACGCGGTGCTGCGCGACCTGGCCACCGGCACGGAGGAAACCGCGTTCGCCAGCGAAGGCGGCATCCACGAGGCTGTGGCGTCACCGGATGGCCGGTGGCTCGCGGTAGGCGTGCCGTCGGCCCTGGCCAACTCCGACCAGATCCTGCTCGTCGACCTTACCCAGCCGCCAGGACCTGGCCGGCTCAGAGCGCTGACCGGCGCGGGCGAGCACGCCAGCCAGGAACGCCTGCAGTGGCTGCCGGGCAGCGATGGCCTGATTGCGTCGACCAACCGCAACCGTGAATTCACTGCCATCGCCCGCTACAGCCTGGCGGCAGAGAGCTGGACGTGGCTGATCACCGACGAGGAACACGACCTGGCCGGCTGGCTGTCACCGGACGGGTCCCTGATCCTGGTCGAGCGCAATGATGACGGCGCTTCGGTGCTGACCCTGCATGACGGCGCCACCGGTGCGCCGCTGCGGGATGTCCCGCTCCCGGCGGCCGGCTGCGTCACGGCTATCCGGCTGCCGGATCCGCGCTGGTCACCGGACGGGCGCGCGATCGCAATGTCGATCGCCGCCGCTGACATGCCGGGCGATGTGCTGCTGGCCGATGCTGCCACCGCCCGGGTCCGGGCGCTGACCAGCTCAGCGCGCTACCTGGGCGGGTCGGCGGCCGCCCTGCCGGAGGCGCACCAGATCCCGGCGCCCGACGGCGAGCTCGTGCCGTGCCTGGTCTACCGGAGCGAGGATGCCGCCGACCCCGGCCTGGCCGAGTCAGCGGTGCTGGTCATTCACGGCGGCCCGGAGAGCCAGGCGAAGCGCGACTTCAACCCGCTTGTCCAGGCGCTGGCCGCGGCCGGGCACACCGTGCTCGCGCCGAACGTCCGGGGCTCGGTCGGTTACGGCAAGCGCTGGTACTCAGCCGACGATGTCACCCTGCGGCTGGAGTCGGTGGCCGACCTGGCGGCGATTCACGCGTACCTGCCGAAGCTCGGCGTGGACCCGGCCCGGGCGGCGCTGTACGGCGGTTCCTACGGCGGCTACATGGTGCTCGCCGGGCTCGCGTTCCAGCCGGAGCTGTGGGCGGCCGGCGTCGATATTGTCGGTATCTCGTCCCTGGTGACGTTCCTGGAGAACACCTCGGCGTACCGGCGGGCTCAGCGCGAACGCGAGTACGGCAGCCTGGAGCACGACCGGGATTTCCTGCTCGCCGCGTCGCCGCTGACCAGGATCGACGCGATCCGCGCACCGTTGTTCATCATCCACGGGGCGAACGACCCGCGGGTGCCGCTCAGCGAGGCCGAGCAACTGCACGCGGCGCTGACGGCCAGAGGCCAGGAATGCGAGCTGCTTGTCTACCCCGATGAGGGCCACGGCCTGGCTAAGCGAGCCAACAAGATGGACGCCTACCCGAAGGCCCTCGCGTTCCTGGCCAGGCACCTGGCGTCCTGACCGGCTTCCGCGGCACCCCGTCGCGCGGGTCGGCCCATCGCGCGCGAGTCAGCGGGCGCCGCGGTCGCGGGCCGACGGCTCGTGGTACAGCCGGCCTGACGTGCGGAACAGGAACTCGCCGTAAGTGTCGGGCGCCCGGTCACGGTCGCGGGCGTAGAGGTCGGGCGCCAGGCGCAGATCGAGGAGCCTGCGCTGCGCGTAGCTGCATTCGGCGAGCACCGCCGCGACCCGGTGAGCGAAGCTTGCCAGCGGCCCGGCTGGCGGCGTGGCCTGCGGCTGATCGTTTGTCTTCGTCATGTGACCAGTCTCGCCCGCGTACGCCCCGACGCAAAAGTGGCAGCTAGGACATACAGGCGTGACATCCTGCCAATCTAGCGGCATCATGGTCTCGTGCTGAGGAACGTTGCCGTGGTGGTGCTCGACGGCTTCTCGCCGTTCGAGCTCGGGGTGGTCTGCGAGGTCTTCGGCAGCGACCGGAGTGACGACGGGCTGCCGGTCTACGACTTCGCCGTGGTGGCCGGCGAGCCAGGGCCGTTGCGCTCGGATACGGGATTCACCCTGCAAACCTCGTTTGGCCTGGAACGGATCTCCGAAGCGGACCTGATCGCTGTCCCTGCGATGTCCGGTGACATGGCCCGATGCGCCAGCGGCCAGCTTCCTGAGCCGCTGCTCGCCGCGCTGCGCGACGGCGTGGACCGGGGCGCGAGGGTGCTCAGCGTGTGCACCGGGGCGTTCATCCTCGGCGCCGCCGGGCTGCTCGACGGGCGGCGCTGCACCACCCACTGGCGGCAGGCCAGGGACCTGGCCCGGCTGTTCCCCGCGGCGCAGGTCGACCCCGCTGTCCTGTACGTGGACGACGACCCGGTGATCACCAGCGCCGGGACCGCCGCAGGCATCGACGCCTGCCTGTACCTGGTGCGGAAGGAGCAGGGCAGCCGGGTGGCCAACGCCATCGCACGGCGGATGGTCGTCCCGCCGCACCGCGACGGCGGCCAGGCACAATACGTCGAGCGCCCAGTCGCCGGGCCCGCGGCCGACACGCTGAGCGATGTCATCGGCTGGATGGAACGACACCTCGACGAGCAGGTCACCGTCTGCGAGCTGGCCGGCCGGGCGGCGATGTCAGCCCGCACATTCGCCCGGCGGTTCGTACAGGAAACCGGCACGACGCCGCAGCGGTGGCTGACGGGCCAGCGGATCCTGCTCGCCCAGCAACTGCTTGAGGAGAGCGACGCGACGGTCGACGTCGTCGCCGAGCGGTCCGGCTTCGGCAATGCAACCGCCCTGCGGCATCACTTCCGGCTGTGGCGGGCAACGACGCCGCACGCATACCGCCGCCAGTTCCGCGAACCCGCCGCCTGAGAATCGGCGGGATCCCGGGCGGCTGAACTAGCCAGGCCGACATATCGTGGCAGGAGTGGGCTGTTTCCCGGCCCGCCACGGAGAGGCCGATGACGCTGGAATCTGGACGCGGCATACCCGACGGACACGGGTTCATGCGATCATCGAGCGCGGACCGGGAACGCGCGATCGACGTACTCAAGGCCGCGTTCGCCGAGGGCCGGCTGACCAGGGACGAGTTCGAGGAGCGGTCCGGGCAGGTCCTCCGGTCGCAGACCTACGCCCAGCTTGCCGCGCTCACTGCCGATCTGCCGGTGGGGCCGCTCGGCGCTCTCATGCTGCCGCAGCTGCCCTATCCGCAGCGGATGCCGTATCCCGTCGCGGCCCCGCGGCCGCCGGTGAACTCGCTCGCGGTCGCCGCGCTGGTCTGCTCGCTGATCCCGGGATTCCCGGCGGCGGCCGGCGTGGTCACGGCCCTCGTGGCGCACAGGCAGATCCGCCAGACTGGCGAGCGAGGCGAAGGCCTCGCGACCGCCGCCTTCTTGATCGGCACGTTCTCACTGCTGACTTTCGTGATGTACATGATCGGCCTGGCCGGGTTCGGGCACTAGCCGGGCTGTCGGCGGCTACGGGTGCGGACCGAGGTGGCCGGAGTCACGGCCGGACGGCCCGGATTAGCACGTACTCGATGATCCGGCGACGCCAGAGCAGCTCCACTTGCCAGAGCAGAACCCGGGCGGCGCCGCGCTGCCCCATTGGCGCGCTAGGGGCCATCTGCAGCCGCTGTCCAATCAGCCGAAGGACCGGGGCGATGACGTGATCGCCGCATGCGGTGACCTCCACGGCGACCAGCCCGGCCGCACGGGCCGCCCTGGCGATCTGACTGGCGGTCATCACAGCATTGCTCCGCAGCCCGAAAATCCTGAGCTGGGTGACGCCCGACACCAGCTCCAGGGGGGTTCGTGGCAGCCGCTCAGTCGAGATATCGGAGATACTGAGCACTCCGCCAGGCCGCAGCACCCGGAAACACTCATCGAAGAACGCGCGGCGGGACCGGAAGTGGAACGCCGCCTCAATGCTGATCACCCCGTCGATGCTCCCGTCGGCGACCGGCAACCTCGCCGCGTCGCCTGCCACCGGCGACGCGGCCGCGGCCTGCAGCCGCTCACGACCTGCCGACAGCTGCCATTCGGTAATGTTGACCGCGACCAGCCTGCGCGGGCGCAGGACTTCCGCGATGACCAGATCTTGTGTCCCGAGGCCATTCCCGACGTCGAGTATCACGCCAGCCGAAGGTAGCGGCGATGCCACCGTCTGCACGAGCCTGCGGCATGCGTCGGCGGCCTCATCCTCCGAGCCCGGCCCCTCCCACAAGCCCAGGTTCAGCCAGCCCGGTGCGGGCGCGAGGAAGAAGTCTGATCCGAGGCTCTCATAAACGCGCGCGGCGGGATTCCCGCCTTGCCGGAAAATCGCGGCGATATGCCGGAAATGCTGGCTCGTCCACCCGTCGGGCCGTGCTGGGCCGGTCACCATGCCGGGTTCCAGTGAAAGGGCAAAGGCCGGCTCATCACTTGTCGAGGAGGCCGAGGAAACTGCATCTTCCGTTCAGGAAGATGATCTGTCCGGTCGGGCCGCCGGTCCCGGTCACGACGCCATTCTGTCAGCAGGACATGGCTCAGCCGGCCGGGCCCGGAGCTGACCCCGCAGCGCGGCCCGGCGCGCGGCCGGCCGGCCAAACCGTTTGCGGCCGCCACTGTCCGCCGGAACACTGGCCAGGTGGCTGCCGCACCGACGTTGGATGAGCTGCTAGCCGAGGGCGCTGCCGTACCGGTCGAGGGCTGGGATTTCTCCTGGTTCGAGGGCCGGGCTACCGAGGAAAGGCCCGCCTGGGGCTACTCGCGGCTGCTCGCGAAGCGGATGGCCGGCGCCACGGCAGCGCTCGACATCCAGACCGGCGGGGGCGAGGTGCTCGCGCAGATCCCGCATCCGCCGCCGGTCCTGGCGGCTACCGAGTCCTGGCCGCCGAACATCGAGATAGCCAGGCGGAACCTGGCCCCGCTGGGCGCATCGGTGGTCGAGGCCGACGATCTGGCTGACCTGCCGTTCCGGGCGGAATCGTTCGACCTGATCGTCAGCCGCCACCCAACCGACGTGCGCTGGGACGAGATCGCCCGCGTGCTGCGGCCCGGCGGCACGTACCTCTCGCAGCAGATCGGCGCCGGAACCAACCGCGAGCTCTACGAGTTCATGATGGGCCCCCAGCCGGACGACCCGGAAGACCTGCCGCAGGCGGCCTTCATCCGGGCAGCAGCCGGGGCAGCCGGCCTGGCCGTGGTCGACCTGAGGGAGCAGGCACTGCGCGTCGTGTTCAACGACGTCGCCGCGGTCGTCTACTTCCTCCGGAAGGTCCTGTGGACAGTTCCCGGATTCACCGTCGACGGCTACCGGGACCGGCTTGCCGTGCTGCACGACCGCATCCAGTCCGACGGCCCCTTCGTCGCCCACTCCCGGCGTGTCCTGATCGAGGCACGGAAGGCCTGACCGAGGTCACAGAGGGCCCGACGAGCTCCGCCTGGTGCTGCGGCCGCATCGGCATGGCGCCTGACAGGCACTACGGCTGCGGCTGATCCCGTCAGGTGCCGCACCCGGCTGGCGCCGGGTCGAGGGCGCTGGCGTGCGTAGCGACCTGCCGCAGCAGCGTGCGGAACACGCTGCGGTCGTCTTCGGACTCCAGGCCGGCCAGCACTTCATGCTCGGCCGCCCGCAGCCGCCGGTCGAGCAGGCCGAGCAGGTCGCGACCCGGCGCGGTCGGCGCGATCCGCCGCGCGCGCCGGTCGGCCGGGTCCGGGCGCCGTTCGATCAGCCCGGCGCCCTCGAGGTCGTCGAGCAGGTAAGTCATCACGGTGCGATCGATCCCGAGGTGCTGGGCAAGCTCCAGCTGGCTGCCCGGTTCGCCGCGAGTGGCCGCCGCGAGCACCTGATAGCCGCGGGGTCCCCCCGGCAGGTCGGCGAGCGCGGCATTCGCGGCTGTCACGTAGGAGCGGAAGACCACGCCCAGTGCCCAGCCGAGGTCGCTGCTCAGCACGCCGCCGCAAGCGGACCCCGGCCCGGCATGCGGGCTGGCCTGCGCGACGCCAGCCGCACCGCCCGGCGTGCTGACGCTCGAGCCGGCGTCCGGTCTGCTGGGGGGGCTCACGCCGTCATGCTATCCCAAATCCGCGGTAAGAACGAAGATTTGTATAGTAGATGATCTGTGATGAATACTATCTGCCTAACAGCACCCTCACTACCTGGAGTAGCAGCATGAGCGATCCTGGCCTGGCCAGACCGACCGTCGTGGTCATCGGCGGCGGTTACGCCGGCATCAACGCGGCCAAGTCCCTGGACGACGTGGCCGACGTCGTGCTGGTGGAACCGAAGGATGCCTTCGTGCACAACGTGGCCAGCCTCCGCGCCCTGGCTGACCCGTCCTGGCTGCCGCGGATCTACCTGCCCTACGACGGGCTGCTCGCCAATGGCCGGGTCGTCCGCGACCGTGCCGCCAAGGTCGAGGCCGGCCTGGTGACGCTCGCCTCCGGCGAGGAGATCGCCGCCGACTACATCGTGCTGGCGACCGGGTCCGCGTACCCGTTCCCGGCCAAGAGCGACCTCGACAGCGCCGCTGCCGCCCATGCCAAGGTCCGGGCCGCCCATGCCGCCCTCAGCGCGGCCCAGCGGGTGCTGCTCGTCGGCGCCGGGCCGGTGGGCATCGAGCTGGCCGGCGAGATCAAGGCAGCGTGGCCCGGCAAGCACGTGACTCTCCTTGACGTGGCTGACGACGTCCTCGGCGCCCGGTTCCGGCAGGACCTCAAGGACGAATTGCGCCGCCAGCTCACCGGCCTCGGGGTAGAACTGCTGCTCGCCAGCCCGCTGCGGGAAGCCCCGCCGACTGAGCCCGGCGAGCTGCGGGCCTTCACCGTCGTCACCGAGTCCGGCACCGAGGTGACGGCCGACATCTGGTTCCGCTGCTACGGGATCACCCCGGTCAGCGACTACCTGGCTGGCGATCTCGCCGCCGCGCGCCAGGCGGATGGCTTCGTCGAGGTCACGCCGTTCCTGCAGGTGACCGGCCAGGACCGGGTGTTCGCCGTCGGCGACGTCTCCGCTGCCGATCACAAGATGGCCGGCCTCGCCGGGCGGCAGGCACAGCTCGTGGCCGGCAACATCCGGGCCCTCATCACCGGGGACGGCGACCTCACGTCCTACCAGTCAGCACCCCCGGTCATCATCGTGCCGATCGGGCCGGACGGCGGCTCGGGCCAGCTCCCCGGCAGCGACGACCTCGCCTCCCGGGAGCGCGTCGCCCACGCCAAAGGCCGCGACATGATGGTCGACCGGTTCACCGAGCTGCTCGGGGTCACCGCCCCGGCCGACAAGGCAGCAGACGGCGCCCGATGACGGAGAGCACGCACCTGACGGAGAACCCGCCGCTCGACGAGAAGCTCCTCGGCCAGATCGCCGCACGGCGGCTCGTGATCCGGCTCCACGTCCGGCACGTCTACGGCATCGCGCTGGACAAGCCGCCGGGTACCTGACCAGCCGCCAGCAGCACCCGGCGCCGTGCCCGGGTCGGCCGGGCTCGCGGGCGTTAAAGCCGTTGCCGACGGCCGGCCGCAGATGATTGCCTCAGTGGGTGATCGAGAGCGGCGGCAGGATGGTGCAGCAGGTCTGCGCTGCCTATGGATTGAGAACGAGCACGCGCCCGTCGATCACCCGTGTCGCCCGCGGCGCGGTGGGGCAGATCTGGCGCCTTGATCTCGGCGCGGAACGCTACGCGGTCAAGGAACTGTTCTGGGGCGGCGATGAGCGGGCGGTGCGGCAGGAAGCCGCGCAGACGGCGCACCTGGCGGCGGCCGGCATCCTGCTGCCCGCCAGCCTGCCCGCCACCAGCGGGCAGTTCCTGGTCAGGCTGCCCGCCGATCTCGGCGGCGGCTGGCTGCGGCTCTACCGGTGGATGGACGGGGTGCCCATCAACCTGGCCGAGCCGGATCCGTCCGGCCGGGCGGGCGGGCTGCTCGGCCGGCTGCACGTGCATGCCGCGCCACCGCAGGGCGAGCCGGATCCGTGGTACGAGACCGTTCCCGGCGCCGCTAGCTGGGATGAGCTGGCGGACGCGGCGCTCGCGCAGGGTGCCGGGTGGGGACCAGGCGTGGCCGCGCGCACCGGCCTGCTGCGCGAGCTGGCCGGGCTGGTGACCCCCGCCGCCGCGGACCAGATGATCACCTGTCACCGGGACCTGCACCCCGACAATGTGCTGGTCGACGCTTCCGGCGAGCTGATAGTGCTCGACTGGGACGACGTCGGTCCGGCCTGCCCGGATCGTGAGCTGGCCCGGCTGCTGGTGGAGTGGCACGTCCACGATGGCAGGGCAGACGACGCCGCGATCGCGGGCACCCTCACCGCGTACCTGGCCGCCGGCGGGCCCGGGCGGGTGCGGGACGAGCGGTCGTTCGGCATGCTGATCGCCTCCCGGCTGAATTTCCTGCAGTCTCAGGCCAGGGTGGCGCTGGATCTGCGGGCTACTCCCGAAAACAGGGATTACGCGGCCATGGAGATCCTGGACACGCTGGCGGCGCTGCCCACTGCCGGGCTGATTACCCGGCTGATCGGCCTTGCGGCCGCCGCCACCGCCGGCTGAGCGGCGTTCGCGGCGGCCGGTCCGCCCGCTGCTAGCACTGGCCAGCGAGATCCGGGCGCTGGGATTCAGCCCGCGAGACTCAGGCCCGCGAGCCCGGGCCCGCGAGACTCAGGCCGGCGAGACTCAGGCCGGCCAGACTCAGGCCGCAGACTGGCCGCCAGACTCAGGCCACCGGGTGGACGTTGAATCTGGTGATGACGCCATGTTCAACGGTGTAGGTGCCCTGGAAGCCCTGGACGCTGCCGTTGGTCTGCAGAGCGGATAGCCGCGCGGTCACGACGTCGCCGTTGACCGACACGACCGTCAGGGTGTCCTTGGCCGTGGTAGCGAATCCGCGCACGAACTCGGGGTAAGGCGACGGGCCGTTCCGGCCGCCGAGTTTCCATGCCCGCAGATAGTGATGACCGTTAATGGCCGCGATGTACGCCCTGACGGTGGCGGCCGGTCCCCTGACCTTCGCCGCGCCGCTCTGATTGACCGAGCCGGCTTGCGACTGGCCGGCGGCAGGCGGCGGTGATGATGCGGATGATGCGGATCCACGGTCACGCAGCAAGGCAGCGGCGCCGCCGGCCAGGCCGAGGATGACGATGGCGGCGGCAATCGCCAGGGCGAATGCCCGCCAGCGGGACCGGCCGCCCGCCGTGGGCGGGTACTGGCTGGCCGGCCCATGCCCGGCTGGCGACGATTCGCTCCAGCCATGCCCGGGCGGCGGGGGGCTGCTCCACTCCTGCCCGGCCGATGGGGGGCGGCTCCATGGCTGGCCGGGCGACGGGGGGCTGCTCCGCTCCTGCCCGGCCGATGGGGGGCGGCTCCATGGCTGGCCGGGCGACGGGGGGCTGCTCCGCTCCTGCCCGGGCGAGGCGGGACCGCCCCATCCTTGCCCGGCCGGCCGCTGCCCGGCTGGCGGCCGGCCGGTCGCTGGCCGGCTGGTCGCTGGCCACCCCGGTCAACGGCGGTCGGCCCTGGGCGGCCGGACATCCGGGATGGCTGCGGCAGCGGCGCGGCGGCCGGCCACGCCTGGCCCGTCGCCAGCTCGCGCGCGTTCGCCGGGCCGGCCGCCGGCGCCGGCGAGCCCGGCGGGCCGGGCATCCGGCCCGGCGCGGCCAGTTCGGTGGCGGCTCTCGGCGGAGCGGGCTGGACCAGCCCGCTGGCGGCCCACTCGAGCCCGCATGCCGCCCGCAGGGCAGTCGCGAAGTCGAGGCAGCTCGCATAGCGGTCATCCGGCGATTTAGCCAGTGCTCGCGCGAATACCCGGTCGACCGCCGGCGGCAGGTCCGGACGGCGCGCGGTCAATGCCGGGGGCGGCAGCGAGAGCTGGGCAAACACCGCGCCGAGATCCTGATTCCGCTGGAACGGCGGCGAGCCGGAGAACATCTCGAAAGCGGCACACGCCAGCGCGTAAAGATCGGCACGGCCGTCCACCGGGCGTGCCTCGATCTGCTCCGGCGCCATGTAGTCGAGCGTGCCCACGAACTGGCCAGTCTGCGTCAGGCCGGCCATGGACAGGGCCTGCTTACTGAGCCCGAAGTCGGCGAGATAGACGTGATCCGGGCGACCGCCCCCGGCCACCACGGCGAGCAGGATGTTGGCCGGCTTGACGTCGCGGTGCACGAGGCCGATGGCGTGGGAGGCGTCCAGCGCGGACCCCACCTGGGCGACGATGCTGGTGACGCGGGCCGCGTCCAGCGGGCCGAGCCGCCGGAAGAGCGTCCGCACGTCTCCCCCGCCGACATAGCGCATCGCGATGAACAGGATTCCGCCGGCCTCACCGGCCTCGAAGACCGGGATGATGTGCGGATGGTCAACGGCAGCGGCAGCCCTCGACTCGCTGATGAACCGCTGGCGGAATGAGTCGTCGCGGGCGATCTCGGGCGCCAGGATCTTCAGTGCGACCCATCGGTCGAGCCGGACGTCGAGCGCACGGTAGACGACCGCCATGCCGCCCCAGCCGATCTGCTCCTCCAGCCGGTAGCTGGCGATCAGCGCGCCGGCCCCGACCTCGCCGGCCGCGGCAGGGACTTCGTCAGTCACCGCGCCTCCAGCGCTCGCCCGTCCACCCGGTGCCGGCATCGCTTCTCACAAAGGCGTCATCCTGGCACCTTGACCACTCGCCTTACTGGCAAATTGCGGGATAGAACACCAGTATCCGCACCGCCTGCCATCGGCTGTCAACCACGGTCAGTAGTCACTACGATGTGCGATCGTTTGCACGGATGGCGGCTATCACGCCCGGCATGGCCGCCTCGATGAGGCGGAGGGCTCGTTCATAGTCGGCGGCACCGCCGCGAACCGGATCAGGAACGCATCCGGCGTCCCCGGCGGCCGGATCGAAGCTTCTGAGCAGCCGGATCCTCGCCGCTGACGGCTCGGCTGGCGCCGCCGCCAGGCGCAGCAAGCGCTCGTGCCCGGTATCCAGGGCGATGATCAGGTCGTAGCGGTGCAGCATGCCGGGCTCGAACCGGCGGACTACATGCTCGCAGGCGTATCCTCGCCGCTGGAGGGCCGCGACAGCCCGCGGGTCCGCTGGTCCGCCGGGTTCGCGAACGTGCAGGCCGGAGCTGGCGACGCCGACCAGGTTGGCGAGACCTTCGTGGCGGAGCCTGGCCCGGAGGACATGTTCGGCCATCGGCGACCGGCAAGTGTTGCCGGAGCAGACGAACATCACTTCGCAGCGTTTCTGCGCCATGAACATCATTCTGACCGAAAACGGGTGCGCCCCCAGCCAATGGCTGGGGGCGCACCCGCCTGACCCATGGACCACCTGGTCCGGCTGGCCGTCCCGGTGGCGCCGTTGCCCCTGGCCGGGGCGAGCCGCCTACTGCTGGGCGGGAACCTCGGCCTGCACGGGCGCCTCGGCCGGCGCGGGCACGGCAGTCAGCAGGTCGTCCGCGGTCTCCATGCCCGCCCGCCAGACCGAGCGGGCCACGATCTTGGTCGGGTCGGCGCGGCCGGCGTAACGGGCAGCGATATCGGTGCACTCCTCTAGCAGGCCCTCGGACAGCGTGGTCGGCTGCAGGCCGAGGGCGAGGAACTGGTCGTTGCGGACGTTGAGGTCGTTCTCTTCCGCTTCCCGCCTCGGGTTCGGCAGGTAGGCGATGTCCACGCCCATCGCGTCGCCGACCAGCTTGGCCAGCTCGAGCACGCGGTGCACCTCGGTGATCTGGTTGAGCACCTGCGGGCGTGAGCCTGCCTGCGGCGGGTTGGCGATCGCGATCTCGATGCACCGGACGGTGTCGCGGATGTGGATGAACGCGCGGGTCTGGCCGCCGGTGCCGTGCACGGTCAGCGGGTGCCCGATCGCGGCCTGCATCAGGAACCGGTTCAGCACGGTGCCGTAGTCGCCGTCGTAGTCGAACCGGTTGATCAGCCGCTCGTCGCGGCAGGTCTGGTCGGTCTGCGTGCCCCAGACGATGCCCTGGTGAAGATCGGTGATCCGCAGCCCGTCGTTCTTCGCGTAGAACGAGAACAGCAGCTGATCCAGCGTCTTGGTCATGTGGTACACCGAACCCGGATTCGCCGGGTGCAGGATCTCCCGCTCGATCTCGCCGTCCGGGGTCGGCACCTTCACGGTCAGGTAGCCCTCGGGGATCGGGGCGGTGCCGGACCAGCCGTAGCCGTAAACCCCCATCGTGCCCAGGTGCGCAAGCGCCGCGTCGATCCCGGTCTCGACCAGCGCGGTCAGCAGGTTGTGCGTCGCCCGCACGTTGTTATCGACGGTGTAGCGCTTCGTCTGCGGCGACCGCATCGAGTACGGCGCGGCGCGCTGCTCGGCGAAATGCACAATCGCGTCCGGCCGGAGCTCCGCCAGCACGGCGACCAGCCGGTCGTACTCGGTGGCAAGATCGAGGTTCACGAAGCCGATGCTGCGGCCGGAGACCTCACGCCAGGCGCGCAGCCGCTCGCCGATCGGCCGGATCGGCGTCAGCGACTCCACCTCAAGGTCAACGTCGATCTTCCGCCGGCTCAGGTTGTCGATGACGGTGATGTCGTGACCGCGATCCGACAAGTAGAGCGTGGTCGGCCAGCCACAGAAGCCATCGCCGCCAAGAACCAGAACGCGCATTCCGACTCCTATCAGATTCCGTCATGGACAGGGCAGCACCCGATAGCTGCCATTGGAGGCCCGGGAGCCAGCTGGATGAGATGCATGTCCAGCCACGGCGTCCCGTAAGTCCGGGCAGTCTACCTGGCAGCCTGCCCGGCTGCCTGGTCGTGCGACGGAGTGGTTACTGAGGGACAGGACCAACGGAACCTGGCCGGACATTTCAGGCAGTCCTGAGCATACGGCTCGGGCTCAGCGAACGTCGCTGAGGGGGCGCCAGTCAAGGACACCGCAGATTCCCGGCGGGCAAAGGTAAAATTTTGGTCATTGCCTCGACGGCGATGGCAGGAGCCGCGCGGGCGGGCCCGATGCCGCGGTCAGGCTGGCCGAGGCGGAAACGCACCTTGCCGTGCAGGACCGTCCCGGACTCCGCGCAGCCGTCCGTGAGTCCTTCGCCCGGAAAGAGCGTGAACGTCCAGCGGCGGTTCAGGTCACTGTCGGGGAGATCACGGCCGCTCTGCAGGACCCTGGCTCCCCAGACCTGGCGGATCATCAGCTGCCTGGTATCCGCGCCGTCGATCGTGAATGGGGCCGCTTGCTCGTTCACGATCTGGTTGTAACTGCCGAACGACGGGCCGTAAGGGCCGGTGACGGTAGCGACTAGCGCCCACGGCGGCCGGGCCCGGCCCCGGCCCCGAGCGCGCCGGCGGCCAGCCGCTCGTCGAACACGTCATCGGCGGGCACGGCGAGCTGGTCCCGCCTGGTGGCCGCAGCCAGGCGGGTATCCAGCTTCCCGGGATCCGGGACGAGCAGAATCCCGTAGGTCACATCGGATGCGAAACGCGCCGCCGCGAAGTGATCACGGAGCGCTTGCACCGCGCGTTCCCCGGCACGCCATGCCTCGTCGGGAAACGCATCCGCCAGGTACCCGGGGGCCACGGCCGGCAGCCCGGCTGCTGCCACCGCGCCGGCTACCGACGCGCACCGGGACCATCCGGACGCAGCGAGCCTGGCGATCTGCTCACTCTTGAACGACATCCCGTTTCCTTTGCGCCCTCGCCCTGGCGGCCGGACGCTACAGGAAGGTTCGCATGACCGTCACGTCGATGCCCTCGTAATGAGCCTGGCGAATGACCTGCCAGTCCATGCGTACCGCCGTCCGGCCGGAAATGGCAAGGTCAGCGACACCCGCCGGCGTCATGGGCCGTAGCATCGGCCCGGCAGGGCAGAGCTGACGGATCACCAGGCACGACGGCGGCGAGGTGGCGATGGGCGACTCGGTAAGGGCGCAGTTCGATGTGCTGGATGAGCGGTTCCGCTTCTGCAAGGGGGACGCGTCGCTGGAACGGCTGCATGCAGGATGCCGCTGGACTGAGGGGCCCGCCTATTTCCCGGCGGGGCGCTACCTCGTGTTCAGCGACATCCCGAACGACCGGATCCTCCGCTGGGACGAGACCACCGGCGCGGTGGGCGTCTTCCGCCAGCCGGCCGGCTACGCCAACGGTCACACGGTCGACCGGCAGGGCCGCCTGGTCAGCTGCGAGCACGGCGGCCGCCGGGTCAGCCGGACTGAGCACGACGGGTCGGTCACCGTGCTCGCAGCCGCTTACCAGGGCAAGCGGCTGAACAGCCCCAACGACATCGTGGAGCACGCAGACGGCGCGCTGTGGTTCACCGACCCGGCCTATGGCATCGACTCCGACTACGAGGGACACCAGGCGGACAGCGAGATCGGCGCGTGCCTCGTCTACCGGCTTGACCCGGTTACCGGGACCCTGGGCGTGGTGGCGGACGACTTCGAGCGTCCTAACGGGCTCGCGTTCTCAGCGGACGAGCGGCAGCTCTACATTTCCGACAGCCGGCGCCAGCACATCCGGGTCTTCGGCGTGACCGACGCGCTCACGCTGGCCGGCGGCGAGGTCTTCGCGACCTGCGGCGCCGGCACCTTTGACGGCATCCGCCTCGATGCGGACGGCCGGATCTGGGCGGCGGCCGGCGACGGGCTGCACTGCTTCGACCCGGACGGCACGCTGATCGGGAAGCTCCGGGTGCCGGAGGTCGTCGCCAACTTCACCTTCGGCGGCGCCCAGCGCAACCACCTGTTCATCTGCGCGACCAGTTCGCTGTACTCAATCCGGGTCAACGTCAACGGGGCCCGCTACCCGCGGTGACCGCTGCGCTACGTCAGCTGCGACCCGCGGTGCTCGCCGGTAACATCTGAGAACGATTGCATCCCCCGAAGGAGCCCAGCAGATGGCCGCGCCCTACCCTCCGATCGAGCCCTACGACCACGGGATGCTCGACACCGGTGACGGCAATCTCGTCTACTGGGAAGCCTGCGGCAACCCGGACGGCAAGCCCGCGCTAGTCGTGCACGGCGGCCCCGGGTCGGGATGCAGCACCGGGCCGCGCAGGTCCTTCGACCCGGCCCGGTACCGGGCCATCCTGTTCGACCAGCGCGGCTGCGGCCGCAGCACCCCGCACGCGAGCGATCCCGCCGCGGACATGAGCCGCAACACCACCGGGCACCTGCTCGCCGACATGGAGCAACTGCGCCGCCACCTGGGCATCGACCGCTGGCTGCTCTTCGGGGGCTCCTGGGGGTCCACGCTGATCCTGGCCTATGCCGAGCGCTACCCGGACCGGGTGTCGGAGATCGTCATCCCCAGTGTCACCACCAACCGGCGGTCGGAGACCGACTGGCTCTACCGGGGGGTGGCGCGGTTCTTCCCCGCGGAGTGGGAGCGGTTCCGGGCCGGCGCCGGCGACGTCGGCCACGATGGCGAACTCGTCGCGGCCTACGCGCGGCTGATGGAAAACCCCGATCCGCTCGTCCGGGCGAAAGCCGCGGTCGACTGGGCCACCTGGGAGGATGCGGTGGTCTCACTGGAGCCCAGCGGCAAGCCGGACATTTACAGCGACCGGCCGCCGGCTGCCCTGCAGGCCTTCGTCCGCATCTGCGCGCACTACTTCTCGCACGGCGCGTGGCTGGAAGAAGGCATTCTGCTGCGCAATGCCGGGCGGCTGGCCGGCATCCCCGGCGTGCTGATCCACGGCCGCCTCGACCTCAGCTGCCCGCTCGACACTGCCTGGGCACTCGCCCGTGCCTGGCCCGGCTCGCGGCTGACGGTCATCGATGACTCGGGACACCGGGGCAGTGACTCGATGCACCAGCATGTGTACGCCGCAATCGACCGCTTCGGGCGGCAGTGAAAATCAGGCCGGCCGTCCCCATGCCGAGCGCGACCCCCCGTTGACATCTCTGATAGCTCCTGTCTACCATAGTGATATCAGTTTAAATCGCTAGCGACGGACGGCGCCACGGGAGCAAACAGTGCACCCGGACGGATGGCACGCGGACAGGAAGGCAGTCATGGGCGTATCGAGAGGCGTCGGGACTGTTGCCCCGACGCGCACGACAGTTACCGCGATCGGGCCCGGCTGGCCGAGCCAGGCGGCGAACCGGCCAGCGGTGGAAATCGCGCATCTCCGCAAGACCTACGGACCGCTGGTCGCGGTCGACGACGTTTCCTTCTCGGTTGCCGAGGGCGAGATCTTCGGCATCCTCGGCCCGAACGGAGCGGGGAAGACCACCACCGCCGAGTGCGCCATCGGGATCCGGTCACCGGACTCGGGGACGATCCGGCTGCTGGGCCTGGACCCGCAAGCCGACCGGGACGAGGTGCACGAGATCGTCGGGGTGCAGCTCCAGGCGAGCGCGCTGCCGGCCAAGCTCAAGGTCGGGGAGATCCTCGATATGTACCGGTCGTTCTACCGTCAGCCGGCCGACATCGGCGAGCTGCTCGAGGTGCTCGGACTCGCCGGGAAGCGCACGGATTACTACAAGTCACTGTCAGGCGGCCAGCGGCAGCGGCTGTCCATTGCGCTGGCGCTCATCGGCCGGCCGAAGATCGCGGTGCTCGACGAGATGACAACGGGCCTGGACCCGCGGGCCCGCCGGGACGCCTGGGAGCTCATCGAGGGCATGCGCACCCGTGGGGTGACGATCGTGCTGGTGACGCACTTCATGGAGGAAGCCGAACGGCTGTGCGACCGGGTGGCGCTGATCGACAACGGACGCATCGCCGCGCTGGGCACCCCGTCCAGCCTGGCCGCGAAGGCCAGGGGCGGGAAGGGGGTGCGGTTCCTGCCGTCGGCACCGTTCGATGACCGGGTGCTGACGGGGCTTCCCGAGGTGTCGCGGGTCGAGCACGAGGGCCAGCACGTGGTCGTCACCGGGACCGGAGAGCTGGTTAACGCTGTGCTCTTCGCCCTGGCCGCGGCCGGCGTGACCGCCTGTGACGTGCAACTCGATTCGTCGAATCTCGAAGACGCCTTCGTGAAGCTCACCGGGAGAAACCTGGACAAGGAAGGAGTAACGGCATGAGCTCGCTCTCGTTGCCGCTGCCGGGGATGGCGCGGCGTGCCGCATTCGGCAAGATCGTAGTTAACGAGGCCAGGCTCGCCTGGCGGCGGCCGATCGGCCTGATCGGCGGTGTCGGCCTGCCGGTGGTGCTGCTGGTCATCTTCGGCCGGATTCCTGTCTTCCAGCAGCCCTCAGCAAGCCTGGGAGGGCTCACCGCATTCGATGTGTACATGCCGATCCTCGCCGTATTCGGACTCGCCATGCTCGCCCTGATGGGTCTCCCGATTCCGCTCGTTACCTACCGCGAGCTGGGAGTCCTGCGTCGCCTGTCGACAACCCCGGTTCCCCAGTCCTGGCTGCTTGCCGCACAGGGCGTCGTCCAGCTATGCGTGGGGCTGATCGGGGTCACCGTCATAGTCGGCGCGGGCGTCGCCGTCTTCGGGGCGGCCGCCCCGAGGAGCCCTGCCGGGTTTGCGCTCTCGGTCCTGCTGTCCATCGCCGGGCTCTTCCCCATCGGGCTGGTGATCGC
This sequence comes from uncultured Actinomycetes bacterium, assembly GCA_963707065.1. GTDB lineage: Bacteria > Actinomycetota > Actinomycetes > Streptosporangiales > Streptosporangiaceae > Palsa-506. The sequence goes on from CAVPPJ010000053.1 coordinate 198,023, forward strand.
CGCGATAGCCCGGACCGCGAACGGTGCGAGTGTCATCGGCCGGCTGGTGTTCTTCCCCATGATGTTCTTCGCCGGCCTGTGGCTGCCGCGAGAGCTCATGCCGGCCGTGCTCCTGGACATCAGCAACTACACCCCGCTCGGCGCAGCGGTGGAGGCCATGCAGGACTCGATGCTAGGGGGCACTCTCCCGGTTGCACCGCTGCTGGTCCTGGCGGCGTACGCAGTGGTGTTCGGCTTCCTGGCGAGGCGCTTCTTCAGATGGGAGTAACGGTCAGGTGGCACCCGGCGTTGCCCTTCGCTGCACGCGGGCGGCGATGGCCCGCGCGCATTCCAAGGCCTCGGTGTGCGTCGTGTCCACCTGCAGGTCGTAGACGACACCCTGATGGACCACTTCTGCCTGGGACGCGGCCATCCCGCTGACCCGGTCACCTCGCGCGATCTCACGGCCCGCGGCGACCGCGCTGTCACAGCGGACGCCGATCCACAGCACCTGCAGTGCGCCAAGCGCCTTCTTCCACTGCTGCTGGGACGCCGCACCACCGAGGAAGTCCTCATCGACGATGATCCGGGCGCCGGCCAGCGCCATCGCAGCGATCCCTTTGATCCACGCTGCCTCCAGCGTGCGGAACTCCGGCCCGACGACGACCTCGCCGTCCGAGACGAACTCGATCCCCAGAGGCGACATCCGCGAGGACACCGGCATCGCCTGGATCAGCGTGTCCACCCCGAAGACCAGCCATGGATCCGGCAAGACCGCCTGCAGGCAGCGGGCGATCCCGGATTTTCCCGAGCTGGAGCCGCCATTGAGGACGATCACCTGAGTTGCCACCGCGCCCGCCGGCCTCCTCTAACCCCTAACCCCGAAATGCGTCGCGCGTCCGAAGGGTGTGCTCAGCCTGATCACCCGGAATATTCATCGTCACCTGCCGATGCTACGAGCACAGCCGGGCCAGGTCACCGGCGGGCCGGTGACGCCGGACCCGTGCCCATGGTTAATGTGCGAAGGACGCATGGTTAGCCCGTCCGCCGACCTGCTTGGTGCGCGGCACCTGAATACCGAAATACCGACCCGGCGTGGCGGGCTGGGCGCTTGTGCCTGGCGGGAGGGAAGGAGTCCAATGAGGCATGGCTGATGCTCCGCACGAGGGAAGCGAAGCGCCCCCGCCGGGCGGCGAAGCGCCCCCTCCGGGCGGCACCACGGGCGGGCCATCCCCGGCTGCGGCGGGCGCCGCCGGGAGGTACCCGGCTGACGCATCCTCGGCTGAGAACCCCTGGCCACGGCTGGGGAGACGGTTCGAGCAGGGGCTGAGCCTGTCCCGGGTCGTGGTTATCGTCCCGGTGATCGTTCTCCTGCTCTCCGCCATGGCGTCCTTTGCCTACGGGACCGACGTATTTGTCAGGTCAGTGGCGAATGTCGTCGACGACCCCCAGCTGACCAGCCATAATCTGGGCTTTCTGCTCCTGTTGACCGACCTGTTCCTGATCGGCGCGACCCTCATGGTCGCGGCCTTCGGCTTTTATGACCTCTTCATCGGCAGGATCAGCGCCAGCGGCCCGGGCGTTCAGCTGCCCGGCTGGCTGAGGATGCACGATCTCAACGACCTCAAGGCCCGGGTGATCTCGATGGTCATCCTGGTGGCGGCGGTCACCTTCGTGGACGAGGTGGTGGAGTCCAGGGGCGGGCTGGACATCCTCTACCTCGGCGTCGGCGTCGGGGTGGTAATCGCGGCACTCACGGCGTTCCTGCACTTCGGCCGGACCGACGGCGGTAACCGTTCCTGACTGCATCGACGCAGGCCGGCGATCGCGCCCAGTGGAGTTCAGCTCTCGCAGCCGGAGGGAGTGCTCAGCCGGATGTGCCGGCCGCGGGGCCGGCTACGCCGAACGCGTGTCCCAGGCTGGTGAGGTCAACGGGGGCCCGGGCCTGCCCGGGCACATGGTCCAGGAGCGGGCGCATCGTCTCGAGGGCGGTGAGGATTTCGCGGCCGACCTGATCCGCCGAACGCATCGCATCGACCGACACCAGGATTCCGCGGTCGCGGTACCACGAGACAATGGGGGATGTCACCGCATGATAAAGGGCAAGGCGCTGGGCAATGATGTCTGCGGTGTCGTCGGAGCGATGTTCGAGCGCTGCTCGCGCGAGCAGCCGACGCATGAGTTCCGCATCGTCGGCCTGCAGGTGCAGCGCCACATCCGCGGTCATCCCGAGCTCGCGGCCGATTAGGTAGGCCGCGCGGGCTTGTTCCATGTTCCGCGGGATACCGTCCAGGACATACCCGCCTCCCGCCGCCTTCGCGGCGACTAGCGCCTCCTTCACCATGTCGAGGACGACCTGGTCGGGCACGAGTTCGCCGCGGTCGAGATACTCCTGAACGGCCCGGCCGAGAGCGGTCCGCCGCGCCACATGATCGCGCAGCATGTCGCCGGTCGCGAGGTGGGGGATGCCGAAGTGCGCGGCGATCAGTGCGCCCTGAGTCCCCTTGCCCGCGCCCGGCGGCGCGATCATTAGTACCCGCATGCTCATCTCCTTAGGTCATCATCGCGCCTGCCGACCGTCTGGGCGATAACTCGGCTCACCGTGTCGGGGGGTTCGCGGATCTGCAGACTACGGCTCTGGACGCCGGCCGTGCTCAGTGCCAGGCTCAGGTCTGGCGGCGGATTTCATACCTGCTGGTCGGGGTCAGCCGTAGGGCCGGAAGCGGATTGTGCGTCGCGGCGATGGGCCGCCAGTCATCAAGGGAGAGCGTCATGAGCGTATACAGGGTGACCGAGATCATCGGGACGAGCGGCACCTCATGGGAAGAGGCGGCCGCCGAGGCGATCAGGACGGCAGCCGGGACCATCCGCGATCTTCGGGTGGCTGAGGTCATCAAGCAGGACATCCACCTGGACGAGAACGGGGCGATCACCTACCGGACCAAGCTTCAGCTCTCGTTCAAGTACGAAAACGAGCACTGATCCCTGGGCTGTCACTGATCCCGGGCTGTCACTGATCCCGGGGCCGTCGTTCCCCCTCGCTGACGGGTTAGGTGCACCAAGATCGGGGACGCTGGGTCGAGTAGCGAGACAGACCCGCGCTAGGACTGTTCCTGAGGCGCCGGCCCCGGCTGACGCTGTTGAACGGTCGCCGCGGTCGTGGTGATCGAACTTTGCGTGCTGCGGTTGCCGCGTGGCCGGCGACGGGTGAGCACGCTGAGCAGCGCGGCGAGCAGGATGACTCCGCCAATGATCGCCAGTCCGCCCCACCAGCTGGACCGCAGCCAGGGCAGGACGTCTCGCGGTACCAGCCCGCTGTTGCTGTTGCGGGCGGTGCCCCATATCTGTGTGCGGACCCAGGCCAGGGTGAGCGATCCGACAACGGCCAGCGTGGTGATGGCGATCAGGGCGCCGAGCAGGCCGCGGTGAATTCCCCACGCGCCCAGCGCGATGAGGTACAGGCCGACCAGGGCGATGATCGTGCCCGTCAGCCCGATGGCTATCAGTCCCTGGGTGGCCATCACGCCGCCGACGACGGCCAGGACTAGGCCGGCCAGCAGGGTCTTCCACCCGCTGCCGCCGGTTACCTTCGTTGCCATGTAGCCGGTGCGGGTGACGGTGCGGGCGGTAGTCAGGACCGGCCTGAGCGCACCGGGTGTCTCCGGGGCGGCGGTAATCGCGGCGGTGGCGACGGCTGCCGCCTTGGCTGCTATCCGGGCGAACGCGGGCGTGTGCAGCTGCCCGGCGATCGTCTCCCCCCGGACGGGGCAGTGCGGAAGCTGTTCGGCGAAATCTGCCGGTCCCTTGTTCTGCGACCTCATGGTGAGCACGCTGGTGGCCCACGGGTCTGGTGGCCCGTTCAGCGGCTGATTCTGGCGATGTCTGCTGGCCACCTTGTGCCAGCTAGCGCGCACCCGCGCCGATACCGGCTTCGGCTGGCCATCAGCCGTGTTGCGGGGATCGACCAGCGGCGGCAGGCGCCCGCTGTCGGCGATCATCTGCTCGGCGATGACGGGCAGCTCGCTGGCCGCGATCAGGTTCTGCCACGCCCGCGCGAGGAAGAGCGCGGAGTTGGGCAGGCTGACCGGGATCACCGCATCGGGCTTGTCCAGGAATCCCAGGTCTTCCTTCAGGCAGTCGCCCGGCTGGTTGGCCGGAAGGCCGATGGTCTCGCGCAGCAGGCTGGCGAAATTCTCCGCCCGCTGGCCGTGATCCCACTGATAGTGATCTTCGATGATGGCGAGGATGCGGCGCGGGTCGAGGAGGATGTGCACAAGCCATCCGCTGCCGTCCATGCGGCCCCACATCCAGTCGTAGGCACGCCAGGAGCTCTTATAGAAGGCAGCGAAGTGGTGCAGTTCCACCCCGCGTAGCTTGTGGACAGTGTCCAGTTCGTTTCTTGCCGCCAGGAGCGTGCGGGTGTTGGCGCTGACCTGGATGAACTCTACTGGCTGGTCGACGTCGGGCTCGGCCGGCTCCAGTGCCCGTTCGGCGACGACCAGGTTGAGCAGGCGGTCCGCGACCTCCTCCGCGGCAGCGGCGCCGAAGTATTGCAGGTAGCTGCTGATCGAGTCGGCGGCTTTCTTGCGTGAATCCCGCCTGTCGGGGGCGTCTGGCGGATTCAGGTCTGCCAGCAGCGAGTTCAGGGCGGCCACAAGTCTCACCCAGGCAGCCTTCAGGTCAGCTGGCACTGCGATCGATCGCGGCGGCCCGATTAGCAGCGCCTGGCGCTTGGCGTCCGCCAGCCCGGCGGCGACCTTTACCAGGTCAGGGCCTGGGCTGGTGCCCTTGGCTTTGGCCAGCTCGGCCGCAGCCTTGGTCAGCTTTTCCGCGACCTGACCGCGCTCGTCCCAGGTCGGCGGGGACGCTTCGTAAGCGTCCTCGATCGCCGTCCGGTGGCCGGTGATCTTCTCCCGCTGGCCGACGTCGGCGGCGCGCTGGTACCCGAGCCGGACCAGCTGCAGGGCCACGGCCCGTGCGGCGTCGAAGACGGGCAGGCCGAACGCGGCGGCTCTGCCGAACGGGTCGGCAGTTGCGTTCCACGCGGCCCAGGCTGCGGCCTCCTCATCCTCAGGCGACATCCCGGAACCCGCCTCGGCGGCTGCCGCGCCGGCCGCCGCCTCGCTCGTGGCTGGCACCTGGGCCGGCTGGGCGGAGCCAGCAGGCTGAGCCGGTGCCGGCGTCTGCCAGCCGCTGCCGAGGATCTCCACCATCTTGGCGGCCATCTGTGTTTCCGGCGGCGGGGCGTTCGCCGACCGGTCGGCTGACAATTCGGCCGCCCACGCCTTCGGCAGCGCCATCGTGGTCAGCTGGCGCATCACCTCAGCTAGCAACGGCTGGGCCAGTCCGGCACCCTGCTGCTGCTGATAATCACGCAGCAGCCCGCTGGTCACCAGGCCGCCGTCGCCGGACAGTCGTGATCCCATCTCCGCCAGATAGCGGCGCCGGTTGTGGCTGGTCGCGATCCGCTCGTTGTGGGTGCGGACCGCCTGCAAGTCAGTGGCGATCGACTGGGCCTGCTGCGCACCCAGGTCCTCCTTCAGCGCTCCGGCCATCGTCGGCGGCTGCGCCCATCTGTCCGGTGCCGGCTGGGCTGCTGGGCTTGGCGTGCCACCGCCGTCAGGCACGACGAACGCCAGTACCCGGCGCACCTGACCCCTGGCCGGCTGGGAGAAAACCTGGGCGAGCAGCGGGGTCAATGGCCGGTTGGCGAGCAGGCCCCCGTCGGCCACCCAGTGGTTTCGGGTCATGTTCGCGAAGCCCGCCATGTCCGGACGCTCGGGAATGCCCTGCGCCGCGCCGATCTGGGAGTTGATCGGCACGAACGACGGCTCGAACGCCCCAGGGAAGGATGCGCTGCTGCGCGCCGCCAGCGCCAGGGCGGTCAGCGACGGCGTGCCCGTCTTGGGCGCCAGCGCGTCCTGGCCGAAGGTGAACAGCCCGTGATGGTCGACGTCGGGAACCAGCGTCCCGTAGTCGTCGGTGAACCGGCTCGTCTCCCCGGACATCATCGTCGTCGTGATGAACACCGTCGTATCCACAGGCTCACGCGGAGCCATCCTCGGGTCGTTGCGCCCGCTGTCGTAGAGAGCCTTGATCCCCTGGTTCAGTCCGTTGAACAAGACCTTGTCGCCCTGCATCAGCGACGGCGGGTTCTTCTCCCCGGGGTCGCGTAGCAGGGCATCCATGGACCCCGTGGTCAGCCACAGATCGCGCAACCTGGCCAGGTCCACCCCAGCAGCGCTGGACAGCCCCAGCAGCGCCGCATTGACCCCGCCGGCGCTTGTACCCGACAGCACATCCACCGTGACCTTGACGTCCAGCAACCGCAGCAACTTCAGGTACAGGTCGCGGGACTGGGCGTCCCAGGTAGGGCCGTGGGCACCGACCGGGCCGCCGCCGGGGATGCTGCGCGGTCGGTGACCGGAGGTTGCGCCAGCGGCTCACCGGCATTCTCGTTCATGCGGGAATTGCTGGCTTGCTGTAGCAGGTTCATTTCGCGGGCGACCCCGCCCATCCAGACGGCCAGGCTCACCCCTCCTGACATCGCGACGGCAAACCGGAGGTCCTGGGTCATGCTGACCTCAATGTCCTCCGCCTGGACCGCCGCTGCGGCTTGGCTGCTGGTATCAGCGCCAGCCGGTGCCATTGGCGCACCGCTCCCGGCGGCTGCGGAAGCAGCGGATCCGGAGCCCGAGGACTCATCGCGAATAGGAGAGGTCTGTGAATTCACTGCCGCCCCCCGGCGTTTGCCCGCTAAGTACGACGAGCGTACGGCTGGGCGAACGGTTACGCCATAGCGTGACGAGAGTCGTCTTCCACGCCAGGCCCTCAATAACGCATGCCTACGCAGAGACGAGCGCAGCCATGGTTCAGACTTCCGCGGAACAGTCTGGAGCGAGCTTAGAGGACAGAACAACGGGCGGCGGTAGCCCGCGGGAGGCGATGTAAATGACGTGGACCTGGCTCCTTTCAATGGGATGCTGGCCTGCGGCCGCAGCAGTTTCATCGGGCTCCGCGGGCTTTGCCGGTTGAAGGCGTTCACCCACCGCCGGTCAAGGACGATGCCTGTGACGCTGCCAATCACTGCGGATGGACCGACTGCCGCAGGCGGGAATCACCCCAGAGTCCCGGCAAAGTGTTCGCTAGCACGCATGATGGTTTGCAGTGGCCTGCAGCGCCGCCATAGTCGCGACGCGCCCAGCTGTCTGAACAGCCGCGGTGAGTCAGCCTTCCCACCAGTCGAGCACCCGGAGCGCGCGGAGGGTGTTCCAGCGGCTCGGCTCCCCCGCGTCACCCTCCAGGGCGAAGTGGACGCGGCCGGGATGGACGCGGTCAAGCAGCCAGCGGCCGTCCGGCTGCCGCTTCGAGCGCACGATCTGCACGGCCTCGGCCAGCCGGGAATCCGGCTCTGCGCCCGAACGCCGGAAGTAGTCGAGCGCGCGCAGCACGTCGTAGCGCCAGTAATAGGGGAAGGCGAAGTCGAGATACTCCGGGTTGACGACCTCGCCGGTGCTCTTGCGGCGGAACAGGCTGCGCTCGAGCAGGTACTCCTCCCCGCTGCGTCGCGCCTCGCGCACTGCGGCGGACCCGCCGGCCGTGCGCTCGGCGGACCCGCCGGCCGCGTGCTCGGCGGACCCGCCGGTCGCGTGCTCGAATTCGAGTAGCCCGTCGAGCACGGTGATCGTCGTGTCGAACGAGGAGCGCACCGATCCGTTCTCGGCCTCGCAGTTCCATCCGCCGTCAGCGAGCCGCTCCCCGAGGATCCGGTCGACGAGCGGCGCGACGTCCACCGAGTAGTAAGCGCCAGTCTCGATCGTCCTGCCGTTAATGCACGGCTCCACCTCGCCGTCGAAGTACCGCTGCCCGGCGTGCTCCCATCGGCCATGCTCGGCGATGAGCGCGATCGCGCGGCGTGCCGCCTCAGATGCCGGGTCGAGCCCGAAGATCTGCAAGGTCTGCAGGCTGTGCATCGTCGCTGTCCAGGGCTGCCCCGGTTCGCCGCCGGCGTAGGACGCCGGGAAGCAGGCGCCGCCGTCCCACAACCCGTCGGCGCCCTCGAGCGCCAGCAGACGGGCGCCCCAGCCCTCGCGCTCCACGCGCGCTCGTTCGGCGGCGACCTCGTCCGGCGAGGCGCCGGTGAGATCGCGCAGCACCTGCCAGCGGATGGCCGGGTCGGAGTCGAGCAGCCAGTCGATCACGGCCATCGACGGCTCCTGGATGGTGGCGTTCATGTCGGTGTTGTCCGTCACGAGGCTCAGGCTAATTCCGATTCCGGACAATCGGCTTCCGGAAATGCTGCGGGCGTTGCTGAAGATGCGGAAATTTCGATCGGCGGGGCCAGGCGCCCGCGGAAGGTGCCGGTCGCCGCGGCCTCGATCGCGGCGGAGAAGCTCCGCGACTAGGCCAGCTGATACAGCTGCCCGAGGGGCACGTGAGCGGCCGGGTCAACGTGCACGGTGGCACCGTTGACCCGAACAGCGGTGCCGTCTGTCGGCACCTCCACCCGGGGAACCAGGGCATTGTGCAGCATGTCTTCGCGCTGCACATTCCGCGCGCCGCGAACTGGCACCAGGCGCCTGCCGGGGAACTTTTCCGCCATGCCGTTCTCCAGTGCGCGGGCAGCGGTGAAGACGACCCCGAGGTGCGCGGGGGCGTCGCCGAGACCACCGAAGTAGGAGCGGTAGGTGCGTGGCTGCCCGAGCCGCGTTCAGCCGGCCCCGTCGCCGCTTACGCCCCACGCCACGAATCCTGCCTTGAGCACGAGCTCGGGCTTGGCACCGAAGAAGGCGGGATGCCACAGCACTATGTCGGCGAGCTTCCCCGGCTCGAGCGAGCCGACGTGGTCCGCGAGCCCGTGTGTCAGCGCAGGATTGATGGTCAGCTTGGCGAGAAACCGGAGCACGCGCTCGTTGTCCGCCCGGTGCTGCCCGGCGGTGGCCGCATGCTCAGACCCGTCTGCGGGCGATGGTCCGGCAGCCGGCCGGCCGGGGCCGGCGCCATCCGCCAGGCGGCAGCTTGCCAGCTGCCACGTGCGGCGCACCAGTTCGCCGATCCGCCCCATGCCCATGGAGTCTGAGTTCATGATGGGGATCGCTCCCAGGTCGTGCAGGTAGTTCTCTGCTTCGATGGTGGCCCGGCGGACGCGACTCCGGGTCACGGCCAGGTCCGAGTCGACTCCGGAGCTCTGGCGGTGGACGGTCATCGCCATGGGCACGAGCTCATCGAGCGTGTTGACGCCAAAAGGAATAGTTGGCGTGGTTGAGGAGCCGATGACGTGCGGCTCGCTGACGAACTCGAGCAGCCGCGGGTGCCCGCCGCCGCTTCCCTCGATGTGATAGGCGTGCACTGTGCGGGCACCTATGGCGGCAAGGGTATCCGTCAGCATGCCCGCCTCGTTCAGGGTGTCCGTGTGCAGGGCGACGGGAACATCGGCTTCCCCGGCGACCGAAAGGCACGTGTCGATAATGGCGGGATAGGCACCGAAGTCCTCATGCACTTTGAACCCGGCAGCGCCATACTCGAGCGCACGTTCCAGCAACGCCGGATGGCTGGCGCTACCGCGCGCGAGAAAGGCGATGTTTAGCGGCACGTCGCGCCATGCATCTATCATCCGGTCAAAATTATGCTCGGGGTTGACGCCGACGTCCCACACGCCGCCAAGACCCATCCCCACCAGCGTCGTCACGCCGGATGAAAGTGCGACATCCAGCAAGGCCGGCGAGGACAAATGCACGTGCGAGTCGACTGTGCCCGGGGTCGCGATTAGCCCCTCGCCGGGAATCAGGGCGGTGTGGGAGTCGAGCACCAGCTCCACGTCGTCGACGATGTCGGGATTGCCTGCCCGGCCCACCCCGACAATTATCCCGTCCTTGATCCCGATGTTTGTCTTCCGTATTCCCAGCACAGGGTCAATGACCAGCACGTTGCTCACGAGCATGTCCAGGCGGCTATCCGCGGCCGGCCTGCTGGTCGCCAGCATCCCGTCGCGCATTGTCTTTCCGCAGCCGCCGAGGATCTCGTCTCCGTATGACGCGTCGTCGCTGACGACTTCGACCTCAAGGCCGGTGTCGCCGAGACGCACCCGGTCTCCTGTCGTCGGGCCATAGCGGCCTGCGTAGTCGCGGCGCGTGATCTCAGCCATTGCCGTGTCCCTGGCCGGTGGTTCCCTGGACGAGCCCACGGAACCCGTACGCCACTCCTGTCCCGGCCAGGCCGACAAGCCTTACCCGGCGGCGCTCGCCGGATTTCCAGCTGACCGCGGTGCCCGCCGCGATGTCCAGCCGCATGCCGAGCGCACGGCGACGGTCAAACTCCAGCGCCGGATTGCACTCGAAGAAGTGGTAATGCGAAGAGACGAACACGGTTTCCTCGCCGGTGTTCGTTACCTCCAGGTCCGTCATGACCCGGCCGGAGTTCACGGTCAACGAACCCTCGGGCGTGCGGATTGCGCCGGGCGCCCTGGCGGCATCCTCGGCCGACGGGGTGCCAATGGGATCATCGACGGCGACCAGCGCCGTGCCGCTCGGGAACAGCGCGTCGACCTCTAGGTGCCGGAGGATCTCGCGAACGCCGTCCATCACGTCATCAGGGCCAAGCACCGACTGGGCGTGGGCGATCACCTCGGCCAGGCTCGCGCCATCCCAGGCGCATTCCAGCACCTCGTCTGAGATGAGGGCAATCGCTTCGGGCACGTTCAGCGGCCGCCCGCGGGACCGGCGGCGCCTGGCTAGCTCGGCAGCGGTGAAGATCTCGAGGCGATTTCGCTCTCTGGGCGTCAGGTGCACGGACGGCCTCTCCGGTTACTGGACTGCCGGAACGACGACAGCGGGCGGTCCTCCATTCCACCATCCTTGCGGCCAGGGTCACCGCCTGTCCGGGGCATAGGATCTGCGTGTAGGTGCAGATCACCGCCCGGGCGGGGGCAGGAACCGGCTGTCCGGGCGCCCAGGGAGGGCTAGTGAGCTGGTTCGCCAGCCAGAAGCTCAGCGAGGGAACCTACCTGCTCGCCGAGCCGCCGCACGTGAACTCCTACCTGATCCTCGGGTCCCGCCGTGCCGTCCTTTCGACACCGGCATGGGGATCGCCAGGCTCGGACGCAAGCCAGAACGCCGGATAGCGACATTCGCGCCGCGAGGAGCTGGGAAGGGGAATGACATGACCGGGCCTGTTCCGCGGATCATCGCCGGCGGCACCATCGGGCCGGTGGACGCCACCGTGGTCCCCCGCTACGCCGGGGAGGCAACCTTCGCCCGCCTGCCGCGCATCGACGAGGTGACACACGCCGACGTTGCCGTGCTGGGCGTGCCATTTGACAGCGGGGTCAGCTACCGGCCAGGTGCCCGATTCGGCCCCTCCCACATCCGGGAGTCATCCCGGCTGCTCCGCCCCTATAACCCGGCCCTGCAGGTATCGCCGTTCGCCAGCCAGCAGGTGGCCGACGCGGGGGATCTCGCGGTCAACCCGTTCAGCATCGAGCAGGCAATCAGCGAGATCGAACGGGGGGCGCGCGATCTGCTGGAACGCGCCCCCTTCGTGCTGACCCTCGGCGGCGACCACACCGTGGCCCTGCCGGTGCTCCGGGCGCTGTCGGCGGTGCACGGCCCGCTCGCGGTCGTCCACTTCGATGCCCACCTGGACACGTGGGACACCTATTTCGGCGCCGCCTACACCCATGGCACGCCTTTCCGGCGGGCCTCGGAGGAAGGCCTGCTGGACCGATCGGGATGCCTGCATGCCGGGATCCGCGGGCCGCTGTACGCCGACACCGACCTCACCCAGGACACCGACCTTGGCTTCCAGCTGATATCGGCGCCCGACGTCGAACAGCTCGGCGTGGCCGGCCTGGTGGAACGCATACAGCAACGAGTCGGTGATCGCCCGGTGTACGTCTCGGTGGATATCGACGTGCTGGACCCCGCGCATGCGCCCGGCACCGGCACCCCGGAGGCGGGCGGCCTGACCAGCCGGGAACTGCTGGCCACGCTGCGATCCTTCGCCCGCCTGAACCTCATCGGCGCCGACATCGTTGAGGTCGCGCCCGCCTACGATCACGCCCAGATCACCGGGATCGCCGCCGCGCACGCCGGCTTCGAGCTGCTGTCGGCCCTGGCCTCGAGAAAGGCCGCCCCGTAACCGCTACCCCGAAAGCCCGGGCCCGGCCCGGACGGCACCGGAAGCGCCGCGCATTGAGGACGTAGTTCGTCCGGCATGGCTCTCAGTTCCAGCGCGCCGACCTGGCGGGCTCCCGGTTCCGGCTGCCGCTCAGGTGGAGATATCTGGATAGGGCATGGTGAGATGGCTCAGCTTCCTGGCGTATTCGAGCTGGAAGCCCAGCGGCTCATCGTAGTCGCGCTCGAACAAGGCGATGAACAGGGTCAGGGTAAGGAAATGGTGCGCCCCGAGCTCGAATAGCCTGACGAAATCGTGCGTCCCGAGCGCCAGCCGCTCGGCATCGGAGAATTTAAGCCAGCTGCTCCGCTCACCTTCCGGCAGGTTGAGTACCGTATTGGCACGCTCGGATTCCCACCAGGTCACCGTGCCCCGCGGGTCGGAGCGGTAGCGCTCGACCAGCTCCGGCTCCCGGTCGATGGTGTAGAGGAATTTGTTGAGCAGGTACTTGCTCATCTCGCGTCCTCCGGATACCAGGTGAAATAAGCCTCCATGGTGTGGAACAGGTCCAGTGAGTCGGTGTAGTCGGCCTGCACGTCCTCCCCGGCAACGCCCATCATCAGCATGAAATCCATAAAGCCGTGGGTGGCGTTCCCGGGTAGCCACAGACTGTCCAGGCTGACCTGTGCCAGCGCGGATTTCAGGTCGCCGGACGCGATCCATTCGACCGCCTTGCGGTCGAACTCGGGGTCGGGGCCGTGCGGGCCGAACTGGCGCGGCCCGCCCAGCTCCAGCGATAGGTGACCAGTGCCGATGATCGCCACCCGCTTATCGCTTGGCCAGGACTCGACCAGTTGCCGGATGGTTTTCCCTAGTTCCACGAAACGCTTCGGCTGTGGCAGCGGCGGCGCGAAAATGTTGGTGTAAACCGGCACAATCGGCAGGTCCGCCTGCGGCCGCAGCGTTATCAGCGGGCAGGTGACGCTGTGGTCAACTCTCAGTTCGTTACTGAACGCAAGGTCGAAGCCCGCGTCCATCCCCTGCCGCAGCAAGTAGGCTGACAATTCCTCGTCGCCGGGCAAGAGCATCCGGGGCAGGCCGAACTCCCGCTCCTCGTTGTAGTAGTTCCCGTCGTAGAACGGGGCCTTGCCGATGAGGAACTGCGGCATGTTGTCCAGCCACATCTGGTGGAAATGATCCGAGCCGATCATGACCAGGACGTCCGGGCGCGCCCGGGTGAGCGTTTCCCTGAATGCCTCGATCTTCGCCACCCACTCGTCGGCGAACGGCGGCCGCTGCGCCCCGGTGGAAGTACTCGCCCGGTAGTAGAACGGGTGGTGGGTGGATGCGATGACCGCTGCGATGATGGCCACGGCGGCTCCTTGGGTGAGTCAGGCGGGGTCGGGTGGGTAGTAGTCGGCATGCTGCTCGACCGTGAGGTAGATGTCCATGCCTACCGGACGGCGCTGCTCCTCAGCCAGGTGGCCGAGCAGGCCGGCGGTGCGGGCCAGCAGGGCGAACCCGCGCAGCAGCGTCGGCGGCAGCCCGAGATCGGCGAGCGCGGCGCCGCAGGTGCCGGCCCCGTTCAGCGGCAGGGTCCGGCCGAGCACCTGCGGGTGGACTCTGCCGATCGCCTCGAACAGGCGCAGGTGCGGGCCGCGCAGCCCCTCCTCCTCGGCGATCTGGATGAGCATCGGAGTGCGCGGGTCGGTGACCTTGTGCACGGGATGGCCAAGCCCGGGGACGAATCTGCGCTCGGCGCGGGCGGTGGTGACCGCGGCCAGCGCGAGCGCGTCCCAGCCGGCGTCATCGACGGGCAGCTGCTCGCCGGCCTGCGCCAGGGTGCCGGACAGGAACTGCCCGGCATCCTCCGTGACGCCGAGGAACCTGGAGCCACCGCCGAGCAGGCCGGCCGCGAGTGCGCCCTGCACAGAGTCGGGCGCACTGAGGTAAGTGAGCCTGGCCGCGATGGCGGTCGGGGTGAAGCCGTGGTCGGCGAGCGCCACCAGCACCGCCTCGAACACCCGCACCTGCGACGGGGTCGGCCGCCGCTGCGTCACCAGCCACAGCGCAAGCTCCCCGAACCCGACCCTGCCCATCAGGTCGGCGGCCAGGTCCTGGCCGAGCAGCGTGATCGTGTCCGGGCTGGACGCGCCCAGCGAGGTCGGGAAGCGGGGGACATTGGTCATGGGCGGGTTCCCGTCTCGTGCTGGCCGGCCGAGCCGGATCCGGGGGCTGCGGCCAGCCAGGCACGGATCTGCTCGCCGTGCTCGTCGAGCGCGGGCGGCGGCAGCGGGTAGCTGGGTGGTGTCCGCGAATAGGCGACCGGGTGGCGGATCGTGGGCACGCCTGCGCTGCCGTCACCGGCCAGCACAACCGGGTCGAGCCCGATCTCGCTAGCGAAGGCAATCCCCTGGTCCACCGTGTTGATCGGCCCGCACGGCACGCCCGCTTTGATCAGGGCGGTGAACCAGTCCGCCGCCGTGCGGGTGGCCAGCCGCTCGGCCAGCAGCGGCCGCAGCTCATCCCGGTTGGCGGTGCGCCCGGCGTTGCCGTCGAAGCGGGGATCGTCGGCGAGGCCCGGTATCCCAAGCACCTCGCACAGCTTGCGGAACTGGGCATCGTTGCCTGCGGTCACGATCAGGTCCCCGTCGGCGGTGGGCAGCGGCTCGTAGGGAAACAGGCTGGGGTGGGAGTTGCCCATCCGGAACGGGACCACTCCCCCGGCCGCATAGGCGCTGGTCTGGTTCACCATCCCGGACAGGGCCGAGGCCATCAGGCTGGCCTCGACATGCTGGCCCTCGCCGGTCGCGGCCCGGTCGTGCAAGGCGGCCAGGATGGCGATGGCGGTGTGCAGGCCGGCGATCACGTCGAACACCGAGATGCCGGCCCGGTACGGCTGCCCGTCAGGGTCGCCGGTCAGGCTCATCAGCCCGGACATGGCCTGGACCATGAGGTCGTAGCCGGGCAGGTCCTTCCCGCCGCCGGAGCCGAATCCGCTGATCGAGGCGTAGATGATCCCCGGGTTGATTGCGCTCACGGCGGCATGATCAAGCCCGAACCTGGCCAGCCCGCCGGGCTTGAAGTTCTGCACGAGGACATCGGCGCGGCGGGCGAGTTCCCGTGCCGCCGCCTGGTCGCCGGGATCACGCAGGTCGAGCGCGACCGAGCGCTTGTTGCGGTTGATCGCCAGGAAGTAGGTGGACACGCCGTCTGCCGTCACCGGCGGCACCCAGCGGCGGGTATCGTCGCCCGCCTGGCTCTCCACCTTGATCACGTCGGCACCGAGATCGGCCAGCAGCATGGTGCAGTAAGGCCCGGCCAGGACCCGCGAGAAATCGGCGACAAGCAGGCCAGCAAGCGGGCCGGGACGTGCCTCGCCCGGCGCGGCCACCCGGGCCTGGCCTGCCTGGGCAGATCCCGGCCACGCCGACGCGGGCCAGGCCGGCGCCGGGGTGTCCGGAGTGGGGCGATCTGGACCCGGGGAGCTGGGCGGGCTCATAGCGTGGGAAGCATCCTCTTGTCCGTGCACCGGACAGTTGTCCGGCCCGATGCAGTCTGAGCGCTAGCTTGGGTCACTGTCAAGGATCGTGTCATTCAGGTCGAACGAGCACGCGGCCGGGACGCCCAGGATCATGGTTTACCGCCCTGAGGCCACTGTGACCTGCGGTGCCGCGTGACATGCCGCCCAGTCGGCGCTGATCGCGCCGGCTGTCTGGAGCAGCAGCGGCAGGTAGTCCCCGGTCAGCACTTCCACCGGAGTCTCGGCCGCGTGCGTGTTCACGTTCAGCGAGGCGATGACCCGGCCGTCGCCGTCCCGCAGCGGTGCTGCCACCGAGCGGATTCCCGCTGCCAGCTCCTCGTCGGTGAGCGCCCAGCCGCGCGCGCGGACCTCGCGTAGCGCGGCCGCGCGCTGCTCGCGGTCGGGCACGACACGCGGGTGAATGCCGGACCTGCTCGGCTCGGCGAGCACGCGTTCCGCCTCCTCCGGCGGCAGTGCTGCCAGCAGTACCTTGCCCAGCGAGGTCTGCATCGCCGGGAACCTGGTGCCGATGGTCACCGCCAGCCCGACGATTTTCGGTACCGCCACCCTGGTCACGTACACGATGTCGGATCCGTCCAGCTGCGCGATGGACGACGACTCGTGCGTGCGCGCCACCAGCGCCTCCATGTGCGGCCTGGCCACCTCCCACAGGCTGCGTGACAGCACGTAGCACATGCCGAGCTCCAGCACGCGCGGGGTGAGCTCGTAGCCGCCCGATACCCCGCGCACGTATCCCATCTGCTCCAGCGTGATCAGGATGCGCCGCGCGGTCGGCCGGGCCAGCCCGGCCGCGCCCGCCACCGCGGCCAGCGACATGACCGGCTGGCGCGGCTGGAACGCCCGGATTACATCGAGGCCGCGGGCAAGTGCCTCGATGAAGTCCGGGCTGGTGTCGCGGCGTGCCATCGGCGCCTCTCGCTCCTGAAGTTGATGTCCTGCATGGGTTCTGGCGGCCGGTGGTTACTACGCCGCGTGCGCCCGGCTGTGCCTGGCTGCGGCGCGGAGCCGCCAGGGTGTCCGCATGCCGGACCAGGCCAGTATGCACTACCAGCCGGCTCAGGCCAATTGCCACTTGACAGCCGCTCCGGGGCCGGCCAATCTTCCCGGCATGGCTTGACTTGCTCGTTCTACGGACATCTGTCCGCTAAAAACATGGATGCACATTCGCTGCCTGGCGTGACTCGGCGCAGCATGACCGCGCGACGGTGTGAGCGGCGGGTGTGAGCGGCATAGGAGGACCCTTATGACAGGCGCATCCGGCGAAGAGCACAGCGGCAGTCAGTCAGGTGCCGGCCTGGCGGCGGCTGACCTGACGCCTGGCAGGCCGGTGGTGTTCCGCAACGCGACCGTGCTGACGATGGATGATGCCCATCACCTGTGGCACGGCGCCGACGTGCTGATCCAAGGCGAGACGATCGCCGCGGTCGGCCGGGGCCTGCAGGTTCCGGAGGGCACTGCCGAAATCGACGCGACCGGCGGCATCGTCATGCCAGGGATGATCGACACCCACCGGCACATGTGGCAGACGGCGATGCGCGGGTACGGCGCGGACTGGACGCTGACCCAGTACTTCGTCTGGAATTACCTGCAGTGGGGTAAGTCCTTCCGGCCGCAGGACATTTACGCGGGGAACCTGCTGAGCGCGATAGAGGCGATCGACGCCGGCGTGACGACCACCGTGGACTGGTCCCACGGCCTGCAGACGGTCGAGCACGCCGACGCGGCCGTGGACGCGCTGCAGCAGGTTCCCGGCCGGTTCGTCCTCGCCTACGGCAACATCCACCAGGCCCCCTGGGAGTGGTCGGCCGCACCGGAGTTCCGCGACTTCGTCAGCAGGCGTTTCGGCGGCAGCGACATGCTCGGTTTCCAGATGGCCTTCGACATCCCGGGAAGCCCGGAGTTCCCGGAGAAGGCCGCCTTCGAGGTGGCCCGCGAGCTGGGCGTGCCGGTGACCACCCACGCTGGGGTGTGGAAGGTCACCACCGATGACGGGATCCGGCTGATGCACGAGCACGGCTTCATGACCCCGTCCACGATCTACGTGCACGCCGCGACCCTGTCGGCCGATTCCTATCACCGGATCGCGGCGACCGGCGGGTTCGCGTCGCTGTCCACCGAGAGCGAGCAGAGCGCCGGGCAGGGCTACCCGCCGACCTGGAAGCTGCGCCAGCACGGCATCGGCGTGTCGCTGTCCATGGACACCAGCGTCTGGTGGAGCGCTGACCTGTTCTCCGCGATGCGGGCCACGCTGAGCGCGGACCGCGCCCGCGAGCACCTGGAAGCACATAGCCACGATGACACCGTCACCCACCACAGCCTGCGCGCCGAGCAGGTCGTCGACTGGGCCACCCGCGGCGGCGCGAAGGCCCTCGGCCTGGACGCGCTGACCGGCAGCCTGGAACCGGGCAAGAAAGCCGACATCGTGCTGATCAAGAACGACCACTCACCGGTGATGTTCCCGCTGCACAACCCCTACGGCCACGTGGTCTTCCAGGCTCAGCGCGGCGACGTGCACACCGTCGTCATCAACGGCCGGGTCGTCAAGTACGACCACCGCCTGACCGGCACTGACCTCGGTAAGGCGCGCGAGGTGATCGGGCAGACGGTCGACTACCTCCAGGGCGAGCTCGGTCCCGAGGCATGGGCCGACGGCATGCACCCGGAGATCCCGGAGACCAGGGTCCTCGACAACCCCTACACCTACACCTACACCGAGGACTCAGGCACGGTGTGATGAGAGCAGCGTCATGAGGCCCGGGCTATGAGAGCAGCGTCACGATGGCGGCGATGACCGGCCCGGCGGACGCCGGCCGCGGCGCAGACAGCGGCGCTCGGACCATGCGCGCAGCGATCCTCCGCCGTCACGGGTCGCCGCCGGAGTTCGGCCGGCGCCCCGCGCCCCGCCGCGGGCCCGGCGAGGCGCTGATCCGGGTGACGGCGGCCCCGGCCAGCCCGCTCGACCTGCTGTGTGCTTCCGGCACCTCCTATTTCGGCGCGCCTGCCCTGCCCTATGTCCCTGGCACCCAGGGCGTGGGGGTGATCGAGGACGCCGATGGCATCGTGGCCGGGCAGCGGGTCTGGTTCAGCGCCAGTGCGGGCATGCGGCCCGGCGACGGCTCCATGGCGGAATGGTGCGTGGTCCCCGAGTCTGCGGTGCTGCCGGTGACCGACGGGGTCAGCGATGACCTCGCGGCCGCGCTCGGGCTGTCCGCCATCGCCGCCTGGATGGCGCTGACCTGGCGCGGCGGCCTGCGGCCCGGCGAGCATGTGCTCGTGCTCGGCGCCAGCGGCAACGTCGGCCAGATCGCCGTGCAGGCGGCCCGCCTGCTCGGCGCCGGGCGGGTGGTCGCAGCCTGCCGCGACCCGCACGGCCGCACCCGGGCCGCCGAACTCGGCGCCGACGCGGTGGCCGATTTGTCCGGCGGCGACGCCGACACGCTGGCCGGCCGCCTGAACCAGGCCGCGGGCCAGGTTGACCTGGTGCTCGACCCAGTCTGGGGCACGCCGGCCGAGGCGGCGCTGCGGGTGCTCTCGCCGGGCGGCCGGCTGGTCAACCTCGGCTCGTCCGCAGGTGCCGCCGCCAGCTTCGGCTCAGCGGCACTGCGCAGCGGTTCGCTGTCCGTCCTCGGCTACACCAACAACGCGCTCACCGATGGCCAGAAGGCCACCGCGCTGAGCGAGATCCTCGCGCACGCGGCAGCCGGACGGCTCACCGCCGACCGCGAGACCCTGCCGCTGAACCGTGCCGCCGAGGTCTGGTCGCGCTGCGGCCAGCCACCGCACCGGCGCGGCGTCCTGACTACCTGACGGTGGTGGTTCCGATTACCTGACCAGAAGTAAACCGGTGAGCCGGGCGCACACCCGGCTCACCGGACTATCACCCACCCACCATCCAGTGAGTAAGCATGAAGGAGTCTAGCTGTGCACTCCATCCCCATCCTCCTGCGGCGTTATCAGCGCCGCAGTGCCGCCCTGGCGGCGGTAGCGGCCGTATCGCTCGCCCTCGCGGCCTGCGGTTCCAGTTCCTCCCCTTCCTCTTCCGCGTCCACCTCGGCGTCCGGCCCGGCGGGCAAGCACCTGAGCATCGCTTACCTCTCGTTCGCCGTCGAGAACAGCTATGACGCGCCGATGCTGGCCGCGGCGCAGGCCGTGGCCGACGACAACAACGCGACGCTGAAGGTGTTTGACGCGAACAACAGCCCGCAGACCCAGTCCTCGCAGCTGCAGGACGCGATCAACTCCGGTCAGTACCAGGGCATCATCGTGCAGCCGATCTTCGGCACCGGCCTGATTAGCCTGGTGAAGCAGGCCATCGCCAAGAAGATCAAGGTCGTCAACCTGGACCAGATCCTCGGCCCCAACCTGTCCACCGACAAGCCGCAGGTCCCCGGACTGTCGGCGAACGTGGCCTTCGTGCCGACCGAGATCGGCACCAAACTCGGTAACCTCGTGGTGCAGGCCTGCAAGGCTCACAACCTGAACCCCTGCAAGGTCGGCTACCTGTACGACATCAAGGCGTCAGCCCTGGACGTCGCGATCCACGGCGCGTTCATCAAGGCAGTCGCCGCCGACCCGGCCGTCAAGATGGCCGCGCAGGGCCAGAGCTTCTTCAGCCCGACCGAGGGCCTGACCGCGGTGCAGAACATGCTCCAGGCCACTCCGAGCCTGAACCTGATCGTGGGCTCGGACCAGGGCATCGAGGGGGGCGCCCAGGCGCTGGCCGCCGCGCACAAGACCGGCAAGGTGATCCTGGTCGGCTACGGGGCTAGTGCCGCCGCCCTGGCGGGCGTCGCATCAGGCGCCTGGTACGGCGACGTCGCCCAGGCACCGGCGAGCGAGGGCCGGCTGGCCGTGCTCGCGATGATCAAGGCCCTGCGTGACGGCAAGAACAGCGCCGGCATCGACCCGGTCGCCAGCCTGCCGAACGACGGCGTCGTCACCAAGGCGAACGCGAGCCAGTTCACTGCCGAGTGGCCCGGCTGAGGTGCCTGGCCGCCCTGGCCGCCAGGGCGCGCACGTCGAGCTGAAGGACATCGGTAAGTCCTTCGGCGGAGTGCGCGCCCTGGAGGCAGTCAGTCTGCAGATTGCCCACGGGTCGATTCATGCCCTCGTCGGTGAGAACGGCGCGGGCAAGTCCACCCTCGGGAAGATCCTCTCCGGGGTGATCGCTCCCGATCAGGGGCAGCTGCTGCTCGGCGGTGAGCCCGTCCAGTTCCATTCCCCGCGCGCCGCGATCTCCCGGGGAATCGTGCTCATCGCACAGGAACTCTCACTCGTGCCGGCGCTGTCGGTAGCCGAGAACGTATTCCTCGGCACCGAGCCGCGCCGGGCCGGCTTCCTCCGCGGCCGCGCGCTGCACCGCCGCTTCGCCCAGCTCGCAGACTCTGCCGGGTTCGACCTCGAACCCGGCGTGCCCGCCGGCCGCCTGCGGATCGCCGAGCAGCAGACGGTCGAGATCCTCCGCGCCCTGTGCCGTGACGCCAGCCTGATCGTCATGGACGAGCCAACGGCGGCCCTGTCCAGGCCGGACGTCGTACGCATGCACGGGATCATCCGGCGGCTGGCCGCGGCAGGCACAACGATCGTGCTGGTATCCCACTTCCTGCGCGAGGTGCTCGACCTGGCCGAGGAGGTGACGATCCTGCGCGACGGCCGCGTCGTCCGCACGGCGCGCGCGGCGGACGAGACAGAAGAGACCATGCTCAGCGCGATGCTGGGCCGGTCCGTGGGGGCCACTTTCCCGGCCAAGCGGCCCGTCGGCGAGCAGGCACCGGTCGTGATGTCAGCCGCCGGGATCAGCGCCGCCGGGGTGAACGGCGTCTCGCTCGACCTGCGGGCCGGGGAGATCGTCGGCCTGGCCGGCCTGGTCGGCGCCGGCCGAACCGAGCTCGCCCGCGCGCTTCTGGGTGCCAGCCGGATGACGGCTGGGACGATCACCGTGGCCGGCCAGCCGCGGTTCACCGGCCGCCTGGGCGGCGGCCGCGCCGCCACTCCGCGCCGCGTGCTGGACGCGGGGGTGGCGATGATCCCGGAGTCGCGGAATGAGCAGGGACTCCTGCCCGGGCGCTCGATCACCGAGAACGTGAGCCTGGCCAGCCTCGGCTCGTTCAGCCGGTTCGGCATCATCCGGCGGCGGGCCGAGCGCCGCGCCGTCGGGCACATGCTCGACCGGGTGCTCGTGCGGGGACCAGCCCAGGCCGCGCCGGTCAGCGCGTTGTCCGGCGGTAACCAGCAGAAGGTGCTATTCGCCCGGGTCCTGCTGCGCCAGCCCCGGGTGCTGATCGCTGACGAGCCGACTAGGGGCGTGGACGTCGGCGCCAGGCGGGCCATCTACGACCTGCTCACCACGCTGGCCGCCGACGGCCTCAGCGTGCTGCTGATCTCCTCGGACGTGGAGGAGATCCTCGGCCTCGCGCACCGCGTGCTCGTGATGCGCGGCGGCACGATCGCCGCGGAATTCAGCGGCGACGACATGACCGAAGCGGCAATTCTCGGGGCGGCCTTCGACGCCGCCGAAAGAGGTGAGTCATGAGCGACCAGGCACGGCTGCGGCTGCCGCGCGCGTTCCCCGGGCGGCTGCGGCATGCCGGCATCGCCATCCCGTTCCTGGTCCTGTTCACGGTGCTGTCGATCGCGAGCGGGCCCTTCTTCACCAGGGTCAACCTGCTCGACATCGTCGACCAGCAGGCCGCCACGCTGATCATCGCCGCAGCGGGCACGCTGGTCCTGGTGGCGGGCGGGATCGACCTGTCCGTCGGCGCGACCTACGCGCTCGCCGGGGTGACCGCCGCCCACCTGGCCCTGTCCGTCCCGCCCGCCGTCGCGATCGGCGCCGGGCTGGCCGTGGGGCTGCTGGTGGGGCTGGTGAACGGCGTGATCATCACGGTCTTCCGGATCAACTCCCTGATCGCGACCCTCGCCATGTCCTTCGTGGTGGGCGGCCTGGCTAGCCTGGTCACCAGCGGCAACCTGATCATCCTGTTCAGCAAGCCCTCGTTCGGCGACCTTTCCCGGACCGTCTTCCTGGGCGTGAACACCTCGACCTGGCTGATGGTAGTCACGGTCGTGCTGCTCGCCGTGGTCCTGGCCCGGACGACAGCGGGGCGGTACATGTACGCGGCGGGCGGCAATGCCGAGGCGGCCCGGCTGGCCGGAGTCCGCGTTCAGCAGATAAAGGTGCTGACCTTCGTGCTCAGCGGCGGTGCGGCCGCCCTCGGCGGGCTGATCGACACGTCCCGGGTGCTGAGCGCGCAGGCCTCCAACGGCGAGACCACGCTCACCTTCACCGTGCTGGCCGGCATCGTGGTTGGCGGCACGAGCATCCTGGGCGGCGAGGGCGGTGTCTGGCGCACGGTGGTCGGCGTGCTGTTCATCGCCTTGATCGGCAACGGTTCCGACCTGCTGGGCCTGAACCCGTTGTATGACCAGATCATCCTCGGCGTGATCCTGCTGGTTGCCGTCGGCACCGATGCCTGGTCGCGGCAGCGCATGACCTGATCGCCGGGCAGGTACGCGGTTGCGGTCTGCCCGCGAGCATGGGGGCGGCCGCGGCACGAAGTACGTTCCGTATTCGGCTATCGGCTGGGGAGTGATCGCGGCAAGCCGAACCAGGGCAGCATGCTGTTCTCGAACCGGGTCATGGCGCAGATCCGAGTGCCGGCGAGGGTGAGCACGACGAGGCCGTTGCCGTGGCGGATACCGTCACGGGCATGTACGTAGAGCCCGAACGCCGGCTGACCGTTCGCGCGCGTCGGCACAAGGTCGTACTTGCGGCCAGCGCCGAAGAGGAGGGCGCAGAAGCGGGCCACCACATCACGGCCCTGGTATTCGAGGGGCATGGGTGGCATGGACATGAAGACGTCGTCCGTCAGCAGGGCAACCAGCGCGTCGAGATCGGCAGATTCGTACGCGCGGACAAACTCGGCCACGAGCGCTTCCTCAGCCGGCGACTCGGCAACGGGTGGCGGCTCACGGTCACCGCTGGCCGGCTGGCGGCGCTGCAGGCTGGCCCGCCCTCGCTTGAGAGCGCTGTTGACCGACTCGGTGGTCGAGTCCAGCATCTCGGCCACCTCAGTGGCGCGGAATCCGAGGACATCGCGTAGGACGAGCACAGCGAGCTGGCGCGGCGGAAGGAGCTGGAGCGCCGTCACGAAGGCCAGCGAGATCGATTCGGTCTGCTCGTAGCGGGCCTCCGGCCCAAGTGGCGCGTCAATAGCGCCCTCGAGGAAGGCATCCGGAAGTGGCTCCAGCCACACGACCTCGCCGAGCCGCGTCGGCTCGGGTGGTTGCATGCCCGGCACATCCCACTCCTTGGCCAGGCGCCGGCTGGCTGACCGGCGCGCGTTGAGACACCGGTTGGTGGCGATCCGGTAGAGCCAGGTGCGTAGTGAGGCGCGTCCCTCGAACCCTCCGAAGCCTTGCCATGCGGCCAGCAGCGTGTCCTGGAAGGCGTCCTCGGCGTCCTGGAATGATCCGAGCATCCGGTAGCAGTGCACCTGCAGCTCGCGATGGTGCGGTTCGGTCAGCTCCCGGAACGCGTCGCCGTCCCCGGCCCGCGCCCGTGAGATCAGGTCGGCTCTGCCCAATGTCGCGTCACCTTCCTCCAGCGCCGTGTCGCACCCCATGCCGGTATGGACACCGGCCGGGGCCCGAAGTGGGCGGTTGACCGGCGACCAGTTTCCCGATCACGCGGTGTCTACCTCAGCGGTTGCTGACAACACCAACAGATGGAGAACCGAAATGGGAAGAATCGTCATCAGCGAGAACGTCTCGCTCGACGGAGTCATCCAGGACCCGACCGGTGATGAGGGGTTCAAGTTTGGCGGCTGGTTCGACCAGATGTCAGACAAGGACCGCGCGGAGTGGGCCAAGGTCGAGTTCGCCGAAGCGCTGGATACCGCGGCCTGGCTGGTCGGCCGGGGTACCTACGCCTGGTTCGCCGAGCGATGGGCGGCCCGGCCCGGCGAGTGGGCCGACCGGCTGCGCAGCATCCCCAAATTCATCGTGTCCTCGACGCTCGAAGACCCCGCTGAATGGACCAACTCCACAGTCCTGAAGGGCGACGTCAGCGAGGAGGTCTCCAAGCTGAAGCAGAACGTGGACGGGGACATCCTCGTCTACGCCAGCGGCCCGCTCGTGCAGACGCTGATGGAGCACGACCTGATCGACGAGCTGCGGCTGATGACCCACCCGTTCGTTCTCGGCACCGGTGAGCGCCTCTTCCGCGAGACCAGCGACAAGAAGCCCCTGCGCCGTGTCGGCATTCGCACCATCGGTGACAGCCTCGCCCTCCTCACCTACCAGCCCGTCCGAGACGCCTAGCTACCGCTCCGCCTGACCGGCCAGCGCACCGTTGCCAGGAATGTCAGGCGCGCAGCGGGGAAGAGATCCATTGCCGTGCTGCGCGCGCCGAACTACCATCGTCCGCTAAGTAGGCCGTCACCATCAGTAATCAGAATTGCCCGTAAATTCTCTCCACCGGGCTTGCCGTGGCCTCGAAGGCTCACGGGTGAGCCACGTCTCGCGGAGGAAAATCATGGAACTGGCCCCAGGCTTTGCCTTCCAGCCGCTGGACAACGACGAGGGAACTGCGGCGCCAGCCGCCGGGCCGGCGGCTGGCGCGCCGGGCACCGGGCTGGGCCCGCTCGCTGGCCTCGCCGGAACCTGGAGCGGCCAGGGCTTCAATGCCATCTGGCGCCCGCACACGGGCGCGTCGGACCATTTCCTCGAGCTGAACGTGACCAGCGACCAGATCGACCTAGAGGTCATTAACGGGCAGATCCCGAACCGCGGCCTGGTCCAGGGCCAGATCTTCATGCACGGGCTGACCTACCTGCAGCAGATCTCCGACGCCAACGTGGAGGTCAACGGGGCCCCGGCCGGGCTGCATATCGAGCCGGGCGTGTGGATCAACATCCCGCCCACCACCGACCCGCAGGAGCCCGCCACTATCGCCCGGATGGCCTCCATCCCGCACGGCACGACGATCCTGGTCCAGGGGACCGCCGCGACCGCAGCCGGGGGCCCCTCGATCCCGGACGTCAGCCTCACCCCGTTCAGCAT
Source organism: uncultured Actinomycetes bacterium (assembly GCA_963707065.1). Lineage (GTDB taxonomy): Bacteria > Actinomycetota > Actinomycetes > Streptosporangiales > Streptosporangiaceae > Palsa-506. The sequence goes on from CAVPPJ010000053.1 coordinate 223,719, forward strand.
CGGCCATCCGAAGCAGACGATCGACTTCGACGAGCAGCACCTGAACAGGAACACGCAGTTCCGGACGTCCGGCGTGGGACTGACCGGCATCACCCAGGCCATGCTCGACAACCCCAACCACGTGCTGACCAGGAATCCGCCGAATGTCACCACGACGACCAGGCTGCACGTATCGTCCACCGCGGGCACCATCGTCGGCGGCGGCACGTCGAACACGGCCTTCCTCGTCGGCACCAAGGACGGCCCGAACGCCGACGCCGCACACGTCGCCGCGACATTCTGGCTGCAGACCCTGCACGGCGACACCGAGCCCAAACGGCTGCAGTACTCCCAGACCGTGCTGCTGAACTTCGCCGGCCTGAGCTGGCCGCACATCACCGTGGCCACCCTCACCAAGGCCTGAGACCAGCGCCGGCGTGTCCCGGGCGTCGAGGATCAAGGCTTCGCGTCGCCTGGCGGCACCGGCCGTGGCCGGCCGATATGGCCGATGCTCAGATACATGATGCCGCCAAGCGGGCTCTGGCTCAGGCAGATGAGCGCCCATACCCACTTGGGCAGATAGCGCACCTGCGCGGCCCGGGCGATGTCCACGAGGCAGAAGGCGTCAAAGCCGACGGCCAGTGCCAGGCCAAGCGCGATCAGCCAGCCGTACGGGTCAGGAAGCGTACGGCCCAGCGTGATGACGCCGGCCACAATGACGAGCCAGACAGCGAGGCCGGCGACCGTGCGGACCGCCACACCCGGAGGGCGGGTCTTCACGGCGCCCGTCCGCCACTGCGAGTTTCTGGTGCGCCGGGAACCGGCTCGCGCCGACCGGCTCAGCCGCCTGGTTGTCCTGGAGATGCCAATACAGAAGGTGAGCGCCCGCAGCGTGCGCAGGAACGACGGGCGGATGCTCTGATCGTCCAGGATGGCGGGCAGTTCGGCGGTCCACTCCCGGCACTGCTCGGCGCGCACGTCTGCTGGGAGCCGGCGGCAGGCGGTACGGATGAGCCACTCGGCGATCCGCTGGGCGGGCGGGGCCTGGCTCATCGCGTGCTCCCTGGCGCGGGCCGCGTCGCACCATGCCCGACGCGACGCGCCGCGACGCGGGAGGCCTGGGCCAGCTCGAGGCGGCCGACGCGGAGCCCTTCACCAGTCAATCGGTAGTACTTGCGTGGCGGCCGGCCGCCAGCGTCCTGCCGCTGTGCCTCCCACTCGGAGTCCACCAAGCCCTCTTGCTGCAGGCGGGCAAGCATTGGATACAGGGTTCCGCTTGGCAGCTTGGCTGCTTTCATCAGGTCGTAGCCGTAGTGCGGTGCGGTCGGGTCGGTAATCATCACCCTGAGCACGCGTTCCAATGGCCCGGTTAGCTTCACGGCAGTAGTCTACACATGTAGGCTACATATGTCGAAAGCTGGCTGCGGGGCCCGCCCTGGAGTGCGGGCATTGCCGGGAGACGCGGATGGCGGGGTTGCGGGCGGCGGGCCTGCCGTCAGCCGGGGTGGCGGGTGCAGGGTCATCGCTGGCGGCGAGGATGGTGAGGGTTGATGAGTCTGCCGCTGGGATCTGCCGTGGCGATACCGGTTCTGGCCGTGGCGGTTGCGTTTGCTGCTTGGTGCCTGGTCGACCTGGCCCGGGCTGGCCAGGTGCGCTACCTGCCCAAGTGGGCGTGGGCGGTGATCATCTGTGTCTCGGTGCCCTGGGGTGGCCTTGTTTACCTGATCTTCGGGAAGGCCCGGCCTGCGGCGAGCGTGCCCTGGAAGGCCGCTGTAGCCGAGGAGGCGGGGATCGCCGCGAGCGGGCCGCTGTTTGCCCGGCGTGTTCCGGTCAGCCCGGTCGTGATCGAGGTAAACCAGCTGACCAAGCGCTTCGGGCCCGTCACGGCGGTGGATGACCTGAGCTTCACGGTACGCCCAGGGCATGTGACCGGGTTCTTGGGGCCCAACGGCGCCGGGAAGACGACCACGATGCGGGTGATCTTGGGGCTGGACGCCCCGGCGTCGGGCACGGCGCTGGTTGGGGGCAGCCGCTACCAGCAGATCACCCGCCCGCTGCACGTGGTCGGCTCGCTGCTGGACGCGACCGCTGTGCATGGAGGGCGAACCGCCTGGTTTCACCTGCTGTCAATAGCGCAAAGCAACGGGATCGGGCGGCGCCGGGCGATGCAGGTGCTGGAGGCGACCGGGCTGGCGGCGGTGGCGGGCCGGCGCGTCAGGGAGTTCTCGCTGGGGATGAAGCAGCGGCTCGGCATCGCCTCGGCACTGCTCGCCGACCCCCCAGTGCTGATCTTCGATGAGCCGGTCAACGGCCTAGACGCCGCCGGCGTCCGCTGGATCCGGCAGCTGTTCAAGTCGATGGCCGCCGAGGGCCGCACCGTCCTGGTCTCCAGCCATCTGATGAGCGAGATCGCACTGACCGCCGATCACCTGATCATCATCGGCCGCGGCAGGCTGCTTGCCGATACCCCCGCCGACCAGTTCGTGTCCGGTACGCGCCAGGACGTGCTGGTGCGCTCGCCCAGGGCCGGTGAGCTCGCCGGGCTGCTCACCGCCCGCGGGGCGGCCGTCCGGCCAGAAGGCGATGGCGGGCTCGCCGTGACCGGCCTCGATGCGCCCGCGATCGGCGACCTGGCTGCCGGGCATGGGATCGCGGTGCACGAACTGGTGCCACGGCATGCCTCCCTCGAACAGGCCTACCTGGACCTCACGGGTGGCAGCACTGATTACCGCGCCGGTACTCCGGCACCGGAAGGGACGGCCGCCTCATGACCGCACCGCAGATCGCGGCGGCCGGCCGGGCTGTGCCATCACGGCTGGTCCGCGCCTACGACGTGCTCGCCTTCGAGTGGACCAAGCTCCGCTCGGTCCGCTCGAACTACTGGACACTGCTGATCGCGGCCGTGGTGACGCTCGGTGTTACCGCAATCGTGGCGCAGAGCATCGCATCCGCCCCGGTACCGCCGCCCGGCGGCCCGATGAACCCGCTCACCAGCAGCTTCCTCGGCTATGGCGAGTACACCGTGCTGCCCGTCACCGTCTTGAGCGTGCTGACATTCACCTCCGAGTATGCCAGCGGCCTGATCCGCGCCACATTCACTGCAGTGCCCCGGCGCCGGGCGGTGCTCGCCGCCAAGGCAGCGGTCACCGGGGCCTCCGCCCTCGTTGCCGGTGAACTACTCGCCTTCGCCTGCTTCTTCTTCACCCAGGCGATCCTGTCTCCCCGGCACCGCGGCCTGGCCCTGTCCCACCCCGGCGCGCTGCGGGCTGTGCTGGCTGCGGGCTTGGTCCTGGCCGCCTGCGCTCTAGCAGGCGTCGGGGCCGGCGCGGTTATCCGGCACACCCCGGGCGCCATCGCAGCGGCCGTCACAGTGATCTACCTCCTGGCGGTGCTGTGCCTGGTCCTGCCGTCCCCGTGGAACGTCAGGCTCGGCAGGTTCACCCTGCCCTTCGCCGCCTATCAGCTGGTCACCTTGCATCCTCAGCCAGGCCTGCTTTCCCCGGGCCTGTCCATGCTGGTGCTCATCGGCTGGCCAGCCGCCGCCCTGCTGGCCGCCGCCCTCCTGATCACCCGCCGCGACGCATGACCCTCCTCGCCCCGAGAGTTCCGCGGTTTTCGTGAATCCGGCTGCGGCTAGGCTCGCTGGGTGGCGGTGGGATCAGAGCTTTCGCAGTTGGCTGGTTACCCGTTTGAGGTGCGCTACAGCGATGGATCGCTGGTGCGCGCGCAGGCCGCAGCCGATGTCGCCGCGAACGCCTACGTCTACTTCAGCCGCCTGTTCTCAGCAGCTGAGCCGGACATCGCCATCATCGTGGCCGACGAAGCGGACTGGTCGGGTAACGGCCCGTACGGGCTGCCGTTCTTCAGAGATGATGCCGGCGAGATCCGTCCCGGCATCGTGCTGATGCCAGCCGGAGGCGGAAACTTCTGGATCGAGATTGCGCAGGACCTCCGCGACGCGTCACCCCGCGGGTATGCGAAGTTGCTCGCGACATACCCGGACGGCGCAGGTGGCTTGGATCTGCAGCCGTTTTTCGACCTCATCACGATCCATGAGCTCGGCCACGCATTCGAGGTGCTCGGAGATCTCCGGCTGCCGACCTTCTGGCTCAGCGAGATCTTCGTCAACCTGGCCATGCACGCGTTCGTCGCAACCCAGCTGCCGGCGAGCCGCCCGACGCTCGAGGTGCTCCCAACCGTGGGAGCGGGAAGTCGAAAGCTTGCCGCTCGGATGCGCGCCGAGGGGTACAGCACGCTCGAGGAACTGCAAGCCCACTACGCGGGCTCTGACGATTCGATGAACCCGCTGAACTACGTCTGGTACCAGTACCGGTGGCTCCGGCTCGCGGCAAAGACCTTCGAGGTCGACGGTGAGGACGGACTGATTCGCTTCTGGGATTGCTTTCACTCAACCGATCGCGTCAACGCCAGCGAGGCCACAGCGGCGTCACTAACGCCTCTTCTCACAACCGAGGTCAGCCCGACCCTCGGACGGGCGGTCCGAGATTGGCGTTAGACGCAAGTCGCGCCCACACGATCCTCCATGCTCTCGCGGGACGACCAAGACCGATCATTGGGAGTGCTGCCCCGCCATGTGGCAGCAAAGCACCGCCTCCCCCGCTTGCCCCAGGAACCGACGTGGCTTAAATCTAGCTGCGTGTCTCAGTGCGTCGATCCGACAGGCCAGTGACTGACTGAGAACGTGGGATGCCAGAAGCTCAGGGGCCAGAGGAGGACCGAGATGATGTACTGAATCCAGCTGTGGAGCGCGGCCAGGCTGAATGCCGCCGTCGGTAAATGGGGAGGTGCTGTGTTGTAGAAGACACCGATCAGAATGTAGATCGCGAGGAAAAGCCCAGCTCCAGTGAAAAGGAGCCGTATATAAGCGGCTAAGCCCGAGTATGTGCGGCCCCCCGCAGTAAGCTTGAAAGGCACCTCAGCTCATCCCCTCCCCGCGGGCGCTGGAACTGCTGCGTGATCTAGCCGCCGACAGGGCTCAGCCGCCTCACCGCGACCCTCCGGTCCCCATCCTGCACAACCAGCCCTCACATGGCGCTTTCAGCAGGATAGTTGACACGTCGCCATCCAGCGCGTTGACATGCCGGACGGCTTTGCCTCCAATGCGGCTTGATCGGGATGCCGCACTCTGGGCACCAATCGCCGGGCAGCCCGACTCCCGTTTGGGGACTCTCGCGCTCCGCGCGAGCCCAATGATCTCTGCGTTCCGCAGGTGCGGCCCGGCTTGCGCCGGGCGTGCCCCAAGGCAAAGTTCGGCGCCTTGATCCACTACGGCTCGATCCGGCGACTCAGCCTGCTGATCCGTAGACGTGCCACGCCCCTCCTGGACAGCGCACCGCCGGCACCCCAGTCCTGGGCAGTCTGGGGTCCTGCCCGTATTAAGAGTCAGGGGTGTGCCGGAAAGCGGGCAATGCACAGGGAAGCGGTCGGCGCTCGTTTCACGGTCGGTCTCCCGGCATCCAGGCCAGCCCCGGCAGCTCCATCACTGTAAGTGACGGAGCCTGTCCGAGGAGACGGGCGCGTAGCCGCCGATAGATGCGCCCACTGTGTCAGTCCTCGGCGGCCCGGCCATCGTACGGATCATGATGTTATGCGCTGTCCGCTGACCTGCCGCGGCTTCAGGACGACATCAAACTGACGGAGCTGCAAGGACAACGGCGTGGCCTGCATCATGGCATCGCGTGCGGCGCAGGTAAGGCGCCCTTTCCACTGGCCCATGGCTCCGGTATTCCGCGCTATCAGCGTCGTCGTGGCGGCGTTGCGCCACCTGCGCTGCTGGTATTCCCGCAGCGCCGCTCCAGTGTCGCGCGAGGCTGCGAGGCAGGTAGCTAGCGCGGTCCCGTCGACGATCGCCTGACATGCGCCCTGGGCGAGATCCGGGGTCATCGGGTGGATGGCGTCGCCGAGCAGCGCCACCCGTCCCCGGCCCCAGGTCCGGGTCGGCCAGCGGTCGGAGATGTCGTTCCTGATCAGGGTGGTCTTCGGGGTCGCTTCGATGATGGCGGGTATGGGATCGTGCCAGGCCCCGAAGATCTTCCGCAAGAGCGTCGCGGTGTCGCCGTCGTCCGTCCCTCCCGCCGTGGCATTCCACATCGCGTACCAGATGATCCGGCCGCCGATGGCAGGCCCCAGGCCGAAACGCGCGCCCCGGCCCCAGGTTTCGGTACCGTCGGGTGGAAGCGGGACCGATCCGGCGGGTGTCAGCGACCGTACCGCGGTGTAGCCGCGGTATCGAAGCGAAGCAGGCCCGAACAGCTTTGCCCGCACGGCCGAGTGCACCCCGTCGGCGCCGACGAGGACATCTGCCTGAACCTCCCGCCCGTCCGCAAACCGCGCGATCACCGCCTGGCCGCTGTCCTCAAAGCCGGTGCAGCAGGCACCCAAGTGGATGACCGCCGGGTCGAGCTCGGCCGCCAGCAGCTGCTGCAACTCGGCTCGGTGGACGAGAACGAACCCGCTCCCCCACCGCCTCGCCATCACTCCCTCCGGGATGTACATCAGCCAGGTGCCATCGGGTCGCTTGATGCCTTGCCTGCCAATTGTCACCGCCAGCTGCGCCACCTTGCCGGACAACCCGATCGGCTCAAAGGCGGCCATGGCGTTCGGCCACAGCCCGACCCCAGCCCCCACCTCTTCCAGCGCCGGGGCTTGCTCATAGACCTCGGCGGCCAGGCCCCGGCGGGCCAGGGCGACGGCGGCCGTCAGCCCCCCGATCCCGCCGCCGATAATGGCGATCTTCGGTCCCATGCTCCCCGCATCCTCCCTCGACAGACCGTCCCGGCAGGCGCCCAGAACACGCCAGGACCCGAGGCCCAGCCGTGACTCGCTGGTGCGTACACGGTCATCTTCCAAGACCAGGCGATCCAAGACCAGGCGATCCTGAGCCTTCCAGCAATCAAGGCAGGCGGCGGCACGGGATCGTTACGGCCAGAACGCTGCACCACGGCGCCGACCACGGCCGCCTGGCCAGCCTCAGGCATGATCGGCCAAGGGGCGGACAGCCACCGGGCGCGCCCCGCCCGTTCCGCGGTGACCTCGCCGAGGAACCGGACGGCTGCGGTTGCTGTCAGCGGCTCCTCCCCGGTAGAGGTCACTCTGCCAGCTTTATGGCCGGGAGCGTCCTAAACCTTTCCGGCAAACTCACCTATAGCCGCTCAGTTGGTGTTCTGGCAGGCTGGCACGGTGGCAGGCTTTGACGAGCTCGTGACCGAGGCGCTGACCGCGCCGTTCTCCGGCTGGGATTTCTCCTGGCTGGACCGCCGCTCCTGGACCGAGCCGCTGCCGTGGGACTACAGCGCCCGCGTCGCCGCCCTGGCCCGCAGCGCCCGGACGATGATGGACATGGGCACGGGCGGCGGCGAGGCCCTATCCGGACTTCCGGATCGCGCGCCGCGCACCATTGCGACCGAGGCATGGCCGCCCAATGTGCCGGTGGCCGGACGGCGCCTGCTGCCGCTCGGCATCCCCGTGATCCAGGACGAGGCAGCTCGCGACAACATGGATCAGAACGGGGCTACCGACGGCGGTCGCCTGCCGTTCCGCGACGGGTCGTTGGATCTGATATGCAACCGGCACGAGTCATTCCTTGCTCTCGAGGTCAGCCGCGTTCTCGCGCCGGGCGGCACCTTCGTGACCCAGCAGGTCGATTACCACGACAACGACGACCTAGCCCAGATACTTGGAATCGAGACGCCGGAGGAGCCGGACAGCTGGATCGGGCTGGCCGAGCGACAGGTCACCGAAGCGGGACTAGTGATCGAGGAAGCTGCTAGGGCCGCCCAGCGCATCCGCTTCGACGACATCGCGGCGGTCGTCTTCTACCTGAAGGCCGTCAGCTGGTCAATCCCGGGGTACGGCCTCGAGAAATACCGGGACCGTCTCCGCGCGCTGTACGAGGACGCCAGCGCCTGGCCGGTCGTGGCCACCGGGCACCGGTTCCTTCTCGTCGCGCCCAAGCCCAGCTGAGCCGCCAGGGCGGCGATCGGAACGCTGAACCTGGCTTCGCTCGTGTCCAATCCGGCCGCTGAGCTGGCGCTGGAGGGCGCGACTGCGCTCGCCGCGGGTGGGTGGTGCGCGCTCACTTCTGGCGGTGCCGTTGCGCCACTGCCTGGTAACCGGTGTCGGCTTGCTCTTGTGGCTAGCTGAGTAGCTGGCCGAAGATGCCGATGCCTACTTGCAGGGCACAGACTTGGCCCACGATGCCGCCGATGATGTCCGGATGGGAGGCTGCCCACGCCACTGCGGGTGCCCGGGTGGCGAAGAAGTTCACGTGCCCACAGCAAACCAATGCCGACGGCCCGGCGCACCCGTCGGCGGTCCGGCCCACGTACACCACGGCCGCGGCTGGATCCCAGGTGCTGTCGGTCTGGTCGACGTGCACGGTGATCGGCTGGCCCGTGACCGGGTCGGCTGATTCGATCACCACCGGGCGGCCGGTCATCGCGGAAATGCCTAGGGCGTCGATCGCGCACATGGCGAACACGGCCGCCTCGCCAGTTATCCGCACCCGGTGCCGGGTCGGCAGCGCGGAGAACGGATACGCCGCGGTGATCTGACCGGCATCATCGAGGCGCAAGAAGTCGCCGTCGGCCAGCTCGGCCAGCACCCGGGACAAATCGAGCAGTCGAGCGTGCCTGGCCAGGCTGGAGATGCCGGGCGCAGCCCCGGTCTGCACGAACGATCGCAGCACGGCCTGATGTACTGCGCGCAGGCCACGTTCGGCGGGCGCGACACGGCCCCGGCCCGCGCGTCCCAGCGAATCCAGCCACGCCAGGTCCCCCGGCCCGGCCGCCGCGGCCAGGGCCTGCACGATCGCCTGCCGGAGCTGGCCGACCGATGGCGCACCTGATGTGCGGCCGTGCTCATCGCGGTACAGCCGACAGGACAGACTCGGCGGCTGCCCCGGCTCGGCGAACGGGTCCACCCCGTCGATCAGCAACGTGGGCGAGCCGTGCATGCCCCACCTGGCTGCCTCGGTCTCATCGGAGATTACCTGGCGTGACACCGAGACACCGGCCCGGTCGTCCAAGACAGCCGCGAGCCGGTCCCTCAGGACAGGCGCATTCGGGCAGCCCAGCACGGCCAGAACGGTCAGATGCATCCACCCGGCTCCTGTCGTCTGGCTACCAGGGCACGTGCCGGTTGAGCCACTGGAGCGCAGGTCCGATCACCGGGCGCTGATGCCAGCCTCGCGCCATGACTTGCCCGCGGACCGACTCAGCGGCCCCGCGCAGTGTTTGCCGCATCACCGAGGCTTGATAGTCCCGTGCACGCCGCCGCAGAAAATGGACACAGCTGATGCAGATGCCTACCTCGGGATGGTTGCCGAGATGGACCAGGGTGTCCTGCGACCTGGGCTGGCCGCAGCACCAGCACCTGCTCTGGCCTGCCTGGTCTGTCGCGGGCTGAGTCTCAGCGCTCATGACGGCTCCCGTCTGCTAGCAGCGAGTGTAGGCGCCCGGGCATAGCTTGGCTGTGTGCGTTTCCGCTGTCACGTTGCAGTCGGGTTCGGCGGGCAGCGGCGATGGGTCGCCAATGGTCACCTGGGCGCGCCACCCGCCGATCTCAACTCCTCAGCGTCACGCGGTGGATCGAGGCTAGTGTCCGGGGGACTGGCCGCCGTCGATGTGAGGGATTTCGCCGGTGATCTCGGCATTCACCCGGACTCCCCGCCGGACGTACTCGACGGCCAGTGAGCGGGCGACCAGTCACCCTCTGGGTCCGTGGTTTGCCCCACTTCGATCAGATGACCGTCGGGATCGCGGATGTAGCAGCGCTTCTCGTACTGGTGCTGTTTCGGCGGCGTCAGGAATTGAGCACCCCGGGCGCTCCATTCGGCGTACACGGCCTCGATGTCCTTAACCCGGATATTAAGGAAGCTGCTGACCCGGTCGGGATCACGCGGCGTCTCCAGGATGACCGTAGGCTTGTCGTCGGTCGGGCCTCCGCCGCCATTGATGACGATCCAGCTGTTGGCTAGCGCAACATTGACCGGATCTCCGGGGAAGGCCACCCTGCCGCCGAGTACTTCGGTGTAGAAGCGCCGAGAGCGCTCGACATCGTCCGAGACGATGAAGTGGGTCAGCACAATTCCCTCTGGGGGCGATGGGAGCTCGGCCATCCGGGCACCTCCACTGGCTAGGTCTCACACCCCGCTTTACGGCGGGGCCCGCAGCCGACGTTACTACGCGTTAAGCGTTCGATCTCCTTCCACGTCCGCGCGGGATCCGGACCGCGGGCGGCGGCAGAGGCTGTGCTATACCCCATCCGAGGCACCGGACTCTTCAGCGGGTCGGCGGTTCGCTGCGCCTCGTACCGCCCGAGTCCGAGGATTCCGCGCGCACGGTCCGGTTCCGCTTCCGGCAATCTGCGCCGAGGCCCTGCGCGAGCACAGGAAGCGGCAATTCGCCGAGCGGGCCGATATGTGGCCCGACTGGGAGGACCACGGCCTGGTCTTCCCGTCTCGGCGCGGCACTCCCATGGAGCCGGACAATCTCCGGCGCAGCTGGGGCGACATCCGCAACCGGGCCGGGCTCGGCGTCATGCGCTTTTCGCGATCTCCGGCATACCTGCGTGACGCTGCTCCTGGGCCTCGGCACCCCGCCGCACGTAGTGCGGGAGATCGTCGGTCACTCGGCAATCGAGGTCACGATGACGATCTACGCCCACGTGTCGCTGGACGAGAAGCGCAAGGCGCTGGGAAGCTGGGGAAGCGCTCGGATGATGCGGGGGTTGCTGTCAAATGCCGTAGCAGCCCAAGCGCGCTAGGACGTTTGCGCTGGTCAGAGGTAGTGGTCAGGGGAAGGGTCGAACTGCCGACCTTCCGCTTTTCAGGGAGAGGCATCTTCCCAGCACAGGTGCCAGCAGCGTCAGGCGTGCACCCCGCGTGCAACATCAGTACTTCACCACGATCGACTTATGCAGCCGGGCCGCGTCCCCATGAGCAGCCAGATCCGACAGCGCCGAGGCTATCTCAGCGTCCCGGCCTTCCACCGTGTGCAGGTACCGGTTAGCCGCCGCGGGCGCGCCGGGCGGGGCCCCCCAAGGCCAGAGCCCGGTGCGCTCGCGCCGTCCAACCGGCACAGCACGCGATGATCTGAATGGATCTATCGTCCCATGATGATCAGTGCCGCTTACGGACGACTTCCTCGCGCTCGATTCTCCCAGTCGCGCTCACCGCGCAAAAGCGCCTGAAGGCGTCCTGCGGATTCGGCTCCGCCGAACTCTGGACCCGGCAACCGCTCGACAGTGCCCGGCAGCTAAGAGTAAGGCGGGGGCAGACTAGGAAATCGGGTTACCTGAGCGGTGACATTGACGACTCCCTGCCTGATTCGGCGTGCCTCCGACGTTGACGCGGCGTTAATCCGTAGCTGGAAGTTCCCTCCAGTGCTTAAATCGGCGGGATGACGCCAGCCGAACTGACAATCACCAGGCCGCATGAAGGCGAGTGGCACGCGCTCGACGGAGACCTGGACGTAGGCGTCGCCTACGCCATGCATCGCCCCGATCAGCGGTGGTTCATCACGCTAGACAGCTGGCGGGATGACGCCTATCAAACGCTGCTGACGGCCGTCACCTGCGACATCCAGCAAGACCTCTACATCACCGTTAACGATTCAGACTACGAGCAACTGGACCGGTGCCGGATGCTCGGTTTCACGGTCAGCCGCCGCGAGGACGAGTACCGCGTGCCCACCGACCCAGCCATCACCGGCCTCGGGGAAGCTAGTTTCCCGGCCGGGCTGCATGCCGTTTCCGCCGCTGATGCGGATGTGGATGCCCTGCGGCTGCTGGACGATCTGCTGCGAGAGGACATCCCGGGGGCAGACGGGTGGGTGAATGATCCGCGGGAATTTCAGGAGTACACCTTCGACCCCCGGCACTTCGACGCGAACGCCTACCTCGTGGCCGTCGATGACACCACGGGCACCTACGCCGGGCTCGTGCGCGTGTGGAACGAGCCCGGCCAGCGCCTACTGGGCTTGATCGCAGTCATCAGGGCTTACCGGCGCCGGGGAGTGGCACGAGCCCTGCTCGCAGCCGCCTTCGGTCCCCTGCACAACCAGGGCGTCGGGCAGGTCGTGGCCGAGGTGGACGTCACCAATAACGCCTCTGCCAGCCTGCTGCGCCGCCTGGGCGCACGCAGAATCGGTGGTTCCGTTGAAATGCTCCGGCGGGCGGCACAGCCCTAAGCCCAAGTCGTACTCAGCTGCGTGCACTCTGCGTGCACTAGCGGGCGGCGATTGATGGGCATTGACAGTGAACCACGGTTAACAGCCAGGACAAGCCGATCGCACGACAGAGAACAGATTTGCCTGGTCGGAGTGCCTCTAGGGCAAGTTCAAGACGGTAGTCAGGGACAGGGTCGAACTGCCGACCTTCCGCTTTTCAGGAGGCTTTGCCAGTCCAGGCGCGTCCACCATGCGCCAGTTGACCGGCCCATACGATGCGTTGGCTCCTGTTGGAGTCCAGGATCAGCCCCACGTTTCCGGGCCGTTGTTAGCAAGGCGTTAGCAAGATTTACTGAACCGGACACTCGGGCATCTAACATGACTTTTGCCGTAGCCCTGCCTAAACGTGGCGAGGAGGACGATGGTTCCGGCCTGCGGATGAGCAAACAAGCTAGGCCCGGACCGCGTGTATTAGATGACCCCTAAAGGCAGAGACCCAATGACCTTCGATGAGTTCGCTGGCGCCCGGCTGCAGGCCGTGCTGCGCTTCGCTACCGCGCTGACTGGAGATCCGCACCTTGCTAAGGACCTGGTGCAGGAGGTGCTGATCCGGGTCAGCGGGCGGTGGCAGGAGATCGACCAGCTGGACCACCCGGAGGCCTACATCCGCAAGATGGTGGTTAACGAGTATCTGTCGTGGCGGCGCCGGTCGTGGCGGCTGATCCCGTCGGGGATGAGCAGCTACCTCCCCGGGCGCCCCTCGCCCGACCCTGCCGATGGATACATCGAACGTCAGGCCCTGCTGGCCGAACTGGCCAAGCTGTCACGGCGGCAGCGCACAGCGCTGGTGCTCCGTTATTACGAGGGCTTTTCCGATGCGGAGATCGCTGACGTCATGGGCTGCGCTCAAAGCACCGTCCGCGGGCACGTCTTTAAGGCGCTCGCGGCCTTGCGGGTAGAGCTGGACCAGCCGTTGACGACCACCGCCCCGAGCCAGGAGACACACTGATGGACGGTCTGGGAAGGACACCGGCGCGCACCGAGGCGGACATCTGCGCCGCCCTCGCGGGACTGGGGCGGCAGGCGCCGAGCGCGGACGGCGTGCTGAGCGAACTGCGAGAAGCCCGTTCGCGCCGACAGCGGAGATCGCCGCGGCTGCCCGGCCAGCCGCTACCGACGGGACCGGGCCGCGCGCTAATCCCGCGGCTTGGCTGGCCGCAGCTAACGGTGGGCGCCGCCGCAGTGGTGACGGCGACGGCGGTGACGCTGGCACTGACGCTGGGCGGCTCGCCGAGCAGGACCGGCGGCCCGAATGTCTTTCCGGCGCTCCCGAACTCTCCGGCATCAGCCGACGGCCCCCCGGCCGTCGTGTCACCCGGCCACAATCCGACTTCCGCATCGCTGGCGAAGGCCATGCTGACCGCGTTCAACGCGGGCGCCGACGACCTCGCCTATGAAACGCTGGCCGACTTCACGGCGGGCCACCTAACACAGACCGACCGGACGTGGAGCTGGCCCGCCGTTCCCAGCCCTGGCCAGTTGCAGTACGTGCGGGACGCTTCCAGCGCGATTCCGCGGGGGGCATCCGAGGCGACAGCGGCGGTGAAGCTGACCGAGGACGACGGCTGGACCACCGTCGTCCCCCGCCCCTCGATATACCTCCAAAAGGAGCGCACCCGCCTCATCGTCGTCTGCTATTACGCCGCGCCTGGCTTCGGGGCCGGCTGCGGCTCGGGCAGCTTCAACACCCCGCAGGGAACCTGGTCACAACACACCGCAGTCATGCCATACGTCGACACCTTCTCACCCGGCGGAGCCGATCTCGCACGGCAGATCGCCCGTGGGCAATGGCGCATCGTCGGCCACACCCGGCTGCGCGGGCAGCGGGCTATCAAGCTGACCCAGACCCGTTCCGGGACGTTCCAGGGACACCCGGTCTTCCTCTGGGTCAGCACGGCCACCTCCCTGCCGCTGCGGATGATCTCGATAACCAGAAAATTCACCGAGGCAGACAACTGGTACTACCTGCCGCCCAGCAAGGCCAACCTCGCGCATCTGCGGGTACCGATCCCGCCCGGCTACCCACGCTCGGGCTGATCCCCGCATGCCTCACGGCGGGCGCGCACAACCACGAGCACCCAGGCGCCGTCGGCACCGGCGCGAGCTTCCCCCTCACTCCTCGCTGTGCTGCGGGAACACCGCCGTAATTAGGCGGAAGAAACGGCTAGCCGCTGGATCGGCCTGAAACGGCAATAGCGGCCTGGTCTTCGCCACCCAGTGGGGTGAACCTCTCTCCCCCGACACCGTGACCGCGCTTATGAGCAGGCTGATCCGCGAGTACAACAAAACGGTCTCTGCGCCTGCTCAGGCACTGCCACATGCCCGGCTGCATGATCTGCCATCTGCACGCGACAACCTTGCTCCTTGCCGGGTTTCTGTGCATGTCGTGGCCGCACGGCTGGCCACGCCGACCCAGCCGTGACCCTGCGGGTCTACTCCCACGTATTGCGCGAGCACGCTGTCGGCATCGGCGATGTCTTCGCCGAGGCCGCCAAGGCTTCTGTTTAGCAAATCCGTTAGCAAGCAAGCCCAGGAAAATTGATGAAGCCAGCGCTTGCGCTGGTTCCGTATCGGTCGCGTCGAAGCGCATGACAGGTCAATCTGCCGTTATCGCAGAGCCGTGGCCTGCGGCCATACCGGCTGCTAGGCCGGAAGCTGGCGGCCTGAGACGAGCCTGAAGACCTGGCGCGGAGCGGGGATGCCTTTCAGGCGGTGGGTCCCACGGTCTTCGTAGCTAAAACCGGAGCCGCCGGACATCTCCCGGGTGGTGCTGGAGACCAGGATGTCGCCAGCGCCCCCGAGCGCCATGATCCGGGCCGTTTCGTGGACCGCCAATCCCCTGATGCCTCCCGGGACCACTTCAACCTCTCCGGTATGGACGCCGACCCGGATCTCCAGGCCAAGGTCTCGGATCGCGTCACGGATTTCGATCGCTGACTGCACGGCGCCTGAAGCACCGTCGAACATCGTCAGGAACCCGTCGCCCGCGGTGTCTATCTCGGTGCCGCGGTAACGTTCCAGGATTTCCCGGACGAGTGTGTGATGGCGCTCGAGCAGCTGATCCCACACGGCATCGCCCACTTCGGACGCGCGATCGGTGGACCCGGCAATATCCGTCATCAGCATCGTCGTCAGGATCCGTTCACCCACCGGCGCCTTGCCCCATCCACGCCAGCCGCCCCAGAGGACGGCCACCAGGGGCTCGTGGCCAATGATCCAGTTGTCATGGCCGGGCGGGATATCGAAGATGTCCCCGGGCCGGACCTCGAACGAAAAGCCGTCGTCCATCAGGCCTTTCATAGCACCGGACAGCGCAAACCCCACATGATGGAACTGACAGCTCGATGTCCCGGCGATGGGACGCACATGCTCAGACCACCTCCAGCCGGGCTCAAGCACCAGCCGCCCAACCACCATCTCACCGACCCGGACTGTGCTCGCTGATCCCTTCACAAGAGAGAGGACTTCGTCGGGAGCCGACAGGTTCTTCGTCCGTGGGATAGATGTGTCCGCCACAGGCTTCCCCCGATCGGCCGGTGCGGCTTGAACTGACGCCGCCCAGATGAACCCAATGTACTCATTTCTCACCACCGGGCGCCCGCAGCCGAACCGCGCCGCCTTGTTGGTGGCCACCAGATACGGGCCAGGACGGTTATCGCCGCACCCGGCATCGCCTGGCGTCGCCTCGGTGTCCTGCGCCTTGATGCACTGCTCGGCTCAGGGGTCTTCTACGGCTCGGCCGACAGCGAAGCCAAGGCCATGCAAGGCCGCGACGTCTTCGTGGTGAGAGCGGGGAACTCCGCCGGGCAGGCGGCCCTGTACCTCGCCCGGTACGCCCGGCAGCTGACGATGCTGGTACGCGGCGACAGCCTGGCGCGCTCCATGTCGGACTACCTCGTCCGGGAAATCGAGGTCACCCCCAATATCCGGGTCCGCCTGCATACCGAGGTCATCAACGGGCACGGATCCACTCACCTCGACACCCTCACCATGCACGACCGCCAGCACGACCAGACCGAGCAGATCCCGGCGGCCGCGCTATTGGTGCTGATCGGCGGCGAGCCACGCACCCAATGGCTGCCCAAGGCGATCCAGCTCAAGGCCGGTTACATCCTGACTGGCCGCGATGTGGTACGAGTCGGCGCGCATGCCGCTGTGTGCCGCGTAATCCCGTTTGTCCGTGAGTTCCCAGTGGTGGGCTCCGCGGGTGCACGGACTTGTGGGCCGCAAGGGGAGGCACCGGGCACTAGCACCGTATAGCGCCCGGGGAGCGGGGGGTTGGATCCGCCCGACCCTGATCCATCGCCATCACCTGGTATCAGGAAGCCGCCTGACTGCTCTGTCTAACTGCCAGGCGCGCCGCGGGGAAGGGATCCATTGCCGTGCTGCGCGCGCCGAACTACCATCGTCCGCTAAGCAGGCCGTCACCACCAGTAATCAGAATTGCCCGTAAATTCTCTCCACCGGGCTTGCCGTGGCCTCGAAGGCTCACCGGTGAGCCACGTCTCGCGGAGGAAAATCATGGAACTGGCCCCAGGCTTTGCCTTCCAGCCGCTGGACAACGACGAGGGAACCGCGGCGCCAGCTGCCGGGCCGGCGGCTGGCGCGCCGGGCACCGGGCTGGGCCCGCTCGCTGGCCTCGCCGGAACCTGGAGCGGCCAGGGCTTCAATGCCATCTGGCGCCCGCACACGGGCGCGTCGGACCATTTCCTCGAGCTGAACGTGACCAGCGACCAGATCGGCCTGGAGGTCATTAACGGGCAGATCCCGAACCGCGGCCTGGTCCAGGGCCAGATCTTCATGCACGGGCTGACCTACCTGCAGCAGATCTCCGACGCCAACGTGGAGGTCAACGGGACCCCGGCCGGGCTGCATATCGAGCCGGGCGTATGGATCAACATCCCGCCCACCACCGACCCGCAGGAGCCCGCCACTATCGCCCGGATGGCCTCCATCCCGCACGGCACGACGATCCTGGTCCAGGGGACCGCCGCGACCGCAGCCGGGGGCCCCTCGATCCCGGCCGTCAGCCTCACCCCGTTCAGCATCGGCCACCCGAACCAGACGATCGACTTCGACGAGCAGCACCTGAACAGGAACACGCAGTTCCGGACGTCCGGCGCGGGACTGACCGGCATCACCCAGGCCATGCTCGACAACCCCAACCACGTGCTGACCAGGAATCCGCCGAACGTCACCACGACGACCAGGCTGCACGTATCGTCCACCGCGGGCACCATCGTCGGCGGCGGCACGTCGAACACGGCCTTCCTCGCCGGCACCAAGGACGGCCCGAACGCCGACGCCGCACACGTCGCCGCGACATTCTGGCTGCAGACCCTGCACGGCGACACCGAGCCCAAACGGCTGCAGTACTCCCAGACCGTGCTCCTGAACTTCGCCGGCCTGAGCTGGCCGCACATCACCGTGGCCACCCTCACCAAGACCTGACACCAGCACCCGCGTGTCCCGGCCAGTGACCGGGGCACATGACCCCACCGAAGTCACCACCAGGCTCGCCAGCCGCAGCCGGCACACCGAAGACACCTGGACTGGCTGGCTGTGGGTCGGAGTCATCGGCCGAGCCCACGTTCGCCGTTATCACCCCGGCCGATGTGTCCGCCGTTGTGGCCGTTATCCGGGTAGCTATGAGATCCTGCGGCTCCGTCCTGGATATCGTCTTGGGTTCCCGCGTTCAGGTGCTCCTCGCGATGATCACCCTCATATCGCGACGAGACGCCGCGCAATATCTGGATCCATGCCGATGTGTCGGCGATTGCCGATCCGGGCAGGCTCGCCGATGCCTTCGGCAGCCTGGACGAGGTGGTGGCGTTCCGCAGCTGAGTGCCGGCGTCAGCCGGGAGTTGCCAGGCCGGAGGCGTCGATGACCGGCCAGATCACCTGGGCATGCCGGATGTCGCTATGGGCGCCGCTGAAGGGCGATTGATTGGCGCAGATGACGGCGTTGGAGTCGAGCAGGTAGAAGGTGCCCGGCTGGAAGTTGTATCTAGTTCCCTGTGGCTTGAGCGTGACGGTGGTCCCTGCTGGTGATTGCTGGTAGCCGTCGTGGCCCATGGCTCCCCATTGTGAGGTGAGGTCAATGGCGGATTCGGCGTTCTGGTGTGCAAGCATGCTGGCGGCCGGGTACCACCAGCCGCAAGCCCGGTCCGCGGCGCTGAACGTGGCCAGCAGCGGGCCCTTGACGTTCCCGGCAAAGGCCGACAGCGCGCCCGGGCCGCTGACCAGGAAGTTGGGTACCGGGTTGGCGAACGAGTAGTGGGAGAATGCGCCCTGGATCAGGAGCAGGGTCGTGACCGGGCTGTTCGCGCCGGCCGCCGACTGCGGCAGGCCGGAGAGCGAGTAGGCGACGAGCCGGGCGCCGAAGCTGTGCCCCATCAGGTGGACGCGGATCCCGGCGTCGGCGGCAGCGAGCCGCCCGATCATGGGCCCCAGGCCGTTGCGGCCGATGACACCGGCCCGGTTTTTCATCTCGTAGTAGGACATGCTGCGCAGTACTTGCTCGGCGCCGTTCCAGAGACTGGTGAAGGGGTTCGGGATGCCCTGGGCGCTGCTGGCGGGCGTTTTCGACATGGCGGCGGCGTTGCCGAACACGGCGGCGGTGTCGCCAGTGATGACTGCCTGCTGGCCGGCGTCCTCGGCCGCAAGCGGGGGAGAGGTGACCAGGCCGGAGGCCAGCGAGTGGAACTGCTCCAGGCTGGCTGAGTCCTGCGGCCGCTGGTCCAGCAGCTGGCCGAGCGTGGCGACGGTCTGCTGCTGCTGCGGGAAGGCCGGCGCCAGGGCCGCGGCCAGTTGCTGGCCGGTCGATGGGATGGGCGGAGCCGTCGCCGGGTCGTCATCGGGAAACAGCAGCGATGGCCAGATGATGCCGACCGCGATGCTCGTGCTGAGCTTGCCGGGGATCATCCGGGCCAGCAGCGTGAACATCCCCTGGTACAGGGAGCGAGCCGAGTCGACACCGTTGTTCCAGCCGTGGGACAGCATGAACACGTCCTTGATGCCGCCGGCTTGCACGGCCGCGGGGAGCCCGCCGTCGGAGCTCAGCGTGCCGTCGGCGTTGAAGTCAAGCTCGTAGTAGTTCAGCCCAGCGATCTGAGTGGCCATGTCGCCTTCCCCGGTGGTGTGTCAGACATTGGATAGGACGCGCATCAGGTCGAGCAGCCCGGCGCCCTGGAAGAACTCGTGCCGGCCCAGCGATGTTGCATTGCTCATGAACAGCTGTTTGACCTCATCGGGCAGGCCGACGTATTCGTCTCTCACCGACAGGAATGCTGCGATCGCGCCAGACACGTGCGGCGCAGCCATGGAGGTGCCGCTGTCTTCGATATAGCAGCCGATACCGGCGACTTTGCTCCGCAGGCACGTGATGCCAGCGATGAGCGCGCCGGTGCCCGCCGACGTGATGCGCTCTCCCGGCGCGATCAGGTCAGGCTTCAGCCGCCCGTCCAGCGTCGGGCCCTTAGACGAGGTGTAGGTCACGCCGTAGGTGTGCGGCTGGTAGCGGTGCGTCGAGCCGACGGTAATCGCGTGGATGGCATTGCCGGGGTCCGTAATGGTGGAAAGCCTGCCATGCGCGTCGGTACTCCCGCCGGTGATCGTCCCGCCCGCCCCGTCGTTGCCGGCCGAGACAACCGCCACTACCCCGGTTCCCACGAGCTGGTCCAGCTCGCGGCACAGCGGGCTCTGCCCGGCGGCGAACTCGTCGGGGTACCACTCGCAGCCGATGGACAGGTTCACCCCGTGGATCAGCAACTGCCGGCCATCGGCGTTGAACGCCCGGATCTGGGCAAGCGCGGCGATGACCGCGCTGGTGACCGTGTCGCCGTCAGCGTTGAGCACCTTGAGGCTGACCAGGCGGGCTTTCGACGCCATCCCGCTCAGGGTCCGCCCGGGCGCGAGAGTCCGGACGACCCACGATGGCATATCGGTACTGGAGGGCTCGTTCTGCGCGATAAGGACCTTGCCCGAATCCTCGGGCGCGGCGCCGGCGATAATGCCGGCCACGTGCGTGCCATGCCCGAAGGGGTCGGTCAGTGCGGGCGCCGGGTCGTCCGGCACAGTGCCATTCGCCGTGAGCAGGCCGGTGAAGTCGCGGTGCAGGCGCGACACTGCCGGATCGGTGACAGTACCCCCCGCGAAATGCGGATGATCTTTGTCGATGCCAGAGTCAATGACCGCCCAGACGATGCCGGCCCCCGCCGTCCCGTAGGTGCGGGTTGCAGCGTCAGCCTTGATGGTGGTCACGGAGCGGTCTATGTGTGCCCGCACGCGGTAGTCGGGCCAGATCCGGTAGATGGTGCGGCCAGGGGGCGCAGAGCCCGCCAGGTGAGCCTTATCCTGCTCAGCCAGCGTGGTGATCTCGTCTTGCGTGAGCAGGCACCGCATGTAATGCGCAGAGATCGGCAGGGGCTCGGGCGGCTGCTCAGGTTCCTGTTCGAAGGCGGCGTGGAAAACGGTCCTGAATTGCTCGCGAATGTCGTCAGCGCCCGCGCCGGCTGACAGGTCAAGCTCGACAAGGACCGCTTGCCGGCCATTGACGCTGTAAACGAGTCTGTCCCGCGTCGCCTGATCTACCCCCTGACTTAGCAGGGGGCTCACTACCGGCCGCTGAACCGGCGGCTTGTTCGTGCCGGCAGGCGCCGTTGCGTTCGCGGGAGATGATGGCGCGGAGCCCGCTGGCTGGGCTGGTTCCGAAGAGGTCATAATTTCCCCAGCCCTGACAGCCCAGCGACCAGATGACGTGTGATCATGGCTCCCTCATGGCTATTGTGCTCGCTCACCCAGGTTGCCTTTCGGGCGGGACCGCTGTTGCCGTTCCGGTCGTGCCGCCGTTCTGCTGCTGTGCGTAGGACTGTGCAGTATTCGACATGGTTTTTATACCGAAGTAAGCCGTAGTCATTGTTGCAATAGCCGTAAAGGCGCTAGTCAGGATGGCAACAGTTGGAGAGCCGCCGGTCACGACGCTGGATGAAGTCTTAACAACTCCCCAGATCGCCGCAGCTGCAATAGCGACATCACCGCCCACGACTACCCATAATCCAGTCCATGCCCGCGTTCGCTGAACGACGTTCGTCGATGGGTTGTTCTTCTGGTCCGGTCCTGTAATTGCCATTTTCCTCTCCGGGGCCTAAAAAGCTCATTTGACGTAGCGGACGAGTGTCATGCGCGGCCGGTTACCGACAGAGTGGAGACCGTCATCCGCCGCCCGGGCCGGGGACGTTGCAGAGGTTGGCGAGCACCATGCCGGCGGCGCCTATGGGCAGTGCCCATGTTTGGAGGGCGACCACGCCGTCGGCGTTGATGCCGCCGTGCTTCTGCGTCCCGGTGACCGCGGTGGCGGTCTCCCGGCCGTAAATGCCGTCGACAGCGAGCACCGGGTTGGAGCCGGGTGCGAAACTGCCGCGTCCCTCGTTCAGCGCGGTCTGCAGCTTTTCGACCACCGATCCATGAGATCCGTTGTCCAGTGTCGGTGGCCGTGCGCCGTCGCCGCCGAGCGCTGCCCAGGTATCAGGCCCGACGATGCCGTCGACACTCAGGTGGTCGCCGCGCTGGAATTGCTCGACGGCGGTCTTGGTCACCGGGCCGAAGATGCCGTCGATCTGTTTGTCGCTCAAGGTCCGGCGGACAAGGAGGTACTGCGCCCAGCGGACGGTGGGTCCCCTCGAGCCTTCTGAGATGGTCGCGGGAGTAGTCATGGCCGGCTCCGATCGTCGATTGTCAGGCCGAGACCGCTGGACCCGGGCGAATTCCGCCAGGTCCGTCGCGGCTGCCGTCATAGACCCAGAGCGGCTAGCGCCGTACTTGATACATCCGCTGCCTGGCCTGTCCCCCCAGGGACAGCCCGGCAGATCCGCGCGGTGGCCAGCAAGCCGTGCCGCCGGACATGGTGCGGGAGATCGTCGGCCACAGCGACATCGAGGTAACGATGACGATCTACGCCCACACATCGCCCGACGAGAAACGCCAGGCACTCGGCAAGCTGGGCAACGCACTGGCCTAGCCCGGACGGCCGCCGAAGCTCGCGGTTGCCGTCAGCGTTGCCGTCAAACGCCCCGGTCGGAGTAACCCGCCGGGGGGTTTTGGCTGGGCAGACTTGGTGGTCAGGGGCAGGTCGAACTGCCAACCTTCCGCTTTTCAGTTTCGATGCCATCTCTTGGCTCGGATGACGCAACTGACCTGGCAGTGCATCGCCGGGTGGGGGCGGTGCAGGCGCCCGGTGTATCAGCTGACTGCGTGGTTCCTCTGTCAGGGTGAGAAACCTGTGTCCACGTCTAGCCAGGGGGAACCGATGACCACCGCCACGATCAGCCCATGGCCGCTTGTCCGCGAGGGCGATCAGCAGCATCCCGTCCAGACCTTGCAGTACCTGCTCCGGGCCCGCGGTCACACCCTCACCGTGGACGGCATCTTCGGGCCCGGTACCGACGCCGCCGTCCGCGCCTTCCAGCAGCAGAGGGGCCTGCCCGTCGACGGCATCGTCGGCCCGAACACATGGCCGGCGCTGATCGTCACGGTCCAGCGGGGCAGCCAGGGCGACGCCGTCCGCGGGGTTCAGGAGGAGTTCCAGTTCCGCAACCTGTCTGGTGACCCGAGCAAGGGCCTGCAGGTCGACGGGATCTTCGGGCCCGATACCGACGCCGCCGTTCGCGGCTTCCAGAAGGCCCTCCACCTGGACATCCCCTCGGTCGCTATTGACGGCATCGTCGGCCCCGTCACCTGGCAGGCCCTGGCCAGCGGAATGCTCTCGTTCTGATCTGGGAGCCCCGACCGGTCTTGCGAAGGACAGGTCACAGA
>CAVPPJ010000054.1:0-33125 GCA_963707065.1 uncultured Actinomycetes bacterium
ACGAAGAACACGTACGACCGGCGCAAGGTGACTGCACAGTCGACGTGGAAGAAGTCGCACGCCAGCATCGTCGAGGCCTGCGAACGCAGGAACTGCCGCCACGTGAACCGGAAGCGGTCAGGCGCGGGCGGTATCCCCAGCCGCTTCAGCACCCTCCGCACCGTAGAAGCCCCGACCCGGTAGCCAAGGCCGAGCAGTTCGCCCTGGATCCGCTTGTAGCCCCAGCCCGGGTTCTCCCGCGCCATCTGCTCGATCAGTAACGTGAGCCGGGCATCGATAGGCGGACGCCCTCCGCGGCTGGGATAGGTCCACCGCCAGCGGACCAGCCGCCGGTGCCAGCGCAACAGCGTCTCCGGGGTCACCAGCCTGCTCATCCGCAGCGGTCTGGGGAGCAGCCGGGCCAGGGCAGCGAGCACCATCCGGTCGGCCCACTCCAGCCGCGGCTTCGGGTTCTGCCGCCGCAGCACCGCCACCTCCTGGCGCAGCACCAGCAGCTCGGCATCCTTCGACGCCGCCGAACGCGCCAGCAGCGCCATCCACCCGGTCAGGCGGACGAAGATCAGGTAAAGCATCCGTATGGTCACGAGCCTGCAATCCTGCCAGTTCAGCGCCCATCACCGCAGGAATACTCGCAGGTCAGCAACCTAGGCCCCGTTTTGGAGCCCGACAGCACGCCGGGGTGCTCTTTCAGCCACTGGGCGAGGGGTGCCAGCGGCGGTCCTCCAGTACGTCGACGGGCCGGTGCGTGTCCATGTCGATCAGGATCGTGGCATAGGAATGACCGCGCCGTTTCGCGAAGTCATCCACGCCCAGCACGGTGACCTGGCCGGTCCCGGGATCAGGTAAGGCGCGGATCAGCCGGATCAGCGTGGTCCGGGAGACCGCGGTGCCCAGCGCGCTGGCCAGCCGTGCCCCGGCTCACCCGGCCAGGGCCAGCGCAACAGCTTCCAGCTAGCTGCGCAGAAGCGGCGTCCGGCGCCGAGCCGTTGCGTCACGGCGGGCACCTGCTCGGCGAAGGTCCGCAGCTCACACTCCGGGTTACCGCAGAAGAACCGGCGTACCCTTCAGCTCGATCATCACGGCCCGGCCGCCTGCCGCCAGGTCATGAAGCCGCCCCGGTACCGGCTGTTAACCCCGGCCGAGGACAGCCCGCACAGATGACAGGCCGCCGCGGACGCACACGACCGCGCCGTGATCACCACAACGTTCTCATGGTCCTCGAGCTTGTCCACTTGGAGGTCACCCAGATGCGGGAAGAACAGGTGGAGGCAGCAGGCTTCATCGCCTCCCGGGAAACGCCGCACAATCATCCTCGCGGCCGCTCGCTGATGATCAGTTCCTGGCCGAACAAGATCATCGCGAAGCGGCCGCGCCCATGCACAGGCCGTTACGGAATCGCGATCACCATGGTCTGAGGCAGGCCGTAGCTGTAAGTCACCACATCACGATCTTCGTGCCAGAGCCCAAATCCGGTGACCGCCAGCCAGGAGATCACCTGACCGCCAACCCCGATTTCCGGTGGCCGTTGACAAGGTCTCTGTGGTCCTCCATGCTTCGTCACGCCAAGACAGCGGGAGCCACGTGATCACCACCTGGTCAGGAGGAAGGCGAACCGCAGGCACACGATCGGTGATCATCACGGGCGGACCGCCGAGAAGAACTCTGCTAATTAGAGTCATGAACGAGATTCTCCAACGTAGATTCGATAAACTGCCTCCGCATACGTTTACCTCCTAAGATACCCCCCGGCTTGGCTCCAACGTAAAAGGGCCGGACCATATATTCGCTTCTACGGGACATGCCAGTGCTTACCTACGATAGTCTCATCAACCGTATAGCCTCAGGTGAGGTCGGCATTACATACTCGTTCGATCCCTTTACCAAACCGCCAGAGGCTATGACAGAAGACGCAAGCGTGGATCTTAGCGACACGCAATCGAATGCAACGAAAATATTTGAGCGCCTATTCTTCGGCGATCGCCTTAGTCTCACGCTTGGTCCTCTCGTTCTTTCTCATACGTACGGCTGGAGAAGGGGCCGCCGCCGTATAAGGGTAGACCCGGAGTGTTTGATCTTCGAGAAACTAATGGCAGTATTAGCGTTCAGCCAGGTGAAAGCATTACTGTGAATAGCAATGAACAAATTACCTTCGGCCCCCATACTGCGGCGCTCACGCTACCCCGTCTAAGCCACGCTACTGCAGGCCTCGTGCTCGCTCCGTCCTACATAGACCCTTGCTGGGACGGACTACTCGTCCTACAGATGACAAACTTCTCAACACGTCCTTTCGATCTGGCGTTCGGTGAAAAGTTCGCGGTGACACGATTCTATGACGTAATGGGATCGCTCCCGGCCGACTTCCAGAGACAATTTGCACGGAAGAGTCATCATTACGGTCTTTCTTGGGACCGAATTCTCGGCAGCGATTCCGATCCTTTTCCTCTTCGTAAGCAGCCAGTGCCTGGAGTAATCAGGAGTAGCGATTGGACGGCAAGGGAGCTCGCAGGTAGATACTTGAAGGAGCTTGCCCTTGGTGGAATATCGGTAGCGGTAATCGCAAGCGGGCTGGTATATATAGGCCAGTTGCAGGATCGCCTCAGTGAACTATCAAATCTACAAATGCAGGAGCAAAAGCAAGCGCAGCAAATAGTCGGAATCCAAAGTCGCATAGTTGGCAAGCAGGCCTATACCGGCATCGTAAAGGCGACTATTAGTGCTGGAAACCGTAGCACTCAGGTTCAGGTTGTGATATCAAATCTTGATAAAAATGCAAATCACTTCGTACTTGCTACTCCGATAGTTCCGACTAGCGGAATCCAAGTCGTGGCGAGCCTCAGCGCTGGCGTACAATCTAATCAAGCGATCTTGACTCTTGTAATCAGTACTCCTGGCGTGTCAGCGAAATCGCAGGAGATAGCGGTTCAATGGATAGTGGTGTAAGCATGCCAGGTCACCTGCTTTACAAGCTGTGAAGTTTGTGGGGCGTAACGGTCTCGCGTATGAAGTAAGTCCCATGACCTTGTCTGAATTTTTGAGCATGCAGGCAGGAGATAGTTACATCAGCCGTGCCATAAATGAAAGGGTCAGACACTATGTAAATGCTACTTCAGATGGTTCAATTAGTACAATATGGCATACTTCACTCTGTGTTCGTCATCGTAATAAAATAGTGGCAGTAATGCTGGCGTTCTTTCATGAGGTTGACATGGAGTACCCTATGGAGGCAATATACATACGGATCTTCCTGGATAAGGCTTATCTCTCGCGAGACCTAGGCTGCTGGCTGCTTTCCTTCGCGAAAGACCTTTACTTCACGCGTTTTCCCTGGCTTCTCACGGTAGTTGCTGGGGTGCAGCTAAAGGATCCTGATCTGAAAGAAAAAGTTCTCGAGAAACAACAATACCGCTATTGCGGCGTAGCTCGTATTCAAGGTGACCAGATTATGCTCTTTGAGGCTGACCGGAAACGCTGGGTTATGAATCACCAGTTCAAGGATCTCCCTGAGGAGCGGATGTGCGCCGAGGAAATCACGAGAAGTCTTGGCAAGCGTATTGGCGGTGCGCCAATTAACTTCTTCAGTACAGGGAGCTCAGAGAAGTGGTGTCAGTATCAGTATCTATTTCGCTCTTTGGGTATCGAACTTCACCAAGTGAGGCACTCCGTATCGCTTATTGAGCCGCAAGTTGAGGGATTCGGAGAAGATCCCGAGAGCATACTTGTTTTCGAACCGCTTAAGCTTTTCTCGCGATTTGCCGCGAAGGAGCAAAGCTATCCGTTTGTAGTCGAAGATACGATGTTGTTCATAGAGCATTTCAATGATGACTTTGATAAGCGCCCAATTTTGCCCGGACCGGATACGAAGCGCTGGTGGGCGGCCTTGGGCATAGATGGTATACTAAAAACAATGGAGGGTTCCACGCGACGGCGTGCAATTTATGTGTGCCAGTTGGGGCTGCATATAGGCCCTGGCCAGTACGAGCGATTCCGAGCGGAAGTAACAGGTCGCTTGGCGGTTGTGCCGAAAATGTTGGCGGTGGTTGAACGCCTCTTTCCTTACAGTAATGGCAAGTATTTCCATAGTCTATTCATTCCCGATGGCTCTGATAAAACCCTCGGCGAGATGCAACCAGCGGAGTTTCGACGGTATGACTATCGTCGGCACTGCCTTACAGAGGCAGCACCTATGTTGATAAAGTACGGAGCGAGTTGGAGTTACGTCCAGGAAGAGATTCCCTTCTAATGGACGCCGAGACGAATTAGGTGGTACATTTTTGCTGATCATTGTGTCAGGTCCCTCAGGGGTCGGAAAGAATCGTTTGATCGACTTAGCTGCATCGAGATTGAACTTCGAGGCCTTAGTGCCATTTACTTCAAGGCCACGAAGGAAGGATGAGATCTCTGGGCGAGACTACCATTACGTTAGCAAAGAAGAATTCCGAGACCTTATCGTAAGTAATCAGCTCTTTGAGTGGGACTATACCTTACGTAATTATTATGGTTGTCCTAATTCTATCGTGCAAATGGCCGAGAGCACGTCGCCTACAATTATGCATGCTCTGGCCCGGATGGCTGTAAGGATCGCGGTGCGCTTGCCATGCGTTTCACTGGTATTTCTTAGTTCGCATAGTCAAGCCACGTTGTCCGAGCGCCTGGCGCTCCGCAATTACTCGGACATGGATGCAGTTTTGCGTCGGGAGCATTGGCGGGAAGAGGAAGAGCATTCGCGGATGTTCGACTTAGTCGTGCAGGATGCTGAGAAAATGTCAGAAGACGGCGCCACTCGTATGCTTCAGAGCCTGATTGACGAGCCCGGCTCCAATTGGCGTACCCCAGCCGTTTAGGTCGGTAGGAGGTCCGCCGGTTCGGCGGCCAGGGATCTCCCGCATCTGCGCAACATGAGTAACTGCTGACTCTTACGGTATCGGCTGGGCGCCCCGAAGCGGCTTGAGGTAAGCATTCAACCCGACACGCAGCATTGAGCCGCTGTCGCTTGCAAGCTGATATCTAACTGTGCGTGTTAGGAAGAGCATCAGCGAAACCATAGCGCCAATTCGCGCGCGGCTTCATTTGCGTCGCCTGAAGCATGGACCAAGTTGTGGACGGGGCGCCCTTCGCTGTTGGCGAGTTCGGCCGAATCTGAACTGTAGTCACCACGGATCGTGCCCGGAGGTGCCATAGCGGGTATAGTATCACCTATCATCCGCCGTACCTTCTCGATGGCCCGATTGCCGCTGATTATCATTGGGACAATGGGGCCGCTCTGAAGGAACGTAACTAGCCATCCGCGGACGAGGTTACCGATCTCAATGGCGTCTTCGGTGCCTAGCCTCGTCTTGGGTGAGATACCAACTCTCTCGAAGTCGGCCAGGGTCTTTTGCCCGACTGCACTCAGCCATTCGTCGTCACGGGGGTAGTGGTCTATGAGCGCTTCATCTTCATCTACAGAGATGCGAAGCTGCTTCAGCCTGAGCCCGCAATGCTCGAACCGGGCGATAATGTCACCTGTTAAGCCTAGCGCATAGGCGTCGGGCTTAACTATCACGAGTGTCTTTTCGATCACTTCGGAATCCTCCAGTCGACGGGGAATCTGGAGACCTATACCAGATGTGAATACTGCTTCTGTATTCTAGCCAAATAATCGTCTGTGGGTGTCGATAATGCCGTCACCTCATGCGACCTGCGAGTACTCGTGGATCAGGCCGCCGGGTTCGCCGCATCTGCGGCGCGGAAATCGCCAGCGGCTGTGGTGGGGCGGATGCTGCCGTCGGGCGTTGTTGGCTGAGGGTCCGGTCGGACTTGTGCGTATCCTACGGTGGGCGTATTCGATGAGGACGTGGCGGAGATGTCGGCCTCCGAAAATGGGGATGCGGTAGGTGCACTCGCGCCCGGCGCTGGTGATCCGTCGCTCGCAGATCGCGTTCGCGCGGTGCACTGGACCGGCGTCATAATGAGTTGTTGATGACCTGCATGAGGGTGGACTGCCGCACCACCACCGCAGCCCGGTCTCAGTGCTCGGGCGGGTCTTCGAAGACGCTGGTGAACTTGCTGTCGCGGTCGCGGATCAGGAATTTGAAGCGGCCGGCGCGCTCGCCCAGGTTCATCAGGAGGTTGCGGGCCTGCTGGGCGGTCCAGGCCCCGGTGGGGTTGGCCGTGATGCCCAGGATGTGCACGCGTCGGGTCTCGATCTCCATCACGAAGAAGGCGTACAAGCGCCTGAGGAACACCGTGTCCACGTGCAGGAAGTCGCAGGACAAGATACCGGAGGCATGGGATGTCAGGAATTGCCGCGAGGTCGGTGACGCCCGCCGCGGTACGGGACTGAGCCCGGCCGCGGTCAGGATCCCGCGGATCGTTCCCTCGCCGGCCCGATGGCCGAGACCCGCAGTTCGCCCTGGATCCGCCGATGCCGGAGATCCGCGGGCGTCCCGTCGTGTTCGGGTAGGTCCACTTGTTCTTGACCATGCGACGGTGCCAGGCCAGCAGAGTGCCGGGCGTCACGATCCTATGGAACCGCAGGTAGGTGGGCAGCAGCCGCGACAGCGCGGCGATCACGGCCCCGTCGGCCCAGTCCGGCCCTGGTCTGGCGACGTGACGGCGCAGTACCGCGACCTCATGCAATAGCACCAAGATCTCCGCATCCTTCGACGCGTCGCTACGCGCGAGGAGCGCTAGCCAGCCGAACAGCCGGACCATGAGCAGATAGACAAGGCGAATCAACACGAACGCCGAGGATAGAAGCCCAGGTCAGATACCCTGCACGAGTTCTGGCTCCCTACAGACGACCCAGGTGTCGTTGACCGACCGGGGCCGTCCGCGCAGGGTGGCACTGGCGGCCAGCTCGCCTCATGTAACAGCGATGCTCCTGGCGCAGGGGATGGTCGGCTTGTCGGCGAGCCTGTGGGGTTCCAGAACTTGGCCACCGGTCTTGACCTGGGCTTCTATGCGGCTCGCTCGTCTTCGCTGAGGAGGCCGCCGAGAACGGGCCTGCGCTTGATCCGCTCCCCGGAGAGGTCGACGACAGGGTGGTCGGGCCGTGGCGGGCGGAGTTCGCGGCTGCGATGGGCCGTCGCCCGTTGTAGTGGGCCGCGTACTCGGCCAGGATCAGCCGCAGATGTCGCTCACCGAAGATCAGCATCCGGTCGGTCACCTCCGTCCGGGCGGCGAGCACAAACCGCTCAGCGTAGGCGTTCGCGCGAGGGCAACGAGGCGGGATCTTGATCGCTCGATACCAGCGTCGGCCAGGACCGCGTCGAAGGATTTGGTGAACTGCCCGGCCGGGTCGTGGACCAGGAAGCGGAAGTCCGCGGTCCGATCACCGAGATCCATCAGGAGATATCGTGCAGGCGGCCGGCACGTACGGCGAGCGCGGCTTTAACGGCAAGTCGTACCCGGCCATCACGATCGGTGCGGCCATTCCCGGCGCACTGGTGATCCTGGAGGCCGCGAGGACTGGCCGCCGCAGTCCGGCCGCCGCGTGGTTCCTGGTCACCGGAGGCTTCGCCCTGGCGGCATTCCTGGTCGTCGTCCACGGCGGGCTGAGCCTGCCCGGCTGACGCCGCCGATGACCTACCGCCGCAGGATCAGCCAGACCACCGACACAATCGCGGGCACTGCCTCGGCGAGACGGACTGCGCACAGCCTCGCCGTGCTGCCCCACCCGCGCACGGCGTAGCTGGTGACATCGGGGGCGTCCGTGTCGCCGCCCGCTGCTACGTTCGTCATCAAGACCTCACTGGGTCTAGTAGTTAGGCGGCCCTCCTGTTCGTAGCAGGAGGGCCGTCGTTCTTGCCGGGACCCATTCTGTCCCCGCTGTCGTCAGCGTCTGCGGAGCGACCAGCGGAGTGACCAGCTAGCCGTTCTCGGGCGGACCGGGCGCCGGGTGGCGACCACAGCCGCTCCCGTGGCTACGTCGTGGGCCTGGTGGGCCACCTGGCTGCGCACTAACCGCCAGTCCTCAGCCAGCGCAGGACCAGCAGGGACCCGGGTGGTCCGGTCGTGGCCGGGAGGTTGTCGGCGTCGCGCCTTAATCCCGTGGTCGCAGCGCTGGCCCGGCTGGCGCAAGGTGGCCTACGCTGCGGGTGGGTGGGCGCATGCCTAGCCGACTACTGGCCACCAGTCGCGTCCACCTGGTCACCAGCGGCCAACCGTGGCCGCCTGGTGGCTAATTCCGCGGGTGGCCGGGACCGGATACGGCGCCAATTTCGGTGTGACGAAGGTCACAAATGTCATTTCGCGCGACCGCGCTGCGACCGCTCCGGCGGCTTCCGCCGGGCGCCGCAACCGGAGGACAGCATGATGAGATGGATCTCCCTGGTAGTCCTGACGCCAGCCGCAGTACTCGCCATGGCCCTGCCAGCGGCCGCCAGCTCAGCCGCCGCAGCGTCAACTCCTGTCGTCTATGCCCACGGCACCGGCTGGCACGATCCTTCCCGCCGCCCGACGCACTTCTTCATCGGGGCCGCCAGCGGCCCGTACGTGCGATCCCTGAGCTGGTCCTACTGGAGCGCGGGCAACGCCTACGGCGAGGGCAGGCTGGAGACCCAGACTCCGGGCTGTACGCCCGCCTACTTGTGTCCCTACCACGGCCGGTGGGTCAGCATCTTCCTGCGCGACGTCCGGACCCATGGCACGCGCCTGTACTTCAAGAGGGCGACCGTGCACTTCTACAGAGGCGGAACGAAGCGGCGCCAGCACCTGAAGTTCGCCACGGTGGCGCCAGCGACCATCCCCCTCTGGCACGGCCCCGACAAGTTCCCCTGGTTCTGACGAGAGGGACCATCACGCCCCTGACTCGGCGCTGACCTTCACAGGCCTGCCCTCGCCGTGCCCTAGTCAGTCAACGCGGTCGACGCGCTCGATCGTGAGCCGATCCGGATCGATTACGTACACGACCCGGTATGGGCCGACACGCAGGCGGTGGTACTCCCCGCGATGGAAACCTTCGGCAGGGTATGGGTCGGCGCCCAGCCCTGCCGTCGCGGCAATGACAGCGCGCATCCCGTCCTGATCTTTCATGTACCGGCGCGCTGAGGCTCTCGCGGCAGCTGACCATACGACCCTCACTGACCGCTAAGCAGCTCGGCTGCCGCCGCTTCCTGCGAAACCTCGCCCGGGCGGCCGGCGGCCACCCACTCCCGGTGTGCCGCCAGTGTTGCCTCGATCTCCGCTTCCTCGATCACCTCGGCGGGAGCGAGCCGCTCCAGTGCCCGCAGTCGCCGGTACTCGGCTACGGGCACGACGACGGCAGCCTCCCCGCCGAGGTGGATCACCTCATACGGCTCACCCGGAACCGGGTCACTCATCGGTTCGGCGCTCATGCCAGGCAGCCTAAACCCGGCCGATGACAGTCAGAACGAGAAGTTCGGCATAGCCGCGCGCCGGGACAGGTGCCATCGCTGAGCCCGGACAGTTTAGGCCGGGGTAGCCGGATCTTCGAAGATTAGTGGCGCTAACGAGTTCTGGGAGCCAAGTGGGGAGCCAATGTGCAGCGACACCAGGCCACTCCAGGCGACGCCCAGCCACGGAGGCCGCAGGTGAACTCCACAGAGGGCCACGTCCAGCCACATGTGGCGACGGCCGGAGTGTGCATGGCATGCAAGAGGTCCGGAGTTCGAGTCTCCGTAGCTCCACTCCCCAGTTGAACGCTATAAATTCGAACATAAGTGGATCATCCGTCGGAGCAGTTTGCTCAGACCTTCTAGTGGCTCTCGTCGGTATACCTGACGCGAATCAGCAGGTCAGCGGCGTGACAATGGCCGGTCGCGGGATCCAGCTGACCTCTTGCATCGCAGGCAGACGCTCTTCCCATCGCGATGACATCCTAGCAGCTCAACGTGAATTTTCGATAAGGCTGATGTGACGGGAGCCAATCTGGGAGCCAGCCGTTCGATGCGCAGAGTCGGGACGTGCGGGCTCCACAGCCAGAGGCTATGGAGTAGGAGCCCGGCATTCGTCCTCGGCCAGGTGTCCTACTGCTGTGCTACCGTTGTGGCATGGCCCTTCGCAAGAAGCGTTCCATCTCCATGCCGCCCGACCTGGACGCTGAGATCGCCGCCGCGGCCGCTGATGCAGGCCTGAGCTACAGCGCGTGGCTAGCCGACACCGCGCGCAGGGAATTCACCATCCGGGCCGGCCTGGCCGCCGTCAGCCAGTTCGAGCAGGACCACGGCCCGTTTACCGCGGAGGAGACGGCCGACGCTGACGAATGGGCCGGCCGGGCGATCCAGCGCTCCGGCCACTCCGGAGCCAGCGCCGGCGCCGCGCGGCGCAGCGCCTGATGGGTGTCACCTACGACACCGGCGCGCTGATCGCCGCCGACCGCGGCGAGCGGCGCGTGTGGGCACGGCACCGCGCCATGCTCGGGCTCCGGGAGGTGCCCACCGTGCCCGCGCCAGTGGTCGCCCAGTCCTGGCGCGGCTCGGCCCGCCAGGTTCAGCTTGCCCGGCTGCTCGCCGGCTGCGACATCGAGGTCATGGATGACGGGCAGGCCCGCGCGGTCGGTGCCTTAGCGGCCCGCGCCCGCACCACCGATGTCGTCGACGCCTGCGTCGTCGAGGGAGCCCTGCGCCGCCGCGACCTCGTCGTCAGTTCCGACCCCGACGACCTGCAGTCCATCGCCTCCGCCACCGGCCACCGGCTCGAGATCGACCACCCCTAACAAACTCCACCGACGTGCCGTCCGCGAACCTGAGCTTTCCGCTATGACCGGCATGCTGTCGGGCGTTGCGCCCGTCGAGCCCGCTCAGCCCGGCGAAACCGGGCCTGCCAGCAGCGAGGTCAGCAGCCTGATCCACCGGCGCGCCATGCGCAGCGTCGCCGCACTCGCTAGCAGGTAGCGCTCGGTGCCGCGGCGAGCGCCGTGCTGATCGGCGGCGGCGTTGCCGTCGGCCTCGCGGCGGCGCAACCGCCAACTGCCCCGCAGACCAGCGTCGCAGGGGCGCGGCATTCAGCAACCGACCCCCCGGATTGGCCTCACCGGCGCGGTCGGCCTGGTGACCAAGGCGTGGGGCACGCAGGTCACGCTCGACCTGTCGAGAATCCGCGGGGCGCTGCAGTGTGAGCTGATAGCCGTCTCCAGGACGGGCGAACGGCGCATTTGTCATGGGATGGTTCGTGCCGGCGGCCGGGTACGGCGTTCCCGGCCACCCCGCTCACCTGCTTGTCCAGGGCGGCACCGCGATCGCGCAGAAGGACCTGTCTCGCCTCACCGTGATCGTCGTGCGCGGCCGCACCCTGCTGAGCATCCCGGTATAGGCACGTGCCGCCGGGCCGGAGTGCGCGCAGCCGTCACATCCGCTTGATTCTCCGGTAGCGGAGAATGTCGTCCTTGCCCGCGAGCACGGCTATGCCAATGACTGCCGCCACCGCCAGTATCCACCACTTCATGCGCGTCACCCCCTTTGCTCTGCCTCCTTGCCAGCATCGCGCAGGGCCAAACCGGCAGGCCAGAGCCAAAGGTCCTGTGCGTGCCGAGAACCTCGTCCACGTCATGCGACCAGGCGATATTCGTTGATCAGACCACCGACGCGAGCCTGTCTTCGGACGCGGTACTGATCGAGATCGACCGGCCCGGGTAGCGGTTTCAGCGGCGCGGCGCCGTGCAGGGAGCGGTGCGGACTGTGCTGATTGTGATGAGTCTCGTACTCGCGCAGGATCCGCCGCAGATGAGCCTGGTTCCAGACCAGGGTGCGATTCAGGAGCTCGCGGCGGCATCCCCCGATCCAGCGTTCGGCGATCGCGTTCATGCGAGGCGTCCGGACGTTGCACAAGACGGTCCGGATCCCGGCGTCGGCGAAGACCGCGTCGAACGCGGCGGTGAAGTTCGAGCCGCGGTCGCGGATCATGAACTTGACCCGATGCGCCTGGTCGCCGAGGTCCATGATCAGGTTGCGGGCCTGCTGAGCGGTCCACACCCCGGTGGGATGCTGGGTGACGCCGAGGATGCGGATGCGCCGGGTGGCGTGCTCGATGACGGCCAGGACGTGGGCCTGGGTGCCGTCGAGCAGGTCGGCGGTGAAGAAGTCGCAGGCCAGTATCGCCTCGGCCTGGGAGCGCAGGAACTGGGACCAGGTAGGCGCGGTCCGCCGCGGCGCGGGGTCGATTCCCGCCTTCTTCAGAATCTCCCATGCCGTCGACGCCGCCATGTTCACTCCCAGGCCGACCAGCTCGCCGTGGATCCTGCGGTAGCCCCATCCTGGGTTCTCGCGGGCCAGCCGGAGGACCACGGCCTTGATGTTCTGGCGGGTGGCCGGGCGGCCGGTCTTGGCGCGCATCGACTGCGCTGCCCAGCGCGCGGCGGACGATGTCACGCCGCCAGCGAAGGATCGTCTCCGGGGTGACCAAAAGCCGCAGCCCGTGGCGGCGGGCATTGGGTATCACGCTGAGCAGGGCCGCGAGGAGTGCCCGGTCCGCCCAGTTCAGTTTCGGGCGGCGCGGCTGCCGCCGCTGCAGGACGGTGAGCTGGTGGCGCAGGATCAAGATCTCGGCGGTCTTCCATGTCTCCTCACGCCAGGACAGCCGCAGCCCTGCGGCTAGTCGCGTGATCAGGAGGAACACCAACCGCAGGCCCATGATCGGTGATCATCACGGGGGAACGCCGGGCGAGCAACTCTGCTAGTCAGCGCCGTGGATGCGATTCTCGGCACGCACAGCCAGACCGGCATCTGTTATCGGACGGCTATAGCGGCGGCCTGGCCGGTCCGGCTGCGCCGCAGCCCGGCATGATGGCGTTTATGAGGTGCGAGCGCGGCTGGCTGCCGGCGTGCCTGGGCCTGGCGGCGCTGATGCTTGCCGGGTGCGGGGCGCCTGGCCGGGGGCTGGGCGGCCAGCCATCCGCCAGGTCCAGGCACCCAGCCAGTGCCTCGGCTAGCGCGGCCAGCTCCCGCCGGCCCCGGGCACCGCCGGCGCCACGGCAGGCGCCCACGGAGGCGCAGTGCCGCGACCCAGGCATACCGTGGTCGTCATCATGGAGAACCACTCCTACGCGGAGATCATCGGCAATGCCGGGGACCCGTTCATCAACCAGCTCGCCCGTCGCGGCGCGCTGTTCACCAGGTCGTATGCGATCACCCATCCCAGCGAGCCGAACTACCTTGCCTTGTTCTCCGGCAGCACCCAGGGGCTCAGCGACGACAGCTGTCCGCACCGCTTCTCCGCCCGGAACCTGGCCGCTGACCTAATCGCCGCAGGCAGGAGTTTCACCGGCTACGCGGAGGGCCTGCCTTCAGCAGGGCCGGCAGCCTGTGTCGCTGGCGAGTACGCGCGTAAGCACGCTCCTTGGACCGATTTCAGTAACGTGCCGCGCTCGGCAAGCCAGCCGTTTGCCAGGTTCCCCGGTGCCGACTTCGCCAGGCTTCCCACGGTCTCCTTCGTCGTCGCGAACCTCTGCCACGACATGCACGACTGCGCCGTGGCGACCGGCGACGCCTGGCTGCGCGCGCACATGGCTGGGTATGCGACATGGGCCATGACGCACGACAGCCTGCTGAGCAGCCAATCACGGACGACGGCGACGGCGCCGATCTGACCGGCGCGTCACCGGGTGACGGCCCGAGCGGCTGCCTGGTCAGGCCGGTCCGTCGGTCGCGTCGGCGGCGAGCGGGTGGTGGCAGGCGGCCAGATGGCCTGCGCCGTGTTCGACCAGCGGCGGCTCCTGCTGGGCGCAGATCTCAGTGGCGTACCGGCAGCGCGGGTGGAAGCGGCAGCCCGAAGGCGGCGAGATCGGGCTCGGCACGTCGCCTTCCAGTACGATCTGCTTCCGCTCGGTGGCCAGATCCGGGTCCGGGATCGGGACCGCCGACAGCAGCGCCTCGGTATAGGGGTGGATGGGCCGCTTGTAGAGCTCTTCCCCTGGCGACACCTCGACGATCTTGCCGAGGTACATGACCGCGATCCGGTCCGACACGTGCCGCACCACGCCCAGGTCGTGGGCGATGAAGATATAGGTGAGGTGGAATTCGTCCTGCAGGTCGTCGAACAGGTTGATCACCTGCGCGCGGATCGAGACGTCGAGCGCGGAGACCGGCTCATCGGCGATGATGAGCCTCGGCTGCAGGGCCAGCGCCCGGGCGACCCCGATCCGCTGCCGCTGCCCGCCGGAGAACTCGTGCGGGTAACGGTTGACGTGCTCCGGTGACAGCCCGACGAGCTCAAGCAGCTCGCCGACCCGGCGCTTGATCTTCTTGCGGTCGCCGAGCTTGTGGATGCGCAGCGGGTTGGAGATGATCGCGCCCACCCGCTTGCGCGGGTTCAGCGAGGCGTATGGGTCCTGGAACACCATCTGCAGCTCGCGTCGGACCGGCCGGAGCTTGCGCCGGGACAGCCGGGAGATGTCCTGGCCCTCGAACACCACGGTTCCGCTGGTGAGCGGGTACACGCGGGCAATGCACCGGGCCAGCGTCGACTTACCGCATCCTGACTCCCCGACCAGGCCGAGCGTCTCCCCGGCGCGCAACTCGATGCTGACATCGTCCACGGCGTGGACCCGCGCTACCTCGCGCTGGAGCAGGACTCCCTTCCTGACCGGAAAATGCTTCGTTACGTGCTCGACGCGCAGCAGCAGGTCCCCGTCCGCGATCCCGTCCCCGTTCGCACCGGACGTTGCGGCAGGCGTTGGGGGGGCAGCGGAAGATGCGGCCGCCGGTGAACCGTCCGCGGCCGAACCGCCGGTGGGCAAGCCAGCCGCCGGCGGCGGCCCGGCGGATCCGGTCATTTCGCTTCCTCGATCAGCTCCGGGTGGATGGTGGTCTCTCGCAAGTCCTTCTTCTTCTGCAGGTCAAGATGGCATGCGTCCAGGTGGCCACCGCCGGCCTTATCCAGCAGCGCGGGACGCTCGTCGCACAGGTCGAACCGGTGCGCGCAGCGGTCGCCGAACGCGCAGCCCGGGGGCAGCCGGAGCAGCGAGGGCGGCAGCCCCGGTATCGTCGAAAGCCGTCTCGGCTTGGGGCGGTCCAGCCGGGCGATCGACCCGAGCAGGCCCCAGGTGTAGGGATGCTGGGCGTCGTAGAAGACCGCCCGCCGGTTGCCCTGCTCGACGATCCGCCCCGCGTACATCACCGCGATCCGGTCGGCCAGGTCGGCCACCACCCCCATGTCGTGGGTGATCAGCACGACAGCGGTGCCGAAGTCGTTCTTCAGCTTCCTGATCAGGCTGAGGATCTGGGCCTGGATCGTCACATCGAGGGCGGTCGTCGGCTCGTCCGCGATCAGGATGTCCGGGTTGCAGGAGATCGCCATGGCGATCATCACGCGCTGCCTCATGCCGCCGGAAAACTGGTGCGGGTAGTTGTCGACGCGCTCGGCGGCGTGCGGGATGCCGACAGCGGTCAACAGCTCGACCGCGCGGGCGCGCGCGGCTCGCTTGGAGATCTGCTCGTGCGCCTGGATCTGCTCGGCGATCTGCCAGCCGATGCGGTAGACCGGGTTGAGCGAGGTCATCGGGTCCTGGAAGATCATGGCGATCCCCGAGCCGCGGATCTCGCGCATCTGATCGCGGTTCAGCTTCATCAGGTCGCGGCCCTTGTAGACCACCTCGCCCTCGAAGTGCGCGTTCGGGTCGTTGATCAGCCGCATCACGGACATCATCGTCACGCTCTTGCCGGACCCGGATTCGCCCACGATGCCCAGCGTCTCGCCTTCGGACAGGGAGAGGGAGACGCCGTCCACAGCCGGGATCAGGCCGTCCTCGGTCCGGAAGCTGACCTTCAGGTCGCGTACTTCGAGCAGCGTCTCTGCCGTCATGTGGGCCGTACCCTCGGGTCGAGCCAGGCATAGCCGATGTCGACGATGGCGTTGACCAGCACGATGAAGAACGCGCCGTACACCGTGGTCGCCATGATCGTCGGCAGGTCGAGGTTGGTCAGCGCCTGGTAGGTGAGGAACCCGACCCCGTGGATGCCGAACACCACCTCGGTGAGCAGTGCCCCGCCGGCGACCAGGGCGCCGAAGTCGAGCCCGAACAGGCTCACGAACGTGATCATGGACGTCCGTACGTTGTGCCGCATTAGCACCCTGCGCTCGGTGAGTCCCTTCGCGCGGGCGGTCCGGATGAAGTCCTCGTTCTGCGTCTCGATGAGGTTGGCACGCAGCACGCGGCCGTAGAAGCCGATGTACAGGAGTGACAGCGTGATCCACGGGAGCACCAGGCCCTTGAACCACAGCGCCGGGCTCTGGGTGAACGGGGTATAGCCGAGCGGGGGCACCCAGCTGAACAGGAACGTGCCGTGCAGGCCGCCCTGGCTGATCATGTTGGCGAGCTGGCCCACCCAGAACACCGGCGCGGAGACGCCGATCAGGGCCACGACCATCAGCAGCGGGTCGAAGATCGTCCCCTTGAGTAGGGCGGCGGCGATCCCGACCGCGATAGCCAGCACCACCCAGAGCACCGCGGCGCCGAAGACGAGCGACAGGGTCGCGGGGGTGGCCGCGAAGATCTCCTGAACCACCCGCACGCCCTGGTTGGAGTAGGACACCAGATCCCGGGTGATGAAGAGCTTCTTCATCATGATCCCGTACTCGATCGGGAAAGGCCGGTTGAGCCCGAGCTGCGCCCGGATCTCCGCCAGCGTCTGCGGGTTCGGGCTGCGGCCCGCGATGGCGCGGGCCGGGTCCACGCCCGGGGTCTTGAAGAAGATGATGAACACGACCACCGTGATCACGAACATGACCAGTACGGTCCACAGCAGCCGCCGGACGATGAACCTCAGCATGAGCGCCTGCCCGCCACTTAGCCCTCCACCCGCAGCTTGGCCCGCGGGTCTAGGGCGTCCCTGACGCCGTCCCCGAGCACGTTCAGCGACAGCACCGTGAGCAGGATCATGAGCCCGGGAGCGATGGT
The DNA here is from genome assembly GCA_963707065.1 of uncultured Actinomycetes bacterium. Lineage (GTDB taxonomy): Bacteria > Actinomycetota > Actinomycetes > Streptosporangiales > Streptosporangiaceae > Palsa-506. The sequence continues at coordinate 16,835 of CAVPPJ010000054.1, forward strand.
CACCCAGGGCCGGGTGTACACCAGGTCCGTGCCGTCCTGGATGATCGTTCCCCAGCTGACGTTCGGCGGCTGGACGCCGATGGAAAGGAAGGAAAGCGCCGCCTCGGTCAGGATCGTGGTGGCGATCATCAGCGGCAGCAGCACGATCACCGTGGACACCACGTTGGGCAGGATCTCGGAGAAGATCAGCCTCAGGTTGGAGGCCCCCTGGGAGATCGCCGCCTCCACGAACTCCTTGTTGACCACCGAGAGCACCTGGCCGCGTACCGGGCGGTAGACGTACGGCACGTAGATGAACGCGATGATGATCGTGGGCACCCAGAGGCTGGTCGCGCTGACGTTCAGCGGCCCGATCTGGATCCCGCTGGTGTGGGTGAGCAGCTCGGTCGAGATGGATATCGCCAGCAGGTACACCGGGAAGGCCCAGATCACGTCCATGAGGCGGGACAGCAACGCGTCCGTGGTCCCTCCGAAGAAGCCGGCGATCAGGGCCACCACGGTGGCCGCGATGGAGCACAGGACCGCCGAGCCGATCCCGATCAGCAGGGAACTCCGTCCGCCGTACAGCAGCAGCGCGGCGACGTCACGGCCGGTGCTGTCCGCGCCGAGGAAGTAGTGGCTGAGATCCCATGTGGGCCCGATGGGCGTCTCGCCCAGGCGCAGGGCCCCGCCGCCCCGCTGCATCACCGGCACCACCTTGCCGCCGACCACCGTATGCCCGTTCAGGTTCGGCACGAACGGGTTCACGTGCGCCACGTCGTGCGCGTACAGCGGCGCGGCCAGGCACAGCACCACGATCAGCAGGAACAACACCAGCGAGGCCATCGCGATGCGGTTGTGCCACAGCCGCCGGGCCGCCAGCGCCCACGGGTTGCGGCCGACGATGGCCGGCCGCAACTCCGTGTCAACCTCAACCTGCTCCAGCAGAGTGGCCATAGGGCTCCCCTACCAGGCTCCGGCTTACCTCGGGCCCTACCCTAGCCACAGCCTGTCGATCATGATGTTCCACACCGGATTCCACATGTAGCCGTGGACGCCCTTCGACAGGACGTCGATCTGCTTCGGGTTGAACATGTCAACCCAGGGGGCCGCGTTGGTGTCCTCGTGGTCGATCTGGGTCCACAGCCTGGCGGCCTCCGGTGGGTTGGTGGCCGCGTCCGCTTCGGCCTGGTTGATCTGCGACTGGATGTTCTTCTGGCAGAACGCGGCGATGTTCGGGCTGGCGTCGCTGTTCGGGTGGATGGTGCCGCAGCCGAGCAGCACGTTCAGGAAGTCCGACGCGGCCGGGTAGTCCTGGAACCACTGCGAGTAGGCCACGTTCCACTTCCCGGAGTTGGACGAGTTCTGGACGAACGCGTACTGGACGCTGGACGACAGCAGCTGGATCGTGGCCTTATAGCCGATCGAGTTCAGGTCCGCCACCATCTGCTCGGCGAGCGCCTTGCCGACCTGGTCGGTGGTGGCGTCGACGATCACCTTCATCCCGGCCGTGCCCGACTGCTGCACCAGCTGCTTGGCCTTGGCCAGGTCGGGCGCGGTCCACTGGGCGTGGCTCGAGCCCGCGGTGTACGGGCAGTACGGCGAGTACGAGGGGAAGTCGGGTGGCAGGATCTGGCAGGTCGGCACCGCGAGCGACGGGCCGCCAAAGATCTTGACGTAGGCCGTGCGGTTGGCCGCGTAGTTGATCGCCTGCCGGGCCTGCAGGTTGTTGAACGGGGGGCGCCTGGTGTTCAGGGCGTAGTAGTAGTCGGCGGCCAGCGTGTTCACGTGCACCTGGCCGGCGTACTTCGGGCTGTTCAGCGTGCTGAGCTGGTCGGACGGTATCGGGTCATTGTCGTACACCTCGTTGGCTTCGCCGTTCAGTACCTCGGTGACCTCGTCGGAGACCTGCAGCCCGTACTTCTCGACGATCTTGTTCGGGTACCCGGCGGGCTGCGCCAGCGCGTTCCACACGTGGAAGTACGGGTTGCGGACCAGCACGGCCTCGGTGTTCGGGTTGTACGACTTCCACATGTACGGCCCGGTGCCCGGCGGGATGTTGTTGCCGGTCAGCTTCAGCGACGTGCTGGCCGGCACCGCGAACGCGAACGGCAGCGCGAGCTGGTCCATCAGTTCGGGGTCGGGCGTGGTCAGGTTGAGCGTCAGCGTGTACGCCGAGTTGTTGGCGACCACGCCCTTGCTGAGATTGCAGCCCTTGGTGCTGCACTTGTTCGCACCGACGAGCCCGGAGTAGAACGAGGTCGGCCCGGGCACAGTGAACTGCCGCTCGAACGTGGTGACGAAGTCGGTGGGCTTGAGCGTCTGGCCGTTGGAGAACTTGATCCCCCTACGGATGTGGAAGAGGTAGGTCTTGCCGCCGTTGGTCGGCTTGGGGATGGACGTGGCCAGATCCGGCACGATCGTGTTGCCGGCCACGCCGTTCACCTTCGAGAACGAGGTCAGGCCGTCGTGCGTGTCGATCAGCAGCTGCCACTCCTCCGCCGTGTAATTCTGCGCCGGGTCGGCGACGCCGAAGGCGGCGTTGGCCAGGATCGTCCACGTCCCGAAGGGGTGCCCCGCAGCCTGCGCGCTGGGACTGGAGCTGGAGCTGGACGGTTTGCCGGAGCTGCCGCACCCCGCGACGGCGAGGGACAGCACGGCCAGCACGGCGGGCACCGCCAGGCCAGCCTGCCATCGGGGGAGACGGCGTGCCGGGGGGCGCTGCCGGGAGCGGGAACGGCGGAGCATGGTCGCAGACAGACGGGTCATGGTGGCCTCCTTGCCGTAGGATGGCACCGGTCCGCTCGGCGAACGTTGCGCTGCTGTGCCAGACGAATAACGCTTTCGTAACAGCGAGGGAAACCGTGCAGGGTGTCCAGGTAGCTGGGGGTTACGCCGAGTTCGAGGGCCACCAGACCTGGTACCGCGTCCTGGGAGACCTCGACGTCGGCCGGGCTGACGGCCCGGCGCCGCTGGTCACGCTGCACGGCGGCCCGGCGCCACGCACGACTACCTGCTCTCGATGACCGATCTGGCCCGCGGCGGGCGGGCGGTGGTGTTCTACGACCAGACCGGCAACGGGAAGTCCACCCACTTCCCGGACCGGGGCGCCGACTTCTACACCATCGGTCTGTTCGCGCGCGAACTGGACAACCTCATCAGCCACCTCGGTATCAGCGACCGCTACCACGTGCTCGGCCAGTACTGGGGCGGCATGCTGGCCCAGGAGCGCGCCATCACCCCGCCGCCCGGGCTGCGCTCGGTGATCCTGTCGAACACCGCGGCCTCGTTCGTCGGCTTCGCCGCGGAAGCAAACGCGCTGCGGGCCTGTGGGTGCCGAAAACCCATGCCACCAGGCGATATTCATGAATCACGCCCCCGGCGCGGTCACGCCGCTGGACCCGGAAATGGTCCAGGTCGGTGACTCCGTCGGGCAGCGGGCGGAGCGGCGCGGCTTGTTTCAGGGTGCGGTGTGGCCGATGGTGTTGTAGAAGTCCTCGTACTCGCGCAGCACGATCATCAGGTGCTCCGTCCACCCCGACACACAGGGGGTGCCCTGGCATGAGGAGTTCCCGCGGGAGGTGATCATCGCGGCCGAGCGTGATTCGGCAGCGGCCGGCACCATGCGCTACGCCGCGCTGCGCGACGGGGTCATCGCGGGGGGCGCCACCATGCGCATAGCCGAGGGCGTCGCACAGCTCACCGGCGCCGCAACCGCACCCGCCCACCGCCGCCGGGGCGTGCAGAGCGCGCTGCTATCGGCCCGGCTCGCCGACGCCGCGGCCGCTGACTGCGACGTCGCCGTCATCACCACCCAGCCAGGATCGAAGTCCCACCAGAACGCGCAACGCCAGGGCTTCGACCTGCTCTATGCCCGCGCCGTCCTGGTCAAGCAGCCCTGAGCCCCGGAGACAGTGATGAGCGGGCGCGAATGCGTCGCTGCGGCTCACCGGCAGCCTCGCAACTCGCGCTGGCGTGGTGATCGCCACCACCGAGCCAGCGAAGGGCTAGACGTGAAGTGGCCCGGATCGCAGCGCCATTACGCGTCGGCATACAGATCACCCTGTTCGGTCAGCCTTTCGAAAGCCCCGAAGATGACAGCCACGCAATGTAGCGGCGGGAGTGCGCGCCCACGGGAGCGGCGCGTGATCGCGCTCCGTGACCGGCCGGAGCCAGGTCGCGGATGGCCGCTGCGATTCCGGCGAGATCATCTCCGGAGGTGGGCTCCGGCGCCCGGTCGGCGGTATGCGAGTAGGTCCGGATGGGGTGCCGTGGCGTTATGTGGACCTGGGCCGGCACAGGCCCGGTGACGCATATCCCGCGCGCCGGTCGTCTTCGCAGATCCGTTCACGGGGGTGCCCGGCTGCGGGCCGATACGATCGGGCCATGAGGTTCGCGATCGCTCTCCCCCAGTTCTACGCGGATGGCGAGTTCGATCCGGAGGCTTTCCGCACCTATCTTGTCCGCTCCGAGGAGCTCGGTTTCCACAGCGCCTGGGCACAGGAGCAGACGCTGGGTTCCTGGCCGCAGCTCAGCCCGCTCGAGGCGATGACCTTCGCCGCGGCGTGCACTGACCGGATGCGGCTCGGCTGCGTAGTGTTCGTGTCCACGCTGCACAACCCGGTGCACCTCGCGAAGGCCATTGCATCGCTGGACCAGCTCAGCCGCGGCCGGATCGAGGTCGGGGTTGGCAGCGGCGGCAAGATGCGGCCGTTCGCCGCGTTCGGCGTCGACCCGGACCGGTACGTGGCACGGTTCACCGAGGGCGTCGCGCTGATGAAGGCGCTGTGGACCCGGGAACGGGTGACGTTCCCGGGGGAGTTCTGGCAGCTTGAAGACGCGAGCATGGAACCCAAGCCGTTCCAGAAGCCGTATCCGCCGCTGTGGTTCGGGGGAGCTGGACCGGCCGCGCTGCGGCGTGCCGTGCGGGAGGGTGACGGTTTCTTCGGTGCGGGCTCCTCTCCGACCGCGAAGTTCGCGGAACAGGTCCAGGCGGTGTTCCGCGCTCTGCAGGAGTCTGGCCGTTCTGTGGCGGACTTCCAGATGGCCAAACGCGTCTACGTGGCGATCGACGAGAAGGCGGAGCGCGCCCGCAGCCGGACGAACGAGGCGCTGGAGCGGCTTTACGGGCAACGCGTAGAGAGCATCGAGGCGGCCGCAGTCGCCGGAACGCCCGCCGGCTGCCTCCGGCAACTGCGCGAGGTCGCCGCCGCGGGCGCGGAACTGATCCTGTTCACGCCGTTGTTCGACCAGGCCGAGCACGCTGAGCGCCTCGCCGCAGAAGTAATCCCCCAGCTAGCCCAGGACTGAGCCGGTCTTCCGCTACCTCATGCCCGGTCACGACAGCTTCGTGAACATGCCGCCCGTCAGGACACCTGGTGACACTCCTCAGCCCAGACAGTGGCCGCTACACACGGTGAACACCCGACGAGTGAGGGCCAGGCACCCAGCGCAGATCGCTTAATACACGGGTGATCTTTACGGCATATCGGCGGGGCCGGTCGCTGGCTGGGAGCCTGTCTTGATACTGATTTCCCGTGTTTGGTGCGTTCGGTGGCCCGGTCCGGAGAGGCGCGGTATCGGCTCGGTGATCCGGCGGCGATCGGCCGCTGTGGCCGGCGGCCGCTGGCTAAGGCGGTCACCGTCTGACAGGCGCCGTACGGTTGGCCCTTCACGATCGCGGCCTGGTCATGATGGCTTGTCGGCTGTGTTGTGCTGGCAGGGGCTGGCGGTGGAGGCCGGCCGGGAGGGCCCCGGCCCGGGGATGTGGTTGGCGGCGGCGGGCAGGTGGTGGCCCATGCGCAGGGCGGCTGCTCACTGCGGCGCTGCGCAGGCGGCGGCGAGCACGGCGAACAGGCGGGCGCCCTAGCTGGCGCCGAGCGCGGGTCGCGCCGGTGACGGGGCCGAGCAGGAACCCGGTGGTGAACGCCAGGATGCCGGCCGTTGTAGCGGCCGGCCGGCGCTGGCTACCGGCTGGGGAGTGATCGGGGTAGCCCGAACCAGGGGAGCACGCTGGCCTCGAAGCGGGTCAGGGCGCAGATCCGGTCGCCGGCGAGGGTGAGCACGTAGAAGCCGGTCGCGTGGCGGATTCCGGCCGGGCCGCGCAGGTAGGCCCCGAACGCGGGCTGGCCGTTGGCCCGGGCCGGCACGAGGCCGTACCTGCGGCCCGCGGCGAGCTGGCGGGCGCAGTAGCGGGCCACGAGGTCACGGCCCTCGTATCCGAAGGGCTCCGGAGGCATCGCGATGAAGACGTCGTCGGTCAGCAGGGCCACCAGCGCGCCGAGATCGGCCGATTCCCACGCGCGGGCGAACATGGCCACGATCGCGTCCTCGGCGGGCGAGCCGGCGGCTGGCGGCGGCTGGTGGCCGGCCGCCGGCTGCGGCCGGCGCCGCAGGCTGGCGCGGGCTCGCTTGAGGGCGCTGTTGACCGATTCGACGGTCACCTCCAGCATGCCGGCCACCTCGCTGGCGCGGAATCCCAGGACGTCGCGCAGGATGAGGACGGCGACCTGGCGCGGCGGCAGCAGCTGCAGCGCGGCCACGAAGGCCAGCGAGATGGCTTCGCTCTGCTCGTAGCGGGCCTCCGGCCCGGGCGGCCGGCCGGCGGCGCCCTCGAGGAGGGCGTCAGGAAACGGCTGCAGCCAGACCGCCTCGTCGCGCGGCGTCGGCACGGGCGCTTCGAACTGCGACATATCCCACTGCCTGGCCGGGCGCCGGCTCGCCGCGCGGCGCGCGTTGAGGCACCGGCTGGTGGCGATCTTGTACAGCCAGGTGCGCAGCGACGCGCGTTCCTCGGTGAACCCGCCGATGCCCTGCCAGGCGGCCAGCATCGTCTCCTGGACGGCGTCCTCGGCGTCGGCGAAGGATCCGAGCATCCGGTAGCAGTGCACCTGCAGCTCCCGCCGGTGCGGCCCGGCCAGCTCCCGGAACGCCTCGCCATCCCCGGCCCGCGCCCGTGAGAGCAGATCGGCTGTCACCATCCCGCGCTCCTTCCTCCCGCACCACGCCGCCTCCGCCCGGTATATACACCGCCCGCGGGCGCGAACTGGGCGGCCCGCGAGCGCCCAGTTTCCCGGCGCCGCGGTGTATGCATCACCGACCGCCCGGACGATCCGAGCGCCGTTAAAAACGCGGGAGGGTACCCGCGCGGCAGTACATCACCAGGTATGCGATCAGCGATTGGCGCGGCCCGTCCACCTAGGCAGCTACCGAGTCAGCGACATGGCGGCCGACAGCGAGCACCGCAGCCTGAGGGGCCCCCGCACCTGACAGGCGGAACACCACCAACCTGTGACCCGTAGACCACGAAGGGAACTGGCCATGTACCTCCAATACCAGCTCATGAAGACCCTGCAAAAGGAACGGCTGCGGGCGGCTGCACGAGACCACCTAGCCGCCGAGGCGCGGCGAGCCCGCACGGCCGGCCGTGACCATGCGGCCGCGACTAGAGCCGGAGCCACGGCCAGGGGCGCGGCTACGATGGCCAGGAAGCAGGGCGCGATCATCGGACTCGGCATTCCGCTGGGCGCCATCTTGCTGTTCCCTCAGGGAATCATCCCCGCTGTGCTGAAGCTGGCCCACGCACGGGGGCGCATCTGGTTCCTCCCGCTGTACCTGCCGAAGCCACTGCAATGGCCAGCCTGCTTCGTGATGATCATCCTCGGCGTGGCCGTGTATTGCTATGTCCTGTGGACAATGCGGCAACTGAAGAAATCCAGCCGGGAGCTCCATGCCGGAAAAGTTGGCGGGCGGTCACCCAAGTCGGCGCTGACCCGGATAGGGACCGGGCAAAACTTAGGAGCAGCTCCCCGGGACGCCTCTGCGGCGCACGCGCAGAACGCTCAGATCAGCATCTCCGGGAGTGCCGCCCTCAGATCCACCCTGGCCGCGCAGATCGGCGGCAATGCGCGGCTCAGCTCCATGAGGTTTCGTCACACTCAGTGACCCGGTCCAGAGGGTCGCTGAAGCAGCACTCAATCTGCCGGTCGGTAGGGCGGAGACCGGCTGGAAGCGGTAAGAACTTGCCGTGGATGAAAGAGATCGGCCAGAGCCGGGCCGCTGGTGGGAGTTCGGACAATTCGTGGCAAAGATCTTGGCACGCACGCCTGGCATTTCAGTCTCGCCCACGGCGGTTGCCGAGACTGCCGCGGGACTTCCGCTCGGGACGCCGGACGAGGTCTTTGACCTCGTAGGCGAACGTAACGGCCGTCCGCTCTTGGTGGCAGTCAAGTCCCAGACACCGCAGACGCGGGCGCGTCTGGCCATCACAACGGATCGACTTCAGGCGGCGGCCAGGCATTATCAGACCTCGTACTTCAGCGTTCCGGACGAGGTCCCCCAGTTGCTGGAAGAACTGTCGGCCGGCCCCGGCGGGATCCCGCCAACCGGCTGATTCAGGCCCTTCGAACTGTCCGGCTCGGCGCCACCCATCAGGTGGAAACCGACCTCAAGGCACCCAGGCACAGGAACCGGCAGGCATGCCCAGATCTGCCAGTTCCGCGCGGCACTACGGCCATGAGTCAGGCTTCCATTGGCGTCCAGATCGAGTCCTCTTTGCTGTTGCTGTCAAGTGGTTGCCTGGGTTTTCCCTGAAATCGGCTTCGACGGTGGGCCTGCCGTGGTGGCGGCCCGTATCGTGGTGGCGGGTCCGGGAGTGGCTTGTCCGAAGAGCTGGTCTGCGGGGTGTGAGCCGGCCGCGCTGGAGTCAGAGTCGTTCCCCGGTTGCCCTCCCGGGCCCGCAGCCTGCGGCGCGCTGGCGGCGCGCCGGGCTTGGGTGGCGTCCATCCGACCCGGCATGGGACAGTTCGTTGCTAGATTGCGGCGTGAGATGGATGTACCTGAGCAAGTCGAGGCGTACCTCGCCAGTCAACCCGAGCCCAAGCAGGCCGACCTCCGACGGCTGCACGCACACATCCTTGCGGAATTTCCCGGATGCAGGCTGTGGTTCACCGATGGCACGAACGCGGACGGCAAGGTTGTGGCAAACCCGAACATTGGCTACGGCGCCTACACCATCGCCTACGCCGATGGGTCGTCGCGAGAGTTTTATCGTATTGGCCTGAGCGCCAACACGACTGGCATTTCGGTTTATGTGCTTGGCCTCGACGACAAGACCTACCTGGCGCGCACCTATGGCGGCTCGATCGGCAAGGCCAGTGTTACGGGCTATTGCATCAAGTTCAGACATCTCGCAGTCATAAACGTCGATGTCCTTCAGGCTGCCATTCAATATGGGATGAGCGTCCATCAGGCGGGTTGAGCCGGAGCAGATGCGCCAGCCGGACGACCTGCCCGCCTTCTGCCGTGTCCACAGGAACGGTCGTCCGCTCACCGTCATGAGCGCGCCTCCTCGCCGCTCCGGGTTGCGCTCCGCGCTGCCCCAGATCGGCCCGTTCTGCTCGGCTCATTGAGATGGTCACGCAAGCCTCACCGCCGTGCAGAACGGCGGATCGGCCGCGCCCGCACCCCGGGCCGCGGTGGCCACGTTTCGTGACATGCGGACCGTCACTGGGCGGCTGCGGCGGGCAGATCCCGAGGGCTGCCGAAAGAGTCGTCTGGCCTGGCTCCTTGGCAGCTGGAGGCCCTGGTGATCGCCCGGTCGGCGGCAGATGCGGGCGTTCCTGTACCGAGTGGCGATGCATAACTATGCGAGTCTGGTCGTCCGATCCATGAGCGATATCGGGCAATGAGGAGCCTCGGCAACGTTGGCGGCCGTCGAGATAGCGCACGCCTACTCGCCGTTCTGCGTGGACCAGTTTGGTCGTGTGACATGCCTGGGCAGGGACGCAGATGGAACATTCGGTGCCGCTGCGTTGCCGTGCTCGCGGGCTGGAGGCGCTGCGACCGAGCGGGGGCTGATTCCCGAAGGGATTCAGCGAGGAGATCACCCGCCAGACCATCCGCCGCGGCAGCTTCACCTCGGTCCAGGACCTCATCGCCGCGATCGAGGCTTCATCGACGGCTGGAACGACCGCGGCCACCCCTTCACCTGGACTAAGACTCCTGACGAGCTACTGCCGCGTTGCAAGCCCGGTAAAAGAACCTCGTTCACGCACGCTGGCCTTGTCACTGATCGCGCTAGGAGTTTGTCCGGCCCCTCGAGGTCTTGGAGGAATCCGGTCGCCTGGCCCACCTCAATGACGCGGCCGTCGGGGTCCCGCAGGTAGCAGCGGAGTTTGAGCGGCGGCGGACAAGGTTGCCGGCTTGCCCGCCCCAGGCGTTGCCCGCCCAGTTCACCGGCTCCCGGATGCCGAGATGATCGAGGACTTCGGTGGCGGCGCCGGCGTGGCCGCCGGGCGTGAACGGGTGCCGGACCACGGCGGGCTGCCGCCGTGGTCCGGCCCGTCGATGATCACTAGCGGGCGCTCGGAGGCCAACGGCGCAACGAGCAGGTTCCAGGTGGTGGAGTCGACGAACAGGCTGTGCCACAACACCGCCGCGAGGCCGTGGTTCGATATAGGAATCCTCTCATCGGAGGCCGGGGAAGTCGATGACCAAGCAGGTGGAGATGGAATACGCCAGCTACCCGTCACTGCGGGGACGGGTAGCGTTCGTCAGCGGCGGCGCCGCAGGCTTGGGTGCCGAATTCGTTCGTCAGCTTGCTGGCCAGGGTGCGAAGGTAGCGTTCATCGACATCGACGTCGAACGCGGGCGAGAGCTCGAGGCCGAATTGCGCGACGCGGTGCTTTTCGTGCCGTGCGACGTCCGCGACGTCGGTGCGCTAAGGGCGGCGATCGCACGCAGCGCAGGCGAACTCGGCCCGATCCGCATCCTCGTGAACAACGCCGCGGACGACCGCCGCTATCCGGTAGAGGAGGTCGACGTCGCGCTCTGGGACGACCTCACCGCCGTGAACGTACGTCACCATTTCTTCGCGGCACAGGCGGTGGCACCGATGATGCGGGAAGCAGGCGGCGGCTCAATCATCAACGTGGGTTCGATCAGTGCGCACATCGATCTTCTGGGGCTGCCGGCCTACATCACGGCGAAGGCCGGTATCGAAGGTCTCACCCACACCCTGGCGCGCGAGTTCGGGCCTTGGAACATCCGGGTCAACTGCATCATCCCCGGCTGGATCATGACCGAGAAGCAGCTCGCTCATTGGGTCACGCCCGAGGCGGAGGATTCGATCCGCCGCAGCCAGTGCCTGCCGCGCAAACTGTATCCGGACGATGTTGCGCGGCTGTTGTTGTGGCTTGCCGCTGATGACTCGCGTTCCTGCACGGCGCAGCGCTGGATCGTGGATGGAGGGTGGATGTGACGAAAGCCGAGCAGGTCACCGGTGCCTGCGCCGAGCACGGCGAGGGCCTGTTCTGGGACGCCGCTGACGGCCGGCTGCTCTTCGTTTACCTTGAGCGGGGCCGTGCTTGCAATGACTGACGGCGGCACAGTTGACCGTTACGAGATTGCCGCGGCGTCACCGCGGCATTGAGTACGGGTCGCTGAACGCGCTTACGCCCTGCGATACCCGGCGACTTGGCCGCGATCGTGAGCCGGCAAGGCACAGTCCTATACCATCTGGGCCCGCCACCGGCCGCTGGTCATGCAACGAAAAATCAGCTGGTGGGCAGTTGCGCCTGCACCCGACTGGGCACTCATCCCGCCTGTCTTGGGCTGACAGCGGCGACGGTATCTCCTGCATTCCCGACACTCAAGGCTCGTAGACGCTTCACCGCGTCGCGGTCGGCGGCACGAGCGGATGTTCGTTACGTAGCCAGCAGTGCGGGTGATGGAGACCGTGCGGGACCCGGCGGGTGCGACACTGCAGGTGTGGGCATCGACTGGGCGCATCAGCTGGCGGAGCAGCTGGACCGGCAGTGGCGCGGGCGGTTTCGTCCGCGCTGCGAGGGGCTGACCGACGCCGGGTATTTCTGGGAGCCGGTAGCCAATGCCTGGAGCATCCGCTCGCGGGGGCACGGGCGGGCGGCGATCACGGCCGGCGGCGGCGATTTCGTTATTGACTTCGCCGATCCCGAGCCCAGCCCGGCGCCGGTGACCACGATAGCGTGGCGGCTGGCGCACCTGATTACCGGCGTGTTCGGCTCCCGGGCCGGCGACCATTTCGGCGGGCCGCCCATGGACTACTACGCATTTCACTACGCCGGGACGGCGGCACGGGCGCTCGCGCAGCTTGATGAGGTGTACGCCGCGTGGCTGGCCGGCGTCCAGAGCCTCGGCGATGCCGGGCTGGCCCGGCCGTGCGGCCCGGCCGAGGGCCCGTTCGCCGAGTCCCCCATGGCCACGCTGGTACTGCACGTCAGAAGCGGACGTTCAGCAGGCCAGCGCCTGGACCCGTTCCTTCCACTCGTAGGGTGATCCCATGGCGGGCACGATTGAACATCCAGACGTTAGGTACGTGGTCTACCCGGTGCACCTCGACGGCTCGCTCACGGGAGCCGAGCCGAGGCTGCGGCATGACCCGAATTGCAGTCACTTCGAATGGCGGGACGGAACCGTCCTTGGCAGCCCACAGGCAGCCACCGAAGAACAGATGCAGACCCTGCGTGCTTGCAAGACGTGTATCGAGACTCGCCATGGGCAGCATGGCGATAGCCGCCCGGACGGGAGAGACGGCAAGGCTGGCGCGTTGTGCCCCACCTGCAACCAGACGATGTCCTTGACCGGGGTGTGCGACAACTGCGCCTGACTGGCTAAGCAGTGCGATCAAGCTTGACCCATCCCGCAGGCAGACCCGACTACTCGCGGCAGAAGAGCGCGTTGGCCGCGGCCAGTCAGCTGTGTATAAACATGCAGGCTGGGTCACTCTTTCGTGGGTGACGCCGCGCGAACAGGAAGCCGCCGGCGTCTGGTGGGCCTCCAACGGTGCACGCCTATATGCGTAAGCGCCTATGCCATGGCCGGAGCGAAAGATCTTGTTTCGCTTGTGGCGCGGACGAATGAGATCTCTGGCTAGGCAGTGGACCGGTGAGGGCGGTCAGCAGGCCGGTGCGGCCGCGCTCGAGGGCAGATTGCCCCAAGGTCGTGTGACCGCCAGTTGGCGTTCGTGTCGGCTCACCCTGCGGCGCAAGCTGCTTGTCGATCTGAACACGCGCCTTGGCTCTGGAGGCCTGGCACTGGGCACGCTAGCCCTTCGCCGTCATCGCGGCGTGGTAATTGGTCCTCGAGCGCCGAGTGCGGATGAGGTCGCCTGCCAGGACCATCGTGCAGCCCGTCGTGCCGCGGAGGTCGCCGGTGACCGGCCACTACCTGGCACGACTGGACCCGGATAACGCCCTCCGTGTCCGCGGCGTGCTGCTGGGATGCTTAGCAGAGGTGATCCGGCACGGCGGACGGGAGCGTGACATGCGGCTTGACCCTCTCTTCGATGTCAACTGGCGTTATGACCTGATGCGGTCTGTGGACCCCTCCCCGCACGGGGATGGACGGCTTTACGGCCAGGGCGAGGCGACCTTCACCGGGCGGCTGACCGGCCAGGCGCAGTGGTCGAACTACCCCCAGCTGCGCGGCGACTACGCCTTTCCGGAATGCCGCGGCGTCGTCGAGGTGGCAGATGGCGGGTTTGTACTGTTCAGCCTCACCGGTATGTCGTCGCTCACCAACGGCAGCGGGGTCCACGTGATGAGGTTCCAGACCGAGAACGCCGCGCATGACTGGCTGAACGACGTCATCGCCATCGGCGAGGGCAGCATCGACCCCGATCGAGGTGTGCTGGCCATGCGCTACTACGCCTGCGTGGTGGACTACCTGCCGACCATCGAGCCGCCAACCGATCAGTGACGGGCAAAGGCTCAAGTCGCGGCAGAAGCGGAAGGCGGCGTGCCTTAGCGGCCTTAGCATCGGTGGATGGTGACCGAGGACGACGTTCGCCGGGTCGCATTGTCTCTGCCTGCGACCGTCGAGAAGTCCTACAACCGGCTCCCCTCTTTCCGGGTGGGCAGCAGCCTGTTCATCCGCATTCACGAGCTGCCGGACGTGTTGTTCGTGCGCTGTGCGAACCTCGAGGAGCGCGACGAACTGCTCAAAGCCGAACCGGAGAGGTTCTTCATCACCCCCCATTACGACGGCTACCCGGCGGTCCTCGTCCGGCTCGGAAGGCCGGCTTCGACGAGGTGGCCGAGCTTGTGACCGAGGCCTGGCGGATCTGCGCCCCGAAGCGGCTGCTCGCCGCTTACGACGCGAAGCACCCGCCGGCGCCATGACGGGGAGCCAGCGGCCCTGCCACCCGTCCGGCCCACCAACTCACCGCGCGCGAATCGCGGCATGTGCGGTCGACCGTGGACGGTTATTCATCGTCCTTTTCGTTGTCCAGGGATTCGGTCAGTGACCGGACGGCGCGTTCGAGTTCTGGCAGGTCATCATCGACGGTGGCCTGCAAGATCGCGTGGGCTGCGTCGAAGTACCGATGGGCCAGGTGGTCGCGCATCCGGGCGATCTGGCTCCACGGGATGGCGGGCTGGGTGGCGAGCAGGCCGGCGGGCAGGGCCTTGACGGCTTCCCCGATCTCCAGCAGCCGGATCCGGACCGCGTCGAACACCAGCCCGTCGGCGAGGGTGCCGCGCTGCAGGTGCGAGCGGATCGCGTCGATGGCGGCCTGGATGTCGGCCAGCCGCTGCCGGTCCCGGTAGCTCACAGCGCCACCAGGTCACGGCCGGCGCGCGAGCGCACGTCCGGCTTGAGATCGCCAGCCGGCACCAGGTCGACCCGGGTGCCGAGGATGGCTTCCAGCTCCGCCTGCACGCGCCCGAGCCCGAACAGGCTCATCCCCGGGGGCAGGTCGGCGAGCAGGTCCACGTCGCTGCCGGGGCGGTCCTCGCCGCGGGCCACGCTGCCGAACACGCGAAGCCCGGACACCCCGTGGGCGGCCGCCGCCGCGACCACGTCGCGGCGGCGGCGCCGGACCCGCTGGCCTACCGGCCCCGACAGCCTGCTCAGCCGCCGGGGCTGCCGTCGCACGCTGGTGACCAGCTCGAAATCGGCCGCCTCGACCAGCGCGGCCAGCGCAGGCACCGAGGGCTGCCGGTGCCCGGACTCATAAGCGCTGATCACGCTCTGCGTGACGCCCGCCCGGGCGGCCAGTTCCACCTGTGACAGGCCGGCGCTCCGGCGCGCCTGCCGCAGCAGCGCGCCAGCCGTCAGTTTTCCGGAGTCCACTCTCGACAGTATAGCGGATCGTCAATATATACGTCTTCCCCGGACCCGTCCTCACATCGGCATGACCGCGCTGCATACTTGAGAGTTGGTCAGGTGCCGGAGGCCATGTAAGCGGCGAGGATGTAGTTGGGATGGCGGTCGAGATTCTTGCGGGCTCGTACTGGCGGAGTCAGATATTGGAACCATCTGAATGCCTCAGTTGATCATCGTCGCCCTGCCGGGAGACTGCCCCCTTTGCTGATGCTTTAGACCGATTACCCGGAGTCTGCCTGGCAGCTATCAGGGCGCCGGAAAGTTGTTGATCTTTCCCTTCTGGCGCCTGATTCGTGCATCAGGTGGGCTTCGTGTTGCATCGCCCGTGGTCACAGAGCCGAACGGATGTGGCGAGGACGGATTTGCCGCGCGGCCCGCGAGCGCTGCTCACCGCCTTCGTTCGCGGCGACGTATTTCCTGGAAAGTTGTCGGAGCGACGGCGGCGAGGTCGGCGCGGCGGGTGCGAATCTGGATGTTCGCGGAGGTCGACGCCGGCGTCGAGCATGGTTGTCAGCGCTGGAAGCATATGGGGATGAGTTGCTCGATCGGATCTCCGGCGGCCGACTTGTGAAGCGGTGAGTTGCCGGGTGGCGGATGCCGGCTCGATCCGCGTGCCGTGGCTGTTCGAGCAGCGACTCGCCGGCAGTCAACGGCGTGCCCGGCGGCGTGGTCGACTGCCCTGGCCGACCGCCGGAGGGAGGAGTCAGGGATGACTTTGCCGCCTTTGCCGCAGACTTGCAGGACCCGGTGCCCGCGCTCCTCGCCAAGATCGCTGATATCCGTGCTGGTGGCCTCGAAGATCCGCAGGCCCAACAGGGCGCCATGGCCACCAGGACAAGCTGTTCGAGTTCGCCGAAGGCCGGCGGTGGCGGGGCGCGAGCAAGGCCTCGAACTGAAGGTGCGTGAACCCCAGGGTCGGCTCACTCCAAGCTGGCACGGCCGGGCGGCGGGATGCGCACGCAGCCGGTGTGTGCTCCAGGACGCCATCGATGACGTACACCTTCCCGGTAGAACCCGGCGGTGACCGAGAACCGCCGGGAGACTGTCGAGGGCTTGAATCCGGTGGATCTCCTGCATCCACCGGATGTACAGCTCAAGGTGCTGGCGCCGGGGCTAAGGAAGGGGTCCAGGCCGCGGTCGGCGCACCAGGCGAGGTAGCAGCGCAGAT
>CAVPPJ010000055.1:0-27209 GCA_963707065.1 uncultured Actinomycetes bacterium
CGGCTCGGCCGCTGCGCGTTCCTGATCTGGTGCGAACATGACACCGAGGGTGCTCAGGGCCGTATCGTAGGCCCCCGCCGGGAACGGCAGTCGCTCCGCGTCGCCCTCGGTGAATGTGACGTTCACGTGCTCAGCCTGGGCGCGCTCGCGTCCCTGTGCCAGTAGGTTCGCCGCATAGTCAACGCCAGTCGACTCCGTGAAGCGGCGCGCGGCCGCGATCGCCGCGTTGCCCTGGCCGCACGCCACGTCCAGCACGTTCTGGCCGGAGCGCACGCCGGCCGCCTCCACCAGGCGCTCGGCGATGAGCTGAAGGGTGTTGCCGACCCGCGGATAGTCTCCTGCTTCCCAGCCCATCCGCTGGCGTTCCTTGATGGCCTCGAAATCCACAGTCTCCGTCTGCATCGTGATCTCTCCTTGGATCGTTGCCGCGGATGCGGCCAGCCCTGGTAGTCCCGTTCATGGCCAGCCTGAGCACCGGCCGGAGGATCCACATCCGTGCTGGCCACTGAATCTGCGCGGCCGACTCAGTGGCGGACACCCATGCCACAGCCGGGGAGAGCAGTATTTGTGGCCGGGCCGGGGGTGGCACCGGGGCCTTGATGGACGCTACGCGCCACCCCTGGCTGTGATCTTCCTCGGCAAGACCCGGCACCTATCAGGAGGGCGGCAGCGGGGAGTGACGAGGCTTTTGACATTTATGAGGTTCGCAAAAAGATGACATGCATCCGGCCGGCCTGGTAGCGGGCTGAGCTGGAAGGGCGTTTCTGGCGCCGGGTGCGTGCGAGACCTCCCCAGCTCAGGCACGTCACGATGGACGTGTTCGGCATTCGGCCACGGAGCATGAGGAGGTCCCGATGCCATCAATCGTAGGCGGATTAGATATCCACCGGAAGCAGATCACCTTCGACTATGCCGGCCTGGACACCGGCGAGGTGCGGTGCGGGCGGGTCACGCCGGCTGACCGGGAGCATTTCCGGTTGTGGCTGGCCGGCCGGTTTGAGCATCCTGAAGATGTCGCGTTCGCCGCCGGGGCGTGCACGGGCTGGCGGTATGTGGCCGGGGAGCTGGCGGCGGCCGGCGTCACCGCGCACCGGCCGAGACGGCCGGCACCGCGACGGCCCGCGGTAAGAAGAGGCGGGCCAAGACCGACCGGGCGGACGCGCGGCTGATGCGGGACCTGCTGGCGGGGGCCGGCCGCCGGAGTGCTGGATCCCGCCGCCGCAGGTCCTGGAGTGCCGGGCGCTGCTGGAGGCCTACCATGACTTGCGCCGCGAGCACACCGCCTGGATCCAGCGCGTGCATGCGGTGCTGTTCCACCAGGGCGCGCCGGTGTTCCATGATCTCAGCCGGGCAGGCGCGCCGGCTGAGCTGGCCGCCCAGGCCCGCGCGTGCCTGTCCCCGGCCGGGCAGCAGCAGGTCATGCTGTGCCTGCGGATGCTGGAGGTCACCGGCGGCGAGCTCGACGGCCTGCGCCGGCAGCTGCTCGCCGCGGCCCGCCGCCTGCGCGGCGCGAAAGTCCTCGCCGAGTCCGTCTACGGAGTCGGGCCCGTCACCGCGCTTGCGCTGACTTGCTGGCTGGGCGGCGCGGGCCGGTTCAGCTCCGCCCGCAAGGCAGTCCGGTTCGCCGGGCTGGACATCACCGCCTGCTCCTCCGACGGCAAGCGCTCACCGGGCCGGCTGTCCCGGCAGGGCCCGCCGGTGCTGCGCTGGTGCCTGTATGAGGCAGGCAAGGCCCACGCCCGCCCAGCCGCGCCCGACCACGCGTACTACGCGCAGGTGAAAGACCGCAAGGACGGCAAGCGCGCCGCCCTGTCGCAGGCCCGCAAGATCGTCCGCCGGGCCTGCCACATCCTGGCCGAGCTCGGCGACGACGCCCTCGCCGCGGTGTGAACGCCGCGGGCGAGTCACGCCGGGAGGTAAAGCGAGGATGGGCGCCATCATCAAGCCGATGAGGCACAACCGCGGCCGGCTCCCGCCAGCCCCCTGTCAGGCCGCCCGGGTTCCCGCAGCGCGGGGCCAGCTGGCGGACGGCCTCAAAAGACTGAGCGGCCGCACCCCGGCAGGCCGGGGCCACCGAATCCATCATCATGTGACCGGGCTCCGCACCGATCGAGCCCGCGCGCCTAGGTATAGGCCCGGTTGCTGACCAGGATGATCAGGGAAAAGACGAAGGTGGCGAGGAACAGGCCGAGCGTCACGCGAGTGAGCCGGGAACGGATGAAGATCCGCACCGTTCTGGGCGAGTACTGACTGGCGGCGAGCTGGATGGCCACCAGCGTGGTGGCGAACACCACTGCGACAAACGCCAGGGTGGCGGCCGCGATGGCCCCGGCGAAGGTCGCCGCCGTGCCAGGGTCGCCCACCAAATCCGGCCGCACGCCGACCGGTACGTCGACCCGGGCGTCCAGCCAGATGGTGAGATTGGCCACGCCGATCGCGGCCGCCGCGAATACGGTCGGGAGGAACCACAGCGACACTGTGATCCGCTGATTGAAGTCAGTGCGCCACAGCGGTTCCGGATGTACGGGGAGCGCTCTCATGGATCGAGAGTCTCTCAGTCCACCACAGGCCGCGGGAATCTCCGGCACCGTCTGCCTAGGACGATCCATGGCCTGGTTGCCTTCGCTGCCGGCGGGGTGTGCTGGTCGTTGGCTGGCCAGCCTTCGCTAGTGCGCTCCTGGCGGTCGCCGCCGACAGACCGGCTCGCCCGCCCAGCTGCGGGCAGTCAGGCAGGCATTGCCTGCCCCGTCCGGATGGCCTGCAGAGCGCGGGCTCAGAACGCGCGCAGTGCGCCGCCCTCGACCGGGATCATCACGCCGGTCAGGTAGCTGGCGGCCGGGGACAGCACGAAGGCAGCCAGCCGGCCGAATTCCTCCGGCTGACCGTACCTGCGCAGCGGGATGCCGCGCGAAAGTGCCGCCCTGATCTCCTCCGGGTCACCACGGCCGGCATCGATTTCACGCACCCGGCCGGTGGCGATCCGGCCGGGAAGCAGGCCGTTGACCCGGATCCCGCGCGGCCCGAGCTCGTCGGCGAGGGACTTGGCGACGCCGGCCAGGCCCGGCCGGAGCCCATTCGAGATAGCCAGCGAGTCGATCGGCGAGCGCACGGAGGTGGACAGCACGAACGCGATCGAGCCGCCCGCACCGAGCTCGCCGCCGAGAGTCCGGGCCAGCCGGACCGCGCCGAGGAACACCGACTCGAACGCGGCGCGCCAGGCATCGTCGGACGTGCCCATGACGGTTCCGCCCGGCGGGCCGCCGACGCTGATCAGCGCACCGTCCAGCCGGCCGAACGTGTCCATGGCCGCGGCCACCAGCTGCCCGGGCGCGGCCGGATCAGCGAGATCGGCGGCCAGGCTTGCCGCACGGCCGGCCCCGAGCCCGGCCGCCGCCGCGGTGACCCCGGCGGCGTCCCTGGCGGAGAGCACAACCCGGGCGCCGTCCGCCACGAGTGCCTGCGCGGTTGCCAGGCCGAGACCGCGGCTGCCGCCAGTCACCAGGTAGACGCGATCGCGCAAGCCAAGATCCATGGGGCTATCCTGCCGCATTAGCGCCGCAGGCAGTCAGCTGCCGCGCCTGCCCGGCCGACCATTGCAGCCCGGCGCGCCCGGCCGGCCACTGCAGCCCGGCGCGCCCGGCCGGCCACTGCAGCCCGGCGCGCCTGGCTGGCCGCTGTGACCCAGCCCGCCCGTCAGCCGCCGTAGCCGACCCGGCGCAGGTCGGTGCCCGCCACCTTCTCTACCTCGCTGGCCTGCAGGGGAGTAAGCACGCGGCGCCAGCCGCCCGCCTCGATGGCCCGGCCGGTGCCGCCGATGGCATTGGCCCGCGCCGGGATCGCCGCGATCTTCGCGCCGATGAAGTCCGATACGGCGCTGGCGGCCGCGGCTGGATGGCGGATCACCTGCTCGTACCGGAGCGTGCTGAGCTGCTCGGGCCCCATGCTGCTGCGGAGCCTGGCCATCTGCCGCACCGAGCCGCGCCAGCGCAGCGCGCACTTGGCCGCCAGTGACAGGCCCGGCCAGGCGGCCAGGTCGGCCTCGGTCTCGATGCCGAAGAAGGGGTTGGGAAACTCGCTCTGCACGTTCGCCACCGCCGGGCTGAACGCCGACAGCGCGCCGGAGTCCCCGAGCATCCCGGCGACCACGTCCCTGCCGTCCCTGATGACCTGCACGATCCGGGCGTCGGGGAAGGCATCCACCAGCGCGTCAGCGCAGTAGATCAGGTCAGGGCTGGCGTCGCCGTACCTGGTGATGTCGCGCTCGGCCACGCAGACGCCGGCGCCGTCGACCTGGCCCGCCTCCCGGCACCGCGGCGAGCAGGCCATGCAGCCGTACGGGGAGACCTGCCACGCCTGCGCGAAGGCATCCCGCAGCACGGTTGCGGCCGCCTCGCCGCGGCCGCGCTGGATGGACGGGCTCCGGGCGAACGCGTGCACCACGCTGACGACCGCGCGCTGCCCCATGGTGACGTGGAAGCCATCGGACTGCTTCAGGGCGCGGGCGAGCAGGTCCGTGCCCGAGTGCGGGGCGCCGATCACAAAGACCGGCTGACGGACCTTGCGGCCGTTGACGACCAGGATGTGCGGACGGGCAGGCATGGTTACCGGTAAGTCTGACATTTCCGAACCCGCCGCGGCGCGACCTGACAATCTCCGCCGCGCAGATGACGGTAGGTGACGGGACCGGGATCTGCGTTCTGGAAACGGACGTTCATGGTCACGGGTGTTTCTTTCGCCCGGCGGGCCTGCGGCAGTGGTCCGCGGAATGGCTGGCCAGGTTGAGCGCGGCCAGGATCAGCGGCATGTGGCTGAAAGCCTGCGGGGTGTTGCCGACCTGCCGGTTGTACCGGGGATCGTATTCCTCGCTCAGCAGCCCGACGCCGCTGCGCAGCGCGAGCAGCCGCTCGAACAACTCCACCGCTTCCTCATACCGGCCGGTCATGTGCAGCGCGTTCACTAGCCAGAAGCTGCAGGCGAGGAAGGCCCCCTCGCCGCCGGCCAGGCCGTCCACCACCGGCGTCCCGGCGGCCGGGCCGCCGGCCACGGCACCCGCCGCGGCCGTACTCGGCCGGCCGGCTGCGGCGGGCTGGGAGTACCGCAGTACCAGCCCGCCGACGACCAGCTCACGCTGGATCGTCAGCACCGTCGACTTAACCCGCTCGTCATCGGCGGGCAGGAACCCGACTTCGGGGATCAGCAGGACCGCAGCGTCGAGCTCGGTGCTGCCGTAGTACTGCGTGAACGTGCCGCGGGCGGCGTCATACCCCTTCTCGCAGACCTCGGCGTGAATGCGGTCGCGGACGTCGCGCCAGCGCTGGGTGGGGCCCGGCTGGCCGAGCTCGGCCAGCCGGACGGCACGGTCGAAGGCGACCCAGGCCATCACCTTGGAGTGCACGAAGTGCTGCCGCGGGCCGCGGACCTCCCAGATTCCCTCGTCCGGCAGCTGCCAGTTCTTCTCCAGGAACAGCAGCAGGTGCCGGACCAGGCTCCAGGTGTGCCGGTCGAACGTCAGCCCGGCCTGGCCGCCGAGCGCCATCGCGTCGATCACCTCGCCGTAGACGTCGAGCTGGCGCTGGTTCACCGCGGCGTTCCCTATCCGCACCGGGGCCGAGCCCTCGTAGCCGGTCAGCCAGTCGGCCTCCCACTCGGTCAGCCGGCGCTCGCCGGCCACGCCGTACATGATCTGGACGTCCCGCGGATCGCCGGCGATCGCCCGGCCCAGCCACTCCCGCCAGGCGGCGGCCTCCGCGGTGTAGCCGGTACGCAGCAGCGCCTCCAGGGTGATCGTGGCGTCGCGCAGCCAGCAGTACCGGTAGTCCCAGTTGCGCACGCCGCCGAGATCCTCGGGCAGTGAGGTGGTCGCCGCGGCGACGATGCCGCCGGTGGGCGCGTAGGTCAGCGCCTTGAGCGTGATCAGCGAGCGGATCACGGCCTCCCGGTACGGCCCGTGGTACGTGCAGCGAGCGGACCAGCCGACCCAGAAACCGGTGGTCGCGGCCAGTGCCTCGTCGGCGTCAACCGGCTCGGGCGCGGGGAGGTGCGACTGCTGCCAGGACATCACGAACGGGACCCGCTCGCCCGCGCGGACCGTGAAGCTCGCCCGATGGGCCATCTCGTGGCCGGCCAGCCGCACCGGGGTGCGCAGCCAGGCCGAGTCGGGCCCGGCGACCGCGACGATGGCGCCGTCGAGTCGGCGGACCCAGGGGAGGACCTTGCCGTAGCCGAACCGCAGCCGGAAGACGCATTCCATCTCGACCGCGCCCTTGATGCCCTCGACGATCCGCACCAGCACCGGTGGCTCGTTGTTCCTGGGGGGCATGAAGTCGATCAGGCGGACGGTCCCGCCTGCGGTCTGCCACTCGGTCTCCAGGATCAGGGTGTCGCCCCGGTAGCGCCTGGTCACCTCGCCCCGGCGCGATGGCGGCCCCTGGGTGGCGGTCGGCGCGATCATCCAGTGGCCGTTGCGCTCATCGCCCAGTAGCGCGGCGAAGCAGGCCGGCGAGTCGAAACGGGGCAGGCAGAGCCACTCGGCCGAGCCGTCCAGGCCGATCAGCGCCGCGGCCTGCATGTCGCCGATGATCGCGTAGTCCTCGATGCGGCCTGCCACCGTGCGTCCTCCTCGCGGCCGGCTCGCTCCGGCGCCCTGGTTCAGCTCCGGCCGGGGCCAGACTCCTGGCGGTACGGTACCCCGGCCCTCACCTGCGGGGCGTGCTCATGCTGGCCGGAATTCCCTATCACCTGGATGTGCAATGCGGACGCAGCTGTGGTATAAACCTCTATACCTATTAACTTGATCGGAAAAGGTGGACGATGAAGCGAGCGATAGTCGCTGCGGGGGTTGCTGCCGTCGCCCTGATGGCAGCCGGATGCGGTTCTTCGGCAGCCAGTTCGTCGGGATCCGGCGGATCCGGGAGCACCAGCAGTCCTGCTGCTGCGGCGCCGGTCACCCTGAGACTCGGATTCCTCACTAATATCACGCACGCCACCGCGCTGGTCGGGGTGAAGGAGGGCATCTTCACCAAGGACCTCGGCAGCGGCGTGACCCTCAAGCTGGTGCCGTTCAGCACCGGCACGCTGGAAGCGACCGCGCTGCTGGCCGGCCAGCTGGACGCGGCCTACGTCGGCCCGAACCCGGCGATCAAGGCGTGGCAGACCTCCGGCGGGAAGCTCATCAAGATCATCTCCGGAGCAGCCTCCGGCGGGGCCGCGCTGGTGGTCAAGAAGGGCATTACCAGCCCGGCCCAGCTCAAGGGCCAGTCGCTGGCCACCCCGTCGCTCGGCAACACCCAGGACGTAGCACTGCGCTACTGGCTGAAGCAGCACGGCCTGACCACCACCCAGACCGGCGGCGGCGACGT
The DNA here is from genome assembly GCA_963707065.1 of uncultured Actinomycetes bacterium. Taxonomy (GTDB): domain Bacteria; phylum Actinomycetota; class Actinomycetes; order Streptosporangiales; family Streptosporangiaceae; genus Palsa-506. The sequence continues at coordinate 7,359 of CAVPPJ010000055.1, forward strand.
GCCGATCAAGCCGACGACGCCGAACTCGGCCGCCGTGCTCGCGTTCCAGTCCGGCCAGCTGGCCGGCGGCTGGGAGCCCGCTCCCTACGACGCCGAGATGGTCGCGGCCGGCGGGCACGTGCTGGTCAACGAGGCCAGCCTGTGGCCGAAGGGGCAGTTCGTCACCACCAACCTGGTCGTGACGCAGGCCTTCCTGGCCGCGCACCCGAGCACCGTCAACGGGCTGCTCAAGGGCCAGATTGACGCGAACAACTTCATCCACCAGAACAAGTCCGCAGCCGAGACGGCAGCCAACGCCGAGCTGACCTCGATAACCGGCAAGGGCCTGAAGCCGGCCATCCTCGCGGCGTCGTTCGCCCAGATCAGGTTCACCAACGACCCCATCGCGTCGTCGCTGATCGCCGATGCGCAGCACGCAGTCGCTGTCGGCTTGAGCCAGCCGGTAAGCAACCTATCGAGCATCTACGATCTCGGTCCGCTCAACACGCAACTGCAAGCGGCAGGGGAATCCGCGGTGAATTCATGAGCATGCGCAGTGGCCGGCTGACGCCCCCGGAGTCACCTCCGGGGGCGTCAGCCTTCCCGAACCTGACCATCGTGGCCGACCGCGCGGCGGAACAAGCACCCGCCGCGGTCCGGCTGACTGAGGTCTCCAAGGTCTACGGCCAGGGGCGGGGGGCGCTGCTGGCCCTGGACAAGGTGTCACTGTCCGTCACGCCAGGGGAGTTCGTCTGCGTCATCGGCGCATCCGGCTGCGGCAAGAGCACGCTGCTCTCGCTGATAGCAGACCTGGACTCGCCGACATCCGGCCAGATTGACACGGCCGGCCAGAAGGTCACCCTGATGTTCCAGGAGCCGGCCCTCTTCCCGTGGCTCACGGCCGCGCGGAACGTGGAGCTTGCCCTGCACGCCCGCGGCGTGCCCAAGGCGGAGCGGCGCGCCCGGACCCAGGAACTGCTCGAGACCGTGCACCTGAGCGGCTTCGGCGACAAGCGCCCGCACGAACTCTCCGGCGGCATGCGGCAGCGGGTGGCGATGGCCCGGGCGCTGTCCCAGGACGCGGACGTGCTGCTGATGGACGAGCCCTTCGGCGCGCTGGACGCGATGACCCGCGACCTGCTGCATGACGAGCTTGAGCGGATCTGCGCCGAGCGGACCATGACCGTGATCTTCGTGACGCACAACGTGCGCGAGGCCGCCAGGCTCGGCGACCGCGTAGTGGTCCTGTCCAGCAGGCCCGGCCGGGTCATCGAGGAGTACGACGTGCCGAAGGGCGGCGAGCGCGGGATGGACTCCCGCGAGGTCGCTGAGCTCGCCACCACCATGACCGACCGACTGCGGCAGGAGATGAGCCGGCATGGCGACTAAGACGCAGCCGTCGGCTATTGAGGGCCTCGACCACCTGGAGCTTGGCGGCGCACCGCAGGAACCGAGGGGCCGCCGGATCGCCCGGTCGGCCTGGGCGGCAACCTGGCCGAAGCTGCTCGCGGTGGCTATCGTCCTCGTCCTGTGGCAGCTCGTGGTCGCCACCGGCTGGAAGTCATACGTGCTCAAGGGCCCGACGGTAGTTCTCCCGACCCTCTGGCACCTGATGCATCACCAGCTGCTGTGGCAGGCAGTCGGGATCACCCTGCGCCGGGCGGCGGAAGGGTACGGGCTCGCGCTGGTGATCGGCACGGTGCTCGGGGCCTTCGTGGCGAGGATCCCGCCGCTGCGCGCGGGAGTGGGCTCGATCATCACCGGCCTGCAGGTCATGCCATCGATCGTCTGGTTTCCGTTCGCGATCATTCTCTTCGGGCTCACCACGCCTGCCATCCTGTTCGTCATGGTGCTCGGCGCCGCGCCATCGATCGCCAACGGCCTGATCACCGGAGTGGACTACACCCCGCCGCTGCTGCTGAAGGCGGGCAAGACCATGGGGCTGCGCGGTTTTAACCGGTACCGGTACCTGATCCTGCCCGCGTCGCTGCCCGCATACGTGGCCGGCATGAAGCAGGGCTGGGCGTTTGCCTTCCGTGGCCTGATGGCGGGCGAGCTGCTGGTGCTGATCATCGGCCAGCCGTCGATCGGCGTGCTGGAGAACAACTACCAGGACCTCGATTTCTTCGCCGGCGCCACGTCGATACTCATCATCATCCTGATCATCGGGGTCGGGGTGGACACGCTGTTCAACACGGCGGACAGGGCCGTCCGCCGCCGTCGCGGGCTGCTTGAGGCAGGCCGTACCGCGTAGCGACGCAGGAGCGCGGTGGTTCGTTAGCACAGCGGCGCGAGAGTGCGGCGGCCCGGGCAGCCTCACCGCCCGGGCCGCTGCGCTCCCGTGTATACGTTCATCCCGTCCCCTCCCGAGTCTCTGTGCCGGGTCCGGAAACGGGCCGCGGGCACGCGGCATGCCCGCCGAGCGGCCGCACAGGCTCTAACATCGGAGTATGTCGACGTTCGCTGGGATCGTGCTCGCCGGCGGGCGGTCGTCCCGGATGGGAACGCCCAAGGCGGCGCTGGAGTGGCACGGCTCGACGCTGCTGCGCCGCACGGCAGGCATTGCCTCACGCGCGACCGACGGGCCGGTCGTGGTGGTCCGCGCCCAGGGGCAGGCCCTTCCCGCACTGCCCGCGCAGGTTGAGGTCATCGACGATCCGCGCGAAGGCATGGGCCCAATCCAGGGGCTCGCCGCCGGGCTCGCCGCGATCGCCGGCCGGGCCGAGATCGCGTTCGTCTGCTCCACCGACATGCCGTTCCTGCACCCCGCGTTCGTGCGGCGGGTGCTGCGGGCGGCAGCGGAGGGAGCGGACGTGGGCTTGCCGATCGCCCGGGGTTATCCGCAGCCGCTGGCCGCCGCGTACCGCACGACGCTGGCCCCGGTCGCCGAGCGCCTGGTGAAGGAGGGACGCCTGCGTCCGGCGTTCCTGTTCGATGAGTGTGTGGTCACGCGGCTGGATGAGGCGGCTCTGCGCGCGGACCCGATACTGGCCGCGCTTGATCCAGATCTCGACTCGGTGGTCAATATCAATGAGCCAGCCGACTACGAGGCGGCCCGCTCACGTCTGGCACCCGAGGTGACGATCCAGCGGTTCGGCGCCCTGGCGGACGGCCATCGCGGCCCGCAGGCAATCCGGGCCGCCACCATGGCCGGCGCTGCGGCGGCCGCCGGGCTGGTCCTCGGCAGGCATGTGGTCGCGGCGCTGAACGGCGATCAGATCACCCGCGACGGCGAGACGCCGCTGGCCACCGGCGACAGCGTGTCCTTCCTCTCTGCGGACGCGGGCGGCTGACCGACGTGGCGGCAGCTGGCTACTTCGGCCGCGCGCTCATCGCGGACGTCAGCGACGGATCTGCGAACGTGCTGCCACTGCCGGATGAGCTCCTGCGGGCGTACCTGGGCGGCGCCGGGCTGGGCGCCTGGCTGATGCACCGCCTGGCCCCGCCGGGTGTCGATCCGCTCGCGCCGGAGGCGCCGCTGGCCTTCGTGTTCTCCCCGTTCGTCGGCACGCCGCTGACCACCAGCGCCAAATTCGCTGTTGTCGCCAAGTCCCCGCTGACCGGCATGCTGAACGACGCGCTCGCTTCGAGTCATTTCGCGATCTCCGGCAAGCTCACCGGCAATGACGCGATCGTGGTGCGCGGCGCCTGCAGGCGGCCGTCAGCCCTGCTGGTCGATGGAGACGGCGCGCGCCTGGTGGACGCCGCTGACCTGTGGGGGCGGTCGGCAGCGGAGGCCGAGAAGCGGCTGCGGGAGCGCCTCGGCCGCGGCTGGCGGGTGGCCGCGATAGGGCCGGCCGGGGAGAAAGGCGTGCGCTACGCCACGATCTCCCACGACGGACGGCACGCCGGGCGCGGCGGCCTGGGCGCTGTGATGGGCGCCAAGCGGCTTAAGGCCATCGCCGTGCGCGCCGCCACCAAGGTCGCCTCGGCGGATCCGCCCGCCGTGCTCGCGGCGGCCCGGGACTTGCGCGCCCGCTCCTTTGGCCCGGCGACGGCCAAGTACCGCGAGCTGGGCACGCTGGCAAACCTGCTCGCCTTCAACGCGATCAGCACCCTGCCGACCCGTAACTTCCAGGCGGCCACGTTCGCCGGGGCGCCGAAGCTCGCCGCCGAGGACCTGTCCAAGTTGCGCAGCGTCACGCGCAACAGCTGTGCCTCGTGCACCATCGGCTGTGAGCACATCTACTCCGCTCGCGGCGGAAAGCAGATGCGGGTGGAGTACGAGAACGTCTTCGCCCTCGGCCCGATGTGCGGGGTGTCGGACCCCGATGCCGTGCTGGCTGCCAGCGGGCGTTGCGACGAGCTGGGGATGGACACCATCTCGGCCGGCGGCACCATCGCCTGGGCCATGGAGTGTGCCGAACGGGGCCTGATCGACGCACCGTGGCTCCGGTTCGGCGACGGCGACGCGCTGATGCGGGCGCTGGAAGAGATCGGCGCACGGCAGGGACTGGGTGAGCTGCTTGCCGAGGGCTCGCGCCGCGCGGCCGAGCACGTCGGTGGCGGCTCGGCGGCATTTGCGCCGCATATCAAGGGCATGGAGTTGCCAGGATACGAGCCCCGCACGATGCAGGCCATGGCTCTGGGGCTGGCCGTGAACGCCCGGGGCGCCGACCACAACCGCTCCGGCGCCTACGAGGCCGACCTGTCCGGCGAGCACGACCGGCTTGAGGGCGGCCAGCCCCATGTCGTGGCGGCGATCGAGTCCGAGGACCGGGCGGCGATCATGGATTCGCTGATCCTGTGCAAGTTCCTGCGCGGCGTCTTCACCGAGCCGTTCGACGAGTGGGCCGCTTTGCTGTCCGCGGTGACCGGCTGGGAGGTCGACGGTGCGGAGCTGCGGCAGACAGCGCGCCGGATCGTGATGGCCAAGCGCGTGTTCAACATCCGTGAGGGCTGGCTGCCCGCAGACGACTGGCTGCCGGAGCGCCTGCTGAGCGAGCCACTGCAGATCGGATCCGGCCGGGTGGCGACGCTGACCCCGGAGCGGCTGAAGACAATGATCGACGGCTATTACGCCGCTCGCGGGCTGGATGGCCAGGGCCGGCCGGCCGACGGCAGCCTGGCAGACCTTCAGTTGAGCTAGAGTCCCGAATCGGCGGATACTGTCCGTATGGTCCTTCACGCTCCCGCCATTCCCCGGACGGTCACCCTGATGATCGACGGTACTGAGGTCACGGTCCCGGAGGGCACGACAATCTGGGCCGCGGCCAAAGAGGCCGGAATCGACATCCCGGTCCTCTGCCATGACGAGCGCTACGATCCGGTCGGCGTCTGCCGCCTCTGCGTGGTGGACACCGGCGGGCGCGTCTACGCGGCCGCATGTGTGCGCCCGTGTGAAGACAGCATGACAATCAAGACGTCCACCCCGGACATCGAGCGCAACCGCGCAATGCTCACCGAGCTGCTGGTCGCCGATCAGCCGGTACCGGAGCTCGACCCCAAGCAGATCACGACCGGCGACAACGAGCTCCTCGCCCTGGCCGACCGCTACGGGGTGAGCCGCGACGGTGGCCTGCCCACCGCGTCCGGCCGGGGAACGGACCTGTCCAACCCGGTCATCGCCGTGGACCACGACGCGTGCATCCTGTGCGACCGCTGCGTCCGGGCCTGCGATGACATCCAGGGCAACGACGTCATCGGACGCACCGGCAAGGGCTACGACACGCACATCGCGTTCGACCTGAACGACCCGATGGGCGCCTCGTCCTGCGTCACCTGCGGGGAGTGCGTCGCGGCATGCCCGACCGGCGCGCTGACCAACAAGCCGATCAACAACGTGCCGATCCGGCCGCGCACTGAACTCGACTCGGTTGAGAGCGTGTGCCCGTACTGCGGCGTCGGCTGCGCCATCACCTACCAGGTCGACAGGGAACGCGGCGCGATCGCCTTCGCCGAGGGCCGCGATCAGCCCGGCTCGAAGGGCCGCCTGTGCGTCAAGGGCCGCTACGGCTGGGACTACGCCGCCTCGGCGCAGCGTCTCACCACGCCCCTCATCCGCCGTGACGAGGCGTATCCCAAGGGCGCGCTTTCTGCCGACGTGCGCGGTGACATGAGTGCCGGGCCGGGCGGGCGGGACAAGAAGAGTGAGCAGCGGGGAAGGCCGGAGAAGAACAGGCAGGACGAGGGAAATGGCGAGAAACGCCAGCGTCGGCGCAAGCCCGGGGGACTGGTGGACTACGCCGAGGTGCTACCGCATTTCCGTGAGGCAACCTGGGAGGAGGCGCTTGATCTGGTCGCCCGCAGGCTGACCGAGATCCATGCCGAGGGCGGTCCCGCGGCCATCGCTGGCTTCGGGTCGGCCAAGTGCTCCAACGAGGAGGCCTACCTCTTCCAGAAACTCATCAGGACCGGCTTCCACACCAACAACGTTGACCACTGCACGCGGCTCTGCCACGCCTCCAGCGTGGCCGCGTTGTTCGAGGGCATCGGCAACGCCGCCGTCTCCACCACCTACGGCGACGTAGTGAACGCCGACGTGGCGATCATCACAGGCAGCAACTCGTCGGCCAACCATCCCGTTGCCTCGTCGTTCTTCAAGCAGGCGCGCAGGCGCGGCACGACGATCATTTTCGTCGACCCCAGGGCCGGCACGATGGCCGACCACGCTGACATTTACTGCCAGCTCAAGCCGGGCACCGATGTCGCGCTTTACAACGGCATCATGCACGAAGTCATCCGCCTCGGGCTCGTCGACACCGAATTCGTCGAGCGCCGGACGAGCAACTTCCCGGCACTCGCCGAGACCGTCAAGGACTACCCGCCGGAACGAGTCGCCCAGATCACCGGCGTGGACGCCGCGATCATCAGGCGCGTTGCCCGGCTATGGGGCGAGGCGGGGGCCGGCATCATCTTCTGGGGCATGGGGATCTCTCAGCACACCACCGGTACCGACAATGCCCGCTGCCTCATCGCCATGTGCGCGATCACCGGCAACGTCGGGCGCCCTGGCAGCGGCCTCCATCCGCTGCGCGGCCAGAACAACGTGCAGGGATCCTCGGACATGGGCCTGATCCCGATGTTCTACCCGGACTACCAGCGGGCGGACGACCCCGCGGTGCACGCCAGGTTCGAGAAGCTATGGGACACCGACCTGGACCCCAAGCGAGGGCTGACCGTCACCGAAATCATCGGCTCCGCCCTGGCGGGCGGGGTGCGCGGCATGTACATGATGGGCGAGAACCCGTTCATGTCCGATCCCAATATCAACAAGGTCCGCAAGGCGCTGTCGGCGCTCGACTTCCTTGTCGTCCAGGACATCTTCCTCACCGAGACCGCCGAGTTCGCCGACGTCATCCTGCCCGCATCGTCCTACCTGGAGAAAGACGGCACCTACACCAACACCGACCGCCGGGTGCAACTCGGCCGCAAGGTGCTCGACCTGCCGGGCGACGCCCGGGCGGACTGGGAGGTAGTCCAGGACATCGCTAACCGGATCGGGCTCGGCTGGAGCTACTCCTCTCCCCGGGAGGTCTTCGACGAGCTGGTTTCCCTGATGCCCAGCTACGCGAACCTCAGCTATGACAACCTCGGATCTACCGGCAAGCTGTACCCCAATCCTGATCCCGAGCACAGCGACGGGACCGTCGTCATGTTCGGCGACCGATTCAAGACTGCCGACGGGCTCGCCCACCTGGTACCCGCCGAGTGGCTGCCGGCCAGGGAACTGCCGAACGAGGAGTACCCGTTCGTGCTCAACACTGGCCGGCTGCTCGAGCACTGGCATACCGGCTCGATGACCCGCCGGTCTTTCGCCCTGGACGCCATCAGCCCGAAGGCGGAGGTGTACCTGAATCCCGACGACGGCGCCGAGCTCGGCCTGGCCGACGGCGAGATGGCCAGGGTGAGCTCGCGTCGCGGCACGATCGTGCTGTCGACCCGCTTCTCGCACCGCGAGGCACGCGGCAACTGCTTCATCCCGTTCCACTTCCGTGAGGCGGCGGCCAACCTGCTGACCATCGACGAGATTGACCCGGTCGGCAAGATCCCTGAATTCAAGTTCTGCGCCGTCCGGATCGAGGCGGCGGCCCCCGGGCCGGACGAGGCCGCCAGCCCAGCAGCGCCCACGAGTCAGGACCGATGATGGCGAAGGCTCAGACCCGCGTGCCGGGCGTCGAGGCAAGGGCAGGCAAGTTCCCCGGCCCCAGCCTGATCCCGGCGCTGCACGCCATCCAGGACCGGGTCGGCTGGCTGCCCCGCGAGGAACTTGTGACCCTGTCCAGGGAAGTCCGCCGGCCGCTGTACGAGATCGAGGGGCTGGTCTCGTTCTACCCGCACTTCCTGACCGAGCCGCCGAAGACTGTCACGCTGCACGTCTGCCACGACCTGTCGTGCTGGCTGCAAGGCGCGGACGAGCGCATCGCCGAACTCCGTGAACGCTACGGGCGGGACGCCGACGTTGACCTCGTCGAGGTGTCCTGCATCGGGCGGTGCGATGCGGCGCCGGCCGCGGCCGTCAACTCCTGCCCGATGCTCGCCGATGAGGCGGATGCGCTCATCACCGCGGCGCGGGCCGGTCAGATGGCAGCGGGCCGGCTCCGCCGCTATGGCGGCGACACGCCGTGGCCCAACGACCCGTATGCCCAGGGGCAGCAACGCTATGGCGTATTGCGCAGGATGTTGTCCGGCGACCTCGACGCAAGCCAGGTCATCGGGATCTTGCAGGACGCTGGACTGCGCGGGATGGGCGGGGCCGGCTTCCCGACGGGCAAGAAGTGGGAGCTGGTCGCCGCGCAGGCCGGCACGCCGAAATACGTGATCTGCAACGCCGATGAGTCCGAGCCAGGCACCTTCAAGGACCGGCAGATCCTCGCCGAGCAGGCTCATCTCGTGCTGGAAGGCCTGCTGCTCGGGATGGCGGCGGTCGGAGCCGAGGAAGGCTGGGTCTTCATCCGGCACGAGTACGGCCTGGAGGAAGCAGTGATCCGCCGCGAGATCGAGTCGCTGCGTGCCGCCGGGCTGATCGGCAAGGCTGTGCTGCCAGGAAAGAATGGGGCGGGCACCGGCAAGCGGCTCTCGGTCGAGGTGTTCACCTCACCAGGCGGCTACATCCTCGGCGAGGAGTCGGCGCTCATCGAGTGCATGGAGGGCCACCGCGGGGAACCGCGCAACAAGCCGCCGTTCCCTGGCATCTACGGCCTGTGGGGACAGCCAACGCTGATGAACTCGGTCGAGACCTTCGCCCACATCCCGATCATCCTCCAGCGCGGAGCTGACTGGTGGAAGCAGCAAGGCAGCGGCGACTCCGCCGGGCTGAAATTCTTCGCTGTCTCCGGGCATGTGGAACGGCCCGGCGTGTACTGCGTCCCCATGGGCAGCACTGCCCGGCAACTCCTCAAGCGCGCCGGAGGCGTCGCCGACGGCCGGGCACTTGGCGCGATCCAGCCCGGCGGCGCTTCGTCGAACTTCCTCGGGCCCGATCAGCTGGACGTACCGCTGGACTTCGACACCCTGGCCAAGGCCGGGTCAATGCTGGGCTCCGGTGCGCTTGTGGTGCTGGCTGAGGACACCGACCTGCTCGCCGCGGCAACGAACGTGCTGCGTTTCTTCCGCGACGAGTCATGCGGCAAGTGCGTTCCCTGCCGAGTCGGATCCACTAAGGCCTACCAGATACTCAGCGACGTGCTCGCCGGCGGCGGCGGGCCAGCTGACGTGGACGACCGCATCGTGCAGCTGGAAGAGACCATGCGCAAGACCTCGATCTGCGGCCTCGGGCAGGTCGCGCTAGGCCCGGTGGTGAGTGTCCTCGGGCTGCCGCGCGGAGCGACCGCAGCGCGCCCCCACCCTCGCCGCGAGCAACCTCCTGAGCAGGCGAATGGCGGCCGGTCACAGCAACGGCGGAGTGGTGGGCCGGAGAATGGCGACGAAGCCTGAGGCTCCCCGGCCTTGGGGCCGGGAATTCTTTACCACCCGGACCGTCGCCGAGGCGCTCAGCGGATTCCGCCCAGCACGGCGCACGTCGGCCGAGACCATCCCGCTGGCTGGCGCCCTGCACCGGATCCCCGCGGCCCCGGTCACGGCACCGCACGCGCTGCCCGGTTTCGCCCGCTCGACGGTGGACGGCTACGCCGTGCGGGCGTCCGACACCTACGGGGTCTCGGACGGCCTGCCCGGGTATCTCGATGTATCTGGGGCAGTGCACATGGGCGCGGCGCCCGACGTGACCGTCGGCCCGGGGACCGTGGTGAGCATGCCCACCGGTGGCGTCATGCCGCCCGGCGCCGATGCCGTGATCATGGTCGAGTACACCCAGGAGACGATGCCCGGCACCATCGAGGTGGTCCGGCCGGTGGCCCCGGGCGACGGCGTCGTACGGGCCGATGAGGACGCCGCTGCCGGGGCTGACCTTGTGCCCGCGGGCCGACCATTGCGCGCCCACGACCTCGGCATGCTGGCGGCGGCCGGCCTGACGAGCGTGGTGGTTCGTGCCCGCCCACTAGTGACAATCTTCTCGACCGGTGACGAGGTGGTGCCGCCCGCGACCGCGACGTTGCGCCCTGGGCAAGTGCGCGACGCGACCGCGGTCGCCCTGGCCGCGCTGGTCAGCGAGTCCGGGGGTGAGCCGGTCCAGGGCGGCATCGTGCCGGACGATCCGGATGCGCTCGAGACCGCCCTTCGCGCTGCGCTCAGCAGCAGTGATGTGATCGTGATCTCGGCCGGTTCCTCGGTCGGTGCCCGCGACGGGACCGCCACCGCGGTGGGCCGCCTGGGCGCGCCTGGCATCTGGTGCCACGGCCTCGCGATCAAGCCAGGAAAGCCCACGCTGCTGGCCGACTGCGCAGGCGTGCCGGTGATCGGGCTTCCTGGCAACCCGCGGTCCGCTCTTGTCGTCTTCCGCCTGATCGGGATGCCACTGGTGCGGCGTATCGGCGGCTGCACCAGTCCGCCAGCCGAGCCCGTGATACTCGCACGGCTGCAGCGTGACCTGGCATCAGCCACCGGACGCCTCGATGTCGTCCAGGTCCGCGTGCGAGACGGGGTCGCAACCCCGTTGTTCGGGCTGTCGGCGCTGCTCTCCGTCCTCACCGCAGCCGACGGGTACGTGATCGTTCCCGAGGAGGCAACAGGGCTGGACTCCGGCACCGAGGTCGAGGTCACCCTGTACCGTTAACCAAGGTCATGACAGATAGCCCGTTCATCCGCGACGTTCCCGCCGCCCGCGCACTCGACGCCTGGCGCAGCGCGCGCGAGGCTGGCGGCTGCCCGGCCAGGCTGCCTGCCGTACGGATGAGTCTTGAGGATGCCGCAGGCCGGGTCACCGCCGAGCCCGTGTGGGCGAGGAGTTCCTCACCCCCCTTCGACGCGGCCGGCATGGACGGGATCGCCGTGCGCGCCGCCGACACCCTCGGCGCCGGCGAGACGACGCCTGTATACCTGGATCCGGACACCTACGACGTGGTCGACACCGGCGACCCGATGCCCGACGGGCGCGACGCGGTCGTCATGCGTGAGCACGTGCACTACTCAGACGGCAGCGCGGAATTGCGTACAGCCGTGCCCCCGTATCAGCACGTGCGCTCGATCGGCGAAGACGTCAGCACAGCTGAGCTGCTGCTGCCCGAGGGTCACCGGCTGCGCGCGGTCGATCTCGCCGCCGCGGCGGCCGCCGGGGCCACCGATCTCCTCGTCAGGCGCCGCCCGCGGGTCAGCGTGCTGCCCACCGGTGACGAGGTACGGCCCATTGGCACCCAGACCGGTGCCGGGGAGATCCTCGATACCAACTCGCTCATGCTGGCCGTCCAGGCACGCGAGGCCGACTGCGAAGCGCAGTGCCTGCCGATCGAGCCGGACGACCCGGCTGGCATCGCTAAGGCAGCCCGCGCGGCCGTGGCCGACTGCGATCTGCTGATCATCGTGGCGGGCTCGAGCGCCGGCCGCGATGACTACACCGCCCGGGTCGTGGCTGAGCTCGGCACGCTGGCGGTGCACGGCGTCGCGGTACGCCCCGGCCACCCCGTGGTGCTGGGCGTGATCGACGGCACGCCCGTTCTCGGCGCTCCCGGCTATCCGGTGTCCGCCGCGCTGACCTTTGACATCTTCGCCGCGCCTGTGCTCGCCGAGCTGCAAGGAGCCGCGCCCATGCGGCGGCCAAGGACCCGGGCGCGGCTGGCCCGCAAGCTCGCGTCCCCGCTCGGCATGGACGACTGGGTACGAGTACGCCTGGGGATGGTGGGCGGCACGATGGTAGCCACCCCGTTGCCTCGCGGCGCCGGCCTGCTCAGCTCGCTGGTCCGCGCCGACGGGCTCCTCGTCGTGCCAGCCGGAGTGGAAGGCCACCATCCCGGTGACGATGTCGACGTTGAACTCCTGCGCACCCTTGATGAGGTCGAGAACACCATCGTCACCATTGGCTCACATGACCTCATCCTCGACCTCGCTGCCTCCCATCTGCGTGCCGCCGACCCGCTGGTTACCCTCGCGTCCTCGAATGTCGGCTCGCTCGGCGGCCTGGTGGCGCTCCGCGACGGACTGTGCCATCTCGCCGGGTCGCATCTGCTTGACCCGGCCACCGGCGAGTACACGCTGCCCTACCTCGACCGCATCCTCGGCGAGCGCGCGGTTGCCGTCATGCGGCTCGCGCACCGCGATCAAGGACTGATCGTGGCGCCCGGCAACCCGCTCGGCCTGACGGAAATCCAGGATCTGACCCGGGCCGGCGTCCGCTATGTCAACCGCCAGCGGGGGGCCGGCACCCGCGTGCTCCTCGACCACCAGCTGCGCCTGCAGGGAATCAGTGCCGATGCCGTCGACGGCTACGCGCGCGAAGAGCACACTCACCTGGCCGTGGCGGCCGCGGTCGCCGCCGGGCGTGCCGACGCGGGCCTGGGGATCATGGCGGCCGCGCGGGCCTTCGGCCTTGACTTCGTGCCGGTCACCCGCGAGCCCTACGATCTCGTGGTTGCCCCTGAGGCCCTGGATAGCCCGCTGCTCGCCCCGCTATGGGCGCTGCTGCATTCCGATCGGTTCCGGGCCGAGGTCGAGGAACTAGGCGGTTACGCGACGACCGAGATGGGCCAGCGAATCCGGTAGCCGCCGCACGGGGCGCTTCTTCGCAGCCGACGGCCACCCAGGGCCGGCCCCGCATCGGGAGCGGTGTGGCCCTAACATTCCGATAGCCAGGAACCGGCCGATCTCCGCGCCGTGGCCGAGAGCATCAGCCTCGCGCCAGCGAGCTGCGCGGAACGCCCGCCTTGCGGCGGCGCCGGCGGCATGGTCACATGCGTTACGACGGTAGTTCCTATCTAGCGGATCTGTCGGAGGTGCACGGTGACGGACGAGGTGATGCGGCAGCGGGCGGCCCTGGAGAGTGTCGCTGGGGGCCGGACGCTCTGCGACCAGTTGCTGGCCACGGCGGACGCCTTCGGCGACCAGCCCGCGTACTCCGACCGGGCCGACGGTGACAGCGGTCCGTGGCAGACCATCACCTGGCAGCAGACCCGGGAGCAGACGCTGCAGCTGGCGGCCGGGTTCGCCGCCCTCGGCCTGGAGCCGGGCGATCGGGTCGCGCTGATGCTGCCGAACAGGGTCGAGCACGTGCTGGCCGACCTCGGCGTCATGCACGCCGGGGGAGTGCCGGTGACCGTCTACGCCACGCTGGCGCCCGACCAGATCGGCTACGTGGCCGCCGACTGCGACGCGCGGATCGCCGTGCTGGACGGCGCAGGCGAGCTGGCCCGGTGGCAGCCGGTGCTGGCCACGCTGCCCCGGCTGAGGAAGATCATCGTGCGGGACGCTGCCGCCTGCCCGGCCGGGGAGGCGTACCTGAGCTGGCCGGACTTCGCCGCGCTGGGAGCCGCCGAGCTGGCCGCCCGGCCCGATGCGGTCGCCAGCCGGATGGCGGGCGTCCGCCCGGCGGACCCGGCGACCCTGCTCTACACGTCAGGCACGACCGGCAACCCCAAGGGCGTGGTCATCACCCACGCCAGCATCCTGTACGAGCTCGTCACCGCCACTGCCTCGGGCAGCGCCCGGCCGCACGTCCGCTGGGTGTCTTACCTGCCGCTCGCGCATATCGCCGAGCGGATGTTCACCCTCTACCTGACGATCTACAACGCCGGGCACACCTACTTCTGCCACAACGCGGCGACCGGGCTGGTCGGCTGCATCGGCGAGGTGAAACCGACGTCGTTCTTCGGCGTGCCGAGAGTCTGGGAGAAGATCCAGGCCGGTATCCAGGCACTGCTCGCTGCCGAGCAGGACGAGGGCAGGCGCGCCGCCGTGGCGGCAGCCATGGACACCGGCCTGCGGTACGTGCAGAGCTGCCAGTACGGGCAGCGCACCTCCGGCGAGCTGGCCGCCGAGTTCGCCCGGGCGGAGGAGGCCGTGCTGCGGCCGATCCGGTCCCTGCTCGGGCTGGGCGACGCCGAGGTGGTGGTCAGCGCTGCGGCGCCGCTGCCGCCCGACGTCGGCGCCTTCTTCGCCGGGCTCGGCATGCGGATCCTGGACGTGTACGGGATGACGGAGACCACCGGCGCATTTACCACGAACACGCCGGACGCGTTCAAGCTGGGCACCGTCGGCCAGCCGGTGCCCGGCATGGAGGTCAGGATCGCCGCCGACGGGGAGATCCTGGTCCGCGGCCCGCTCAACTCGCCCGGCTACCTCAACCTGCCGGAGCTGACGGCCGACCTGATCGACTCCGACGGCTGGCTGCACACCGGTGACATCGGCTCTCTGGACGCCGACGGATTCCTGTCCGTGGTGGACCGCAAGAAGGAACTGATCATCACGTCCGGCGGCGAGAACATCTCGCCGGCGGCGATCGAGAACCTGCTCGTCGCGCACCCGCTGGTCGGCCAGGCGCTCGCGTTCGGTGACCGGCGGCCGTACGTGGTGGCCCTGCTCACCCTGGACGGCGACGTCGCGCCGGCCTGGGCGCGGGGGCACGGGGTCGAGCCGGGCTCGCTGGCCGCGCTCGCCTCCCACCCGGACGTGCTCGCCGCCGTCGGGGCGGCCGTGGCGGCCGCGAACACGAAGCTCGCCCGCGTGCAGCAGGTCAAGGCGTGGCGGCTGCTGCCGGTCGAATGGACCGCGGAAAGCGAAGAGCTGACGCCCACCCTGAAACTCAAGCGCCGCATCGTTCATGCCAAGTACGCCGACGTCATTGATGCGCTGTACGAGCGCTGACGGCGACCACGGCACCTGCTGCCGTCCGCGCGCGGCGGTGCCAGTCCCGATCATGCCTGTGCCGGTCATGAGGGGCGCGCGCGTGGCCGGCTGAGCGCGCGCCCCCGCAGGCCGGGCGGCTAAGCCCCGGTCGTTGTGGTGCCGCCGGACGGGAACGGCGCGCTGGGCGGGTATTCGGACGCCGGGGTGAATGGGCCCCGCTCAGCCGGGGCCAGGGTCTCCGCAGCCGGGGCCAGGGTATCCGCAGCCGGAGGCTGGGTCATCGCGGCCGGGGCCTGGGTCACCGCGGCCGGGGCCTCGGTTTCGGCGGCCGGCGCCTCGGTTTCCGCGGCCGGGGCCTCGAGGGGGGGCCTGGGTGGGCGGGGCTCGGGGGCCGGGGCCTCGGTCTCCGCGGCCGGCGCCTCGGTCTCCGTAACCGGGAACTGGCTGGTTGCCGCCGGGGACTGCTCCGGCCCGGCGGGGAAGGCGGCGCCGGCCGGCTGGAGCCTGTCATCGGTGTTCGCGAACGGGCCTGGCTGGCCCGTGACCGGACCGGACGGCTGGTCGGCGACAGCGTCACCGTCGGCGGCCACCGCAGCGGCGTCCCGCTCGGCGAGCGCCGTCTCCTTGACCCCGACCACGGCGAACCGGCCGAGCGCCAGGGCGGCGAAGAAGACGATGATCACGCCCAGCCCGATGAAGAAGCCAAGCTCCTCGAGGGCCAGCCGGGTGAGGTTCCCGCCGACCGGGATCCCCGCCTCGGGGATGCCGTGATTCCACAACGCGCTGAGCAGGTTGCCGACCACGAACCAGGCACCGCCGAGCACCGCCACGAAGGCGCCGAGGATAGCCAGCGGCCGCCGCGCGCTCGCCAGCACGATAAACCCGCCCAGGGCCACGGCGATGCCCGGCAGGATCTCCAGCCACAGCCTGCCGGTGGTGTAAGTCCAGGCCTTGTCCGGCGTGTACGCGTAGTGAAAGTACGGGCCGACGAAGGGAATCAGGGCACCCCATATGCCCAGCAGGATCAGCAGCAGCCCGCTCATGGCCCCGCGGGACCGCGGGATCCGCGTTTTCCCAGCCATATGACCTCACATCCTTCGTTAGTGGAGGGTTAAGACTGGCATAGGCCGGGTACCCGGCGGACGCCGCTCTATGCAGAGCATCCCGAAATGCGCTCCTGAACGCGCCGCCGTACAGCGTCCCGGCCGCGAGCTGGTGCTGGCGGCGGCCGACTGCACCGACCTGAAGTTCGACCTTGCCGCGGGCACCGGGGACGCCGGGGGGCGATCCCGCTGCTTGAGTACCTGGACGCGGCCGGGCTGTACCGAGCGGCTGCCCGACGACCCGCAGGCTGCGCCCCAGCGCCGGGCGGTAGCGCGCGGCGCTGGGCGCGACACTGCCTGGCCGGGCGCTGGGTGCCGGGCTCGCCCGTTGACGCAAGGACGCGCTAGCGGCTGGTCCGGCTCGCGAACCGGGACGCGGCCCAGGTAGCCGACTCGACTGGCGGCCCGCCGCCGCCGATCCAGCGGGCCAGGACAGCCGCGGTCATCGGGGCGTTCAGTATTCCGGTCCGGAAATGGCCCGAGGTAAGCCAGGCGTTCTCCAGCCCGGGAACCCGGTCGATGACCGGCCGCCGGTCGGGATGTCGGGGCCGGAAGCAGCACCACTGGTAGGCGATCCCCAGGCCGCGCAGGGCCGGCAGTGTCGCGGCGAGCCCGGCCATGATCGAGTCGATCACCTCCGGCTGCACCGCCGGGCTCTCGTCACCGACGTCGAAGGTCCCGCCCGCCAGCAGCCGGCCGTCCTCAAGTTGGGTGGCAATCGGGGCCACAATGCCGGGCAGCCGCACCTTAGCGGGCTCGGTGACGAGCAGGTGTCCCTTGACCCGGTCCGAAGGCAGCCGGAGCGCCAGGCCGTCGAGTACCGGCGGCAGCCCGGTAGCGAAGACCACGGCACCCGGCTGGATCTCCCCGGCCGATGTCCCGACCGACGTGATCCGGGCGCCCCTTACGGTCACCGCGGTGGCCGCCACGCCAGTGGCCACCGCGGGCAGGCCCGCGGCCAGCCGGGCGACCGCGCGCAGCGGGTTCAGCCTGGCCTGCCGGCGGATCAGCGCTCCCTCCATCGGCCTGGCCAGGCCGGGGATGAAGTGCTCGACCTGGCCGGGACTCAGCCACTCAACGGCCGGCGGCTGATGCGCGGCAAATCCTCCCGGGTGCGGGGCCAGGCCGATCCAGTCGAGCTCGACTAGGCCGACGCCACCCGGCACCGCTTCCTCCAGATCCCGCCAGCGCTCCAGGCTGGCCCGCTCCAGGTCCACGAACGGCTCGGGATCACTCCACTGGTGCGGCTCAGGGATCAGCAGCCCGGTCGCGCCGCCGGTCGCGCCGGCGCCAAGACGGCCCGTCTCGATCAGCAGCACCGAGCCGAGGCCCGCCTGATGGCAGGCAGCCGCGGTCGCGACGCCAAGGATCCCGCCGCCGACAACAAGGACATCAGGCTGCGGGTCGGCAATGACCCCGTCACCCCGGCCCAGCGTGGCGCGTTCGGAGTCGGTTAGCTGATCCCGCCAGATGGCGCTGCTTACGGTCATGACCCCATCCTCGGTGATCCGCCCGGCCTGCGTCCTTGATTGCAGCGGGCAAGCTGGCTCGTCCGCGGCCAGCGGAGCGACGGCAAATCTCGGTGAGCTGATGGTAAGGGACTGCGCGCGCGATCGCGATGTGCAGCCACTCCGCCGTCAGCCGCCCCGCGGCGGCGACCAGCCTGAAACGCGGCCGTAACGGCGAGTTATCGCTCGCGCCATCTCGGCCGGGCAGACTGGGGCGCATGATCACCAAGAGCGCCGACACGCAGGATATGACCCGCCGCCGGATTGCCCTGATCGCGCATGATCACAAGAAGCAGGACCTCCGCGAGTGGGCCCGGTACAACCGGAGCCTGCTGACCGCGCACCACCTGTTCGCGACCGGCACTACCGGCCGGCTGCTCGGCGATGAGCTCGGCCTGAGCGTGACCTGCTTCCAGAGCGGGCCAGTCGGCGGCGACCAGCAGATCGGCGGCCGGATCGCTGACGGGGAGATTGACCTGCTCATCTTCTTCTGGGATCCGCTGGAGCCGCAGCCGCACGACCCGGACGTGAAGGCGCTGTTGCGGGTAGCTGTGGTCTGGAATATCCCCGTGGCCTGCAACCGCGCCACCGCTGACTTCGTCATTTCCTCTCCGCTCATCAGCCAGCGCTATCAGCGGCAGCCGCCGGATTACCGCACGCACGCCGATCGGCGGTTTCCGCCCGGGCCGGCGGCAGGCCGCGGCGGGCCGCCTGACCCGCGTAAGGACCCTGCCCCCCGGCATGCCGGGGGGCAGGGGACGCCGGGCGGCGTCAGCGGGAATCACCGCAACTTGGCCGCCAGCGGGCGACGCAGCCGGAGGCGACGTGACCGCCGCGGCCGCTCTGATGGCTCGCCGCGAATTATCCAGCCGTAGGCTGAGTGACATTGCGGCGAACTGACCGCATCGACAAGGGGGTGCTGCCGTGCTTGCCGATTCCTTCGGGCGGATCGCGACGGACCTTCGCGTATCCCTCACCGACCGATGCAACCTGCGCTGCAGCTACTGCATGCCCGCGGAGGGACTGGACTGGCTGCCCAACCCGCTGCTGCTCACCGATGACGAGGTCATCAGGCTGGTACGGATCGGGGTGGAGCGGCTCGGCATTACCGAAGTCCGGTTCACCGGCGGCGAGCCGCTGCTGCGGCGGGGCCTGCCGGGCATCGTCGCCCATACCGCCGCGCTCCGGCCGCGGCCGGAAATTTCGCTCACCACGAACGGGATCGGGCTTGCCCGGCTCGCGGAGCCGCTGCATGCGGCCGGCCTGGACCGGATAAACACCTCACTTGACACACTTTCGGCAGCAACCTTCAAGGTACTGGCGAAGCGAGACCGGCTGGCTGACGTGCTAGCCGGCCTCGCCGCGGCATCCGCGGCCGGGATCACCCCGGTCAAGGTCAACTCGGTGCTGATGCGCGGCGTTAACGACGGCGAGGCGGCGCCGCTGCTCAGATACTGCCTGGCGCACGGTTACCAGCTTCGCTTCATCGAGCAGATGCCGCTGGACGCGCAGCATGGCTGGCGCCGGGAGAACATGGTGACCGCCGACGAGATCCTGGCTGCGCTCTCGGCGGACTTCATGCTGAAGCCGGACGAACCTGGTGAGCGGGGCTCGGCCCCCGCCGAGATCTTCCTCGTCGATGGCGGCCCGGCTCGTATCGGCGTGATCGGCTCGGTAACCCGGCCGTTCTGCGGCGCCTGTGACCGGGTCCGGCTGACGGCCGACGGGCAGGTCCGCAACTGCCTGTTCGCCAGGACGGAAAGCGACCTGCGCGGGCCGATGCGATCCGGTGCGACCGACGGCGAGCTGGCTGCGCTGTGGCTGCGGGCGGTTGCCGCGAAGCTGCCAGGGCACGGGATCAACGATCCCGGATTCCTGCAGCCGACCAGGCCCATGTCGGCCATCGGCGGCTGACCGCGGCCGCTGCGTCCGATCCCGGCCGACCGTCCGCGCCCCCAGCGTGGCCGCGCCCGCCGCCGATAGGCCCTGCTCCAGTAGTTATCGGGCCGCCGAGGCCTTTCAGCCCCCTACGCCCGGTATGCGCTGAGGCGCTTGCGCCCGCGCAGGCACGTCAGATGTCATGTGCCCGGGCAGCCACGCCCGACATCCACTTCACCTGCCCCTCCTGACTCCGGCGTGAGGCTGGGCTT
>CAVPPJ010000056.1:0-23381 GCA_963707065.1 uncultured Actinomycetes bacterium
GCCTAATCCGAAAATCGGCGAGTTAGCTGGCAGGCGGCAGCACCCGGGCGGAGCGCTAGCGGAGCCGGGCTGGTTGTGGCGGTTGCTCAGGCGGCGGGTTCGAGGGTGACTTTGTAGCCGAGGGCTTCGAGCTGGCGGATGTGGGCGCGCTTGCGGCGGTCGGGGTTGATGTGGGTGCCGGAGTAGTCGCTGCCCAGGTCGGTGTAGCGGGTTGCGGGGTCGGATAGCAGGTGCCAGATGATGACCAGGATGGACCGGCCGACGGCGACGATGGCCTTCTTCGCGCCGCGGCGGCGGGCGATCCGCCGGTAGCGGTCGCCGGGGAAGGTGCCGGTCCGGGCGGCTCCGACGGCGGCCTCGCCCAGGACGCGGGCCAGGTAGGAGTTGCCGTGCCCGGTGGAGCCCTTGCCTTTCTTCTTCCCGGCGGATTCCTTCACGCCGGGCGCGTATTTCGCCCAGGACACCAGGTGGCCTGGTGCGGGGAACCGGGTCATATCCGTGCCGATCTCGGCGATGATGACCGCGGCCGCGACGGCGCCGATGCCGGGGATCTCATCCAGCCGGCTGGCCGCGTCCGCGAAAGGGGAGATCATCTCCTCGATCCGCTCGCCGCGCCCGGCGATGTCAGCGTTAAGGCCGCCGGCCCGGGCGAGCATCCTGGCCAGCAAGGACGCGTGGTGATCGGTGAAGTGCCCGGTGAATGCCTCTTCCAGCGCGCCGGTCTTGGCCCGCATCCGGGTGCGGGCCAGCTGCGCCAGCACCCTGGGGCTGCGCTCGCCGGCAGCCAGGGCATTCATCATGTCCCGGCCTGAGACGCCGAAGATGTCGCTAGCCACCACCGGCAGCTTGATGCAGGCAAACGTCGGACTACTGGAAGCCAGTGTCCTGCGTGCTGGAGTCTGCCGGGTCCGGGACCTGGCTGGCCAGCGCCAGGGACGCCAGGCACCTGCCCGGCCGGCCGAAGACGGGCAAGCTGGACTGCATCTGGCTGTGCAAGGTCGCCGGGCGGCAGATGATCCGGCCCAGTTTCGTGCCGCCGCCGCCGATCCGCCGGCTGCGGGATGTGACCCGGTACCGGACCGGCCTAGCCGGGGTCCGCACCGCAGAGAAGCAGCGGGTGGAGAAGCTGCTGGAGGATTGCTTCCATCACCACCCGGGTCACCCCCAGGCAGCGCAGCCGGCCCGGCATGCCCAGCAGCGACCGGGTCATCGTCGGGTAGGCCTGCACCTCCTGCAGCCGCCGCCCAGGGCGATCCTCATCGGGCACCCGCACGCAGCACATCAGCTCCGCCTTGCCGATATCCAGCGCCGCGACCCGCCCGATGATCTCCTCACGGTCGTGTGTCTCCTGCAGCACCCGGCACCTCCCTTGCCTCAGCGGTGAACGGCGGGCGGCTGCCCGCAGGAACCACAAGGGGACAGCAGAATCTAATCCGCGTGCTCAAGGCGACAATGAAGGTCCCATCGCGCGGTTCCCCGCACCCAGCTAACTGACGGCCTCCAGCGACCATAGACACCCGGCGTCAGCGGGCAGCCACCCCCGATTTTCAGCCCGGAACGGGCGTCCCGCAGGGATATCAGAGCTAACTGCGTAACTATGCACCCTCGCCAAGCCCGAAGATGCGGTCCATGACGTCGGCTCCGCTTTGCAGGACGGGCCGGATCTGCTTGCGGTAGAACAGCTCGGTCACGACTGTGCTCTTATGGCCGACCAACCGGGAGATCTCCTCCATAGGGATGCCGCCATCGGACAGCAGCGACACGAAGCTGTGCCGCAGCTCACGTGGCGTCCATTCCCGCGCATCCACCCCAGCCGCACTCTTGATTGCGTTACGGAAGTCGCGGCGCACATTCTCCGGGCTCAACGCAGTGCCGTACCGAGTGGTGAACACCAAGCCTGTACTGTGCCAGCGCGGACCGGCGGCGGTGCCCTCCTGGTCCTGCCGGTTGCGCAGGGCGCGTGATCTTCTCCGATATCTCCCAGGACCTGCTTGATCACTGCCGCGAAGCAGCCAGCGCCGAAGGACTGCTAGACCGGTGCCGTTTCGTGCTGGTTCCTGCCGATCGCCTGACCGCCGTCGCGGACGCATCGGTCGACGTGGTCACCACCCGGTCTGTGCTGATCTACGTGAAGGACAAGGCGCAGGTGATGCGGGAGTTCTACCGGGTACTGAAGCCCGGCGGGCGGGTAAGCCTGTTCGAGCCCATCAACGTGCTGATGTCCCTCGCCGATCCTGACCTGTTCGACGGCTACGACGTCACGCCGGTCAAGGCACTGGCGGCCAGAGTTCAGGCGCTCTACGAGTCCATCCAGCCGCCCGGCGCTGATCCCATGGTCGACTTCGATGACCGGGATCTCGTGCGCCACGCTCAAGACGCCGGGTTCCCCGAGATCGATCTCGAACTGCGGGTCAGCGTGAAAGCCCGCAAGGAACCGGTGCCCTGGGAACGGTTCACGCGCATGTCGGGCAACCCGCTGATACCGACTTTCCAGGAAGCCCTGGACCGGGTGCTCAGCCCGGAGGAAGCCATCGAGTTCACCAGGCACCTCAGGCCGCTCGTGGAGTCCGGGGCCGCACTGGAACGCACGGCACTCGCCTACCTAACCGCCGCCAAGAGTTGATGCCTGACCCTAGCCCCGATGATTCACGCGGGCGGATGGCTGGCCTGAGTCGGTGGCTGAGCCGCTGAGCAGTTCGTGGTTTTACGGCTGGGGTATGACGGTGGCCCGGCTGGCGGGCCGGTGGCCGGGGGTTCCATGGGCCCCGGGGTTGCTCCTTCGGTGTCGAAGGGGGTGGCTTTGCGCTGGTCAGGGTGCGTGTGGCAGGGCGGTGATGCGGGCCCAGGCAGTGGCTATGGCCTGTGCCCAGGGCCAGGTCGCGGGGATTTTCAGCCGCCGCCGCCGGCCGCCGCGGACCAGCTTCCCGGCGGCATGCAGGACCCGGTAACGCAAAGTTTTCGGTTCGGCGCGGGCCAGGTCGCCGTCCAGGGCGATGAACCGCAGCCAGGACAGCAGACCCGCGGCGATCAACGAGACGCCCGGCCACGCGGAGTTCATCGCGAAATCATGCGCGGGGAACCGGCCGATCCCGCTGTCCTTCCCGGTGCGGATGCCGTCCTCAACCCTCGCGTGCACCCTGTGAGCAGCGTCGATGTAGCCCAGCTGGGCCCGCCAGCCGCGCAGCTGAGCGGGCACGTTCGATACCCACAGGCTGTAACGCCAGCCGTCCCGGGTCTCGAACAAGCTCAGCTGAGCACCCGGGTGCGGCCGCTCACGGCGGGCGAAGACCCGCATCGGCTCAGGCCAGCCGTCCAGCTGATCGCCGTCCGGGCCTTCGCGCAGCAGCCCGGTCAGCTCGGTGACGTGGGCTTCTTCGACCCAGCATCGTCCGTGCCCGCAGCGCCGGTTCGCGCAGGCGCCATCGGCGCAGCGCTCGCGCACCTCCCCGCGCTGATCGATCGCGATCTGCCAGGCATCCTCCGGCACCAGCCGGATCGCGGCGCGCTCGCGGCCGCCGAGCTCCCAGCCGACGGAGTAGGTCAGCTGGTAGCCGGGCCGGGCGGCCAGCTGATCGAGGCGGGTGATCAGCCCGTGGCCGGCCCGGCCCGTCCGCGGTCACCAACAGCCGCCGCCGGAACTTCGGCGGCAGCGCCGCGACCGCGTCACCAAGCACCTGCAGGTGATCGGCAGTGGTGTTCGACCCAGCGCTGCCGCGGCGCATCATCCCGGCCAGCGGCTCGCCGGTGTTATCGCAGTACCCCAGCAAAGGATGATGCCCGAAGCCCTTGAAGTTAGGCTCAGCGAGTTCCTTGTCCGAGTGCGCCGGGGTGACCGTGGCGTCCAGCCGGATGCAGGTCACGCCCTGCAAGACCTTGTCCGCGATCCGCACGCCGGGCAGGGCGCCGTGGCGGGCCTCAATGCCTGCCCATGCCTGGCGGCGGGCGCCGTTCACCGCCTTGGTGATCCGGGCCAGCGCCCGCGGGCCGCCCGCGGCGATCTCATCCAGCGTCCGCCACGTGGCCGGCACCGACGCGACCAGGCCGAACAGCTCTTTCTGGTCCGTCAGCACCCGGAAGTCGCTGATCACCTCGCTGCCGTCAGCGATCGCGCAGGCCAGGTCGGCCGTCACCCGGCCGCGGTCGTGGATCAGCAGCCGCGGTGAGGCCAGCGCCCGCGACAGCCCGCCGGTCAGCCCGGTCTTGTCGGCCAGCTGGCGCAGCAGGGCAAGCCCGGCGTGCGACACGATGCCCTCGCCATCGCCGGTGACTTCCAGGCCCTTCGACCACCCGGTAAGGTTCACTTTTGAGGTGCTCCTCGAACTCGCGTTGATAAGGGCTTCAGCACTCTTATCGTCCCAGTTCAGGGGCACCTTTTACGGTCAACGCGCCGCTCAGCTAAGCATCTCGGCGAAAAGCCAGGGCTAAGCGTGCCCGTGGCGTGCCCGATCAGACGGTGATCAGCGGTGAATCACGGTCACTCACGGAGGGCAGCTATGAGGACGACGGGCAGACCGGGAGCCTGGCGGAAGGCTGACATCCGTGGCGGATGGCAGTGACGTCATGCCAGATGTTCAACCACCTGAAGATCGGCCGTTCTGACGTTGGCGCTGGAGCTGTCAGGAGGTGCGCTGGCGGGTGCCGGTAGTGAACCAGGCGCCGATCCACGACAGCACGGCCAGCCCGAACGCGACAAGTGCATGCTTGGTGTGGTGGTGCGCCGAGCCCACCTGGTGGCCGGGAAGGAAGGACGGCAGGTGGGCTGCGGTCTCGGTGAGGTAGACGACGCCGAGGGCGGCGAAGACCAGGCCAAGGACGATCAGCGCGGCAGTCACAGTGCGCGGGGCGTTGCGGCTGACGGTGGTATGGGTCATTGAAGGACTCTCCTTTCAAGAGGCAGAGCCCTGGGAGTCAGACCGGGCATCGGCGCCTTCCGTATGCGGATCAAGGGAAACAGGGTCGATGCAGCAAAGGCTCGGGCTGTATCGCGATGAAGTTTAACGCGGCCGTCGCAGTCGTGTGTAACGTCTGCTACTTTCGGCGGGGTGACGGGAGATGGCGGAGCCGGGCAGTGGCTGGTGCTGGTGGTACGGGTACCGGCGGAACCGTCCCGGCACCGGGTGGCTGTGTGGCGGGAGGTGCGACGTACCGGCGCGGTGCTGCTCGGGCAAGGCTGCTGGGCGGTGCCGGACGTACCAGCCTTCGCCGAGAAGATCAGCCGGGCCGTCGAGCTGGCGGAGCGCGGCGAGGGGGAGATCATGGTACTGCGCGGCGGCGGTCGCGGCGAAACTGATGCGGCCCGGCTCGCAGCCCTGTTCACCGAGGCACGGCAGGCCGAATGGGCGGAGTTCGCCGCCGACTGCGGCAAGTTCGACGCCGAGATCGATTCGGAGATCGCCAAGAGCAAGTTCACGCTAGCCGAGCTGGAAGAAGAAGAGCAAAGCCTGGAGCGGTTGCGCCGTTGGCACCGCGAACTGGCCACCCGGGATGTGTTCGGCGCGCCGAATGCGGGCGACGCCGGTCAGCAGCTCAAGGACTGTACGGAGCGGTTGGCTGACTACACCGAGATGGTGTTCCGGGCCGTCCACCAGATGTGAAAGGACCATCGTGGAGCTTGGGGCGCTCCGCCATGGCTGATGACCGCCGGCTCACGGCGGCGTCGCTGATCATTATGGCCGCGATCCGGCCTTATGGGTCCTTTCTGGCTGTCCCGGCACGAGGGCGGCCCGGGTGAGTGCGCCGCTGCTGCCCGGGATCTTCGCCAGCCTGGCCCCGCTGCTGGACCACTGGGGCTACCTTGCCGTCGGCGGCCTGGTGCTGCTGGAAGACTTCGGGGTGCCGGTCCCCGGTGAGACGATCCTGATCGCCGCGTCGATCTATGCCGGGGCCGGGCGGCTGAACGTCGTGGCCGTCGGCGTGGTCGGTTTCCTGGCCGCGGTCGTCGGTGACAACATCGGTTTTGCCATCGGGCATTTCGGCGGCCGGGCGCTGGCCCTGCGATGGGGTAAGTACGTATTCCTTACCAGCGAGCGGCTTGACAAGGCCGAGGCCTTCTTCGACCGTCACGGCGGCAAGATCATCATAGTCGCCCGGTTCATTGAGGGATTGCGCCAGGCCAACGGCATCGTGGCCGGTATCACCGGGATGCACTGGCGGCGCTTCTTCCTGTTCAACATGATCGGCGCCGCCCTGTGGGTCGGCGTGTGGGTCAGTCTCGGCTACCTGGCCGGAAACCACATCACCGCCATCTACAACCAGATAACACGCTACTCCCTGTATGTGCTGATCGTGCTGGGAGTAGTCCTCGTCGCCTTCATCACCCGCCACCGGCTGCGCCGCCGCCGGGCCAGACCCCGGCCCGCGTCCGGACCCCGCGGCGAGGAACCTCCGGTATGACTGGTACACCGGCCACGCTTCGCGCGTCGCTGCGCGATCGGCATCCGCCAACCCCTGGCCCGACATGCAGCTCACAACGGGCCCGGCAGCTATGAAGACGGGGCAGGCCAGGAGTGTGAGAGCCTCACCCATGCTGAAGCTGTTCAAGTCTTCCTTGGCTGGCTCAGCTCGCCGAAGAAGATCTCCCGTACCTCGCGGGCTGCGTAGAAGACAAGCACGTACCCGGCCGCCGGGTCGGCCCACCACCAGCCCAGCACAGCGTTCAGCGTCAAGCCCACCAGAACCGCGGTGGCCAGGATCCCATCGATCAACGTGACCCGGCCCTCGGTCTGCAGCACTGGGTTGCTCAGCGCCCGGCCGGTGCGGGCCTTGCCGTACGCCAGAGCGAACATCACCAGCGCTGTAACCGAGGTCCACGCGATCCCGAGCACCGAGTGCCGCGGGTGATAACCGGTGACCAGCACTACCGTGGACTGCACCAGCAGGTAGGCCGCCAGGGCGGCGAAGGCATAACCGATCAGCCGCAATCCCCGCGGCTGACGATCTTCACCTGTACCCGACAGCTCCCAGATCACGACCGTGGACGCACCGATCTCAATCAGCGAATCCAGGCCGAACCCGGCCAGCGCCACCGACCGGGCCGAGACTGCCGCGATAGCCAAGACGATAATGCCGATGACGTTCCACGACAGCGTCACATATTCCAGGGCGAAACCGCGGCGCAGCAGACTCGCCCGTGCCGCGTCGTCCACCGTCGCCATGGCCTGAGTCTGCCAAAGCGGGTCCGGCCGGGAGCCCGCGGCTGAGGCTGCCAGTCTGGTGATGTGCTGAAGCTGCTGGCCTTCGTCTTCCCGCTGGGCCTGGACTCCTTCGCCGTCGCCGCCGCGATCGGAGCCACCCAGCCCGTCACTACCCGGCAGCGGCTGCGCGTCTCGGTGATCTTCGTAGTCTTCGAGGCCGGGATGCCGCTGATCGGCCTGACTCTGGGCAGCAGTCTGGCCCGTGCCATCGGTGACATCGCCGACTACCTCGCCGCCGCCGCAGTCATCGGCGTCGGAGCGTGGATGCTGGCCTACGGTGATGACGGTGACGAGCAGGCAGCGGGCCCCCTCCTGGCCACCCGCGGACCAGCAATCATCGCGCTCGGCGTCAGCACCAGCCTGGACGAGCTGGCGATCGGGTTCAGCCTCGGCCTGGTCCGCCTGCCCCTCATCCCGGTAGTCATCGCCATCGGCGTGCAGGCCCTGCTCGCGGCCCAGCTCGGGCTCAGCCTAGGCGCGCGGATGAGCGAACACCTCCGCAAGCGGGCCGAGCAGGCCGCCGGGGTGGCCCTCATCCTGCTCGGCGGATTCCTCATCGCCGAACACCTCCTCCGCTGAGCTTCCCGCTGGGCGTGAGGTCACTCGCGCGAGGAGTACCGACAAGATCACCGTGCCATTAACGTGCCATTAACCAAGGCAATCGGGCAGGCTTGAGGCCCGGGTGTCGCGCCGGGTTCGCGTTTTCCGGGGTTCGGGTCGGGGCCTTGCGGGCCGGGTGGTCAGGGCATGGCGGGGAGGGCGCGCAGGCGGGCGAGGACTTCGGCGAGCAGGCCGTGGCCGGGTGGCAGCCGCAGGATCAGCTGGCCGGCGTGGCGCACGAGCCGGGCCGGGATGCTGATGAGCCGGCGGCGGAGGGTTTCGATCATGGCTTTGCCGCCGCGGGTGCCGTGGCCTGCCAGGATGGTCTCGCCGTGGGTGGTTGCGGTGAGCTGGTGCAGCCAGGCGGCCATGCTGGCGGCCAGCAGCGCGCCCCACATCCAGGCCGTATTTACCCGCGGGTAGCCAGATGGCAGGTGCCGCAGGGCGGCTCCGTGCTTGCTGTCGCGGAAGATGTTCTCAAGGAGCAAGCCGTACTGCATACGTAGGTGCATCTAGGGCGGGCCATTCCCCGGTCATTGGGGTTGAGGGACTGCTGGCGCTGGTATCGGCCGTCCAGAGGTGGCGGCGGGATGCGCAGGCAGGTGAGGGTAGTGGGCCGTGGTGTCAGCAGATGCAGTCATGCACCCCAGTTAGCGGCTTCGCCGGGCGGGGTGCCGCCGTGGGAGGCGTTCCCGGAGATGAACCGGGTGCAGGTGGAGCGCCTGCTGAGCTTGCTGGTCGAGCGGATGATGGCGCCGGCGGACCCGCGAGCGGCAGGGGCGGGGGTGAGCGGGATGAGCGCGCCGGCTAGGCCGCGGGAGCGGCTGGAGGGCAAGGTCCAGTCATGGCATCGTGATCGTCTCGCGGCGGTTTATGTGCGTCAGTCCACCGTTCAGCAGATCCATGACCATCAGGAGTCCACGCGGCTGCAGTACGGGCTGGCTGATCGTGCGGTCATCTTGGGGTGGGCGCCGTCGCGGGTGCTGGTGATAGATGAGGACCTGGGGCATTCGGCGTCAGGGGTGGACGCACGGCCGGGCTTCCAGCGTCTGGTCTCCGAGGTCGGGCTGGATCATGTGGGCATCGTGCTGGGCACCGGGATGTCGCGGCTGGCGCGCAGTGGCCGGGAATGGCACCAGCTCCTTGAGCTAGGTGCCCTGTCGGGGACCCTGCTGG
Source organism: uncultured Actinomycetes bacterium (assembly GCA_963707065.1). Taxonomy (GTDB): domain Bacteria; phylum Actinomycetota; class Actinomycetes; order Streptosporangiales; family Streptosporangiaceae; genus Palsa-506. Next base: position 8,970 of record CAVPPJ010000056.1, read on the forward strand.
CCGATCCGGACGGGATATACGACCCGGCCGACCACAATGACCGGCTCCTGCTGGGGCTGAAGGGGACGATCAGCGAGGCCGAGCTGCACCTGATCAAACAGCGGATGTGGTCGGGGCGGCTGGCCAAGGCCCGGCGGGGACAGCTGGCCGTGCCGCTGCCGGCCGGTTCGTGCGCCGCCCCTCGGGCGAGGTGGCCCTGGATCCGGACGAGCAGGTCCAGGCGGTGGTCCGCCTGGTCTTTGACCTGTTCGAGCGGCTGGGCACGGTCAACGCGGTGCTGTGCTTCCTGGCTGATAACCACATCCAGCTCGGAGTGCGGTTGCGTGAGGGACCCGAGCGCGGGGAGCTGGCGTGGCGCCGGCCAAGCCGGGCCGGGCCGGGAGAACATGCTCCGCAACCTGGCCTACGCTGGGATCTACGCTTATGGCCGCAGCACCGTAGATCCCAGGCGACGGCAGGCCGGGCGGCCGTTCACCGGGCGGGTGCGGACCGCACGCGAAGACTGGATCGTCTTCCTGCCCGGGCTGCTGCCCAGCTATATCAGCATTGAGCAGTACGAGCGGAATGGGCAGCGGATGGACGCCAACCGGTCCCGGTCCCAGAGCATGGGCGCGGTGCGTAAGGGCCCGGCTCTGCTGGCCGGGCTGGTGGCCTGCGGGCGCTGCCGCAAGAGGATGACAGTCCGCTACCAGCGCGGAGCGGGCGGAAGCTGCACCCGGTTTACGTCTGCTCCCGCGAGAAGGCCGACTACGGAGGCGGCCAGTGCCAGCAGCTCGGCTCATGCGTGGACGGTCACGTCACCGGGCTGCTGCTGGACGCGCTCGCCCCTGCCGCGCTGGAGGTCTCGCTCGCCGCGGCCGGGCAGGTAGAGGCCCGGCGCGCGCAGGTGGACCGGATCTGGCGGCAGCGCCTGGAACGCGCCGGCTTCGCCGCTGACCGGGCCCGGCGCCAGTACCAGCTCGCTGAACCCGAAAACCGCCTGGTGGCACGGCAGCTGGAGAAGGACTGGGAGACCGCGCTAGCCGAGCGCGAGCGCCTCGGCGAGGAGTATGACCGCTTCGCCGCCAGCCGCCCGCGTATTCTCACCCCGGCCGAGCGCGACCAGATCCGCGCCCTGGCCACCGACATCCCTGCCATCTGGCATGCGCCCACCACCACCAGCGCCGACCGCAAGCAACTGATCCGGCATCTGGTCGGGCAGGTCCGCGTCGAGGTGCTCGGCACCAGCGAGAAGGTGAACATAGAGGTGGTGTGGGCAGGCGGGCACACCACCACCGCCCAGATCAGCCGCCCGGTGGCCTGCCTGACCCAGCTCAGCTACTACCCCCAGCTGGCCGGGCGGGCCCGCGACCTGGCCGATGCCGGGCTGACCACCGCGCAGATCGCCAGCCGCCTCAACACCGAGGGCTTCCACCCGCCCAAGCGCTGCAAGACCTTCACCACCAGCGCGGTCAGCGACCTGCTGCGCGCAGCAGGCATCCAGCGCTCCCGCATTCCCGCACGCCGCCCGCCCCTGGCCGAGCACGAATGGTGGCTGCGCGATCTGGCCGCCCACCTGGCCATGTCCCAGCATCACCCTTGACTCCTGGGTCCGCCGCGGCTGGGCCGCCGGCTACCTGCACCCCGGCATCAGGCGGATAGTAGTGCGGGCTGACCCCGCCGAAGTCGAGCGCCTGCGCGCCCTGCACCAGGCACCACGCGGACAGCACAACCGGCGCCCCTGGCTGAAGAACCAGGAAACGGGCATCAACCTCGATGAAGAAGAAGCCAAGGAGGATCCCAATGAGCCGCAGATATAACAGCACTGCGGCTTGCTCGTCTCGATGGTGGTGCGGTGCCGGTACCAGTGCTCGGCCGCGGTGGCCTTGTCCGGCGTGGTCACGTCCAGGTTCGTCAGGATGAAGCTATAGCCGTAGATCGCCCCGGCCTCGGCGAGCCCAGGGACCGGCAGTGCCCGCTGGCCCGGGTGCAGGGTGCGGCGCCGCCGGGACCGGGGGTCGGCGGAGACCTGCTCCGGTGCGAGGCGGACCCGGCGGATCAGCAGCGAGGTGTTCGCCGGCCACCAGTCCGGGCGGTAATCGGCTACCGCGACCTGGGCATTGCCCATCTCGATGGCCTCGTGCCAGTCGTCGTCGGCGATGCCGTCCAGCAGCCGCCACAGCGGCGCGATGCGCCGGGCGCCGATCGCGAAGGAGATGTGCTCGTCGTGGGCGGCGCGGGCCACCTGCCCGGCGAAATAGCCGGCGTCCGCGCGTGCCGCGACGCGGCCGCCGGCCCGGCCCGTTCCGGCAGGGCGGCCAGCGCGCGGCGCAGCAGATCCGGTGCGCTCGCCCGCGGGTCATCAGTCCCGGCGCCCAGGTCAGCGGCCAGCACGATCTCGGTCTCGGCCCACGCCGCCACGTGCGGGCGGCCCACGCGCTGGCCCAGATGGTTATAGGCCACGCCGCGCTTCTTGCGGCCGTAGACCTCCACGTCGGTGGCGTCCAGGTCGATCGTGACCGGCCCCGCGGCCAGCGCCGCCGCCCGCGGCGCGGGCAGCAGGTCCAGCATCCGCGCCGTGACCGCCGCGACGCCACGCTCCACCGACCGCCACTGCTCGCCGGTGATCCGGCGGGCCAGGCCCGCTGCCGTGGTGGAACTCAGCCCCGGCACCGGCGTGATCTGCTGCCCGGCCGCATCAGCGCGCTGGCGGTCCAGCCCGGCCAGGAAGTCTTCCCCGGCCAGCTGCGCCGCCGCGATGCCCGTCAGCAACTCCCCGGGCCCGAAGCCGCGATCCCGCTGCTTGACCGGGCCGACCGCCGCATCCAGCGCCCCGATCACTCCCAGCCGGTCACACAGCCCCGTGATCGCGGCCATTCCCGCGTTCGGCGTCAGCGCCCGGTCCGGCGCGCCGATCCGCGCTTGCCGGCGCTTCCGTCTCCCGCCGCGTATCCTGTCCACCAGATAGGTGCCTCTCCACTGAGACGATTTTCACTTCGCAATGATCATCATCCCAGCTCAGAGCGGCACCTATCGGCATTTCAAGGTCGTGTCACCGGCCTACTCGCGGAATCGGGTCAGAAGGCCCGGGCACGGGTCAATGTCAAGCATCAACTGGCAGCCGAACGTCAAGCATCACCCGGCACAGGACAGCTGCCGACCCCAGAACCGGTGAGCAATATCTGTACGTCTTCAAGGCGGTGCCGCTGCGCGGCGCCGCGTCCGGCGCTCCCCGCGCCGGGCTCTGCCTTGGCGAGGCCCGCCCGGCGCGCCCGCACCGTCCCGAAGCGATGCGGCGTACCGATCTGATCGGCTTACTCTGCAGGTGCACCGGTGCAGCAAGTAGCCGTCTTCCTCGCTTCCAGTGTCCAGCTCGCGGCCACCGCGTCAATGGCGCCCTTCGGGCGTCGCTCGCCAATGCCGCGTAGTTAGGGCTGCGGTGGCCAGGTCAAGGATGATCACGCTTCGGCGTGGCGGGGCCGGATGGGCACGGGACCTCTGATAGATCGGTGCGATCCACCACAGATCTTGCCGATCATCAGAGGTCCCGTTGAGAACTCAGTCTGCCATGACCACGATCACCCGCGCTGTCACTGTCGCCGAGGGCGTCTTCGGCCCCGGGCATCTGGGTGAGTTAACCCAGTACCTGCCGTTCGAGCTGGTCGATGATGTGCTGGAACAGACCAGGACGGTGCAACGCAGGCTGCGGGTGCTGCCGTCGCGGGCCGGGGTGTATTTCGTGCTCGCGCTGGCGATGTTCCCGCAGCTTGGCTACCTGCGGGTGTGGGGCAAGCTGACCGCCGGGCTGGCCGGCCTGGACGTGAGGTCCCCGTCGGAGAAGGCCCTGCGGGACCTGCGCCGCCGGCTGGGCCCGGCACCGCTGAAGGCGCTGTTCGAGGTGGTGGCCGGGCCGCTGGCCTGGCCGCACACGCCCGGGGTGCGGTTCGCCGGGCTGCGCACCGTCGCGTTCGACGGCCTGAACTCCCTGAAGATCCCTGACACCAGCCGCAACCGGGCCTGGGCCGGGAAGATCCGCCACCGGCTGGGCCTGGCCGGATACCCCGCGCTGCGGGTGATGACCCTGGCCGAGACAGGCACCCGCGGCCTGCTGGGCGCCACGCTCGGCTCGAGAACCGACCGGGATGAGACCGGCCTGGCCCGGCGGCTGCTGCACCTGCTCGGCCCCGGGATGCTGGTCCTGGCCGACCGCGGCTTCGACGGCAACGCCTTCCTCGCCCAGGTGCACGCCACCGGCGCGGCGCTGCTGTGCCGGGCGAAGTCCACCCGGACCCCGCTGGTCCTGCAGCACCTGCCCGACGGCTCCTACCTGTCCTGCCTGGATGGCCTGGACGTGCGGATCGTCGAGGCCAGGGTAGTCATGACCGGCGCCGACGGCAGCCGCATCGCCGACAGCTACCGGCTCATCACCACCCTGGCCGACCACCGCGCCTACCCGGCCGATTCCCTGGTCCGGCTCTACCACGAGCGGTGGGAGATCGAGTCCGCCTACCTGGCGCTGCGGCACACCCTGCTCGATGGCCGGGTGCTCCGCTCGGGCGACCGGCCCGGCATCGAGCAGGAACTATGGGCACTGCTCACCGTCTACCAGCTGCTGCGCATGGCCATGGTCACCGCCGTGGAGACCCGGCCCGGCACCAACCCCGGCCGGGCCAGCTTCACCACCGCACTGGAAACAGCCCGTGACCAGCTCACCGCCGCCCAGGGGATCTGCCCGCAAGGCCCGGCCGACCTGGCCGGCGTCATCGGCCGCGCCGTCCTGGCCACCCTGCTGCCCGCCCGCCGTCCCCGCTTCAGCGCCCGCAAGGTCAAATGCGCCACCTCCCGCTACCTCAACCACGGCGACCAGCGACCCCACGCCGTCACCGAGATCACCACGCTCAGCGTCACCATCCGCACCCCGCCACTCGATGCCCCCGCCGCCAGGGCCAGCAAGCGCCGGCCCCACCGCAGAACATCCACCCGCAACGGACCGCAGCCGCCGACCCGGCGGCAGCTGATCACCGCCATCATCACCAGCCAGCCGCCACGCGACTGGGCCGGACACGAACTCGCGGTCCTGCTCCACGTCAAGCCCCGCCACATGCTCACCCAGCTCGGCGAATGGAGCCGGCTTGGCTTCTTCACCCGCACCGGCTTCGGCACCTACCGGCTCAGCACGCCGCCGGACAGCACATGCTCGACAACCGAGCCCGACCCTTAACTACGCGGCATTGCGTCGCACGCGACCGGACTTCGTCCGGCCATTGACCCGGCAGCCACTCCCACGGATTCGGCGGCTACGAGGAAACGGACAAGACCAGCCATCCCCATCGGGGATACGGTGACGTTCGCGGGCCGGGCCAGGAGGCGAGAGGCATCATGGGCAATCTGGAAATCTTCACTACTTCCGAGCGGCATGACCTTGATGAGGAGGCTAAGGCCGCTTTCCTGCCCACCTGGCCGCAGTTCATCTTCCACGATCCGGTCGACGCCGAGTACCTCGACAGGGCGGAAAGCTACTTCCCGCACTACGACGTTCTGCTGCTGGAAGACGGTGAAGTCGCCGCCGGGGGCTGGGGAGTGCCCATCCGATGGAACGGAACACCCGGCGGATTGCCCGACGGCGGCTATGACGGGGCATTGATCAGTGCCATCACCGGGCACGAGAACTCCGTTCCGGTCGACACGCTGTGCATCATGGCAGCAGCGGTCAAGGCGGCCCGGCAGGGCACCGGCCTGGCCGGGAACGTGCTGGCGGCGCTCCGCGCCCGCGCCACCGCGGCAGGTCTGCGGCACGTGATCGCGCCGGTCAGGCCGGCGCTCAAGAGCCGGTATCCGCTGACGCCGATGGAGAATTTCGCCCGCTGGACCCGCGATGACGGCCTGCACATCGATCCGTGGATCCGCACCCACCAGCGCCTCGGGGCCGCCATCCTCACGCCCGCTCAGCCCTCAATGATCATCACGGGCACCGTCTCCGAATGGGAACGGTGGACTGGCATGGCATTCCCCGAAAGCGGCCAGTACATCGTCCCCGACGCGCTCGACCTCGTGGAAATCGACCGCGAGAAAGACAGGGGAACATACGCAGAGACCAACCTGTGGATGCGCCACGTATAACATGCCGAATCAGATGACCAGGGGTCATGCGTCCTATAAGAACCCGACCGTGCCCGCCGCGTGCCCGTCAACTGGTCGCCCACGGTGATTCACGGTCACTCACGGGGCAACCGGCAATGCACCTGACCTGCACAGCCGCAGGCCCTCCGGGCGCGCCCACTTCCTTTGCAAGCAGGGGGTCAGGGTGGAATCCGCGAGCCCTAAATGGATCGGCGGAGCAAGTCCTCTTGCATCCGCTGGAAGAGGCGGGAAGCAAGAGTCGTAGCGTCGCTGGTGCTGTCCAGCACGTGCCGGCCGGCGACCTCAGCCCCGGCGAATTCCCTGTACATGTGACCCGACTTGGCTCAATTAGTGCGCACGCGGATGGCGTTGTTGATCTTGGTAAGGACTGCCCGGATGTCGTCGGGCAGCGGGCTGGCGCGGTGAGGGTGTGGTTGGCGGACCGGCCCGTGTCCCGTATCGACTGTCCATGTAGGGGGCGGGAAGTTGGGCTGGTCAGCCGGTGGTGCCGTTCAAGATCGCGGCGCGAAGCGCGGGCCAGCGTTGTTCGGCACGCAGGAGCAGGTCGACGCCGAGCCGGATCTGGTCGAGCGCGCCGTGATCTCCGTCGACGTGACGGTGAATAAAGAAAGCGACATGCCCCAGGCCGCGGGCCCGTTGGGCGGTGGCGATCAGGTCCAGCTCGTGTTCTGTAGGGGAGCGCGCGCCGAAGTAGCCGACCGCGATCTGCGCCGAGTCCTCGACGTCGGGAATCAGGGCCGCGATCGCAACATCGACGAGGGGCAGGTCGGAGTGGGCAAAGTCGAAGTCGAGAATCCCGCTGACAGTCCCGCCCTGGTACAAGATGTTCCCGTCGTGCCAGTCGCCGTGCACGAGTTGCACATCGAGCCGACCGCTGGCGATTGACCCGGCCGCGGCGCGCACCTCGGCCAGTTTGCGGCGGATCAGCCCGTTCAGGACCGGGTCGTCCAGGGCGTCGAGACGCTGCCAGGCCGGGTCGGCGGGCATGTCAAGGATCCGCGGGAATGTATCCGGTGGCCCCGCGACCGAGACAGCGGCGAGATCGCGGTGCAGCCGGCCGAGAAGCCGGCCAAGCTCCCGAGGCTGCCGCGGCCGCGCCGGGATGCCGCGGCGCCCGGCCAGCCGCGGGAACAGGGAATAGCGGCGACCGTCATCAACAACCACCATGCGCCCCGCATCCGACGGAATCGGGACCGCGACCGGCCAGCCTCGCTCCCGAAGCCGCCCCAATATGGCGTGCTCGTAGTCGATCGCGGCATCGGAGCGGAACGGGCCGTAGCGGCGGAGCACCAAGCCTGCGCCGACGTACCAGTGCTCGTTGTTGCGACCCGCGTCAACCTGATAAGGCCGAACGTTCTCCAGGCCATACGCAGCCAAAACCAAGCGCAATGTCACCGACGCGCACCATAGCACCCCGAGCGGAGGGCGGGAGTGGCAACCCGCGGTGCGAGGAGTGCACGATCTGGACCGCCGTCGCGCCCGAGGCGGTCTTCACCGCCCGCACGTAGGGACTGGGCCACTCTACGGCCCCGGATTAGTGCGCAAATCCGCTCAGCAGGAACCGCGAACCAGCAGGTCAGCGCGGTACGGCCGGAAAGGAACCATGATCGTGAGCCAAGTCAGGTCTTCCTTGGCAAGCAGGGGGTCAGGGTGGAATCCGCGAGCCCTAAATGGATCGGCGGAGCAAGTCCTCTTGCATCCGCTGCAAGAGGCGGGAAGCAAGAGCCGTAGCGTCGCTGGTGCTGTCCAGCACATGCCGGCCGGCGACCTCAGCCCCGGCGAATTCCCTGTACATGTGACGGGCGGCTTCCAGGTCCTTAAAACCATGATCCGTCCGGCACCGGACCCGCTCCAGGCAAACCTGCTCCGGAGGAAGCAGGATCGCGTAGTGCAGGGAAGCCAGCCCGGTGGCTGCGCCGAAGGTATCCAGGAACCAGGGTCCGATGACGCCGTCGTAGAGGACCGTGTACCCGCCGGCAGCCAGCCGTCCCGCCGTCGCGGCGGCGGCCCCGACAACAACCTCGTTCTGACGGTGGGCGGCGGCGGTCCAGGGCGCGACGAAGCCCTGGTCGATGAAAGCGAAGAACTGATCACCGGACACGAGGGCGCTGGGAGTGAACAGACCCGACAGGATCCTGGCGACGGTGCTCTTGCCTGCCCCAGGTGGACCGCTCACCACGATCAGGTCGGCCACGCTAGCCATGATGTCTCAGCGCACGGGCACGTGCCTACGAGAGCAGACGCGCGAGCATGGATCGGCGCCGTCAGTGGATGCGATCACGTGGAAGGGGCCTGCCAGGGCGGTCATGGGGAGGACGGCCACGGGGTTGCGTGGCAGCCGGGGAGTCGGCCGGCGAGGTCCTCGAGGTCGTCGCCGTGGTCGTCGGGCTGTCGGAGCTGGGCGGTGATGCGGACGGCGAGAGGGTCGCAGCCGACATTGGCGAGGTGTTCGCGGAGCAGCCCGGCTACACGGTTGGCATCGCCGGTGGCGGCGGTGCGGACCACCTCGATGTGATGGCGTTCCCAGCTCATCTGCTGGCGACTGGGAGCTTCGCACACTGTTCCGGTGATGGCGTCGAGATCGGCGATGGCCAGCCCGAAGGCCGGGTCGGCGTTGACCGCGAGGCGCAGCGCCGCGGTCGCCCGACGGGCATCGACGGCTCGCTGCGCTTGGCGGTAGAACCCCGCCGCCCGCCGGCTTGTCGTCACCACACGGCCGTGATCCTCGACCGCCGGCCCGGTATCGCTCAGGCCATCATGGTGGCTGCGGGGCCGGCCGGGCGTTGGCTTCATGATCGCCAGGTTGCCCGGGTGACCTGAGGTGGCGCTGAGGTGATGCTGAGGGCGGCCGCGCGAGGCGGGCCGCGAGCGCGGCGACATCTGGCTCGTCGGTGAGGGATAGGTAGGCCGGACCGGACGCGCGCTGCCGGGCAAGGGCGAGGAACGCGTTGATGTTGGCAGGGGTAGGGTCGGTGATCGCCTTGACTGCAGCCACGGCGGTATCGGCGAGCAGTTGAGTCGCCGGGGCCCCGCTAGGGGAGGCGGCTTGGGCGGCGCCGGCGGCGAAGACGGTGGCGTCGGCTGGGCGGTCGGCGGCGAGCGCCCACCATGCCAGGCCGGCGAGCACCAGGGGTTGGCCGGCGGGAAGATCCGCCGCTCGGTACCGATCCTCTGCCCTGTCGAGCAGCGCCCGCGCCCGCGTAAGGTCACCGAGGCGACGGGCGGCCGCTGCCTGACCGACCATCGCGTCGGCGGACAGCCACGGGTTGAAGCCGCATGCGATCGCCTCGTCGTACAGGCGGTCGGCGAGGGTGTCGTCGCCTTGCCTGGCCCGTAGCCTGGCGAGAGCGAGAAGGCTGAACGGGACGAAGAGGCGCTGCCCGGTAGCGCGGCATCGTTCCAGGAGCGCTTCGTAGGCCGCCGAGGCCGCGCCGAGGTCGCCCCGGGCCGCGGCGATGCCCGCGAGGGAGTTCAACGGAGAGACGACCAACAGGACCTCTCCCTCGGCGTCGCAGCGTTTGACGCTGGAGCGGGCGGCTGACTCCGCGTCCTCCAGTCGTCCCAGTGACGCCAGGTTCCAGGCGAGGATCAGGTCGTGCGCGGCGAGGAGCCAGCCGTGGCCGGCCGCTTGCAGCAGATCGTGGGCCTCGGCCAGCAGCTCGAGTGATCGTTCGAACTCGTGCGCCCGCACCAGCACCGCGGCACAAAACACCAGCCCGTTCGCCAGGCCGCCCGGGTCGTCGCTGGCCCTCAAGTCAGCGACGGCCTGCTCGCATTCAATCGCACCCGCCGCTGGGCTGGACGACATCCCCACGCAATAGCCGTGCCAGCTGTGCGCGGTCGCGGCGAGCTCGCCACGACGGGGTCCCTCCGTGCCGAGGGCATCAGCGAGCCAGCGCGCCCCTTCCGCGAAGTCGGTGTTGATCCACCACAGCCAGGCCATCCCCGACGCGAGCGCCAGCGCAGCGTCGGCATCGCCGATGGCGATGAACCAGTCGAGCGCGGCCCGCAGGTTGGCCACCTCCGGGGTGAGACGGTCCCGCCACATCGGCGCGGTGGCGCCTCGCAGACCCTCGTGGGCCTCCTTCGCCATCTGCCGGTAATACTCCGCGTGGCGGGCGCGCATGGCGTTGACTTCGCCGGATTCGCCGAGGCGTTCCCGGCCGTACTGCCACAGCGTCTGGGTCTGGGTGAACCGGGTTTCGCCAGCGGCGTCGGAGGCGGTGACGAGCGATTTGTCGACCAGTCGGCTCACCACGTCCAGGATCTCGCCGGCCGGGACGTGGCCGTCGGCGCAGACCGCCTCGGCGGCTGTCAGCTCACAGCCGCCGGCAAACACCGCCAGCCGGTTGAACAGGCGGCGTTCGTCGTCGAAGAGCAGATCGTAGCTCCAGTCCACCACCGCCCGTAGGGATTGCTGGCGGGGCAGGGCGGTCCGGGCCCCCCCGGTGAGCAGCCGGAAGCGGTCGTCGAGGCGTTCCGCCACCGTGGCCAATGTCAATGCCCGCAGTCGGGCGGCCGCGAGCTCGAGAGCCAGGGGCAGGCCATCCAGTCGGCGACAGATGTCCTCGATGACCTGGCGGCTGCGTTCGTCTCCGGTGAATCCGGGTCGTACCGCTCGGGCGCGCTCGACGAACAGCTCGACGGCGGACGGCGGCGCCAAACCGCCCACCGCCACCAGAACTTCACCGGGAACGCCAAGCGGCTCGCGGCTGGTCGTGATCAATCGAAGCGCGGGCAGCGATCCGACCAGGATGTCGGCCAGGGCGGCCGCCTGACCGATGACGTGTTCGCAGTTGTCGATCACGACCACCAATGACCGTCCGGCCAGGTGGCGCACGATCAGCTCGACCGTCGACCCCGCGGGCTGACGGCCGGGAACCGCCGACGCGCTCGCCCCGAGCGCGACGGCCACGGCCGGCGCCACCCCCCCGGGTTCGGCGACGCCGGCCAGCTCGACCAGCCAGGCGCCGTCCCGGTGCTCTTCGCGTAGCACGGCGGCCGCCTCCACCGCCAAGCGGGTCTTGCCCGCGCCGCCAGGGCCGACCAGCGTCACGAGTCGGTGAGCGTGGACCGCTTCGAGCAGCTGCTCCAGCTCGCCCTCGCGCCCGATGAGCCTGCTCAGCTGCGCTCGCAGATTGCCGGTAGCCGTCGGCCCGGTCGCCGCCCGCAGCGTGGGCGGTTCTGCCGGATCGGGCCGGGTGAGCGCGGGGTCCTGGGCCAGGACTCGGGCCTGCAGTTCCCGCAAGGCGCGACCGGGTTCGATCCCCAGCTCGTCGACTGACCGCTCGCGAGCTTCGGCGTAGGCGCGCAGGGCCTCGGCCTGGCGCCCGGCCCGGTACAGAGCGAGGATGAGCAGCTCCCGCAGCCGCTCGCGCAACGGATGTTCGCGGCACAAGGCCTCCAGTTCCCCGACGAGCTCTCCATGGAGCCCCAGCACCAGATCCGCGCCGGCGCGAGCCTCGATCGCCACCAGGGTCAACTCGTCCAGATGCGCCCGTTCGGCATCCGCGAAGCCGGCATAGGCGAACTCGGCCAGCGGCTCCCCCCGCCGCAGCGCCAGCGCCTCACCCAACGCGGTTGACGCCAACGCCACCTCGCCCTCCTCCACGAGCCGCCGTCCGGTCGCGACGAGCTGCTCAAAGCGAACGACATCCACATCGTCGGGACCGACACCAAGGGCGTAGCCGCCTTCTGAGGTGACGATCGCCGCCGATCCCAGGCTGCGGCGCAGCTGGGCGATCTGAGCCTGCAACGCGTTCGCCGGCTTCGCCGCTTCCCCGTCGCCCCACAGGTGGTCGATCAGGCGGTCGGAACTGACCGGCTTCCCGCGCTGGAGGGCCAGCAGGGCCAGCAGAGCCCGCTGTTTGGCCCCGCGCACCGGCACCGGCACGCCCGCTTGCACCGCCTCGAGCTCGCCGAACAACCGCACCTCCACAAGCCCAACCGTACGTCCTTCAGCCGACGCCGGCCGCTCCGCTCACTGCTATGGCGCCATGCCGCCAGGCCGGCCACCTCAGCGCCACATCAGCCTCACATCAGGCCCCCAGCGCAGGCTTCCAGCAGAGACCAAGCAGATCGAGGAAGGGAAGAGCAAATGATCGAGACGCAGCACCTCGGCAAGCGGGCCGATGCTGGACCTATGAGCCCGGGTTCATCCCGGGACGTGACTGAAAGGAGTCAGCTATGAAGAACTCGCAACGCGCTGGATCTCAGGATGATCGTGCAGGTACTGGCCGGGTGCGCCGCTGGTGGACCGGGGACAAGCTCAGCGTGCGCCTGTCCGAGGTGGCGTTCGTTCTTGTCCTGACCGGGGCGCTGGCGTGGATGGAGTGGTTCGCGTCCGCTAACCAGGCTGCCACGTGGTCCACGGTGCTGGTGTCCATCGCCGTCGTCGGCGGAGCTGCCTCTGCGAAGCGGCGGTCTCGGATGTCACGATCCCGTTGACGGGATCTGGCGGCCTGCGGCGGGCCTGGCAGCCGCGAGCCCTCGCGATCCCGCGGGCGGGGGTCGCGGTGGTCGCGGTCGCTGCGTCCGGCGATGGTTCCGCCTGCCCAGCATTTTCGCGGTCGTTATGCGGGGGGGCTGGGGACAGCGGCCTGGTCCGGCGTCCGGGCGGACGGTGAGGTTTGTCATGGGCGGCCTGGGCGGATGTCACCGGGACTGGTGATGGCGGGCACCGGCGGGCGCGCTGGCCCGGCGGGATGCTGGCTGGCGTGGACGACAACGGCGTTATCACGGTCAGGGACCTGCGGCGGCGCTACGGCGGCACGGGCGGCCGGGGCTTTGATGCGGTCCGGGGGGTCACCTTCTCGGTGCGCCGCGGGGAGCTCTTCGCGTTGCTGGGCACCAACGGGGCATGAAGACCCAAACGATGCCGCGCAGGGCGGGCATGATATAGAGCTATGCCCCGCATCAGCGCGTTCCTCGGGATCGTGATCACTATGTACTTTGACGATCATGCTCCCCGCACTTCCATGCGCGTTACAGCGGGCAGGAAGCGGCAATCGGGATTGATCCGCTGACTCTCCTGGCGGGAGCGCTGCCGGCCCGCGTGGTGGGCCAGGTATTCGAGTGGGCTCAGACTCACCAGGCCGAACTGCTGGACGACTGGGCCCTTGTCGAGGCGCATCAGCCTCCGCTGCCGATTGCTCCGCTGACGTAGGATTGACCTGTGACTATGGCCCTTCATGACGTGACTGACGTCGAGGTCCTGGGCCCGTACCGGCTCAGGCTGACGTTCTCTGACGGGCTGACCGGCGACGTGGACCTGTCCTATATACGGGACTGGGCAGGGGTATTCGCGCCGCTGCACAACCCCGAGGTCTTTGCACAGGTGCGAGTTGACCCGGAGATCGGGACGATCACCTGGCCTAACGGCGCGGACCTCGCGCCAGAAGTTCTGCACGAGCGGGCATCCGCGCACCCGGTACGCAGGTCGCATCGGCTCGCGGCAGGCTAGAAAGGCGAACCCTCGGAAGTACCAGCCGAGTGCCTACGTACACCTTCAGGGGATCTGGAGCGCAGCTAAGCCACCGCAGGAAAGATCATTAAGAGCCAAATCAAGAGCCAACGGCTACCGTCATCGGCCGATATCGGGGCACGCTCAGCGACAGAGTATGCAGCTAGACGCCACACCCAGCCACGTCAGGCATCATTCAACGACCGCTAAGTTTTCCCTGATAAGGAAGAGGTCGGAGGTTCAAGTCCTCCCAGGCCCACCCAGGTCAGAGCCCATACCCGGTCCGCCGCCGTTGGGCGCGGCTGTCGCGCCGCGGCCGCCCGGGTCGTCCGCCGACGCGCCGTAATGTCTGGCCGGTGGTGCTGCGACTAGCCCGTGAGAATGAGTCGTGGCGCTACCGCGGTGTCCACGGCGAGCTCGCGGCGGCCGACCCCAGCTGTGCACGGCGAGGGGATTACTGCGCCGCATCGACCTGGCAAAGCGGGAATTCGGGGCGGCCAGCGGGGGTGGTGCTGACCGATTTCGGGAGGATTGGCAAGACCGCCGCTGGCCGCCAGGTGATCTCCCGGCTACGCGAGGACAGCTGGCTAATCGCCGTGCACGAGGACCGGTGGAACCCCACCGCCCTGATCACCGCCACCGCAAACGCCATCACCTAAGCCCCCGCCCCGGGTCTCCTCGTCCTGCGCCACGGCCTCCCACAGGTTCCCGAATCCGGCCGAGATTGTCCCGCCCCGGGACCACCGACCGCTCGCCAGCTAGCCTGCAGTGGCCTGGCGAGAACGGTCCTACGTCTACAGTAAGTCGCTTACCGGATATGTCCTGGCTAT
>CAVPPJ010000057.1:0-93709 GCA_963707065.1 uncultured Actinomycetes bacterium
GGCTGGGCCTTCTCGCCGGGTCGTTCGACGAGCTTGCCGTTGATGAAGGTCGCTCCGGCGCGGACCAGGGCGACGAGGTGGGGTGCGTTGACGGCGCGCCAGCGGTCTTGGGCTGACTCGATCAGCTTGAACGCCATGGCCAGCCCGGCGGCCCGCGAGCCGGGGCCCTTGGTGACCTTGGTCCGGTGCCTGACCGTGGCGAAGGTCGACTCGATCGGGTTCGTGGTGCGCAGGTGGACCCAGTGCTCGGCGGGGTAGTCGTAGAACGCGAGCAGCTGGTCCAGGTCGTCGGTGATCTTCGCGGCGGCCTTGGGGAACTTCGCCCCGTAGGCGGCCTCGAACGCCTTCACCGCGGCGAGGGCGTGCGGCTTGTCCTCGGCGCCCCAGATCTCGGCGAGGGCCTTCTTCGCGCCCGGGTGCGCGGACTTGGGCAGCGCGGCGAGCACGTTGGCGGTCTTGTGGAACCAGCAGCGGCCCTCCCTGGTCTCGGGGAAGACCTCGCGCAGCGCGCTCCAGAACCCCAGCGCGCCGTCGCCGACGGCCAGCACCGGGGCGCGCATGCCGCGGCGGGCGCAGTCGCGCAGCAGGTCGGCCCACGACTCCGCGGACTCCCGGTAGCCGTCGGCCAGGGCGATGAGCTCCTTGCGGCCGTCGGCGCGGACGCCGATCATCACCAGCAGGCACAGCTTGTGCTCCTCCAGCCGGATGTTCACGTGGATGCCGTCGGCCCACAGGTAGACGTAGTCCACGCCGGACAGGTCCCGGGCGGCGAAGGCGCGCTGCTCGGCCTGCCAGGTCTCGGTCAGCCGGGTGATCACCGCCGCCGACAGCCCGGCCGACGAGCCGAGGAACTGGCCGAGCGCGGGCACGAAGTCCCCGCTGGACAGGCCGTGCAGGTACAGCAGCGGCAGCACCTCGGTGATCTTCGGGGTCTTGCGCGCCCACGGCGGCAAGATCGCCGAGGAGAACCGCTTCCGCTCGCCGGTGTCCGGGTCGGTGCGCTTGTCGTTGACCCGCGGCGCGGTCACCTCGCACCGCGCCCGCGCTGGTCAGCACCTCCCGGCTCTGGTGGTAGCCGTTGCGGACCACCAGCCGGCGGCCGTTCTCATCCCGCTCGGCGGCGAACGCCGCGATATAGGCGTCCACCTCGGCCTGCAGCGCCTCGGCCAGCATCCGCCGGGCGCCCTCCCGCACGATCTCATCGATCAGCGACGGCGAGCCGTCCTTGCCGCCCTCGTGGCCTGAGCCGTCGCCAGGGACTACGGTGAGCATCGGGTTGTACCTTCCCGGCCGGCGCTGCCAACGCCGGTCATTGCTTGAGACCTCGACTCGATCACCGGGAAGGTACACCCCACCCGGCCGATCCACAGACATCCGATCTTGCTAACTGTCAAGCGGCGGCAGGTTCGGGATGAGGACGCGGGGAGCGGGAATGCCTTGGCTGGGTCGAAGGTCTGGCCGGTCTGCAGGCAGTGGTGCAGGCAGCCCAGGAGCCGGTTGAACACGTTGCGCATCGCCGCGGCGTGACTGGTCACCGGCAGCCCGGCGCCGGTCGTAGTGTTCCTTGACCTGGGGCGTGGGCAGCGCGCCGAAGATCCAGACGTAGCCGGCGGCGGCGAGCCGCTGGTTCTTGACCTTGCGGTTGTGCACGATCCGGCTCTTGCCGCTGGCGACGGTGACCGGCGCTGAGCCGGCGTAGGACTTCAGCCCGCGGGCGTCGGGGAACCGGGCCCGGTCGTCGCCGATCTCGCCCAGCACCCGGGCGCCGGTGACCGGGCCGATCCCGGGGAAGCTAGTCAGGATCTCCGCATCCGGGTGCTCGGCGAACGCTGCCGCGGCGGCCTCGGCGAGATCGTCGGCGGCGCGGCACGCGGCGTCGAGTTGCAGCACCAGCGCCAGGGTCTGGCGGCCCATCGCCTGCTCTACTGCCGGTAGCTGATGCAGGTAGTCGCTGGTGAAGATGATGCGCAGGCGCTTGGCCCACGCCTCGATGTTGCGTTGCCGGCCGGCCTTGCGCAGCACCGAGCCCAGCCGGGCCGCCGGCAGCTTCGCCGCGGCGGCCGGGTCGGGCGCGACGGCGAGCACCGCCCGGGCCTCGCGGGAATCCAGGCCGACGCCGTTGACCTGGAACGCGGCCAGCGCGGCCGGGAAGTACTGCTTGAGGTGCGAGCGCAGCTGGTTGGACAGCTGCCCGCGGTTCCACACCGCATCCTGCTGGGCGCGGGCCAGCACGGCGATCGCCTGGACCAGTTCGGTGTCCGCAGGCAGCGGCCGGTGGGCATCGGCGTCGGTGCGCAAGATGTTCGCCAGCGCCATCGCGTCCGCGTGATCTGATTTCGCCCGGGCTACCGTGCGGCGTTCCCGGTACCGGGCCACCGCCATCGGATTGATCGAGTACACGTTGCGGCCGGTTGCGCGCAGGCACGAGATCAGCAGGCCGCGGGCGGTCTCGACCGCGACCGGGATCGGCTCCCCGGCGCTGTCGCCGGACTCGGCGAGCAACGTCAGCAGCTGCTGATAGCCCTGCACGTCATCGCTGATACGCCGCTTGGCGACCAGCTTCCCCGCCTCGTCCACCAGCGCCACATCGTGGTGGTTCTCCGCCCAGTCGATACCGCAGGTGATCGTCAAGCCCGCCTCCATCGTCGTGACCTTGGCCCAGCAAGTGAGCCCGTGCAGGGACACGCAGCGCCCTAATAGAAGGGCTCGATGGCCCGGCATCCGATGAGCAGTTCGTGGCCCCAGCTCACCGCACGGACGTCAGTCTCTGGACAGAGCTCACGGCTCGCGTTACAAGAGGACATCACCGTGCGGACGGCTCAGAACACGATCTTCACCGACACCCCCGCCGGCGCCAGGTCGCCGCGCCGGACGAGGTGCACGACACCGGAGCCCGCAGTCTGTGGATAGGGGTCCAGCCCCGGGTCTCAAGAAGGAGTCATCCGGTGCCGTGCAGTGCTATTAGGTCTCAAGCATTGCTCGTAGCGCTGGTGGATGGTTCTCCCGGGTAACGCTCTCGCAGCACTCTGGTCAGGTCACGGCTGACCATGGCCAGCGATGGGCAGGGACTTGCGGTCCCGATAGCGCTCGCTCGCCCTGGTGACTGCTTGCTCGATGTCGCCTTGGCGGGCGGCGATCACACCGAGGGTGATCCGTGCTTCGGCGGTCCGCATGGGCGCGCGCTCGGTGCCGTCGAAGTCGGTGCTCGGACGGATGACCTCGTCGGCCAAGGTCTCGGCGATCTTGTCCTCGGCCAGCATCCGGTAGCAGTCCATGGCGTAGAAGTCGAACTTGGTCGGGTCCACCACGAAATGGTGATCCAGGTTTTCGGGGTAGGGCATGGCGTCGAGCAGCCGCCGGCCCCGGTCGAGCGCAACTTCGGTCTGGCGGCGGTCCCCGATCCGCGCCCACGCTTTCGCTTCCTGGGCGGCCAGCTGGACGGCGACGCCATGGTGCGGAGCCGCATCTATCCCAGCACGGGCCGCCGCGATGACTCCGTGGTAGTCGCCGCTGGTCAGTGCCATCCAGGCCCGGATTTCATGCGCCCAGGCCTGGATCTCGGCGTGCTCGGCCTCGGTGCCGAGCGACAGCGCGGCCTGGCGGGTGGTGTCGGCGGCTGCCGGTTGCCGGTGTCGTATTCCACGCAGCCGATCAGCAGCGCAATCCACCCGGCCTAGCACGAGGATCTCCCGGTGCTGCGTCAGGGTCAGCCGCTGGCCCTGGAGCGTGGTGATCCGGCGCAGCCAGGCCCGGCCTTCGGTCAGCAGCTGGTCGCTGGGCATGAACGGGTATTCCGAGCACAGCCGGTCCGCCATGATCCGCAGGCCGTCAAGGGTGGCCTGATCAAGGTCTGAGCGCTGCAGCCGGCTGACCAGCTCCAGCGTGTCCATGCCGGTCATCGCCAGCACATCAGCGTCGGCGTCGCGCTTGGGCGGCACGGGGAAATCGCGTGCGTGACGGTGCCGAACGCTGCGGCGATGATCGGCTGGTAGAAGTCACCGGGCGTGACCTCGCCGGCCTCCCACCGCTTCCACTGCCGCAGCAGGCTCGGCGTCTCGGGCAGCTGGTCGGCGAGTGCAGGCGCATCGACCCTCACCGTCTCGGCCTGGCTCCAGCCGCGGGCCTCGCGCTCGTTAGTCATCCGCCGCGCCCAACCGGCTCATCCGCGCCGGGCTTACCGGCGGCAAAGGCGTCCCCGAAACGGTCGCCATCGCATCCGTGCGTGTTCGCCACCTTCACCGCGCCCGGCTTCGGCCCCGTGCACACCCGTCGGCCCGCTCCCGGCGGCCGGCCCTCCCGCTGCCGTCCCCGCCGAAAGGCCACGATCTGCCCGCACGGCGGCGGCTGTCCTGCGGCCAGCGCCACGCCGGCACCGACCCGGCCTGGGCCAGCCGCTGTGCGGGGACTGCTTCGACTACACCGCCGCCGTGGTGTGGAACGTCCACGCCCCCGAGCTGTGGCGGCGCACCACCATCGCCATCCGCCGCCATCTGGCCAAGACGCCCGGGCCCGCGGCATCGGCAGGTGCGGCTGTCCTACGCCAAGGTGGCCGAGTTCCAGGCCCGCGGCCTGATCCACTTCCACGCCATCTTCCGCCTCGACACCACCACCCCCGCGGCCAGCTCACCCCGCCCGGCCTTCCGGCCGACGGCCTGGTCGCGGCGATCCGCAGGCTCGCCGCGCCGATCTGGTTCGCCACCGTTGCCCACCCGGCCCGGCCCGGCGGCTGGGAATCCGCTGGGGCGCCCAGCTCGACATCCGCACCGTCCGCATGCCCCCCGCGGCGGCCGGGCGGGCAAAACGTGGCGGTGGCCTCCTACCTGGCCAAGTACGCCACCAAGTCCACCGAGGCGGTCGGGACCGTCACTTGCCGGATCACCGCTGATAGCGTCGGCTACTACGGCACCCCGGCACCCATCAGGGACAGGCTGATCCGCGCCGCCTGGCACCTCGGCAGCCACACTCACCCTGACTTCGCCGCCTTGCGCCGCTGGGCACACATGCTCGGCTACCGCGGCCACTTCGCCACCAAAAGCCGCCGCTACTCCACCACCCTGCGCGCCCTGCGCGCCGCCCGCGCCGACCACCACCGCCGCCAGCACCCCCGGCCTACCAGCGGCCGCGGCGAAGCGCGATCACCGTCACTCACATGCCTGGGCCGGACGGGGTGGCGGACCACGGGCGACGCGCTGCTGGCCCTGTCGGCCGCCGCCCGGGCCCGTGAGCACGACCGGGCTGCCCGCGATGAAGCCGCAGCTCCTAACAGACCCGAAAGGAACAGTGAACACTGCGAATGGCGCGAACAGCACGCGAACGGCACAGCATGTGCCGAACGGTCGCGCACCTCCCCATCCCCCCCCCGAGATTCGGCTTCGGCCTATCCAAGGCGAAATGCTCGTCATCTCCGGCGAGATCCGGTCGGTCAAGGATGGGAGGCATCGGCGCATCCTGCCGGAGTGGGTTGATGATTACATCCCGCCGTATTGTCGAGCAGCAAGCACCGTGACCCGCAAGCGAGGCCGCGGAAACGGCGAAGGGTCGATCTTCCCGTACCGGACGGGATACGCGGCCTATGCCTGGGTCACCAGCCCGGACGGGCTCCGCAGGCGCAAGTGGGTCTACGGCAAGACTCATGAGGAGGTGGCAGCCAAGTGGGAGGAAGCGCGTACCCGTGCACGCCGGGGCCCGATGCCGACCACAACGCCCGTGCTAGCCGCCTATCTCGCGCAATGGCTCGCTGAGGTCATTAAGCCGCATGACCGGCCAGCCACCTACGCCTTCTACGAGATGATGCTCCGGCTTTACATCGTGCCCGGGCTGGGCCGCAAGCGGCTCGACCGGCTCAAGGTCCGCGATGTCCAGACCTGGGTCAACAGGCTCGCGGCGACCTGCCAGTGCTGCGCCCAGGGCAAGGACGCGGCCCGGCCGCCAAGCAAGCGGCAGTGCTGCGCCATCGGCAGATGCTGCCAGAGCGTCCCGTCCCGGCGCACCGTCCCGGCCGCCCGCGACATCCTCCGCGGCAGCCCTCAACCACGCGATCGCCGAGGAACTGTCGTCCGCAACTCGCAGCGCTCGCCCGGGTACGCGCACCCCGCAAGCAGCCGCGCGAGCCATGGAGCGTGGAGGAGGCAAGGCGATTCCTCGAGTCCGCCCGGACGGCCCGCGATCCGTTGTACGCCGCCTACGTCCTGATCCTGGTCCTCGGCCTGCGCCGCGGCGAAGTGCTGGGCCTGTCATGGCAAGACGTGCGGACCACCGCGGCGGAACTTCACATCGCCCGGCAGCTGCAGCGGATCAGCGGCGAGCTGCTGCACTCCGAGACCAAAACCGAAGGATCAGCCAGCATCCTGCCGCTGCCCGGCATCTGCCTGACGGCACTTAAGCTCCGCCGCGAGGAACACGACCAGGCCACGGAGACCGCAGGCCCGGCCTGGCACGACTTCGGCCTGGTGTTCACCACCCGGTGGGGAACCCCGATCGAGCCGCGCAACTTCAACCGCAGCTTCCACGCCCGGTGCGCCAGAGCAGGCGTCCGCCGCATCCGCGTGCACGACACCCGGCATACCTGCGGCTCGCTGCTGGCCGCGCTCGACGTGCACCCGAGAGTGGCCATGCAGATCCTGCGGCACAGCAAGATCAGCATCACGATGGAGATCTACACCGAGGTACCCGACGCCAGCACCCGCGAGGCCCTGCGGCGGCTGGGGGAAAGCCTCGGATGACCGGCGACTGCTGTACTTCCGTGCTGTACGCACCAGCCCGGACGGTCATTTCAAAATCGCAATACGGGCCTGACCTGGGTGGAGCTAAGGAGACTCGAACTCCTGACCCCCTGCTTGCAAAGCAGGTGCTCTTCCAGCTGAGCTATAGCCCCGTACTACGGCGCTCCAAGGGTACCTGCGCCGAAGGCTTGTCCGCAGCATCGGCGGCACCCCCGGCACCGCCGGCCGATCCCGATGCGCTCCCGGCCACGGAAGCATCCGGCGTACTCCCTGCGGCCAGCAGATCAGGCAGTGCGGAAACGCTGCCGATCACGTGGGTCGCACCAGCGCGGCGCAGCCTGTCCGTGGTGTGCGTGCCGGTCAGGACGCCAACGACAGTGCCGGCGCCGGACCGCCGCCCGCACAGTACGCCACTTTCCATGCCGTGCGCCACGACCGTGTCGCGCACGTCATCGACGCCGAGCCGGATCATCGCGGTGAGTACTAGGTCGGGCCACGGGCAGCCGCGTGGCACGTCGTCGGGGGAGAGGGCGAGGTCAATGCGGTCCCACCAGCCCAGCGTGTCGAGCACTAACCGGAGCAGGCGGCTGGAGAACCCGCTGATCAGGCACACTCGCGCCCCGGTCCCGTGCAGCTTGTCGATGGCAAGCTCGGCGCCCGGCATCGCCACCACGCCGGTCCGGGCGACTGCGGCGCTGTACGAGCGGTCGAACGCGAGCTGCGCGGCCTGCGCGGTCGCCTGGCTGCCCGGGAACAGGCTGCGCAGCACCTCGATGGTCGACTGCCCCCTGGACCGGTGCACCCCGGCCATGCAACGCGCGTAGGCGGTGGTTCCCGTCACGACGCCCTGGGTCGCGATCGACTCGGCGTAGGCCCGCTCGACCATGCCGTTGTCGGTGACCGTCGTCCCGATCAGGCCGCAGCACACAACCGAGACGGGCGGCGCGTCGCTCACCTGATCGCCTCCAAGAACGCCAGCTCGGCGGGCCAGCGCGAGGCTAGTCGTCGCTAGTGGTCGCTTCGGTCCACAGGTCAAGCTCGGATCGGTCTGACTTGACCTTCTTCCAGATAGCCAGCGCGCCGAACCCGACGAGGGCCAACAGGAGCAGCTTCTTCACGGGTGAGCACCCTCCACCATCGACCGCGGAGCCTGCCGGGATGGATGGCCGGACTCCCTGAGATCCCTGCAGCCTAGCAAGCCTCAGGTCACCGCGGCCGGGCCACTCGGGTCTCGTCCCATACCGGATCGGGTGACTCGTAGACACCGCCATCGGCACCGAAGACGACAAAGCGGTCGAACGAGCGCGCGAACCATCTGTCGTGGGTAGCCGCGAGTACCGTCCCGGCGTAGGACTCCAGGCCTTCTTGCAGCGCCTCGGCACTCGCCAGGTCAAGGTTGTCGGTCGGCTCATCGAGCAAGAGCAGCGTTGATCCGGCGAGCTCGAGCAGCAGGATCTGCAATCTGGCCTGCTGGCCCCCGGACAAGGTGCCGAACGCCTGCCGGGCGCAGGACTGCAGTTCGTACCGCGCGAGTGCCGACATGGCCTCGTTGATCAGCATGGCGTGCTCGAACATCAGGA
This sequence comes from uncultured Actinomycetes bacterium, assembly GCA_963707065.1. GTDB lineage: Bacteria > Actinomycetota > Actinomycetes > Streptosporangiales > Streptosporangiaceae > Palsa-506. Next base: position 8,303 of record CAVPPJ010000057.1, read on the forward strand.
TGTCCAGCGGGCTCCGGCCGGCCAGGTCTTCCCGGGAGTGAGTCTGCGCGAACCAGCCAGGAACCACCCTCGCCCCGAGCCGGGCGGAGCCGGCGTGCGCGACCGGCTCGCCGGCCAGCAGCCGCAGGAAATGGGACTTGCCGGAGCCGTTGGACCCGAGCACGGCCACCCGCTCGCCGTACCAGACCTCCAGGTCGAACGGGCGCATCAGGCCGGTCAGCTCAAGTTCCTCGCAGATCACCGCGCGCTTGCCGGTCCGGCCGCCGCGCAGCCGCATCCGGACGTTCTGCTCCCTCGGCGCGAGTTCCGGCGGCCCTGCCTCCTCGAACTTGCGCAGCCGCGTCTCGGCGGCATGCAGCCGCGAGGCCATGGCGTCGTTGTAGGACGCCTTCAGCCGGTACATCCGGACCAGTTCCTTGAGTTTCTCGTGTTCCTCGTCCCAGCGGCGGCGCAGCTCGTCGAGGCGGTCGATCCGGTCCCGGCGCGCCTGGGCGTAGCTGGCGAACCCGCCGCCGTGCACCCAGATATGCCTGTCCTCCACCGTGATGATGCGCTCGGCGCAGTTGGCCAGCAGCTCCCGGTCGTGGCTGACTAGCAGCACTGTCTTCGCGGTGGCCGCGAGCTGCTGCTCCAGCCAGAGCTTGGCCGGCACGTCCAGGTAGTTGTCCGGCTCGTCGAGCAGCAGGACCTCGGCCCGGCCGCGCAGCAGCGACTCAAGGACGAGCCGTTTCTGCTCGCCGCCGGACAGGGTGCGCACTTCCCGCCAGCGGCATCGGTCATACGGCGTGCCCAGCGCCGCCACGGTGCAGGCGTCCCAGTGCACCTCGGCGTCGTAGCCGCCGGCGTCGCCCCACTCGGCGAGGGCGGCGGCATACCGCAGCTGGGCGGGCTCATCGTCGCGCTCCATCATCACCAGCTCGGCCGCGTCCAGCCGGGCGGCCGCGGCCTGCACCCGCGGCGGCGCGATCGAGATCAGCAGGTCCCGCACGGTGGAGTCGTCCCGGATGCCGCCAATGAACTGGCGCATGACGCCGAGCCCGCCGCTGGAGGTGACCGAGCCCGCCTGCGGCGTGAGATCACCGGCGGCCAGCCGCATCAGCGTTGTCTTGCCGGCCCCGTTCGGCCCGATAAGCGCGGCCGTGACGCCGTCGCCTACCCGGAAGGACACGTCGTCGAGCAGCGCCCGGCCGTCCGGCAGGGCGTGGCTGAGGTGCGCCACCTCGATATGACCCACGACTTGCCCCGCTTCCCTGACGTCCTGGCATGGCCGACAATAGCCGGGTGACCCCGGAGGACTTCAACTCAAATTCCCGGCTGCGCGCCTCGGATGCCGACCGCGACCGCGCCGCCTCCGTGCTGAACGAGGCCATGGCGCAGGGCAGGCTGACCGCGGAGGAGCACGCGGACCGGCTGGACGCGATCTACGCGGCGAAGACGCATGCCGACCTCGTCCCCATCCTCGATGACCTGCCCGGGATGTCCGCCGCTGTGGCCCCGGCGGCCGACGTGGGCGCGGTGGCGCCGGCCGCGACGGGAAGCCGCCTGGTCGCCATCTTCGGCGGCATCAGCAGGAAGGGCCGCTGGCATCCGGAGCCGCTCACCCGGATCCTCACCGTCTTCGGCGGCGCGGAGCTCGACCTGCGGGAAGCCGTCCTGCCCGGGCGGGAGATCACGATCGACGCGGTGGCCGTGTGCGGCGGCGTGTCGATCACCGTGCCGCCGGAGATGCGGGTGATCGACACCGGCAGCGCGATCATGGGCGGCCGGGAGATCGCCGGCGACAGCGCGGAGTCGGCGGCGCCGGACGCCCCGGTGCTGCGGATCACCGGGACCTGCGTCTGCGGCGGCGTCGAGGTCAAGCGCAGGCCGCGCAGGAACAGGCGACCGCGCAAGAACGGATGACAGTGGCTGGCCACCGCGTGACGAGCTAGCCCACCGCGTGACAGCTGGCCCTGCGCGTCACGTCGCGACGGCTAGCGCCTGCGCGCCCCGGCTACGCGACCCGGCGCGGCCCCGGCTACGCGACCCGGCGCGTCCCCGGCTGCGCCACCCGATGCCGCCCGGCTACGCGACGCGGCGGCCCGCATGCGCCGCCCGGCGCCGGACCGGGTCGGCGAGCGCGGCCGCGAGGTCGTCCACGGCGTTCAGCGTGTGCGCGCTCACCACGGCGTCGCAGTACGGCCACGCGGCCGCCATGCCGCCGGCCAGCGGCTGGTAAGCGGCGCTCTTCGTCCGCGGGTTCACCCACACGATCCTGAACGCGACCAGCGACAGCCGCTCCATCTCGCGCCGGACGACGCCGGGGTCGCCGGTGTCCCAGCCGTCCGAAATGATCACTACGACGGCGCCGCGGGCCATGCCGCGGCGTCCGTAGGAATTGTTGAAGTCCTTCAGCGAGTCGCCGATCCTGGTGCCGCCGAGCCAGTCCGGCGCGGCCTGCCCGGCCCGGGCCAGCGCGAGGCCCGGCCGGGATCCGGACAGCGCCCCGGTCAGCCGGGTCAGCCGGGTGGCGAAGCTGAAGACCTCGGCGCGGGCACCGCCCGCGGCGCAGTACAGCAGCTGGATCATGGCCCGCGCGTAGGGCTCCATCGACCCGGAGATGTCGCACAGGACGACGAGCCTGCGCTGCCGGCGGACCGGCGCCCGGCCGATCAGGTGGACCGGATCGCCGCCGGTCCGGCGGGCCCGGCGCAGCGTCGCCCGCATATCCGGGTGCGGCCCGCGGCGCCGTCGCCGCTGGCGGCGGGAGCGCCGCAGCGGCACCGCGAGCGTGATCCTGCGCATCAGGTCCGCCAGCGCGGTGAGCTCGTCCGGCGACAGCTCGGCGAAGTCCTTGGCGGCCAGCCGCTCCGCGGCGCTGCCGAGGAAGCTGTCCTCGATGGTGCGCTCCGGCCCGCCGGGTGGCCGGTCCGGCTGCTCCGCCGGGCGGATCTCCCGGCCGCCTGCCGCCGGCGGCAGGCTGCCTGCGTGCTCCTTCGCTGCCCGGGCCGCGCTGGCCAGCATGTCCTCTGGCGTCCGGGCAGGCGGGAAGGCCAGCACCCGGGCACTGGCGCCGCCGGGCTGGCCCGCCGGGTCCGCCAGGCCGCCGAAGACGGCGCTGAAGACGCTTTCCAGCGTCGCGGTCTGCGCCTTGCTGGACACAAGCGTGGCGGCGGCGCACAGGTACAGCGCGCGCGGTGTCTGCGGCCGGGCCAGCGCCACCGCCGCGGCGAACCGCTCACAGCGGCCGGGGCCGACCGGCAGGCCCGGCCGCAGCGCAGCGCCGAACCGCGCGCGGCCGCTCGAGCCACCGGGCCGCGACCGTCGGCAAGATCGTTAGCCATCGTTGCTGACCAGCGCGGCGAATCCGGCGTCGCGGACGGCATCGAGGTCCTCGGCGTACTTGAGCACGGCGCCCGCGGTCTGCTCGGCCGCTGCCTCGTCGAGCTTCTCGGCGCCGAGCACGTGCAGCGCCGCCGTCCAGCTGATCGCCTCGGCGATGCCCGGCGGCTTGGCCAGCTCGAGCTCGCGGAGGCGGGCGACGCCCGCCGCTACCTGCCCGGCGAGCGGGACCGCCGCGGCCGGCACCCGGCGCCGGATGATCGCGGCGACCCGGTCCGTGCCCGGGTAGTCGATCCAGTGGTAGAGGCACCGCCGCTTGAGCGCGTCGTGCAGGTCCCGGGTCCGGTTCGAGGTCAGCACCACGACCGGCGGGAACGCCGCGCGCCGGGTGCCGAGCTCGGGGATGGTCACCGCGGATTCGGCCAGCAGCTCGAACAGGAACGCCTCGAACTCGTCGTCGCCCCGGTCTACCTCGTCGATCAGCAGCACCGCCGGGCGCGGCCCCGGATGGTCAAGCGCGGAGAGCAGCGGGCGCTCCAGCAGGTACTCAGCGCTGAACAGGTCCGACTCGCGCAGGGCAGTGCCGCCGCGTGCCTCGGCCAGCCGGATGGCGAGCAGCTGGCGCGGGTAGTTCCACTCGTACAGGGCCTCGGAAGAGGTGAGGCCCTCGTAGCACTGCAGCCTGATCAGCGGCGTCTCCAGTGCGCTGGCGAGCGCCTTCGCGGCCTCGGTCTTGCCGACCCCCGGCTCGCCCTCGAGCAGGATCGGCTGGCCCATCCGCGCCGCCAGGAAGAGCGCGGTGCCCAGCGCCTCGTCGGCCAGGTAGTCGGCGTCGTCCAGGGCGCCAAGCAGCGCCGCCACGTCCGGCAGCCGCTCCGCGAGTCCACTCATCCGTACCGGCGCATCCACGGCCACAGAGGTACCACATGTGCTCCATCATGCGACAGGCCAGGCACTGGCCGGTCACGACTCCGCCAGCTCGGCACCGGTCACGACTCCGGGCCGCCTGACCGTCATGACCGGGACGCCGCATCAGCGGATGGCCAGGTCGGTGCGCAGCGGGCGGCCCTGGATGGCTGACCAGACGTTGGCCGGGGTGAGCGGCATGTCGGCGTGCCGCACCCCGAAGGGCCGCAGCGCGTCGAGCACCGCGTTGACGACCGCGGGCGGTGACCCGACGGTGGCCGACTCGCCGACGCCCTTGGCCCCGATGGGATGGTGCGGCGACGGCGTGACCGTGCTGCCGAGCTCCCAGGACGGGCACTCGACCGACGTGGGCAGCAGGTAGTCCATGAACGAGCCGCCCAGGCAGTTGCCGTCGGAGTCGTAGGCGATGACCTGCATCAGGGCCATGCCGACCCCGTCGGCGAGGCCGCCGTGCACCTGCCCCTCGACGATCATGGGGTTGATCCGCACGCCGCAGTCGTCCACCGCGATGAAGCGCCGGACCTTCACCTCGCCGGTGCCCGGATCGACGTCCACCACGCAGATGTACGCGCCGAACGGATAGGTCAGGTTCGGCGGGTTGTAGACGGTGGAGGCATCGAGGTGGCCCTCCACCCCGGCGGGCAGCTCCAGCCCCGAGTGGGCCGCCATCGCGATCTCGGCGATACTCCTGGCCTGGTCCGGATCGCCGCGTACCTGGAATTTCTCGCCGGTCCATTCCAGGTCGTCCGGCGATACCTCCAGCATGGCCGAGGCGACGATCCGGGCGCGCTCGCGTACCTTGCGCGCCACCACCGCGGCGGCGGCGCCGGAGACCGGCGTCGACCGCGAGCCGTAGGTGCCGAGGCCGAACGGGGTCCGGTCGGTATCGCCGTGCACGACCTCGACGTCATCGGGTGACAGGCCGAGCTCCTGGGCCACGATCTGCGCGAAGGTCGTCTCGTGCCCCTGGCCCTGGGTCTGCGCCGAGATGGACAGCACCGCCTTGCCGGTCGGGTGCACCCGCAGGTCAGCGCCATCGGCCATGCCCAGCCCGAGGATGTCCATGTGCGCGCGCGGCCCGGCGCCGACCCCCTCGGTGAAGAAGCTCAGGCCGATGCCCATGTACTCGCCGCGTGCTGCGTTTCGCCGCCTGCTCCCGGCGGAGATCGTCATACGCCGGCGATGTCCATGGCGAGCCGGAGCGCCCGCGGGTAGTCGCCGGAGTCGTATTCCCACCCGGTCGGGCCGGTGTAGGGGAACTGCTCGGGGCGCAGCAGGTTCTGCATCCGCAGCTCGGCCGGATCCGCTCCTAGCTCGCGTGGCCAGCAGTTCAACCATCCGCTCTACAAGATAGACAGCCTCGGTGACGCGGAACGAGCACGAGTAGGCGACCCCGCCCGGGGCCTTGTTCGTGTATACGCCGCTGACCTCACAGTGCGCGGCCCGCAGGTCGTAGGAGCCAGTGAAGATGTGGAAGAACCCGGCCGGGAACTTCGTCGGCTGCGCGGACCCGTTGAATGCGCCGTGGTCGGCCAGCACCCTGGCCCGCAGCCCGAGGATCTTGCCGTCCTTCGTGGCGGCGATCTCGCCGTGCATGTGGTAGTCCCGGGCGAACGAGGTGGACATCAGGTTCTCCGACCGGTCCTCGACCCACTTGACCGGCCTGCCGGTGATCATGGCGCCGACGACAGCGCAGATGTACCCCGGGTAGATGGGCGACCTTGTTGCCGAATCCGCCGCCGATGTCCGGTGAGATGATCCGGATCTTGTGCTCGGGCAGGCCGGCCACCAGCGCGTACAGGGTGCGGTGCGCGTGCGGGGCCTGCGTGGTGGACCAGACGGTCAGCTTCCCGCTGACCTTGTCCAGGTCGGCCACCGTGCCGCAGGTCTCCAGCGGGGCGGGATGCGAGCGCGGGTACAGCATGTCGCCGGACACCACCACATCCGCCGCCGCGAACACCGCGTCGGTCGCCGCCTTGTCGCCGGCCTCCCAGTCGAAGATGTGGTTGTCCCGCTTGCCATCGATGTCGTCGCGGATCACCGGGGCGCCGGGGTCCAGCGCCTTCCTGGCGTCGATCACCACGGGCAGCGGCTCGTACTCGACGCTGATGAGCTCGAGCGCGTCGCGCGCGGAGTACCGGTCCTGGGCGACGACGAAGGCGACCTCCTGGCCCTGGAACCTGACCTTGTCGGTGGCCAGCACCGCCTGCACGTCCTGGGACAGGGTCGGCATCCAGGCCAGCTTCAGCCCGGCCAGGGTCTCGCCGGTGATGACGGCCTCGACCCGGGGGTGGGCCTCGGCCGCCGCGACGTCGACCGAGACGATCCTGGCGTGCGCCAGCGGGCTGCGCAGGATTGCGCCGTGCAGCATCCCGGGCAGCGCGATGTCATCCACGAAGTAGCCCTTGCCGCGGATGAAGCGGGCGTCTTCCTTGCGCCTGACCGGCCCGTATGCCCCGTTCACCGGAGATGCCCTGTACTCATCCGGGATGCTCCGCGGCCCACCGGACGGACCGGACGATGTTCTCGTAGCCGGTGCAGCGGCAGATCTGCCCGGACAGTGCCTCCCGGATCTGGGCCGGCGACGGGTCCGGCTCGCGGTCAAGCAGCCACCGCGCGGTCAGCATCATGCCCGGCGTGCAGAACCCGCACTGCAGCCCGTGGCACTCGGCGAAGCCCTCCTGCACCGGGTCGAGCACGCCACCCCGTTCCATGCCCTCCACGGTGAGCACCCGGTGCCCGTCCGCCATCGCGGCGAGCACCGTGCACGATTTCACCGGGGTCTCGTCCAGCCACACCACGCAGGCGCCGCAGTTGGAGGTGTCACAGCCCCAGTGTGAGCCGGTGAGCCTCAGCTCGTCGCGCAGGAAGTGGATCAGCAGCAGCCTGGCCTCCACCTCGCGGGTGTAGGCGACGCCGTTGACATACACGGTTATCTGCATGTCAGGCGTCCGCGCCGTGCGCCCGGCGGACGGCCAGGCGCAGTGCCCGGGTGGTGAGCTCACTGGCCAGATGCCGCTTGTAGTCGGCCGGGCCGCGCTGGTCCGAGCTGGGCCGGCAGTGCTCGGCGGCGATCTCGCCGGCCCGGGCGAAGCTCGCCTCGGTGGCGGGTGCGCCGCGCAGGAAATCCTCCGCCTCGGCCGCGGCGAAGTGCTGCGCGCCCACCGCGGTGAGGCCGATCCCGGCCTCGGCGATGCTGTCGCCTGCCAGCCAGACCGCCGCGCCGGCCGCGCCGACCGGCCAGTCGCCCACCCGGCGCCCCACCTTCTGGTACGCGCTGCCGCCGCCCGGCCTGATCGCGATCCTGATCTCGGTCAGCAGCTCGCCGTCGGCCACCACCGTCTCGTACGGCCCGGTATGGAACTCCCTGGCCGGCACCATCCTGATCCCGTCCGGGCCCTGGATGATCATGATCGCCTTCAGCGCCGCGAACGCCGCCGACAGGTCCTCGGACGGGTCCGCCTGGCAGAGCGAGCCGCCGACGGTTCCCCAGTTGCGCACGATCGGGTCGGCGATCACCTTCTCGGCATCATGCAGGATCGCGAAATGCTGGCCCGCGGCAGCTGAGTCAAGCAGCTGCGCATGCCTGGTCAGCGCGCCGATCCGCAGCTCACCGTCGGTCACCCTGAGGTAGCAGAGCTCGCCGAGCCCGTTGATGTCGACCAGCGTCTCCGGCTGCGCGAGCCGGAGCTTCATCATCGGGATCAGGCTGTGCCCGCCGGCCAGGATCCGCGCCTCGGGACCGAATCTGGCCAGCAGCGCCAGCGCATGCTCGACACTGGTTGCCTTCTCGTACTCGACGTGCGCCGGAACCTGCATACGCCTCCCTCGGGCCTGCCGCGCATCACGAGCTTACGATCCCGGTCGCGGCGACGGCGACGGGCGCCGTCGCGGCCGGGCCGTGCGCGATAATCAGGAGTGCCATGACGCTCACTCAGCTCAACGCGTTCGTCCTGGTCGCGCGTCTCGGCTCGGTGACGGCCGCGGCGAACGCCCTCGGCGTCAGCGAGCCGGCCGTGTCGCAGGCGCTGTCGGCCCTGCGGCTGCACCTCGGTGACCAGCTGGTCAGCCGGGGACCCGGGGGCATGACGCTGACCGCGGGCGGCTCCCGGCTGCTCGCCACCGCGTCGCAGATCGTCGTGCTCGGCGCCGAGGCGCACGCCGCGGTCCGGGCCGCGCAAGGCGCCCCGGAGCAGCTGCGGGTGGTGGCCACGTCCACGATCGCCGAGTTCGTGGTCAGCCCGCTGATGGAGGCGTTCACCCGGCGGTTCGCCGGCCACGCGGAGGTGTCCGCCGGGGTCGCGGTGAGCAAGGAGATGGCGGTGCTGGTCGCCAACCGGCTGGCCGATCTCGCGATCGGCCCCCACGTGGCCAGCGACCCGGCACTGCCCGTGGTGAGCGAGCCGATCTTCCGCTACCGCCTCGTCGTGGTCACCGCGGGGCAGTCCCGGCTGCGCGGCAGCCCCCGCCAGTGGCGATGGCTGGTGGATCCGTCCGGCACCGACCCGGGCAGCGACACTGGCCAGCTGCTGACCAGGCTGGGCGTGCCGGAGGACATGATCGGGGTGTTCCCGAACCAGACCGCCGCCTGGGCGGCGGCAGCCGACGGCGCGGGGGTAGCGCCCGCGGTCGAGCACCTGGTCGCGCAGCAGTTGCGCCGCGGCGAGCTGTCGCTGGTCGACCTGCCCGGCTCGCCGGTGGATGCCTGCTGGCACGCGACCGTGCTGGAGCGCCAGCACCGGAGCACGGCCGCCAGCGCGCTCCGCCGCTTCCTGTCCACCCCGGAGGCCATGCACCTGATGCGGTCACCGGCCGCGGGCGTCCCGCCGTCCCGGTTCCGCCCGCCCGTGTACGTCACGATCTGGAGCTAGAGCATGCCGCCGGGCGGGCTCGGCGACTTGCGCAGGCCGGCGACTTAAGCAAGAGGTTATTCGCGTGTTGCGAGGCCGTCTGGCCAGGCGGATTATGGAGGTCGCAGCACAAGGTGACGGGTGCGCCATGCGCCCGTCCGATAGCAGGAGCGTGCGCATGCGAATAGAGTCCGACGGGCACAGCCGGGGTAATCCCCGCCTGTTCGAACTGGTCGAGCACGCGCCGAAGACCGGGAAGAGCCCGACCGTCTGGGCCTGGCCCGAGCTGATGGACTACCTGAAGATCGCCGGCCAGCCGGTGCCGGGACCGTGGCCGCCGCACCAGGAACCGCGGCCGGACCCCGAGGAGGACTCCCTCCCGGTGGCCGTCGCCGACCCGGCGCCGGCCGAGCCGCGCCGCGACCCCGGATCCGGCCTCGCGCGACCAGCACTGACCTGCAGTTCAACGTCCGGACAGGACACTGGAGGATCGAATGTATCCGTCTCGGTTCCGCTACGAGGCACCGCGCTCGCTCGGCGAGGCGATCGACCTGCTGCGGATGGGCGGCGACGACGCGAAGGTGCTGGCCGGCGGCCAGAGCCTCGTCCCGCTGATGAAGCTGCGATTCGCCTCACCCGAGCTGATCGTCGACATCAACAACGTCCCCGGCCTCGACTACCACCGCGCGGACCCCGACGGCACCCTCCGCGTCGGCGCGCTGTGCCGCCACGCCGACCTGGAGCGGTCGGCCTTGCTGGCCGGCACTCAGCCGACCATGGCCGCGGCCGCCCCGCTGATCGCCGATCCCATCGTGCGCAACCGCGGCACGCTCGTCGGCTCGCTCTGTCATGCCGATCCGCAGGGTGACTGGGCATCGGTGGTGCTGGCGCTCGGCGGCTCCGTGGTGGCACAGGGACCGGCCGGCCGGCGCACCATCCCGGTCGCCGATTTCGTCACCGGCCCCTTCCAGAACCTGCTGGAGCCGGACGAGATCGCCATCGAGGCGGTCATACCGGCGGCGCAAGGCGCCCGCTCTGGCGGCTACCTCAAGCTGGAGCGCCGGGTCGGCGACTTCGCCACCGCTGGCGTGGCGGTCGCGCTGGAGACTTCCGGCGGGCTCGTGACCAGGGCAGGGATCGCCCTGACCGGCGTCGGCGGATCCACCATCGGTGCCACCGAGGCGGCCGACGCGCTGGTCGGGAAGCCGCTGACCGCGCAGACCATCGAGCAGACGCCGCCGACCTCACCGCGGCGGCGGCCCGCCCCAGGACCGATCACCGCGGCAGCGCGGAATTCAAGCGGCACATCGTGCGCACCTTCGTGGTGCGCATCCTGAGCCGCGCCGACGCCGCACGAGGAAAGGGCCGCCTGACATGACGATCGTCTACGAAGACCACGATGACGAGGCGGCCAGCGATATCCCGGTCCGCCGGATCAAGTTCACCATCAACGGCGCGAAGAAGATCGCGGAAGTCGAAACCCGCCTGCTGCTGGCGCACCTGATCCGCCAGCGGGCTGCGGCTGACCGGCACGCATACCGGCTGCGACACCACCAACTGCGGCGCGTGCACCGTACTCGTGGACGGGCGCGCGGTGAAGTCCTGCACCATGCTCGCCGTGCAGGCCGACGGGCATGAGATCACCACCGTCGAGGGCCTGGCGACCGCCAGCGAGCTGCACCCGCTGCAGGAGGGCTTCAAGGAGGAGCACGGACTCCAGTGCGGGTTCTGCACCCCGGGCATGATGATGGCCGCCAAGGCACTGCTGGATGAGAATCCCGACCCCACCGAAGAGGACGTGCGCTGGGCGCTGTCCGGCAACCTCTGCCGTTGCACCGGCTACCAGAACATCGTGAAGTCGGTGCTGTGGGCAGCCGAAAAGCTCCGGTCCGAGTCCGCTAGGGGCTCGGTCCCCACGACGCACGGGCCGCTAGCTGACCAAGACGGAAGGTACGACGTGTCGCAGGCGCTAGATGAGATCAAGATCGGCGGGCTGGGCGCAAGCCGCAAGCGCGTCGAGGACAACCGCTTCGTCCGTGGCAAGGGCAACTACACCGACGACGTCGTGCTGCCCGGCATGCTGCACATGGAAATCCTGCGCAGCCCGCTGGCGCACGCCCGGATCAAGTCGATCGACGCCAGCAAGGCGTGGCAGATCCCCGGCGTGCACCTGGTGCTCACCGGCGAGATGATGGCGACCCGCAACCTGGCCTGGATGCCGACGCTGTCCTACGACACCCAGGCGGTGCTGGCCACCGACAAGGTGCGCTTCCAGGGCCAGGAAGTTGCCTGCGTGATCGCCGACGACCCGTACATCGCCAAGGACGCGTGCGAGGCCATCGACGTCGAGTACGAGCCGCTGCCGCCGATCGTCAGCCCCGCGCAGGCCGTCGCCGAGGGTGCGCCGGTCATCCGCGACGACAAGGAAAACCAGCAGGACAACATCATCTACAACTGGGAAGTCGGCGACGCCGAAGGCACCGACCGCGCGTTCGAGCAGGCCGACGTGATCTCGAAGCTGCGCCTGCACTACCCGCGCTCGCACCCGTCTCCGATCGAGTGCTGCGGGTCGATCGCGGACTTCAACCGGGCCACCTCGAAGCTCACGGTCTACATGACGAGCCAGGCGCCGCACATCATCCGCGCCGCGGTCGCGCTGGTAGCCGAACTGCCCGAGCACATGATCCGGATCATCTCGCCGGACATCGGCGGCGGATTCGGCAACAAGGTCCCGGTCTATCCCGGCTACGTCTGCTCCATCCTGGCGTCGATCCTGCTGGAGCGGCCGGTGAAGTGGATCGAGGACAAGTCCGGCAACCTGATCTCCACCGGGTTCGCCCGGGACGTGTACCTCGACGGCGAGATGGCGCTGCGCAGCGACGGCAAGATCCTCGCGATGCGGATGCATACCGAGGCCGACCACGGCGCGTTCTTCTCCGATGCCCAGCCGAGCAAGTTCAAGATCGGGCTGATGCACTCGACGTTCGCCTGCTACGACATCCCGTACGCGCACCTCACGGCCCGCGGAACGTACACCAACAAGGCCCCCGGCGGCGTCGCCTACCGGTGCTCGTTCCGGGTTACCGAGGCCATGTTCTTCCAGGAGCGGATGGTGCACGCCGCGGCCAACGACCTGGGCATGGACCAGGCCGAGTTCCGGCGGATCAACTTCGTCCGGGACGACGATTTCCCGCACCGCACCCCGTTCGGCTTCCTGACCGACTCGGGCCAGTACGGCGAGTGCCTGGACGTCGGGCTCCAGGCGGTCGGCTACCAGGACTTCCTCCGCCAGAAGGAGGAGGCCAAGGCCAAGGGCAGGCTGCTCGGCATCGGCATCTCCACGATGACCGAGCCGCTGGGCGCGGGCAACAGCCGCGAGTACGACATCCTCGGCATCAAGATGTTCGACTCGGCCGAGCTCCGGGTGCACATGACCGGCAAGGCGATCCTGCGGACCGGCGCGAAGAGCCAGGGCCAGGGCCACGAGACGACGTGGGCCCAGATCGTCGCGCACGAGCTCGGCATCCCGGCCGAGGACGTGACCGTCGAGGAGGGCGACACCGACACCGCGCCGTTCGGCATGGGCACCTACGCGTCCCGCAGCACGCCGGTCGCCGGGGCCGCGGTCGCCATGGTCTGCCGCAAGATCCGCGCTAAGGCGCGCAAGCTGGCCGCGCACCTCCTGGAGGTGTCCGAGGAAGACGTCGAGTGGGAGCTTGGCCGGTTCTACGTCCGCAGCGCCCCCGACCGCGGCGTGACCATCACCGAATGCGCGATGGCCGCGTACAGCAACATGCCGGACGGCATGGAGCCGGGCCTGGAGAACAACGCCTACTACGACCCGCCCAACCTCACCTGGCCGTTCGCGTGCTACATCGTCACGGTCGAGGTCGACCCCGAGACCGGGGTCTGGGACGTGCTGAACATGGTGGCGGTCGACGACTGCGGCGTCCGGATCAACCCCATGATCGTCGAGGGTCAGATCATGGGCGGCCTGACCGAGGCCTACGCGATGTCCAACATGCAGTTCATCACCTTCGACGCCGAGGGAAACTGCGTCGGCTCGAACTACATGGACTACCTGCTGCCCACCTCCTGGGAGACTCCCGGGCTTCGAGCTGCACGCCGAGGTGATGACCCCCTGCCCGCACCATCCGATCGGCGCCAAGGGAATCGGCGAGTGCGCGGCGGTCGGCGGCCCGGCGGCGTTCGTCAACGCGGTCATGGACGCGATCTCCGGCACCGGGGTCCGCAACATCGACATGCCGCTGCTGCCCGACCGGGTCTGGGAGGCCATCACGAAGCGCCACGACGTCTCCGGTGCGCCGCCAGTGAAATCGGACGACTGACGGGAAGTCACCCATGGACAGCTGGGGTGTGCTGGCGCAGGCCGGCGAGCTAGCGCGGCGCGGGCAGGCGTTCGCGCTCGCCACCGTGGTCTGGCGGCAGGGCCCGTCGTCCGGCCAGCAGGGCTCCCGGGCGATCATCATGGCCTCCGGCGAGCTCCGCGGCTGGATCGGCGGAGCGTGCGCGGAGCCGGTGGTGATCCGGGAGGCACGGCAGCGTCATCGCCGAGGGCGTGCCGCGGCTGCTGCTGCTCGGCACCCCCGAGCAGTTCGGCGCGGCGGTGCCGGACGGGATCACGGTCGTGCCGATCTCCTGCCAGAGCGAGGGCGCGCTGGAGGTCTACATCGAGCCGGTGCTGCCGGTGCCGCACCTGGTCGTCGTCGGCCGCTCGCCGATGGCGCACACGCTTGACCGACCTCGCACGCGCGCTCGGCTGGCGCACCGTGCTGCTCGACGGCCCGGATTTCTCCGCCGCCGACGCGGACGAGCGCTCGATGGTCGTGGTGGCCACCCAGGGCCACGGCGACGAGGAAGCCGTCGAGCAGGCGGTGGCCGCGCGGCCCGCCTACCTGGGCCTGGTCGGGTCGCTCGCCGGGGGGCGTCGGTGCTCGGCTATCTCGCGGAGCGCGGGCGTGCCCAGTGACCAGCTCGGCCGGGTACGGGTCCCGGCCGGCCTCGACCTCGGCCGGACGTCGCACCGGGAAATTGCCGTCGCCATCCTGGCCGAGCTGGTCCAGCTGCGCGCTTCCGGGGCGCTGCAGGCCTCCCGGACGGCACTGCCGGCACTGCGGCACTGCCGGCACTGCCGGCGCTGCGGGCACTGCCGGCACTGCGGGCGGCGCCGCGGAACCGGCCGAGGCCGTGGACCCGGTCTGCGGGATGACCGTGGCGGCGGGTCCCGTCAGCCATCCGCTGGAGCACGAGGGCGTCACCTACTACTTCTGCCGGGCCGTCTGCCGCCGGGAGTTCGAGCAGGATCCCGCTGCCTACCTGAAGAAAGAGACGCGATGCTGATCAAGAACGAATTCGAGGTAGCGGAGCCGGTAGAGAAGGTCTGGCGGTTCTTCGACAACATCCCGCAGGTGGCGGCCTGCCTGCCCGGCGCCGAGCTGACCGAGGACCTCGGCGGCAACAAGTACAAGGGCGGGGTGGCGGTCCGGATGGGCCCGGTCCGGCTGCGCTTCGCCGGGACCGCGGACATCACCGAGCGCGACGAGGCAGCCAAGCGCATCGTCGTGCACGCGAGCCGGGGCCGAGGAGAAGGGCAGAGGGCAGGCCAGCATGGTCGTCACGGCGACGCTGGCGCGCGCCGGGCGTGGCACCAAGGTCGGGCGTCACCCAGGACCTGCAGCTCTCCGGCGCCGCCGCGCAATACGGCCGGGGGATGATCTCCGACGTGACCGCCGTGCTGATGCGCGACTTCTCCGCCAACCTGCAGGACCGGATCGACCGGGCCGAGCGCGGCGAGTCACCGGAGCAGCTCGCGGCCGCCGCCGCCGAGGCGAAGGGCTTCACCGTCGGCCTGCAGGCCGCGATGATGGCGCTGCGCCGCGTGTTCCGCCGGTTCTTCGCCCCCTACCAGGCTTCCAGCTGAGGAGAACGAACCATGGTCCTGTGGTGGATAGGCAACGCCGTGCTGTTGCTGGTGGTACTTCCCGTCGTCATCTACCTGCTCAACCGCGTGCTCGCCGCGGTGGAGCGGATCCGGGGAGCTACCGATGAGATCCTCAGCGGCGGGGTCGCCCTCATCGGCGAGCTCAACGGCCTCCCGGAGGCGCTGGCCCAGACCGATAGCACGATCAATGATGTCGCCGTCGGCGCGGTCCGCTATGCGGGCTCCGTCGCCAAGCTTCTGGGCTGACCAGGAAAGGAGAACGGGCTATGCCGGCAGCTGCCTGGGTGACCCTGATCATCGCAGCACTGATTATCGCCATTACCGCCGTGGGCCTGCTGCGGGTCATCATCCACCTCAGGGTGATCCGCGGCACTCTCGTCACGACCACCGGCGGGGTGCAGGCCATCGCGCAGCTGACCAGCACCGTGCCCGAACGGCTGACCTCGGTCAACGCGAGCCTGAAGCCGGTCCGCGACTTCTGCGAGACGGTCTGAACTGGCAAAGGAGCCACTGATGCACGGATATGCCCTGGCGCAGTCCGCCGGGAATACCACCAGCCACTTCGGCTGGATTCTGGGCTACACGATCGGCGTCGTGATCGTCTTGGTTGTCGTCGCGCTGGTCGTGCCGATCTTGCTGCTGGCCCGCTCGATCGGCAACGAGGCACCGAAGATCAACGACGCGCTGACCCAGGCGGTGCATAACACCGCCCCGCTCGCCGCGCTGCGCACCACGATCGAGCACGCCACGATCATCATCGGCGGCCTGCACCGCGGCCGCACCAGGCTGGGAGGTTAGCCATGCATGCCCTTGCTATGTCCTCAACCGAGCACACCCTGTGGGTGTGGGCGATCATCCTCGGCTTCGTCGTCGTGCTCGCCGTCGCGGCCCTGCTGAGCCTGCTCATCTGGCTCGTGAAGATCATTGACCGCCGCGTGGTCGAGGTGCGGGACACGCTGAAGGCCGCGGCGGCGAACACCGCGGACACCACGCTCATCCCGCAGGTCGCCGACGGCGTGGAGGCGGTCCTGGCTGAAGGCCTCCAGCATCACTTGTTCCTCGGCCGTGTGCTCGGAAAGGTGAGGTCATGACCACGCTGGTCATCCTGACGGTCGTCGACATCGTCCTGCTGGTCGCCGGCCTGGCGTTCTATCTCTACTGGGTCGGGACGCTGCTCACCCGCATCGCCGCCAACCTGGAGGAGTGCGGCCAGATCGTGCGGACGATCGTGAGCCATGCCGAGCTGATCGGGCCCGGCGTGGAGCACATCAACCAGACCGGCGGCGTGGTGGCAGGCGCGCTGCCGCTGCTGTACGGGATGGCCGAGGGCATCGTCACCGGCGTCACCCCGGTCCCCGAGCAGCCGGCGCATCCGCCGACCGCGCGGCCGGCCTCGGGCCGCGCCGGTCGCGGCTGCACGACGCTGTCGGCTTCACGCCGCCCCGGTAAGAGAACTCCAACGTTGCATCAGCCCGGGCCGCGGATCGGCTGGCCCGGGCTGATGCGGGCTATGCGGGCCGATGCGGGGCTGATGCATCGACGCTGCGGCGGGCCAGCAGTAGCCCTTATTGCTGCGCGGAGTCGTCCGGTCCCCGGCTGGCCAGCGGGCCGGTGGTGGGCGCCGCGTACTCGCCGATCCACTCGTCCTTCCACGACTGGTCGTACTGCTGGGCATTGCAGCGCGGATGGTAGATGGAAGTGAGCTCACGGGCGATCTGCTCCCGGTGCAGCCGGCCGCCGCCGGGCACCTCGTAGGTGCAGATGTAAACCTTCCAGCGTGATCCTGCCCGGCGCACCCAGCAGTGCGCGCGGGGGTGCTGGAAAGGGAAGCGCTCCGCCGAGAGATCATCGGAGTGGTCCACGTAGATGACCGCGTACCGCTCTGGCTTGGTGTCCGGATCTGGCTTGTACGCGATGGCATAGACGGCGGCCGTCGGCGGCGGGGTCCAGCCGCCGAGCACGCGCGGCCCCTCGAACGGGTATCCGGCCAGCGAGCCGAGCCGGATCATCCGCCGGAGTCCTCGTCCTCGCCGGAGTCCTCGTCCTCGCCGACGGCCTCGGCCCGCGAGACGGGCCACGCGGGCAGTCCCGCCCTGGCCGCCGCCGCCCGGAACTCCCCGGTGGCCTTCTCGATCGCCTCGTCACGGCTGGCGGCCTGGACCACCAGCTGCGCCCCGTAGTGGTTCGTTCCTATCCCGGTGGCGATGCCATCGCTCACCGCGACCGCGTCGGCGAGCTCGACGATCTCTTCACGCGACAGCACCCGGTCGCCCTCGGCCTCGACGCCCACGCTCCATCTCACCGGGTACTCCTAACTCAGTTTCGGCAGCAGCGCCGCGAGCTCTTCCAGGCTGCTCAGGTCGTGACCGGACAGCAGCAGGTCAACGTGCGGAGCTGCCACCATCATCCCGAGCGTGCTCGGCCGGAAGTCCGCGTTGTCGCCCTTGTGCGGGTTCATCCACACCACCCGGTGACTGAGCCGGGAAAGCCGTTCCATCGCCGTGGCCAGCGTAGCCGGATCACCACGGTCGAGGCCATCGGAGCAGATCACCACGATTCCGCCGCGGCACAGGCCGCGGCGGCCCCAGTCCCGGACGAAGGCATCCAGCGACTCGCCGATCCTGGTTCCGCCTTCCCAGTCGAACACCGTCTGCGCGGCCAGCTCCAGCGCGTCATCCGGCCTGCGGCGATCCAGCGCCCTGGTCACGCGGGTAAGCCGGGTGCCGAAGCAGAACACTTCGACCCTGGCCGCCGCCCGCTTGGCCGAATAGGCGAACTGCAGGAGGTTGCGCGAGTAGTCGGCCATCGAGCCGGAGACATCCAGGATGAGGATGAGCGGCCGCAGCCGGACCTTGCGCCGCCGCCAGAACAGCTCGGCCGGCTCGCCGTGCATGCGCATCGACTCGCGCGCCGTCCGGCGCAGGTCAGGGGAGCGGCCGGAGCGGGCGGCGACGGTTCGCCGGGCACGCCGCTTGGGCGGGGTGAGCCGTATCCGGGCCATGATCCGGCGCACCGCGGCGAGCTCCTCGGGGGTGCAGGCGCCGAACGAGCGGTGCCGCAGGACCTCGGCATCGGATGCCATCAGGCCGAGCGTCGCCTCTTCCTCGTGCCGGTCCCCGCCGGTGTCCGGGTCGGTAGCCGGGACCTCCAGCACGGCCTCGGTCTCCGCCGTCACGAGCGCCTTGAGCGTCAGCAGTTCCTGGACCGGGTGTCCGGCCGCGAGGAAGAACCTCATGAACGTCTCGTCGTAGACACCAATGCCGTCGCGCCGGGTGACCAGCGTGGTGCGCCCCGCCCAGTACAGGTCGACCAGGTCGGTCGGATCCAGCGGGACCATCGCCGCGCAGTACGTCAGCACGTCCCCGGAGCCCACGGCGAGCCCGGCCGAGCGGAGTTCGGCTGCGAAGTCCACCAGCACGCCGACGAAGGGAGCGTGCTCAGGCACCGGATGTGATCTCTTCCAGATTGTCCCTGACCACGTCGAGGTCGTCGCGTTCCTTCACCACGGCGCCGAGGGTGTCCTCGGCGTTCTGCGCGCCCAGGTCGGTCTCACCGAGGAAGTCGAGGGTGCGGACCCAGTCGATGGTCTCCGCGACTCCCGGCGGCTTGGCGAGGTCCAGTTCGCGCAGCCGGTTGACCGCGGCCACCACCTGCCGGGTCAGCGCCTCGGACACGCCAGGCGCCCGGACCAGCACGATTTCCACCTCGCGGGCGGCGGGCGGGTAGCCAATCCAGTGATAGAGGCAGCGCCGCTTCAGCGCGTCGTGCAGTTCACGCGTGCGGTTCGAGGTGAGCACTACCACCGGCGGGGTTGCTGCCTTGATCGTGCCGATCTCCGGGATGCTGATCTGGAAGTCCGACAGCATCTCCAGCAGGAAGGCCTCGAACTCGTCGTCGGCGCGGTCTACCTCGTCGATCAGCAGCACGGCCTGGTCACCGGCGCGGACCGCTTCCAGCAGCGGCCGCTCCAGCAGGAATTTCGGGCCGAACAGCTTGTCCACCGCGTCGGTGTCGGCGATCTGGTGCTCGGACAGGGCCCGGATGTGCAGCATCTGGCGGGCGTAGTCCCACTCGTAGAGGGCCTGGTTCGTATCGATGCCCTCGTAGCACTGCAGCCGGATCAGCTTGCGGCCGAATACCGAAGCGAGCACTTTGGCGATCTCGGTCTTGCCTACCCCGACCTCGCCTTCCAGCAGGATCGGCCGTTGCAGGGACAGCGCCACGAACACCGCGGTGGATAGCCCGCGGTCGGCGAGGTAACCACCCTGGCGCAAGATCTCGGTGAGCTTACCGACGGTCTCCGGACAGTCCATCAACCGTTCTCCTCGCCGTCGGCATCGTCATGATCAGCGGGGCTCCGCGGCGCCGAGAATGCAGGTCCCCGATACTGTCAGCCTCAGGATTGAGCTTGCCCTCGCGCTCCAGCGTTGCCCGCCACGCGCTGCGCAGGTCACCGTCTTCGTCGGCCATGCCCTCAAAACCGACATTCGTCATATTCTTGCAGGACTTCTTCGTGCCGAGGGCCTCCGCGAGGTCCGTGCTGTCCTGCCCCTGAGCGCTCCATACGCCGCGGAGCACTTCGAGGGCATCTTCCGGCTGACCAGTCATCCTTCAGTACCTTCCGGCCGGTGCTGCTGTCCTGGGCATAACTCTATTTCCTGCTGCCCATTCGGGCGAACGCGGATTAAGGGATCTCTTATGGAGTGGCCTGTGACCGGTGTCACAGGTCACCTCCGGCTCAAGCCCGCGCCGTGCCGGACGGCCGCCGTGGCTGCCTGGCGCGCCGCCCCTCCGGCCGCCGAGTCCGCCGCCTTCGGGGATACCGGGCTGACTCCGGGTGGCACCGGCAGTTACCGGATCGGATTGCGCCGGACCCGGCAGGGGCTCATTAGCGGTTTGTTTCTAGCCGGTGACTGCCGGACATATCCGAACCGCTAAGGCATCAGTCGCTTGTGCCCGTGTGCAGAGGACCGGGCCGCGCGTGCAGGCTGACACCATGTCCGTTTCGTTCAAGACGCCGCTGCCGGTGTGCAGTTGACTGGATGTTCATCAGCGTCATCGAAGAAAGGATTGCCGTGTTCCTCGGACTCCGCACCGTCGTCTATCCAGCTCCCGATCTGGCCGCCAGCAAAGCGTGGTGGGCGGCAGCGCTGGGCGTTCAGCCCTACTTCGATCAGCCGTTCTACGTCGGGTTCAATCCCGGCGGCTACGAGCTGGGCCTGAACCCGAACGCCGACCCGTCGGCCGGTCCGTGTACCTACTGGGGCGTGCGCAGCATCGCGGCGGCCGGAGAGCACATGATCGCCACTGGCGCGGTCGTCGTCGAAGCCGTCCAGGATGTCGGGGAAGGCATCAAACTCGGCACGTTCCGCAGCCCGGCCGGCGATCTCGTCGGCCTGATCGAGAATCCCGTATTCAAGCTTCAGCCCGCGCCGGTCGCCGAAAGTGACGGCCCTGGCCGCTGAGCCGTCAGGTTCGCCTTCCGGCCACTCTGGTTGACTCGATCTGTGCTCACCGAACCGGCACTGGCCCGCTGCCTGGCGCAGCACTGGGGCCTTGGGCATGCTCGTATCACTGTGCACAACGGCGGTATGGGCTCGTCGACATGGTTCATCGATCACCAAGAAAAGCGGTGGGTCGCCAAGGCGGTAGCGCCGCTGGCGGGCAGCCAGTTCGCTGGCGGCATGGAAATAGCGCGACGGCTCGAGCAGGCGGGCATACCCGCTGGCGCGCCCGTGCCCGCGGCCGCCGGAAAACTCGTCATCCATGTAGACGACGACTGGCTAGCCCTGCTGACCTGGGTACCCGGCCGGCCACTCACCGGCCAGGACCCGGCAGAACAGAACCTGATCGGTACGACGCTGGCCCGGGTGCACCGGGCACTGGCGGGCCAGACAGTCCAGACGGCGCAGCGCTTCCACTGGGTCAATCCCGACGCGGACCACCTGTCACTGCGGCCGTGGCTACGGCCCGCCATCATGTCAGCCCTCGACGCGCTCGACGCTGCCGATCCTGATGGCATGTCGTGGGGCCTGCTGCACGCCGACCCTGGGCCCGGGGCATTCCGGCTGGACCCGGCCACCGGGCAGTGCGGCATCATCGACTGGAGCTACGCCGTCTGCGGACCACTGCTCTACGACCTTGCCTCCGCAGTCATGTTCCTCGGCGGCCCAGGTCACGCCGAGGAACTGATCGAGGCGTACCTGCGGGCTGGCGTCCTCGACCGTGCCGAGGTCCTCGATGGCCTGGCACCGATGCTGCGGTTCCGGTGGGCCGTCCAGGCGAACTACTTCGCGTGGCGGATCGCCGAGAACGACCTCACGGGCATCAGCGGACCACAAGACAACGAGAAAGGGCTAGCGGACGCGCGTCGTGCCCTGACTTTCTGATCGGGGTTAGCGGCTGGCTAGCATTCCGCTGGCAGGCTCACGACGGTACCTACCTTCGACAGCGGAAGCGGCCAGCACCTGCACTCGCCCTGGTCAGTTACTTGGCCCGTCCGGGCGTTCATCACGACCGAGTAGTCGGTGTCAGGCCGCGCTGGCGGCCGGTAACCGGGCGGAACGCTATGGTCCCAGTGGATCGCCCTGGCATGGACCTCGACGACCCAGACCCACGTCCGTGGCGGCATCCCAGTACTAATGTCACCCTGCGACTCGGCCAGCTCGCCCTTCGCGTACGTGGCGAGAACGAGGTGCACCCCCTCGACGCGGGTAAAGAACCCCCGGCTCGCTCTCTCTACCACCTGCCTGCATGCCCGCGCCGCCGACATGGCGCCGGGCGGCAGCGAAGCTCCTGGCGTAGGTGACACCGCAGGCGGAGATGATGGCGCAGCCGAGCTACTGGACGATGGCCCAGTTGAGCTGATCATCGCTGCTGCACTCGGCCTGGTCGCTGCGCTGCCGCACCCAGCAGTAGCCAGGGCGATGACAGCGAGCAGCCCACCAATCCGACGTGCCCGGTTTCCAGCCATGGCGACCACCGCTACGCGCTGAGGAGAAGCACCTGGCCCGATGCCGCTTTGTCGTTACGACGTAACGCGGGCCTGGCTGGTTCCGCGCTAGGCCGCGAGCATCTGATCGCGGCGGGTAGAACAGGTGAATGCCAGAGCTTCCCGAGGTTGAGATTGCCCGTAGCCTGATCGCTGACCGGGCTCTGCACCGGCGCATCGTGGACGTCGATGATTCCGACAGCTACGTCGGGCGGCCCCATCCACCCGGGGAGTTGCGGAGCGCGCTGACGGGACGCAGCTTCATCGCCGCGCACCGGCGCGGCAAGACGATGTGGCTTGAGACCTCAGGAACCGGTGACGCGGCTGCGGCCATCGGCCCGGAGCTTGGCATCCACCTGGGCATGAGCGGCCGCATCGTTGTCACGGGCCCAGACGGCACCGTGGCCGAAGGCGGCGATCCTCCCGGCTACTACACCCGGCCGCGGCGGGCGGAGTGGCGCCGCTTCACCCTCACCTTTGCGGACGGCGGCAGTCTGGTGCTCCTCGACCCGCGCCGGCTGGGACGGGTCCGGCTCAACCCCAACATCGGCGCGCTCGGGCCGGATGCCGCACAGGTCACCCAGGCGGAGTTCCGCGCGCTGATCACTAAGGGGACGACCGCCGTCAAGGCGCGGCTGCTCAACCAGTCCAAGATCGCCGGAGTCGGCAACCTGCTGGCCGACGAGATTCTCTGGCAGGCCAGGGTGTCACCCCTGGCGCGGGTCGACAGTCTCTCCTCTGCACAGGTCAATCGCCTCTACCGCGCGCTGAAGTTGGTCCTGAAGTCCGCCGTGGCCAAGGGCGGCGCACACACCGGCGACATCATCGCGGCCCGCCACCCAGGCGGCACCTGCCCCCGGGACGGCGCCCCGATGGTGCATGGAACAGTCGGCGGGCGGTCCACGTGGTGGTGCTCGCGCGAGCAGGCCCTCTAGCCAGACCAGCGAAACCCGGCTCCGGGGCGTTCAAATGTGCCGCCTCTCTGAGTCTGGCCACTGTAGGGCCGCCCCCTAGGTCTCCTCGGCGCTGTGGCAGACGACCTCAAGCATGAAGCCGTGGGGATCGAGGAAGTAGGTGGCATAGTGCTCCCCGTACTCGGGAAACTCGCGAGGTTCATGGACGACCTCGGCATTGTGAGCAACCGCCCAGTCGTGCGCCTCGCGGACGGTGGCCCGGCTAGACACCATGAAGGACAGGTGCTGCAGGCCGGTGCCATGACGAGAGTGGGGTCCAGGCTCAAGTGCCTGGTAGAAGAAAATCTGAGAGCCGATAGCGCCATCGGGGCCGTAGTTGAACTCCCCGGCTGCCGTCGTCGGGAACCAGGCCCGCAGCCCCAGGATCGGCATAAGCTCGTCGTAGTACCGCTTGGCCGCTGCAAGGTCGGGGACACCGATGCCGATGTGGTCAATGAATCCGGTTCGGGACATCTGCTCCTCCTAATGAGACGCCGGGCACCGCGGCCGTCAGCCGCCTGCACGCTTACGAGACAGAAGAGCGCGGCGAGGGCGCAACCGCCGACCCGCTGGCCCTATGAACTGTAGGGCTGCCAAGGTGGTTGTCCTAGGGCAGCGGGCCTGTGACCTGGGTGGGCCTGGGAGGACTTGAACCTCCGACATCTTCCTTATCAGGGTGTCGATGCGGCCGCCCAGGAAGCGGTTCTCGGCCTATGACCTGGCAGCCCGTGAGGCGCAGCCCTAGCAGTTCCCTGCATTACCCGTGCTGCCACGGGCGACTAGGGCCAATCTAGGGCCAGCCCTAGCGCCGCAATACTGTCCGCGCGACCTGGCCTAACCGTCGAGGTTCGTGGTCATCCGCGGGTGTCCGGCCTGTTCAGGTATTGAAGAGTGACCAGGTCACTTGCGCGCACCCAGGGTGTCGGACCTACTCTGTCGCTGTCGGACCTAGTCCCGCACACAGGAGAATCTCTCTTGACCGAGCACCTGCCGTTCCTCCCATTCCGCGTGGCCGTCGCATCCTGGTCGTCCGAATTCGACGCCTGGGTCGCCGACGCCCTCGAACGGTGCGACGTCGACGCCCTCGCCAACTTCGCACAGGAACCCGGGATGCCCTACGCCCACCCGACCAGCGAGCACTACACCCCGCTGTTCGTCGCCCTCGGCGCCGACAACGACACCAGCCTCGTCCAAACCACCATCGACGGCTACGCCATGGGCCTGGCCAAGCGGTCCTTCCAGATCGCCTGAGGGAGACCATGAACGTCATGACAGCCGCGACGAGCACCAACTGTACGAGCGGATCAGCAACGCTGTGGGCGGCGAGACCTGACATCAGCGTCACCCCGACGATCGACCACCTTCACCGGTTGGCGCAAATCGGCGGGAAGTACACGCTCGACCAGACCTAAGAGCCGAACTGGGGAAACATCGTCCTGGACGTCACCGGTCGCGGCTTCGCGACACCGACCGTCCGCCGCGGTGACGTCATCTTCCGGGTCGACTACGACCTGCTTGACGATCAGGTCACCATCGCTGCCAACACCGGTCGGATCTGCCTGCCTCTGCAGGTGGGCTCCGTCGCCACCTTCTACGCCGACTTCGTGGCCGCGCCGCCACGCTTGGCATACCGGCCCCGGGCAGCACGATCGAACCCGAGATCCCCGGCGCCCCACGAGCCGACGTCGATGATGAGGAACGGCCGTACGAGCCGACAGTCGCCTCCTGGGTCGCCACGGCCTACGCAAGCGCTGCGGACGCCCTGATCACCTGGCAGGCTCCCTACCGCGGACACCGACCACGGGTCGGGATCATGTGGGGCGGCTTCGACCTGTCCGCCACCCGCTACAACGGGCAACCCATCACCCCGTCAGACCAAGCTCCAGTGTTCCAGCGCAACGGCATGACCGAGCAGGTCGCCGCTGTTGGCTTCGTCCTCGGAGACGACACCTCACCCGCCAACTTCTACGCCTACGTCTCACCCTCGCCAGCAGGCTTCTCCGACGCCGACCTCGTCGTGCCCGGCGCTCACTACGACGCGACGGCCGGACTCGCGAACCTCCCATGGGACGCAGCCCGCGCCATGCCCGACCCGACCGGAGCTGTCGTCGCGTTCGGGGACGCCGTCTACCGGGCCGCGGTGGAACTCGGCGGCTGGGACTCAGACCTCATCCTCGAACGACGCGACGGCTGGTTCGCCGGCAAGCACCCGATGTACGTCAGCAGGCCGTAGCCCGGGGCACTTCGTTCAGCGTGCTCGCTGCCGACGTTCCTGAGAAGCCCGCGCCATAGCCAGGACATATCCGGTAAGCGACTTACTGTAGACGTAGGACCGTTCTCGCCAGGCCACTGCAGGCTAGCTGGCGAGCGGTCGGTGGTCCCGGGGCGGGACAATCTCGGCCGGATTCGGGAACCTGTGGGAGGCCGTGGCGCAGGACGAGGAGACCCGGGGCGGGGGCTTAGGTGATGGCGTTTGCGGTGGCGGTGATCAGGGCGGTGGGGTTCCACCGGTCCTCGTGCACGGCGATTAGCCAGCTGTCCTCGCGTAGCCGGGAGATCACCTGGCGGCCAGCGGCGGTCTTGCCGATCCTCCCGAAATCGGTCAGCACCACCCCCGCTGGCCGCCCCGAATTCCCGCTTTGCCAGGTCGATGCGGCGCAGTAATCCCCTCGCCGTGCACAGCTGGGGTCGGCCGCCGCGAGCTCGCCGTGGACACCGCGGTAGCGCCACGACTCATTCTCACGGGCTAGTCGCAGCACCACCGGCCAGACATTACGGCGCGTCGGCGGACGACCCGGGCGGCCGCGGCGCGACAGCCGCGCCCAACGGCGGCGGACCGGGTATGGGCTCTGACCTGGGTGGGCCTGGGAGGACTTGAACCTCCGACCTCTTCCTTATCAGGGAAAACTTAGCGGTCGTTGAATGATGCCTGACGTGGCTGGGTGTGGCGTCTAGCTGCATACTCTGTCGCTGAGCGTGCCCCGATATCGGCCGATGACGGTAGCCGTTGGCTCTTGATTTGGCTCTTAATGATCTTTCCTGCGGTGGCTTAGCTGCGCTCCAGATCCCCTGAAGGTGTACGTAGGCGCTCGGCTGGTACTTCCGAGGGTTCGCCTTTCTAGCCTGCCGCGAGCCGATGCGACCTGCGTACCGGGTGCGCGGATGCCCGCTCGTGCAGAACTTCTGGCGCGAGGTCCGCGCCGTTAGGCCAGGTGATCGTCCCGATCTCCGGGTCAACTCGCACCTGTGCAAAGACCTCGGGGTTGTGCAGCGGCGCGAATACCCCTGCCCAGTCCCGTATATAGGACAGGTCCACGTCGCCGGTCAGCCCGTCAGAGAACGTCAGCCTGAGCCGGTACGGGCCCAGGACCTCGACGTCAGTCACGTCATGAAGGGCCATAGTCACAGGTCAATCCTACGTCAGCGGAGCAATCGGCAGCGGAGGCTGATGCGCCTCGACAAGGGCCCAGTCGTCCAGCAGTTCGGCCTGGTGAGTCTGAGCCCACTCGAATACCTGGCCCACCACGCGGGCCGGCAGCGCTCCCGCCAGGAGAGTCAGCGGATCAATCCCGATTGCCGCTTCCTGCCCGCTGTAACGCGCATGGAAGTGCGGGGAGCATGATCGTCAAAGTACATAGTGATCACGATCCCGAGGAACGCGCTGATGCGGGGCATAGCTCTATATCATGCCCGCCCTGCGCGGCATCGTTTGGGTCTTCATGCCCCGTTGGTGCCCAGCAACGCGAAGAGCTCCCCGCGGCGCACCGAGAAGGTGACCCCCCGGACCGCATCAAAGCCCCGGCCGCCCGTGCCGCCGTAGCGCCGCCGCAGGTCCCTGACCGTGATAACGCCGTTGTCGTCCACGCCAGCCAGCATCCCGCCGGGCCAGCGCGCCCGCCGGTGCCCGCCATCACCAGTCCCGGTGACATCCGCCCAGGCCGCCCATGACAAACCTCACCGTCCGCCCGGACGCCGGACCAGGCCGCTGTCCCCAGCCCCCCCGCATAACGACCGCGAAAATGCGCAGGAAAGGGGATCAGGGGTATGGATGGGCAGGCGGAACCATCGCCGGACGCAGCGACCGCGACCACCGCGACCCCCGCCCGCGGGATCGCGAGGGCTCGCGGCTGCCAGGCCGGCCGCAGGCCGCCAGATCCCGTCAACGGGATCGTGACATCCGAGACCGCCGCTTCGCAGAGGCAGCTCCGCCGACGACGGCGATGGACACCAGCACCGTGGACCACGTGGCAGCCTGGTTAGCGGACGCGAACCACTCCATCCACGCCAGCGCCCCGGTCAGGACAAGAACGAACGCCACCTCGGACAGGCGCACGCTGAGCTTGTCCCCGGTCCACCAGCGGCGCACCCGGCCAGTACCTGCACGATCATCCTGAGATCCAGCGCGTTGCGAGTTCTTCATAGCTGACTCCTTTCAGTCACGTCCCGGGATGAACCCGGGCTCATAGGTCCAGCATCGGCCCGCTTGCCGAGGTGCTGCGTCTCGATCATTTGCTCTTCCCTTCCTCGATCTGCTTGGTCTCTGCTGGAAGCCTGCGCTGGGGGCCTGATGTGAGGCTGATGTGGCGCTGAGGTGGCCGGCCTGGCGGCATGGCGCCATAGCAGTGAGCGGAGCGGCCGGCGTCGGCTGAAGGACGTACGGTTGGGCTTGTGGAGGTGCGGTTGTTCGGCGAGCTCGAGGCGGTGCAAGCGGGCGTGCCGGTGCCGGTGCGCGGGGCCAAACAGCGGGCTCTGCTGGCCCTGCTGGCCCTCCAGCGCGGGAAGCCGGTCAGTTCCGACCGCCTGATCGACCACCTGTGGGGCGACGGGGAAGCGGCGAAGCCGGCGAACGCGTTGCAGGCTCAGATCGCCCAGCTGCGCCGCAGCCTGGGATCGGCGGCGATCGTCACCTCAGAAGGCGGCTACGCCCTTGGTGTCGGTCCCGACGATGTGGATGTCGTTCGCTTTGAGCAGCTCGTCGCGACCGGACGGCGGCTCGTGGAGGAGGGCGAGGTGGCGTTGGCGTCAACCGCGTTGGGTGAGGCGCTGGCGCTGCGGCGGGGGGAGCCGCTGGCCGAGTTCGCCTATGCCGGCTTCGCGGATGCCGAACGGGCGCATCTGGACGAGTTGACCCTGGTGGCGATCGAGGCTCGCGCCGGCGCGGATCTGGTGCTGGGGCTCCATGGAGAGCTCGTCGGGGAACTGGAGGCCTTGTGCCGCGAACATCCGTTGCGCGAGCGGCTGCGGGAGCTGCTCATCCTCGCCCTGTACCGGGCCGGGCGCCAGGCCGAGGCCCTGCGCGCCTACGCCGAAGCTCGCGAGCGGTCAGTCGACGAGCTGGGGATCGAACCCGGTCGCGCCTTGCGGGAACTGCAGGCCCGAGTCCTGGCCCAGGACCCCGCGCTCACCCGGCCCGATCCGGCAGAACCGCCCACGCTGCGGGCGGCGACCGGGCCGACGGCTACCGGCAATCTGCGAGCGCAGCTGAGCAGGCTCATCGGGCGCGAGGGCGAGCTGGAGCAGCTGCTCGAAGCGGTCCACGCTCACCGACTCGTGACGCTGGTCGGCCCTGGCGGCGCGGGCAAGACCCGCTTGGCGGTGGAGGCGGCCGCCGTGCTACGCGAAGAGCACCGGGACGGCGCCTGGCTGGTCGAGCTGGCCGGCGTCGCCGAACCCGGGGGGGTGGCGCCGGCCGTGGCCGTCGCGCTCGGGGCGAGCGCGTCGGCGGTTCCCGGCCGTCAGCCCGCGGGGTCGACGGTCGAGCTGATCGTGCGCCACCTGGCCGGACGGTCATTGGTGGTCGTGATCGACAACTGCGAACACGTCATCGGTCAGGCGGCCGCCCTGGCCGACATCCTGGTCGGATCGCTGCCCGCGCTTCGATTGATCACGACCAGCCGCGAGCCGCTTGGCGTTCCCGGTGAAGTTCTGGTGGCGGTGGGCGGTTTGGCGCCGCCGTCCGCCGTCGAGCTGTTCGTCGAGCGCGCCCGAGCGGTACGACCCGGATTCACCGGAGACGAACGCAGCCGCCAGGTCATCGAGGACATCTGTCGCCGACTGGATGGCCTGCCCCTGGCTCTCGAGCTCGCGGCCGCCCGACTGCGGGCATTGACATTGGCCACGGTGGCGGAACGCCTCGACGACCGCTTCCGGCTGCTCACCGGGGGGGGCCGGACCGCCCTGCCCCGCCAGCAATCCCTACGGGCGGTGGTGGACTGGAGCTACGATCTGCTCTTCGACGACGAACGCCGCCTGTTCAACCGGCTGGCGGTGTTTGCCGGCGGCTGTGAGCTGACAGCCGCCGAGGCGGTCTGCGCCGACGGCCACGTCCCGGCCGGCGAGATCCTGGACGTGGTGAGCCGACTGGTCGACAAATCGCTCGTCACCGCCTCCGACGCCGCTGGCGAAACCCGGTTCACCCAGACCCAGACGCTGTGGCAGTACGGCCGGGAACGCCTCGACGAATCCGGCGAAGTCAACGCCATGCGCGCCCGCCACGCGGAGTATTACCGGCAGATGGCGAAGGAGGCCCACGAGGGTCTGCGAGGCGCCACCGCGCCGATGTGGCGGGACCGTCTCACCCCGGAGGTGGCCAACCTGCGGGCCGCGCTCGACTGGTTCATCGCCATCGGCGATGCCGACGCTGCGCTGGCGCTCGCGTCGGGGATGGCCTGGCTGTGGTGGATCAACACCGACTTCGCGGAAGGGGCGCGCTGGCTCGCTGATGCCCTCGGCACGGAGGGACCCCGTCGTGGCGAGCTCGCCGCGACCGCGCACAGCTGGCACGGCTATTGCGTGGGGATGTCGTCCAGCCCAGCGGCGGGTGCGATTGAATGCGAGCAGGCCGTCGCTGACTTGAGGGCCAGCGACGACCCGGGCGGCCTGGCGAACGGGCTGGTGTTTTGTGCCGCGGTGCTGGTGCGGGCGCACGAGTTCGAACGATCACTCGAGCTGCTGGCCGAGGCCCACGATCTGCTGCAAGCGGCCGGCCACGGCTGGCTCCTCGCCGCGCACGACCTGATCCTCGCCTGGAACCTGGCGTCACTGGGACGACTGGAGGACGCGGAGTCAGCCGCCCGCTCCAGCGTCAAACGCTGCGACGCCGAGGGAGAGGTCCTGTTGGTCGTCTCTCCGTTGAACTCCCTCGCGGGCATCGCCGCGGCCCGGGGCGACCTCGGCGCGGCCTCGGCGGCCTACGAAGCGCTCCTGGAACGATGCCGCGCTACCGGGCAGCGCCTCTTCGTCCCGTTCAGCCTTCTCGCTCTCGCCAGGCTACGGGCCAGGCAAGGCGACGACACCCTCGCCGACCGCCTGTACGACGAGGCGATCGCATGCGGCTTCAACCCGTGGCTGTCCGCCGACGCGATGGTCGGTCAGGCAGCGGCCGCCCGTCGCCTCGGTGACCTGACGCGGGCGCGGGCGCTGCTCGACAGGGCAGAGGATCAGTACCGAGCGGCGGATCTTCCCGCCGGCCAGCCCCTGGTGCTCGCCGGCCTGGCATGGTGGGCGCTCGCCGCCGGCCGCCCAGCCGACGCCACCGTCTTCGCCGCCGGCGCCGCCCAAGCCGCCTCCCCTAGCGGGGCCCCGGCGACTCAACTGCTCGCCGATACCGCCGTGGCTGCAGTCAAGGCGATCACCGACCCCACCCCTCCCAACATCAACGCGTTCCTCGCCCTCGCCCAGCAGCGCGCGTCCGGTCCGGCCTACCGATCCCTCACCGACGAGCCAGATGTCGCCGCGCTCGCGGCCCGCCTCGCGCGGCCGCCCTCAGCATCACCTCAGCGCCACCTCAGGTCACCCGGGCAACCTGGCGATCATGAAGCCAACGCCCGGCCGGCCCCCAGCCACCATGATGGCCTGAGCCATAGGGGCCGTGGGTCGAGGATCACGGCCGTGCGGTGACGAAAGCCGCGGGCGGTGGGGTTGGACCGCCAAGCGGAGCGAACCGTCGATGCCCGTCGGGCGACCGCGGCGCTGCGCTTCGCGCAGGCCGACCCGGCCTTCGGGCTGGCCATCGCCGATTCGACGCCATCACCGGAACAGTGTGCGAACTCCCAGTCGCCAGCAGATGAGCTGGAACGCCATCACATCGAGGTGGTCCCACCGCCGCCACCGGCGATGCCACCCGCGCAGCCGGGCTGCTCCGCGAACAGCTCGGATGTCGGCCGCGACCCTCTCCGTCCGCATCACCGCCCAGCTCCGACAGCCCGACGACCACGGCGACGACTTCGAGGACCTCGCCCGCCTCTCCCCGGCTGCCACGCAACCCGCGGCCGTCCTCCCACCACCGCCCTGGCAGGCCCCTTCCACGCGATCGCATCCACTACGGCGCCGATCTATGCTCGCGCGTCTGCTCCCGTAGGCACGTGCCTGTGCGCGGAGACATCATGGCTAGCGTGGCCGACAGGACTGGTGGCGGGCCCCACGGGGCAGGCAAGAGCACCGTCGCCGGATCCTGTCGGGTCTGTTCGATCCCAGCGCCCTCGTGTCCGGTGACCAGTTCTTCGCTTTCATCGACCAGGGCTTCGTCGCGCCCTGGACCGCCGCCGCTCACCGTCAGAACGAGGTTGTTGTCGGGGCCGCTGCCGCGACGGCGGGACGGCTGGCTACCGGCGGGTACACGGTCGTCTACGACGGCGTGATCGGGCCCTGGTTCCTGGATACCTTCGGCGCAGCCACCGGGCTGGCTTCCCTGCATTACGCGATCTTGCTTCCTCCGGAGCAGGTTTGCCTGGAGCGGGTCCGGCGCCGGGCAGATCATGGTTTCAAGGACCTGGAAGCCGCCTGTTACATGTACAGGGAGTTCGCCGACGCCGAGGTCGCCAGCCGGCACGTGCTGGACAGCACCGGCGACGCTACCGCGCTTGCTTCCCGCCTCTTCCGCGGATGCAAGCCGGGCTTGTCCGCCGATCCATTTAGGGCTCGTGGATTCGAACCCTGACCCCCTGCTTGCAAAGGAAGACCTGACTTGGCTCACGATCATGGTTCCTTTCCGGCCGTACCGCGCTGACCTGCTGGTTCGCGGTTCCTGCTGAGCGGATTTGCGCACTAATCCGGGGCCGTAGAGTGGCTCGGTCCCTACGTGCGGACAGTGAAGACCGCCTCGGGCGCGACGGCGGTCCAGATCGTGCACTCCTCGCACCGCTGGTTGCCACTCCCGCCCTCACCTCGTGGTGCTATGGTGCGCGGCGGTGACATTGCGGTTGGTCCTGGCTGCCTATGGCCTGGAGAACGTCCGGCCTTACCGGGTTGACGCGGGTCGCAACAACGAGCACTGGTACGTCGGCCCAGGCCTGGTGCTCCGCCGCTACGGCCCGTTCCGCTCCGATGCCGCGATCGACTACGAACACGCCATCGTGGGGCAGCTTCGGGAGCGAGGCTGGCCGGTCGCGGTCCCGATTCCGTCAGATGCGGGGCGCATGGTGGTTGTTGATGACGGTCGCCGCTATTCCCTGTTCCCGCGGCTGGCCGGACGCCGCGGCATCCCGGGGCGGCCGCGGCAGCCCCGGGAGCTTGGCCGGCTTCTGGCCGGCTGCACCGCGATCTCGCCGCTGTCTCGGTCGCGGGGCCACCGGATACCTTTCCGCGGATCCTTGACATGCCCGCCGACCCGGCCTGGCAGCGTCTCGACGCCCTGGACGACCCGGTCCTGAACGGGCTGATCCGCCGCAAACTGGCCGAGGTGCGCACCGCGGCCGGGTCAGCCGCCAGCGGGCGGCTCGGTGTGCAACTCGTGCACGGCGACTGGCACGACGGGAACATCTTGTACCAGGGCGGGACTGTCAGCGGGATTCTCGACTTCGACTTTGCCCACTCCGACCTGCCCTCGTCGATGTTGCGATCGCGGCCCTGATTCCCGAGGTCAAGGACTCGGCGCAGATCGCGGTCGGCTACTTCGACGCGCGCTCCCCTACAGAACACGAGCTGGACCTGATCGCCACCGCCCAACGGGCCCGCGGCCTGGGGCATGTCGCTTTCTTTATTCACCGCCACATCGACGGAGATCACGGCGCGCTCGACCAGATCCGGCTCGGCGTCGACCTGCTCCTGCGCGCCGAACAACGCTGGCCCGCGCTTCGGGCCGCGATCTTGAACGGCACCACCGGCTGACCAGGCCAACTTCCCGCCCCCTACATGGACAGTCGATACGGGACACGGGCCGGTCCGCCAACCACACCCTCACCGCGCCAACCCGCTGCCCGACGACATCCGCGCAGCCCTTACCAAGATCAACAACGTCACCCGCGTTCGCACTAATTGAGCCAGGTCGGGTCACATGTACAGGGAATTCGCCGAGGCTGAGGTCGCCAGCAGGCACGTGCTGGAGAGCACCGGCGACGCTACGACGCTTGCTTCCCGCCTCTTCCAGCGGATGCAAGCGGACTTGCTCCGCCGATCCATTTAGGGCTCGTGGATTCCACCCTGACCCCCTGCTTGCAAAGGAAGTGGGCGCGATCGAAGGGCCTGCGGCTGTACAGGTCAGGTGCATTGCCGGTTGCCCCGTGAGTAACCGTGAATCACCGCGGGCGACCCTGCTGACGGGCACGCGGCGGGCACGGTCGGGTTCTTATAGGACGCATGACCCCTGGTCATCTGATTCGGCATGTTATACGTGGCGCATCCACAGGTTGGTCTCTGCGTATGTTCCCCTGTCTTTCTCGCGGTCGATTTCCACGAGGTCGAGCGCGTCGGGGACGATGTACTGGCCGCTTTCGGGGAATGCCATGCCAGTCCACCGTTCCCATTCGGAGACGGTGCCCGTGATGATCATTGAGGGCTGAGCGGGCGTGAGGATGGCGGCCCCGAGGCGCTGGTGGGTGCGGATCCACGGATCGATGTGCAGGCCGTCATCGCGGGTCCAGCGGGCGAAATTCTCCATCGGCGTCAGCGGATACCGGCTCTTGAGCGCCAGGCCTGACCGGCGCGATCACGTGCCGCAGGCCTGCCGCGGCGGCGCGGGCGCGGAGCGCCGCCAGGACGTTCCCGGCCAGGCCGGTGCCCTGGCGGGCCGCCTTGACCGCTGCTGCCATGATGCACAGCGTGTCGACCGGAACGGACTTCTCGTGCCCGGTGATGGCACTGATCAATGCCCCGTCATAGCCGCCGTCGGGCAATCCGTCAGGTGTTCCGTTCCATCGGATTGGCACTCCCCAGCCCCCGGCGGCGACTTCACCGTCTTCCAGCAGCAGAACGTCGTAGTGCGGGAAGTAGCTTTCCGCCCTGTCGAGGTACTCGGCGTCGACCGGATCGTGGAAGATGAACTGCGGCCAGGTGGGCAGGAAAGCGGCCTTAGCCTCCTCATCAAGGTCATGCCGCTCGGAAGTAGTGAAGATTTCCAGATTGCCCATGATGCCTCTCGCCTCCTGGCCCGGCCTGCGAACGTCACCGTATCCCCGATGGGGATGGCTGGTCTTGTCCGTTTCCTCGTAGCCGCCGAATCCGTGGGAGTGGCTGCCGGGTCAATGGCCGGACGAAGTCCGGTCGCGTGCGACGCAATGCCGCGTAGTTAAGGGTCGGGCTCGGTTGTCGAGCATGTGCTGTCCGGCGGCGTGTTGAGCCGGTAGGTGCCGAAGCCGGTGCGGGTGAAGAAGCCAAGCCGGCTCCATTCGCCGAGCTGGGTGAGCATGTGGCGGGGCTTGACGTGGAGCAGGACCGCGAGTTCGTGTCCGGCCCAGTCGCGTGGCGGCTGGCTGGTGATGATGGCGGTGATCAGCTGCCGCCGGGTCAGGGGCTCGGTCCGTTGCGGGTGGATGTTCTGCGGTGGGGCCGGCGCTTGCTGGCCCTGGCGGCGGGGGCATCGAGTGGCGGGGTGCGGATGGTGACGCTGAGCGTGGTGATCTCGGTGACGGCGTGGGGTCGCTGGTCGCCGTGGTTGAGGTAGCGGGAGGTGGCGCATTTGACCTTGCGGGCGCTGAAGCGGGGACGGCGGGCGGGCAGCAGGGTGGCCAGGACGGCGCGGCCGATGACGCCGGCCAGGTCGGCCGGGCCTTGCGGGCAGATCCCCTGGGCGGCGGTGAGCTGGTCACGGCGCTCTCCAGTGCGGTGGTGAAGCTGGCCCGGCCGGGGTTGGTGCCGGGCCGGGTCTCCACGGCGGTGACCATGGCCATGCGCAGCAGCTGGTAGACGGTGAGCAGTGCCCATAGTTCCTGCTCGATGCCGGGCCGGTCGCCCGAGCGGAGCACCCGGCCATCGAGCAGGGTGTGCCGCAGCGCCAGGTAGGCGGACTCGATCTCCCACCGCTCGTGGTAGAGCCGGACCAGGGAATCGGCCGGGTAGGCGCGGTGGTCGGCCAGGGTGGTGATGAGCCGGTAGCTGCAGGCGATGCGGCTGCCGTCGGCGCCGGTCATGACTACCCCTGGCCTCGACGATCCGCACGTCCAGGCCATCCAGGCAGGACAGGTAGGAGCCGTCGGGCAGGTGCTGGGGGCCCAGCGGGGTCCGGGTGGACTTCGCCCGGCACAGCAGCGCCGCGCCGGTGGCGTGCACCTGGGCGAGGAAGGCGTTGCCGTCGAAGCCGCGGTCGGCCAGGACCAGCATCCCGGGGCCGAGCAGGTGCAGCAGCCGCCGGGCCAGGCCGGTCTCATCCCGGTCGGTTCTCGAGCCGAGCGTGGCGCCCCAGCAGGCCGCGGGTGCCTGTCTCGGCCAGGGTCATCACCCGCAGCGCGGGGTATCCGGCCAGGCCCAGCCGGTGGCGGATCTTCCCGGCCCAGGCCCGGTTGCGGCTGGTGTCAGGGATCTTCAGGGAGCTCAGGCCGTCGAACGCGACGGTGCGCAGCCCGGCGAACCGCACCCCGGGCGTGTGCGGCCAGGCCAGCGGCCCGGCCACCACCTCGAACAGCGCCTTCAGCGGTGCCGGGCCCAGCGGGCGGCGCAGGTCCCGCAGGGCCTTCTCCGACGGGGACCTCACGTCCAGGCCGGCCAGCCCGGCGGTCAGCTTGCCCCACACCCGCAGGTAGCCAAGCTGCGGGAACATCGCCAGCGCGAGCACGAAATACACCCCGGCCCGCGACGGCAGCACCCGCAGCCTGCGTTGCACCGTCCTGGTCTGTTCCAGCACATCATCGACCAGCTCGAACGGCAGGTACTGGGTTAACTCACCCAGATGCCCGGGGCCGAAGACGCCCTCGGCGACAGTGACAGCGCGGGTGATCGTGGTCATGGCAGACTGAGTTCTCAACGGGACCTCTGATGATCGGCAAGATCTGTGGTGGATCGCACCGATCTATCAGAGGTCCCGTGCCCTCCGGCCCCGCCACGCCGAAGCGTGATCATCCTTGACCTGGCCACCGCAGCCCTAACTACGCGGCATTGGCGAGCGACGCCCGAAGGGCGCCATTGACGCGGTGGCCGCGAGCTGGACAATCGGGTGGCGAGGAAGATGGCTGCGCGCATCATCGGGCTGCGTGACATGTGAGCCGTCTTGATCTGGGTGTCTTGCGAGTGTGGCCCGGCGTGCGCCCGGCGGGCCTCGCCAAGGCAGAGCCCGGCGCGGGGAGCGCCGGACGCGGCGCCGCGCAGCGGCACCGCCTTGAAGACGTACAGATATTGCTCACCGGTTCTGGGGTCGGCAGCTGTCCTGTGCCGGGTGATGCTTGACGTTCGGCTGCCAGTTGATGCTTGACATTGACCCGTGCCCGGGCCTTCTGACCCGATTCCGCGAGTAGGCCGGTGACACGACCTTGCAAATGCCGATAGGTGCCGCTCTGAGCTGGGATGATGATCATTGCGAAGTGAAAATCGTCTCAGTGGAGAGGCACCTATCTGGTGGACAGGATACGCGGCGGGAGAGCGGAAGCGCCGGCAAGCGCGGATCGGCGCGCCGGACGCGGGCGCTGACGCCGAACGCGGGAATGGCCGCGATCACGCGGGCTGTGTGACCGGCTGGGCGTGATCGGGGCGCTGGATGCGGCGGTCGGCCCGGTCAAGCAGCGGGATCGCGGCTTCGGGCCCGGGGAGCTGCTGACCGGGCATCGCGGCGGCGCAGCTGGCCGGGGAAGACTTCCTGGCCGGGCTGGACCGCCAGCGCGCTGATGCGGCCGGGCAGCAGATCACGCCGGTGCCGGGGCTGAGTTCCACCACGGCAGCGGGCCTGGCCCGCCGGATCACCGGCGAGCAGTGGCGGTCGGTGGAGCGTGGCGTCGCGGCGGTCACGGCGCGGATGCTGGACCTGCTGCCCGCGCCGCGGGCGGCGGCGCTGGCCGCGGGGCCGGTCACGATCGACCTGGACGCCACCGACGTGGAGGTCTACGGCCGCAAGAAGCGCGGCGTGGCCTATAACCATCTGGGCCAGCGCGTGGGCCGCCCGCACGTGGCGGCGTGGGCCGAGACCGAGATCGTGCTGGCCGCTGACCTGGGCGCCGGGACCGATGACCCGCGGGCGAGCGCACCGGATCTGCTGCGCCGCGCGCTGGCCGCCCTGCCGGAGCGGGCGCGGGCCGGCGGCCGCGTCGCGGCACGCGCGGACGCCGGGTATTTCGCCGGGCAGGTGGCCCGCGCCGCCCACGACGAGCACATCTCCTTCGCGATCGGCGCCCGGCGGATCGCGCCGCTGTGGCGGCTGCTGGACGGCATCGCCGACGACGACTGGCACGAGGCCATCGAGATGGACAATGCCCAGGTCGCGGTAGCCGATTACCGCCCGGACTGGTGGCCGGCGAACACCTCGCTGCTGATCCGCCGGGTCCGCCTCGCACCGGAGCAGGTCTCCGCCGACCCGCGGTCCCGGCGGCGCCGCACCCTGCACCCGGGCCAGCGGGCACTGCCGGTCCCTGGGCTCGCCGAGGCCGGGGCGATCTACGGCTATAGCTTCATCCTGACGAACCTGGACGTGACCACGCCGGACAAGGCCGCCGCGGCCGAGCACTGGTACCGGCACCGCACCACCATCGAGAAGAGCAAGCCGCAGTGCCGTCATAGCTGCGGCTTGTCGGCATTCTCGTCGGCTCCTTCCTCAGCGGTGTTGATGCCCGCTTGCTGATTCTTCAGCCAGTGTCGCCGGTTGTGCTGTCCGCGTGGTGCCTGGTGCAGCGCGCGCAGGCGTTCGACCTCGGCGGGGCTGGCCCGCACCACTGTCCGCTTGATGGCCGGGTGCAGGTAGCCGGTGGCCCAGCCGCGGCGGACCCAGGAGTCGAGGGTGATCTGGACATGGCCAGGTGCTCGGCCAGGTCGCGCAGCCACCATTCGTGCTCGGCCAGGGGCGGGCGGTGGGCGCGGGCGGGGATGCGGGAGCGCTGGACGCCCGCCGCGCGCAGCAGGTCGCTGACCGCGCTGGCGGTGAAGGTCTTGCAGCGCTTGGGCGGGCGGAAGTCCTCGGTGTTGAGGCGGCTGCGATCTGCGCGGTGGTCAGCCCGGCATCTGCCAGTTCGCGGGCCCGCCCGGCCAGCTGGGGGTAGTAGCTGAGCTGGGTCAGGCAGGCCACCGGGCGGCTGATCTGGGCGGTGGTGGGTGCCCGCCTGCCCATACCACCTCTATGTCCACCTTCTCGCTGGTGCCGAGCACCTCGACGCGGACCTGCTCGACCAGATGCCGGATCAGCTGCTTGCGGTCGGCGCCGGTGGTGGTGGGCGCATGCCAGATGGCGGGGATGTCGGCGGCCAGGGCACGGATCTGGTCGCGCTCGGCCGGGGTGAGAATACGCGGGCGGCTGGCGGTGAAGCGGTCGTACTCCTCGCCGAGGCGCTCGCGCTCGGCTAGCGCGGCCTCCCAGTCCTTCTCCAGCTGCCGTGCCACCAGGCGGTTTTCGGGTTCGGCGAGCTGGTACTGGCGCCGGGCCCGGTCAGCGGCGAACTCGGCGCGTTCCAGGCGCTGCCGCCAGATCCGGTCCACCTGCGCGCGCCGGGCCCCTACCTGCCCGGCCGCGGCGAGCGAGACCTCCAGCGCGGCAGGGGCCAGCGCGTCCAGCAGCAGCCCGGTGACGTACCGTCCACGCAGAGCCGGCGAGCTGCTGGCACTGGCCGCCTCCGTAGTCGCCCTTCTCGCGGGAGCAGACATAAACCGGGTGCAGCTTCCCGCCCGCTCCGCGCTGGTAGCGGACGTCATCCTCTTGCGGCAGCGCCCGCAGGCCACCAGCCCGGCCAGCAGAGCCGGGCCCTCACGCACCGCGCCCATGCTCTGGGACCGGGACAGGTTGGCGTCCATCCGCTGCCCATTCCGCTCGTACTGCTCAATGCTGATATAGCTCCGCAGCACCCGGCAGGAAGACGATCCAGTCTTCGCGTGCGGTCCGCACCCGCCCGGTGAACGGCCGCCCAGCCTGCCGTCGCCTGGGATCTACGGTGCTGCGGCCATAAGCGTAGATCCCAGCGTAGGCCGGGTTGCGGAGCATGTTCTCCGCCCGGCCCGGCTGGGCCGGCGCCACGCCAGCTCCCCGCGCTCGGGTCCCTCACGCAACCGCACTCCGAGCTGGATGTGGTTATCAGCCAGGAAGCACAGCACCGCGTTAACCGTGCCAGCCGCTCGAACAGGTCAAAGACCAGGCGGACCACCGCCTGGCCCTGCTCGTCCGGATCCAGGGCCACCTCGCCCGAGGGGCGGCGCACGAAACCGGCCGGCAGCGGCACGGCCAGCTGTCCCGCCGGGCCTTGGCCAGCCGCCCCGACCACATCCGCTGTTTGATCAGGTGCAGCTCGGCCTCGCTGATCGTCCCCTTCAGCCCCAGCAGGAGCCGGTCATTGTGGTCGGCCGGGTCGTATATCCCGTCCGGATCGGCCAGCAGGGTCCCCGACAGGGCACATAGCTCAAGGAGCTGGTGCCATTCCCGGCCACTGCGCGCCAGCCGCGACATCCCGATGCCCAGCACGATGCCCACATGATCCAGCCCGACCTCGGAGACCAGACGCTGGAAGCCCGGCCGTGCGTCCACCCCTGACGCCGAATGCCCCAGGTCCTCATCTATCACCAGCACCCGCGACGGCGCCCACCCCAAGATGACCGCACGATCAGCCAGCCCGTACTGCAGCCGCGTGGACTCCTGATGGTCATGGATCTGCTGAACGGTGGACTGACGCACATAAACCGCCGCAAGACGATCACGATGCCATGACTGGACCCCCCAGCCGCTCCCGGGCCTAGCCGGCGCGCTCATCCCGCTCACCCCCGCCCCTGCCGCTCGCGGGCTCCGCCAGCGCCATCATCCGCTCGACCAGCAAGCTCAGCAGGCGCTCCACCTGCACCCGGTTCATCTCCGGGAACGCCTCCCACGGGCGGCACCCCGCCCGGCGAAGCCGCTAACTGGGGTGCATGACTGCATCTGCTGACACCACGGCCCACTACCCTCACCTGCCTGCGCATCCCGCCGCCACCTCTGGACGGCCGATACCAGCGCCAGCAGTCCCTCAACCCCAATGACCGGGGAATGGCCCACCCTAGATGCACCTACGTATGCAGTCCGCTTGCCCCTTGAGAACATCTTCCGCGACAGCAAGCACGGAGCCGCCCTGCGGCACCTGCCATCTGGCTACCCGCGGGTAAATACGGCCTGGATGTGGGGCGCCTGCTGGCCGCCAGCATGGCCGCCTGGCTGCACCAGCTCACCGCAACCACCCACGGCGAGACCATCCTGGCAGGCCACGGCACCCGCGGCGGCAAAGCCATGATCGAAACCCTCCACCGCCGGCTCATCAGCATCCGGCCCGGCTCGTGCGCCACGCCGGCCAGCTGATCCTGCGGCTGCACCCGGCCACGGCCTGCTCGCCGAAGTCCTCGCCCGCCTGCGCGCCCTCCCCGCCATGCCCTGACCACCCGGCCCGCAAGGCCCCGACCCGAACCCCGGAAAACGCGAACCCGGCGCGACACCCGGGCCTCAAGCCTGCGCACCATCCGACACCGGCGCCGAAGACGAAGACCAGCAGCCCCGACTCCGACAGGTCGGCGATCAGGCGTTCCAGTTCGCTGGCGGGCTCGCTGATATATGCGATCGTGCTCACCTCGCGCCTCCTCCTCACCTGAGGACGGTGTCGTCAGTGGGTGGGAACACGACGCCGCCCAGGATCGATACCCCGGCGGCCCGCCAGATGACCAGCTTAGAAGGGTGACCGCACACCGCGGTCATGGGCTCTTACCTGGGTTTCCGGGTAACCGCTTGAAGCCGTGGTTGACCGGGGATTGCCTTGGTTAATGGCACGTTAATGGCACGGTGATCTTGTCGGTACTCCTCGCGCGAGTGACCTCACGCCCAGCGGGAAGCTCAGCGGAGGAGGTGTTCGGCGATGAGGAATCCGCCGAGCAGGATGAGGGCCACCCCGGCGGCCTGCTCGGCCCGCTTGCGGAGGTGTTCGCTCATCCGCGCGCCTAGGCTGAGCCCGAGCTGGGCCGCGAGCAGGGCCTGCACGCCGATGGCGATGACTACCGGGATGAGGGGCAGGCGGACCAGGCCGAGGCTGAACCCGATCGCCAGCTCGTCCAGGCTGATGCTGACGCCGAGCGCGATGATTGCTGGTCCGCGGGTGGCCAGGAGGGGGCCCGCTGCCTGCTCGTCACCGTCATCACCGTAGGCCAGCATCCACGCTCCGACGCCGATGACTGCGGCGGCGGCGAGGTAGTCGGCGATGTCACCGATGGCACGGGCCAGACTGCTGCCCAGAGTCAGGCCGATCAGCGGCATCCCGGCCTCGAAGACTACGAAGATCACCGAGACGCGCAGCCGCTGCCGGGTAGTGACGGGCTGGGTGGCTCCGATCGCGGCGGCGACGGCGAAGGAGTCCAGGCCCAGCGGGAAGACGAAGGCCAGCAGCTTCAGCACATCACCAGACTGGCAGCCTCAGCCGCGGGCTCCCGGCCGGACCCGCTTTGGCAGACTCAGGCCATGGCGACGGTGGACGACGCGGCACGGGCGAGTCTGCTGCGCCGCGGTTTCGCCCTGGAATATGTGACGCTGTCGTGGAACGTCATCGGCATTATCGTCTTGGCTATCGCGGCAGTCTCGGCCCGGTCGGTGGCGCTGGCCGGGTTCGGCCTGGATTCGCTGATTGAGATCGGTGCGTCCACGGTCGTGATCTGGGAGCTGTCGGGTACAGGTGAAGATCGTCAGCCGCGGGGATTGCGGCTGATCGGTTATGCCTTCGCCGCCCTGGCGGCCTACCTGCTGGTGCAGTCCACGGTAGTGCTGGTCACCGGTTATCACCCGCGGCACTCGGTGCTCGGGATCGCGTGGACCTCGGTTACAGCGCTGGTGATGTTCGCTCTGGCGTACGGCAAGGCCCGCACCGGCCGGGCGCTGGGCAACCCAGTGCTGCAGACCGAGGGCCGGGTCACGTTGATCGATGGGATCCTGGCCACCGCGGTTCTGGTGGGCTTGACGCTGAACGCTGTGCTGGGCTGGTGGTGGGCCGACCCGGCGGCCGGGTACGTGCTTGTCTTCTACGCAGCCCGCGAGGTACGGGAGATCTTCTTCGGCGAGCTGAGCCAGCCAAGGAAGACTTGAACAGCTTCAGCATGGGTGAGGCTCTCACACTCCTGGCCTGCCCCGTCTTCATAGCTGCCGGGCCCGTTGTGAGCTGCATGTCGGGCCAGGGGTTGGCGGATGCCGATCGCGCAGCGACGCGCGAAGCGTGGCCGGTGTACCAGTCATACCGGAGGTTCCTCGCCGCGGGGTCCGGACGCGGGCCGGGGTCTGGCCCGGCGGCGGCGCAGCCGGTGGCGGGTGATGAAGGCGACGAGGACTACTCCCAGCACGATCAGCACATACAGGGAGTAGCGTGTTATCTGGTTGTAGATGGCGGTGATGTGGTTTCCGGCCAGGTAGCCGAGACTGACCCACACGCCGACCCACAGGGCGGCGCCGATCATGTTGAACAGGAAGAAGCGCCGCCAGTGCATCCCGGTGATACCGGCCACGATGCCGTTGGCCTGGCGCAATCCCTCAATGAACCGGGCGACTATGATGATCTTGCCGCCGTGACGGTCGAAGAAGGCCTCGGCCTTGTCAAGCCGCTCGCTGGTAAGGAATACGTACTTACCCCATCGCAGGGCCAGCGCCCGGCCGCCGAAATGCCCGATGGCAAAACCGATGTTGTCACCGACGACCGCGGCCAGGAAACCGACCACGCCGACGGCCACGACGTTCAGCCGCCCGGCCCCGGCATAGATCGACGCGGCGATCAGGATCGTCTCACCGGGGACCGGCACCCCGAAGTCTTCCAGCAGCACCAGGCCGCCGACGGCAAGGTAGCCCCAGTGGTCCAGCAGCGGGGCCAGGCTGGCGAAGATCCCGGGCAGCAGCGGCGCACTCACCCGGGCCGCCCTCGTGCCGGGACAGCCAGAAAGGACCCATAAGGCCGGATCGCGGCCATAATGATCAGCGACGCCGCCGTGAGCCGGCGGTCATCAGCCATGGCGGAGCGCCCCAAGCTCCACGATGGTCCTTTCACATCTGGTGGACGGCCCGGAACACCATCTCGGTGTAGTCAGCCAACCGCTCCGTACAGTCCTTGAGCTGCTGACCGGCGTCGCCCGCATTCGGCGCGCCGAACACATCCCGGGTGGCCAGTTCGCGGTGCCAACGGCGCAACCGCTCCAGGCTTTGCTCTTCTTCTTCCAGCTCGGCTAGCGTGAACTTGCTCTTGGCGATCTCCGAATCGATCTCGGCGTCGAACTTGCCGCAGTCGGCGGCGAACTCCGCCCATTCGGCCTGCCGTGCCTCGGTGAACAGGGCTGCGAGCCGGGCCGCATCAGTTTCGCCGCGACCGCCGCCGCGCAGTACCATGATCTCCCCCTCGCCGCGCTCCGCCAGCTCGACGGCCCGGCTGATCTTCTCGGCGAAGGCTGGTACGTCCGGCACCGCCCAGCAGCCTTGCCCGAGCAGCACCGCGCCGGTACGTCGCACCTCCCGCCACACAGCCACCCGGTGCCGGGACGGTTCCGCCGGTACCCGTACCACCAGCACCAGCCACTGCCCGGCTCCGCCATCTCCCGTCACCCCGCCGAAAGTAGCAGACGTTACACACGACTGCGACGGCCGCGTTAAACTTCATCGCGATACAGCCCGAGCCTTTGCTGCATCGACCCTGTTTCCCTTGATCCGCATACGGAAGGCGCCGATGCCCGGTCTGACTCCCAGGGCTCTGCCTCTTGAAAGGAGAGTCCTTCAATGACCCATACCACCGTCAGCCGCAACGCCCCGCGCACTGTGACTGCCGCGCTGATCGTCCTTGGCCTGGTCTTCGCCGCCCTCGGCGTCGTCTACCTCACCGAGACCGCAGCCCACCTGCCGTCCTTCCTTCCCGGCCACCAGGTGGGCTCGGCGCACCACCACACCAAGCATGCACTTGTCGCGTTCGGGCTGGCCGTGCTGTCGTGGATCGGCGCCTGGTTCACTACCGGCACCCGCCAGCGCACCTCCTGACAGCTCCAGCGCCAACGTCAGAACGGCCGATCTTCAGGTGGTTGAACATCTGGCATGACGTCACTGCCATCCGCCACGGATGTCAGCCTTCCGCCAGGCTCCCGGTCTGCCCGTCGTCCTCATAGCTGCCCTCCGTGAGTGACCGTGATTCACCGCTGATCACCGTCTGATCGGGCACGCCACGGGCACGCTTAGCCCTGGCTTTTCGCCGAGATGCTTAGCTGAGCGGCGCGTTGACCGTAAAAGGTGCCCCTGAACTGGGACGATAAGAGTGCTGAAGCCCTTATCAACGCGAGTTCGAGGAGCACCTCAAAAGTGAACCTTACCGGGTGGTCGAAGGGCCTGGAAGTCACCGGCGATGGCGAGGGCATCGTGTCGCACGCCGGGCTTGCCCTGCTGCGCCAGCTGGCCGACAAGACCGGGCTGACCGGCGGGCTGTCGCGGGCGCTGGCCTCACCGCGGCTGCTGATCCACGACCGCGGCCGGGTGACGGCCGACCTGGCCTGCGCGATCGCTGACGGCAGCGAGGTGATCAGCGACTTCCGGGTGCTGACGGACCAGAAAGAGCTGTTCGGCCTGGTCGCGTCGGTGCCGGCCACGTGGCGGACGCTG
Source organism: uncultured Actinomycetes bacterium (assembly GCA_963707065.1). GTDB lineage: Bacteria > Actinomycetota > Actinomycetes > Streptosporangiales > Streptosporangiaceae > Palsa-506. The sequence goes on from CAVPPJ010000057.1 coordinate 53,256, forward strand.
GATGAGATCGCCGCGGGCGGCCCGCGGGCGCTGGCCCGGATCACCAAGGCGGTGAACGGCGCCCGCCGCCAGGCATGGGCAGGCATTGAGGCCCGCCACGGCGCCCTGCCCGGCGTGCGGATCGCGGACAAGGTCTTGCAGGGCGTGACCTGCATCCGGCTGGACGCCACGGTCACCCCGGCGCACTCGGACAAGGAACTCGCTGAGCCTAATTTCAAGGGCTTCGGGCATCATCCTTTGCTGGGGTACTGCGATAACACCGGCGAGCCGCTGGCCGGGATGATGCGCCGCGGCAGCGCTGGGTCGAACACCACTGCCGATCACCTGCAGGTGCTTGGTGACGCGGTCGCGGCGCTGCCGCCGAAGTTCCGGCGGCGGCTGTTGGTGACCGCGGACGGGCCGGGGCCGGCCACGGGCTGATCACCCGCCTCGATCAGCTGGCCGCCCGGCCCGGCTACCAGCTGACCTACTCCGTCGGCTGGGAGCTCGGCGGCCGCGAGCGCGCCGCGATCCGGCTGGTGCCGGAGGATGCCTGGCAGATCGCGATCGATCAGCGCGGGGAGGTGCGCGAGCGCTGCGCCGATGGCGCCTGCGCGAACCGGCGCTGCGGGCACGGACGATGCTGGGTCGAAGAAGCCCACGTCACCGAGCTGACCGGGCTGCTGCGCGAAGGCCCGGACGGCGATCAGCTGGACGGCTGGCCTGAGCCGATGCGGGTCTTCGCCCGCCGTGAGCGGCCGCACCCGGGTGCTCAGCTGAGCTTGTTCGAGACCCGGGACGGCTGGCGTTACAGCCTGTGGGTATCGAACGTGCCCGCTCAGCTGCGCGGCTGGCGGGCCCAGCTGGGCTACATCGACGCTGCTCACAGGGTGCACGCGAGGGTTGAGGACGGCATCCGCACCGGGAAGGACTGCGGGATCGGCCGGTTCCCCGCGCATGATTTCGCGATGAACTCCGCGTGGCCGGGCGTCTCGTTGATCGCCGCGGGTCTGCTGTCCTGGCTGCGGTTCATCGCCCTGGACGGCGACCTGGCCCGCGCCGAACCGAAAACTTTGCGTTACCGGGTCCTGCATGCCGCCGGGAAGCTGGTCCGCGGCGGCCGGCGGCGGCGGCTGAAAATCCCCGCGACCTGGCCCTGGGCACAGGCCATAGCCACTGCCTGGGCCCGCATCACCGCCCTGCCACACGCACCCTGACCAGCGCAAAGCCACCCCCTTCGACACCGAAGGAGCAACCCCGGGGCCCATGGAACCCCCGGCCACCGGCCCGCCAGCCGGGCCACCGTCATACCCCAGCCGTAAAACCACGAACTGCTCAGCGGCTCAGCCACCGACTCAGGCCAGCCATCCGCCCGCGTGAATCATCGGGGCTAGGGTCAGGCATCAACTCTTGGCGGCGGTTAGGTAGGCGAGTGCCGTGCGTTCCAGTGCGGCCCCGGACTCCACGAGCGGCCTGAGGTGCCTGGTGAACTCGATGGCTTCCTCCGGGCTGAGCACCCGGTCCAGGGCTTCCTGGAAAGTCGGTATCAGCGGGTTGCCCGACATGCGCGTGAACCGTTCCCAGGGCACCGGTTCCTTGCGGGCTTTCACGCTGACCCGCAGTTCGAGATCGATCTCGGGGAACCCGGCGTCTTGAGCGTGGCGCACGAGATCCCGGTCATCGAAGTCGACCATGGGATCAGCGCCGGGCGGCTGGATGGACTCGTAGAGCGCCTGAACTCTGGCCGCCAGTGCCTTGACCGGCGTGACGTCGTAGCCGTCGAACAGGTCAGGATCGGCGAGGGACATCAGCACGTTGATGGGCTCGAACAGGCTTACCCGCCCGCCGGGCTTCAGTACCCGGTAGAACTCCCGCATCACCTGCGCCTTGTCCTTCACGTAGATCAGCACAGACCGGGTGGTGACCACGTCGACCGATGCGTCCGCGACGGCGGTCAGGCGATCGGCAGGAACCAGCACGAAACGGCACCGGTCTAGCAGTCCTTCGGCGCTGGCTGCTTCGCGGCAGTGATCAAGCAGGTCCTGGGAGATATCGGAGAAGATCACGCGCCCTGCGCAACCGGCAGGACCAGGAGGGCACCGCCGCCGGTCCGCGCTGGCACAGTACAGGCTTGGTGTTCACCACTCGGTACGGCACTGCGTTGAGCCCGGAGAATGTGCGCCGCGACTTCCGTAACGCAATCAAGAGTGCGGCTGGGGTGGATGCGCGGGAATGGACGCCACGTGAGCTGCGGCACAGCTTCGTGTCGCTGCTGTCCGATGGCGGCATCCCTATGGAGGAGATCTCCCGGTTGGTCGGCCATAAGAGCACAGTCGTGACCGAGCTGTTCTACCGCAAGCAGATCCGGCCCGTCCTGCAAAGCGGAGCCGACGTCATGGACCGCATCTTCGGGCTTGGCGAGGGTGCATAGTTACGCAGTTAGCTCTGATATCCCTGCGGGACGCCCGTTCCGGGCTGAAAATCGGGGGTGGCTGCCCGCTGACGCCGGGTGTCTATGGTCGCTGGAGGCCGTCAGTTAGCTGGGTGCGGGGAACCGCGCGATGGGACCTTCATTGTCGCCTTGAGCACGCGGATTAGATTCTGCTGTCCCCTTGCGGTTCCTGCGGGCAGCCGCCTGCTGTTCACCGCTGAGGCAAGGGAGGTGCCGGGTGCTGCAGGAGACACACGACCGTGAGGAGATCATCGAGCGGGTCGCGGCGCTGGATATCGGCAAGGCGGAGCTGGTGTGCTGCGTGCGGGTGCCCGATGAGGATCGCCCTGGGCGGCGGCTGCAGGAGGTGCAGGCCTACTCCGACGATGACCCGGTCGCTGCTGGGCATGGCGGACCGGCTGCGCTGCCTGGGGGTGACCCGGGTGGTGATGGAAGCAACCTCCAGCAGCTACTGGAAACCGGCTGTTCTCTGCGGTGCTGGAGGCCGGCCGGGTTCGAGACCGTGGCTGGTCAACGCCGCGGGACGTGCAGGCATCTGCGGCGGCCGGCCCGAAACCGGGCAGGCTCGACTGCCGTCTGGCTGTGCAAGGTCGCCGAGCGGCAGATGCATCCGGCCCAGTCTTCGTGCCGCCGCCGGCAGGTCCGGCGGCTGCGGGACGTGGCCCGGTACCGGGTCCGGACCTGGTCGGGCTCCGGCACGCGGAGAAGAACGGGCTCGAGAAGTGCTGGACGACGCCTGCATCAAGCTGTCGGTGGTGGCTAGCGACATCTTCGGGGTCTCCGGCCGGGACATGATGGATGCCCTGATCGCCGGGGAGCGCAGCCCCAGGGTGCTGGCGCAGCTGGCCCGCACCCGGATGCGGGCCAGGATCCGGCGCGCTGGAGGAGGCGTTCACCGGGCACTTCACCGATCACCACGCGTTCCTGCTGGCCAAGATGCTCGCCCGGGTCGACGGGATCAACGCCGACATCGCCGAGCGCGGCGCGCGGATCGAGGAGATGATCGCCCCTTTCGCCGCACGCGGCCGGCCGGCTGGATGAGATCCCCGGCATCGGCCCCGTCGCCGCCGCGATCATCATCGCCGAGATCGGCACCGATATGACCCGGTTCCCCACCGCCGGGCACCTGGCGTCCTGGGCGAAGTTCGCGCCCGGCGTGAAGGAATCCGCCGGGAAGAAGAAAGGCAAGGGCTCCACCGGGCACGGCAACCCCTACCTGGCCCGCGTCCTGGGCGAGGCCGCCGTCGGAGCCGCCCGGACCGACACCTTCCTCGGCGAGCGCTACCGGCGGATCGCCCGCCGCCGCGGCGCGAAGAAGGCCATCGTCGCCGTCGGCCGGTCCATCCTGGTCATCATCTGGCACCTGCTATCCGACCCCGCAACCCGCTACACCGACCTGGGCAGCGACTACTCCGGCACCCACATCAACCCCGACCGCCGCAAGCGCGCCCACATCCGCCAGCTCGAAGCCCTCGGCTACAAAGTCACCCTCGAACCCGCCGCCTGACCAACCGCCACAACCAGCCCGGCTCCGCTAGCGCTCCGCCCGGGTGCTGCCGCCTGCCCGCTAACTCGCCGATTTTCGGATTAGTCACTCAGGATGCGCGCTGAGCCGACTCGATATCGGTCTAAGAGGCTATGACCTGTGCGTTCGTGGGTGGGCCTGGGAGGACTTGAACCTCCGACCTCTTCCTTATCAGGGAAGCGCTCTAACCGGCTGAGCTACAGGCCCTCGGGTAGCGGCAGGCACCGGCAAACTCTGGGCACCGCCGCGCTAGATTACCGCAACCGCCGGCCAGCGCGTCAGTCGGTCTCCTTGAGCGTGACCTCGATGCCGCCCGCGACGTGCGTGACCAGGTTGTAGATCACCGAGCCCACCGTGGCAAGCGCGGTGATCAGGACCACGTTCACGGCGCCGACGAGCATCGTGTAGCCGAGCACCCGGGAGGCGGAGAACCAGTTGCTGGCCTTCACGCCAGCGGCTCCCTTGCTGGACGTCACGTCAGTGACCGATTTCTCGATCGACGTGAAGACCCCGATCTTCGACAGAGAGTAGTAGAGCGCGGCTACCGCGACGAAGAGCACGACCCAGCCGACAAGCGAGATCATAAAGCTGAACTTCATGACCGACCAGGGCTCCACCCTGGTGATCGAGAGCTGGGCACGGCGGACTGGCACCGCACCGTTCTGTGCCTGCCGGGCAGCCTGCACCTGCACCCTCGGGGGCTTCCTTGCCCTGGGCGCCTTCGGTGCCCTCCGGAACTTGCGCGCCTTCTCCGGCGTGCCCAGGAGGTCTGGGCTGCCTATGACCCCGAACGTCGATGTGGCCGTGCCCGCTGTGGCATTCGGCGCGGCCATCTGGCCGGGATAGGGCGACTGGATCTGGTCGGGATAGGGCGACGCCATCCGCGGCCCGTCCGCTGCCGGCACTGCGTCGCTGACCGAGGACGACATGTTCCCGTTAGTGGCCAGCCCCGCCCCCGCAGACTGCTCGTCGCCCTGATGCGAGGTGCCTGCACCGAGGTCCTGATCTCTGGCAGCCCCCTCGGGCAGCCACGACTGTGGCTCCACGCGATGGTCCACGTCGTCCTCCTCCGGAAAGTTGCCTGTCACGAGGTTATCCCCAGATGACCAGTTCATGTCCGCGAGAACCAGCCATCAGCCGCGCCTACACCTATAAGACGCCGCTGGACCCGGGTCCGTTGCGTCCGGCGAGCTATGGGTATCTCTGCACCTCCGCGGCGTATCATCGCCGAACTAACGGCCTCCGGGCGAGCACTCAGCGCACCTCCCGGTCACGATTCATCCGGTACCGGATCATCCTGCCCGGCGTCCAGGGAGCGGGCGTCCGCAGAGCCGGATTCCGCGACATCTCCGACTTCTTGCACAGCCGCCCCAGTCTGCGCCGCCGCACCGCCGGCCTCCGGAGCATCGCCAGCCCCGGCAGTAATCCCGCCTTCCGCGTCCCCGGCGTCCAGAGTCTCGCCGTCGTCGACCGACGCCTCGGCATTGCGGGCGATGGCGACCAGGCTCTGGCCCTCGGCCAGGTTCACCAGCCGGACGCCCATAGTCTGCCGACCCGACTGCTTGATCTCGGCCGCAGCCGTCCTGATCACCCCGCCAGCGGACGTGATGGCGAATACCTCGTCCTCCGGACGGACCATCAGCGCGCCGACGAGTTCGCCCCTGGTCTCGACGATACGGGCCGTCAGCACGCCCCTGCCGCCCCGGCCCTGGACGGGGTATTGCTCCGCCGCGGTCCGTTTTGCGTAGCCGCCACCGGTGGCCACCAGGACGTCAGCATCTGACCGGACTACGTGCATGCCGAGCAGTTCGTCGCCGTTGGAGAACCGCATCCCGATCACCCCGGAGGTCGCCCGGCCCATCGGCCGCAACGCATCGTCGGTGGCACGGAACCTGATCGCCTGCGCATGCTTGCTGACCAGTAGCAGATCCTGCTCTGGCGACACCAGCCTCGCGGCAATTACCTCGTCGTCCTCGCGCAGATTGATCGCGATGATGCCGCCCTGGCGCGGTGAGTCGAAATCGCTGAGCCGCGACTTCTTCACCAGCCCGGAGGATGTCGCGAGCACCAGGTAGGGCGAGACCGAGTAATCCCGCAGCGCCAGCACCTCGGCGATGCGCTCATCAGGCTGGAACGCAAGCAGGTTGGCGACGTGCTGGCCGCGGGCGTCCCTGGCAGTGTCAGGCAGCTCGTAGGCCTTAGTCCGGTAAACCCTGCCCTTGTTGGTGAAGAACAGGATCCAGTGGTGGGTCGTGGTGACGAAGAAGTGATCCACGATGTCGTCGGTGCGCAGCTGCGCGCCCCGCACGCCCTTGCCGCCGCGCCGCTGAGCGCGGTAGAGGTCCGTCTTGGTGCGCTTGGCGTACCCGCCGCGGGTGATCGTGACGACCACGTCTTCCTCGGCGATCAGGTCCTCCACGGACATGTCTCCGTCGTAGGCGATGATCTCAGTCCGCCGGTCGTCGCCATGCTTGGCGACGATCTCGGCGAGCTCAGTGCCGACGATCTGGCGCTGCCGCTCCGGCGAGGCGAGGATGGCCTCGTACTCGGCAATCTGGGCCATCAGGACTTCGTATTCATCCACCAGTTGCTGGCGCTCGAGGGCGGCAAGCTTCCGCAGCTGCATGTCGAGGATGGCGCGAGCCTGGATCTCGTCGATGTCCAGCAGGTCCATCAGGCCCTGCTGGGCGGCCACCGCCGATTCGCTGGCTCTGATAAGGGCGATAACGGCATCTATCTGGTCGATCGCCTTGAGCAGGGCACCCAGGATGTGGGCCCGCTCGCGTGCCTTGCGCAGCAGGTAGCGGGTCCGCCGGACGATGACCTCGATCTGGTGGGTTACCCAGTACCTGATCATCTGGTCGAGCCGCAGCGTGCGGGGGATTCCGTCGACCAGGGCCAGCATGTTCGCGCCGAATGTGTCCTGCAGCTGGGTGTGCTTGTACAGGTTGTTCAGCACGACCTTGGCGATCGCATCCCGCTTCAGCACGATGACGAGCCGCTGGCCGGTACGGCCGCTGGACTCATCGCGCACGTCCGCGATGCCGGAGACCTTGCCGTCGCGCACGAGTTCGGCAATCTTCAGCGCCAGGTTGTCCGGGTTGACCTGGTACGGCAGCTCGGTGACGACCAGGCAAACGCGGCCCTTGCGGTCTTCCTCGACCTCCACGACGGCGCGCATCGTGATCGAGCCGCGGCCGGTCCGGTAGGCGTCCTGAATGCCCCGGCGGCCGACGATCAGCCCGCTGGTGGGGAAGTCCGGGCCCTTGACCCGCTCGATCAGGGCCTCGAGCAGCTCCTCGTCAGGAGCGTCGTAGTTGTCCAGGAACCACTCGACGCCGGCGGCAAGCTCGCGCAGGTTGTGCGGCGGGATCTTGGTCGCCATGCCGACCGCGATTCCCTCGGAACCGTTGACCAGCAGGTTGGGAAAGCGGCTGGGCAGCACTACCGGCTCGGCGGACCGGCCATCGTAGTTCGGCCGGAAATCGACTGTTTCCTTGTCGATGTCCCGCAGCATCTCCATGGCCAGCGGGGCGAGCCGGCACTCGGTGTAGCGGTGCGCGGCCGCAGGATCGTTACCGGGCGAGCCGAAGTTGCCCTGGGGGTCCACCAGCGGCATCCGCATCGCCCAGGGCTGGGCGAGCCGGACCAGCGCGTCATAGATGGCGCTGTCGCCGTGCGGGTGGTAGTTGCCCATCACCTCGCCGATGACGCGCGCGCATTTGAAGTAGCCGCGGTCCGGCCGGTAGCCACCGTCATACATCGCGTACAGGATGCGGGTGTGGACGGGCTTCAGACCGTCCCGGACATCGGGCAGCGCCCGGCCCACGATGACCGACATCGCATAGTCGATGTAGCTGCGCTGCATCTCTACCTGGATGTCGACAGGCTCGGTACGGTCGTGACCCTCCGCCGGTGCGCCGGGCACGTCTACTTCAGTCACTTGCTGGCCTCTCGAATTTCAGGGCAGATCTTTCCGGCGGCGGATCGTTAGATGTCGAGGAACCTGACGTCCTTGGCGTTCCGCTGGATGAACGCGCGCCGTGCCTCGACGTCCTCGCCCATCAGCACGCTGAACAGTTCGTCAGCCTGCGCGGCGTCGTCCACCGTAATCTGCCGCAGCACCCGCCTCGCGGGGTCCATCGTGGTTTCCCATAGCTCGGTCGCGTTCATCTCGCCGAGTCCCTTGAATCGCTGCACGCCGTCCCGCGGACGCGGGTCCTTCCGGCCGTCCGCGATGCCCGCCTCGATCACCCTGTCCCGCTCCAGGTCGGAGTAGGCGTAGCCGGGCAGCGTCCCCCTGCCCTCCCACTTGATCTTGTAGAGCGGCGGCTGCGCGAGGTACACGTGGCCGGCCTCGATCAGCGGCTTCATGAACCGGAACAGCAGGGTGAGCAGCAGGGTCGCGATGTGCTGGCCGTCCACGTCGGCGTCGGCCATGAGGATGATCTTGTAGTACCTGAGCTTGGAAATGTCGAACTCGTCGTGGATCCCGGTGCCCAGCGCCGTGATCATCGCGTGCACTTCGTTGTTCTTCAGTACCCGGTCGATCCTGGCCTTCTCGACGTTCAGGATCTTGCCGCGGATCGGCAGGATCGCCTGGTACATGGGATCCCGGCCGCCCTTGGCGGAGCCGCCCGCCGAGTCACCCTCGACGACGTAGATCTCGCAGCGCACCGGGTCGCCGGACTGGCAGTCAGCCAGCTTGCCCGGCAGCGAGGTGGAGCCCAGCAGGTTCTTGCGGGTCAGGTCGCGCGCCTGCCGCGCGGCGATCCTGGCGCGGGCGGCCTGGGCCGCCTTGATGATGATGGCCTTGGCCTCACCGGGATTGCGCTCGAACCAGTCCCGCAGGTGGTCGTTGCAGACCTTCTGGACGAACGACTTGGCCTCGGTGTTGCCGAGCTTGGTCTTGGTCTGCCCCTCGAACTGCGGCTCGGCGAGCTTGACGTGGATGATCGCGGTCAGGCCCTCGCGGACGTCATCGCCGGTCAGGTTGTCATCCTTGTCCCGCAGCATCTTCTGCTCGCGCGCATACCGGTTGACGATCGTGGTGAGCGCGGCCCGGAACCCCTCCTCGTGGGTGCCGCCCTCGGCGGTGTTGATCGTGTTCGCGAAGGTGTGCACGGATTCGGAGTACGAGCCGCTCCACTGCATGGCTATCTCGGCCGAGATCCCGTCGCCCTCGCCGCCGAAATCGATCACCGTCGCGTGCACTGCCTCCTTGGAGGCGTTCAGGTACCGCACGAAGTCGGCGATGCCGCCCTCGTAGCAGTAGCTGGCGACGTGCGGCTGGCCGTTGATGTGGTCGGGCCGCTCGTCGGTCAGGGTGATCGCCAGGCCCCGGTTCAGGAAGGCCATCTCCTGCAGCCGCCGCGACAGCATCTCGAAGGACCACACGGTCGACTCGAAGATCTCGGGGTCCGGCCAGAAGGTGATCGTTGTGCCGGTCTCGCCGGTCGGCTCGTCCCTGCTCAGCTCCGTGATCTTGTCGCCGCGCGCATACGACTGCCGCCACGTGTAGCCGTCCTTGCGGACCTCGACCTCGAGCCGCGCGGACAGCGCGTTCACCACCGACACGCCGACGCCGTGCAGGCCGCCGGAGACGGCGTAGGACTTGGCATCGAACTTGCCGCCGGCATGCAGCGTGGTCAGCACTACTTCCAGGGCCGGGCGGTGCTCGACCGGATGCTCGTCCACCGGGATGCCACGGCCGTTATCCGAGCAGCGGACACCGCCGTCGGCCAGCAGCGTCACCTCAATCCGGTCGCAGTACCCGGCCAGCGCCTCGTCTACGGCGTTGTCGACTACCTCCTGGACCAGATGATGCAGCCCGCGCTCGCCGGTAGAGCCGATGTACATGCCGGGGCGCTTGCGTACTGCCTCCAGGCCCTCAAGGACCGTGATCGAACGTGCGTCATACGACAAAGTGGATGCTCCTCTTGGAACGGACACCCGCGAGCGCCGCGAGCCCCCGCCGCCGTCTCCTGGTGCACTCTTATTTTACCTGGGAGTACCGTCAGGCTCAGCCGTACGTGTCACGCGGTCCCCGGCTATCTCGAACACGCCACTGCCCTGGCTGCCTGGGCGCCGCGGGACCGCGCACCTTTACCCGCCGTACCGCCCCGTCGCCGAGTTCCGTATTCAGCCTGCGCACCAGCGTGGCTGCCAGCAGCCGGACTTGCGTGGCCCACGCGGTGGAGTCGGCGGCCACGGTCAGTTCCCCGTCCGCGAAGCCGTCCGGGCGGGTGTGCGCGGCGAGCTCCGGGCCCACGATCTCCGCCCACCGGCCGAACACCGATCCCGCCGCGGCGGCCAGCTGCCAGCCGCGGGCGTTGATGAGCCCCGCGATAGTGGCGTTCAGCGCCTGCGGATCATCCAGCCGCGGCCGGCGCCCGGTGCTCCCCGGCTGTGACCGGCCTGCCTGGTCGGCGGGGCGGGCGGGCCAGTTTCCGCGGGCGGCCGAGTCAGCCTTCGCTCTCAGCAGGGCCTCGCGGGCGAGCTGCGCCCGGCCGGCCGGATCAGCGGCGGGCCTGGCCTGATCGGGCAGCCCGGCGGCCGCCTGCTCCGCGATGCGCCTTGCTGGCTCCGCCTGGTGCTCAGGCGGAGCATCGTGCTCAGGCGCTGCATCGTTCTCAGGCTGCGGGATGTTCTCAGGCACGGGTAATCGCCCCATCGGCCACGTCGAATCTGGCTCCGGCCAGCCCGGCCGGCACGTCGGCGGTCACCGCGGCGGTCACCAGCACCTGCTCGGCGCCGCCGACCAGCACGGCAAGCCGTTCGCGCCGTCCCGCATCCAGCTCGGCGAAGACGTCGTCGAGTATCAGCACGGGATCCTCACCATCAGATCGCAGCAATTCATAGGCGGCCAGCCGGAGTGCGAGTGCCATCGACCAGGACTCGCCGTGGCTCGCGTAGCCGCGGGTGGGGAGCTCGCCGATCCGCAGCTCGAGTTCATCCCGGTGCGGGCCGACCAGGCAGACGCCGCGGTCAAGCTCGGCCATTCTCGCGCCGCTCAGCGCCTCGCGCAGCCCTTCCTGCAGCGGCGCCAGGCCGGGCGCAGGCTCGTCCTTCCCGCCGAACGGCTGGCGGTAAGTCATTCCCGCCGTGCCATCCTCCCCGGAGACCGCTGCGTATGCCTTGGCCACCAGCGGCCGGATCGTGGCCACCAGCTCCAGCCGGCCGACGGTCAGCTCCGCTCCCGTCCTGACGAGCTGGTCATCCCAGGCGTCGAGCGCGCCCGGCGCCCCGCCGCCCCGCGCCCGGGCCGACTTCAGCAGTGCGGTGCGCTGCCGCAGTACCCGCTCGTAGTCCGCCCGGGTGCCCGCGTACCTGGGCGCGGTCGCGACCAGCAGGTCGTCGAGGTACCGGCGCCGCTGGTCCGGATCGCCCTTGACCACCGTGAGGTCCTCGGGCGCGAACAGCACGCAGCGCAGCGTCCCGAGCACCTCGCGGGGCCTGGGCATCGGCACCCGGTTCAGCCTGACCCGGTTCGCCCTGCCCGGGTTGATCTCGATCTCCACCAGGCTGTCCCTGGCCTGGGATGTCACGCCCGCGCGCAGGATCGCCCGCGCCGCGCCGCGGCGGATGAGCGGCGCATCGGCAGCGACCCGGTGGCTGCCGAGCGTCGCGACGTAGGCGGCTGCCTCGACCAGGTTCGTCTTTCCCTGCCCGTTGGCCCCCATGAACGTGCTCACGCCCGGCGCGAGGCTCAGGTCAGCCGACGCGTAGGAGCGGAAATCGGTCAGCGCGAGCCGGGTGATGTGCACGGCTATGCAGACTACTGCGGGACAACGTCATCGGCGGTGATCACCGGAGGCCGCCAGGCTGGCGCGACGGTGCCCGTCACCGGCTATCCGCCCAGCCGGATCGGCATCAGCAGGTACCGGTAGTCGGGCTGGCCGTCGGGCGATGGCTTGCCGGTAATCAGCGCCGGCTTGCCCGGCTCGGTGAACGAGATCCTGGCCATGTCCGAGTCGATCGCGGCCAGGCCGTCCAGCAGGTACTGCGGGTTGAAGGCGACGGACAGGTCGTCTCCCTCATAGCTCGCCTCGAGGATCTCCACCGCCTGCGCCTCGTCTCCGGTACCTGCCTCGAGAACGAGCTCGCCGGGCGTGAAGGCGAGCCGCACAGCGGTGTTGCGCTCGGCGACGAGGGCGACGCGCTTGACCGCCTCGGCCAGCTGCGCGGTGGAGATCTCGGCAACCGAATTGACGTGCGTCGGCAGCAGTGCCTGGTACCGCGGGAACTCTCCGCCGAGCAGCCGGGTCGTCGTCCGCCGCCCCGCGCCCTCGAACCCGATCATCCCGTCGCCGCCGGAGCCGGCGTCACCGGGCAGGGCAAGCGCTATCGATACCTCCGCGCCCGAGGTCAGCGACCGGGCCGTGTCGGCGAGCGCCCGGGCTGGCACGAGCACCGCGGCGGACATGTCCGGGCGGGCCGGCGTCCACCGCAGCTCGCGCATGGCCAGCCGGTACCGGTCGGTGGAGATGAGAGTGATGGCATCGCCCTCGATCTCGATCCTGACCCCGGTCAGGGCGGGCAGCGTGTCATCCCGGCCGGCCGCGGTCGCGGACTGGCTTACCGCGGAGGCGAACGCGTCGCTCCCCACTGACCCCGCGGCCGGCGGCATCGTCGGCAGCGCCGGGTACTCGTCCTCGGGCATGGTCAGCAGCGTGAAGGTCGAGCTACCGCAGGTCAGTACCGCGCGCCCGCCGTCCGAGCTGATCTGCACCGGGCGGCTCGGCAGGCTCCGGCTGATCTCGGCGAGCAGCCGGCCGGAGACCAGGGCGCTGCCTTCCTCCTCGGCCGTGACCGCTATCCGGGCCTCCGCCGATACGTCGTAGTCGAAGCTGGACAAGGTGAGCTCTGCCCCGGCGTGCAGCCGCATGCCGGCCAGCACCGGAACCGTTGGCCGGGCCGGGAGCGCACGCGCGGTCCACGCCACTGCCTCGGCCAGGACGTCACGTTCTACCTGGATTTTCACGCGAAGTTGCCTCCCGTTCTCGGGACGTGCCAGCGGGCGGCGCGACTCGCGGCGCGCGATGCCTGCTTGGTACTTGGTATGTCAGTGAAATAAAGAGACGTAGTAGTCATAGGGACGGTGGACGCTGGGGACATCTGGTGTCGTCGCAGCCCAGTGGGGGTGCGGCCGTCCACATGCCCTGTGCCCGGCCCCAGTCGGCGCACCGGCGCGCTGTGGATAGCCGTGCGGCTCACGTCGTTCGCCGCGCAGTTACCCCCCGGCCGGCCGGAGTTGTCCTCCGCTTGTCCCAAGCGCATCCACAGGTTTGTCCACAGCCTGTGCGCACTGATTGTCGCGCAAGGCACTGCTATGTAACCGTTCACCCGGATCGCGCCTGCTGTTTGATGCGGTTGGTGAGTTCCGTGACCTGGTTGTAGATCGACCGCCGCTCGGCCATCAGGGAACGTATTTTCCGGTCCGCGTGCATCACGGTGGTGTGGTCGCGGCCGCCGAACTGCTGCCCGATCTTCGGCAGCGACAGGTCGGTCAGCTCGCGGCACAGGTACATGGCGATCTGCCGGGCGGTGACCAGGACCCGCGACCGGGATGTACCGCAGAGGTCGTCGATCGACAGCCCGAAGTAGGAAGCGGTCTGGCCCATGATGGTGGCGGCGGTGATCTCCGGACCCTGCGCCTCGGGGATCAGGTCCTTCAGCACGATCTCGGCCAGCTGGAGGTCGACCGACTGGCGGTTGAGGCTGGCGAAAGCCGTGACCCTGATCAGCGCGCCCTCAAGCTCGCGGATGTTGGTGGAGATCCGGCTCGCGATGTACTCCAGCGCCTCAGGCGGGGCGTTGAGGCCCTCCTGGACTGCCTTCTTACGCAGGATCGCGATGCGGGTCTCCAGCTCCGGCGGCTGGACATCGGTGAGCAGCCCCCACTCGAACCGGCTGCGCAGCCGGTCCTCGAGAGTCACCAGGCGCTTGGGCGCGCGGTCGCTGGAGATCACGATCTGCTTGCTGGCGTTATGCAGGGTGTTGAAGGTATGGAAGAACTCTTCCTGAGTCCCTTCCTTGTTCTCCAGGAACTGGATGTCGTCGACCAGCAGCACGTCGACATCGCGGTAACGGCGCCGGAAGCCATCCTGCTTGCCGTCCCTGATCATGTTGATGAAGTCGTTCGTGAACTCTTCCGAGCTGACGTACCGCACCCGGACGCCCTGGTAGAGGCTCTGCGCATAGTGGCCGATGGCATGCAGCAGGTGCGTCTTGCCCAGCCCGGAGTCACCGTAAATGAAGAGCGGGTTGTAGGCCTTGGCCGGCGCTTCGGCGACCGCGACCGCGGCGGCGTGCGCGAACCTGTTGCTCGACCCGATCACGAACGTCTCGAAGGTGTACTTCGGGTTGAGCCTGGCCTGGCCGGGACGCGGTGCGCCGTGACCCGGCGTGGTGTGGCCGGGGATGGCTGACTGCCGGGGCCGGCCGGTGACCGGATCCATGCCGCCGCCGGTCATCTCGTGCTCGGGCGTCATCCTGCCGTCGATGCCGGACGCGGGGCCGACGGGGGACGTGGTGGCATCATGATCCGCCAGCCCGCGGCCCGGGTCCAGGCCGGCCATCCGGCGGCCCGCGGCCATGTCGTGCTCCGGGCCGGCTTGCCCGGCTTGCCCTGGATGGCCGGTGCCCGCGGCGGGAAGGGGCATCGCCGAGATCACCGCGGGATCGACGGTCACGGCGAGCTGGATGCTGCGGCCGAGTTCCCTGGACAGGGCGTTCGTGATCAGCGAGCGGAGCCTGGTCTCGAGCTGCTCCTTCACGAACTCATTCGGAGTGGCGATCAGTGCCGTATTCTCAACGAGCCCGAGCGGGCGGGTCAGCTGAAGCCAGGCGCGCTGGGCCGGCTCGATGTGCATCTGGTCGAGCTCGTCAAGGGACCGTGCCCACACCTCCGCGAGGTCTGCTTCGCTCATCGACCGTTCACCTCGCGCTTGCCCCCAACATGGATCAACAGGTTTTTCCACAGGTTGTGCACGTAGTTTCGCGTTCCGTGGCCGCTCCTCCGCCGCCTGCGGATAGCTTCGGCGATCTAGCCGCCCTGGGTGCCCGCTCTCCCCGGACCTTTGTCCACAGCCTAGGGCCCGGTTCCGGGGCGCGCTGCGCAAACAGCGTTGTTGCACCCGCTGCCCGGCGGCCGGCCGCGCGGGCAGTTTGACCCGCGCCGGCTAATGCGCGTAACGTGCATTGGTCCGGTCCACCCGGCGCCAGTTCTGCCTGTGCGGAATCTGCCCGGGCCTGGCCGCCGGCACCTGCATTTTCCGAACCATGCACCGTATCTGGAGCCCCAGTGAGCAAGCGTACGTTCCAGCCGAACAACCGCCGCCGCGCGAAGACGCACGGGTTCCGGCTGCGCATGCGCACCAGGGCCGGCCGCGCCGTTCTCGCCGCGCGGCGCCGCAAGGGCCGCGCCCGGGTCAGTGTCTGACCTGCGCAGCCAGCCCGCGCCGCGGTGATAGCCGGTGCTTCCCGCAGCGGCGCGGATGCGGCATCGGGCAGAATTCTCCGCGGCGGTCCGGGGCGGCGGCCGGGCCGGCCGGGCGCTGCTGACCGGCCATCTGCTGGTGCGCCCTGGCCGGGATGAGCCGGCCCGGGTTGGATTCGTCGTGAGCCGCGCGGTGGGCACGGCGGTGGTGCGTAACCGGGTCCGGCGGCGGCTCCGTCACCTGGCCCGCGGGTATCTGGGGTCGCTTCCTGGAGGTAGCCTGCTTGTGGTACGCGCCAATCCCCGGGCCGCGACCGCACGCCAGGCAGATCTTGCCGCCGATCTTGACCTGGTACTCGGCACTTTGCTGCGGCGGCAAGGCGGGATGCGGCGTCGGTGATGACCACGGTGCAGGGCGAGACTAGGGACCGGCCATCGGCCGCCGCCCGGGTTCTCGCCGCGGTGATCACCGGGTACCGGCGCTTCATCAGCCCGCTGCTCATGCCGCGCTGCCGGTTCCTGCCGTCCTGCAGCGC
The DNA here is from genome assembly GCA_963707065.1 of uncultured Actinomycetes bacterium. GTDB lineage: Bacteria > Actinomycetota > Actinomycetes > Streptosporangiales > Streptosporangiaceae > Palsa-506. Next base: position 69,188 of record CAVPPJ010000057.1, read on the forward strand.
CTACGCGCTGGAGGCTATTCAGCTGCATGGCGCGCTGCGTGGCGGCTGGCTGGCGGCCCGGCGGCTGAGCCGGTGCCACCCATTCCACGCCGGCGGCCTTGATCCGGTACCGACCGGCAGAGAGCCGGTGCCGCCTCCGGGCGACAGCCCAGCACTGCCGACGAGATCACAAGGAGCTAGCTGGTGAACCCGCTTAACCCGCTCTATGACGCGGTCGCGTGGGTGCTCTCACGCATCTACGGCGTGGTGAGCCCGATCTTCGGCCTGGCTAGCGGATGGACCTGGGCGCTGACGATCATGCTGCTCGTGGTCCTGATGCGGCTGATCATGGTGCCGCTGTTCATCAAGCAGATGCACACGACCCGCCGGATGACGGCGCTCGCACCGCAGATGAGCGTGCTGCGCAAGAAGTACAAGAACGACAAGCAGACGCTCAACTCCGAGATGATGAAGCTCTATCAGGAGGCGGGCGTCAACCCGCTGATGGGCTGTCTCCCGGTGGCTGCGCAGCTGCCCATGTTCTTCGCCCTGTTCAGCGTGCTGAAGGCGATCGCCGAATGGAAGCCGGGGGAGCCCACGAAGTATGGCCTCTCGGAAACGATGGTGGCCAGCGCTCAGCACGCCAAGATCCTCGGCGTGACTATCTCGGACAAGTTCCTGGCCGCGGGCACTCCGCTGCACGTCCGGATCGTCATCCTGCTTGCCGTCATAGTCAGCATGGTCACCACTTACCTGACCGTGCGGCAGAGCATGAAGCGCGGGATGATGCCCACGGCCAGCCCGGACAACCCGATGGGTCAGTCGCAGAAGTACATGGCGTACATCATGCCGTTCTTCGCGCTGTCCGGCCTGTACTGGCCGTTCGGGCTCGTCCTTTACTGGGTGACCACGAACTTGTGGACGCTTGGCCAGCAGTACGTCCTGTTCAGGAGATACCCCCAGCCGCTCGCGGCCGGCGGGACGGCGGCCGCGACTGGCGCCGTGACACCGGCCCTTGCCCCGCCCCGGCCCGCCTCGCGCCCGCCGAAGCGCCTACCGCCAGGTTCCAACGGGTCATCGGGATCAGCGCCGGCCGGATCCGGATCGCCGAATAGCGGCAAGCAGCCGGGGAATCCCGCCGCGCCCGCGCGCCCGGCGGCGGGCGGCGGAAAGCAGCAGGGCCGGACGGCCAAGCCGGCGTCACCGGGCAAGTCAGCCGGGCCGCCCCGGCCGTCGTCGCAAGGTAAGCCCGCTGGGGCTGGGCGGCCCTCATCGCAGGGCAAGCCGGCTGGGACCGGCAGGCCGCCGCCGGGCAAGCCGGCTGGCACAGGCAGCTCGCCGCCGGGCAAGCCGGCTGGCACCGCCCGGGCATCGGCCAACGGGAACAGCAACGGGTCCGGCGGCGGGATCTTGCGCCGGCTGGGCCGGGGACGCGCCGAGCCCGAGCCCGAGCCCGAGACGCCCGAGGTTAAGCTCGTCAGGCAGCAGCGGCAACGGCAGTCACGAAGCAAGCGCTCCGGCAAGGGATAGTGGCCGGGGCCGGGACCCGGCCGTTGCCAGAGCACTCGACCCCGACAGTAGGAGGGCCCGGTAGTGACTCAGGGTGAAAACGCGGTTGCTGAGACGTACGGAGACGCTGTGCCGCAGTATCCGGCGGACGTAGTCGGCGGAGCGGCTGCGGCGCCTTCGGGCGAGTCCCCCGCAACGGACGAGCCGGCGTCAGAGGCGCAGCCTGCGCAAGCACCAGCCGGCGATGAGGCTGCAGTGGATCTTGCCAACCTCGAGCTGGAGGGCGAGATAGCGGCCGACTATGTCGAGGGACTGCTCGATGTGGCCGATCTTGATGGCGATATCGACATGGACGTGGAGGGCGACCGGGCGCTGGTTTCCGTGGTCGGCGCGACACTGGATGAGCTGGTCGGCCCGCGCGGCGAGGTGCTGGAGGCGCTGCAGGAACTGACCAGGCTTGCCGTGCACCGGCAGACCGGCGCACGCACCAGGATCATGCTGGACGTCGGCGGGTACCGGCAGCGGCGCAGGGCCGAGCTCACCGAGGCCGGCAGCAATGCGGCAGATGAGGTCAAGCGGACCGGCGTCGCCAAGAAGATGGCGGCGATGAACCCGTTCGAGCGGAAGGTCGTGCACGACGCGGTGGCCGCGGCCGGCCTGCGCAGTGAGTCCGAGGGCGAGGAGCCGGACCGCAGGGTAGTCGTGCTGCCTGTCTAGATCAGGCAGCAGCGCGCGGCCAGCTAATCGCTGGCGCAGCAGCCGGGCCGCCGAAAATCAGGTCAGCGGTCCCACGGCGCGGTGGTCGGCTGACGATCTTGCCGCCGGAATCAGGTGCCTTAGCAATGTCCAATCATGATGATCCGGCTGCCGCTGCGCTGCCCGCGGCTCCGCCGCCGGTGGCCGCGGAGATTTTCGGGACGGCGATCGGGCAGGCCGAGCGGTACGCCGGGCTGCTCGCCGGGCCCGGGGTCGAGCGGGGCCTGCTCGGTCCGGGCGAGGCCGCGCGGCTGTGGGACAGGCACCTGCTCAATTGCGCCGTGGTCGCCGAGCTGGTGCCGTCCCCGTGCTCGCTGATCGACCTCGGATCCGGTGCCGGGCTGCCGGGGATCGTGCTGGCCATGCTGCTTCCGGACATAACGGTCACGTTGCTGGAGCCGATGGCGCGGAGAGTCGCCTTCCTGGAGGAATGCATCGAGATCCTGGGCCTGGCGAATGCTGAGATACGGCGGGGCCGGGCCGAGGATGTCACCGGCCTGCTCGCGGCTGACGTGGTAACCGCGCGCGCGGTCGCCCCGCTGGACAAGCTGGCCGGTCTCGCGATCGGGTTGCTGAAGCCCGGCGGCGTGGTTCTCGCGATAAAGGGAGCCGGGGCCGCGGCGGAGGTCAGCCGGGCGCGCCCGGAGCTGCGCCGGCTGGGCGCGCGGGATGTGGAGGTTCTGCGAGCTGGTAGCGGTAGGGTCGATCCGGCGGCGACGGTGGTCCGGTTCACCGCCGGGCGGCCGGGCGGCCAGGCTGTCCGGCCCGGCATTCCCGGTACCGTCAGTGCTGGCGACCTCAGGCATGGCCCGCAGGGCGGGACAGGCCGCGGTCCGGTGCCGCCGCGGCGGCCTGCGCAGGGCCTCGGCCGTGGTCGCCGCGGGTCCGGCTGACCAGCGCTAGGCTAACGGCTCCGGCCTGCCCGGCGCTGGCCTGAGCGGCTCCGGGCTAAGCGGGCCGCAAGGCTGCCTTACGGCGGGACGCATGCTGGTATCCGCGCAGATCGCGCGGCGGCGGGTCGCCGGGACGAGAGGATCTTCGATGATGGCGTCCGCGCCGGGCTTGGGATGGCCGGGACAGCCTGACCGGCGAGAACAGTCCGGCTTCCCGGGGGCACGGCCGCCTGAGGGTGTTCCGGCATCGGCTTCCGGTCAGCCGGCCGGCGGGCTGACCCTCGCGGCGGGGCTCGGCTGGCCGGGCGGCCAGGTCGCCGGGTCATGGCCGGCGGCTCCGGCCGGCAGGCTGGCCGAAAGCGCGGCCAGCGGCACGCCGCCCGCATCGGCCGGCAGCGCAGCAGCGGGGCCGGGCGGCCCGGCCGAGGACAAGGCGACCGGGACCGGTGAAGAGCGGCCGGCCGCCCCTGGCGGAAGCGATGCGGCCGGCCCGGCCCGGCGGATGCGGCAGGCGCTGTCAGCGGCTGTTTCACGTGAAACAGCCGCGTTCGGCGATCAGGGCGATACCGCGGCGATGCGGGAGGACGAGACGGGCATGACCGGGAACCTGGCCCGGGCGCGCGGCGACCGGGAGGTCGACGATGCCGGGGCGACGGCTGCCGGCGGTGCCGCGACCCCCGGGAAAGCTGGTCCGGCGGTCAGCATGCCGGGGGTCCACGCATGCCGGCGGTCACCATGCCGGCGGCCAGTAATGCTGCGGTCAGCAGCGCGGCCCCGAAGCACCGTGGCCGCGGCGAGGGCGGCTCGGCTGAGGTCGTGCTTCCCGTCCTCCCGGAGCAGGCAACTGACACGCCGATCGCCCGCGCCGCGCAGGCCGCCCTCGTCGCCAGGGCGGGCGGTCCCGCCTGGCCGCGCCCGCGCGCCTGCCGGATCATTACGATCGCGAACCAGAAAGGCGGCGTCGGCAAGACCACCACGGCCGTGAATCTTGCCGCCAGCCTGGCCCTGCACGGCAGCAGGGTGCTTGTCGTCGACCTGGACCCGCAGGGAAACGCGTCAACGGCGCTGGATGTCGATCACCACACCGGAATCCCGTCCGTCTACAACGTGCTGGTCGACGACCGGCCGCTGGCCGCGATCATCCGCCCGGTCGAGGCCATTCCGCTGCTCTATTGCGCGCCCGCCACGATCGACCTGGCGGGTGCGGAGATCGAGCTGGTCCCGCTGGTGGCCAGGGAATCGCGGCTGAGCCGCGCGCTCGGCCGGCATGACGTGTCGGATCTTGATTACATACTCATCGACTGCCCGCCGTCGCTCGGCCTGCTGACGGTGAATGCCCTGGTGGCCGCGCCCGAGGTGCTCATCCCGATCCAGTGCGAGTACTACGCGCTGGAGGGACTGGAGCAGCTGCTGCGTACCGTCAACCTGGTCAGGAGCCACCTGAATCCGGCGCTCGCGGTCTCGACGATCCTGCTCACGATGTACGACGCCAGGACCCGGCTGGCCGCCCAGGTGGCTGATGAGGTCCGAGAGCACTTCGGCGGCATCGTCCTGCAGTCGGTGATCCCGCGCAGCGTCCGGGTCTCCGAGGCGCCGAGTTACGGGCAGTCAGTGATGACCTACGATCCCGGCTCGAGCGGCGCGGTGGCCTACCTGGATGCCGCCAGGGAGATGGCCCACCGGGACGCCCCGGCAGGCGGCTGATGCCCCGCCGCCCGGGCCCGCGCCATCCGGCCAGACCTATCCGGCCGGACCTCCGCGGATAGCGTCTGCCGCCGGGTGAGGGTGGCAGGATAGGTCCGGCAAGGACAGGCCGGCGCTCGCGCAGCCGGTCCCGCTCCACCGGCCCGACGCGGAGAACGAGGAGAGGCGACGCGATGCCCCAGCAGAAACGGGGACTTGGCAAGGGGCTCGGGGCACTGATCCCTACCGCGCCGCCCGCGAATGCCGTCCCCGGGGATGCCGCCAGCGGTCATCCTGGCTCCGCGACCCGGCCGGGACCGGACGAGGCCGGCAGCGCAGGCGCCCATTTTGAAGAGGTTCCGGTCGGCGCGATGACGCCGAACCCGCGCCAGCCCCGGCAGGTCTTCGACGAGGATGCACTGGAGGAACTGGCGGACTCGATCCGGGCGGTCGGCCTGCTGCAGCCGGTGGTCGTCCGCGCGGTCATGCCCGGGCACTACGAGATTGTCATGGGCGAGCGGCGGTGGCGCGCCTGCCAGCGTGCCGGGCTCAGTCACGTCCCGGCGATCGTCCGGCGGACAGCGGACGATGACCTGCTCAGGGATGCCCTGATCGAGAACCTGCACAGGGAGCAGCTCAACCCGCTGGAGGAAGCGGCCGCCTACCAGCAGCTACTCGACGACTTCGGGGCCACTCACGAAGAGCTCGCGCAGCGGGTCGGCCGTTCGCGGCCGCATATCTCCAACACCTTGCGCCTGCTTGCGCTGCCCCCGGACGTGCAGCGCAGGGTTGCCGCCGGGGTGCTGAGCGCCGGGCATGCCCGGGCGCTGCTGGCCGTGCAGGATCCGCAGGCACAGGAGCAGCTGGCACGCCGGATCGTGGCGGAAGGGCTTTCCGTCCGGGCGGTGGAGGAAATAGCCGCCCTCGGCGCGCAGCCCGCCAGGCCGCCCAGGCAGTCACCGGCCAGGCCGTCGGCCGCCCCGATGCTGCGGGAATTCGCTGACCGGCTCTCGGATACCTTCGAGACCCGGGTCAAGGTCGAACTCGGCCAGCGCAAGGGGAAGATCGTCGTCGAATTCGCCTCACTTGAGGACCTGGAGAGAATCGTCAAGACGATGACCCCGGACTGGGCTCATCCCCAGAGCGCCTGAGAGCTCCCGGGACTCGCCGTTTCACGTGAAACGGCCGGGCGGTCGCTACGCCGCAGTTAGCACGGCGCGCACCGCCGCGACGAACGCGTCCACGTCAGCCGCGGTCGTGTCGAACGCCGTCATCCAGCGGGCGACGTTCTGGCCGGAACCCCAGATATAAAAATCCCAGTCGCGCTGCAGCGACCTGATGTGGCCAGCGTCCAGGGCCGCGAACACCGCGTTGGAATCGACGGCCTGGCATATCTCCACCCCGGGCAGGTCCCGCACCCCTTCGGCCAGCCGGGCGGCCATGGCATTGGCATGCTCCGCGCTCCGCCGCCACAGCTCATCCCCGAGCAGCGCCACGAACTGGGCGGCCAGGTAGCGCATCTTGGACGCCAGCTGCATCTGCTGCTTGCGCTGGAATCGTGCCTCACTGCCGAGCTCATCGTTCATCACGATGACGGCCTCCGCGCCCAGGGCGCCGTTCTTGGTGCCGCCGAAACTCAGCACGTCCGCGCACGCGGCCAGGTCGGCGAGCTGGCAGCCGAGATGAGCGGCAGCGTTGGCCAGGCGCGCGCCGTCCATGTACAGCCGCAGGTCGCTGGCCCGGCAGAACTCGGCGAGGTCCCGTAGCTCGCCGAGCGTGTAGCAGGTGCCGAGCTCCGTCACCTGGGCAATGGCGACGGCCCGCGGCTGGGCCCGGTGCTCATCCCCCCGGTCGCCCAGGCGGCTGGCCACCAGGTCCGGGGTGAGCTTCCCGTCCGCCGCGGGCACCTGCAGCAGCTTGCTTCCCAGCACCCGCTCGGGGGCCCCGCACTCATCGACGTTGAGATGGGAGCTTTCCGCGCAGATCACTGCCTCGAACGGGCGGACCAGCAGGCTCAGCCCGAGGACGTTGGCGGCCGTGCCGTTGAACACGAAGTAGACCCCGCCGCGGGCGCCGAATGCCGTGCGCAGCTGCCCGGTCGCCCGCGCGGTCCACGGGTCATCCCCGTAGGCCGGCAGGCGGCCGGCGTTCGCCTCGCCGATCATCCGGATAACGGCATCGTGCGCGCCAGCGTGGTTGTCACTGCCGAAGCTCTTCCGGGGAGCAGCCATCCGCCCAGCTTAACGATCACCGGAGACGGGCTGCGGCAGCCAGCTGAGGCAGCCGGAGGCCGGCCCGCGGGAACGGTAGCTTGTCGTGGGCACCGCGGCGGCATGAGACGATGTCCGGTGACAGCCGGGTCGGCCATGCCCGGCGCCAGTGGCGGGCCGCGCTCCCGGCAGCCCGCCGGTTCCGGCCGCTGTCACGACTACAGGAGTGCCAGGTGTCGCGTCGTCTTGCCAGTATCACCCTGGACAATCTCGATGACCTGCCGCCCCGGTGCCGTCGCTGTGTCTTCTGGGAACTTGACCCGCTGAATCAGGCCAGGGCGGTCGAGGCCGGGGATTCGCCGGTGGAAAAGGAGTCGTGGGTTTCCTCGGTCCTGCTGGAATGGGGAAGTTGCGGCAAGATCATCTATGTGGATGGCGCCCCCGCGGGCTACATGCTCTATGCGCCACCACAGTTCGTGCCACGCTCGGTGGCCTTCCCGACCAGCCCGGTCAGCGCAGACGCGGTCCTGCTGATGACGGCCCATGTACTCGGCGACTTCGCCGGCGGCGGGCTGGGCCGGATGCTGGTCCAGGGAATCGCCAAGGATCTCACCCGGCGAGGGGCCAAGGCGATCGAGGCATTCGGTGATCTGCGCTGGCAGGGACCGTCCTGCGTTGTTCCGGCGGACTACCTGCTCGCTGTCGGCTTCAAGACGGTGCGCCCGCACCCGCGTTATCCCAGGCTGCGGCTGGAGCTGAAGACCGCCCTGTCCTGGCGGGAGGACGTGGAGGTCGCCCTGGAGCGGCTGCTCGGCTCGATGAGCCCCGAGCGTGCCCTGCGCCTCGCCTAGCCCGCCGCAGCCGGTCGCGAGCCGGCCGTCGCGGCCGGGCCGCGCGGATGCCCATCAGGCTGAACGAGCTCGCTCCGCGGTGCCGCCGTCTGGTTACCCCGGCACACACGCCGACGGCCCCCTGCGTAACACAGGGAGCCGTTCCGCGCTCCAGGCTCGCCGGCCTGGCCGTCAGCCACCCGGGGCCTGCGTCTCGCCCGGTCAGCAGAGCTCAGCTCAGATGAAATCGGCCAGGTCGCGCAGGAGCGCCGACTTCGGCTTCGCGCCGACGATCTCCTTGACGACCTCGCCGCCGGAGAAGACGCTGAGCGTCGGGATGTTCATGATCCCGTACCGCTGGGCCGTCACCGGGTTCTCATCCACGTTCAGCTTGACGACATTGATCTTGTCGGCGTACTCGGTGGCAATTTCCTCGAGCACGGGGGCCACCTGACGGCAGGGACCGCACCACTCGGCCCAGTAATCTACGATCACCGGCTTGTCGCTCTTCAGCACGTCGAGCTCGAAGGTGTCGTCCGTAACTTTCTTGGTTGCGCCCACGATGAGGTCTTCCTTTCGACCTAGTTAAACGATCTGAATTATCGTGATCCGGTTGGCTTCACGACTCCTGGTCGGCGAGCCAGCGCTCGGCGTCCAGAGCCGCCGCGCAGCCGGTCCCCGCGGCTGTCACCGCCTGGCGGTAGGTGTGGTCCACCACGTCCCCGGCCGCGAAGACGCCCTCGATGGCCGTGCGGGTGGACGGCTGCTCGACGAGCAGGTAGCCCTCGGCGTCGGTGGCCAGGACCCCGGTGAAGAGCTCGCTGCGCGGATCGTGGCCGATGGCCACGAATATGCCGCTGACCTCGAGGATGCTTTCCTCGCCGGTCTTGATGTTGCGGAGCCTCAGCCCGCTCACCCGGTCCTCGCCGATCACTTCGGTCACCTCGCTGTCCCAGGCGAAGCGGATCTTAGGGTTGGACAGCGCGCGATCCTGCATGATCTTCGAGGCACGCAGCGTGTCCCGGCGGTGGACGACGGTGACGGAACGCGCGAAGCGAGTCAGGAAGGTGGCCTCCTCCATCGCCGAGTCACCGCCGCCGACGACGGCGATGTCCCGCTCACGGAAGAAGAAGCCATCACAGGTCGCGCACCAGGACACCCCGTGGCCGGACAGCCGTTTCTCGCCGGGGATCCCCAGTTCCCGGTAGCTGGAACCGGTGGCGATGATCACGGTCTTCGCCAGGAAGGTTTCGGCGCCGACCCGGACCACCTTCGGGCTCGCCGTCAGGTCGACCTCGGTGACGTCGTCGGACACGAGTTCCGCGCCGAATCGCTCTGCCTGCTTGCGGACCGCGTCCATCAGGTCCGGGCCCAGGACGCCGTCCGGGAAGCCAGGGAAATTCTCCACGTCCGTGGTGTTCATCAGGGCGCCGCCTGACATGACCGAGCCCTCGAACACCAGCGGGTTCAGCCGTGCACGGGCCGCGTATACCGCCGCCGTATATCCGGCCGGCCCGGACCCGATAATGATGACATCCCGAACCTCGGTCACGTCTGGTTGCCCTTCTCTCGTCCACCGGCGTCAACCGATCCTAGGGCCGGGAGATTCCCGCAAGGCGGCGGGCCTCAGCCCGCCCCGGCCAGACTGGCCTGCGCAATCACGTCACTGTCCGAGCGCGAGCAGCCGGGCCCGACCACCCACGCCCGCGGGCCGCCCGCGCCGCCCCCGACGACGATGATCGTGGCCGGCTTGCCCTGGTAGCGGTCCACGTCCACGAGCAGTACCTGGCGGCCCGCCGCAATCCGCGTGACGCAGCCCTGCAGGGCCGCGAGCGGGATGCCGCCGAACGCCGGCTTGGCCGCGGCGCTGCCCGATCCAATGCTCCGCTTCGCACCCGGGTGCGTCGTGCTGGCCGGTGGGCCGCTCACCGGCTGACTGGGGCCAGCTTCGCGGGTCAGCAGGCTTCTGACCTGCGACCTGAGCAGTCCTGGCTGGAAGTCCCGGCCGGTCGAGACCGGGATGAACTGGGCCGGGTGGCCGGCCCGGGTGTAAGTCAGCGGCGGGCCGGTGCCGGCCGCCGCGTGCAGCCCCGTCCTGGCCGGACCGCTGATGCCGCTGGCGCTGCTGGCGGTAGATGCCGGCGGACCGCCCGCGAGCTGGACGGCTCCGTAAACGCCGCCGGCCAGCACGGCGGCGGCCGCCGCGACCGCGCCCGCGCGCACCGCGAGCGGGGACAGCAGCTCAGGCAGCCGCCAGCGGCGGCCAGGCCCGGGCGCTGACGCATGCCGCGAATGGCCGGGCTGGCCGGCTTCGTGCCCGGCGCCGAGCCGCGCTGGCCGGGCTGCCTCCGCGGTCAGCGCCGCGGAGATCCTGGCGGTGACCTGCTCCGGCATGGCCGGAACTGGCGCGCTGGCCAGCATCGCGGAGACCCCGGCCAGGTCCTCGTCCAGGGCCGTGCAGCGGCGACAGCCAGCCAGGTGCGCCCGGATGCGCGCTGCCCTGCGGTCGCTGAGATCACCCTCGCGGTACCTGGCGAGCGTCGCCGCGCCGACATGGCGTTTCATGACTGGTCGTCACCTCCTCCCTGCGCAGGTGAGACGTTCCCGGCGGCTGATCGGTTCCCTGGCCGCGGTCCGGGGGGCGCGCCGCCCGCCCGCCGCAGGTGGGCGAGGCGCGGCAGCAGCCGCGCCCGGCCACGCGCGCAACGGCTCTTGACCGTGCCCTGGGATATCCCGAGGATCTCCGCGGCGTCGGCCACCGGGTAGCCGAGCATGTCCACGAGCACGAGCGCGGCCTGCTGGTCAGGGGAGAGCGTTCGCAGCGCCGCCATCACGTCGAGCGTCGTATCGCTGGCTGACGAGGGGTCCGGGATGGCCCGGCCGAGGGCCAGGTTGTCCAGGGCGCGCTCGTCGGTGCCGCTCGTCGCGGGCCGCGCGGCCTTACGGCGCAGCCGGTCGAGGCAGGCGTTGACGACTATCCGGTGCAGCCAGGTGGTCACGGCCGAGTCGCCGCGGAAGCTGCCGGCCCGCCGGAAGGCTGAGATCATCGCGTCCTGCAGGGCGTCGGCCGCGTCCTCCGGATTGGCGAGGGTACGCAGCGCGACGGCCCAGAGCCGGTCGCGGTGGCGCAGGAATAGCTGACTGAAGGCGTCAGGATCGCCCTCAACGTGCTGCCTGAGCAGTTCCGCGTCGGATGGCTGCGTGTCCGGTTCGCTGCGCTGGCCGGGCAGGGAGTGCCCGGTCTGGGTGCCGCCGGCCTCGTGGGGTTCCGTCGCCGTCCTCCCCTCAGCCCCGGCGCGGTCGCTGCCGCCCGGCCTTAAGCCGGCCTGCGTCGGATCGCGGACGGACCAGCCACGGCCCGCGTCGGTCAGCTCGAGCCCCGCACGATGACATTGAAAATCTCGGCCTCGTAATGACTCGCCGGGCCGCCCGCCTCCGGTGGCAGGCGGGTGAACCAGATCAGCACATACCGCCCCGTCGCGGTGGAGTCTGACCGGAAGGTATGCGAGCCGCCCGGCAGGTTGGCCGCACTGGCAACGGTGGTGAAGCTGGCATCGGACTGCTGGGAAGCGCTGCCGTCGTTGCCCACCCCGATGCTTACGTTGGCCCCGGCCGTCGGCCCGAACAGCACCTTCACCGAACTCAGCCGCACCGCGTGGCCCATGTCCAGGATGAGCCCGGACCCCGTCTTGAGACCGCCGAACACCGGATTGTCTTTATAGAACTGCGTCTGCCAGGCGGTATGGGAGCTTCCGTCGATCGCCATGTTGGCGTTGACGCTCGTCTCGTCGAGTCCCTGCGCGCTGACCGGCGTCAGGATGGGGACGGCCGGCGCCGCCGAGTGGCTGGCCGACGGGGTCTGGCTGGCGTGACTGGCGGCTTGATGCGCGGGCCGGAACGCCAGCGCAGCCGCGGTCACGGCCGCCACGACGGCCAGTACCAGCAGCACCACGACGCCGACCCTGATCCTGGATCGCGGCGCGCGGCGGCCGGGCTCGGGCCTGCCGGGGCGGTCACGGCGGCCTGCCGGGTGCCCGTCCTGCGCCCAGTACTCACCGGCCCCGGCGATCGGGCCGGTGTCCCCGAACTCGGACGCCCGGGATGGCGGCCGGGAAGACGGCCAGGCCGGCCGCTGCTGCGGCTCTGCCATCGGCGGCGGGGTAGGCGGAATCGCCGCCGACAGCGCCCCGGCCAGCTGCCCCGGCGTGGTCAGCGGCACGCTGCCGCGGCGATCCTGCTGGAACAGCGCCCGGCAGGTGATGTCGTCGAGGACCGCGGGAACGCCGGCCCGGACCTGGCGCGGGCTGCGGGGGAGCCCGTCCGCTACCGGGGCCGGCGGCAGGACCGCGCTATCAATGCCTGGCCAGTGACCGGTCAGCGCCGCGTACAGAAGCCGGCCCAGCCCTTGCGTGTCGGCGAGCGCGGGGTCATCCGAGGTGATCCCGGTCAGCGCCGCGTCCATGCCGACGCCGACGATCTTGACCCCGCCGCCGGACGTCCAGCGGAGTGATCCGGGAACCAGGCAGAGATGCGCGAGCCCGGCGGCATGAGCCGCCGACAGCGCCGCGGCTGCCTCGGCCACGATCTGCGCGGCGCGCGGCGGGTCAAGCGGGCCGGCCGAGAGCAGGTCGTCAAGGGGTTCTCCCGCTGCCCACTCCATCACGATGTAGGCGCGATCCCAGTCATCTTCCACGTCAAACACCTGGGTAAGGCGCGCGTCGGTAAGCCTGCTGGCGGCCCGCGCGGCCGTGACGACCTCGGTGATTCGAGGGAAGCCGGGCGCGAAGGTGAAGACCGTGACGGCCCGGGCGAGTATCTCGTCGATGGCCTTCCACGCAGCCCAGCCATCAGCCGCGGCGATCCGGTCCTCGAGCCGGTAGCGGCCGCCAAGCCGGGTGCCCGGCTCAGAGATGAAGGTGCTCATTTCGTCGCATAAAGAGCGGGCCAGGCCCTCGACCTCCTTCCGAAGCCGTGCGGTCAGCCGGGCAGCAGGCAATCATGGTGCTGCACAACATGCTAAGGGGCTGATGACGCTCCCAGCTGTCCGCGCACCCTAGCATCGCAAACCGTTACCTCCGGGAAACGTCCGGGTCAGCGGCCGGGCCCGCTGCCGCGGTCAGCGGCGGTCGGTCCTGCCGGGGGCGCTGGCGTACTCATCCGGGTCCGCAGGCTGCGGTTTCTCATCGGCGCGGTCGGGCACGACGTTATCGGCTGGGCCGGCCAGGCCCGCCGATTCCGGGCCGCCGGAGTCACCGGGATCCGGGCCGCCGGAGTCCGGCGGCGGCGCGTCCCCGCGGCCATGCCGGAAAGCCCGCCGGATAGAGGTGACCAGGAACACGCCGAGCGCGGCGCCGATGATGGCCAGCGCGAGGGTGCCGAAATGGGTCGCCTGCACGGTCAGCGAGACAGGCCTGCTGGGCAGCTGCGCGCCGTCTGGCGTGAGCAGGCTCAGCTGGATGATCGTTGACCCGACAGTGGCGGCATGGATGTGCAGCTTGACGGTCACGACGGCGTTGCGGGCCAGGTCAATGTCGCCCGGCGGCAGGGTCACGGTGATCCGCCCGCCGCGCGGAAGCGTCACGTGCAGCCGGACCCGCACCGGGTAAGGCAGGCTGTTCGAGATGGACACGGGCAGCGTGCCGGACAGGCCGCCCAGGGTGATCCGCTGCGACCCGATGATCTCGACGGAGTTCTGCTGGCCTGCTACGTAAGTGGAGATCCGGCCGAGCAGGTCCCGTGCCCGGCGTGCCCCGGCCCTGCTGCCGCGCCAGGCCGACGATTCCACGGCCATGATCGCGGTGCTCAGCGCCGGGTCCGGCGTCACCCTCATGCTCTGCAGCAGGGTGACGCTCTTGTCCAGCCGCCTGACCCCGGCCAGCAGGCCGGGCCTGAGCTCCTTCTTACTCGTCACCTGCAGAAGGTGGCGGTGCACCTGCCCGTGGCCCGGGCCTGCGGCGGTGAGCCGGGGCAGGCTGACCGGCCGGAGCCAGGGGGCGGTGACGGTGCCGGCCAGCAGCTGGCCGGCCAGGCCAGGCGGCGGGTCCCAGTCCCGGGGCGGCGCCACGACGACCGAGCGCGCGAGGGCGGGAGCCTCGGCGGCGATCATGGCGGTCTCGGCGAGGAAGCGCTGGGCGACGGCGAAGGATGTGCCGGCCGGGGCTGTGCCGTGATCTGCGGTGCCGAGGATCTGCGTGATCGTGTCGTCGGCCAGCGCGACGTGCATCCGCCGCCCGAGCGCGGACGGGGTGGTCGTCACCGCACTCGGGGTGAAGTCCTGGCTGGGAACCGGCGGCATCGTCGTGCTGTCGAGCACGACGGCGTCGATCCCGCTGACGGCAAGGCTGTTCAGCACGCCGTAGTTGGCGATTCCGTCGGCAGGCCACGCTAGCCCGGTGAGCTGCTGCGAGTGGTCGTCCGCCCCGGCCGCGCCCGCCGGCAGCATGAAGTTCCGGCCCAGGATCTTGCTCGCCGTCGCGCGGCCGGCCGCGAACGCGCTGGCCAGCTCGTTGTCCAGGCCACGGTGGCTCAGCGCCGCCACGTCGACGTCGGCGTACGGGGTAACGAAGACCGGCTGGCCGGCCGTGGCGGAAGTCAGCCCGGCGAGCCATTCCTTCGCTGGCTGGCTGGCGGGCTTGCTGAGCTGCCCATCGCAGTTCCTGGTCCCGCCGAACCGATACGGCGCGGTCATGGTCTGTGCGCTGGCCAGCAAGGCGGGGTCGATCGCCCAGGTCAGGTGCGCGCTGGCGGTGTAGGCGCGGCCGGCGGCGAGCAATCCTGACAGCCTGCCGCCGGCCGCGAAGCTGGTCGCCAGGCTGTTGGTCAGCAGCCCGCCGCACGCTGACTGCTGCGGCCGGCTGATCACCGGCCAGATCCAGGCGATGTGCTGGCGCACCGGGTCCAGCGCCCGCTTTCCCGGCCAGAATGGCAGGAACGTGCGGCTGGTCACCAGGGCCTTGCCCGCGGCGCTGTCCGCCTCTGCCGCCAGCGGGTAGACGCCGAATTCGGTCACGCCAAGCTGGCTTGCCCGCAGCGGGATCGACCAGTGCGCCGTCGCGTGCGGGGCGAGCGTGCCGCGGATGGGCGTTACCGCCCGCGACACCGGGGAATCCTCGGCTGTCGCGCCGTCGGCGTAGACCTGGAGCCCGCCCCGGGAGACGAAGGGCGCGCTGGACGACCGGAGCCGCACCTTCATGCCGGTGATCGGGGCATCGGAGGTGTTCGTCACCGACCCGGCGACTACTACGGGCTTGCCGGGCATGACGTAGCCCGGAGTGATCGAGGTAATCGCGATCGATACCGGCAGCGACGCGCCCGGGGGCTGCGATCCGGCTGCCGCGGCTGGCCCGGCCGCCGCCAGCGCCACCACCGCTGGCGCCAGCGCCAGCGCCGCCGCGGTCCAGGCCCGCTGCCTCACCTGCACTCCGGGTGCTCACGGCCGGCCCGGGCCGCCCGGCCGACGGCCCGCCCGGGCCGGGCCGGCCTCGGTCGAACGCGGGCGGAACGCGGACGGGGCATGCGGAAATGTTATTGCTGTTCGCGGGGTGCTGGCGGCCGGCCGCGCAGAGTCCGTCCGGCCCGCCCGGCCTGCCCGCGGGAAAACTGGGCTGAGCATGCCGGGCTGGCCGGGTACGTCCGGCCCGGGTTCCCGGGTTTCCCGGCTTACGTTTCCTCCGGGTTTTCCGGTTCCCCGGCTTACGTTTCCTCCGGGCTTCCCGGGTTCCCCGGCTTACGTTTCCTCCGGCTGCCGGCTTACGTGCAGGTACTCTCCGCGCCCGTGTCACGTGCAGGTACTCTCAGTGCCCGTGCCAGCTTCCCCGTCCCTCGGCCCCGAGCAGCAGAAGGCTGCCGCACGCCTGCTCGCCGCTGGGTCGCCGGCCGCCGCCGAGCTCGGCCGTCTCTTTGCCCGGCGCGGTCACCAGCTCGCCCTCGTCGGCGGCTCCGTGCGGGATGCCTTCCTCGGCAGGACCTCGCCTGACCTCGATCTCGCCACCGACGCGCGGCCGGAGCGCGTGCTGGAGATCATCGAAGGCTGGGCGGACGCCACCTGGCCGGCCGGGATCACATACGGCACGGTGGGGCTGCGGAAGGGCGATGTGCTCATTGAGATAACGACCTACCGCAGCGAGCACTACCTGCCCGAGTCCCGCAAGCCCGCGGTGAGCTACGGCACGTCACTGGAGGGGGACCTGGCCCGCCGCGACTTCACTATCAACGCGATGGCCGCGCGGCTGCCGTCCTATGAGCTGGTGGACCTCTTCGGCGGGCTGCGTGACCTGCAGGACCGCGTGCTCAGGACGCCGGGCAGGCCGGAGGACTCGCTGGCCGACGACCCGCTGCGAACGCTGCGCGCAGCAAGGTTCGCTGCCCAGCTCGGCTTCTCGGCGACGCCGGAGCTGGCCGCGGCCATGACCGAGCTGGCGCCCAGGCTCTCGATCGTGTCCGCGGAACGGATCTCCGCTGAGCTGGCCAAGCTCCTGCTGGCCCGGCGGCCCGGCGGCCCGGAGCACGGCATCGCGATGCTTGTCGACACCGGCGTGGCCGAGCAGGTCCTGCCCGAGGTGCCGAGGCTCCGGCTGGAGGCCGACGAGCACTACCGGCACAAGGATGTCTACCAGCATTCGCTGACCGTGCTCGGCCAGGCCATCGGGCTGGAGGAGCGGTACGGCCTGCAGCCCGATCTGGTGCTGCGGCTGGCCGCGCTGCTGCACGACATCGGCAAGCCGAAGACGCGGTCACTGCTGCCGGATGGCCGCGTCGCCTTCCATCACCACGAGGTCGTCGGCGCCCAGCTGGCCAGGTCCCGGCTGACCGCGCTGCGGTTCCCGAAGGACGTGGTGGCCGACGTGTCCCGGCTGATCGGGCTGCACCTGCGGTTTCACGGCTACGGGTCGGGTGAGTGGACCGACTCGGCAGTGCGCAGGTACGTCACCGACGCGGGCCCGCTGCTCACCCGCCTGCACGCCCTGACCAGGGCCGACTGCACGACCCGGAATCAGGCGAAGGCGAGGCGGCTGGCGCGGTCGTACGACGACCTTGAGCAGCGCATCGCCGAGCTGGCCGAGCGCGAGGAGCTCGCCCGTATCAAGCCGGACCTGGACGGCAACGAGATCATGCAGCTGCTAGGCGTGCAGCCGGGCCCGCTGGTCGGCAAGGCGCGCACGCACCTGCTCGAGCTGAGGATGGAACACGGCCCGCTCGGCCGTGAGCGGGCCGCTCATGAGCTGCTGCGCTGGGCGGCGGCAGAGGGGCTGTCCGGCCCGGATCCGGCGTCCCCGGAGACCTGACGGCTGATCAGCAGGTAGCCCGCGGCAGCGAGCAGGTAGCCGATCGCCACCACCGCGAGCAGCGCGTATGACTTGCCGTCGGCCGGCATGAACAGCGCGGATGCGGCCGCGCCGAGCACGAAGGTGGCGTTGTAGAGCATGTCGTTTATCGAGAACACCCGGCCGCGGAACTCGTCGTCGATTTGCTGCTGCAGGATGGTCGACGTGCAGATCGCCACCCCCTGCGCGACCAGGCCGAGCGCGAACCCGATGATCAGGAACGGGACCTGGCGGAACGTCGCGCCGAGCAGGCCGGTCAGGATGCCGCCCGCGACCAGGAGCGTCGCGATCCAGGCTGACTTGGGCAGCCGCCTGGTCGCGGCCGGCGTCACCACCGCCGCCGTTCCGTAGCCGAGGGCGGAGGTCGCCACCAGCAGGGAGAAGTGGCTCAGCGCCGTGTTGCCGTTGCCCGGGGGATAGAAGTAGTTGCGGTACAGCAGGATCGACATCAGCAGCAGGATCCCGTACAGGAACCGGAAGCTGCCGGTCGCCATCAGCGCGGCCGCGGCCGTGCGGCGCCGGCCGATGTGCCGCATCCCGTCCGCCAGGCCCGCGAGCACGAGCCTGAGCTCGTGTGCCAGCCCGGCCAGCCGCGAGTCACCCGGCTCGCGGTCCGGGCCGAGCAGGCCGCGGGGTATCCGCAGCGCCGCCGCTCCGGCGAGCAGGTAGCAGGCCCCGGCGGCCAGCAGGGTGATCGCCGAGCCGCGGTGGCCGCCGCCGGTGGCGTAGTGCAGTCCCAGGCCGGCCAGGCCCCCGGCGAACGCGACGATGGTGCCCGAGGTCGGCGCGACCGAGTTGGCCATCACCAGCTTGTCCTGCGCGACCACGTGCGGGAGGGCCGCGGACAGCGCGGACAGGAAGAACCGGTTCACGCCGAGTACCGCGAGCGCGCCCAGGTAGAGCGGCAGGCCCAGGGTGCCCGACCAGATCAAGAAAGCCGTCGTGGCGACGAAAACGGCGCGGATCAGGGCCGACCAGAGCAGGATCTGGCGGCGCTGCCAGCGGTCGATGAAGACCCCGGCGAACGGGCCTGCCAGCGAGTACGGGAGGTAGAGCACGGCGAACGCCTCCGCCGCGGCCAGCGGGTTGGGGAAGATCTGGGCGGAGAAGAACACGTAAGCGGCGAGCCCGGCATTGAAGACCCCGTCACCAGTCTGCGAGATCAGCCGGGTGGCGAACAGCCGCCGGAAGTTCCGCTCGGCGAGCACGATGCGCAGATCCGCCACGAAATGCGACCGCGGTGTTCCTGCCGCCAGCTTGCCGCGGCGGCCTGCCAGGAGGGGCACGCTCCCAGCGTACGGCGGTTACTGCCCGGGCGAGTTGCCGCTGGTGGCCGGGCTCGCGTGCGAACGTGGCCTGCTGGCATGCGAACCTGGCCTGCTGGCGCGCGAACGTGGCCTGCTGGCATGCGAATGCCCGGGGACGCCGAGCATCCCCGGGCATTTTCGCCGTCAGGCCGGCCGGGCCGTCACCTCAGCGCTCGACCTCACCCCGGATGAACTTGCCGACCAGGTCACGGGCGGTATCGTCGCTGTACTGCTCGGGCGGCGACTTCATGAAGTACGACGATGCCGACAGGATCGGGCCGCCGATGCCGCGGTCCTTGGCAATCTTGGCGGCCCGGACGGCATCGATGATCACGCCGGCCGAGTTCGGCGAGTCCCAGACCTCGAGCTTGTACTCAAGGCTCAGCGGCACGTCACCGAAGGCCCGGCCCTCAAGCCGGACGTAAGCGAATTTCCTGTCGTCCAGCCAGGGCACGTGGTCGGACGGGCCGATATGCACGGCGGCCTTCTCCATCTCGTGCGGGATCTGCGAGGTGACCGACTGGGTCTTGGAGAGCTTCTTCGACTGCAGCCGCTTGCGCTCCAGCATGTTCATGAAGTCCATGTTGCCGCCGAAGTTGAGCTGGTACGTGCGGAGCAGCTCGACCCCGCGATCCTCGAACAGCTTGGCCAGCACGCGGTGCGTGATGGTCGCGCCGACCTGCGACTTGATGTCGTCGCCGACGATCGGCACGCCGGCCTCGGTGAACTTGCGCGCCCAGGCCGGGTTGGAGGCGATGAACACCGGCAGGGCATTGACGAAAGCCACGCCAGCGTCAATCGCGCACTGCGCGTAATGCCGGTCCGCGTCCTCGGAGCCGACCGGCAGGTAGGACACCAGCACGTCGGCACCGGAGTCCCGGAGCACGCGGGTCACGTCCACCGGCTGGTCGTCGGACTCGGTGATGATCTCGCGGTAGTAATCGCCGAGGCCGTCCATCGTCGGGCCGCGCTGCACCGTGACGCTGGTGGGCGGCACGTCGCAGATCTTGATGGTGTTGTTCTCGCTGGCCACGATCGCCTCGGCGATGTCGCGCCCGACCTTCTTGGCATCCACGTCGAAGGCGGCGACGAACTCGATGTCACTGACGTGGTACGGGCCGAACCGGACGTGCATGAGGCCCGGTACCCGGCTCGCCGGGTCAGCGTCCTTGTAATACTCCACGCCCTGGACCAGGGAACTCGCGCAGTTTCCCACGCCAACGATGGCTACCCGTACCGAACCCATGCGGATTGCTCCTTATCTCCTGCCGCTCAGCGACGCACGCCTGCTGGCGTCAGCCCGCTGCGCCGCCATCTGTATGATCCCCGGGGCTATGCCCGGACTCAGCGTCCGACTGCCGCTCCGAGGCGATCAGCTCGTTTAGCCAGCGGACCTCTCGCTCGACCGACTCCAGGCCGTGCCGCTGCAGTTCGAGGGT
Source organism: uncultured Actinomycetes bacterium (assembly GCA_963707065.1). Lineage (GTDB taxonomy): Bacteria > Actinomycetota > Actinomycetes > Streptosporangiales > Streptosporangiaceae > Palsa-506. The sequence goes on from CAVPPJ010000057.1 coordinate 89,117, forward strand.
GTAGCTGTCCAGCCGCTCCCGGGTCCTGGTGAGGCCCGAGCGGACGCCCTCCAGCCGTTCCTCGAGCCGGGACCGCCTGCCCTCGAGAATCCGCAGCCTGATGTCCGCCCGGGTCTGGCCGAAGAAAGCGAAGTGCACGCCGAACCCGTCGTCTTCCCACGCCGCCGGCCCCGCCTGGGAAAGCAGGTCCTGAAGCCGTTCCTTGCCGTCGGCGGTCAGCTGGTACACGATCTTCGACCGGCGGCCGGCCAGCGGCTTCGGGGCGCCGGGCGGCGCCTCCTCGGCGATCAGCCCCTGCACCAGCAGTCCCTTCAGGCACGGATAGAGCGACCCGTACCCGAAGGCACGGAACGCGCCGAGCACCGCGTTGAGGCGCTTGCGCAGCTCGTAGCCGTGCATCGGGGTCTCGTGCAGCAGCCCAAGGACCGCGAGCTCAAGCACGCCCGATCGCTGACCGCTCATGCTCGCCCACCTCCCTGCCGCGCCGGGAGCAGCCACCCGGCTGCCATCCTCGCGACGGCGGCCGTGTCTCGCTCCGATGTATCGGCCCGATACATCGCAAAGATATGTCTTCCGGTGCCAGGGCGCAACTCTGCGTTCATCGGGTGTTCCGCCGACACCGGGTGCGTTGCCCGCTGGCGATCCGGGACTCGGCGTCAGCGCAGTTCCGTCGTAATCTGTCGGGCATGAGGCGATCAGTCGTCGACTACGGTCTTGCGCGCCGCGCAACGCTCGCGTCCGTATTCGCAGGCCGCACGACGGTCACCGACGTCTGCGATGCCCATCCGTACCTGCTGCGGGCCGCGAAGTTCCACGGTGAGGCCACCGATACCGCCTGCCCCATCTGCCGGAAGGCCAAGCTCACCCACGTCACCTACGTCTACGGAGACGAGCTCGGGCGGTATGAGGGGCGGGTTAAACAGCGGCCGGAACTGGCGGAAATGGCCACGGAATACGCAGAGTTCCGGGTCTACGTGGTTGAGGTCTGTCAAAGTTGTGCCTGGAATCATCTCGCGTCGTCGTATGTTCTCGGCACGGGCGAGCAGCGCAGCCGGCGTAGCCGGCGCGCCCGGGCTGGTGAGTAAGCGAGCTGGCCACTCGCTTCGCGGCCGCAGTTCGGCGGCCAACGACTGACGGCGCGGATGCAACTCGCCCTAATGTGCCGAGAGGACGCCAGCCGCCGGGTACCGTAAATTCCCGCGGGCCGTTGACTGCCCGCGACTGCATACCTTGACCAGCGAGGACGCGTGAGCAATCCAGATTATGCCGGGCCGTACTGGCAGGATCAGCGCGGAGCTGGCAGCGGCGACGGCGCGCCGGGTGACCGCGGGCGTGATGATCCTTACTGGCGTGGCAGCGGTGCCCCGATGGCCGGCGGGCCCGAGGGCGGCTATCCGCGGCCGGCCGGCTACGACCGGGCCGGCGGCCAGGATCAGGGCCGCGGCTACGGGCCTGGCCCCGGCGGCGCCCGGAACGCCCGCGCGCCGCGGGGCCGCGGCACCCGGCAGCGCGGCAGCGATGGCGCAGTGCCCGGCAGCGAGGATTACCGGCTGAAGCCCGCCCCCGATGCCGGTACGAGGGCTGGCGGCAGGCGCGCGCACGGGAAACCGGCTAATGGCCGGGGCCGGCGAACGCCCGGAGGATATGACGAGCTCGGCGCGGCGAACGGCCGCGGTGCCGGCAGCGGCCCGGACGGCTACAGCGCGGAGGCCGCGCGCGGCGGGCAGAACGGCTACAGCGGGCAGAACGGCTATGACGCGGCCAACGGCTACGGCGCGGCGGACAGCCACGGCGGGCAGAACGGCTACGGCGCGGCCAACGGCTACGGCGGGCAGAACGGCAATGGCGCCGCGGACGGCCGCAGCGGCCCGGACGGCTACGGCGGCTCGTACGGCCGCACCGCCACGGGGGTGCGGGAGCGTGCCATCATCCGGGAACGCCTGGCGGGGCAGCGCCCTGGTTCTGGCTACGGCGGCGGCAACGGCCCAGGCGATGGCGGCCGCGGCGACGGCCGGGCCCGCCGGGCCAAGGGAAGCTGGTGGCGGCACTGGAGCTGGCGGAAGGTGCTCGGCCTTGCCGCCGCGGCCTGTGCCGTCGTCATGATCGCCGTCGTGATCGGCGTCGTCCTGCTCTACCGGCAGACCCAGATTCCCAACGCGATTTCCGAGACAGCGCTGCAGCAGTCCTCGGTCGTCTACTTCAGCAACGGCAAGACCCAGGTGGGGACCTTCGACTCGGGCACGAACCGCCAGCTGCTCACGTCCGCCCAGATTCCGCAGGTGCTCAAGCAGGCCGTGATCGCGGCCGAGGACCGGCATTTCTACACCGAGGGCGGCATCTCGATCAGCGGCATCGCGCGCGCCGCCTATGACGACGTGTTCGGCAGCGGCGGCCTGCAGGGCGGATCAACGATCACCGAGCAGTTCGCCAAGAATGCCTACGCCAGCATCGGGACCACCCGGACGGTGAGTACCAAGCTCAAGGAGATCCTCGTCGCGATCAAGCTCTCGCACGAGGAGTCCAAGGACTGGATCCTGACCAATTACCTCAACACGATCTTCCTCGGCAATAACGCCTATGGCGTCGGCGCGGCCGCCGAGACCTACTTCGGCAAGCCGGCCAGCAAGCTCAACATCGCGCAGTCAGCGATGCTTGCCGCCATGATCAACCAGCCGGGCTTCTTCGACCCGACGCCCGGCGCCCCCGGGTACAAGCCGCTGGTGGCCCGCTGGCACTACGTGCTGGGCAACATGGTCCGGGATGGTGCCATCACTCAGCAGCAGGAGGGCATCACCACGCACCACCAGAATGATGCCAGCGGATTCCCGAAGCTCGCCAAGGGCGTGCGGAACAGCGGCTGGACCGGCTACCGGGGCTACATCATGCAGACGGTCGAGCTCGAGCTCGAGAGCAGGTATCACTTCACCAAGACGCAGATCTTCACCCGCGGGCTGAAGATCTTCACCACCTTCAGCCAGCCCATGATGAGGGCCCTGTACCAGTCGGTGCGGGAGAACAAGCAGGCGATGCGGAACGGCGGCGTGCCACTGCCCCGGTTCGCCAATATCGGGGCGCTGCTGGAGAAGCCGGGCACCGGCGCGATCGTGGCCATGTACGGCGGGCCCAACTATGCCAAGCGCCAGCTGAACATGGCGACGCAGAGCAGGAATCAGGTCGGATCCTCGTTCAAGCCCTACGTGCTGTCCACCGCGGTCCACCAGGGCATGAACGTCAAGACCAGCATCCTGGACGGCTATTCGGCGATCTGCGCGCCGGACGACAATTTCCCGATGGTTCCCTCCGTGCGGGTGGCCGGCCCCACCTCCCCGTGCCCGACCAGCCCGGCGGACGGCTGGTTCAACTTCTCCAGCGGCGAGGCCGACGGTCCGGTCAGCGTCGCCCAGGCCAGCGCGATGTCGCTGAACACCGCCTACGGTGACCTGATTCACCGGGTCGGCACGCAGAATGTCATCGACATGGCGGCCAAGTTCGGCGTCAACACGGCCGCCTACCCGGGCGGCTCGGGACTGCAGCACATGGAGGGCCAGTCCGGGATAGCGCTCGGCCAGGCGTCGCTCACGGTCGAGGAGCAGGCCAACACGTTCGCCGTGCTATCCGCCCACGGCGAGTACGTCACCCCGCACGTGATCAGCAAGATCACGTCACCGACCGGCCCGGTCCCGCTGCGGATCGTCAGGTACCCGGTACTGAGCCCGGGCGAGGCCGCGGACGTCGACTACGCGCTGTCCTTCGACACCCAGCCCGGCGGAACCGGCTATCCGAACGCCACCATGGCCGACGGCCGGCCGGTCATCGCCAAGACGGGCACCACGAACAACGCGCAGTCCGCCTTCTTCATCGGGGCGATCCCGCAGTACAGCCTCGCGGTGGGAATCTTCACCAACAAGCAGAGCCAGACGCTCAACGGTCTCGGCGGGCAGAGCCAGGGCGGGTACGGCGGTACCTGGCCGGCGCTGATCTGGCACACGTTCGCGGAGAAGGAGTTCGCGAAGCTGCCGATCAGGCAGCTCCCGATAGCGCCGTTCGCCGGCACCAAGTGGGTCCAGGTTCCGCCGCCGCCGGTGCATCACCATCACAAGCCGCCGCCGAACCCGACGCCCCCTCCGAACCCGGCGCCCACCCCGTCGCCCAGTCCTTCCTGCAGCCAGTTCTTCGGCCAGCCATGCCCGTCGCCGACGCCCACGCCTGGTGACCCGGGGCCGGGGCCGTCGCCTACCTGTACTCCCGGGCCGGGCCGGGGGTGCCCCCCGGGCCCGGGGGCTAGCGGGCCATCCGGGTCAGCGCGGGCGGCTAGCGGGCCAGTCTGGCGACTTGCGGGCCAGGCGGCCAGCCGCCAGGGCTAGGCGGCCAGCTGCCCGCGGAGCCAGCGGATGTCCGCCGCCGGGTCCGGCGTCTCGCAGATCACCGGCGCCCCGGCGGCCCGGACCACGCCGAGGATGAGCGCGGGATCGATCGTGCCGGACGTCAGGCCGGCGTGCCGGTCGCGGCCGGAGCCGAACTCATCGCGCGAGTTATTGCAGTGCACGAGATCGATCCGGCCGGTGATCGCCTTGACCCGGTCGACGATGTCGG
>CAVPPJ010000058.1:0-274187 GCA_963707065.1 uncultured Actinomycetes bacterium
CTCGCCAGGTAGTCGGGCGCTTGGCCGCACTCCGCACCGGCCCGGCCTTTCCGGCCGAAAATGCAGCATGCTCTACTTCGGATTCGGGCCGGCTTAGCCTGTCTTCAGGCGGACTGGCCGGTCTCCGGACGGACTGGCGCGCCGCCAGCTGGGAGGTGGGCAGTGGGATCGCTCGGGTTCTGGCGCCGTGCGCAGGAGAATCCCGGCTGGATAGCGGTGATTGAGGCGGATGGCACCAGGCACACCGCGGGAGACCTGCTGGCCAGGGTCAACCAGCTCACTGGCGGGCTGCGGGCACGCGGCCTGCGGCCCGGCGATGGCATCGCCGCCGTCTTGCCGAATGGCGTAGCCCCGATTGAGCTCTACCTGGCCGCGCTGCAGTCGGGCTGGTACTTCACGCCGGTCAACTGGCATTTCACTGCCCCGGAAATCGCCTACATCGTCCGCGACTGCGAGGCCAGGGCGCTGTTCGTGCACGAGCGATTCGCCGGCACCGGCGCGGCCGCCGCCGATCTGGCCGGGCTGCCGCCCGGCGCCCGCTTCAGCTACGGCGACGTGCCCGGCTGCGCGCCGGTTGCCGACCTGCGTGCGGGCCAGCCGGAGACCATGCCGGAGGGCCGCACGGCGGGCAGCGCCATGCATTACACCTCCGGTACCACCGGCAGGCCGAAGGGAGTCCGCCGCGAGCTGTCCGGCCTGGATCCCGACGAGGCCTCGGAGCTGACCGCGATGCTGCTGCAATTCTTCGGGATCACGACCGGGCAGCCGAACGTGCATCTCATCACGTCGCCGAACTATCACACCGCCGTCACCGTGTTCGGCGGCGGCGCCATCCACCTGGGACACACGCTCGTGTGCATGGATGGCTGGGACGCGGAGCAGGCGCTGGCGCTGGTAGAGCGCTACCGGGTCACCAGTACGCACATGGTGCCCACGCAGTTCAAGCGGATGCTGTCGCTGCCGGAGGCGACGCGCAGCCGTTACGACCTGTCCTCGATGCGATGGCTGATCCACGCCGCCGCGCCGTGCCCGCGGGGGATCAAGCAGGCGATGCTGGACTGGTGGGGGCCGCGCGTGTACGAGTACTACGCGGCGACCGAGGGCGGCGGCACCATCGCCACTCCGCAGGACTGGCTGGCCCGGCCCGGCACGGTCGGCGTCCCCTGGCCTGCCAGCGAGGTCATGGTGGCCGACGAGGCCGGGCGCGAATGCCCGGCCGGCGTCCCTGGCACCGTCTACATGAAGATGGGCACGTCCGAGTTCGCCTACAAGGACGATCCGGCGAAGACCGAGGCCAACAGGCTCCGCGGCTTCTTCACGGTGGGCGACATCGGCTACCTGGACGCCGACGGCTTCCTGTTCCTCTGCGACCGGAAGTCCGACATGATCATCTCAGGGGGCAGCAACATCTACCCGGCCGAGATCGAGGCCGAGATCATCATCCATCCCAAGGTCGCGGACGTCGCCGTCTTCGGCATCCCCGATGAGGAGTGGGGCGAGCAGGTCAAGGCCGTGGTGCAGCCCGCGGACGGCGAGCAGGCCGGACCGGCGCTGGCGGCGGAGATTCTCGGCTCCCTGGCCGGGCGGCTGGCCCGGATGAAATTGCCCAGGACGGTTGATTTCGTCGATGAGATGCCCAGGGACCCCAGCGGCAAGCTACTCAAGCGGCGGCTCCGGGACCCATACTGGGCAGGGCATGACCGCGTCATCTGAGCCACCGCACCGGCCATAGACTGAGCCGCCGCGCCCGCCATGGTCTTGCGCCGCCGGCCTGCTGGCGGCGGCGCCCCTGACCCGGCTGACCAGGCACAAGACTGCCCCGAAGCCACGTTGACGCCCTAGGTCTCACTGATATACAAAAACGTGCATGCCGTTCCGCAGGGAACGGCCTACGGAGGGGTACATGAGTTTCGCTGACGCTGATCTCGCACGCCTGCTGATCGCGCTTGCCGTCCTGCTGCTTGCCGCGCATGGTGTCGGGAGCCTGTTCGCACGGTTTCACCAGCCGCCAGCGATTGGGGAGATCGTCGGCGGCATACTGCTCGGGCCGTCAGCTCTCGGCGCAGTCTTTCCGGCCGTTCAGCACTGGATCTTCCCGGCCACCGGCTCGTCGGCGGCGGCGCTGGGAGCCGTCTATGAGCTGGGGTTGCTGCTGCTGATGTTCGCCGCAGGCGCCGAAATGCGCCGGCTACTGCAGCGTGATGCGGTGCGGCCGGTCGGGCTGATTGCGGCTTTCGGCCTTGTCCTGCCGTTCGCGGCGGGACTCGGGCTGGTCGCGGTACTTGGCGTCAGCAACTTCATCGGCACCGCCGGTAACAAGACGGCGCTGACGCTCGTATTCGGGATGGCAGTCGCGGTCACCAGCATCCCGGTGATCTCGCGGATCATGCACGACATCGGCCTGCTCGGCACGCGCTTCGCTCGCATCGTGCTGTCCGTCGCCGTGATCGAGGACATCGTGCTGTACGTCGTCCTCGCCGTCGCGGTCGGGCTAGTTGCGACACACGGCAGCGAGGCGTTCGGGCTCCCCACGGCGCTCAACATCCACGGCGTCGCCCAGAGCAGCATTTACCACTCCGTGGTGGCCGTGATCTTCCTCGGCGTGGCGCTCACGGTCGGGGGGCGTGTCTACCGGTGGCTGCAGGCCAATCCGCTGGCCGTCCGGAGCCCGGTCGGGTTCCAGATGGTCTGGATGCTCGCGCTCTCGGCGGCCGCCCTGTCGCTCGGTCTCGTGCCGCTGTACGGCGCGTTCGTCGCGGGCATCGCAGTGGCTGTTGCCAACGACACCGATGGCAAAGCCGCCGACAGTACTGACGTTGCCCAGCGCCGTAGTGCTCTCGTTGCGCAGGGCCGTAATGCCCTCGCAACAGTCTCGTTCGGCTTCTTCATCCCGATCTACTTCGCGATCATCGGTATCCAGCTCGACCTGATCCACCACTTCGATGTGGTCTTCTTCCTCGGGTTCTTCGCCTTCGCCTGCGTCGCGAAAGCGGCCAGCGTGTACCTGGGAGCGCGGCTCTCGCACGAGAACCGGTTCATGTCAGCGAGCCTCGCGATCGCGATGAACGCCCGCGGCGGCCCCGGGATCGTGCTCGCGTCGACCGCTTACGTGACGGGCATCATCAACCAGACGTTCTTCGTCAGTCTGGTGATGCTCTCCATCGTGACCTCGCTGCTGGCCGGCTCGTGGCTGGAGCGCGTCGGGGTGCGGCTCGGCGGCACCGGATCGAAGCGCCAGCAAGCCAACGGCGGGTCCGAGGTGCCAGCCGAAGCCGGCGCCCCCGCAGCGCCCGAGGGCAGCGGGACGGCAGTCGATACGGCCTGAGCGGCCCGGCGGCGCGGGCGGCCCGGCGGCAAGACGGCAGTCAGTCAGGCCGCGGCGCTGGCCGGCCTGGCTGCCCGCATCAGCACCTCGATCAGCCGTGCCGTGGCGGGCGGATCCGGTGGCTCGCCGTAGGTCATCGCGAACACATGCCGGCGCGCGCCGCTGATGGCCGCGGCGGTGATCCCAGGATGGCGGGCCGAGCGCAGCGCGAGATCGGGCAGCGTGGCGACCCCGAGCCCGGCCGCCACCAGCGCCTGCACGGCGATGTAGTCGTCCGTGGTGAACGCGATCTTCGGGGTGAAGCCCGCCAGTGCGCACTGCCGGAGCAGGTAACCGCGGCAGCGTTCGCAGCCGGCGATCCAGCGGCGTCCCGCGTGCGCGGCCAGGTCAGCGGGGCCAGGCTCACCGGCTGGCGGCCCGGGTGCGCCAGCGGCCGGCGGGCAGGCGGCCGGGGTGATCAGGTGCACCGGCTCGTCAAGCAGCAGGACGCCGCGCGCCCCCTCGTCATCCCCGCTCGGCGGCCCGTCGTCGGCGGCCTCCTGGTAATGCCGGAAGACCAGGGCAACATCCACGTAACCGGCGCGCAACATCCGGAGTGCCTCCGGCGGCTCGGCCTCGGTAAGCATCAGGTCCATGCCCGGGCTCTCGGCCTCCAGGCAGGCCGCCGCGGTCGGCACGATAGTGCCGAGTGCGGAGGGGAACGCCGCGAGCCGGACCCTGCCCTCGCGCAGCCCGACGTGCGCGGCCAGTTCATTCTCCGCCGCGTCCAGCCGGCCGAGTATCTCCTCCGCCCGCTCCGCGAGCAGCCGCCCGGCATCGGTCAGCCGCACCCCGCGGCCGGCCCGCTGCAGCAGCCTCGCGCCGGTCTCAGCCTCCAGCCGGGCGATGTGGTGACTCACCGAGGGCTGGGCGTAGTTGAGTGCCCGCGCCGCCGCAGTCACCGATCCGTACCTGGCCACAGCGACGAGCACCCGGAGCCTCGTCACGTCCAGCATGGCGAGAATTATAGACAGCCTCGATCTTTCACGACACTAGAGAGCCGGGCGCTTATCAGAACAGCTCACAGCGGCCAATTTCGCCTGTCCGAGCAGCGCACGGCGGCCCAATGTTCATGATCACGGAGGATTACGCCGGCCCTGACGTGCGTAATCCTCCGTGATCATGGGATGCAGCCCGGTCTGGCCAGCCCGGGTCTGGCCAGCCCGGGTCTGGCTAGCTTTCGCTCGCAGGCTGGCGGCCCTCCAGCAGCGGTGCTTCCGGCCGGCGGACGCCGGCCACGCCCGCGGCCCCCGCGGCGCCCGCGCCCTCCGCGCCTGCCGCGGCCGCGGCATTCCGCTTGCGCTGCCAGGCAATCCCGGAGAGGGCCTCAAGCACGACCCGGTTGGCGAGGTACGCGGTGATCTCCGCATGGTCGTACGGCGGCGATACCTCGACCACGTCGATCCCGGCAAGCGGCAGTTCCATCGCAATACGCCGCACGGCGTCGAGCAACTGGCGGCCGGTCAGCCCGCCCGGCTCGGGCGTGCCCGTGCCGGGCGCCATCCCCGGGTCGACGACGTCGACGTCGACGGACAGGAACACCCCGTCGCACTCATCGGTAGCGATCGCGAATGCCTCGGTGAGGCATTCGTCCAGGCCCCTGGCCACCACCTCGGCCATCTCGTAGCTGCGCATCTCACGTTCGGCCATCCAGTCCAGCGTCTCCGGCTCCGGCCAGTAGCCGCGGAGCCCGATCTGCAGGAACCGGTCGCCGCGCACCGCGCCGGACTCGATCAGCCGGCGCATCGGCGTGCCGTGCCCGTGCAGCGCGCCGAACTGGGTGTCGCCCGTGTCCGCGTGCGCGTCGAAGTGGATCATCGAGACCCGGCCCCAGCCGACATGCCGCGCCACCCCGGTCGCGTCCGGGAACGCCACAGTGTGATCGCCGCCGAGGATCACCGGGATCGCGCCGCCCTGGCAGCTGCGGTGCACGGCATCCTCCAGCCGGCGCAGGGATAGCTCGGTGTCGCCCGATGGCATCTCGATGTCGCCCGCATCGGCGACCCGGAGTTCCTTGAGCGGGTCGACGCCCAGGGCCAGGTGCGGCCGTGATCCGTCGTGCGGCAGGTAGTCGGTGAAGCGGATCGCCTGCGGGCCGAACCTGGCTCCCGGCCGGTGCGACGTCCCGCCGTCGAACGGCGCCCCGATGATCATGATATCGGTCCCTGCCCAGGATGCCGGGTCCGCGAGATCCGCGGCAGGCACCCCGAGGAACGTCGCGTCAGGTCCGTACAGCCCGCCGATTCGCGTCACGTCGTCCTCCCGGAGACCGTCATGTCGTCCTCCCGGAGACAGAGCGTAGCGCCCGCCCCGCGGACCGGAACTAGTCGGCGGCGCCATGATCCGCCGCTACATCACGTACGGCCCTGGCCTGCGCAGCACCCACGGCCAGAATGCTCGGTGCGGCGGCCGCACGACCACGCGGCCGCCACGGGCCTCGCCTGACACCTCGACCTTCAGGCTTACCGGTTCCTTCCAGCCGTGTTCCGGCCGTACCTTGACCCTTCCGCCACGCACCGCCACGGCATCGGCATCAACCTCGATGCCCGGCCTAGTCACCAAGACGAGCCGCCCGCCCCGGACCTCTGCCTGGATATGCAGCACGGGGCCGGTGATCACCGCGTCGGTGAAGTCAAGCTTCACCGTCCCGCCCACGGCGCGTATCTCCATCCGCTGCGGGACTACCCACCGGCCGCGCCGGGTGGCATTCCCGCCCTGGTAGTCGAGCCGGACGACGTCTTTAGCCTGCGCGGCGATCCCGGCCGCCTGGCCGGCCACCTCGGGTAGGTCAGCGGTCAGCGCCGCCAGCTCTCCGCTCGTGCGGGCCGTCAGAGCCGCGTCCAGGCGCTCGTCAAGCTCGGCCGCGGTCAGCCGCCCGTCGCCAGCCGCGACGCGGAGGATCTCGACCACCCGGTCCCTGTCCTCATGGGAGGCCCGCAGCTCAGGCTTAGCGCCAGCACCGGGACGAGCTGCTGCCGGGAGACCATCGCCTGTCATGGCTACATCCTGAAAGACATCACAGAGACCCGCAACCTAGGCGACCATCGACTCCGCCGCATCACTGAACGGGCGAACGTTGCCTGATGCGGAACTAGTCGGCGGCGCTGACCGGCACCCTGGCCACGGCCGGGGGCTCGTGCCCACGGCGGGAGGTCTCCGGCAGGATCCGGGCGAGCGGAGCCGGCAGCCACCAGTTGGCCTTCCCGAGCAGTTCCATCACGGCCGGGACGAGCACCAGCCGCACGAGCGTGGCGTCGATCAGCACGGCAACCGCGAGCCCGAGGCCGACCTGCTTGACCGAGACGTTGGCGCCGAGCACGAACGAGAGGAACACCACCACCATGATCGCCGCGGCGGCCGAGATGACCCGGGCCGTGCTGGCCAGCCCGCGGGCGACCGAGGCGGAGTTGTCGCCGCTGATGTCGTAGGCCTCGCGGATCCGCGACAGCAGGAACACCTCGTAGTCCATCGACAGCCCGAACAGGATGACGAACAGGAAGACCGGCACCCAGGTGGTCACCGGCATCTTCTCGGGGAAGCCGAACAGCTGGTGCAGCCAGCCGTCCTGGGTGATCAGCACGAGCACGCCGAAGGCGGCCGAGATCGACAGCAGGTTCATGATCGCCGCCTTGATCGCGACGGTGACCGACCGGAATACCACGAGCAGCAGCAGCATCGACAGCAGCACGACCACGCCGACCAGCAACGGCAGCCGCTGGCCGATGACGTTGGCGAAGGCGACGTTCCCCGCGTTCGGCCCGGTGACGTAGGCCCGGATGCCCGTTCCCCTGGTTGCCCGCGGCAGCACGGTGCTGCTGATCCCGTTCACCAGGGCGTTAGTGGCCGGGTTCTGCTCACCAGTGGCGGGGTAGGCGATCATCAGCGCGGCCCGGCCGTCCCGGCTCACCACGACCGGCGTCACGCTGGCCACGCCGGGAGTGGCGCGCACCGCCGCGGCCAGCCGCGCGGTGCCCGCGCCTGCGCCGCCCGCGCCTGCGCCGCCCGCGCCTGCGCCGCCCGGCGGCAGCTTCGCGGCGATGATCAGCGGCGCGTCGAACCCGGCGCCGAACCCGCGGGCCATCGTGGCGTAACTCGCGTAGCCCATGGTGCCGCGCGCCTGCGCGGACTCATCGGGCATGCTCAGCTTCATGCCGAGCGCGGGCGCGGCCAGCGCGAGGATCGCCGCGGTGGAGACGACGGCGGCGATCACCGGCCGGCGCTGGATGACCGCTGCCCATCGCTCCGCTGCCGGACGAGAGGAAGAACGGATATCCCGGCGCCGGTCCCGCCGCGCACCCGGCGGCCGCAGCCGGGACGGCCTGGCGAGCCTTGTCCCGCTGAAGCCGAGCATCGCGGGCAGCAGCGTCAGTGAGCAGAGCACGGTCATCGCCACGGTCGCGGCCGCCGCCACCGCGACCCCGTTCAGCAGGCTCTGCCGGAGCACCAGCAGCCCGAGCATCCCGATCACCACGGTCGTGCCGGCGGTGAGGACCGAACGGCCGGCCGTCCGCATCGCGGTCACCACGGCGTCCTCGGGCGCCTGCCCGGACGGAAGCCCCTGGATCCCCCGCAGGGCTTCGCGGAACCTGGTCACGATAAACAGCGCGTAGTCGACGCCGACGCCTAGCCCGATCATCGAGGCCACGATCGGGGCGAACGACGGCGCGGGCACGACATGCCCGAGCAGCGCGATCAGCGAGAGCCCCGATCCGATGCCGAAGACCGCGGTGAGCACCGGCAGGCCCATCGCGAGCAGCGAGCCGAAGGCGATCAGCAGCACGATGGCCGCCGCGCTGATGCCGATCCCCTCGGTCGGGCCGCCGTACGGCGTCTCGGCTAGGTCCACGACGTCGCCGCCGAGGCTGAAGGTGGTGCCATGCTCGGAGGCCGACCTGGCGTCCTGCATCAGCGCCAGCGCCTCGCTGTTGGGGATATCGGCGGACGGCGCCGCGAACTGGATCGTGGCGAACGCGATGTGCCCGCTGCGGGAAATCTGGCTGGCTGCCTGGTACGGGCCGGTCACCGACGTAACGCCCGGTGCGCGGGCGAACCGGGCCAGGGCGCCGTCTACCTGGGTCCGGACGGATGCCGACCGGATCTCGCTTGGCGACCGGATGGCCAGCGTCAGCGTGTCGCCGGACTGGCGGGGGAAGTGCTGGTTCAGCACCGTCTGGCCGGGGTCGGCGCCGGTGAAGTTGTTGTCGGCGGCGGCGCCGAACCTGGTCCACAGCGTGATCAGGCAGACGACGCCGAGGATCCAGCTGAGCAGGGTCAGCCGGCGGTGCCGGTAGCAGGCGCGGCCGATCCCGCCGAGCACGCCATCGCGCCGGGGCGGGAATTCTTGCGACATCTTCGTCTCCACGAGCCGGAGGAGTGGGTCACTGTCCATGCTCGTGATCGCGGGCGGCCGCTACGTCGTACTGCGGGAGGCGATCCGCTCGTCCGGTACTCCCGGTGGCGTACTCAGGCCGGAGTACGCGCCGCCCGTCAGCCGCAGCGTCACACCGATGATGATCGCCGCGAGCGCCCATCCCGCGACGACATCAGTGAACCAGTGGTAGTTGAGCCACACCAGCACGGCGCCGACGAGAAGGCACCAGACGGCCACGGCGGCCAGGGCGATCCGCCGGGCCAGGGCCGGCAGGTACGGCAGCAGCGGCAGCACGGCCAGCACGTAACACACCGACGCCGTGGTGGCGTGACCTGACGGGAAGGAGCCCTCCGCACCGGGAGCCAGCCGAAGCTGGCCCGGTGACAGCCGGCCGATCAGGATTTTCGCCGGGACGACGGTCGCCACCAGCAAGATGGCGGCGATCGCGGCGGCGAGCAGCGGGCGCAGGCTACGGCGCCGGGAACTGACGGTGAGCGCGCTGACCAGGAGCACGGCGATGGCGACCGGGGGATCGGCGAGATCCACGATCAGCCGGGCCGGGCCGCCGAGCCACTGCCAGGAGCGGGAGTCCGCCAGGGCCTGCGCGGTCACCTGGATCCGCCGGTCCGCGCCGGCCAGCGGGCCGCCGGCCAGCACGCTGGCCGTCAGGATGGCCAGCACGGCCGCGGGAATGCCGAGCGTGACCCAGCCAGACCGCCAGCGAGCAGCGCGCCGCCGGGCGGGCGGCGGGGTGCGGGCTTCATCCATGAGCGTCCAGGTTAGGTGTGATGTGCAGGTTACGCACGGGAGTCGATCTGGCGTTGCGCCTCGGCCAGGACGCGCCCCACGTCGCGGCCGAATCGCACGTCGCACGGGTGGCCGAGGTTACCCGACCGGGCGTTGCCGGCCAGCTCAGTGAGGGCGACCCGGAGTGCCTGCACGGGCTGATTCGTCTCCGCCGGTGCCGCCGACCGCCCGGACTCGCCCCACAGGTAGATGTCGGAGCACTCGGCGGCCTCGGCAACGCCCAGGGTGACCGTCACCGTGCTGGTCGCCCCGCCGGAATGGTGCAGGACAAGATGCGTCACGTCGGCCCGGCCGGCATCGGCGGTCACCGCCACGACCGGGCCGAGGCAGGCCCACAACAGCGACACCAGATGCGGCGCCAGGTCCCACAGCGCGCCCTTGTCCCGCCGCCACGGCGTATCAAACGGGCTGCCGCCGGCGAGTGCCGATCCGAGCCAGACCGCGCTTCCCCCGGTCCAGCGGCCGGGGTTCACGACGTCAGCAAGCCAGGCCCGGACGTCCGGCTGGAAGCGCGCGGTGAAGAAGACGACTGACGCGACGCCGGCGTCCTGAACGGCGCGCACCAGCGTCTCGCCGCCGGCCTCGGAAATGGCGACGGGCTTTTCCAGCAGCAGGTGCTTGCCCGCGCCCGCTGCCCGCACGGCGATGGCGGCCTGCACGTCGGGCGGCACCGAGAAGGCAACCCCGTCGACGTCGGACAGGAAGGCGTCGAAGTCGTCATGCGCCGCGGCGTCGTACTGGCCGGCCAGTGCTCTCGCGGCCTCGGCGTTGCGGCCCCAGACGGCGGCGAACTCGATGCCGTCGGCCGAGGCGAGCGCGAGCGCGGGCGCGTGCGTGATGCGCGCCCAGTGGCCGGTTCCGGCCAGCCCGAACCTCAGCGGCCGCGCGGGAGCTGTCACCCTTAGTACGCTAGTGCAGTGGCTACGTTGCTTGGCGGTGCGGAGCTGGCCGAGGCCTTCGGCCGGGACGGCGTGGTGTGCGTCCGGCAGGTCTTCGACCCCGCCGAGCTAGCGAGCGCGGCCAGGGCGATCGGGCTCGTGCTGGCGAACCCGAGCCCGATCGCGCAGGTGGCCAGCGGCGCCGATGACCCGGGCTCGTTCTTCGAGGACTTCTGCCGGTGGCGCGAGATCCCGGAGATCGAGCAGCTGGCCAGGCACTCGGCGGTGCCGCAGATTGCCGCGGCCCTGATGTCGACTCCGCAGGTCCGCTTCTACCACGACCATGTCCTGGTCAAGGAGGGCGGCACCAAGCAGCGCACGCCCTGGCATCAGGACCAGCCGTACTACAACGTCGACGGCCGCGGCGTCAGCGCCTGGATCCCGGTGGACCCGGTACCCGAGGCCGGCTGCCTTGAGCTGCTGGCCGCCTCGCACCGCGGTCCGTGGCTGATGCCCCGCACTTTCCTGGCCGGCGAGGCCAAATGGTTCCCGGCGGGAAGCCTGGCCGAGCTGCCCGACATCGAGGCCGACCGGCAGGCGTTCGATATCCGCCGGTTCGAGCTGGCGCCCGGCGACGCCATCTTCTTCGACTTCCTCACCGTCCACGGCGCGCCGGGCTTCCCGTACCCGGGGCGGCGCCGGGTCCTGTCACTGCGCTACCTGTCGGCCGCCGCCCGGCACGCGCCGCGGACCTGGCGTACCTCCCCGCCGTTCGACGGCCTGGCGGAGGAACTGCCCGCCGGCGCCGTCATGGACCACCCGCTGTTCCCCGTGGTCTGGCCTTCCTCAGCCTGACTGAGCGGCCAGGATGAGGACGATCGCCAGCGCGGTGATCAGGGCGAAGACGACGACGGCCATGAACAGGTCGGTGTCCGGCGCTGGTCCCTCATGCCGTCCGCCCATGCCGCTTTCTCCCGGCCGCGAGCGCAGGGCACAC
Organism: uncultured Actinomycetes bacterium; assembly: GCA_963707065.1. Taxonomy (GTDB): domain Bacteria; phylum Actinomycetota; class Actinomycetes; order Streptosporangiales; family Streptosporangiaceae; genus Palsa-506. The sequence goes on from CAVPPJ010000058.1 coordinate 11,418, forward strand.
CGGGCGCCTGCTGCCGCTCGCCGTCCTCGCGGCCACTTCGTGCCGTTCATACTGCCAGCACGAGTCATGCCCTGACCAGCCACAAACGCACGCCGCACTGCCGCCGGGCCCGCCCCGGCGCATGGTGCGCCCGGGCGGGCCTGGCGGAGGCGCGATGCGCCCTAGGGCGGGTCTCCGGCTGAGGTCCGGCTAGCCGTCCGCTACTGCTTGGCCGCCGAGCTCACCTGATGGAATCCGGCCGGGATGGTGACCAGTGCACTGCCGATGTTGGCCTGGGTCGGCCGCAGCCATTGCACGTCGGTCACGGAGGTGAATCAGGGTACTAGCGCGCAGGGCCGCCGAACGAGAACGACGAGCTGGACAGCCGCACCGGAAGGTACGTCTTGGGGTTCACGTACAGAGTCCACCGCTCCCGCAGCCACTTTTCGCGGATGATCTTGGCGTAATTTGCATGCAGCCTGACCGTGACCGGCGACCCGGTGATCTTCGTGGCCTCCACGCCGTCGATCCGGACATGCCCGGTCACGGTCGCGGCCCCGCAGGCGAGCGTGGCGTGGATGAAGGCCGGCCAGTTGTTGCCCAGGACCGGGCCACCCATCTCGAGCGCGCCTGTCCTGGAGCATGCGCTGGCCGGTAGGGACCCTGGCGATAGGCTCCACTTTCGGTTGTAGTACGTGACGTAGACGCCGGTGAGCTTCCCGCCGATGAGGGCGGTTCCCTGATCGAGGACGGCCTGGGACCGGCCACGGTGGGTACAGGACGCGTTGGGCAGGACGTGACCACAGCCATTTCCGCTGAACTCCTCAAGCCGGTTCCGGGGACCGTAAGCCCAGGAGATCCAGGAGATGCTCGGCGGCCCGCTGACCGTGCGCCCGCGGAAGACCAGGTGCTCGCCGGCCAGCGCATTCTCGACTCGCCTGACCACGTACGCGGTGGTGCGTGCCTGCACCCCGCCGACGGTCGTTCGCGCCGGGGCGCTGCTGGCCCCGGCCGCCACGGCGACTACCGCGGCGGCGGTGACAGCGGCGGTCCCGCACGCCACCGCGGCGTGGACAGCTCCTCCGCCGCCGGCCGAGCCGGCCGGCCGTGCGGGCCAGCCCGGTGGGTGCCCGTACGCCGGCGGTGAACCGCTCCATGCCATCGCGCAGCAGTTCGTCAATGTGCTCGTTCATGTTCGTTGCTCCCCTTCAGCCCTGTTTCGTGTAGCTCTGTCTCGGGCCAGCCATCGGCGAGCTCGCGGAGCCGTCGCAGCCCGCGGGAGGTGGCCGACTTCACGGTGCCCTCCGGCCAGCCGAGTACGGCCGCGGTCTCGGTCTCGGTGAGCTGCTCCCAGTACCTGAGCACCAGGACCGCCCGCTGCCGTGGCGGCAGGTGCAGCAGGAGGCGCACCAGCGCGTCCCGCAGGTCCACCTGCGCCGTCGCATCTGCCGGTGCCTGCGTCTGCGCCCTGAGCAGCACGAGCTTGCGCTGCAGCCTGCTGCGCCGCCGGTAGCCGTCGGCGGCCAGGTTGTAGAGCGTGCGGCGCAGGTATCCCTCCGGGTCACCGCCGAGTGTGCGCCAGTGCCGCAGTAGCCGCTCCAGGGCGGTCTGCAACAGGTCCTGGCCGGCCTCCCGGCCGCCGGTGAGCAGGACCGCCGTGCGCATCAGCCGGTCACCGCGCTCGGCGAGGAATCGCTCAAGCTCGCCGACCGCTTGGTCATTCGCCATTGGCGTCCTCCCTTCGCCAAGCAAGCACGAAGGAGCCGGCGGCCGCGTTCCCTTTCCGGCGGCCGGATCGCGCCGCTCGCCGCCGGGAGCGTTGGCCTAAGGTGTATCAAAACGGGGGATTACGTCTCTCCTGAGCATGAAGCCAGGAGAAGGTTATCAGGGGTACAGATCATGGCGGGTCGTCGGGGAGGGGATCGAAGGGATGCACGATGCCCAAGCCCGGCTCTCTTGCCCGGATCCTGACATTGACGGCGGCATTCGGGCTGGCTGGCGCATTGCTGCTGCCGCAGGGGGCAGGGGCGGCCGCGGGCGCATCGCAGGCGACCGGTCCCAGTCTGGACTGGACCCAGTACCTGCACGGCCCGCAGCACAGTTCGGTGAGCCTGTCGACGGCGTTCACGCCGTCCAACGCAGCCTCGGCGAGGCAGGTATGGCACTGGCAGCCGCCGGCCGTCCAGGGCAGGCCGGCGCCTGCACTGGACGCGAGCCCGACCGTGGTGGCCGGGCGGGTGTACATCGGCGCCCAGAGCGGCGGATTTTACGCGCTGAATGAGACGACGGGCCGGGTGGCGTGGAGCCGTCAGCTCGACACCGAGGCGAAGGTGACCTGCCCGGCGCGCGGGATCACCTCGACGGCGGCCGTGCTGCCCGACCCGGTGACCGGCACGAGCACCGTCTACGTCTCCGGGGCGCGTTTCCTGTACGCGCTGAACGCCGGGACCGGCGCGGTGATCTGGAAGACCGAGATCGGCCCGGCCAGCACGTCCGCCCCTAACGCCTATTACAACTGGTCGTCGCCGACCGTGGCCGGCGACCATATCTACGTTGGCTTGTCGTCGGACTGCGACGTTCCGCTCATCCGTGGCGGTGTGGTCGAACTCGACCAGCACACCGGTCGGGTGCTGAACACCTGGCACACGGTGCCCGCCGGGTCGGTTGGCGGCAGCATCTGGTCGAGCGTCGCGGCGTCGTCCAGCGGCAGCGACCTCTGGGTGGCGACTGGCAACGAGTGTGACCCCACCGTTGACACTTGCCCGGCAGGCGACCAGATCGGCAATTCCCTGTCGATCGTGCACCTGTCCTCGTCGCTGGGACTGCTCCAGGCATGGCAGGCGCCGGGGACCGCCGGTCACGGCCACGACTGGGACTTCGGCTCCTCGCCCACCCTGTTCGGCAGCGGCGGCACGCCGTCCGACGTGGGTTCCTGCAACAAGGACGGGCTGTTTTACGCGCTGGCCGCCAATCCGCTGGGCAGCTCAACGCTGTGGACGGACAGAATAGGCGCTCCGGCCGGCTCGCTGAGCTCGTGCATCGCCAGCGCCGTCTGGAACGGGCCGGCCGGCACGCTCTACATGGGCGGCGACGGCACCACCATCGGCGCCACCAGCTACGGCGGATCGGTTCGCCGGCTCAACCCGGTAACCGGTGCCTTCAGCTGGCAGACCGGCCTGCCCTGCGCGGTGATGGGCACGCCCACGCTGGACAGCGCCGGGGTACTCGCCGCCGGCACATACAGCTGCGTCAGGCCCAAGACCCCGGGCGCCTACCTGATCAATGCCTCGACTGGCGCCATCCTCAAGTCCCTCCCGGTCGGCTCCAGCCGCGTCTTCGGCCAGCCCGTCTTCGCCCAGGGCACCCTGTTCGTCGCCACCGAGACAGCCGGGCTCTACAACTTCGCGCCCTGACCTCCCGCCTCGGTCTGGCCCGGGCTGGCGGAAGCGTGAGGCTGACACCAGGGCCGCTGACACCAGGCCGCGGCGCTAGTTGCCGAGGTCGAGAAGCTCCTCGTGGAAGCCGCCGATCTGCCGGTCGCGATCGACGAGGTGGATCTCCAGGATCCAGTGGCAGCGGCGTCCGGTCCGGTCCAGCCGGCGCATCGGCTCCCGGCTGCCGGGCGCGATGTACGACCCGGTTTCGTCGCCGGCGATCTTCTCGTGCGGGAATTCCCCCACCAGATGCCCGGCGATGGTTCCGCCGTATTCCCAGCCCGCCTGCCCGGCAAGGGCGGTGACGTGCTCGAACAGCTGCTCGCCGGTGATATCGGGCTGAGCCTCGAAGAACGCGCGGCCGGCGTCGAAGACGACCGGCAGCGCGGCACGCAGCCGATGCTTGACCGGGTCGTCGCCGAGGACGAAGGTCCGGCCGAAGTCGGCCTCCCAGCCCTCGAAGATCGGCCCGAAATCGCAGAAGGCGATGTCGTCCTCGCCGATGACCCGGTCCGGCGGGTTCTGCCGGTAGGGCTGCAGCGTGTTCGGGCCCGCGCGGACGATCCGCTTGTGCCAGTACCGGCTGACCCCGAACATGTCCGCCGCCAGGTCGCGGATCGCGTCGCTGGCGGCCGTTTCGCGCACCCCCGGCGCGATCAGGCTGCCCTCTTCGACGGCACGGAACAGGTCCGCCGCCTTAGCCTGCGCGTCCAGTAGCTGCCGGACGCGGACATCCTCATCCCTCGTCAGCTCCGTCACCAGCGCAACGGTAGCAACCGTGCTGCCCGGAGCCGGGATGGCCGTCTTGGCCGAAGGTAACCGGCAGGACGCAGGGCGAGATACCGGTGATGAGCCCGCCGACGAGCCCGATCAGGACAAGCGTTATCAAGCTGACCTCCGGCGCATGAGCAGGCCGCTGGCAATATCCGGCTCCGCGGCAGCTCAGCTCGGCCGCCGCGGCCCCGCTTGGGCAGTCCGGCTGCTCCCCGCCAATCTTATCGAGGGAATCTCACGGATCGAGAACGAGCAGCGCGTGCTTGGTGCCGCCGGAAGGCCGCTGCCGCCGGGGCGAACTCCCCCTCAGGCGTAGATCGACTTGAACTGCAGGCAGGCGTTGATCGCGTCAGGGCCGGCGGGCCATAGGCACGGCGAGCTTCGCTTGGCGTAGCTACGTGCCACGTAGTAGCTTGGCCTCATGACGAGTGCCCGGCCGAGCGGCCTCCGGCGGCCGAACGACCCGCCCGTCCTGATCCTGACCAGCCTCGCCGCGGGCCCCAGGCACGGGCACGCACTCGCCAAGGACATCAAGGACTTCGCCGGGGTGACGCTGGGGCCAGGCGCCCTGTACGGCGCGATTACCCGGCTCGAGGAGCGCGGCCTGATCGAGCCGCTCGGCAGCGAGGAACGGCGGCGCCCTTACCGCATCACCGCGGCCGGGGCGGCCGCGCTGGCTGATGCCGTCAGCGACATGCGGCGGATCGCCAACGTGGGCGCGGCGCGCCTCGGGCTCGCCGCCGGGCAGCCCGGATGAGAACCGGCCGGCTGCCAGCGGCGCGATTCCGCCGTCCTGGCGGCTGGGCCGGGCTGCGCGAGCGTGGCCAGGCACAGCACCCGGAGCCGGCCGGCGTGCTGGCGGCCGGGGATCCGAGGCGGCCGGCCATCGGCCGCGCCGTCTTCGGCACGCTGCTGGCCGCGGCCGTCTTCTCGGCCGTCACCGGCCCGGTCAAGCAGATCGCACCGCTCTACGATCACGCTCCCTGGCTGAACGACCCGTTCGACACGGCCGTCTCTTTCGCGATGTTCTTCGTGCCGTTCATCGCCGCCTGCTGCCTGGCGCGGGTCTCACTGTGCCGCCGCGCAGCGCCGCTGCCGGTCACGCGGGTGCGCGACCTGCTGCGCGGCTGCCGCGTGGTGCTCGCCGCCACGGCGGTGACGCTGCTGGCCGAATGGGTCAGCGTTGCCATCGGGGAGAATCGCGGCCGGTGGAACGGCGCGACCTGGCTGCAAGTCGGGCTGCTCGCGCTCATGACGGCGCTGGCCATCAGGGCGGCCGTCAGCCTGCGCCGGGTGCCGGCGCTGTCGTTGGCCAAGGACCCAGGCACGGCGCAACGCCCGGGCACCATGCGGGCGGCGGACACGGCGGCGGCCGGTGCCCCGGCCACGGCGCAGGTCCCGGACTGGCTCACCGACATGATCATCATTGCGGAGCGGGAGAGTCGCTGGCTTGGCTCGTTTCAGCGTCCGGTACTCAGCCTGCTGGGCTGGACCGAGCGAGGGCCGCTACCGGTAGTGCGCCGTCACCCGCTGTGGGCGGCAGGCTTCGCTGCCGCGGCGTTCGGCCTGGCCGGCGGAGCGAGACAGGGGACCGCTGAGGGGTACCCGGCGCCGGTCACGCTGACGGTCATCTGCCTGCTGAGCTGCGGTACGTTTGCCCTGCTGGTCGGGGCAGGGTCGTACCTCGGGCTCGTCCGCAGCAGTACCCGTCTGCTCGGCATGCGGCGCAGCGCAGTGGACGCGGGGGTGCTTACCTGCGCCGGGGTCCTGGTGGCCTTCGCGTTCCGGTACCACCTGTGGTGGATCGTCGGCAGCCGCAACGCCGTGGCGGGCCTTTCGCAGCTGCTGACGCTGCTCGGCATCACCGCGTTCTCGGTCTTCGTCGTGGTGTTCGCGGTGGAGTCGCTGCTGCGCATCCATGCCCCCCGGTTGCCGGGCTCCGGAGCGCCGGGCGGCGCCGGCCTGCCGTGAGCTGATGCCCGTCAAGGTGAATTTGAGCGGCTCCAACCCGCCTCATTTCACATTGACGGGCTTCACGATCCGCCTGGCGATGTCAGGAGGGCGGCTGGCCGGGCGGCCCGGCAGCGTGCCTGGTGCCCGCGCTGAGCCGGGCGGCCTGCAGGGTCAGGTAATGCTGCTCCGGAATGCTCGTCGTGCGGCCCGCCGCGGCCCGATAGTGCGCTATGGCGGCGACGGTGTCGCCGGCCATCTCGAAGAGATGAGCGCGCACGGCGTCGAGCCGGTAGTGGCCGGCCAGCGGCTCGTCGAGCGCCTCCAGCAGCGTCAGGCCGGCCGCAGGACCATCGACCATGGCCGCGGCGATAGCCCGGTTGAGCGCCACCATCGGGTTGCCGGTCATCCGCTCAAGCAGCCCGTACAGGGCAAGGATCTGCCGCCAGTCCGTGTCCTCGACGCGCGCTGCCTGGTCGTGGATGGCCGCGATGACGGCCTGCAGCTGATATTCGCCGACCGCTCCGGTGGCCACCGCCGCGGAGATCAGCGTGACCCCCTCGGCGATCAGCCGCTGATCCCACAGCGTCCGGTCCTGCTCCGCCAGCGGGATCAGCTCGCCGTCCGCGCGGGCACGAGCAGGCCGCCTGGCGTCAGTGAGCAGCATCAGCGCCAGCAGGCCGGCCACTTCGCCGTCACCGGGCAGCATCCGGTGGACCATCCTGGCCAGCCGGATGGCCTCGCCGGACAGCTCGATGCGATGCAGGTCGCGGCCGACGCTGCTGGCGTACCCCTCATTGAAGATCAGGTACAGCACATGCAGCACCGATCGCCTGCGCTGCGCCCATTCGTCGTCGCCGGCCGGCTGCCGGAATTGCGCTCCCGAGCTCTTGATCCGCTGTTTCGCCCGGCTGATCCGCTGCGCCATCGTGGCTTCCGGCACCAGGAACGCGTTCGCGATCTCGGCCGTGGTCAGGCCGCCGACCGCGCGCAGCGTCAGCGCGATCGCGGAGGCGGCCGTCAGCGCGGGATGGCAGCACAGGAACAGCAGGCTCAGGGTGTCATCACGATCGGAAACGTCCACGGCCGGCGGCTCCCGTGCCGCGGCGAGCCGCTCGCGGCGTCTCCTGGCCTGCTCGCTGCGGAACCGGTCGGTCTGCTGGCGCACGGCGACCTGGATCAGCCAGGCCCGCGGGTTCGCCGGCAGTCCCTCAGCGGGCCAGTGCAGCGCGGCCGCGAGCAGCGCCTCCTGCACGGCGTCCTCGGCCGCGTCGAAATCACCGAACCGCCGGATGACCGTGCCGAGGACCTGCGGCGCCAGTTCGCGCAGCAGGTCCTCGATCGCTGTTCCCGGGTTCAGGCCGCCGTTCCCTGGTTCAGCCGCCGTTCCTGAGTTCACGACTCGGTGCTGGGCGTGCCCATCACCTGCCGTACCTCGATCTGCTGCCTGATCGGCGCGCCGCCGGGACCTGGCGCGGCCGAGGCCTGCGCGGCGATCTCGATCGCCCGCGCCTCCGACTCGACGTCCACCATCCGGTAGCCGGCCAGCAGTTCCTTGGACTCCGGGAACGGGCCGTCGGTCACGACCGGGGCGCCCGGGCCGTCGAAGGTCACGAACCTGGCCAGCTCGGGACCCGCGAGCCCCTGGGCGTCGATGAGCTCACCGAGGCTGGTGAGCTCCTCGTTCAGCGCCACCTGGAAGTCGATGTGCGCCTTGATGTCCTCGGGTGCCCAGTTCGCTATGGGCTGCATGCCCGCGGGCCCGGCGTAATTCTGCAGCAACATGAATCTCATGCCTGACTCCTCATCACCTACTGCGCCCAGCTTGGCGCACTCACGGGTAAGACGGGGCACGCGGCTCGTTCTCGACATCCTGGAGATCTCTCCCGTCCTGCGGCGGGTCAAGCAGGCCGGTACCTGGATGGAGGGGCCGCGGCTCGCCACGTTGCCGCCGGCATAGAGCGGCGGCCCCCTTCCTCGGCATCCTGCGCGCCGGCCTATGTCCGGGCCTTGTCCGCCCCCACTAGGAACTGCCGGGGGTGGTGGCCAGGCCGTTCTGGTAGGCGATGACCACGAGTTGCGCCCGGTCGCGGGCAGCCAGCTTGATCATTGCCCGGCTCACGTGGGTCTTCGCCGTCAGCGGGCTGACCACCAGCCGCCCGGCGATCTCGTCGTTGGACAGGCCGGCCGCGACCAGCGACACGACCTCGCGCTCGCGGTCGGTGAGCGAGGCGATGGCGGCCGACTGCGCGGCCGGGGGAGCGGCCGCGACGGCCGCGTCCGGCCCGGCGGTCGCCGCCGTGAACGCGCCGATCAGCGCGCGGGTCACGCTGGGCGCGATCAGCGCGTCGCCGCGGGCGACAACCCGGATGGCCTGCAGCAGGTCCGCTGGCTCGAGGTCCTTCACCAGGAACCCGCTGGCCCCGGCGCGCAGCGCGCCGAACACGCTCTCGTCGTCATCGAAGGTGGTCAGCACCACGACGCGGACCGAGGCCAGCCGGGGATCGGAGGTGATCCGCCTGGTGGCGGTGATGCCATCCACCTCGGGCATCCTCAGGTCCATCAGCACCACGTCGGGACGCAGCTCGCGCGCCAGCGCCACCGCGATGCCGCCGTTCGGTGCCTCGCCGACGATGGTGACGTCCGGCGCCGAATCCAGCAGCATGCGGAAGCCAGCCCGTAGCAGTGCCTGATCGTCGGCGAGCAGGACCCGGATCATCCGGCTGGCCCGGCGGGCGTCGCGGAATTAGCACACGTTGCGGAAGCATCCGGCCGGACGGCAGTCGCGGACGCGACGGGCAGCGTGGCCACGACTTCGAAGCCGCCGCTGTCCCGCGGGCCGGCCGACAGCCGCCCGCCCACTGCGGCGGCCCGCTCCGACATGCCGTCCAGTCCGTGCCCGCCGGCGTGACCCGGGTGGCCCGCGCCGCCGTCGCCGCCCGCGGCGGCGCCGCCCGTGACGCCGCTGTTCGTGGCGCCGCTGTTCGTGGCGCCGCTGTTCGCGGCGGGGCCGCCCGTGGCGAGGCCGTTCGCGTTGCCGCCGGATGGGCCGATGCCGTCGTCCGTCACCCGGATGGTCAGTGCGTCCGGCGCATAGCGCAGGCACACCGCGGCCCGCGCATCCGGGCCGGCATGCCGGAGCACATTGGTGAGCGACTCCTGCAGGATCCGGTAGGCGGCGTGATCAATGCCGGGCGGCAATGGCACCTGCTCGCCCTCGATGGTGACGCTGACTGCGGCCCCGGCCGCCCGCACGGCATCGCTCAGCGCGCTCAGCCGTTCCAGGCCCGCGGCCCGCAGTTCGGCGGCGTCCACCCCGCCGTCGCCGCGCAGCTGGTCGAGGGTCAACCGCATATCGGTGAGCGCGCCCTTGCTGGTATCCCTGATCGCGATCAACGCGTCCGTCACTCGCGGGCCGGCTTCCGCGAGGCCAGCGCCCGCGAGGCGGGTGCTCGCGGAGCCGCCCCCCGGGGCCGCGGACTCCCCGAGCACATGCAGCGCGGAGCCGGCCTGCACGGTGATCGTCGCCATGCTGTGCGCGACGGTGTCATGCAGCTCGCGGGCGATCCTCAGCCGTTCCTCCGCTACCCGGCGGGCCGTCTCGGACTCGCGTTCCTCCGCCGCCAGCCGGAGCCGGTCCGCGGTTTCCGCCGCCAGCGCGCGCCTGCTGCGCACCACTTCGCCGAGCATGATGGCAAGGGCGAGGACGACTGCCTGCGGCAGGAAGTCGCTCGCGAGCGTGACCAGGCCCTCATGCGTCGTCGCGTCCACCACGAGCAGGCCGACCGCCAGGTAGAACACCGGAATGACGATCGTCACCGCCAGGTAGCCGGCCAGCGCGGCGTCATAGAGCGGCAACGAGAGCACCGGCGCCGGCGAGATGTTGCGGCGGAAGCCGCTGACGTAGTAGATGAACAGCAGCGCGGAGCAGGCGATTAGCACTTGCAACGGCCATTTCTGGCGGAAGAGCACCGGGACCGCCAGAATCCGCGCCGAGTACGTACGCGAGCGCGTTCAGCGGGTGCGAGCCCGCTCCGCCGCCGGTGGCCACGTTGAGTTCGACCACGACGGCCACGATCACCGTGGCGCCGACGTCCACCAGCCGGATCCCCAGCGCGGCGCGGAGTCTTCCCACGCCGTCACCGTACGCGACCAGCCGCGCAGCGGGAATGGCCGCGCGCGGCCGGAGTGGCAGGATGCGGTGATGACCTTCGACGAGCTGGACGAACGGATCGTCGCGGCCCTCGTCGACAACGCCAGGGCCACCTACGCGGAGGTCGGGGCCAGCGTCGGCCTGTCCGCGCCCGCGGTCAAGCGGCGAGTCGACCGGCTGCGGGCGTCCGGCGCCATCACCGGCTTCTCCGCGCGGGTGAACCCGGCCGCGATGGGCTGGACGACGGAGGCGTACGTCGAGCTGTTCTGCCGCGGCCGTACCTCCCCGGCCGACATCGCCGCGGCGGTGAGCCGGTACCCGGAGGTCATCGCGGCCGCGACGATCACCGGCGAGGCCAATGCGCTGCTGCACATCAGGGCAGCCGACGTGCGCCATTTCGAGCGGGTGGTGGAGCGGATCGGCGCGGAGCCGTTCGTTGTGCGCACGCGAAGCGTGATCGTCTTGTCCAGGCTGGTAAACCGTCCGGACGTTCTCCCGCCGGGTGCCCTGGAATGAGGTGGTCTGGGATGGATCTGGCCGACCGGGAGATGTTCCCAGCCTGATCCGTTAAAGTCGTCAGCATGTCCGAGCGCGAGCCCGATACCTCCGCCAGCACCGCCGAATTCCGCGCGTTTGCTACGGCCTCGAACGGCGAGACTGCGTCGCCCTGGTCGATGCGCGCGTCCGGCAAGCGGGTGGCCCTCCTTACCGTGACCGTCATCGTCGTGGCGGTCGTTCTCGGCTTTATCGCCGTGATGGTCATCAACAAGTAGCCGCCGGACGGGGGCGCCCTGGGCGCCTCGCGCCGCACCTGCTTATATGACCAGTCATGGCCGCTACGACCAGTGATCACGGGGCGACTGGTGACGACAAGGCGGCCGGTGACAGCGCGGCCGGTGGTGACAAGCACCGGCTAACGGCCCTTGAAGGGCTGGCCGCGCTCTCCCTCGACGCGCTGTCGTCCGTCGCGTACGGGCCCGAGGCGATCGTCATCGTCCTGGCCGCCGCCGGAACCGTCGGCCTGTCCTACACGCTGCCCGTCACCGTGGCGATCGTGGTGCTGCTCGTCGTGCTCGTAGCCTCCTACCGGCAGGTGATCGCGGCGTTCCCCGGCGGCGGCGGCGCCTACGCGGTGGCAGGCAGGCACCTCGGCAGGCGACCCAGCCTGATCGCGGCCGCGTCACTGATCGTCGACTACATCCTGAACGCGGCCGTTGGCGTGTCGGCAGGCGTGGAGGCACTGACCTCGGCGTTCCCTGAGCTTTACCCCGACCGGGTGGTGATCTGCCTGGCCGTGCTCGCCCTGATCACCGCGGCCAACATGTGGGGCGTCGCCGAGTCAGCCCGGCTGTTCATTGGTCCGACGATCATTTTCATCGTGGCGATCGCCGCCGTCATCATCGGCGGCCTGATCCGGATGCACCCGGCCGTCCCGGTGGCGCACAACCTGCCGCAGGCGACGGAGACGGTCGGCCTGCTGCTGCTGCTGAAGGCGTTCGCGTCCGGCTGCTCCGCGCTGACCGGGGTGGAGGCGATCGCGAACGCCGTCCCCTCGTTCCGCAAGCCGCGGGTCCGCCGGGCGCAGCACACCGAGATGTGGCTGGGCATCCTGCTCGGCGCCATGCTGCTCGGCCTCGCCGTGCTGATCCGCAAGTTCCACGTCGGCCCGTCGCCATCGGAGACCGTCCTGGCTGAGCTGACCGCCGCCTCGCTCGGCCACAACGTCGCGTTCTACGCGGTGCAGCTGATCACCACCGTGCTGCTGGCGCTCGCCGCGAACACCTCCTTCGGCGGCCTGCCGGTGCTCGCGTCGCTGCTGGCCAGGGACAATTTCCTGCCGCACCTGTTCTCGCTGCGCGCCGACCGGCAGGTGCACCGTTACGGGGTGGGCGTGCTCGCGGGCACGGCCGCCGTCCTGCTCGTCGCGTCCAGGGGCGACACCCAGAAGCTGATCCCGCTGTTCGCCATCGGCGTGTTCGTGGGATTCACGCTGTCCCAGGCGGGCATGGTGCGGCACTGGCATGAGCAGCACAGCCGCGGCTGGCGGCGCCGCGCCGCCATCAACGGCCTGGGCGCCGTGCTGACCGCGGTGGCACTCGCGGTCGAGCTGCTCAGCAAGTTCACCGAGGGCGCCTGGCTGGTGGTCATCGTCGTCCCGCTGCTCGTGCTGATGTTCAGCCGGGTTCATGTCGCCTACGACCGGATAGGCGCCCAGCTGCAGATCGGGCAGCGCCCGCCGCCGCCGCGCGAGAGCAGCTCCCTGGTGGTAGTGCCGGTCGGCGGGATGTCACGGCTGACCGTGGCGGCGGTCTCGGCGGCGCTCTCACTCGGGGACGAGGTCATCGCGGTAACCGTCTGCTTCGGAGACCCCGAGGACACCGAGATGGACGCCCACTTCCGCGACCAGTGGGACGCCTGGCACCCGAACGTGCCACTGGTCACGCTGCGCACCGCGCACCGCTCGCTCGCCCCGCCGATCGTGGACTACCTGCGCACGACCGAGAACGAGGACCGCTATCACCGGCTTGTCGTGCTCATTCCCGAGGTACGGCCCGGCCGGCCCTGGCAGCGGATCCTGTTCAACCAGCGGGGCTTCGTGCTCGACCGGGCGATCCAGCGCGGCACCGTCAACGTGGTCATCTGCCGGCTGCATTTCAAGCTGTCAGCCATATCCGAAGAGCGCTAGAAGCCGCCGCCGAACCGTGCCCAGGGGGTGCTAGCAATTCGTAGTTTATCAGTGACTTTGCGTTAAATATCCTTGGTGGCTGCTTCCTCCTCGGGCGCTGGCTGGTAGCGGTATCCCATGCCGGGCTCGGTGATGAGCCAGCGTGGCCGGGCCGGGTCCGGCTCCAGCTTGCGGCGCAGCTGGGCCATGTAGAGCCGGAGGTTGCCGGCCGCGTCGCCGTAACCGGGCCCCCAGACCTCGGCCAGCAGCTGGCGCTGGCTGAGCAGCTTGCCGGGATGCCGGAGCAGTACCTCCAGCAGATGCCACTCGGTGGGGGTGAGCCGGACGTCCGCGCCGTCCGCGCCGGGGCCAGCCGCCCGCGTCACGCGCTTGGCGGCGAGGTCGATCACCAGCTCGCCCAGGCGGGCCTGCGGTACCTCCCCGTCGGGTGCCGCGCGGCGGCTGACGGCGCGGATCCGGGCCAGCAGCTCGTCTATCGCGAACGGCTTGGTCACGTAGTCGTCCGCGCCCGCGTCCAGTGCCTCCACCTTGTCCGTGCTGTCGGCGCGGCCGGACAGCACGATGATGGGCGCGCTGGTCCAGCCGCGCAGCCCCTGGATAACCTCGACGCCATCCAGATCGGGCAGCCCGAGGTCCAGGATGACGACGTCCGGCGGGTGCCTGGCCGCCTCGGCGAGCGCCTGCGCGCCGTCCGCCGCGATGGAGACCTCGTAGTGGCGCACCCGCAGGTTAATCCGGAGCGCGCGGAGTATCTGCGGTTCGTCGTCGACGACGAGGACACGGGTCACCCCCTCACCGTGTCACGCTCACCCGCCACGGCGTTCCCGCAACACCGGGGCGGCGGCGGGAAGCTCAGGGTTCCCGCCGGTGCCGTCCCCGCTTGTGCCCGGTTCCTTCGGCTCGTCCTGTCCCGGTGGCCTGGGCCAGTCCGGTCCAGGTCCGCCGGGGACGGCGCGAGCCGGACCCGGCACTGCGGGCAGCGACAGCGACATGGTCAGCCCGCCGCCGGGAGTGTCCTCCGGCTCAAGCGTGCCGCCCATCGCCTCGGTCAGGCCGCGGGACAGCGCGAGCCCCAGGCCGACGCCGGTGGTGTTGTCAGTGTCACCGAGCCGCTGGAACGGGACGAACATCCGGTCCCTGTCCGCCTCGGGGATTCCGGGGCCGCGGTCGACGACACGCAACTCAACGCGGTCGCCGAGGGCACTGGCCGTCAGCAGGGGAGGCTTGCCCCGCGGCGAATAGCGGAGCGCGTTGGCCGCGAGGTTCGCGATCACCCGTTCCAGGATTGCCGGGTCGATGCCGACTTCGGGCAGATCATCGGGGATATCGACGATGACCGTCTTGGCCGCGGGCCCGAGGTCGTCGAGTGAGCGGGCGACAATCTCCTCGAGATCGGCGGGCCGCGGAAACACCGATAGCGCCCCGGCCTGCAGCCTGCTCATGTCGAGCAGGTTGTCGACCAGGCGAGCCAGCTTGTCGAGGGATTCATCGGCTGTGGCTAGCAGCTCGCCGTGGTCCTCGGCGCTCCACTGGACGTCCTCGGAGCGCAGGCTGGTCACCGCCGCCTTGGCCGAGGCCAGCGGCGTTCGCAGGTCATGGCTGACCGCAGCGAGAAGAGAGGCCCGCATCCGGTCGGCTTCCGCGATCGGCCGCGCCGCCTCAGCTTCCGCGGTCAGCCGCTGCTGCTCGAGCGCGGCCACCGCATAGGCGGCGAATGCGCCGAGGACCCGGCGGTCGGTTGCCGGGAGCGGGCGCCCGCGCATGGCCAGGCGCACGCTGTCGGTCACCGGCACCTCGATGTCCGCATCCTCGGGCCGGGGGACTGGATGCTCGCCGGAAGTCGCGACTGCGACCCAGCCCGCGACGGGCCCGCGGGGAGCGCCGGCCTGGTCGGCGGTGCGCTCCAGCAGGGTCACCGAGTCCATCCCGAATGCCTCCTTGACCCGGTCGAGCACCGCGGGCAGCGCCTGCTGGCCGCGCAGCACGCTGCCGGCCGTGGTGACCAGCAGCTCGGATTCCGCGTTGGCGCGGGCCGCCTGCTTCGTGCGCCGCGCTGCGTCGTCCACTATCGAGCTGACCACCAGCCCCACCACGACGAAGACGCCGAGCGCCAGCGCATTGTTGGCCTCGGAGATAGTGAACTTGTGGATCGGCGGCGTGAAGTAGAAGTTCAGCAGCAGCGAGCCGGCGATTGCCTCCATGACGGCGGGCACGAACCCGCCCACCAGGGCGACCGCGATGACCGCGAGCAGGAATGCAAGCACGTCGCTGGTCAGGTTGAGCTCGTCGCGGAGGATGGCGAGGAACACGGTAAGCACCGGCGCGAGCGCAACCGCCAGGGCGTATCCCGCGAGCCGGCGCCGCAGCGGCAGCCCGCCGCCCGCCCTCGGCAGCCCGCGCCCCCGCCCCATCTGAGCGTGCGTGACGATGTGGACATCAATGTCACCGGAGTCGCGGATGGTCCGCATGCTGACGCCGGGTCCGGTCAGCAGCGAAGAGAGCCACCTGCGCCGGCTCGCGCCGAGGACGAGCTGGGTCGCATTCTCGGCCCGGGCGAAGACGAGCAGGGCCTCGTGCACGTCGTCGCCGATGACCTGGTGATAGGTACCGCCCAGGGACTCGGCGAGGTGCCGCTGGGCGGCCAGCGCGGCCGGGTCCGCGCCGGTCAGGCCATCGGACTTGGTCACGTGCACGGCCAGCAGGTCGCCGCCGGAGGAGCGCGCGGCGATCCTGGCCGCGCGCCTGATCAGGGTCTCGCCTTCCGGGCCGCCGGTGAGCGCGACCACAACGCGCTCCCGGGCTTCCCAGGTTCCGTGGATGTCGTGGGCGGCGCGGTAGCGCTGCAGCCCCTCATCCACCTTGTCAGCCAGCCACAGCAGGGCCAGCTCGCGCAGTGCGGACAGGTTGCCTGCCCGGAAGTAGTGGGTGAGCGCCGCGTCGATCTTCTCGGCCGGGTAGATATTGCCGTGGGCCATCCGTCGGCGCAGCGCCTCCGCGGTCATGTCGACCAGCTCCACCTGATCTGCTGCCCGGACGACCGCGTCGGGCACGGTCTCCCGCTGGGGGACGCCGGTGATCTTCTCGACCACGTCGTTCAGGGATTCCAGGTGCTGGATGTTCACTGTCGAGATGACGTCAATGCCTGCCGTGAGCAGCTCCTCGATGTCTTGCCAGCGCTTGGAGTTGCGGGAGCCCGGCACGTTGGTGTGGGCGAGCTCGTCCACGAGCGCGATCTCTGGCCGGCGCGCGAGCACGGCGTCGAGATCCATCTCCTCGAAGAACGTGCCGCGGTACGCGATCCGGGCGCGGGGGACGACCTCCAGGCCGTCCAGCAGGTCGGCAGTGTGCTGCCGGTCGTGGGTCTCGACGAAGGCCACCACCACGTCAGCGCCGCGCTCCTGCCGCCGGTGGCCCTCGCTGAGCATGGCGAAGGTCTTGCCGACGCCGGCTGCCGAGCCGAGGTAGATTCTCAGCTGGCCGCGGCTCGGCGAGGCCTGCTGGCCCGGATAGCCCATCTGGCTCATCGCCTTCCCCTGTCAGCGCGCCGCGTATCTCTGCCTGCAAGAATCGTGCCTCTGCCGGCAACAATTGTGCATCTGCCCGGAAGATAAGCCCGGCCGCCAGCTGCCGGATGACCGGCCCGGCGTGATCCGGGCGGCACCGCGCGTGGCGCCGGCGGCTGGTATGCCGTTCATGGCTGGTACCGGTAGCCCATGCCCGGTTCGGTCAGCAGGTAGCGAGGGCGCGGCGGATCGTCCTCCAGCTTGCGCCGGAGCCTGGCCATGTGAAACCGCAGGTAGTGGGTGCTGCGCTCGAATCCGGGCCCCCAGACCTCGGTCAGCAGGCGATCGGAGCTGACCAGCTGCCCGGCGGAACTCAGCAGGATCTCGAGCAGCCGCCACTCGGTGGGGGTGAGGTGAACCGGCTCGGGTAGGGCAGGCGGCGGCTCAGCGGGCGACCGGGCGTCCGTGACCGGCCCGGCGTTCCTGACAATCGTGTGGGCGGTCAGGTCGATCTCGCAGCGGCCGATGCTGAATCTGGCGCCGTCCGGCGGGTGATCGCCGCGGCGCAGAGCCGCCCGCAGCCGGGCCAGCAGCGCCTGCATGTTGAACGGCTTGGTGACGTAGTCGTCGGCGCCCGCGTCGAGGGCACCGATCTTGTCCCCGGAGCTGGCTCGCCCGGAGAGGACGATGACGGGAGCTGCGGACCATCCGCGCAGCTCGCGGATAACCTCAGCGCCATCTAGGTCGGGCAGCCCGAGATCCAGCAGGATTGCGTCCGGGGGCTGCCGCGCCGCCTCGCCGAGCGCGTCGTGCCCGGTCGACGCGGTGGCCACCTCGTAGCCGCGGGCGCGCAGGTTGATCCGCAGCGCCCGCAGCAGTGCGGGCTCGTCCTCGACGATCAGGATCCGCGAGTTCCTAGCTGGAGCAGGACCCGCGGGCGGACTCACCATCCGCCCGCGCGCCTGCATAATCTGCCCTTTCCCGGCACCCGGATCAGACCGGGTACCTCTGATCGAGCGCGATGTTCAGGGGAAGCACGGTGACCCGCGGCTCACCGAGGAACCCGAGCGGCCGGCCCTTGGTGTACTGCCGGACCAGGGCCATGATCGCGGCCGGGCTGACGTGCCGGGCGGCCGCCACACGGTCCACCTGGATGGCAGCGTTCTGCGGCGAGATGTAGGGGTCCAGGCCCGAGGCTGATGTCGTCACCGCGTCGGGGGGGATCTGGGAGATGGCGACGTGGTCGAATTTCGCGATCTGCTGCTGGCGCTGCTTGATGTCCTGTACCAGCGTCGGGTTGTTGGGGCCCAGGTTCGACGCCCCGGAGAACAGCGGGTCGCAGCCGTAGTCGGTCTTGACGTCGGCGTTGGCGGCGGTGGACGGCCGCGGCTGGAAATACTGCGGCAGCGGGTTGCCCTTGGCGTCGGTGAACTCCTGGCAGAGCAGGCTGGAGCCGACCACCCGCCCGTGGTAGCTGACCAGCGAGCCGTTGGCCTGATTGTGGAAGGCCACCTGGGCAATGCCGAACATCACCACCGGGTAGATGATCCCGCAGATCACCGTGAAGATGAGCAGACCGCGCAGCGCCGCTATCAGCTGCCGGGCCGTGCTGGGAAGACGATTCATTCTGGTCAACCGCCGAATCCTGGAATGTGCTGAATGATGAGATCGATGGCCCAGATCCCGATGAACGGGATGATCAGCCCGCCGACGCCGTAGACCCATAGGTTTCTGCGGAGCAGCGACTGGGCCGAGGCCGGCCGGTACCGGACGCCGCGCAGCGCCAGCGGGATCAGCGCGACGATGATCAGCGCGTTGAAGATGATCGCCGAGGTGATCGCCGACTCCGGGGTGCTCAGGTGCAGGATGTTGAGCTTGGCCAGGCCGGGGATGACGCCCTCGAACATGGCCGGGATGATGGCGAAGTACTTGGCCACGTCGTTGGTGATGGAGAAGGTGGTCAGCGCGCCGCGGGTGATGAGCAGCTGCTTGCCGATCTCCACGATCTCGATGAGCTTGGTCGGGTTGGAGTCCAGGTCCACCATGTTCCCGGCCTCCTTGGCGGCCGAGGTCCCGGTGTTCATGGCCACCCCGACGTCGGCCTGGGCGAGCGCGGGGGCGTCGTTGGTGCCGTCCCCGGTCATCGCGACCAGCTTGCCGCCTTCCTGCTCCTTCTTGATCAGCGCCATCTTGTCTTCCGGCGTGGCCTCGGCGAGGAAGTCGTCCACCCCGGATTCGTCCGCGATCGCCTTGGCAGTGAGCGGGTTGTCACCGGTGATCATGATGGTGCTGATGCCCATCGTGCGCATCTCGGCGAACCGCTCGGCGATGCCCTCCTTGACGATGTCCTTGAGGTAGATCACGCCCAGTGCCCTGGCCGTGCCGTTCTTCTTCTCGGCCACGACCAGCGGGGTACCGCCGACTCCCGAGATGGCGTCCACCATCTGCCCGAGACCCGCGGCCGGCGTGCCGCCGTTGTCGCGGATCCACTGCGTTACCGAGGCCGCCGCGCCCTTGCGGACCTCATGGCCGTCCGCCAGGTCCACGCCGCTCATCCGGGTCTGCGCGGTGAACTCGACGAACTCGGCGCCCTGCAGCTCGCCTTCGGCGCGCTCGCGCAGGCCGTAGGAGTTCTTGGCCAGGACGACGATGGACCTGCCCTCCGGCGTGTAGTCGGCCATGCTGGATAGCTGGGCTGCGTCCGCCAGTTCGGCGGCCTGAACGCCGTCCACCGGCAGGAACTCGGTCGCCTGCCGGTTGCCGATGGTGATCGTGCCGGTCTTGTCCAGCAGCAGGGTGTTGACGTCGCCCGCTGCCTCGACCGCCCGGCCGGACATGGCCAGCACGTTGCGCTGGACCAGCCGGTCCATGCCGGCGATGCCGATCGCGGACAGCAGCGCGCCGATCGTGGTGGGGATCAGCGCGACCAGCAGCGCGACGAGCACGACCAGGCTCTGCGGCGCCTTGGAGTAGAACGCCATCGGCTGCAGCGTGATCACCGCGAGCATGAAGATGACGGTGAGCGCGGCGAGCAGGATATTCAGCGCGATCTCGTTCGGCGTCTTCTGCCGCTTGGCCCCTTCCACCAGGGCGATCATCCGGTCGATGAACGTCTCGCCGGGCTTGGACGTGATCTGCACCACGATCCGGTCGGACAGCACCCTGGTGCCGCCGGTGACCGCGGACCGGTCGCCGCCGGACTCGCGGATGACCGGGGCCGACTCGCCGGTGATGGCCGACTCGTCCACCGAGGCGACGCCCTCGACGACATCGCCGTCACCGGGGATGATCTCGCCCGCCTCGACCACTACATGGTCGCCGAGCGTGAGCTGGGTGCCGGGGACGGGTTCCTCGCGAAGCTCGTTCTGCCCTTGATTGGGGCGCCAGCCGAGCAGGCGACGCGCTACCGTTTCCCGCTTGGTCCGGCGCAGCGTCTCGGCCTGCGCCTTGCCCCGGCCCTCGGCCACGGCCTCGGCCAGGTTGGCGAAGACCACGGTCAGCCACAGCCAGACCACGATGGTCCAGTTGAAGATCGATGGCTTGGTGATCGCGGTATAGGTGGTCAGCGCGGCGCCGACCTCGACCACGAACATGACCGGGTTATGGAGCTGGACCCGCGGGTCCAGCTTCTTGAACGCGTCGGGGGTTGCCTTCAGCAGCATCTTCGGGTCGAGTAGTCCGCCGCCGATCCGGTGCGGCTCGGTGCCGGCTGCCTTCTTGCCCATGCCTGCCGGGGCATCGGGTGTCGTTGTCACAGACATCAGTGCAGTCCTTCTGCGAACGGGCCCAGTGCGAGCGCGGGGAAGTAGGTCAGGCCGACGAGGACGAGGATGACGCCGACGAGCATGCCCGACGAACAGCGGCTTGTGCGTCTCCAGCGTGCCGGCGCTGGCCGGCACCGGTTGCTGCCTGGCCAGCGATCCGGCCAGGCCAAGCGCGAAGATCTCGGGCGCGAACCTGCCCAGCAGCATCACGATGCCGCCGACCGTGTTGTACCAGGTCGTGTTGGTGGTCAGCCCGGCGAAGGCGGAGCCGTTGTTGTTCGCCATCGAGGTGAACGCGTACATGATCTCGGTCAGCCCGTGCGGGCCCGGGATTGAGTATCGATGCCTGCGGCGTCTTCAGCCCGATGGACAGCCCGGCGGCGACCAGGATGAGGGTCGGCAGCGTCAGGAAGTAGAGCGCCGCGTACTTCATCTCGACTGGCCGGATCTTCTTGCCGATGTACTCCGGGGTCCGGCCGACCATCAGGCCCGCGACGAACACGGTGACGATGGCCAGCACGAGGATGCCGTAGAGTCCTGCGCCGACGCCGCCGGGAGCGATCTCGCCCAGCGCGATATCGAACAGGGCGATGCCGCCGCCGAACGGGGTGAACGAGTCATGGAACGAGTTCACTGAGCCGGTCGACGTGACCGTCGTGGAAGCGGCGAACAGCGACGAGCCGGGTGTGCCGAAGGCGACGTTCTTGCCCTCCATGGCACCGTGCGCCAGCTGCGGGGCTAGCCCGGCGTGCTGCGCCTCGAAGAAGCTGATCCCGCCGACCGCCGCCAGCCAGATGACTACCATGACCGCGAGCAGCGCGTAGCCCTGCCGGTTGTCCTTGACCATCCTGCCGAACGTGCGCGGCAGGCAGAACGCGGTCAGCAGCAGCAGGAAGATCTCGAACCAGTTCGTAAACGGGTTCGGGTTCTCGAACGGGTGCGCGGAGTTGGCGTTGAAGAAGCCGCCGCCGTTGTTCCCCGCGTCCTTGATGACCTCCTGCGAGGCCACCGGACCGCCGACGATCGTCTGGTGCGCGCCGGACAGCGTAGTGACCGTATGGTAGCTGCTGAAGTTGTCGATCGCGCCGGCCGCCACCAGGATCAGCCCGCCGACGATGGACAGCGGGATCAGGTACCGGATCGTGATCCGGGTCAGGTCCACCCAGAAGTTCCCGAGCTTGTCGGTCCTGGACCGGATGAACCCGCGGACCAGAGCGATAGCGACCACGATGCCGACGGCGGCGGACAGGAAGTTCTGCACGGCCAGCCCGGCCATCTGGACCAGGTAGCCCATGGTGGACTCGCCGGAGTAGTTCTGCCAGTTGGTGTTGGTCACGAACGACGCGGCGGTGTTCCAGGCCAGCGCCGGCGGCACGTTGGCCATGCCCAGCGACAGCAGCAGGTAGTGCTGCAGCCGCTCAAGGCCGTACAGGAACAGTACGCTGACCAGGGAGAATGCCAGCATGGAGCGCAGGTAGGCGGACCACTTCTGGTCGGCTGTGTGGTCGACGCCGATCAGCTTGTACAGCCGGCGCTCGGCCCGCCAGTCCTTGTCGGTGGTGAAGATGTGGGCCATGTAGTCGCCCACCGGCTTGTAGCAGATGGCCAGGGCCAGCACCAGCAGGCCAAGCTGCAGCCAGCCCGCAAGAGCGCTATTCATCAGAACCTCTCAGGCAGGACGAGGGCCACGAACAAGTAGACGGTCAGCAGGATGCCGACGATCAGGCCGATCAGGTTTTCAGCGCTCAAAGTGCTCAACCCCCCTGATCAGGAGGTAGAGCGCGGCGAAGACGATGATCGTCAGGCCGATGTACAGCAAGTCGGACACGGTGCCCTCCAAGGTCGGGTGGACGACATCAGTGAACTCCGCTGAACAGCCGGATGATCGCGTCCAAGCGCGACCCATGCAGGGCGGCCGTGATCCCTAACAGAACTCATGCGTCGGCCTCGTGAGTCCGGCCCTTGTCACTCGGGGGGCGACGGCGGGCAGCCAACCGGCCCGGCATTTCGCCCGGACCATCCCCGCCGCACGCACGGCCGGGTCCCTGCCAGGCGGTCAGCCAGCCAGGTCGCGCACGCCGAGTTCGTCGGCCCTGGCCAGCATCTCGGCCGGGTCGGCGTAGACCCGGTAGGCACCGGCCCGCTCGAGTTCCTCACGGCCGTATCCGCCGGACATCAGTCCGATGCCGATCGCGCCTGCTCGCCGCGCGGCGAGCAGGTCCCAGACGCTGTCCCCGACCACCATGGCGTCCCGCGCGTCCACGCCGAGCGCCGCCGCGGCGGCCAGGAAGAGGTCCGGGTCTGGCTTGGCGTGCCGCACCATGTCCCTGGTCACCATGGCCGTGTCTTCCGGCAGGCCGAGCAGTGGCAGCGCCAGCCGGGCAGTCGCCGCGCGGCCGCTCGTCGCGATCATCCACGGCACCTTGCGCGCGGTAAGGGCGGTCAGCAGTGCGGCCGCGCCGGGCAGCGGCCGGACCGAGTCAGCCAGCGCGACGTACTCCGCCGCGTGCGCTTCCTGCAGCATGTCGATGTCGGCGGCGGACAGCGACAGGCCTGTCTCGCGCATCAGGGCGGACACGAAGAGGCCGCCGCTCATGCCGATCCGGCGGTGGATTCGCCACACCGAGAGGTCGATATCCAGCCGGGACAGCGCGTGTCGCCAGGCGATCACGTGCTGGTACACGCTGTCGATCAGCGTTCCGTCCAGATCGAAGAGGAACGCCGGCTCGGGAGGTTGGCGGTAGCTCGCCAGGCCGTTCATGTGACGACCCTAGTCCGCCGGGCTGGTCGTCGACATCGGGTGCGGGCGGGGTGAGCTGGTCCGGCTGCTGTTACGCTGCGGGCCCTGGTGGTCATGTGGTCGACGGTCGTGCCGTGATGGCACGCCGAAGTACCGAGAGGAGGGGTAGCCCGTGTGTCCTTTGCCCCTTGCGCTTGCTGCCCCCGAAGGTGACGCTCACTCCTGACCCCGGGCTGGCCGGCGCGCCTTTACAGGAGAGTGCCGTGACCCAATCCCAGCACGACATCACGATCCGTTCCCTATCCGGCTCCGAGGAGCTTGACCTCTTCTGCGCGCTCACCTACACCCTTGACGATGAGCTGGCGGACGACCTGGCCCGCGGCCGCCGGCGGCCGCAATGGATGTGGGTTGCCCTGCGCGGCGGCCTTGTTGCCGGCCGAGCCGCGTGGTGGGGCTCAGGCGACGACGCTGCCCCGTCCGTGCTCGACATCCTGGACGTCGCCGACGCCCCCGACCGCATCGATGTCGGCGTGCGCCTGCTGAAGGGCGCGCTGAGCGAGATCATCCCGGCGGCAGCTCATCCGCCGGAGTACGTCCGCTTCATCCCGCCAGACTGGCGAGAGCACGCCAGCTCACGGCGGGTTGTCGAGGACCGGATGGCGATCGCCGGCCAGGCCGGGGCGCAGCTGCTGGCCGAGCGGTTCCGCTTCGAGTGGAGACCGGGGACACCGATCGCCGCGCCGACCGGCCGCGTCGCGTTCCGGCGCGTCAGCGACGATGGCGAGTTGCTGGACCTGATGACGCTGGCGATGGACGGGACGCTGGACGCGCACAGTCGCCAGGATCTCGCCCGGATGTCAGCACGGGAAGGCGCCGTCCGGCATTTCCGGGAAGAACTCGCCTGCTATAGCAGCCCGCGACAGTGGTGGCAGGTCGCGACGCTGCCTGGCGGCGAGCCCGCCGGGTTCGTCATCCCCGCCCGCAACGACTACGGCGCCATTATCGCCTACCTCGGCGTCGTGCCCGCCCACCGGGGAAACGGGTACATCAACGAGATCCTCGCCGAAGGCACCCGGATCCTCGCCGTGCACGACGTTCCGCGCATCCGCGCCTCGACCGACCTGGGCAACGTCCCCATGGCCGAAGCCTTCGCCCGGGCGGGCTGGGTTAACTTCGAGCGCTCCATCAGCATGACCTGGCGATGAGGAAGCGCAGACGGCCCGCAGGGCCGGGTTTGCGGCTGGTACCGGTACGTTGCCGGTAGCAAGACCTTCGGATGTGATGGGAGATGGTGCCGGTGGCGGGCGACGCGGCTGGTCCTGCCGGGCCGGGTCCCAAGCTGGACACGACGGTGTCGCATTCGGCCCGGATCTGGAATTACTGGCTGGGCGGCAAGGACAACTACGCCGTCGACCGGGCGGCGGGCGACAAGGTGGCCGCGATGCTGCCGAGTATCGTGGCGCAGGCGCGGGCGGACCGGGCCTTTCTGGGGCGGGCGGTGCGGTACCTGGCGGGCGAGGCGGGCATCCGCCAGTTCCTCGATATCGGCACCGGGCTGCCGACGGCCGAAAACACCCATGAGGTGGCGCAGCGGGTGGCGCCGGAGTCGCGGATCGTGTACGCCGACAACGATCCGCTGGTGCTGGCGCATGCCCGCGCGCTGCTGACCAGCACCCCACAGGGCGTGTGCGATTACGTCGACGGGGACCTGCGTGATCCCGGCACGATCCTGGCCGAGGCGGCGCGGACGCTGGACTTCGACCAGCCTACGGGCCTGATGCTGTTGGGCGTCTTGCATCACATCTCTGATACCGGCGAGGCCTACGCGATCGTGCGGCGGCTGGTCGCGGCGCTGGCGCCGGGCAGCTTCGTGGCGGTCAACCACTCCACCAGCGCGATCCACGGCGCGGCCATGGAGGAGGCGGTAGCGCACTGGAACCAGGTCGGCACACCGCCGATGACCTTGCGCACCCCGGAACAGATCACCGGCTTCTTCGACGGCCTCGACCTGCTCGCACCCGGGGTGGTGTCCTGTTCCCGCTGGCGGCCCGACCTCAGCCCCGTCGGCGGCCAGCCCGCCGAAGTCGACGAATTCTGCGGACTCGCCCGCAAACCCCCAGCCACTACCACGCCAGCCGCCTGATCACTCGTCCTCCGCGCCAGCTGGCCAGGCTCATTAGGCTCCCCGCCTCGCTGGCACAGCGCACAGACAAGCTGCGTCTACTGCCGGCCGGTGGGCGTGGCGCGCCTTTGCGAATTTCCTGGGAATCGCGCCGACCCGGGCGAGTGCGGTGGAGGACTTCGTGATCGGATATGTCATGACCGCTACGGCGATTCCCGGCGGATCCACGTGCTGCGTGTGGCCAGCCTGCCGGTTGCCGGAGGCCGCCTCAGTTTGCGTTCCGTAGCCCTCCCCGGTCTGACGATCCATAGAGCCTGTCTTTACGCTTGCTTTACTGGTAAGGCCTGCCGTTATCCTGGGGCAGCGGGATTCCCTGGGAACCAAGAAGGCGGCGGTGACCTCAATGCCGGGCAGCCCACCATGACCAACTGCCGTTGGCCTACCCGCGAGCGTGGCTCTGGCTGGCCTGGCGGACAGGTGCACTTCTCCGGCTGGTTCCTGCATGTCATCGTGGTCAGCCTTCCACGTGGCGAAGGACTGGGCGCGCAATGGCCTGTGCTTGCTGCTGGTTGCGGGCGGGGGCGAGAATCCGTGCTGGGGAGCTGGGGGTTGTCCAGTGGAGCTGCTTGAGCGGTCGTCGTTCCTGGACGCGCTGGCCGGGTATGCGGCCGAGGCCAGGCACGGTAGCGGTCGGCTGGTGCTGGTGTCGGGTGAGTCGGGTATCGGCAAGACTGCGCTGATAGAGGCGTTCCAGGCACAGTTGCACGGGGCGCGCTGGCTGTGGGGCGCATGCGATGGGCTGCTGACGCCGCGGCCGCTGGGCCCGCTGTTTGATATCGCCGCGGAGGCGGGCGGTCAGCTGCGGGAGCTGTGCGGCCTGGGTGTGGGGCCGGATCGGTTGTTCGGGGCGTTTCTTGCCGAGCTTGATTCGCCGGCGGCCCTGACCGTCGCGGTGATCGAGGACGTGCACTGGGCGGATGAGGCGACGATCGACCTGCTGAGGTTCGCGGGGCGGCGGCTGGGCCGGATGAAGGCGCTGGTCCTGGTCACCTACCGGGATGACGAGCTTGGCGATGATCGGCTGCGGCTGCTTCTTGGTGACCTGGCGACCCAGCGGGCCACCCGGCGGATGGGTTTGCCGCCGCTATCCGATGATGCCGTCCGGGCGCTGGTCGGGCAGCGAGACGTGGACGCCGCGGAGCTGTGCCGGGTGACCGGCGGCAACCCGTTCTTGGTGTGCGAGGCCATCGAGGCAGGCTGGCCCGCGGTCCCGCCGACGGTGCGCGACGTGGTGGGCGCCCGCCTGGCCCGTTCGAGTGCCCCGGTCCGCGAGGCCTTGCAGGCAGCCGCCGTCATCGGAACCAGTATTGACCGGGAAGTTCTCGCGTCGGTTCTGGGCGGACCGGCAGCACCGCTGGATGACTGCCTCAGGACCGGCCTCCTCACCGCTGACGCGAGGTCTCTGCTGTTCCGGCACGAGCTGATCCGGATGGCGGTGGAGGAGGCGATCGCGCCGCATCGCCGGGGGGAGCTGCACACACGGCTACTACGGGTGCTTGAAGACGTTGGCAACACCGACCCTGCCGTGCTGGCCCACCACGCTGAAGGCGCCGGCGATGTCGCCGCGATCCGGCGGTATGCCCGGGAGGCGGCCCGCCGGTCGGCGGCGCTGGGTGCCCACCGCGAGGCGGCCGCGCAATACCAGCGGGCACTGCGGCACGCCGACACCACGGACCGGCCCGGCCTGGCCGGGCTGCAGGAAGGACTCGCAGCCGAATACGCACTGCTCGACCGGCTGGCGGAAAGCGAGGCAGCGCTGCGCACCGCCCTGCAGATCCGGCGCGAACTGGGCGACACCATACGCGTGGGCGAGGACCTGAGCACGCTCTCCGGCAACTTGTGGCAGCAGTGCCGCGGGGAACAGAGCATCCGGGCCGCCGAGGAGGCCCTCCGAGTCCTGCAGTCCCTGCCACCCGGCCCCGAGCTGGCGATGGCGCAGCTCAGCGTGGCCTGCGGCAGGTGGAACACGGGACGGCAAGCCGAGGCCCTCGACGGCGTCGCACAGACACTCGAACTCGGCAAGCGACTGGGCCGGGATGATGTCGTGAGCCAGGCCCTGCTCGTGACGGGGGATTTCCTCGTCGAGAGGGGCCAAGACGGGATCGGCTCCATCGAGCAGGCCCTCCAGTTGGCGCTTGACGCCCGCCTGGAGGAGGAAGCGGCCGAAGCTTACGTTGTCCTGCAGGACTGCTGCGTCAGCTTGCAGCGGCTGGAGGAGGCCGAGCGTTGTTACCGCGCAGGCATGGCATTCTGCGAACGGCGCGAGCTGCGCTGGCGCACGCGCTGCATGCGTGGTGCCCAAGCGGATACGTTGCTGCTGCTCGGGCGCTGGGACGAGGCCGTGGATCTCTGCAATGAGGTGCTCGCCATCCCGGATGTCTCATCGTCGAACCAGCTCTACCCGCTGCGGATTCTCGGCACCATCCGCGGCCGCCGCGGCGAACCTGGCTACGCTGAGCTGCTGGATTCCTCGGCAGCCCTGGCCGCGGGGATCGTCTCGCCGGTATGGGTCACGCAAGTCCGGGCGGTACGGGCGGAACTGCTGTGGGTGTCCGGCCAGCCCGATCTCGCCTGCCAAGAGGCAAAGGATGCCTACGAGCAGGCATTGGGCCACGTCGATCCATGGAAGCTGGGGTCGCTGGCAATCTGGCTGTGGCGACTCGACGCGGGGGTGGAGTTGCCGGCCGGCCTTCCGGGACCGTATGCGCTGGAGATCGCCGGCGACTGGCACGGTAGCGCCGCCGCCTGGGAGCGGCTCGGTCGGACCTACGACGCCGCCCTGACCCGGATCGTCTCCTCGAACGACGACGCCGAACTCCGGGCAGCCCTCACCGTTCTGGACGACCTCGGTGCCCGCGCGACCGCCGCCGCGGCCAGACGGCGGATGAAAGAACTCGGCATGACCTCGATCCCCCGCGGGCCCCGCGCGGCCACCCGGGCCGCCCCGGCCGGTCTCACCGCCCGTGAGCAGGAGGTCCTCGCGCTGCTGTCGCAGGGCCTGCCCGACCGGGAGATCTCCCGGCGGCTGTTCATCTCCGAACGGACTGTGCACCACCACGTCTCCTCGGTCCTGTCCAAGATCGGTGTCTCGTCCCGGACAGCCGCGGCCCGCGAAGCCGCCCGGCTAGGCATCGCGTCCTGACCGCGGCCGGGCGCCGGGCACTGACCGCGGCCGGGTGCCGGGCACTGAGCACAGGCGCGCGCCGGATCGCAACCTAGGCGGTGCCGGGCCAAATCTGGGTACCTCATGACGCCAAGCTGGGCATTTTTCCCGATGAACCCGCTGAGGCAGCCGTCTTACGGTCGTTGCACAACTCCAACGACGGGAAGGAGGCGCCGGTGCCGCTTTTCATGGACATTCACGACATCGCCGGCGGCGTGGCAATGGACGACGTCGCCAAGGCACATCTCGCCGATCTGCAAACGCAGACCGCGCACGACGTGCGGTACCTGAGGTACTGGGTCGACGAGGAAAACGGGCGGGTGTTCTGCCTGGTCGAGGCACCGTCGCCAGACGCCGCTGCCGATGTCCACCGACAGGCCCACGGTCTGGTCGCCGATCACATCTACCGAGTCCAGGAAGGGTCTTAGGGACTGACCGTAGCCAACCGGTCCCGACCTAGTGCCCACCCCAAAGGATCACGCGCCCACGCTGGCCGCTGACCTACTGCAACGCCCATGACAGGAGATCATCATGAACCCCATCCGCCACCTCCGCCGTCTCGCCGCCCTGGCCAGCGCCCTGCTGGCGCTCGCCGCGGCACTTATCCTGCCGGTTGCCGCCCAGGCCACCGCCGCGACCGCGATGGCTTACCCCCATCCGGCGGCGGCCGCCCATCACCGGCACCCGGTGGCGATCGCCCGCCAGGCGACGAGGAAGTTCCACTCACTCGCCACCGCCAAGAAGGCCGGCTACGCCCGGTTCACCGACATTAACGGGATCGCCTGCATCGCGATGCCGCCGATGGGCGCGATGGGCGTCCACTATGTCAACGGCAACCTCGTGGGCACCCCGGCACTGCTGCTCAGGCATCCCGAGGCACTGGTCTACGCACCCGCGCGCGGGCACCTGCGGCTGGCCGCCCTCGAATACATCGTGCTGAAGAGCACCTGGGACAAGGCCCACGGCATCAACGCACCCCGGCCGCGGCTGTACGGGCACCGGTTCAACATCACTCCGGCGCCCAACCGCTACGGGCTGCCGGTGTTCTACTCGCTGCACGCCTGGATCTGGAAGCACAACCCGGCCGGCATGTTCGCCATGTGGAACCCCGCCGTCCACTGCCCCATGTAGGCACCCGGCCCGCGCTAACCCGGGCTGCCGGGCTAGCTATCGGCCCGGTCGTGCCCCCGGGCCCCGCGGCATCAGCTGCCTGATGCCGCGGGGCCCCGGGCAGACGCCCGCCGCGGCCGGCGCCGAACATGACGCGTATCGCGGCCCGGCTGGTGAAGGTGGCCAGGGCCGCCGCATCGCGGCCGGGCAGCCCCGGAACGAATCAGCAGGTAACTGCCGGGAGCCGGCCCCGCGGGGATGCGCCAACCGGACGCACCCGTATCGGAAGGAGGAAAGCATGAGCAGTATCGCGGCCCGGGCCGGCGACCGGGACTCAGCGGGCCTGCGGCGGTGGCTGCAGATCGGGCTGGGCATCATCTGGGTGCTCGACGCGGCACTGCAATACCAGCCCTACATGTTCAGCCGGGGGTTCGTCACCGACATCATTGACCCGGCCAGCAGCGGCAACCCCGCGGCGATCGCAGGCTCGGTGACCGGCGCCGGCCACGTCCTGCTGCACGCGGCCGCGCTGTTCAACGCCGTCTTCGCCACCATCCAGCTGGCCATCGGCCTCGGGCTGCTCTGGCGGCCCGCGGTGAAAGCCGCGCTCGCCGCCACGATCGCCTGGGGGCTGGCGGTATGGCTGCTCGGCGAGGGCCTCGGCGGAATCCTGACCGGCAGCGCCAGCCCGCTGACCGGCGCCCCCGGCGCCGCCGTCCTGTACGTGCTGCTCGCCGCCCTGATCTGGCCACGCCACCCGCCATCAGAACGCCCGACCGCGCAGAACCAGACCGCCGCCGGGCCGGCCGCGAGCATAACCGCCGCCAGCCGGCTTGGGCCGCTCTGGCCGCGCATATCCTGGCTGCTCTTGTGGGCAAGCTCCGCCTATTTCCTGCTGCAGGCACAGGTCCGCGCGCCCGGCGGCCTCAGCTCGGCCATAGCGGGGATGGCAGGCGGCGAGCCCGGCTGGCTGGCATCGATCGACCGCAGCGTCGCCAGTACGGTGGGCTCCAGCGGCGGTGTCGTCTCGGTCGTGCTGGCCATCACGTTCCTGCTCATCGGCCTGGCAGTAGCCATCCCGGCAGCAACCCGCCCCGCCCTGACCCTGGCCATCATCATCGCCACGGCCATCTGGGTGCTCACCGAGAACCTGGGCGGCATCCTCACCGGCACCGGCACCGACCCGAACACCGGACCCCTGCTAATCCTGCTAGCCGCCGCCTACTGGCCGCTCGCGCCGCAAACAGCCGGAGACAGCCGAAACCCCGCCAGCGAGCACGGCCACCGGCCAGCCGGCGACATCCACGCCAGCCACCCAATAGAACCCCCCGCAACTCAACTTCAACCCCCCGGCCTCCCCGCGCATCACCGTCGGCTACGCGCTGTGGAGCAGCAGGACGCCCGGTGCCGGCACGGCGGTCTTGCGTAACGGGCCGGTGAGTGCTCGTTCATCGATCAGGTGCGGCAGTTCCGGGGACGTCGCGAAAAGCAACGGCGGCCGTGCGCTCACCCAGCAGCAGGCAGCCGCGTTCCTGCTCTCACCCAGCCCGGCACACGACATGCCCACCAGACGCAACAAGCGGCAGGAGATGGCTATCGATGCTGCTGTTCTTCGGCTAGGTCACCGGGTGCCGCCGCCTAGCGCTACGGCCTAGGCGGGCGGCACCCGGATGCCGGTCCGGGGCAGCCCTAGCTGCTTGCCGGTCCCGGCGTTACCAGTTGCTGGCCGGTCAGGGCCAGGTAGTCGGCGGCAAGCTGGCTCTGGTCCACGCCCTGCTCGAATCCCTTCGTGCCGAGGTGCTCGGGCCAGATGGCGACCCACGCCTCCTCGACGAGCGAGTTGCCCTGGACGACGCCGTCCCAGAACGACTTGGCGAACTCAGTCTCCTGTGCCCAGGTGATGAACTTGACGTCCTCGGCCGTGTAGCCGCCGCCGAGGATCGCGTGGCCGCCGTCGATCGCGGAGCCCCGCACGTCCGTCCACGCCTTGCCCTCGCTGAACTCCTGCTGGTTCGCGTCGAGCACCTGGATGCCGAGCCACAGCGCGCCGAAGATGGCCAGCGCCGCCTTCACTTGCGCGATCTGGGTGTGATCGACCTTGGCGAATGCGACTACCTTCACGCCGTCCGGGCCGCCGGTCGAGTGCAGGTACTCCAGGCCGGTCTGGATGTCCATGCCCTGATCGGCGCTGCTTCCCGGCCCGTTGGTTTCCTGGGTGCCGTTCGGGTCGAAGTCCGGGTTCTGCGTCTGGTAGAACTGCCACACCTGAGCCTGGTTCGGGTAATACTCGGTCGTCAGCGTCGCGGTGACCAGCCTGCGCGTATTCGCCCAGGTGACCGCGTTGCAGTCACCGACGGCGTCGTTGCCCAGCATCTGCCACCCGGTCAGCGCGGCAAGATTGTCCTGCATGGGCGGGTAGGCAGGCCCCCCGCTCCGCAGGATGCTCCCGAACCTCAGGGCAGGCGCGTTCTTCGGTGCCCGGCGACCATATTTGTACGGCATTGTGTGCCTTTCGTCTCAGGCAGAGCTCCGGTCCCGCGGCCTCTGCGAATGCCTATTCTGAACCTTGCTGGATAGAGCAGCGGCGCGCAACACTGATACATCCGGAGGGAAGATCCTTTACGCAGCTCACCCGGTGCGCGGGTAGTTCGCCGTCGGCCTGCACGCCCGGGTGCCGGCAGTTCGCCTGCGGCTCGCCCGCGCTGGGCGGGTGATACGCCACGCGACCTCACGTGGCCGCGCTGGCCGGCGTTTACCTGTTGTGACTGGTTTCGCCGGGCCGTGCCTGAGCACGTATGCCAGGTGATCCCGTGCCACCGCGTGGTCCGCGGCGGCTTCGCCCGCCAGCACGGCGGCGGAACCGGCCGGGACGGCACCCTACCTGACCTGGAGACAGCTGCATGATCACGGAAATTAACACCGCGACCGCGCCGTCCGGGCGTATCGACGCACTCGGCTGGGATGACCTGGCCGGCCAGCTGAACGAGCTGGGCTGCGCCCTGACCGAGCCGGTCCTCGCGCCTGCGGAATGCGCGGAGATCGCGGCGCTTTACGCCGACGACGACCTGTTCCGGGCAACGATCGACATGGAGCCCCGCCGGTTCGGGCGCGGCCAGTACCGCTATTTCGCCGACCCCGTCCCGGCCGGGGTCGCCGCGCTGCGGGCGTCGTTCTGGCCGCATCTGCTGCCGGTCGCGCGGGACTGGGCCGCCAGGCTCGGCCGCCGGCACCCTGGCCGGACACCTTCGACGAATGGCTGGATCAGTGCCACGCCGACGGCCAGCAGCGGCCCACGCCGCTGCTGCTCAGCTACGGGCCCGGCGACTGGAATGCCCTGCACCAGGACCTTTACGGGAAGCTGTACTTCCCGATGCAGGTGGTAATCGGCCTCGACGCGCCCGGCACCGACTACGCGGGCGGAGAATTCCTGCTGGTGGAGCAGCGGCCGCGTGCCCAGTCGCGTGGGACGGTGACGGCGCTGGGCCAGGGGCAGGCCCTGATCTTCACGACCAGCGAGCGGCCGGTGCCGTCCAGCCGGGGCTGGTCGGCCTCGCCAGTACGGCACGGAGTCAGCGTCGTACGCTCCGGCAAGCGCATGACCCTCGGCCTTGTCCTGCACGACGCCACCTGACCCGGCAGGGGACCGCTGCAGCAGCTGCCGGACCGCACCAGCGGCCGTCCGGCAACCCGATGGATCCGGCTTTCACCGGCACCCAACCCATTGAACGCCCGATTCAACGGGTTGGGTTTGGCGTGCTAGGCACTGCGGGGCCGCCCAAAGGGGTCCAGGATGAGGGTTCGAGAACGAGGCGGCTGGTTCGCGGCGCGGCCCGGTCAGGTCAGGCGTCGCGCTCGATCGGGCAAGTCATGCACCGCGGGCCGCCCCGCCCCCGGCCGAGCTCGCTGCCCCGCACGGTGATGACCTCGATGCCGTTCTCCCGGAGGTAGGCATTAGTGGTGACGTTCCGCTCGTACGCCACGACCACCCCGGGCTCGACCGCCAGCACGTTGCAGCCGTCGTCCCACTGCTCACGCTGCGCCGAGCGCACATCCTGGGTGGCGGTCAGCACGGTGATCCGGCTGCGGCCGAGGGCAGCGGCGATCGCGGCGTGCATATCCTCCGGCGGGTGATCGGTGACCTTCAGCTCCAGCGGCCCGCTGCCCGGCTCGACGGTGTACGACGGGAGCATGCCCATCCCGGCGTACTTGATGAACACCCCGTGATCGGCCATGGTCAGCACGGTGTCCAGGTGCATGAACGCCCGGGCCTTCGGCATGTCGATCGCCACCAGGCAGTCCGCGGCGCCCGCCGAGAACAGCCGGTGCGCGAGCATCTCGATGGCCTGCGGCGTAGTCCGCTCGCTCATCGCGACGAGTACCGCGCCGTTGCCGATCACCAGCACGTCACCGCCCTCGATGGAGGCAGGGTGGCTGTCGGCGCCGTGGTACCAGATCTCGAAGTCGCTGGCCGCGAACATCGGATGCCACCGGTACATGGCCTCGTCGCTGACGGTTTCCCGCATCCGGGCCTGCATGCGCATCGCGTTGACGGACACGCCGCCGTAGATCCAGCAGGACGTATCGCGCTGGTAGAGCAGGTTCGGCAGCGGGGCCAGCACGAAGCCGTCCTGGCCGAGAGAGTGGAACGCGATGCTCTTCGGCTCAGGGACCATGTCCAGGATCTCCCGCTTGGTGATCCCGCCGATCAGGAAGCTGGTGAGGGTCGCCGCGTCGAGTCCGTCCATGGCGCCGCGCAGCGCCTCGACCGCCAGCGGCCCGTGCCGGCGCGGGTCGAACACCCGGTCAAGCACGTACTCCCTGGCCTCGGGGATCTGCATTGTCTCGGTGAGCAGCTCCCCGTAGTAGTGAACCTTCGCGCCGCGCTCGCGCAACGCGGCGGCAAACGCATCATGCTCGGCCTGTGCCTCGGCGACCCACAGCACGTCGTCGAAGAGCAGGTCGGCGGCATTGTCCGGGGTGAGCCGCTTGAGCTCCAGGTCCGGGCGGTGCAAGATAACCTGCCGCAGGCGGCCAACCTCAGAGCCGACATGGAACATGGCACTCCCCGTCCGGACGCTTGTTGCTTACCGCTAGTTATTTCATGCCGAAGACTATGCAGGCTGCAGAGCCCCGAATTACCGCACTCCGGTGCGCCGGGAGCCCGCCCTCCCGTGACAACGTGATCACATGGAGAAGGTGCCGCCAGCCGGCGGCTATGCTGCCGCCGTGGATCTGGATCTTTCGCAGGATGCCGGCCAGCTGACGGCCAGCCTCGTCGATGTCGAGTCCGTGAGCGGCGGGGAGAAGCCGCTTGCCGACGCGATCGAGGCGGCCCTGCACGAGCTGCCGCACCTGAGCGTGCACAGGGATGGCAACGCCCTGGTCGCGCGGACCGGCCTCGGCCGGCCGCAGCGGGTAGTGCTGGCGGGCCACATCGACACCGTGCCCGTCGCCGGCAATCTGCCTTCCCATGCAGAACGGGGCACGTTGTTCGGCTGCGGTACGACAGACATGAAGTCCGGGGTGGCAGTCCAGCTACGCCTGGCCGCGTCGGTGCCGCAGCCGTCCATGGACGTGACCTACGTCTTCTACGATTGCGAGGAAGTCGCGTCGCAGCGGAACGGCCTGCTGCGGCTGAGCCGCCAGTGCCCAGAGCTGCTGGCCGGCGATTTCGCCGTGCTGATGGAACCGACGGGCTGCGTGGTCGAGGGCGGCTGCCAGGGTACGCTGCGGGCCGAGATCAGGGCGACGGGAAAACGCGCGCACAGCGCGAGATCATGGATGGGGCACAACGCCATCCATGCGGCCGGACCCATCCTCGACGTGCTGCGTGATTATCCGGCGCGCCAGCCGGAAGTGGACGGGCTGACCTACCACGAAGGGCTGAACGCCGTCGGGGTGCGCGGCGGCGTGGCGGCCAATGTGATCCCCGACGAATGCGTGGTCACCGTGAACTTCCGGTTCGCGCCGGACCGGTCGGCTGACCAGGCCGAGGCGCATGTGCGGGAGGTCTTTGCCGGCTGGGACGTCACGCTGACCGACGTAGCGGGCGGCGCCAGGCCCGGCCTTGCCGACCCGGCGGCAGCCGCCTTTGCCGCAGCGGTCGGCGGCACCCCGCGGGCCAAGCTGGGCTGGACGGACGTGGCCAGGTTCGACGCGCTGGGGATCCCCGCGGTCAACTACGGGCCAGGCAATCCCGAGGTCGCGCACACGGCGGACGAGCACGTCGTGCTGAGTGATATCAGCAAATGCGAGACCCGGATGCGGGCCTGGCTGTCGTCCCGAGTGCCCGGCCATCGGTAAATAGCAGCAGCGCCGGCCCGCTGCCCTGGTGCTAACTGCCCTGAAAGGCCAGATCCGGGGGAGCAGCGCCCGCGCCGCTCCCCCGGATACTGGGAATGCCTTCCGTGCTACGCCGGCGGGTGGGCGGTGAGCGTCAGGCCGCCGGTGTGGCGGTGGCCTGACGGGTCCACCCAGACGACTGTCACCTGGTTGCCGACGCTGTAATTCTCCATGATCTTGGTCAGCGAAGCCGGGGATGATACGGCCTGGCCATCGACCGAGATGATGACGTCACCGCCGCGGAGCCCCGCTGTGTCCGCCGCAGTCTTGCAGAACACCCCGTCGACCAGCGCACCGGACTTCACCGGCGCGATCTTTTTCGGGATGGTCATCTGCCCGGTGTTGTCGAGGCAGCTCTGGCCGCCGGTCGCGCTGCCGAATCCGCTGTCCCCCTGGAGCTGCAGTGCCCGCTGTCGTTGCGGGCTCGTGCTCGCGGCCGGGTTCTTGCCGCCGGCCACGATGACGCCGAGGAACCCGCCCAGGCCGATCTTGATGGTCGGGCTCTTCTGCCCTGATGCGATCAGCCGGGTAATCGAGACAGCCCGGTCGATCGGGATCGCGTAACCCATGTTCTGCTGGTTGCCGAAACTCCCGGAGGAGGCGGCGGTGTCCATGCCGATCACCTGGCCTGCGGTGTTCACCAGCGGGCCGCCTGAGTCACCGGGCACAATCTCCGCGTTTGTCTGCAGCATGCCGTGCAGCGTCTCGCTGCCCGCCACGCTGCCTTCGTCGCTGGCGGTAATGGTCCGGTTCAGGCCGGTGATCGAGCCGGTGACGACCCGCGCGCCACCCGCGCCCTCGGCGTTGCCGAGCGCCACGACAGCATCGTTGACCTTGACCGAGGTCGAGTTGCCGATCGGGACTGTCGGCAGGCCGGATGCGCCCTTCAGCTGGAGCAGGGCGACGTCATCGGTCGGGTCGTAGCCGACCACGGTGGCCTGGTAGTGCCGCCCCGAGGTCACGAGCGACGCGACCAGCCCGGTGCTGTTGTCAATCACGTGGTTATTGGTGAGGACCAGGCCCGATGGGCTGATGACCATGCCGGTGGCCTCTGCCGTGCCGCCCTGGTAGTGCAGGTTGCTCGTAATGTCGACGATGCCCGGGTCGACCTTCTTCTGGATGGCCTGCACGGACGTCCTGCTGAGCCCCGGGCCGGTAATCTGCCCCGGGCCCAGTCCGGCCCCGCGCTGCTGGAACTGCTGCCCGGCGACCGGCGTGGAGTTGTTGTGGTTGACCGCCAGGACAGCCCCGGCGCCGACGCCCGCGGCGAGCGCTGCCACCACTATGTAGGTCACGAAGTTCCGCCCGCGCCGCGGGCCGGGATCAGTCGGGCCTTGCTGGATGTAGTCGCCGGGCGGTGGCGGGCCATATCCGCCATAACTTCCGTACCCGCCGGCCTGGCCGTAGCCTCCAGACTGGCCCGGCTGGCCGTATCCGCCGGCCTGGCCGTATCCGCCCGGCTGGGTCGGCTGTCCGTAGCCGCCGGGCTGGTCCGCCTGGCCGTAGCCGCCGGGCTGGGCTGCCTGGCCGTAGCCGCCGGCCTGACCAGTCTGGCCGTATCCGCCGGGCTGGTTCTGGGCTCCGGGCTGGCCGTAGCCGCCGGGCTGGTCCGCCTGGCCGTAGCCGCCCGCCTGCCCGTACGTCGCGGGTAGCGGGTAAACCTGGGGCTCAGCCGGCTGGCGGTATCCACCGTCATCAGCCAGCGGCGCCGTGACGTTGACTGCTGCGGGCGAACCAGGGTCAGTAACGGCCCCGTCGGGGTCCCCGGCCTGCGGAGGAGCAGCATTCTGCTGGGCAACTGCATCTTGTGCAGGAGCTGCGTCCGGCACCTGCTGCAAGCCGTCGTCCGGCGGCGGCGGTGGCCAAGCGCCAGCCTGCTCCGGCGGCCGGTTTTCGCTGCCGTCCTGGTCTTCCTGCATTCACATCACCTCTGCCACGGTCCCAGCGTACTTTCCATCTCCGGCGTCGAACACTGCCCGGCCGGCGCGCGTTGCCGTCTGCCTCACCGCTACGGTCCAAGTAAGCATCAGTGACCTGGACGTTAGCTGAATGCTCACTGGGGATTCTCTATGGTGGTCGCAGATGAGCCGGGTTCAGCCCGCTGAACTGCGAAAAATCACGGACCGGCATTCCGGATGCCGTCATGACCGCCAGTGGTCATGCCCTCAGGGCTCGACGTCACCCCCGTTGCGCCCGGATGCCCGCAGCCCTGAACGCTCGCTCCCTCCTCATCACGACTGAAGGCACGAGCGTCTCCGCCAGTGTAGTTGCGCACGCCGCGCAGCCTTACCGTCGGTTATCAGTTCGGATTTTGCACGCCAGGACGTGTAAAATCCGAACTGATAATCGTTATCCACAGACGGTGCTGGGGTGGAGAGCCCTCCAGCGGGGGAGATCGGGGAAACGCCGGGCATGAGGGGGCTCGCACATCGAGGAAAAGCGATATATCTTGACTGTGGAGTGCCCGTCCGCAATCTAGGGAGTGACGATGCCGGCACCAACGCGCAAAGATGATGGTCTGACCCGGCGTGACGAGCTCGCGGTCTCCGGTGCGGCCATGTCGCAAGCCCCGTGGGCAGTGGCCGGAGCGGCAGGCGTGGTCGTCACGGGCGGCGACCTGGTCCTGCACCTGCTATCCGCGAACCTCGGCCTGACCAGCTCGCTGTCGGCCGGCGCCGTTGCCTTCTTTGCCGTCGCCGCTGGCGGGGCCGCTTTGAGTGGCCGGTCCGGGCGCGCCATGCGCTGGGCTCGGCAGAATCCATGGCGCTTCGCCGTCCTGCCCGGCGTGGCCTGCGCGATTGTCGTGTTCGTGCTGTCCGTCATGCTCGGCGGCAGCGGGATGATCGGCGGTACCTTCACCGCGCTCTGGCACGGGGCGGCAGCCTATGGCCTGACCGGCGTGGCTGCCTCGGTCGGCCGCAGCCGCAAGCGAGCGGCCTGACGGTCCCCGCCGCCGCGGACAGCCGTCCCCGCCGCCGCGGACAGCCGTCCGCGGCGCCGCCCCTTACCGCGCCGCCCCTTACCGCGGCGCGCCATTGCGCGGCGCGCCGCCCGGCCAGGACCCAGAGCGGGTCAGACGGTTACCCACTCGGTGATGAAGTGGTCGTCACCAAGCCTGCAGTCCAGGCGCATCGGCCCTGACCCGGGCGCCGGGAACGCGAAGCAGCCGACCTCGTCCGCCTGCGCCGTCGCTTGCGGCCCGTCAGCGGTCAGCAAGGTCACTTGGCCGGGCCGCGGGGGGATCAGCTGGCCGACGATCCCGGCCTCGTCGATCTCGACTTCCACGCTCAGCCGCTCGCCATGGAACACGAGCGTGTGCGGCGAGCCTGAGCCGTTGCCGCGGACCAGCATGCCGGCGGCCACGCCGGAACCAGCATCAAGACTGAGCAGCTCAAGGTCGGCATCCACCGTCCGCCAGGTGAAGGCAGCCTGAGCCGCCCGGACAGCGCTCTCGGCTGGCGGCAGTTCCCGCAGCGCGGCGGCTAGCTCCTGCAGAAGTTCGTCGTCACTCCACCTCGGCGAGCTCATGCTGGTCACCTCCCTTCCTCCGGCCGGCGGTCGGAGTTGCCGCCAGATATGCGCGCACTGCGCTGGTCTCCCGCAGCTTGCCAAGGCACCGCCGCAGGGTCGGGCCGATGCTCCCGATCGGCATCCCCAGCAACTCGCTGATCTCGTTGTAGGCCTTCGGGGGGTCGGCGGCCCGCAACTGCAGCAGCCACTGATCCCGCACGGGTAGCTCAGCCAGCCCGTCGCGCAGCGCCTGGTGGAGCTCGGCCTGCAGGATGCCTTCGTCCGGGTCCTGGGTCTCGGCCCGGTGGATGGCGGCGTCGTCGCGCGGATCCACCGGCAGCACCCGCCGTGCCCGTGCCAGCTGCCGGACGGATTCGCGCTGGGTAGTTACCACGAGCCAGCCCGGCAGGGCCTCCGCGTCGCGCAGGTCTGCCAGGTGCTCGACGAGCCGCAGCCAGACAGTCTGGCTGACGTCCTGCGCGTCCGCGGCGGAAAGCCGGTGGCCACGCGCCACCGCCAGCACGAGCGGCGCGTAACGCCGCACCAGGTCATTCCACGCTGCCTCATCGCCGGCCGTGCTCGCTTGCACTAGCCGGCTGAGTTCGGAGGCCTCCGCCATGTGCATCATCCTCCTGCGAAACGGCGGATCCGGCGCGGCGCGATGCTGAGGTTCGCCTAAGAAACCAGGCTTTCGTCCCACACCTGAGAAACCAGGCTCCCGCATACAGAGCACGACTCGGCGACGGTGATACACCGACAGGTTATCTCGCATGGCTCAGATGCCCGGGAGTATCCGGATTGCCTGCCCAAAGTCCGGTATCGGGCGGCCTGCCGCCAGCAGCCTGCGCCGCGCCTCGTGGAGCGGATACTGGTACTGCTCATGCAGCCGGGCGAGAGATCCCGTGACCTGGGGCGCGGCGAATGAGGTACCGCTCCACGCTGCCCAGGAGTCCGCGCCGAAGGTCTGCGGATCTGGATCCACCGCGCTGGACTCCCGGCCCTCGACGTATGTCGAGCGCAGTCCCTGCCCGACCGTCGAGCAGGTGACCCAGGAGCCGTAGCTGGACCACGCCGTCGGCAGCATGTCAGGCGCCAGGCCGGCCACGGAAACCACCCGGCTGAAGGCACCAGGCCAGCAAGGGGTGCTGTCGCCGTAGTTGCCCGCAGCGGCCACGATCAGCACCTCACGGTCCTGCTCGCGCTCCAGCTCGCTGATGACCTCCAGGGCGGCGCGGATGGCGATGGGCGGAATGTTGTCCTGCGTCTGGCAGCCGAGGGACAGGTTGAGGATCTCGGCGCCGTCCTTGACCGCCTGGATCATCTCGCGGGCGACAGCTAGCTCGCTGCCGATGCCCTCGCTGTCGATGGCCCGGTACATCCTGATGTCCGCGGCAGGCGCGATTTGCTGGATGATGCCGGCCACGAACGTGCCGTGACCGGCACCGAGATCGAGATATCCGCCCTGCGCGGACAGCGGGAACTCCTCCAGCGGATCGATATTGCCTCCCCGCGGAACATCATCAAGCCATCCGTCGGTCCGCCTTTCCGCGGAAATGCCAGTATCGATGACCGCTACTCTGGTCGGCGTCCCCGGGAAAGGCTCGGCCGGCCAAGGGCCGGGTGATATGGCCGGCCGGGGCCCGCTGGTCGACTTGACCACCGGCGCCGTCGGGGTGATGTTGCTGACTGATGCGGCAAACCCCCGCGTCCGAAGGTCCCGGGCCACGTCAGAGAGTTCCCGCGGACCCATTCCCGGGTGGGTCAGCCGCACCAGCCGGCCGTTCAGTTCAGCGCAGTCCGGCTCGAAGGCCGTCATGCCGAGGGTATCGAGGTACGGCCTGGCGGTCCGGCCCATGTCCAGTCCGTCCGGCGGCGCGGGCCGGCCGTCGTAAGACTGCGCGGTGATCAGCAGCTCCCCGCGTACGAGCAGGGCGTCGAAACCCACCTGGACCGGCAGGAAGTCGAACTGGGTGACGCTCCCGGGCTGCAGGCTGCCGGCCTGGTCCGCGGGCTGCCGGTCTGACCGCCTGGCCTCTTCCCCCGGCTGGCGTCGCTGCTGTAGCAGCCTGAGCAGCTGGTCTCGGATCGCCGGCTCGTGGCGGCGCTGCGCAAGTTCGATAGCCTGGCGGTGCATGCCCGATTCGAGCTCGTCCAACGGCTCATGATCGGGCCAGCCCGGGAATTCACCCCGGAACGGGTCGCCCCTATTCTCCTCGTCAAACGGCACTGACACCACCGGTCCTTCTCATATGATGATAAAGCGGACACCGTGAGGCCGCCAGGCGCGCCCGACGACGGGACTTCCACTTGGACAGAGCCGCCTGACGCGCCTGGTGATACGTGCGCGGCAGGCTTACTTTG
Source organism: uncultured Actinomycetes bacterium (assembly GCA_963707065.1). Taxonomy (GTDB): domain Bacteria; phylum Actinomycetota; class Actinomycetes; order Streptosporangiales; family Streptosporangiaceae; genus Palsa-506. Next base: position 53,069 of record CAVPPJ010000058.1, read on the forward strand.
ATGTGGCGGCTGACCCGGACAGGTTTCGCCCTGCCGCGGAGGCGCTCGTTGCCGAGGCCAGGCGCGCACGTCACCCCGAGGCGCTGGCGCTGGCGCTGCGGGCAGTGGCGTGGGCGGAACGCGCCCGGCTGCGCGACCGCGCGGCCATCCGGTTGCTCGACGAAGCCTGCCGCATCGCGCGCCGGCACCATTTCGACGACGTCTTGGCAGAACTGTTGATGAGCCATGCCGCCGTCAGCCAGGAGCTGGGCCGGGTCACTGTAGCGCGTCGTGACCTGCGAGCCGCCGCGATGCTTGTTACCGGCACGCGGATCCTGGACCTGGAATTCCAGCGTGCCGTCCTGCTCCAAAACGCCGGGCACCTAGCGGATGCTGCGGCGATCTACCACCGCATTTTGTCCGACCCCGCGGCCGGCCCGCTGCACGCTGCGCAGTGCGCGAACAACCTGGCGCTGATCGAGTCCCAGCAGGGCCGGTACGCGCCGGCCCTGCGACGGCTCGGGCAGGCGCTGGCGGCCGCCGAGGATGTTGGCCCGGCTCACGTCGCCGCCCTCGCCCAGAGCCGCGCCTGGGTCACGGTCCAGTCCGGGCAATTTACCGAAGGCCTGGCCATGTTCCGGGAGGCCGCCGAGGCTTACCGGGCCACCGGCCTCCCGCTCGGCGAGCACTACACCGAGTATGCCGATGTCCTGATGGAGTTGCTGCTGCTACCGGAGGCGACCAGCGCAGCCCGCCGTGCCGTGGCGGAGTTCTCTGCCGCGGGAGTTCCGCTGATGGCAGCCGAATCCCAGCTCCGGGTCGCGCAACTCGCCATGCTCGCGGGCGACAGCGCCGCGGCGATCGCGGCATCGACGGCGGCGGCAACAGCCTTCCGGCAGCAGACGAGGGCAGCATGGCGAGCCCGAGCAATGCTCGTCACGGCCGAAGCGCGGCTGAAGTCCGGCACTGCGACAATGGCCGACCTGGCGAAGGCCCGGGCGGCGGCCGAGCGACTCAGAGCCCTGGACATGACCGCCGCGGCGGTGCAGGGCTTCCTGGTAACCGGCCGGCTGGCCGCCTCCCTAGGCCGCCGTGGCCAGGCCGTCACGGCACTGACCCGCGCGGGCTCGCTGGCCCGCGGGATGCCCGTCCTGGTCAGGCTCCGGGGGCGGCTCTCGTCGGCGCTGGCGGCCAGCATCCGGCACCAGGACGGCGATGCGCTGGCACACTGCCGTCGTGGCCTCAGCGACCTGGCGCGCCACCGCGGCAGCCTGCCATCCGCGGAACTCCGGGCGCTCGCCTCGGGTCATGGCGCCGAACTGGGTCTCATCGGCCTGGACGTGGTCATCAGGGAGGGCTCGCCGGCGCGGGCACTGAACTGGATGGAGCGCAGCCGCGCCGCCGCCCTGCTGGCCGTCGAACCGCCGGAGTTCGAGGAGATCCGGGCGGACCTGACGGCACTGCGCGCTGTGCATGCCCAGGCGCGAGACGACGATATGAACAACGACGGGATCGGGACCCCGGCGCAGGCGCGCACCACGCAGGCGGCAAGCGAGCAGGCGGTCATCGAGGACCGTATCCGGCAGGCCACCTGGCGGGCGAGGCCGGTGGCCGGCCTGGCCACCCTCGTGACCGCTGGCGCGCTGCGTGATCACCTGGCGGGCCGTACCTTCATCGCGTACGGGCTGCACGGCGGGAACCTGGTGGCGGTGCTGGTCGGGCCTCGCCGCAACAAGATTGTCACCCTGGGGCCGGTGGCCCCCGTCCAGGCACAGCTGCGCGCGTTCCTGTTCGCGTTGCGCCGCCTGGCCCATCCCCGGCGGCCGGACGAGGTCGCCGCCGCCCGCGCGAGCGCCGACCTGCGCATTCGCACGCTCACCGGGCTGCTGCTTGATCCCCTGGAGCTGCCCGCCGACGCAGAACTCGTCATCGCCGGAGTGCGCAGGCTGCAGGGCGTCCCATGGTCGGCGCTGCATGGCGGCCCGGTATGCCTGACGCCGTCAGCCACCTTCTGGGCCCGCTCCGCGCTGGCGGCGCAGGCCCGGCACAGCGACCTCAGGGCCGGCGCCGGCGGCAGCAGCAGCGGCACCGGACGGCAGCAGCAGCGGCGGCGGCACGCAGCGGCGCGCGGCAGCAGTACCGCCCAGGGCAGCGTGGTCCTGGTCGCAGGCCCCGGCCTGCCGGGGGCGGTCGCCGAGGTGGAGTCGCTGGCGGCCATCCACCCGGCCGCCGTCCTGCTCACGCCATCCGGCAGCACCGCCGAGGTGGTCGCCGACGCCCTGGCCGGAGCCGATCTTGCCCATCTCGCCTGTCATGGCACGCTGCGCGCGGACAACCCGATGTTCTCCTCGCTGCTGCTCAGCGACGGCCCGCTCACCGTCCAGGAACTGTATGCGCGAGGCCTGGCGCCGCACCGGCTGATCCTGGCGGCCTGCGAGTCCGGCGCCCAGGTCAGCTACGCGGGCGACGAGGTGCTCGGCTTCGTCAGCGCGCTGCTGGCCCGCGGCACGGCCGGCATTCTCGCCAGCACCGCCGTCGTCCCCGATGTCGAGGCCGTCGGCCTGATGACCGCCGTGCACCGGGGCCTGGTGCGCGGCGCCACCCTCTCCCGCGCGCTGCACGAGGCCAGGCAATCGGTCGATACCGAGGATCCCGCCAGCTACGTCAACTGGTGCACCTTCAACGCCCACGGGGCTGCCTGAGGCAGGCTGCTAGCCCGAGCCGTGCTCGTCCAGCGCGCCGACCCGCAGGCCGCGCCGCTCGCACTCACCCAGCAGCAGCGGCAGCGCGCCCAGCGCCGCCGCCGCCGAGCCGGCCGGCGAGGTGCAATCGGAGTCGTGCAGCAGGACCGTCGCCCCGCCGCGCAGATCCCGGGTCAGCGCCGCGTACACCGATTCCGGCGTCGCGCCCCGCGTCCATTCCCGGCCCCAGTCGCTCCACAGCACCGGGGTCAGGCCGAGCTGGCGCGCGGCCAGCAGCGCGCCCCCCGTCAGCACCCCGTACGGCGGGCGGTACAGCCGGGGCACCACGCCGGTCGCGGCGGCGATGGCGTCCGCTGCCCGTGCGATGTCGTCGCGGGTTGACCGCGGGCCGCGCAGCGTCAGGTAGCGGTGGTCCCAGCCGTGCACGCCGATCTCATGACCGGCCGCCGCGACCTCCGCGGCCAGTTGCGGCGCCCGCGCCACCATGGAGCCGAGCAGGAAAAACGTGGCCCGCGCCGGCCGTCCGCCGAGTACCTCGAGAAAGCCCGGCGTGGAATCCGGATCGGGGCCGTCGTCAAAGGTCAGCGCCACGTGATCGGCCGCGCCGCGGCCGCAGAGCCGGGGGAACAGGGCCTTCCTGACCGGGCCGAGCGCGGTCAGGCCCGGGCTGCCATGCGCTATCACCAGTCCCGCGGTCAGCCCGGCTGCCGCGAGCCCCGCGCGGCCGCCCGCTGATCCGTTCAGGCCGGCCGGGTCCGCCATCGGAGTCCGCCCATCGTTAGTCTTGCCCGACAGCCAGGCTGCGCACGGGCGGCCCGGCACGACAGCGCGCAGGCACGCGCGCCAGGACCGCACGACGCGGCCGGCCCTGTTCCTGGGATCATGCCATGGCCAGGGACCGCGCCGGATCGGGCCAGCCGCGACGGACCAGTATCGACTAGCAAGGGGTGCCGGTTTGGGAGTCCAGGCAGCACGTATCGTCTTTCCCCCCGAGGACCGGGCCGAGATAGCGGCGGCCATCACCGGGATCCTGACCACGGGCGCGCTCACCCTCGGGCCGTACACCAAGCAGTTCGAGGCCGCGTTCGCCGCCGCGCACGACTCGCCGCACGCCGTCGCCATCGCCAGCGGCACGGCCGCGCTGGAGATCTCGCTGCGCGCTGTCGGCGTCGACGGGCGGGACGTGATCGTTCCGGCCAACACGTTCTACGCGACGGCCGCCGCGATCCTGCGGGCCGGCGGCCGCCCGGTGTTCGCTGACATCGACGCGGCCACCTTCGCGCTGAGCCCGGACACCATCACCGCGGCGCTGACCCCGGACACGGCCGCCGTGGTGCTGGTGCACATCGCCGGGCTGATCACGCCGCATGCCGACGAGATCAAGCTGCTCTGCGAGCAGCGCGGCATCGTGCTGGTCGAGGATGCCGCGCATGCGCACGGTGCCACCTACGACGGCCGTTTTGCCGGCTCATTCGGCGCGGCTGCTGCGTTCTCGTTCTACCCGACCAAGGTGGTGACGAGCGGCGAAGGCGGGATGATCGCCACCCCGTCTGCGGACCTGGCCGATGAGGCCAGGATCTACCGTGACCAGGGCAAGGGCGCCTTCACCTCGAACCACCACGTGCGGCTCGGCTACGCCTGGCGGCTCAGCGAGCAGAACGCGGTGACCGGCCTGGTGCACCTGCGCAGGATGGACGAGTTCATTACCCGCCGCCGCGAGGTGGCCGCCCGCTACGACAAGGCGCTGGCCGGGCTGGACGGCCTGGAGCCGCTCAGCGAGCCGGCCGGCTGCCGCGGCAACATCTACAAGTACATCGTGCTGCTGCCGCCCGGCGCGGACCGCGGCTGGTTCAAGCAGGAGCTGGCGGGCAAGCATGACGTCCGGCTGGCCGGGGAGGTCTACGACCTGCCGCTGCACCAGCAGCCGGTGCTGGCCGAATACGCCAGCGGCGCGCTGCCGGTTGCCGAAGACATGTGCGCCAGGCACGTTTGCCTGCCGGTCCATTCGGACATGCGAGATGACGAGGTTGATCAGGTGCTGACCGCGGTGGCCGCCGTCTATGACGCGCTGCAGCGCAACCCCGGGGCTGCGGTAGCCGGGGCCTGAGCTGACAGCGGTCGGAGGGCGGCAGCGGTCTGAGCTGACCGAGGTCTGAGGTGGTGGTGGCCGGGGCCGGACCCCGGCCCGGATTCCAGGAGCGGGCATGCGCGTGGCGGTGACCGGAGGCTGCGGCTTCATTGGCTCACACGTGGTAGATCATCTGCTGGCAGCCGGGCACGACGTGCGCGTGATCGACACGTCCACCCGGTGGCTCAACCCGGCAGCCGACCATTGCGGCGCCGACTTGTTCGACGACGACGCGATGGACGCCGCGCTGGCGGACCGCGAGGCCGTCTTCCACCTGGCCGCGGTGGCCGACGTCAACGACGTCGACGCGGACCCGGTCCGCGCCGTCCGGCTGAACGTCGAGGGCACTGCCCGGATCCTCGCCGCCGCCCGCCGCCAGGACTGCGGGCGGGTCATCCTCGCCAGCACCGTCTGGGTGTACGGCGCGACCGCGGGTGACGGCGAGCGGGACGAGAACGCGCTCGTTGACCTGGCCAGGGCCGGGCATGTCTACGTCTCGACGAAGCTTGCCGCCGAGATGCTCATGCACAGCTACCGGCAGATGTACGGCCAGCAGTTCACCATCCTGCGGTACGGGATCCCGTACGGGCCCCGGATGCGGGATGCGCTGGTGGTCGCCAAGTTCGTGCAGCTGGCGCTGGACGGCAAGCCGATCACGATCGCCGGCACCGGGGACCAGCAGCGCCACTACGTCTACGTCGAGGATCTCGCCGACGCGCACGTGCGGGCACTCGCCCCGGCCGCGGCGGACCGGACGCTGGCCCTCGAAGGCGGCACCGGCGTCTCGGTCCGGGAGATCGCCGACACGGTGCGCAGCCTGGTCGGCGAGACCACGATCGAGCACGTGCCCGCCCGCAACGCGGACTACAGCGGCGTGAGCGTGTCGAACACGCTGGCCAAGGAACTGCTCGACTGGTCACCAGTGACGTCCTTCGCCGACGGCGTCCAGCGGTATCTCGACTGGCTCAGGTCCCAGCCGTCATGAGGAACGCAGTCCTGCTGTCCGGCTCACTCGGCATGGGCCACGACGTGCTGGCCGAGGCATGCACCACCTCGCTGACCGGCGCGGGCTGGTCAGCGGACACGCTGGACGCGATGCGGCTGCTCGGCAAGGGCGGCGGATCGGCGGGCGAGGCGGTGTTCCGCTCCATGCTGGCGGTGCCCGGGCTGTACGACGCCTTCCACTTCTCCGCGCTGCGCACCGGAAGCCGGCTGGCCATGCTCGCCGACGCGGCGGCCAGGCGGCAGGTAGTGCCCCGGCTGCGTGACTACCTCGACGCGCACCCGGCCGACCTGGTGATCTCCGTGTTCGCCACCGGAGCCTCGGCGATGAGCACCCTGGCGAACCGGTATCCGGGCACGAAGCACGTCGTCTTCTGCAGCGACGTGACCCCGCACCGGCTCTGGGTGCACCCGGACGTCGACCTCTACCTCGTCACCGCTGCCGCGGCCGAGCCCGCCGTGCACCGGTTCCAGCCGGAGGCGAGCGTCATGGTGGTCCCGGCCGTGGTGCGGACCGCGTTCTACGATCCGCCGGCCCAGGCGACGGCCCGGGCCAGCCTGGGCCTGCCCGCGCACGGGCGCTGCGTGCTGCTGATGTCCGGGGCCTGGGGCCTGGGCCCGGTCGCGGAGGCGGCAACGGCGCTCGGCGACGCGGGCGTGCACGTGCTGGCGGTGGCCGGCCGGAACGCGAAGCTGGAGGCCAGGCTGCGGGCCGCGGCGCGACGGCAGCCGCGGGTGCACCCGTTCGGGTTCACCGACCGGGTCCCCGAGCTGATGGCGGCGGCGGACCTGATCGTGACAACGTCGGGTGATACCTGCGCCGAGGCCCGCACGATCGGCCGGCCGCTGCTGCTGCTCGACGTCGTGCAGGGTCATGGCCGGGACAACCTCCAGCACGAACTCGAGCTCGGCGACGCCGGCGTGACCTCGCCGCGGGCCGCTGACGTGACCCGCAGCGCGCTGGCCGCGCTTGACCAGGTGAAGCCCCCGGCGGCCGGCCCGGCCAGGCAGCTCGCGGGCTGGCAGCGCGCGTTCGCCGCGGCGCTGGAGCAAATCGGCCTGGCCGGCGCCTAGCTCCCGGCGTTCCGCGCCGGCGGGCGCTTTCGGGGCCGACCGTCCCGTGCCGGGCAACGGGCGAGGCGAGCCTGGTTGGCTAGGCTTGGTCCATGGGCAGGAGCGATACATGACCAGCCGGACCTATCCGCCGGGTGTCCCGTGCTGGGTCGACACCGGGCAGCCCGACGTCGAGGCCGCTACCGAGTTCTACGGCGGAATCTTCGGCTGGACTTTCGAGGACGTCATGCCGCCGGGGGCACCGGGCCGTTACCTGATCGCCAAGCTCGACGGCCAGGACGTCGGCGCGATCGCCGGTCCCCGGCCGGGTGCCGCGGCGTGGAGCACCTACGTTGCCGTCGACGACGCGGATGCCGCAGCGCAGCGACTGGTGTCTGCTGGTGGCACGGTGCGATCGGCGCCGGCCGACGCGGGCGAAGGCGGCCGCGGCGCGACGCTGACCGATCCGGAGGGTACCGAGTTCCGCATCTGGCAGGCCAGGCGACGCCCGGGGGCGCAGGTAGTCAACCAGCCGGGCGGATGGAATTTCAGCGATTTGCACACGGCTGACCCGGGGGCGGCCATTGCGTTCTACCAGGAGGCCTTCGGCTGGCAGGTCGACGACCTCGGCTTCGCGACGCTGATCCGCCGGCCCGGTTATGGTGATCATCTTGAGGCGACGGTCGATCCGGGCATCAGGGCGCGGCAGTCGGGGGTGGTCGCCCCGCCCGGCTTCGAGGATGCGATCGCCTGGGTCGTGCCCACTGCCCCGGACGAGCCATCACACTGGCACGTCTCGTTCACGGTGGCCGACCGGGACCAGACAGCGGCTGACGCGGAGCGACTCGGCGCGCAAGTCCTTGGGCGGGACGACACTAAGTGGACGCGCACAGCGGTGATCCGCGACCCCCAGGGAGCGGAGTTCACCGCCAGCCAGTTCACGCCGCCATCGGGCTGAGCCGACCTGTCACCACACCGCGGCAAAGCCCGTCAAACTCGTCACCGATGTCTGACGTGAGGCGCTCCGGGGAACTGTCTCAGCGGCGATGCCGAGCGGCGCAGGCCAGCGGCCCCCGGAAAAGGTCCGGGGCTTCGGGTCAGAGCCGCCCGGCCCGGTTGGCCCACAGGTTGCCCTTGACCGGCTCGCGGCGCAGCATCCTGTCCACCGCAGCGCCGACGCTGCCATCGCGGGCGATCATGCGCCTGATCACCAGGACCACGGCCGGGTAGCACCAGAAATCGCCGCACACCCAGAGGATCGCCGCGCCGATCTGCTGGTCGGCGAACGGCGGCAGCGTCACCCCGGGGATGTGCTGATAGACCGGGTACCAGGAAGCCGTCGCGAAGATGCTCATCGACATCGCCAGGAGCCACATCACCACGTTCGTCCCGGCCAGCGCGGCGACCTGCGCACCAGGGCTGCATCCGGATGCGTACCGGCGGAGACGGGATGAACTGCAGCCAGAACAGCACGCCGGTCACGAAGAGGCTGCCGTGCATCAGCCAGATGTGCACCGCCTGCTCGTTGTAGGCGAGGTCGTAGAGCACGGGCAGGTGCCAGAGGAGCATGACGACGTTGAACAGGATCACCGCAGTCCAGGGCCGCATCAGGAACCGCCCGGCCGCCCGCAGCGGCCGTGACCAGCGATCCCGCACCGCGGACCGGGTGGCGCGCTGCCCCAGCCTGCCGGGCAGCGCGTCGAGCAGCGGCTGCCAGGGCGCCCCGGCGACGATGAGCGTCGGGGCGGCGAAGCTGAGCAGCAGGTGCTGGATCATGTGCGCGAAGAAGTACATGTCCGACCAGTAGTCGATCGGCGAGTCCACCGTGATGAGCAGCACGGCGAGCCCGCCGTAGAACCACAGCGAGCGCAGCCGCCGCTGCCGGGTGCGCTCCGGCCGGGACCGCAGCGCGAGGCGGTGCAGCCCGATCTCGTGCCATGCCGCCACCACGATCGCGACGATCAGGAACGGGTCGAAGGACCAGTGATCGAGGACGTAGCTCATGGCTTAGCCGGACGATCCGAAGGGGAGCGGCACCTTCATGGCCTGCGTCCTGGTCCAGGTGACCGCATGGGTGCCGGCCGCGGCGGAAAGGCGCCAGGAGGTGAGGGTGCTCCCGCTGGGCGCCAGCGCGCCGATCTGCCGGCCGGGGCCGAGCACGAGGGTGACGGCCCGGCGGGGCGGCGCGGGCAGGTGCTGCCAGTTCCCGCCGTCGGCGACTGTCTCGGCCTGGCCGGTGCTCAGGATAACCCCGGCCGCGCTGACAGTGCGGGGGCGGGCGACGGATCCGGCGAGGGGGAGAAACGAGCCCGCGCCGCTGCCGCTAGCAGTGGACAGTACCCGCGCGCTGCCCAGCTGCAGCGCCTCCGACAGCGTCCAGCGGCCGCTGCCGCTGGCCCAGCCGGCGGTGAGGCTCGGCGCGCCGCCCGGCGCGGTCGCGGTCAGCAGCGCGAGCGTGCGGTTCCCGGCTGTGGTGAGCCGCAGCACGCCGATCCGACGCTGGGCCAGCGCGGCGGGCATGGCGGGCCCGGCCAGCTGCCAGCTGCCCCCGGCGTAAGCGAAGATCCCCGCGACGCCGGGCGCTGCGCACTGGCCGGCCAGCAGCGGTCGCCCCGACAGGCTGAATGCGGCCGCCGTGAGGCTCCTGAGCCCGCATGAACGCCCGGCCGGGGTAGCGGCCAGGGACGCGAGGCTGGCCAGCCGCGTCCAGCCGGTTCCCCCCGGCGCCGATATCTCCGCCACGCCGCGGTTCGTCAGCGCGATGAGCCTGCCGCCGGGGCCCGCCGCCAGCGCCGACGGGACGGCGGCCAGGCCGGCCTGCAGCAGGGCGGGCGCCCAGTGCGCGCCGCCGTCCCGGGTAACGGCCAGCGGCGAGAACGTCAGGTCCTGGCTGGGGTTGAAGCCCGCCGCCAGCGCGCCGCCGCCCAGCGAGGCACCGACCAGCCCGCCGTTGTCGGCGACGCCCGGCGGGGTGGCCAGTGACCACTTCGCCGCGCCGGCAGGCCGGCTGATCAGCTGCCAGAAATTCTCGTGCGCGGCGGCGGATCCGCCCATGTCGACGACGGCCCAGCTGGCCCCACCGGGCACTGTCAGCGAGGTGACGAGCGGTAGCCGGATCGCGGGGGCGCTGGCCCGCGCGGGAGTCGCCACGGCGGTGCTACCGCAGCCGGCCGCGAGCACGGCCGCGAGCACGGCCGTGAGCGCAGCGGCGAGCAGGGCCGCGCGGGGAGACCTGGCCTGCGCTGCGCCAGCCGCCGCTCCGGCGGCGGGGCCTGTGCTGGCCGTGGCGATGCCCGCGGCCGCAGCGCCGCCGCCAGCGGCCGCCCGGCACGCGCCGGTCATGATGGCCTCATCGCCTTGATGGCCGCGGCGGACAGTTCGGCGGCGAAGGAGGACTTCGATACCGCGGTGCCCGGCCCGGGGTCGAAGTTCAGCTCGGTGCGGGTACGGCCGGCCGCATCGATGACGTAGGCCACGTCGCTGTGCAGGACCATCCCGCCGGCCGGGGTGATCTCCGCGGAGAAGAAATAGTCGTGCCACACCCGCCTGAGCTCGGGCAGCGCCCCGCTCAGGAATTTCCAGTTCGGCACGCGGGAAAGACCTTCCTGCCGGTCGAAGGCCTGGGCGTACACCGGCGTGTGGTAGACGGGGTTCGCCGCAATCGCGACCAGTTCGACGTTGCGCCGGTTCGCTCCGAGCATCTGATCGGCGGCCCGGAACTCCTGGGCGATCAGCGGGCAGTCCGTGGTGCACACCGGATCAAGGAAGGTCAGCAGCACCACCTTCCCGTGCAGGCTGGCCAGTGACACTGGCGTGCCATCCTGATCGGTCAGCCGGAATCCGGGTGCCGGGAAGTTCAGCACCCCCGCCGAGCCGTCGATGGCCTGGGCGATGACCGGGTCGGCAGTCCGGTTCGCGGCGGCGGCCGCCAGCGGGAACGCGCCGAGCACGGTCAGGCCCACCGCCCACGCGGCGGCCACCGTCCTGGCGTCGGCCGAGCCGAACGCGGCGGCGAGCCGCCGCGGGGAGAGCCGTTTCCGCCAGCCCGGCGGCGGTGCGGCCCGGTCCGCATCGCCGGACGCCGCCGCCGCCGACGACGCTGGTGCCGGTGCCGGCACCGCCTGGGCTGCCGTTACCTGCGCAGCTGCCGCTACCTGCGCAGCTGCTGCCGCCTGCGGCGCTGCCGCCTGCGGCGCGACGACGGCCGTGTCCGTCGCGGCCACCCGGGCGGGAACCGGCGCGAGCGCGAGGTACCCGGCGACGAGGATCAGCCCGATCGGGAGCATGCTGTTCGGGTCGGTACCGAGCCCGCCGAAGATCCCCAGGTCCTCGATCAGCACCCAGTCAGCCAGGCACAGCAGGACGGCCACGATGACGGTGACCCGGATGAGCCGCAGGCCGGCGCCCGGCGCTGCCGGGCTGCCCCGCCGCGCGGCGCGGGTCATCAGGGCAACGCCGGTCAGCAGCGCCGCGCCGATCAGCGCCAGCGCGATGACGGCGAACAGGTTGACCGTGAACCCGTGCGCGGCGGTGACGGATGCGAACCCGCGCACCAGGCGGGCCAGGAAGTGCGGCTGCGGTGTCTGCGCCATCGACTGGACCATGCCGGTCAGCGTCCCCGGCCCGCCATGCAGGCGGCCCTGCCAGAAGCCGCGGCCGGGCCAGGCCTGCAGGACCGCCATCCCGGCGAAGAAGAGCCCGAGTACCGACAGCACCGCGCGGCCCAGCCACGGTGCTCGCCAGTAGCGCTCGGGCAGCGCGATCATGCCGCCGGCCACGCAGTAGAACGCAGCGGCTCCCGGCGCGCCGAAGAGCCAGGTCAGCCCGGGAGCGAAGATCCCGCCGAACGCCTCCCCGAAGACCCAGACGGTCAGCCCCCAGCCCAGGCCGGCCAGGCCGGCCAGCCGTGACCACCGGCCGCGCCGGGCCGCGAGCATCCAGCAGCCGATGCCCACCTGAATCCAGACCGCCGCCGCGGCGGCCTGCACCGGGTGGTAGGACCACGACGTTCCGCCCCAACTGACCAGGTGCTGCACCCAGGCCGGCGAGCTGGCCGCACCCGGCTGGATGACCCGCGATGGCAGGCCGACGACCATCGCCGGCTGGGCCTGCAGGAGGCCGTCGAAGAGCCAGAGGAGGCCAAATCCGACTCGCAGCAGCATCCGCCACCCCGGCTCGGGCTCCTGGCCGCCCGCGCAACCCGTGCTACCCGCGCCCGCCGGCCGCCACTCGCGGACACTGAGCCAGGCGAGCGCCAGCACCCCGAAGATCAGCAGTGCGACCATTCCCTGACGGAGCAGGGCCGACCGGAATGCGGCAGCCAGCAGCGGATTGTCCAGATCCAGTCCGGACCTCATCCCAGGCATCGCGGTCGGTAACTCCTCTGGTGCGGCCGGCCGTCAGCCGGGCAGCGTGGGCGGTACCGCGTGGGCAGATAGCGCGGTGCTGGCTGTTTCGATGACCGAGTCCACGGCTGCGCGCTGAGCGTCGAGTTCCGCTCGCGCCTGGCGGAGCGCGGCCGACGCGCTGGCCCTGGCCTGCGGACTGCGGGCGGTGAGTACGTCCGCCACGTCGGTCTGCACGCGCTGCGCATCGGGAGTGGCCCAGGTCACGAGCCCGTTAACGACTCGCGCTAGCCGGAATCTGGCCAGGGACTCTGTTACCTGGAACTGGGCCAGGTCGTCGAGCAACTCATTGTTGGCCGGCGAGCAGTTGGCCGCGCCGACCTGGGCGATGCTGATCGCGGTCGCGGTGTCATGACTTGCGCCTGACTGGATCGCGTGCAGGGCGGTCAGCGACTCGCCGACCCCGCCGGCGCAGGACTCGATATCGGAGTTCATATTGCTCAGGAAGCCGCGCAGGTCGGCGGCCCGCTGGGCGGCGGAGGGCCGGTGCGCGAGCCCGATCAGGGCCGCGACCACGAGCAGCGCCAGCCCGACGAGGAAGATCGAACGCGGGGTGCGGCGGGCCGGCCATCGCGTGCGCCGGATCGGAACGTAGGGCGGATCTGCCCGGGGCGGCGAGTCGACCATGTCAGCCGGAGTCCTTGGTAGCACCAGGTGCGGCGGATGACGCCGCGCGCCAGCCCTTGTTCATCAGGATTACCCCTTCGCTGAGTTCCTTCATCGTCACTGGCCCGAAGATCCGCTTGACGATGCGATGCCGCGCGTTGAGGAAGAACGTCTGGGGCAGCGCCAGCACCCCGTAGGAAGTCGTCGTCGCGGCCGGCAGCGGATCGACCCCGACCGGGTAGCGAACACCCGCCGAGTGCACGAACCGCAGGGCCGGCCCGGTCTCGTCGTTGGAATCCACGCCGATGATCGCGGTCCGCCCCCCGGATTCGCGGTAAAACCTGGCCAGCGTCGGAGTCTCGAGCTTGCACGGTGGGCACCACGAGGCAAAGAAGTTCACGATGACCGGCCGGCCGGCGTAGGCGGCCAGTGCGACCTTCCGGCCGGGATGACCGAGTTCCCTCAGCGCGAAGTTCCTGGCCGCGGGGAGGGCACGCGGCGCGGCGCCGGCGCCGTTTCCGGCCAGCGAGACTACGGCGATCGCGGCGACGAGCAGCGCGGCGCCGGCGCAGGAAAACTTGACGATGCGGCTCATCGCGAGCAGCCGCCGCACCGGAGTCCGTGCCGCGGCACGGTCGGAGCCTGCTCGTTCACTGTCGCGTCCAGTCTCGCCGCCGCTGGCCGGCCTGCGCGGGAGCGGAAACCGGGGCCGGCCAGCCGCCCGCCCCCGTCATCACGGCGGCGGGGGCTGCTGCCGGGCGTTCGCCCGCGGCCGTCATCGCGGGGAGCATGACGTCGAACCTACTCCCCGCGCCCGGGGTGCTGTGCACCCGGACCTCGCCGCGGTGCCCGCGCACGATCGAGCGGACGAGAGCCAGCCCGAGCCCGGTGCCGGTCGCCCTGCTGCCGGATCCGGTCCTGAACCGGTCGAAGATGTGCGCGACGTCGCCGCTCGGGATGCCTGTCCCGCCGTCCTCGATGACGATGTGGGCGAACGCCTGGTGATCACCGTGGCTGGCCGACAGCCTGATGAGATCCCGGGGGCCGGTGTGCTGCACGGCGTTCTCCAGCAGCGCGTCCAGGGCAAGCCCCAGGCGCTCCCGGTCGGCCCGTACCGTGGCGGCGCTTGGCTGCCCCAGCTGCCAGTCCCGCTGTGCCGTCGGCTGCCAGCGCAGTAGTGCCTCCCCGATGAACGGATCGAGGTCAACCGGCTCGGGCCGGAGGAAGTCCGGGTTCTCCGAGGCGGCGATGATCAGCAGCCGCTCGCCGAGGCTCCTGAGCCGGGTTAGCTCGCCGACGACCACGCGAATGTCACGTTTCTCCTGGCCGGCCAGTTCACCCGCCAGCAACTCGGCATGCCCGAGCGCGATCGTGATGGGGGTCCTGAGCTGATGCGAGGCGTCCTGCAGGAATCTGCGCTGCGTCGCGAGCAGCCGGGCATTCTCATCGCTGACCCTGGCGCGATCGGTGTCGGCGGCGAGCCGGCGGTGCGCGTGCCACACCATCGCCGAGAACATGGCCGCCATCAGCGGGACCTCGCTCAGCTGGCCGGCCGGCTCGGTGTGCTGCCAGACGTCGAGCCCGATGGCGGCGAAGGTGGTCACGCTCACCGCGGCGAGTACCCACAAGGCCTGCGTGGCAGGCCAGATCCGGAAGCCGTAGAGCAAGATGACGCTGATCCAGATCAGATGGAACGGAATGGTCTCCCATCGCTGGAAGGTCACTATGGCGACCAGGTTCACCAGCAAGAATCCGGCCCAGGTGAGGTCGGGCCAGGCCGGGCTGCTGCGGCCATCCGTGGCCGGGCCGCAGCTCATGGCCCATCCCGGTCGCCCGGTCCTCCTGGCCCGGCTGCCAGCCCGCGTCCCGCGGCGCAGCCGGGGGAGGGCGAGCACGTCAGGAAGCGGCCAGCTGATAGCCCTCACCACGCACCGTCTTTGATCAGTTCGAAACCGAGCTTCGAGCGGAGCCGCCGCACGCATACGTCGACGACGTTCGAGCCGGGGTCGAATTCGAAACCCCACACCGAGGCCAGCAGCTGGCCCTTGGGCACGGACCGGCCCGGATGCTCCATCAGTTCCCTGAGCAGCAGGAACTCCAGGCGCGTCAGGAGCACCGGGCCCGCGCCGATGTTAGCCTGCAGCCGCCCCACGTCCAGGACGAGCCCGCCCGCCCGGATCATCTCGCCGCCTGATGGCCGTCGCCGCGCAGCCGCGCACGGACTCGTGCCAGCAGTTCGGCCAGCGAGAACGGCTTCGTCAGGTAGTCCTGCGCGCCCAGTTCGAGGCAGGCCACCTTGGTCGCGACGTCTTCCAGGCAGGACAGCACGAGAATGGCCTGTTCAGGATGCCGCCGCAGGATCTCGGTCAGCACCGCCCGCCCGTCCATGTCCGGCATGATCAGGTCCAGGATGACCAGGCCGTAGCCGCCGCTTCCGGCGACCTGCTCAAGCGCGCTGGTGCCGTCGCTGGCGAAATCGATTGCATAGCCGGCCGCGTAAAGCGCGCGGCTCACGAAGTCGCGGATTCTCGGCTCGTCGTCAACGAGCAGGATGCGTGATCCGGCTGAGCGATAGGCTGGCTGGTCGTTGATCATCGCGGGCACTTCATTTCTCATTGGCCACGTCAGCGGGGTGTGGCAACCGAATCCGCCGCTCGGCGCGCAATAAGCGCTCAGCAGAGGATCTACTCCATCAGGCCGCCCCAGGTCAAGCGCGATGGCCCGGTGCAAGCCATTGCATTGCGCGAACCGGGCATCTTGACGGCACGTCAGCTCAGATTTATCACTTGTTATAACGAATTGGATACTTTGAGCAACGCCGGCGCCCGGGGACTGGCCGGGCAGTTACCGCCGATGACGGCCTGACGGATGACGCGGCCTGACATGACAATTTCGTCATTCACGGCTCAGGTCATTGCCGGCCCCGGGCCGTGATCGCAAGATCGGACACGTCTAAAGCCTTGCCGGTCAGGGCCGCGCGCCGCGCGGCCCGCTGATGGTGCTCGCCTGCGAAGAAGCGAGGTGGTGGCTGGTGTCCTTGCCGGCCCGGGTCGCGACCCTGATGGTGGCGTTCCTCGCCGTGGTCGGGGGCGCGGTGTTCATCGTCATCCACTACCTGCTCGCCGGCCCGCCGGTGGAGGACTTCACCGCCGGCGTGACGCCCGAACACGGGCGCGCAGGTCAACATCGTGATGCAGGAGGACCCGCAGAACACCGTCAGCACCAAGCCGGACTGGGTCTCCTACTTCATCAAGAGCCCGAAGACCGGCGCCTGGGTGCACACCACCCTGTTCAAGGTGCCGGCCGGTACCAGGGTGAACATGACGATCCTCGGGTACGACGGCTGCACGCCGCTGCGCAATCCGCTTCTGGAGCAAGGTCACCGGCACCATCGGCGGCATCGAGTCACGTCGAACGGGCAAGCCGACCACGCAGCATCAACTCGTGGTCGGGCTGCAACGTCGGGCACACGTTCTCGATCCCCGGCATCAACCTGAACGTGCCGATGGCGTCGCCGGCGCTGACCGCGACCCTGTGCGGCACGTCGCCGTGCACGTCGGGCCCGCACAGCGTAGTGACGTTCAGCTTCCTGACGCCGCGCACTGCGGGCAGCTTACTTCTGGCAGTGCCGGGTTCCCTGCGGCGGCGGCTTCCTCGACGGATTTGGCGGTCCCATGCAGACGATCGGGTTCATGACCGGCAACATGCAGGTGGTGGCCTGATGGCCGCGCCGAGCTCCGGCCGGCGCCGGATGCCGCCGGACTCCGGCCGGGCCAAACCATGGCCTGCGGATCTTCCTGATCTGGCTGCCGCTGGCCCTGGTCGCCGACCTGCTCATCTGGTTCGTCTGGGCCCGCACCTGCCGCCGGGCGCGATGTCATCCGCCGCCTCGGCCAGCAGTTCGCCATCAGGGTGATGGCCGTGATGGCCGCGCCGGTCATGCTGTTCGTGCTCGTCTATTTCGGCTACGCGCTGATCGTCTGGCGGCAGCGGGAGGCGACGAGGAAGACGGGCCCGCCGATCCACGGAAACACGCCGGATCCAGGCCAGCTGGATCACCGTCACCACCGGTGATCGTGCTGTCCCTGTTCGTCTTCGGCACCTGTCGAGCTGGTCCACGTCGAACGGCGCGGGCGCCGGCGCAGGGCCCGAGCCCGATCTGGAAGCCGGGCGGCGACGCCGCTGCAGGTGCAGGTCATCGGCCAGCAGTGGCGGTTCACCTACCGCTACCCGCAGTTCGGCGGGTTCGAGACCACGCACGCTGGTCCTGCCGCCGACCAGTGGGTGCAGTTCAACGTGACCTCGCTGGACGTGATCCACAGCTTCTGGGCCTACCAGCTCGGGGTGAAGGCCGACGCCAACCCGGGCGTGAACAACATCGCCTTCACCAAGCCCAATCACCTCGGCCAGGTTCACGGTGCGCTGCGCGGAGCTGTGCGGCCTCTGGCACGGCGCGATGTTCGACTACGGCCGGGTCGTGTCGGTCGCGCGCGTTCCGGACCTGGGCCGCGCACGACGCGAGGTCCAGCTTGCCGACGTAACCGCGATCCTGCCGCCGTACGCGACGACCTACGACCCGACGGTGGTCCCGCAGATCAACAAGGCCATGGCCAAGGCGGGCATCGCCGGCGGCGAACGGCTACTACTACCCGCCGCAACGACCCGGTGCAGCCATGACCGGTCCAGGCCACGCAGCGCACGCCCTGCAGCCGCTTCGATGAAGAGGTGACCGGATGGCCATCGAGATACAGCCGGAGCAGGCGCAGGAGCCGGCGGCCGCGAGCCCGGCGCGCCGCGGCGCGCGGCCCTGGTGGATGCGCCCCGCGATCCACACGGCTCTGCTCGGCGCGGTCATCGGCTACCTGCTCGGCCACCTGCTCGGCAACGGCCTGGCCAGCAGCTCAGTGGCCAACGAGTACCCGAATCTGGCCCTGTCCGACTCCAGCGACCTGCCGATCGTGCTCGGCTACGTGTTCGCCGATGGTCGGCTGGCTGGCCGGGCTCGGCGTGTTCAACGACCTGCTGCGCCAGATGGCCGGCCGGCCCGGTGCGGGCATGCCGGACGACCGAGGCGACACCGGGCCTGGCCAGGTACTTCCGGTACTCCCTCGACCACAAGGTGGTCGGCATCCAGTACCTGGTCGGCATGATCATCTACTTCTGCACCGCCGGGCTGTTCGCCATGGCGATCCGGACCGAGCTGCTGTCGCCGACGCACCACATCTTCAGCTCCAGCGCCTACGTCGAGATCGTCGGCGAGCACGGCACGATGATGATGATGCTGATGACATCGGTCATCCTCGGGCCGTTCGGCAACTACCTCGTGCCGCTCATGATCGGGTCCAAGCGGGTGGCGTTCCCCCGGATCGAGGCGCTGTCGTTCTGGCTCACCCCGGCGCGTTCCTGATCCTGCTCTCCGGCCTGCTGCTGGGCGGCTTCCACTTTCGGCTGGACCGGGTACGCGCCGCTGTCGATCCAGGCACGGTCGGGCGCGGACTCCTACGCCATCGCGTTCGGGCTGATGGGGATCTCGATGATCCTGGCCGGATTCAACATCATCGTCACGGTCATCTGCTACCGGGCGCCCGGCATGCGCTGGAGCCGGCTGCCGATGTTCGTCTGGTCGATGGTCGGCGACCTCGTTCCTGATGGTGCTGGCCGCCCCGGTGCTGGTCGGCGGCATGTACATGATCGTCGCCGACCGGACGGTGCAGACCGCGTTCTTCGCCGACCAGCTCGGCGGCAGCAGCTACCTCTACCAGAACCTGTTCTGGTTCTTCGGCCATCCCGAGGTGTACATCCTGGCGCTGCCCGGCTTCGGCATCGTCTCGGAGATCATCCCGGTGTTCTGCCGGAAGCCGCTGTTCGGCTACAAGACGGCGGCGGCGGGGATGATCGGCGTGACGCTGCTCAGCTTCTTCGTCTGGCAGCATCACCTGTTCGTCAGCGGCATCAACCCGGACATGCGCCCGCTGTTCATGCTCACCACCGAGCTGATCTCGATCCCGACCGGCTTCATCTACCTGGTGGCGATGGGCACGTTCTGGAAAGCCAAGATCAGGTTCACCGTGCCGATGCTGTTCGCGCTCGGCATGTACTTCAACTTCCTGATCGGCGGGATCTCCGGGGTGTTCCTGTCCGACGTGCCGGCGGACACCACCGAGCACGGCAGCTTCTTCGTGATGGCGCACTTCCACTACACGATCATGGGCGGGCTGATCTTCGCGTTCATGGCCGGCATCTACTACTGGCTGCCGAAGATGATGGGCATCAAGCTGAACCAGACGCTCGGGCAAGATGCACTTCTGGACGATGTTCATCTTCTTCAACTCCACGTTCCTGCCGCTGTTCGCGGTCGGCCTGGCCGGGCCAGCCGCGGCGGGTGTTCGAGTACGCGCGGAACCTGGAGACGCTGAACGACTGGGTCTCGATCTCCTCGTTCTTCCTCGGCGGCTCGATCCTGATCTTCGTGATCAACTTCGTCTGGTCGACGGTGATCGTCCGCGAGCGGGAGGACGGGCAACCCGTGGCAGTCCCGCGGCCTGGAGTGGCAGGTGTCCTCGCCGCCGCCGCCCGGCAACTTCGCCCGCGTCCCCGTCGTGCTGTCCGGGCCGTATGAGTACGGCACGCCCGGCGCTCCGCCGGTGGCCGACCTGAACCCGCCGGCCGGAGTGGTGAGCGCGGCATTCGCCGGCGCGAGACCGCAGGAGCGGAGGCATAGCCATGGCCGAGACATCGGCGCAGCCGCCGGCGGCCTGACCCGGAGGCCGAGGAGGCGGGTTTCTACCACGAGGCGGCGCTGAACGCGGCCTGGACCGGCGCCCGGCTGGCGCATCGGCGCCTGACCTTCGGCTTCGGCGCGTTCATCTTCGCGTACTTCTACCTGCGGTCGCTCAACTCCCACGGCCTGTGGTACCCGGCCAGCCTCACCGGCCCGCAGATCGTGGGTCGGGCACGCTGATCATGGGACTGATCGTGGTCAGCGCGGCCGTGCAGACGGCCGCGCTGCAGCGCATCAAGGCGGGCCACAAGGCGGCCTGGCAGCGCGGCGCCGTGCTGGCGCTGGTGCTCGGCCTCGCCGCCGTCGGCCTGCAGATCTGGCAGCTGCTGTACCTGCCGTTCTTCCCGGGCGCGGCGGGCTTCGCCAGCGTCTTCACCGGCTTCTCCCGGTGTACCTGTTCGTTGCGCTGGTGGTGATGGTCTGGCTGGAGATCCTGGTCATGCGCTGCCGGCCGATCCCCGAGATCTCCTTCGTCGAGCAGCCGCCGACCTTCGCCGAGGCGTTCGCGGTGCAGCGCTTCCAGGCGGCGCTCAGCGCGTTCACCCTGGTCTGGAACTACCTGGCCGCCGTCGCGGTCGTCGCCTGGGTGCTGTTCTACCTGGTCCACTAGCCCCTGGCCAGCCAGGCAGGACCCGATGACCAGAACACTCATGTGCAGCGGGAGGCCGGAATGCCGGTAACGATCCTCGCGACAGGGACGTCAGACAGCGCGCACGGCGGAGCAATCCTGACGTTCGCGTTCCCGGTGGTGCTGTTCGTCGTCGTTGCCGTGATCCTTTACCTGCTGTTCAGCAGGCCGCACCGCAGGTCCCGGAGCCGGCGGATCCTGGTGCCTGCCGGGCCGCCGCGCCCGGCGCCGATGCCGCACGGGCGGCGGCGGTCGCGGCGGGCCTGCCGATCGGCGGCGGGCGGCGGCGGCGCCGAATCCGGGGCCGAGCCCGCCGGGCGCGGCACGGGAGTCAGCGGCCGATGACGGGCCGAGTAACGTAGCTGGCCGGGACGATGCCCAGGCGGAGGGCACGGCGGTCCCGACCGGAAGCGCCAACGGCAGACAGGCACGGAGGGCAGCGAGTGACACAGGCGACGAGCGCACTGCCCGGGCACGGGCCCGCGCAGCTCGGCGTGCCCGCCGGGCGGGCGGCGGCCCGTCGCGGCTGATCGCCAGGTCGCTGTTCCTGCTGACCAAGCCGCGGATCATCGAGCTGCTGCTGGTCACCACCGTGCCGACCATGCTGCTGGCCCAGCGCGGGCTGCCGTCGGCTCGGCTGATCGCGGTCACGCTGCGTCGGCGGCGCGCTCGCGGCCGGCAGCGCCAACACGCTGAACTGCTACCTCGACCGCGACATCGACGCGATGATGCGGCGCACCTCGCGCCGCCCGCTGGTCGCCAAGGCGGACGCGGGCGCCGATCAAGCCGGGCGAGGCGCTGGTCTCCGGCATCGTGCTCGGGGTCGCCGTCCACGCTGCTGCTCGGGCTGGCTGGTCAACTGGCTGTCGGCGGCGCTCGCCGACGGGGCGATCCTGTTCTACGTCTTCGTCTACACGCTGGGCCTCAAGCGCCGGACCGCGTCCAACATCGTGATCGGCGGCGCGGCCGGCTGCTTCCCGGTGCTGGTCGGCTGGGCCGCCGTCACCGGAACCGGTCAGCCTGGCCCGCGATCGTGCTGTTCGCCGTGATCTTCTTCTGGACGCCGCCGCACTTCTGGGCGCTGGCCATGAAGTTCACGCGACGACTACGCGGCGGCCAGCGTGCCGATGCTGCCGGTGGTCGCCACGCCGGCCGTCGTGGCCCGCAAGATCGTCGGTCTACTCCTACGCGATGGTGGTGGCCACGCTCGCGCTGGCCCCGTACGCGGGCTGGCTCTACGGCGGCGTTCGCGGCCGTGCTCGGCGGCTGGTTCCTGCTTGAGGCGCACCGGCTGCGCGGCCGGATCGCCGCCGGTGACGCGCCCGCCCCGATGCGCCTGTTCCACCTGTCCATCGCGCTACCTGACCTTGCTGTTCGCGGCCATCGCGGTGACCGCGCTGCTGCCGTTCGGGCACTGGTAGCAGCGGCTGGCCGCTGGACGTGAACGTTACATCCTGCGCAGGATGTAAAGCTTTCCTCACTTCGGCCCATCGGCAGGGTCGGCGAGCCATCCTTGCGCCATGAGCCGGCGCGCGGTTTATACCAGAAGAGCATTCATCGGCGGCGCCGTCGCGGCGGCTGCTGGGGTATCACCAGGAGCTGCGGGCGCTTCACCCGCCGGGTGACGGCCAATGTACTGCGGGCATTCGCTGACGTGCCGGGTGCTTCGTCGTATCCCGCGCACGACAATCTGCACGCGATCAAGGAGGGGCCCGGCGATCCCATCGCCGCTGGGCACAATCTGTGGTGAGTTCGCGCTGGCGACCTGTGGTGAGTTCGCGCTGGCGGCTATGGCTGTGGAAGTTACCTGGCCAGCCCGTGGCTGCCGGATGGGAACTCAGCTGCCCAGCAGGCGGTGCTTCGCTGGCGCGCTGAGATGGCGCGGGCTGGCCGGGCTGCAGCGGCAGTAAACTGTATTCGGTTCCGGACGCGGTCATGCGATTTGGTCCCGTGCGGCAGCGAGCGAGGTGGCTCATGAGGACGACGCCGAGGTTCTCCCGCCAGGTACGGTGGGCGGTGCCGTTCGGCGCGGTCGCGGTCGCCGGGGTCGTGGCGGCCGGATCCGTGCTCACCAGTGCCCAGGCCGCGCCGGCCCTGCGGCCCGCACTCCGGCGCAGCTGATCGCCGCGATCGCGGCGAACAAGTCGGTGCCGTCTGCGCTGAGCGGCACGATCGTGACGAATGCGGCACTCGGGCTGCCCGACCTCCCGGCCGCCGGCGGCCCGGCGGTAATCCCGTCAGTACTGACCGGCTCGCACACTTTCGAGTTCTGGTACGCCAGGCCGCAGCAGCTCAGGCTCGCGGTTCCGGTGCCGCTGGGCGAGACCGACCTGCGGGTCAACGGCCGCCAGGTATGGCTCTGGGACAGCAAGACGAACACCGCGACCCATATCGAGCTGCCGGCCGAGACTGGCCCGTTCCCCCCGCACCCGGGTGGCCCGGCGGGCGCGGCTTACCCCGGGGGCTCGTTCTACTCCCCGAACAAGGCCCGCACGGCGACCTCCTCTTACTCGTCCAGCCAGGCCTACCGGAGCACGCTGTCGGCCAGCGTGCCGACACCGCAGCAGGCCGCCCAGCGGCTGCTCGCCATGCTCGGGCCGACCACCACGGTGAGCGCGGCGAGCAACGTCGTGATCGCCGGGCAGGCCGCCTACCAGCTCGTGCTCGCGCCGAAGAACCCGGGTTCCCTCATCGGCCGGGTCAGCATCGCGGTCGACGCGAGCAAGTACCTCCCGCTGCGGGTGCAGATCTTCGCGCGCGGCTCGGCCAGCCCGGCGTTCCAGATCGGGTATACCTCGATCTCATTCGTCCGCCCGGCCGCGTCCAACTTCACGTTCACGCCGCCGCCGGGCGCGAAGGTGAAGATCGCTAAGGTCCCGGTCGGCCCGGCTGGCCTGGCCGGCCCGCTCGGGGCGATGTCCGGCGGCAATGGCGTCGGCTTCATCCATTTCCCCGGCGGCATGGCGCCCGCCCACGTCGGCGCGCCGTCCAGCAGCATCTCGGTCGCGCCGGGTCTGCCGACGGGTAACAACGCGAAGCGCCTCCGCAGCGAGTCACGTGCCGCCCGGCTGCATCCCGGCGCCGGCTGGCACGGCACCGGCTGGTACGCCTACGCGCCGATGACCGGCGGGATGTTCCCGCCCGGCGTGCGCGCGCCGCGGGTCATCGGCAGCGGCTGGACGGCCGTCGGCGTCTTCCCGGCGGGCGGCCTGACCGGTTCGCCGGGCGGCGTGCCCGGCGCCCTGCTGCGTTCCGCCACGCCGGTGCACGGCTCCTGGGGAAGCGGCCGCCTGCTGCGCACCAGCCTGCTCTCGGTGCTGATCACGAGCAACGGCAAGGCACTGATCGGTGCCGTCGCGCCGTCCGTGCTGTACGCCGCCGCAGCACAGGCGAAGTGAGCGCTGGCTACCGCGCTGCCGGGCAGCGGGACGAGGTTAGCTTCGGGAACGTCGATGACGAGCCGTTGCCCGCTAAGGCCGGCCCGCGGGCCGGCGGCCCGCGCGCTGGCGGGGCGCAGGCGGCGATCGCGACCAGCGGGCTGAGCAAGCGCTTCCGCGGCGGCCAGCTCGCGGTGGACTCCATCGACCTCGCCGTTCCCCGCGGCAGCGTCTACGGCTTCCTCGGCCCGAACGGCTCGGGCAAGACCACCACGATCCGGATGCTGCTCGGGCTGGTCCAGCCCACCAGCGGCAGCCACCAGCTGCTCGGCACGGCGATGCCCGCGGGGACTAACGCCGTGCTGCCGCGGGTCGGGTCGCTGGTCGAGGGCCCGGCCTTCTACTCCCAGCTGTCCGGCAAGGCCAACCTGGCCAGGTACGACGCGGCGGACCGGACCGCCGACCCGCGCACCGCCGGGCCGCGGATCTCGGCCGCCCTGGACCGGGTCGGCCTGCTCAGCGCGGCCAGGAAGCATTACCGGGCCTACTCGCTGGGCATGAAGCAGCGGCTGGCGATCGCGGCTGGCCTGCTCGGGCCGCGCGAGCTGCTGATCCTGGACGAGCCGACCAACGGCCTTGACCCGCAGGGCACCCGCGAGGTGCGCGGCCTGATCAGGGAGATCGCGGCCGACGGCACCACCGTCTTCGTGTCCTCCCATCTGCTCGCCGAGGTAGAGCAGATCTGCACGCATGTCGGGGTGATGCGGACGGGGAAGCTGGTGTTCCAGGGCACGCTGGACGAGCTGCGCAGCCGCGGCACCGCCCGGATCCTGGTCCGCACCGCGCAGCCTGCCCGGGCCGCGGAAGTGCTGTCCGGCCTCGGCCTGCCGGACGTCCGGACCGGCGAGCACGAGGCGAGTGCGCAGCTCGGCGGGCAGCCGCCGGAGGAGATCTGCGCGAAGCTGGTGCACGCCGGAGTCCCGGTCGCCGGACTGGCCAGCCCGCGGCCGAGCCTGGAGGACCTGTTCGTCGAGCTGACCGGCGAGGGCTTCGATGTCGACGGCTGAAGCCAGCGGCCCGGCCGCCGAGATCACCGGCGCACGGCGGGAGCCGCCCCCGCTGCCGGGTCATCCGGCCGCGCCCGTCATGCACTGGATCCGGTTCCTCTCCTCGGAGCTGCGCCTCATTTTCCTGCGGTGGCGCAATCTCGCGCTGCTCGCCGTGCTCGCGGCGCTGCCGGTACTGATCGGGGTCGCGCTGAAGCTGTCCACGCCCGGCGGCGGCGACGGGCAAGGCCCGCCGTTCATCAGCCAGGTGGCAGGCAATGGCGTGTTCCTCACGCTGGCCGCGCTGACCGTGCTGCTCACCCTCGTGCTGCCGCTCGCCGTCGCGGTGGTAGCCGGGGACTCGGTGGCGGGCGAGGCCGGTCACGGCACGCTGCGCTACCTGCTCGCCATCCCCGCCGGGCGGGCCAGGCTGCTCGGCGTCAAGTACGCCGCGGTGGTCATCTTCTGCCTGGCCGCGTCCGCGGTGGTCACGGCGGCCGCGCTGGCCGTGGGCGCGGCACTGTTCCCGGTCGGGCCGGTGACGCTGCTGTCCGGCACCACGATCTCGCTCGGCGCCGGGCTGCTGCGGCTGGTCTTCGTCACCCTGTACGTGGCGGCCGCGCTGGCCGCGCTGGCCGCGATCGGGCTGGCGATCTCGACGCTGACCGAGCACCCGATCGGCGCCATCGCGGCCATCCTGGTGCTCGCGCTGGCCAGCGAGGTATCGGACAGCGTGCCGCAGTTCGCCGTCGTGCACCCGTACCTGCCGACCCACTGGTGGCTGTCGTTCGACGCCTTGCTCCGCTCGCCGATCGCCTGGCCGGACCTGGAGCACGGGCTGACCTCGTTCGCCCTCTACGTGATGATCTTCGGCGCGATCGCCTGGGCACGGTTCACCACGGCTGATGTCACCAGCTGAAGCTGATCAGCGTGCGCTGAGCACCCGGACGATGCTCCGGCTCGCGGCCTCCGCGTTCGTGGTGCTCGCCGCCGAGCCGTCTTTCGTGCTCGTCGACACGGCTGTGGTTGGGCACCTCGGGCCGGTGCCACTCGGCGCGCTGGGCATCGGCGGCACGCTGCTGTCGCTGGTCGCGATCATCGGCGGATTCCTCGAGTACGGCACCACCAGCCGGGCGGCGCGCTGGTTCGGCGCCGGGCAGCGCGACCGGGCCATCGAGGAGGGGGCTACCGCGTCGGTCCTCGCGCTGATCCTCGGCGCGATCGCGGCCGGCGCTGGCGAGCTCTTCGCCGGGCCGCTGATCCGGCTGCTGGCGGGCGGGCCCGGGCCGGTAGCCAGTGCCGCCGAGACATGGTTCCGCATCGCGGTGCTCGGCGTGCCGGGGATCATGCTGGTGCTGGCCGGCAATGGCTGGATGCGCGGCGTGCAGGAAACCCGCAGCCCGGTCCGGATCGTGCTGATCGCCAACGCGCTGTCGGCGGCGGCGTCGCCGATCCTGGTCTATCCGGCGGGCCTCGGCCTGGCCGGCTCGGCGATCGCCAACGTGGGCGCCCAGGCGGTCGGCGGCCTGCTGTTCCTGCGGGCGATCCGCCGTGAGCGCGCCCGGTGGCGGCCCCGCTGGGTCGTGCTGCGGGCGCAGCTCGGGGTGGGCCGGGAGCTTTTCCTGCGCGAGGCCGGGTTCCAGGCCGCGTTCCTGACCGCGGCGGCAGTCGCTGCGCGGATGGGCACTGCGCAGGTCGCGGCGCACCAGATCGGGCTGGAGCTGTGGGTGTTCAGCGCGCTGGTGCTCGACTCGTTCGCGATCGCCGCGCAGTCCCTGGTGGGAGCCGCGCTGGGCAGCGGGGACGCCGGCGCGGCCAGCCGGACCGCCTGGCAGGTGGCACGCTACGGGCTGGCCGCGGGGATCGCGTTCAGCGTCGTGCTGGCGGCCGGCTGGTTCCTGATCCCGGATGCCTTCACCTCGTCCGACGCGGTGCGGCACCAGGCTCACCTGTACTGGCCGTACTTCATCGGACTGCAGCCAGCGGCCGGGGTGGTGTTCGCCCTGGACGGCGTTCTCATCGGGGCCGGTGATGTCGGCTTCCTGCGGACCGTGACGCTGGTTGCGGCATTGGGAGTCTTCGTCCCGATCACGCTCGCCGCGCTGCATTTCCACTGGGGGATCGGCGGGGTGTGGGCCGGGCTCGCCGGGTTCATCGGAGCCCGGCTGATCGGCATGCTGGTGCGCACCGCCCGTGGCCGGTGGGCGGTGACCGGAGTCAGCGCGTAACGCGCCTGACACGGCTGTGCGCCTGAAGGAGCGCGGTTACGCGCGGATCTGCTCCCGGACGGCCGCGGTGACCTGCTCGGCGAGCGCGATGATGCCGTCGGCCTTGCCGGTCTCGGCGATCATCTCCAGGCTGGCCTGCTCGTCGGTGATGCCGGCCAGGTTGATCTCGACATTCACCCGGGCGGTGGCCGCCGCGGCGCGGGCGGACTCGGCGGCGGCGGCGACGTCGCTGATGACGTTGCGGTTGCCGATCTCCACCAGCGCCTGGGCGAGATCGGCCACCATCCCGGCGATGCTGATCACCTGGGCCGGCGGCCAGGCCGCGCCGACCAGCGCCTGGCCGATGATCGCGGAGCGGGCGGCCTTCTCCTCGGCAGTGGACTTGGGGAGCCGGTAGGCCTCGGTCACGGCAGTGAACGCGTCGGCGTCAGCGTCGGCGAGACGCAGCGCGATACCGCGCAGTTCGTCGACCTCGGTGATGATGCGGCCGATCGTCTCGGCATGCTCGGCGTACTTCTCGCCGGTCGTATAGCGAGCGACCATGCCGAGTAGCGCGGCACCCTGCGCGGCGTGCAGGGCCGCGGTGGCGCCCCCGCCAGGGACCGGCACGCGGTCGGCGAGCCGGTCTAGGAAATCGCCGAGTTTCTCGTCGCTGATGGCCACTCGTCCTCCGGGGTAGGTGCGCGGGCCGCGGCCCGCGCGAAGATCCTCCCACGACCTGCCCGCCGCCGGAATTCCGTGCGCACGTACTTGCTGAGCCGACCGGGGACCGGCAACTACTCCAGGGCAGAGTTGCCTGTCGTGCCGCAGGTGTTCGTGGCTGGCTTTCGGAACGTCGGCGCAGGCGCGCGGCGGCTAACGAAGGTCCCCGGTCGACTCCAGCGCGGACGCGGCGGCGGCTGGCTGGCCCGGCGCCGTTATCCTCGGTTCACCGGGCACGGGCGCCCAGCCCTGCGGCCACATATCGCTACGGCATATCACCAGCCGGGCAGGAGAATCACGATGCTTGTCGCCTTCTCGGTGACGCCGCTCGGGGTAGGCGAGGCCGTCGCCGAGTACGTCGCGGACGCGGTCCGGATAGTACGTGACAGCGGCCTGCCGAACCGGACCGACGCCATGTTCACCACGGTCGAAGGCGACTGGGACGAGGTCATGGACGTGGTGAAACGCGCCGTAGAGGCCGTCGCGGCAAAGGCGCCGAGGGTCAGCCTGACGCTCAAGGCCGATGTCCGCCCCGGGGTGACCGGGGCGCTGGAGTCCAAGGTCGAGACCCTGGAGCGCTATCTCGGCACCTGACATGCCGCCGCAATGCTGGACTTGTCGGCCGGCTCACACGGGCTCTGCGGATGCGGCCGTCCTTTCCTCAAGGGCCGCGCCGGACAGCCATGCAAGCCCGCGCCGCGCAGATGACATAGTCGCCCGCGCCCATCGGTTCGCCGTCCCAGATGCCGGCGTACAGAACCAGCACCCTGGCGGCCTTCACTTGAGAATTCCGGGTCGCGGACGGAGATCCAGGACCGGCGCTGCCAGGGTTTGAGGGCATCAGCGGCCAGCCACCGGCCGATCGTGGACGCCGAGGCAGCGATCTGGCAGCGGGCCGCCAGTTCCCGGGCCAGTTCCGGGCAGCACCACCTGGCCAGCGGCACGCCGGACTCGGCGGGCAGCGCGCGCGCAAGCGTTACCGCCTCGGCCCGGTCGGTGGCGGTGAACACCGGCGGGCGCCCACTACGCGGGGCATCCTTCAGCCCAGCGCCTGGCCACCCGGCCCCCGCGAACGCTGGCCCAGATCGCCAGCCTGCACATCCGCCACCACGGGACCTTCAGCTACATCAACGCCACCTGACCGACGCCACCACGCTCAAGCTATGCCTGCGGTATGTCCGGCTCTGCGCACCAATGGCAGTTCGCGATCCACCGCGCCAGCCACACCGACTACGACGAATCGGTCTTCCCCACCGGCCTGCCCATCGGCACCTGCCAGCAAGCCCTCGACACCGCATGCGGTGTGGACGCACTGGTCCGCGCTGCTCGCCTTAGTCAGCGCGGCGTAGCACAGTCGGCCTTAGGCAACAGGTTTGTCGGTGACGTCCCATTGCGCCAGCGGGCGGCCGTCGACGCGCCACTGGTGCTGACCAGCCGGAATCCTGGGCCAGCCCGCCGGGGAGTCTTCCCACGGTTCCTGCCGCCCGAACACGGTGCGGTCCAGCATGCCGTACGACCAGAAGCCAGCCTCGTTGCCGCGATCGGTGGTCCAGTAGGTCTCGTAGACACGGTCGTCATCGTCACGCATGTAGCAGCCGAGCCAGCCGAAGCCCCGGTCGGCCAGCAGCCCAGCGCCCGCGTCGCGCGCGGAGTACCACGGTGCCGTGTAGCCCATGAAATCTGCGTACGGCCGGCTCTCCTCGTAGCTGCCCTCACACAGGTACGCCAGCGTCACGTCGCGCGCGTGCAGGTGCGCAAGCGGACCCTGTACCTGGGATGCGAAGTAGGTGCAGCCGATGCACTGCCCTTCCCACGGCTGGCCGTCGTGCCACATGTGAAAGTAGGCCACGAGCATCCGGCGCCCCTCGAAGACGTCCAGGAACCGAACCTCGCCCTTCGCGCCGGCCACGGTGACGGACGCAGGAATCTCGATCATCGGCAGCCGGCGGCGCTCGGCTGCGATCGCATCGCCCTCGCGGGTGTGTGCCTTCTCCCTGACTAGCAGTTTGGCGCGGGCGGCCTCGTACGTGTCGCGACTGGTGACGGGCGGCAGCGCGGAGACGGCCAGCGGTTCGGTGGGCAGGTGGCGCACCATCTCTCCTTCTCTCGACCGTGCCCGGCACGGCACTGGCTTCGCCTCACGTCCAGCGCCTGGACCAGGCTCCACGAACCTAGACGAGGCGCGGAACGCGAACTCATCGGGGGGCCGAATCCAGTGATCACCAGCCCGCCTCAAGCGCGTGGCGTAGCCGCTACCTCAACGACCCCACCGCCTGGACCTTAACCCACGACGAACTTACGGACGAGACCACTTAGCCGGAGTGCATTCGTCTGCGCATATCTGCGCGCATATCAGCCGGTTCTGCGCGCCTGGTGCGGTGGCTGTGATGGCGTGTCTGGGCCGGTTGTTCCGGGTGCCGTGGCTGACGGGGGTAGTTCGCTGCTTTGGTGGGTGTCGCCGGCGATCCAGTCGCGGACGAGGCAGGACAGGCGGGAGGGGCCGAGGTCGCCGATGTCGCGGTGCCGCAGGCCGGCCAGGCCGGCTACTACTAGCGCCAGCGTGATGCCGCAAAGCCACAGCAGCGGCTCCGCCGGCACCGTGCCGCCGGGCAGCTTGGGGGTCTGGGTGAACGGCGAGATGTCCATCGCCCAGGCCGGCCACTGCAGCGGCGGGCCGAATACCGTGATCACCCCGGCCAGCGCCACTGCGCTCCACGCAAGGCCGGTGGACTCCCAGGGCAGCAGCCCGAACAGCAAGACAGCGACCGCCGCCAGTGTCATGGTCGCGGGCAGCCGTGCTGCCGCGGCGTCGAGCAGCCTCGGCACCTGTGTGCTCACGGACCCGGTGAGGATGCCGTAGCTCAGGCCGGCTGACAGGCCGGCCGTGGCGAGTAGCAGGCACGCGCCGCCCACCGCGACGGAGATATGGCTGACCGCCCACCGGATCCGCCCGGTTGCGGTGGCCAGCACGGGCTCGGCCAGGTTCCCGGTCTCCTCGGTCCGCAGCCGCAGGACTGCAGATGTGGCGTACGCGGCGGCGGCAAGCCCTGCCAGCAGCATGAGCGCGGACAGGTAGGCGTCGCTGAGGGTGGCCTGGTAGCCGACCCGCAGGAGGTAGCGTCTCAGCGCGGGACTGGCGCTGAGAATCGAGCCGATCGCCTTGGCGGCCGCGCCGCAGGTGGCGAAGGCGAACACGCACCCGGCTACCCAGGCCGCAAGCGGACCCCATTGCAGCCGCCAGGCCAGGCCGAACGGGCCGCGCAGGAGGCCGGAGGCGCCCGGCCGCCCAGGCCGGGCGGGCAGCAGTCCCGCGCCGTGGTCGCGCCCGGCGGCGAGCGCGAACGCCACTGCCACGAGGGCAGCGGCCGCCGCTAGCGGGAGGGCCAGCACCCACCAGCGCTCGCCGGATGCACCGAACGCGCGGGTGGACTCTACCCAGCCCAGCGGCGACGCCCAGGACAGCCATGACAGGCCGGCCGGACCGGTATCGCCCACCGCGCGCAGCACGAAGGCGGCGCCGAGCGCGGCGATCGCGATGCCGCGGGCGCCCCGCGCGGTCGTCGCCAGCTGGGCGCCGACGGCGGCCACGCCGGCGAACGCCAGCCCGCACCCGCCGATGGACAGCGCGAGCGCGGCCGAGCCCGCTAGCGGCAGCTTCAGCGCGGTTAGCCACAGGCAGGTCAGCAGGGCTATCGCCACGTTGGCGGTCACGGCCGCCAGCAGGGCTGCGGTGAGCGGCGCCTGCCGGCCCACCGCTGCCGAACCAACCAGCTCCAGCCGCCCGGCTTCCTCATCGGCCCGGGTGTGCCTGACCACGATGAAGATGGTCAGCAGGACCGCGGCCGCCGCCCCCCAGACGCCCCACCGCGCGGCGAGGAAGGCGCCGACTGAGGTGCCGTTCAGACGGCCCAGCAGGAACCGCAGCGCCGGGTTCTCGCCGACGCTGGCAGCCACCGCCAGCCGCCTGGCGGGGGTAGGGTACAGCACCTTGAGGTCGCGGGCCGTGATAGCCAGCACCACGACGATTCCCCAGACGCAGGCGGGCAGCATGACACGGTCACGGCGGAAGGCCAGGCTGGTGAGCTGCCCCGTGCCAGCGGAACCGGTCATCACCCGGCTCCTGCGGCAGGCCGTCTGGGAGAGTAATGACGGAGGAAGAGCTCTTCGAGGGTCGGCAGCCGGCAGGTCAACGACCGGATGCCGGCCTGGTGCAGGCGGCCGAGCACCTCATCAAGGGCGGCGGGGTCCACATGGCAGCGCACCACGGTTCCGGTGACGGTCAGCTCATGCACGCCTGCCATCCCGCTGAGCGCGACCGGCGCGGCGAGCTCCGCCTCGACCGAAATCGTGGCCAGGTGGCGCATCTCGGCCAGCGCGCCGGTCTCCACCGCCCGGCCGTCGCGGATGATCGTCACCCGGTCCGCCAGCGCCTCGGCCTCGGCCAGGATGTGGCTGGACAGCAGTATGGTCCGGCCATCGTGACGATCATCACTGACACATTCGCGGAAGGCGGCCTCCATCAGCGGGTCCAGGCCCGCCGTCGGCTCATCGAGCAGCAGCAGCTCGGCCCGGCTGGCCAGCGCCGCGATCAACGCGACCTTCTGCCGGTTGCCCCGGGAGTACGCGCGCGCCTTCGTCGAGGGGTCCAGGCCGAACCGCTCGGTCAGCGCCCTCCGCCGCCGGGCGTCGATGCCGCCGCGCATCCGGCCGAGCAGGTCGATGATCTCCCCGCCGGTCAGGCTCGGCCACAGCGTCAGGTCGCCAGGCACGTACGCCAGCCGCCGGTGCAGCTCCACCGCGTCGTGCCACGGGTCGCCGCCGAGCAGCGTCGCCTCGCCTGAGTCGGCCTTCAACAACCCCAGCAGGATACGGATCGTGGTGGTCTTGCCCGCGCCGTTCGGCCCGAGGAAGGCATGCACCTCACCGGCGCCCACCTCAAGATCCAGCCCGTCGAGCGCGACCACGTGGCCAAACCGCTTAGTCAGCCCTACAGCGCGCAGCACCACGTCCCCGCGCGCCGTCCCAGCGGCGGCCGGCCCGCTCGCGCCTACCCGGGCAGCCATGATCCCACCCCGCGCAAGCGGCCGGGCCAGGCTACCTGGCCGCTGGGCGGGCTCGTCCCCGCCTGCGGCCGGACGTGGGGCTTCATTCGCTCCTCCGGTCACTGCTGTCTGACGGAAGGTCCCCGGGGCTTTCCCCGGGCCGGGTGGCGATGTGGAACAGATCCGCTAGCTCGCGGGCATGGTGGCCGACGTCGAGCGCCGGATCCCGGGCGAGCTGGGCTGGCACCGCGTTGATGGCGGCACGGATCGCCATCGCCATGACATGCGGGTCGAAGCCGGCGCGGAACTCGCCGGTGCCCTGGAAGTAGGCGAGCAACTGCTCCAGCGCAGCCACCCCCGCGTCCTGGACCGAGAAGTCGTAGAGCCGGCTGCCGTCGGCGGCGCGGGCGTTGAGCGCGATCTCGACGATCGCGACCATGTGATTGCGGTTCTCGCGCATGAAGGCCAGGTTCGACTCGATGTAGGCCCGCAGCTTGCCCGGGCCGGCTGGCGCGGCTTCGATGCGGGGCTCCATGTAGGCCACGCCCCCGGCCACCAGCTCGGCGATCAGCTCCCTGATGAGCTCGTCCTTGCCGCCGAAGTGGTAGATGATCACGCCCTTGCTGGTACCCGCGGTCTCGGCGATGCGGGCCAGAGAGGCCTGCCCGTAACCCAGCTCGGCGATGGTGTCGATGGCGGCCGCCACGATCTGCGCGCGGCGCGCGGTCTCGGTGAAGGTCCGGGTGGTCTCCTGACCGGTCGAATTATTCTTTGACCGCATGGTCAGAAATTAACACGACCGGTCAACGAAGGTCAAGCCCGCACCCATGGTGGCCTTGATTGTTTGGCCGGTGAACGCCTTTTCACCGGCGTGCATGACCCGGGCCCGGAGCCGGTTCAGGTCATCCACTCACGTTACGCAACCCACATCCGTTACCGCCAGGAACTTGCTCTTCCGCTGATAGCGTGCGTTTGCGGAGGTCCCGCAACGAGAGGTACTGAGAACGCCTGCCGTGGCGGATGCACGGTCGATACGACGACGGGAGGACGGGCCTGTGTCCCATGTACGGCGCTTCGATCACGTCGGCCTCACGGTCGCAGATCTCGATGTCGTGACCGCGTTCTTCGTGGCGCTGGGCCTGGAGGTCGAGGGCAGGACGTTCGTCGAGGGCGAGTTCCTGGACACGGTCTGCGGCATTCCCGGCTCCCGCACCGAGATCGTCATGCTGAAGCCGCCCGGGGATGGCACCCGGCTGGAGCTCTCGAGCTTCGTGCGACCGGGCTCCGTGCCGGGCTCGCCGGCCGCCATGGCCAACGAGCTGGGATTGCGCAACGTGGCCTTCGAGGTCAGCGACCTGCAGGCGGCTGTCGACTGGGCAGCTGCCGAGGGCTACGGGCTGGTCGGTGGCATCGGCGAGTACGAGGGCGCCTGGCGGATGGCCTACGTCCGGGGGCCGGAAGGGATCATCGTCTCGCTGGCCGAGCGCATCGGCTGAGCCTCGCACTGCCCGCATCTGCCGCCGACCGCGCACACTCCGCCCGGCATCAGCATCGGCCGGAGTCTAGCCAGCTAGCCGGGTTCCAGGGCGCTGGCGTGGTTGAGGAAGGGCTGGCCGGCGAGGCGGAGGCTGGTGTACTCGGGTGGGCCGGGTCTACGATCTTTGGACCGCCGTGGTCTTCAGTCCGTTGCCGTGCACCCGTCGGCAGAAGCCGCCGCGAGTCACGGGGACTGGCTGGTGATCTGCTCGCCTGTGCCCGCTCAAGGGGAAGCTCGATGCCGCTCTACATGTACCAGGCCTCCTATACCGCCAAGTCAATGGCGGATCAGCTTAAGGAGCCGCAAGACCCGGTGGAAGTGATCCGCCCGGCCTTGGAGGAGCTGGGAGCCACGATCGTGGTGGTGGGCTTTCCGTTTGGCGAGTATGACGTGATCGTCGTGTATGAGGCACCTGATGATATGACTGCGGCCAGCGTCGCGATGGCAGTTGCCGCGGCGGGCGAGGTCAGGTCGGGCAAGACCACGCGACTGCTCAGCGGGCAGGAATGGCTCGAGTCTTTGCGCAAACGCAGGATTGTCACCCGCCGGAAAGCGCGCCAGCCGCACGACCGCCGGTCCTGATAGCCGGAACTCTTCAAGTGGCAGCAGGTCCGCCGGATGCAGTTACGTCGAGCGTTCCCGACCATCCCGGGACACAGCCCGCCAGCCCATCCGCTATGCCGCATTACGTACCCAGAGACCGACAGACGCGAGGGCCGGGTCAGGTTACTGCTGGTGGTTTGGCCCTGTGGGTGCCGGCCGCGTGCTGGAGTGCTCGCGCGGACAGGGCGGTGAGCCAGGCGAAGCTAGAGCGTGTCCTGCTGGCTGCGCGGGCCGCGGACGGAGTCAGGATCCGGCTGGTAAGGCAGGCAGCGGCAGGTGTGCGGTGATAGTCGTGCCTTTGCTTGGCACGGACCGGACTTCGAGCCGGCCGTCGAGAGCGGCCAGCCTGTCGGCCATATTGCGCTGACCTGACCCCATCGGGATGCGGCTAGCGTCGTAGCCGATCCCGTCGTCGGACACTGTGAAGCGCAGGGAATGGTCGCGCGCTGCCACGCAGATATGGACGTGGGACGCGGCAGCGTACTTCGCAATGTTCTGCAGCGCTTCGAGGCAGCAGAAGTAGACTGCAGCCTCTATGTTCTGGCCGAACCGCCCGATACCGTCCGCATCGACCACGACCGGAATCGGCGACTTGTCGGCTCGCGCCCGCAACGCCGGGACCAGCCCGCGGTCCGCCAACAGCGGCGGGTAAATCCCCCTGGCCAGATCGCGGAGGTTGCTGAGCGCACCCGCGGCGTCTTCCTGCATCTCGCCTAGGAGTTGCCTGGCTTCGGCGGTGTCCTCCTCCACGACCATGCTGGCCAGGCGCAACTTGATGGCCAAGGCCACCAGGTCCTGCTGCGCTCCGTCGTGCAGGTTGCGTTCCAGCCGGCGCCGCTCCTCGTCCTGAGCTGTGACCAGGCGCTGCCTCGACGCGCGGAGGTCCTCGATCAGGCCCGCGTTGGACAGCGCCAGGCCAGCCTGGGAGGCCACGTCGACCACAAGCTGCTCGGCTGCCGGTTTCAGCGGCTCGTCTCGCGGCATCCGGATGGAGATGGCGCCGAGTAGCTCGCCCTGATACAGGACTGGGGCGCCGAAGTCGGTGTCCGGCAGCGTGGGCAGCTGGTGGCCGTCCACCGGGAGGGACTCCGCCGGGCTGCCGTCTGAAGCGGCCTCGGCGCGCAACTCCGATCCGACGCGCAGCCAGACGACCACACGCTCGGCTCCAGTACCTGCGGCCACGATGGTGGCCATCTGAGCCAGCACGTCGCGCGCATAGCCGCCGCCGATACGCCGCGCGAACTCGGAGAGCACTTGATAAGGGCTGGCCCGTCTGCCGTACACGATCCGGTTCGCAAGCCGCGTGGCCCGCAGCTGAACCGGATGGAAGGCCACCGCCACGACGACAGCCGCGATTGCTGACAACAGCGGGCTGCGCCGGTCTCCGGCCAGCGTGCCGATGCCAGCCACGAGTCCGGCGTAGACGGCCGAGATGAAGACAGCGAGCGTGCCGTACTGCAGTGCCTTGCTGATCACGATGTCGATCTCGTAGAGCTTGTACTTCAGGATCGCCACGGCGATGGCCACCCACAGGCACACCAGGGCCACGCAGAACAGCACCTTGAGCGGTGCCAGCAACGGCACGCCGGTGTCTGGGCGCGACGATATCTGCGGTGCCTCCGCCAGCGGGATGATCGTGACTACGACGAGCACAGCGGCCGCCGCGAACCACTTCAGCTGCAGTCGCTCCTCCCCTGACGACCGGACAAATCTGGTGATCAGTGCAGCACCGGCGACCACCATGGCGGCCGGCCACAGCACGACTAGCGCAGAGTGCAGGCCCGGATACCATCCCTGGCTTTGTGGCGCGAACGGGTCCCGCCACACCCGGCTGGCTCGCGCCACAAAGCCCGTGGTGTCCAGCGCGTACACGACGGCCACGAACCAGGCGGCCGGGCGCCAACGGCGCGACGGCAGCAGCCCGGACGGGAACAGGAGCAGCACGAATGCGAAGGCCCCCGCCGGAACTATCCAGATCCAGTTCACGAACCACTCAGCTGCCCGGGCCCCGGGCAGCGGCCTGGGTGCGATCAGCCCGTACCACCCGTACCCCTGGCTGAAGAAGCCCAGTCCAAGCAGCAGGCCGGTGGCGAGCAAGATCCAGCCGATCTTGTTCGCGGGCCGCCGGGATACCAGCACGAAGCCCACCACGGGGACGGCGACGAACGTCAGTTTTTCGAAGACATCAGGAAAGTTCCAGAGGGCGGCCGTCGCAACGTGCCGGCCGAGATACGTCAGCAGCACTCCACCCAATAGCAGCGCAATCGACAGTGCCGCTACGCCGCCGGTCACCCAG
Source organism: uncultured Actinomycetes bacterium (assembly GCA_963707065.1). GTDB lineage: Bacteria > Actinomycetota > Actinomycetes > Streptosporangiales > Streptosporangiaceae > Palsa-506. The sequence continues at coordinate 90,184 of CAVPPJ010000058.1, forward strand.
CGAAGAGTCCGGGGTGTCATCCGCGCCTCCAGCGCGATCCGCTCCGCCTGTGTGCTTGCAGCCTGACCGGCGGCACCGCATGTCAGCTGCAGTGTGGCCCGTCCGGGCGTCCGCAGACAAGGGGGATATCCTTATCGGGCGACTCGTGCTAGCAGGCCTACGAGGGGCCGCGCCGCGCTCGTCGTTCGACCCTGACGGGGCACGGGCTGATCTGAGCCAGGCCATCGCGCAGTTCCGGGCAATGGGCAGTTACATCAGCCTGGGCTCGCGGCTGGACGATGAGCGGCGGCGGTTCGACGACCTGATCACCGTCACCACCATCCTGGAAGCCGCCCGGCGGCTCGGCAACCGCAGTGCCGAGGGTGTGGTGCTGACCAACCTCGGCACGCGCTGCAGCAGGCTGGCGGTTCGAGGAAGCGGTCACTTCTTGCCATGAGGCTCTGGTCATCTTCCGCGAGACTGGAGAACACACAATGAGCAAATCGCCCTAACCAACCTTGAAGCCGCCAAAGCCGCACAGGGGGGCCTAAAGGCGCGCGGTCTGGGACGATTCACCGCAGGTGAACTGAACTGGAGGGAGGCCCTGATGGCGGTGCGCTCCGTGGGCTGGCTTGGCGTGCGTACGCCCCATGCGGCGGCGATGACGGCTTTCTACCGGGACGTGCTCCAGCTTGAGGTGATCCTCGAGAGACCGGGGGCGACGTGGTTCCGGCTGGCCGATGGCGCGGAAGTTCACGTCTACGGCCCAGACGATGCGGACCACGATTTCTTCGGGAGCTCACCGGTGGCCGGGTTCTGGGTGGACTCGTTCCGGGCCGCCCGCGCCGCCCTGGAAGTAGCCGGAGCCGAGTTCATGTATGCCCGGCCGCAGCGGGCGGAGGGGCGGGCGTGGCAGCACTTCCGCGCCCCGGACGGCAACGTGTACGAGATCATCGGGCCCGACGATCTGGACGGCGCAGCAGGCAGCGCCGGGTGAACCGGGCCCGGCCCAGTCCCCGGGCCCGGACGCGCACGGCCCCCGGCCGGTGCGCATGGCCCGGCACGTACGGTCATGCCGCGTATCACGCTGAGAGGGTCGCTCGGTGACGGCGATGGCGATCTTCGCGCTGCTGCGCTCACCTGGTGATCGCCCGGCCGCTGCGTGCTGCGCTCAGCTAGCCGCTCAGCCGCCGGTCTTCCGGCGAAACGAACGCCGGCTCCGGGCCAGGCCGCGGGCACCGTGCACCTTCCCCGCGTCCTTGCCACCACCGGGCGCGCTCGCATCCGCATGCTTAGCGCGCTTGCGTTCCAGCGCCTCGCGGAACTTACGCTTGACCTCTTCCCCGGAACCATCAGGTTCCCCGGAACCTTCAGGCTCCGGCACGGTGTCAGTCATGCAGACCTCCTCCCGGGACGGCCATATCCACAGCTTCGCACATCTGATACCGGCACGCCGCCTGGCAGGGTGGCTGGCAGTGACCGGGCGTCGCCGCCGGACGCACTGTCATGCATGATGACAGCGAGTTCCGGCCATGCATCCCAATTCTCGCCGTGCATACTCATAAGCCCTGTAAATGATCAACCCGAGCGGTGCCGGGGGCAGCCGGCGGATTCATGCCTCTGGCGAACCCGGTTCGGGGCGGGCGCGCCGGCGTGGTACGACGACGTTCATGACCCTGACCTGCCTGCTGCCCGCCGGGCGTGTGCGCCTCCGGTACGGAGCGATGACCGCTGCCAGCTCCTCGCCCACCCGCTGAAACTCCTCGACGGTCAGCCAGAGGTCAGCGTTGTTCAAAACGGCGGCATCGCGCCACTCCTCAGGCTCCGCGGGGCCGGCCGCGGTGAACTCGACAGCGATGGCGCGGGTCATGTCGATGTGGGCCGCGACGACGGCTGCGACGGCCGAGGCTCCGCCGGGCGTCGAGCCGTCCAGGTCGGTCTGGATCTGGCGTCCGGTCGCTCGCCACGGCCGTTCCCGGCGGTCCGGTCTCAGGGCCGCCGTTTCGGCGAGCCCGTACCGTTCCAGGAGCTTCAGGTGGTACGCCGTCGCGCTCGGGCTCAGGCCGGTTAGCTCCGCGCACTGAGTGGCAGTCAGCTCTTCGCCCGTCGTCAGGGCGTCGATGATGGCCAGCCGGGCCGGGTGCGCCAGGGCCCGGATACTGCGGGGATTCTCGAAGCGGTAGGGAGGGGCGTCCTCCGGTGATCGCTTCTGGTCATGACTCTCGGGCATCGATCAAGGTTACCCTTTGAACGGGAGATGTTAAGCAAATACTGTTCAGTAAATGCTGAACATATGTTAGCCTCCGATGCATGGATGAGGTACTGGATGTCCGTGATCTGCGGATGCGGTACGGCAAGACCGACGTGCTCAACGGTGTCAGCTTCGCGGCGGGCCGCGGTGAGGTGCTCGCCCTGCTCGGGCCGAACGGCGCGGGCAAGACCACCACGATCGAGATCCTCGAGGGGTTCCGGATGCGTTCGGCGGGCGAGGTCAGCGTGCTCGGCGCCGACCCCGCGCACGGCGATGAGGCGTGGCGGGCGAGAACCGGCGTCGTGCTGCAGTCCTGGCGTGACCACGCGAAATGGCAGGTCCGCGAGCTGCTCGCGCACCTGGGCCGCTATTACGCGCCGTACTCCACGCCGGGCGTCGTGCGTCCCTGGGACGTGGATGACCTGATCGAGACCGTCGGGCTGTCCCCGCACGCGCACAAGCGGGTGCGTAACCTGTCCGGCGGGCAGCGGCGCCGCCTCGACGTGGCGATCGGCATCGTGGGGCGGCCCGAGCTGCTGTTCCTCGACGAGCCGACGGCAGGCTTCGATCCCGAGGCCAGACGCGACTTCCACGACCTCGTGCACCGGCTCACTGACCGGCAGCAGGCCACGATCCTGCTCACCACGCACGACCTGGACGAGGCGGAACGGCTCGCGGATCGCATCCTGATCCTGGCCGGCGGCACGATCATCGCGGACGGCTCCGCCGATGAACTGTCCCGCGCGATGGCGGGTCAGTCCGAGGTGCGCTGGAGCCGGGACGGGCAGCGGTTCGTGCACGCGGCGGACGACGCGACGGCGTTCGTCCGGGAGTTGCTCCGGCAGTACGGCGAGTCGGTCGAGGATCTGGAGATGCGCCGGGCCAGCCTGGAGGACGCGTACATGGCACTGGTCCGCCGGGCGGAACACGGCGTGCCGCGCAGGCTGACGGCGGTGACGGCATGAACCCCACGCTGGTGGCGGCGCGAGCGGGACTGTCCCGTGGCTGGATCGAGTTCAAGCAGACCCTGACCACGCCGGGCGACCTGATCGCGATCCTGATCACGACCGGCAGCTTCCTCGCCGTGATGATCTGGACCCGGCACACGCACGTGCCAGGGACGCACTTCTCGCTGGGCACCACGATGCTGGTCAGCGTGCTCGGCCTGAACGTCGTGGCGTACGGATTCATCACAATGGGCGACTTGATCGTCACTGAACGCGAGGACGGCACGCTACTGCGGGCCAAGGCCATCCCGAACGGCATGCCCGGCTACCTGCTGGGCAAGGTCGTCAACATCTCCGGGCAGACAGCGTTCGCTGTTGCGGCCACGCTGCTCACCGGCGCTTTCCTGTTCACCGGCCTGGCAATCGGCCGCCCTGGCAGCTGGCCGGCGCTGGCCTCGGTGCTCGTGCTCGGGCTGCTCGCCACGTTGCCGCTGGGCGCCATGCTCGGGTCGCTGTTCCCCAGCCAGCGCAGCGCCGGGGGGCCGATGGTGCTGCTGCTGGCCGGGCTTGCCGCGATCTCCGGCATCTTCTACCCGATTACGCACCTGCCGGCGTTCCTGCAGTGGACCGGGCAGGTGTTCCCGATGTACTGGCTGGGGCTGGGGATGCGTTCTGCGCTGCTGCCGAACGCGATGGCGGCGGTGGAGATCGGCCATTCGTGGCGGCATCTGGCCACGTTCGGCGTCCTGTCCGCGTGGGCAATCGCCGGGCTCGTGCTGGCGCCGGTAGTGCTGCGGCGGATGGCGCGCCGCGAGTCCGGCTCGAACGTCGCGGCCCGCCGCGAGAAAGCGATGCGGAGATGAGCAGTGAGGTCATCTATAGCAGGATCGCGATGCGCCGGCCGCGTTCGGCCGCGAGTCTCATTGCGGACTGCGCTAGCCGGGGAAGAACGGCCAGGTAGGTTCGGTATATGGAGATCATCAATCTGGGTGGAGCGGACGGGCTGCCGCCGGTGGATTGGGCCGTCATTGCCGGGAAGCTCGATGCGGGGCCGGATGCGGCCAACTCGCGTACGACGTGGCTGTCCACCATCAACGAGGACGGCAGCCCGCATGTGACTGCGGTCGGTGCCCTCTGGGTGGACGGCACATTCTGGTTCCAGACGGGCGCGCGTACACGCAAGGGACGCAACGTCGCGCGGGATCCGCGGTGTTCGGTGGCGGTGTCGGTCCGCGACGCGGACGTCGTGATCGAGGGTGAGGCAGTGTGGGTAACCGAGCCGGACGCATTGGCGCGCATTGCGAAGGCGTGGGCGGACAACGGCTGGCCGGCGGAGCCCGATGAGAGCGGGCCGGGCATCACGGCCCCGTTCAACGCGCCGTCGCTAGGCCCACCGCCGTGGGTGGTCTACCGCATCGAGCCGCGCTCGGCGACCGTGGTCTTGGCGACGGCCCCGGGCGGCCTGACCCGCTTCCGCTTCTAACGCGCTCAGCCGCGGGTTCCCGGGCGAGCGGTTAAGATCACCGTCGTGAAGCGCGCAATCGACGTCGGGCTGTTCGGTGAGCTGGCCGACCCGCGGGTGGCCGCCCGGCTGGCTGCCCGGGCCGAGGAGCGGGGCTGGGACGGCTTCTTCGTCTGGGATCACATCGCCTACCGCGCGCCGGTGCGGGCCGTGGCCGACCCGTGGGTGGCGCTCGCCGCGGTGGCCTGCGCCACGTCCCGGGTGCGGATCGGCGCGCTGGTCACCCCGCTTTCCCGCCGCCGGGTGCACAAGGTGGCCAGGGAGACGGCCACGCTGGACCTGCTCAGCTCCGGCCGGCTCATTTTCGGTGCCGGGCTCGGCAGCGCGCGGAACAACGAGCTGGAGCCGTTCGGGGAGGTGACCGACCCGCGCGAGCGCGCCCGCTTGCTCGATCACGGCCTGGACGCCCTGGCCAGGTACTGGGCCGGGGAGTTCGAGCCGGTCCCGGTGCAGCGGCCGAGGCCCCCGGTGTGGGTGGCGGGGGAGTGGCCGAACCGGCGTCCGGTGCGCCGGGCGCTGCGCTGGGACGGCCTGTTCTCCATCGGCCTGCCCGGCCCCGCGGCGCTGGGCGAACTGGCCGCCGAGATCCGCGAAGCCCGCCCCGGCGGCGGCCCGTTCGACCTGATCACGGAGCTTCCCCCGGACACCGACCTCGCGCCGTGGGAGCGGGCGGGCCTGACCTGGGCGGTCACCTTCTTCGGCCTCCAGCCCACCGAGGCAGCGGTCCGGGCCGTGATCGACGCCGGGCCGGGCTGACCGGCGCGGCCCGCCGGCATGGACTTGGTTAAGCGCGCGGTACCGCTGTTCGGGGCGGCAAACCGCGAATAAGAATAAGCCGAATAGACCGGCCGGCGGCGGGTAACTGGCGGCCATGGCTAGAGCGAGAACTGTAGCGGGGTATGCCTTCCCCGGCATCGTCGTGTTCTTCTTCTGGGTGGTCGTGGTAATCGTGGCCATCATCCTGCTTGCGTTCGTTGTGCACTGGGCCGGCGGCGGAGTACTCAGCCTGAGGCTCGGGCATTTCCACCTGAACGTCGGCTTCACCTGATCAGACCCGCCGCTGTCGCGCCCGTCACGCTGGTGACGGGCGCGACAGCGGCTCAACCTGTCGTCGCTCCAGGCACTCCACCGCGAACGCCCACGGGTAACAGCTGGCACCGGCAGCCGGTAGTTGACCGGCGTGGCCGTGGCCTAAAATCACGCGTGTGCCTTGCCGGGCCGTAACCTTGCCCGGCCGCAGCCTTGTCTGCCAACCATGAATGATTCCGCGAGGTCAGGGGCTTGACAGAGGCACCAGCCCGAGCCGCTCTCCGAGGCGGTCGACGCGAAAGGAACGGCACCCATGCCTGACGAGCGAGTAGGCGACCCTGGCAGCCGAGAAAGCACGGTCGCTGACCTCGCCGAGGCCGCAGTGCCCGGCTCAGTCGATGGCCGCCACCTGCTACTGGTCGGCGCGGGGCCTGGCCTTGGAATGGCCGTGGCACGTCGCTTCGCCGTCGGCGGCTACCGGGTAACCCTGGTGGCGCGTAGCACGGACGGCCTCCGCGACCTTGCGGGCACCCTGGCCGATACCGGTGCCAAGATCAACACCATCGCGGCCGATGCCAGCGATCCCGATGGCCTGGGCGCCCGGATGAGGGAGCTCTATCTCGGAAATGGCGCACCGGGCGTCATCGTCTATAACGCCGTGATGGGAGCTCCAGACCGGCTGCTGAGCTCAAGTGTCGCCCACCTCCAGACGGCGTATTCAGTAGATGTCATCAGCGCCATCGTCGTCGCGCAGGTGGCCGCCCCGGCCATGCGGGCCGCCGGCTTCGGGACCATCCTCGTCACCGGGGGCGGGTTCGCCGACCACCCGATCCCGGCCCTTGCGACCGTTTCCCTCGGCAAGGCGGCTCTCCGGTCGGCCGCGACAATGCTCGGCGCTGACCTGGAACCGGACGGCATCCGTGTGGCCACGCTGACGATCGCCGGACAGATAGTTGCCGGTACTTCCTTTGACCCGGAGCGCATCGCCGAGCGCTACTGGGAGGTTGTGCACGTGGACGGTCCATGGCAGGCAGAATTCCGATTTACCGGCGAGTAGGCGACGTCTTACGGATGCGGTCGCGACCAGGGCGCGGCTGACCGCCTGTCCGGCCTCGGTGCCCGGCGGCGCGGTCCCCGGCGTGGTGGTGCTTTACGATCCAGGCACCGTGCTCGTTACCGCTAATGGGCAGCTCCCGGTGACGCCGGACCTGGTCCGCGAGTGGGCCTTCCGGGGGTGGTGCGCGCTCGCCGATCTCGGCAAGTACCTTCGCCGCCGATCATCGTGGGAGGCGCTGGAGCGGCTGCATGAGGCCAGGACCCAGCTATGGCAGCTCCGGCCGCGGCCGGCGACGTCCCGCATCCCCAGTACGGGATCACCAGCATCCTGGACTTCGCGCCCGGGCGGATCCCGGTCAGCGGTCGTACTTCAGCCTGGCCTGGCGGGGCACCCGGCCGAACTTGCCGGCCTGGAAATCCGTGAACGCCTGCGCGATCTCGGTGCGCTTGTTCATCACGAACGGCCCGCCCATCGCGACCGGCTCGCGTATCGGCCGGCCGCTGTAGATCATCACCCTGGACTGCTCCCCCTGGGCGGAAACGGCAAGCCGCAGCACGCTGTCCGCCGGCCCGGAGCCAGACCGCGCAGTGCCAGCGGGGTCAGACCAGGCTGTCTGCCCGGCCCGTACCAGCCGTCCGGCGATGCTGATCGCCCCGGACAGCACGTGCGCGAACGCCCGGTGACTGGCGGGCAGGGCATACTCCGCGGCGGCGCCGGGGTCCAGGCTGACGATCGCGCCCTGCACCGGCCACTGGTTGGCGGCCGGCCCGGTCTGGCCGGCTACCGTCCCGGACACCACGTCGATGTCCACGCCCGGCAGCGTCACGTGCGGCCGGCTGGCGGCCAGCAGGTCCTGGTAGCGCGTGTCGACCATCTTCGATCGTGCGGGCAGGTTCAGCCAGAGCTGCATCGTGTGCGCGTGCTCGTTGCGGAACGCGAGCTCTCGATGGATGATGCCGCGCCCGGCGGTCATCCACTGCAGGTCACCCGGCTGCAGCGCGCCGGCGTTGCCGATGTTGTCACCGTGCTCCAGGACGCCGTCGAGCACGATGGTGACGGTCTCCAGGCCCCGGTGCGGGTGCCACTCGAATCCGGGCTCGGAGAACCAGTCCTCGGCCAGCGCCAGGAACGGGTCGGTGAGCGACGGGTCAGCCGGGGCAATGACGATCGCCTTATCGTCCACCTGGGCGTCGGGGCCGAGCCGCTGCTTCGTCGTCACCCGCGACACGGCGCGGCCAGCGGCGAGCGCTGGGCTGCTCATCGTGCATCCTCCCTCGGCAGCGGCCGCCGCTACCCGTCATGAAGCAGAATCCACGCCGGGGCGCCAGCATTCCCGCCGCGGGCCGGTCCTGCCGCCCGGCGGCCTGGCAGCCCAGCGGTCCGGCGGCTGGGCAGCCCGGCGACCCGGCGGCCCGGCGGCGAGGTCAGGCCTTCAGGCCGGGGAAGTCGTCCTCCCAGAATTCGGTGGCGGCGCGCGGAGCCTGCGCACCGGCGTCGCCTCCCGCGCCATGCCGGCTGTCCTCCTGTGCCCTCAGCTCGACGCGGCGGATCTTGCCGGAGATCGTCTTCGGCAACTCGGCGAACTCCAGCCGCCTGATCCGCTGGTACGGGGCGAGCCGTTCCCGTGCGTAGCCGAGGATCGCCAGCGCGGTGTCCGCGGACGGGTCGAAGCCGGCCGCCAGCACCACGTACGCCTTCGGGACCGCGAGCCGGAGCGGGTCGGGGGAGGGCACCACGGCCGCCTCGGCGACCGCCTCGTGCTCGATCAGCACGCTCTCCAGCTCGAACGGGGAGATCCGGTAGTCCGATGCCTTGAACAGGTCGTCGGTGCGGCCGACATAGGTGATGTAGCCGTCGGCGTCCCGGGCGGCGACGTCCCCGGTGTGGTAGTAGCCGCCGCGCATCGCGTCGGCGGCCCGCTCCGGGTCGCCCCGGTAGCCGGTCATCAGGCCGAGCGGCCGCCGGGCCAGGTCCAGGCAGATCTCGCCCTCGGCGGCGGGCTCGCCGGTCAGCGGGTCGACCAGCGTGATCTCGTAACCGGGCAGTGCCCGGCCCATCGACCCGATCCGCACCGGCTGGCCGGGCGGGTTGCCGATCTGCGCGGTGGTCTCCGTCTGCCCGTACCCGTCCCGGACCGTGATGTGCCAGGCCCGGCGGACCTGCTCGATGACCTCCGGGTTGAGCGGCTCGCCCGCGCCGACGCACTCGCGCAGGCTGCGCACGTCGGCGCTGGCCAGGTCGGCCTGCACCAGCATCCGCCAGACCGTCGGCGGCGCGCACAGCGACGTCACGCCGCAGGCCGGGATGGCAGCAAGCAGCGCCGCGGCGGAGAACCGCTCGTGCCCGAGGATGAGCGTGGTCGCGCCGGCGATCCACGGCGCGAAGACATTGCTCCAGGCATGCTTGGCCCAGCCGGGCGAGGAGATGTTCAGGTGCACGTCACCGGGCTGCAGACCGATCCAGTACATGGTCGACAGATGGCCGGCCGGATAGGACGCATAGGTGTGCTCGACCAGCTTCGGCTGCGACGTGGTGCCGGACGTGAAGTAGAGCAGCAGCGGATCGGTCGCCCTGGTCGGGCCGTCGGCTACGAACTCATCCTTCATCTGAAACGAGCCCGAGTATGCCTGCCAGCCGTCTCCGGCGCCGTCACCGACGGCGATCCGGGTCCAGCTTCCCGCCAGGCCGCGGAATCTCGGCGCCAGGGCTGACTCGGTGATGACGTGCCGGACGTCGCCGCGGGCGATCCGGTCGGCCAGGTCGTCGGGCCCGAGCAGGGTGGATGCCGGGATGATGACGGCACCGAGCTTCATCGCCGCGAGGATGACCTCCCACAGCGGCACGATATTGCCGAGCATGAGCAGCAGCCGGTCGCCGCGGCCGACGCCGAGCCCGCGCAGCCAGTTCGCCACCTGGTTCGACCGGGCGGCGAGCTCGGCGTAGCTGAGCCGGATGTCGGTGTCCTCAGTGACGACGCGGAGCGCGCCGGCCCGAGGATGCTCGGCCGCGATCACGTCGAACCAGTCCAGCGCCCAGTTGAACTCGTCAAGCTCGGGCCAGGAGAACTGGCTGCTGGCCGCGTCGTAGTCCTCGCGGTGCCGCAGCAGCAGATCGCGTGCGGCGCGGAAGGCGGTGGTGCCCTGGGTGGTATCGGTCATGAGGACATCGTGGCACTCCCCGGCACCGCCGGGCTGCACACCTGGCGCAGGTCCCCACGCTAGGCCGGCGGCAGGCCGGGCCGCCACTGATTATTGCGGCGCGAGGCTGGACTTCACGTCCGGTTGAAGTCCCATCATGGGTGGCATGGATCATCCCAGCTTCGACGTCCTGGGCTTCCTCGACGAACCGGGCCGTCCAGCGTCTGTCGCGACCGTGACCGGCCAGGGCCATCCGGCGCTGGCGATGATGTGGTTCTCCGTGGCCGAGGACCGGCTGTGGTTCCACACTCCCGGCGGCGGTGACATTCCCTCACCGTTCCTGCGGGCCGCGGCGGGCCACCGGGACGTCGCCGTGATGATCGCGACATTCGACCCGCCGGATGATGTCCGCCAGGTACGCATGACCGGTCCCGCCCGGCTCGAGGCCAGGGACGACGGGCGGGTCCGCCGCCTCTACGGCCGTTACGTCAGTATCTGGACGCCCACCTGGCAGAAGCAGGCGACATCTCCGGACTATCACCTGTGGTCGGTGACGCCGCAGCGCGGCATGGCCGTCGCCTACCCAGGCCTGAAAGGCGGCCCGGCCTTTCGCTGGTCGGAGCCGTCGAGATTGTCCGGCCTGCGCGCATAGGCGAGCCAGCTCAGCCGGGGAGGTCCTCCGGGCGCTTGGCGGCGAGATGGCCGTGCAGCAGGCCGGTGGACTGGCCGACCTCGATAAGGTATCCGTCCGGGTCCCGCAGGTAGCAGCGGATCTCCGCGCCGCGGTCGATCGGCGGTGTCACGAACTCTGCCCCCTTCGCCTGCCACTGCTCGTAGCAGGCCTGGATGTCAGCGACCCGCAAGTTCAGGAAGATCGAGGTGGTGTCGCCGGGCTGGTAGTCGACCACCGAGATGCCCGGCTTGTCGGGGGTCGGCGGCCCGCCGGGATTCATGATGATCCACGAGTTGGACAGCCTGACAGTGCAGGGGTTCTCCGCCAGGATGACGGTGCCGCCCAGGACGCGCGAGTAGAAGTCCCTCGATCGCGCGACCTTGCGGACGGTGATGAACAGCGCCACCAGAATGCCCTCAGCGGGCGCGGGGAAGCTGGCGAAGTCGTTGCTGGGCTGAGATTCAGTCATCGTTGCTCTTCTCGGCGGCATTGGCGGACAACGGCAGGGTTCCCGGGCAGGTGCCAGTTAATGCCGCGGCGGCGGACACGATAGCGTTTTCCGACGTGCCCTCCGGCCGTGCCCGCAAGCCCCGAGCAGCCGATGTCAGCAGCCCGCCGGGCGACGACAATCGGCCTGCCGATGACGGGCTGACGGCCGATGACGGCCCGCAGGACACTGACGGCGCAGCGGACAGTGACGGCCCGCGGGATGATGACGTCCGCAAGCCCGCCCCCAGGTCCGGCCTGCCGGATGTCACCGCACTGCTCGCCACGGCGGTCACCGGCATCGGCGGGGCGGAGCGGCCCGGGCAGGTGACGATGGCCGAGGCCGTTCAGCGCACCATCGAGACCGGCGAGCACCTCGCCGTCCAGGCCGGGACAGGCACGGGCAAGTCGCTGGCCTACCTCGTCCCCGCGATACGCCACTCCATCGAGCAGCAGGCCACGGTCGTCGTGTCGACTGCGACGATCGCGCTGCAGCGCCAGCTCATCGACCGTGACCTGCCTCGCCTGGCCGAGGCGCTGGAGCCGGCGCTTGGCCGGGCGCCGGCCTTCGCGATCCTCAAGGGCCGCCGCAACTACCTGTGCCTGCACCGGCTGCGCACCGGCGTGGAGGATGACCCGCAGGACGCGCTCTTCGATCCCCGCACGGCCTCCGCGGTCGGCAAGCAGGTGCAGCGGCTGCACGAGTGGGCGGCGCGGACGGAGACCGGCGACCGGGACGAACTGGTCCCCGGCGTGAACGAGCAAGCCTGGCGTCAGGTCGCGGTGACCGCGAGGGAATGCATCGGCGCCCAGCGCTGCCCGTTCGGCCCGCAGTGCTTTGCCGAGCGGGCACGGGACGAGGCGGGCAAGGCGGACATCGTGGTCACCAACCACGCGCTGCTGGCTATCGACGCGCTGGAGGACTTCGATATTTTCCCCGAGCACGACGTGGTGATCATCGACGAGGCCCACGATCTGGTCGACCGGGTGACCTCGGTCGCGTCCGACGAGCTGTCCGCCACGGCACCGGAGATCGCCGCCCGGCGGTGCGGCAAGATGACCGAGGAGAAGCTGATCGCCCGGCTCAGGGAGGCGGGCGAGGACGCCGCGCGGGTCCTGGCGGTACTCCCGGCCGGGCGCATCGACGTGCTGGCCACCGATCTCGCTCAGGCGCTGGCCGGCCTTCGTGACGCCGCCGGCAGTTGCGCCACTGACCTGCGTGCCAGCGCCAAGAACACCGAAGAGGAGCCAGAACGGATCGCGGCCCGCCGGTCGGCTTTCGTCGCCGTCGATGAGCTGCGGAGTGCTGCAGAAAGAATCCTCGGCGCGTTCGGCGCCGACCTGGCGGCCCGTCCCGACGTGGTGTGGATGGACCGGCCGCTAGGGGAGGAGTCGGCCCGGCCGCCGACGCTGCGGGTAACGCCGCTGCAGGTCGGCCCGCTGCTGGCCGAGCGGCTGTTCGGCAGCCGCACGGTGACGCTGACCTCGGCCACCCTGTCGCTCGGCGGGTCGTTCGAGCCGCTGGCCCGCCAATGGGGCCTGCCCCGGTCCGGTGGCCCGGCAGTCCCGGCTCCCCGGGCCGGGCCTGCCGGCGCGCCCGAAGGATTTCCGGCCGCGGACGAGCCGCACTCGCTGGCCTGGACCGGGATTGACGTCGGGTCGCCGTTCGACCACCCGCGCAGCGGCATCCTGTATGTCGCCAAGCACCTGCCGCCCCCGGGCCGCGACGGACTGGCGGCGTCCTACCTGGACGAGCTGTGCGAACTGATCGCCGCGGCCGGCGGCCGGACCCTGGGGCTGTTCTCCTCCATGCGCGCCGCCAGGCAGGCGACCGATGAGCTGCGCGGGCGCATCGACCATCCGCTGTTCTGCCAGGGAGAGGACCAGACCGGGCAGCTGATCAGCCAGTTCGCCGCAGACGAGGCCAGCTGCCTGTTCGGCACCCTCTCGCTGTGGCAGGGCGTCGACGTTCCCGGCAGGTCGCTGCAACTCGTGGTCATCGACCGGATCCCGTTCCCCCGGCCCGATGACCCGCTGGCCTCGGCCAGGCAGCGCGCCGTGGCGGCGCGCGGCGGCAACGGGTTCATGGAGGTGGCCGCGGCCCAGGCGGCGCTGCTGCTTGCCCAGGGCGCCGGACGGCTGCTGCGCACGATGAGCGACCGGGGGGTGGTCGCGATCCTGGATCCGCGCCTGGCGACCGCGCGCTATGGCAGTTTCCTGCGGGAGTCGCTGCCGCCGTTCTGGCCCACCACCGACCCGCAGGTCGTCCGCGGCGCGCTGCGGCGCCTGGCGGCTGGCTAGAAGCAGTGGCCCGCAGCGCCGATCGGGAGTTCACCGCGGACGTGCGACCGCCTGGTGATGCTGCACGTCCTTGCGGGTAACCGCCAGGAAGGCGACAAGGCAGGCGATCACGAAGGTGAGGACCAGGCTGACTCGCCCGTTGCCCCATCCCAGGCCACCCAGGCTGGTGGGCTTGCCGACCCAGTCGGCGAACGAAGCGCCCAGCGGGCGGGTGACGACGTAGGCGAACCAGAAGGAGAGGATCGGGTTCCAGCTGAACCACCGGTATCCGATGGCTGGGATAGTGATCATTCCGGCGAAGAGCACGAAGGAGAAGAAATACCCCAGGTGGAAGGTCACTGCGGTCATGTCTCCGACGGCGGTGCCCATCGCGAAGGTTGCCACGACGGCCGCCCAGTAGAACGCCTCCCGGCGCGCTGTGTTGATGGTGTGGATGGAGAGGGTTTGCTCAGTCCGCTGCCAGGTCAAGAAGACAGCGGCGAGAGTCACCGCGTAGAGGGCTGATGATGCGAAGTAAGGGACGCCGAAGCCGACGTGGAGCACGTCCGCGGCCATAGTGCCGAACACGCCGACCATCAGGACCGCGAACCAGTAGGTCCAGGCCAGATAGCGGCGCATGGAGAACTGCAGCGCCAGCGCGACTACGAATCCGATGAATCCGAGACCTACGGCGAGAACTGGCAGCATCGCGTGGACGAGATAGTCCGATGTCGACTCGCCCATCGCGGTCGACAGGGCCTTGATAACCCAGAAATAGGCCGTGATCTCCGGAACCCTGAGGGCAGCCCGAGACATCGATGGTGCGGGACGGGCGCTGCTGGTCCTGCGGGCAGCATGCTTGGCAACCCGAGTCGCACCCAAGTCGCCATCGGGGGACCGGCGCCCCGGCCCGCCGGTGCCGGGCCGGAAACTCCCCGTTACGGCCTTACTCGTCGTAGCGGAACGCGATAGCGGCTTACGTGACGGCACAGCGAAAGACTACCTAGCTGGCCATCTGGTCAAGCCGCGTTGCGTTGAAAAGCGCGCTTAGAGCACGTCGTGCCCGGGGCGGGGGTCCTCCGGCAGCGGGCGGCGTTGCGCGGGGATCGTGCCGAGGCGGCCCGCCTGGTAGTCCTCGAACGCCTTGACCAGCTCTGCCCTGGTGTTCATCACGAACGGGCCGTAGGCGGCCACCGGCTCCCTGATCGGCTGGCCGCCGAGGATGAGGATGTCCATGCCAGCACTCGGGCCATCAGCCCGGCGGTCCGCCGCGACGGTAATGACGTCGCCGTGGCCGAATACGGCAAGCTGGCCCGTCCGGGCCGGCCGCTGCTCGGCGCCGACGGTGCCGGACCCGGCCAGCACATAGCCAAGCGCGTTGAAATCCGGCCGCCACGGCAGCCGCAGCTGGGCGCCGGGCTCGAGGGTGGCATGCAGCAGCGCGATCGGAGTATGGGTAACGCCGGGACCCTGCTGGCCGGCTACGTCGCCCGCGATGACCCGGATCAGCGTGCCGCCGTCCGGCGAGCTGAGCAGCTTGACCTGGCCGGCCCTGATGTCCTGGTAGCGCGGGTCGGTCATCTTCATCGCGCTGGGCAGGTTCACCCAGAGCTGGAAGCCGTGGAAGAGCCCGCCGCTCATGACCATCGCCTCCGGCGGCTCCTCGATATGCAGGATCCCGCCGCCCGCCGTCATCCACTGGGTATCACCGTTGGTGATCATCCCGCCGCCGCCATTGGAGTCCTGGTGCCGGAAGGTCCCGTCGATGATGTAGGTCACGGTCTCGAAGCCGCGGTGCGGGTGCCAGGAGGTCCCCTTCGGCTCGCCTGGCGCGTAGTCCACCTCGCCCATCTGGTCCATGTGGATGAACGGGTCGAGCGCGCGCATTTCCACCCCGGCGAAGGCACGCCGGACCGGGAAGCCCTCGCCCTCGTAGGCCGATGGAGCCGTCGTCAGGGTCAGCACCGGCCGGTCCGCGGCGGTCGGGTCAGGCTCCTGGACGCGGGGCAGGACCAGAGTGTCCTTGACGGTGACCGCTGGCATGATGTCCTCCTCTGGGTGAAGCTTTGCGCATGCCCGCCCGGTAGCAAAGGGCCGGCTAACTACCTTCATCGCGCCAACGGTATTTGAACTCGCAACATTCCCGTCGGAAACCCGGCAGGCAGCAGCCCGGCTGACCGCTAGCGCCTGATGAGGATCTTGATGAGATCGCCGGTGAGCGGCCTGTCAGGTAGATAAAGCGGACCGCCGTGGCGTCCGGGTTGCCGGCCTCGGGGCCGCGCCATGCTGGCCGCGGTCCCTCAGAGGGGCAGCCCGGCCTCCAGATGCGCGAGGGCCGCGTCGATCTTGCCGAACATGTCAGCCGGGCTGTCGCCGGGCGGGGCCAGGGTCACCGCCATGATCACGCCGATCATGGCGCCGGCCACATTGCGCGCGGCGAAGTCATCCGGGTCGCGCCCGGCCCGTTTCGCCAGCGCGGCCGCCACCACCTCGATGGTGCGGGTGAACTCGTCCACGGCCCGGGCCCGGATCTCGGGCACCGAGAGGGTCAGCTCGATAGTCTCGCGCAGCCGGTCCAGGTCAGCCTGGCTCAGCTGGGCGATCATCGCCGCGGTAGCCGAGCGCATCGCGGCGATCGGGCCGAGCGCGGCCGGCTGTGCCTCCAGCGCCCCGAGCGTGACGGTATCCATGTCGTCCTGCAGGACGACGTCTTCCTTGGTGGGGAAGTAACGGAAGAACGTCGCCGGGGAGACCTCGGCGGCCGCCGCGATCTGCTCGACTGTCGTCGCCGAGTAGCCCCGCTCGCGGAACAGGCGCAGTGCGTGCTGCCTGATGGCAGCGCGGGTCCGGGCCTTCTTCCGCTCGCGAAGCCCGGTCGGCTGGGCCGCCGCGGGCGCCTCGGTCATGTCCGTCATTCTGCCCTGGCTTCCGCGCGAAGCTCGCCAGGCGCGGCGACTTCGGCGGGCGGCTCGGACTGGCGCGGCAGGAACGCAAGTCCCAGCAGGGCAGCCGTGACAGCGATGCCGGCGCAGACCCACAGCATGACGTCCATGCCATGCACGTAGGCGACGCCCACGGTATGCAGCAGGGACTCTGACTGAGCGGCGTGCGCCACCGCGACCCCGCCGGCCACGCTGCTGCGGGCGGCCGCCGCGCTCGCAGCCGGGAGGCCGGTGACCGTGAGCCCGCCCCGGTAGGCGGAATTGAGCACGGTGCCCAGGACAGCCACCCCGATGGTGGCGCCGACCTGCCGCATCGCGGTGATCAGCGCGGAGCCTGAGCCGCTGCGCTCGGGCGTGAGCGCGCCGAGGGCCGCGTTCAGGGCCGTCGGCATCGCGATGCCGAGCCCGAGGCCGGTGACGGCGAACCAGGCAGCGCCGAAGCCGGTGCCGCTCGTGATGGTGGTGCCCGCGCCGGCCGCCAGGCCCGCGGCCATCACGGCGAACCCGACGGTGACCAGTACCTTGGCGTTGACCAGCGGCGCCCCGGGCGGGTCGCCCGCCGGAGTCTTGGCGGGAGTCTGCAGCCGCTGCCCGACGGCGAGGCCCACGGCAAGGCCGCCGATCAGCGGCAGCAGCCGCAGGCCGCTGCCGAGTGAGTCGATGCCGCGGACGTCCCGGAAGTACTGCGGAACCCCGAACAAGATCCCGAACAGGGCAAACGAGATCATCGTCGACAATGTCGTGCCCCAGGTGAAGCTGGCCGACCGGAACAACGTCAGGTCGATCAGCGGATGGCCGTTTGCCCGCCTCGTGACGCGGCGCTCCCAGCAGACAAACGCGGCCAGCGCCACGGCTCCGGCGGCCATCGTGACAACGGCAGTTCCGTCGCTCCAGCCGTTCTGCCCGGCCTTGATAACGCCGTAGGTGAGCGCCGCAAGGCCGCCGCTGGACAGCAGGACGCCGGGCACGTCCAGTCGCAGCCGCCGTTCGCTGCGGGATTCCGGCATCAGCGTCACGACGGCGATCAGCGCGATCACGACTACCGGGACGTTGATCAGGAATACTGAGCCCCACCAGAAGTGATCGAGTAGCCAGCCGCCGAGCAGCGGCCCGATCGGGAAGCCGAGGAACGTGGCACCGCCCACCGCGGCAATGGCCCGTGGCCTTTCCGCGGCGGTGAACAGCACCGGGATGACCGCCAGCGACAGCGGCAGGATGACCGCGGCGGCGAGGCCGAGCACTGTCCTGGCAGCGATGAGCTCACCGGCTGAGTCCGAGTACGCGCAGGCCAGCGACGCCGCGCCAAACACGACGAGAGCGCCGGTGAGCAGCTTCTTGCGGCCGAACCGGTCGCCGAGCAGCCCCGCCGGGAGCAGTGCCGCCGCCAGGGCCAGGCTGTACGCGTCGACGAACCATTGCAGGTCGCCGGTCGATGCGTGCAAGTCAGCCGCGAGGGTGGGCAGCGCCAGGTTGAGGACCGTCAGGTCAAGGCCGACAACGAGAACGCTCAGCGCGAGGGCGCCGAGAGCCCACCACCGGCGGGTGTCCGAGCGATTCATGCTAGTCACCTTCTTTCAACGGCCTCTCTTAAGTGAATGTTACAAGTATTTGAAAGTGACTGTCAAAATGATCGGCGAAGGCCGCCGGCCGCCGTCGCGATGCAGCCGCGTCCGCCGCATTGATCGCCAGGTGGGGGGCATAGTGCCCCGCATAGCCACCGTCGGAACCCAGGTACATTGCTAGCTGGGGAGTTGTCCCGTCCGGAAGGAGCCTTACCGTGTCCCGCGTACGTCGGGTATTCGCAGGCGTCAACGGGTCGCCAGGCAGTCTGCAGGCGCTCAGGTATGCGGCGGGCCTGGCCCGCTTGCACGACTCGGCGCTGATTCCTGTCCTCGCCTGGATCCCGCCGGGCGGTGACCTCGCTGACCGCCGCGGCCCGTCCCTTTACCTGCGCCAAGTCTGGAAGGATGCCGCCTGGCAGCGGCTCTGGAGCGCGATCGAGCTGGCCTTCGGGGAAGTGCCGCCCGGGCTGCCCGTCGAGCCACTCGTGGTCCGCGGCGACGCGGGCAGTGTCCTGGTGCGCGTCGCTGACTCCGAGGATGACCTGCTCGTCGTCGGGGCCGGACGCCGGGGCGCGTTCGGCCGCATGACGTCATGCCGGGTTAGCCGCTACTGCCTGGCGCACGCAGCCTGCCCGGTGGTGGCCGTCCCCCCGTCGGCGCTGGCTCAGATGGGCCGCGGGCTGCGCGGCTGGGCCTTCCGGCACCGTCACCTGAGCCTGGACCGGGCGAGCCTGCCTGCTGGCGGGGGCTGACCGCGCGACTGCGGTACAGGCGGGCCTGACCGGACGACTGCGGCAGTGGCGGCGCCTGAGGCAGACTGCGCTACTGACGGGGCCCGGCCGGGGAAACGCGGCCTTCCTGCTGGCGAACGCGGGCCGCGGTGGCCGAACGCTGCCGGGACGGGAGACAATTGCCGCAGGACCCACGCCAGGGAGGACGCTGTGCCACAGCCAGAAGGCAAGGAACTCGAGGACATCAGGGCGCGCCGCGAACGGCTGCGCCAGCAGTACCTGCGCCCGGAAAGCGAGCGGCCGCACAGCACCGTGCGCGGCGTGCACCATCTCGCGCTGATCTGCCGTGACACCGAGGAGACGATCAAGTTTTACCAGGAGTTCCTCGGATTCCCGCTGGTGGAACTGGTGGAGAACCGGGACTACTCCGGCTCCAACCACTTCTTCTTCGATATCGGGAACCACAACCTGCTCGGGTTCTTCGACTTCCCCGGCCATGACCATCCTGCGTTCAGCGAGACCATCGGCGCGGTGCAGCACCTCGCGATCTCCATCTCGGCTGAGCAATTCGAGGCGGCCAAGAAGAAGCTGGACCAGGCCGGGGTCGACTACCTCGGGCCGGACCGCGGAGTCATGGACAGCATGTACTTCCGCGACCCGAACGGCGTCGGGCTTGAGCTCTACCAGGAGGAACTTGGCATCTTCAACGGGGAGCGGATCCTGGACTACTAGCGGGGCTCGCGCCTAGCGGAGTTCACGCCGGATGACCAGCCGCAGGCCGGACCAGACCTGGTCGATAGCGCAGACCTTGTTATCGACCAGGCCGGTCGGCAGGGCGATCTCGCGCACGACCTGGTCGGACATGTCGGTGGGGACCTTCGATGCCCGCTTGGGCCAGGCGATCCACAGCCCGCAGGCCGGGGCCATCCGGGCGCGCAGCCGGTCCAGCCGTGCCGCCAGCTCCGCGCGCTGGACCACGAAGAAAACGATCACGTCAAGCGGCACGTCACCGCCGAGGCCGGCCTGCACGGTCACCCGCTCGGGCAGTGGCTCCAGGCTGTCGGCGAATCCAGGCGGAGCACCGATCAGGGCTGTCGTATGGCCGGGCTTGATGCCGAGCTTCCTCGGCAACGGCGTCCCCGAGTAACCGGCGGGCGGCCTTCGTCCAACCGGGTCCGCCGCCATGGTCTCCCACCTCCGGGAATGTCATCTTGTCACCAACTTGTAACGGGCGTCAGGCACAACAGAGGAATGAGCGCGCGGCCCGAGCGTCCACCCGACCCACACCTGCCTGGCCTGCTTGAGCTGGCAGGCGATGAGGCGGTGCTGCCTGCCGGGAGCAGGCTTGCCGACGAGGAACGGCCCGGCCGGCAGTGCTTCGTGATCATCGACGGCCGTGCGGCGGTCGAGCGGGGCGGAACGCAGGTGCGCAGCCTCGGCAGCGGTGACTTCGTCGGCGACGTCGATGCGTCCGGCGGACCGCAGCCGCCTGCGGGCGTCACCGTCCGGCTGGAGACCCGCGCGCGCGTGCTGGTCATCGATACCGCCCGGCTGGCTGCGCTGATCGAGGCGGAACCCGCGCTGGCTGCTGCCTGGCGCTCGCTGATCAACGGGACGAAGGGATGACGAGGATGAGCGAGCAGCTCCCCGCAGGCCGGGGATCACTACGGGCCTGGTCTCCGGCGCGGCGGCCGCGGCGGCGAACCCGGTAGCCAGCTCGTTCACGATCTAACTGACCGCGGCCGTCACGCTGTCACTCGGGGTTGGCTATTTCATTGCCGGATAGGCCGCCGGCCCGTTAGCTCTTCTTAGGAGGCGACGGCCGGATAGCTGAAGCCGCCGGGCCGGCCGTTATGGTCGGCGATCAGGCCGGCCAGTGTCGAGATGGCGATCTCAGCCGGCGTGTGCGAGCCGATGTTGAGGCCGATCGGCCGGTGCACGCGAGCGATCTCGCCGGCTGGCACGCCGAGCCCGGCGAGCGCGGGGATGTGCGGCGCCGGGTGATTTGCCTTGCCCATCACTCCCACCCAGCGTGCCTGGGTGGCCAGCGCATCGCGGAGCATGGCGCCGAGCTCCGGCCGGTGGTGATCGGTGACGACCACATCAGCGGCATCGTCGAGCGCCGCGGGCAGCTGAGTCTCCGCGGTGAGACCCGAGTTCCGCGCGGACTCGGCCTGCCCGGCGTCAGGCTCCACCAGCACGGTGCGGAATCCGGCGTCACGGCCGAAATGCAGCAGGTAGCTTGCCACCGGCGAGAAGAACACCGCGACGAGCGTCCGCCCGTTCGCGACCAGGGGGGCATGCCCGTGCGCGACAGCGCAGGCCGGGTCCTCGTGTGGGCTCGTCATGTTCCCGAGCTTGCCATGGCCGCCGCCGCAGCGCGAAACGCGGGCGGCCTGATGACCGGCCCGTTGGATACTCCGGCATGATGTGACTGCCGTCCGCCGGCCGGCGAACGCAAATCCGTCAGCACAGAACGGGACACGAGACCGACATGAAGCTAAGCGCACGGAACCAGATCAACGCGCGGGTCGTGGGCATCACCCGTGGTGAGGCGACCGCGAACGTGGAACTCGACGCGGGCGGCACCCGCCTGGTGGCCTCGATCACCGTCGAGGCAACTAACGAACTGGGGCTGGCCGAGGGCCAGCAGGTGATCGCGGTGGTCAAGGCATCGGACGTGATCCTGGCCGTCGCGGACTGACCGCGGACGGCGGCCCGAGCCCGGGCGCTAGCCGGCCAGGATCACCCGGACGGCCTCGCGGAGCGGGTTCATCCGGTCCTGGGCCGCCCGCCGTGCCTGCACCAGCCGCCCGCCGCGCACCGGCTCGACTACCTCCAGGTACGCCTTGATCTTCGGCTCGGTGCCGCTCGGCCGGATGACGACCCTGGCGCCCGCGAGCCGGTAGCTGAGCACGTCCGACGGCGGCAGTTCCGGTGACCCGCCGGCCAGGTCGGCGATCGAGGTCACCGTGGCGCCGCCGAACGCTGCCGGGGGCGCGGACCGCAGCCGCGCCATGATGTCAGGCGGCGCACTGATCCGCAGGGTGAGCTGCCCGGTCAGGTGCACGCCGTGCGCTTCCTCCAGCGCGTCGTAGGCATCCAGCAGCGACTCGCCGGCGGCCCTGGCCCTGGCCGCGAGGCTGAGCACGGCAAGCGCAGCCCCGATGCCGTCCTTGTCCCGCACCGCGGTGCCGATGGTGTAGCCGAGCGCCTCCTCATAACCGAAGGTGAAACGGAGGTCCCGTCGCCCGTCACCGGCCCTGACGATCCACTTGAACCCGGTCAGCGTCTCGGCGTAACAGGCACCGGCCGACGCGGCGATGCTGGCCAGCAGGGTGCCGGACACCACTGTCGTCGCGACCAGCCGGTGCCAGGGGTCTGGCGCCGCGGATGTGCGTTCAAGAACGTAGGCACCAAGCAGGGCGCCGAGCTGGTCCCCGGTCAGCGCCCGCCAGCCGCCGGCGGCGCGCGGATCGGGGACGGCGACGGCCAGCCGGTCGCCGTCCGGGTCGTTGGCGACCACGAGATCCGCGCCTGACTCGCGGGCCTGGGCCAGCGCCAGGTCAAGCGCGCCGGGCTCCTCGGGGTTCGGGAAGGCGACCGTCGGGAAGTCGGGGTCGGGTGCTGCCTGGGCCGCGACTACGTCCGGGGCCGGGAAGCCCGCCTGCTCGAACGCCCGCAGGGCGAGCCCGGCGGCAACCCCGTGCAGCGGGGTGTAAACGAACCGCAGCCCGGCGGCGCCGGCCGGGGCGCGGAACGGCGCGGTGACCGCAGCCAGGTAGGCGCCAGCGACCTCGTCCCCGTGCCGGATGATCAGCGGGCTGCCCGGGTCCGCGACGGGCACCTGCGCCAGCGGCCCGAGCGCGCGGATGGCGGCCTCGATCTCGGTGTCGGCCGGCGGCACGATCTGCGCCCCGTCCGCCAGGTAGAGCTTGTAGCCGTTGTCGGCGGGCGGGTTGTGGCTCGCGGTGATCATGATGCCGGCCGCCGCAGACAGATATCGGACAGCGAACGCCAGCAGCGGCGTGGGCTGACGCGGCGGCAGCAGGTGCACCCGCAGGCCCGCCCCGGCGAGCACCCGGGCCGCCTCATCGGCGAACTCGTCCGATCGGTGCCTGGCGTCGCAGCCGATAACAACGCTGGCCCCTGACGAGCTGCCCGGACGTGCGCGCAGCCAGCCGGCCAGGGCTGCGGTCGCGCCGCGGACGACCGCTCTGTTCATCCGGTTCGGCCCGGCGGCGACGGCACCGCGCAGCCCCGCAGTGCCGAACTCCAGCCGCCCGGCGAACCGGGCGGCCAGCTCCGCCCCTGCCGCCGGGCTGTCATCGGCCAGCAGCGCGCGCAACTCGCCGGCGTCGCGCTCATCCGGGTCGTCGGCGATCCACGCGCCGACCCTCCCGCGGAGGTCCGGGGAGATCACGTCAGCCGATCCCCGGCAGGATCGCCGCCAGCAGCGAGCCCATCCTGGCCGAGGCGGCCCGGCCGGCCGCGATCACCTCCTGGTGATCGAGTCCGCTCGGCGCCAGGCCCGCCGCCAGGTTCGTGACCAGCGAGATCGCCAGTACCTCGGCGCCGAGGTGGCGGGCGGCGATGGCCTCAAGCACGGTGGACATGCCCACCAGGTCGGCGCCCAGCCCGCGCAGCATGGTGATCTCGGCCGGGGTCTCGTAGTGCGGTCCCGGCAGGGCCGCGTAGACGCCCTCGGCAAGACCAGGGTCGGCGCGGGTGGCCAGTTCCCGCAGCCGCGGCGAGTACAGGCCGGTGAGGTCAGTGAACCGGGACGGGTAGCCGTCCGGGGGCGGCGGTCCGGCCAGCGGGGAGCGTGCCGTCAGGTTGAGGTGATCACGGATCAGGACCGGCTGCCCGACGTGATACCCGGCCCGGATGCCCCCGGCCGCGTTGGTGAGGACGACTGTCCGGCAGCCCGCCGCCATGGCTGTCCGCACCCCGTGCACCACGGTCTGGACGGGGTGGCCCTCATACAGGTGCGTCCGGCCGAGGAAGACAAGCACCCGGTGGCCGCCGATGGCCAGCGAGCGCACGACGGGGGAGTGCCCGGGCACGGTGGGCGGCGGGAACCCGCCGAGATCGGCCAGCGGCACCTCGGCCGTGGCGTGCTCCGCGGGCTGTCCATGGTCCGCGGAGCGGGCGTGGCCCGCCGGGCCGGCCGTGTGCTCGCTCGCGCGCGCCGGACGCGAGCGCGTCGGCCGCGGGCGCCCAGCCGGAGCCGAGGACGATGGCCACGTCATGCTGGCGCTGGCCGGTGCGCTCAGCCAGGACAGCAGCGCTCGCGGCCGCGGCGGCGTACGGATCACCTGACGCTGCGGCATACGGGTCGTCTGCCGCCGGGCCGCGAGCCGGACTGCCGGCGGGTGCGTCGCTGCTCAAGCCTTCACGTACGGTTTCCCGTCGGCGGCCGGCGGCCGGACCTTGCCGACCAGGCCGGCCACCGCGACGATCGTCGCGGCATACGGGGCCATCAGCAGGATGTTGGAGGGGATCGGGACGTTGATCGTCGACAGGGTGGACTGCAGGGAGTTGGCAAAGCCGAAGAGCAGCGCCGCCGCGGTCGCGCCCAGCGGGGTCCAGCGGCCGAAGATCATCGCGGCGAGGGCGATGTAGCCAAGGCCGGAAGACATGTCCTTGCTGAATGTCCCGGACTGCCCGACGGTCAGGTAAGCCCCGCCGATGCCGGCGATCAGGCCGCCCATGATGACATTGCTGTACCTGGTCGCCAGCACCCGGATTCCGACTGTGTCAGCGGCGACCGGATGCTCCCCGACGGCCCGGACTCGCAGCCCCCACCGGGTATTGAACAGGCCGACCTGCACCAGGAAGATCATCGCGTACATGATGTAAAGGAAGATCGTCGAGTCGAAGAAGATGGGCCCGATGATCGGGATATCGCCGAGCACCGGGATCTTCACGCTCGTGCTGAACGTCAGCCCGGCGTTCAGGTTCGGGTGCGTGGTCAGTACCCGGTCGTAGAGATAGCCGGTGAGCCCGGAGACCAGCACGTTGAGCACGACGCCGAGGATGATCTGGTCGACCAGGTAGCGGATCGCGAACAACGCCAGCACCAGGCCGAGCACCCCTCCGGCCAGCGCCCCGGCGATCAGGCCGAACCACAGCCCGAACGCGCTCGCCACCACGGCGGCGGCGAACGCGCCGAGCAGCAGCTGGCCCTCGATCGCGATGTTGATCACGCCGGACCGCTCGCACATGCAGCCGGCCAGGGCGCCGAGCACCAGCGGGACAGAGAGGCTCAGCGTGCTCTGCAGCAGATTGACCACGTTCAGCGGGATGGCGCTGCCCGCGTAGGCCCAGGAGAGCAGCGAGATCACGAAAAAGATCAGCACCAGGCCGATGCTCACGCGCTTGACCCAGGTGGACACGTCAGCCACGATCCGCAGCACGCCGAGCGCGATCGATGCCGCGCCGAGCACGTAAGCCACCTGCGCTGCCGGGACGTGGATGGGCGGCACGCTGATGGACGCTCCGGGCGCGGACAGCACGAACGTCGCGTCGCCCTTGTGCGCGTGCATGCCGAACAGGAAGATGTCGATCAGCCCGAACAGGATGAACGTGCCGGCCGCGGTAGCGCGCCGGTTGATCGTGACCGGGGCCCGGGTCACGGTGGCCAGGGCGGTCACGCGTTCCACCCCTTGGGCACGGCCTCGAGCCCGGCGGCCCGGGCCTTGCGGAGCCGGAACATCGCCCGGACGAGCGGCGGGGCCGCGACGAACAGCACGATCAGCCCCTGGAGTACCTCGACAATGTCCGACGGCACCTGAGTCGCTGCCTCCATCGTGGTGCCGCCCGCGTACAGCGCGCCGAAGAGCAGCGCGGCCAGCACGACCCCGCCCGGCTTCGCCCGGCCGAGCAGCGCGACGGTGATCCCGTCGATGCCGTACGTGCCGTAGCTGTTGAAGGTGAGGTTCTGCAGCGGCCCCTGGATGACGGCGGCGCCAGCCAGCCCGGCGAGGCCGCCGGCGATCAGCATCACCAGCACCCAGCTCCGCTCGACGTTCATCCCCGCGGTGCGCGCCGCGCTCGGGTTGGCGCCCACCGTGCGGAACCGGAATCCGGTCGTGGACCGGGACAGCAGCCACCAGACGGCCGCGGCCGCGGCCAGGGCCACCAGGAGGCCCGCGTCGACCTGCGGGGGCGGGCCCCCGACGTGCGGCAGCGCGGCGTTAGAGGCGATGTTCGGGCTGATCTCGTTCGCCTGCCCGGGTAGCTGGAGCGCGATGCTCGTACTGAGCAGGAATGCCAGCAGGTTGTACATGATGTAGTTGAGCATGATCGTGACGATGACCTCGTGGGCACCGGTCCGGGCCTTGAGCTCGCCCACCAGCCAGCCGATCACCGCGCCGCCCGCGAAGCCGCCGAGCAGGCAGACGATAACGTGCACGACCGGGGGCAGGCTGACGGCGAAGCCCAGGTAGGTGGCGACGATCGCGCCGCCGATCCACTGGCCGGACGCGCCGATGTTGAACAGGCCGGCCCGGAAGGCGATGGCCACGGAAAGGCCGGTCAGGATCAGCGGCGTGGCCTGGGACCCGGTCTGCGACAGGGGATAGAAGATCGCGCCAACGGACCCGCCGTGGAAGGCCGCCGCCACGGTGTGCGGATTGAGGATCGCGCCTTCGAACAGCGCTGAATAAGCGGCGGCCACGGCGTCCCATGCTTGCGCAATCGCGTTGCCGGGCGCGGAGAAGAACTGGCTCCATGCGTGCAGCACGACCGGGTCGCTGAAGGCGATGAGCAGGCCGCCGATCACCAGGGCGGCCACGATCGCCAGGATGGTGACGACGGCCGGCTGGCCGTCCATAACCGCATCGATGATCGTGTGGCTCACCGATCCCGCGGACCGGCGGGCAGGCGGTTCGCCGCCGGTTGCCGGCGAGGTGTCCGGGCCAGCGGGCGGCACGGGCAGGCTGTCGCTCATGACGGCCCCGCTGCTTGCGATCCGCCCGGTTCTGCTGCGTCCGGGCGGTCCGCTGGCGGCCGGGTGTCATGCTGCCCGGCGGGCCCCGTAAGGTCTTGCTGGCTGGCCGGGCCGGATATGCCGTCGTGGCCGGCTGGCTCCGGATGCTCGTTTCCGCCGGTCGGCTCCGCCGGTTCCTGGCGCCCGTCGTCGCCGCCTACGCCCGCCATCAGCAGGCCCAGTTCTTCCACCGAGATCGTCGGCGGGCGGAAGCCCGTGATCTTGCCCTCGTACATGACCGCGATGCGATCAGCGAGGGCATAGATCTCGTCGAGCTCCGAGGAGACGATGATCACCGCCACTCCCTGGTCACGCTGCTCGATGATGCGGCGGTGCACGAATTCGATCGATCCGACATCGAGGCCGCGGGTCGGCTGGCTGGCCAGCAGCACGCCAATGTCGCGGCTCACCTCGCGGGCGACGATGACCTTCTGCTGGTTTCCGCCCGACAGGGTCCGGGTGGGCGTCGCGACTGACGTGGTGCGCACGTCGAATTCGGCGACGCGGCTAACGGCGTTCTTGCGGATCGCGTCCATGTCCAGGGCGATTCCCGAGGCGAACGGCGGCCGGTCGTAGAGATCCAGGATGAGGTTGTCGGCAACGGAGAACTCTCCGACGATGCCGTCCTCCTGCCGGTCCTCCGGGATGTATCCGATGCCCGCGCGCAGTCGCTCCCGCGGCGCTGCGCCGCTGAGGTCCCGGTCTTTCAGGAACACCGACCCGGTGGCCGGCCGCAGGCCGATCAGCGCCTCGCAGAGCTCGGTCTGGCCGTTGCCCTGGACGCCGGCCACGCCGAGGATCTCGCCCGCCCGTACCTGGAACGAGACGTCATCGACCGCTGGCCCGCCCTGGTCGCCGGCGACCGTGAGGCCGCGCACGTCAAGGACGACATCACCGGGCGTGGCACGGGTCTTGCTGACCCGCAGCTGCACGTCCCGGCCCACCATCAGCGCAGCGAGCTCGGTGTCGGTAGCGCTCGGCGGCCGCTCGCCGACGACCTTCCCGCGGCGGATGACGGTGATCGTGTCGGCGATCGTCTGGACCTCCTTGAGCTTGTGCGAGATGAAGACGATCGACCGGCCCCCCGCCCTGAGCTCGCGCATGATCCGGAACAGGTCCTCGGTCTCCCCCGGCGTGAGCACGGAGGTCGGCTCGTCGAGTACCAGCACGCTGGCCTCGCGCAGCAGGGCCTTGATGATCTCGACTCGCTGCTGCACGCCGACCGGGAGATCCTCGACGTAGGCGTCGGGGTCCACGTCCAGGCCGTAGCGCTCGGAGAGTTCCCGTACGTCCCGGCGGGCCTGCCGCCGGTCGAGCAGGCCGAACCGCCGGGTGCGTTCCAGCCCGAGGGTGACGTTCTCGGCGACGGTGAAGACCGGCACCAGCATGAAGTGCTGGTGCACCATGCCGATCCTGGCGGCAATCGCGTCCCGGGGTGAGTGGATCACCACCGCCCGGTCGTCGATGCGTATCTCGCCCTCGTCCGGCTGCAGGAGCCCGTAGAGGACGTTCATCAGCGTCGTCTTGCCCGCGCCGTTCTCGCCGAGCAGGGCACGGATCTCGCCGGGCTGGACGGTCAGGTCGATGTGGTCATTGGCGACGAGGCTGCCGAAGCGCTTGGTGATGCCGCTCAGCTCAAGCTTCACCGCAGCCTCCTCCCGGCGGCCCCTGCGCTGCCGGCCGGCCCCTGCGCTGCCAGCCGGCGCCTGCACTGCCAGCCGGCGCCGGCCTGACCCGGTCCGGCCGCGCAGATCCAGTTGCATCGACCCGGTCCCGCGGACCCGGCTCTACGGATCTTGCCCTACCCGGATCTGCCCGGCCGGGGCGGGGGCTGAGCCCCGCCCCGGCCGGGCAGCCGGACTACACCGGGCTCTTGGTGGCCGGCACGATCTTCCCGCTCTCGATGCCCGCCTTGACCGCCGCAAGCTGGGCCGTCAGCGCGGCCGGCACCTTGCTGGCGAAATCGTGGTACGGGGCCAGCCCGACGCCGCCGTTGGCCAGGGTGCCGACGTAGTCGCCGCCCTTGAAGGTGCCCTTGGCCGCGGACAGCACCGCGACCTTCACCGCGGTCTGGATGCCCTTCTCCACGCTGGTGATGAAGTACTTGCAGTACTGGGCAGCGCTGACGCACCCGTCGGTGTCCACCCACATGGCGTTCACCTTCTGGGTGCCGGCCGCGTTGTCCGCATTCTGGACGGCCTTCATGGCGCCGAGGCCGACGCCGCCGGCGACCGGGAAGATGATGTCAGCGCCCTCGCTGATGAACGTGTTGGTGAGCCGCTGCCCGGCGGTCAGGTCGGTGAAGTTGCCGGTGAAGCTGCCCTTCTGGGTCTTCTCGTTCCAGCCGAGAACCTGGACGTTCGTGTGGTGATGGGCGTTGTAGTACTGCACGCCGTCCCAGAATCCGTCCATGTAGATCGTCACGGTGGAGAACTTCTGGCCGCCGAACGTGGCGACCTTCTTGGTCTTCGTCATGCCCGCGGCGAGGTAGCCGCCGAGGAAGCCGTCCTGCACCGTGTTGAACGTCAGCGCGTCGACGTTCTTCTCCGGCGTCGGGGTCAGCCCGGCCTGCGGGAAGTCGACGATCGCGAACTTCGTGCCCGGGTTGGCCGTCGCCCCCTTCGAGGTGGCCGCGCCCATCAGGAACCCGACGGTGACGATGATCCCGCACTTCTGGCCGATGAACGAGGTGATGTTCGAGGCGTAGTCGGCCGTCGTGGTCGACGGCAGGAACTGCGCGCTGACGTTCGGGTCAGCGGCCGCCGCCTCGGTGAGACCCTGGTACGAGGACTGGTTGAACGACTTGTCGTCGATGCCGCCGGTGTCGGTGACCATGCAGGCCTTGAACTTGGCCGCCGTGCTGGCGGGTGCGCTGCTCGATGCGCCGCTGGACGGGCTGCTGCCGGACGAACTTGAGCCGCATGCCGCGGCGAGCATGGCAACGACGCTGGCTACAGCGACGATCCCGAGCTTCCCTCTCACGGGGTTACCTCCTCTGCCTAGGGCGGCCGGATGGCCGCCACGAAGGGCCGCCGGCTTGATAGCGAAGCCCTAGCCGGCCAGGGCAAGGAAGTCCCGAAAGCCCCCCCGGGATTCCCGAAGGTTAGCCCTGATGGCACCGTCCGTGAAGTGGGAATCCGCTGTGCTACCGGGGCTGTGGCCGAATTGAGACCCTTAAGATCGTAGGCCCCGCATAGATAGCGGGGAAGATCCGGACCGGGTCATTTGGCGGCCTGGTCATGCGTCCCTTTCTCGTCCTGCTTCTCGTCCTGCCGGAGGCCCTCATGGCGATCGACTGGCCAGCGCTGCGCGCGGCGGCCACCGCGGCGGCACAGCTCGCTTACGCGCCATACTCGCGGCTGCACGTGGGGGCCGCGGGCCAGGCCTCGGACGGGCGGATCGTGACGGGCTGCAACGTGGAGAACGCCTCTTACGGGCTCACCCTCTGCGCCGAATGCGGGCTGGTGTCCGCCCTGCACGCGTCCGGCGGCGGGACGCTCGTCGCGGTGAGCGTGGTGGCCGGGGACGGTGACCCGCTGCTGCCCTGCGGCCGGTGCCGCCAGCTGCTCCAGGAGGCCGGCGGTGACGGGCTGCTGGTGGAGACCGCGGCCGGCCCGACCGAGCTCGGGCAGCTGCTGCCGGCCTCGTTCACTCCCGCGGACCTGGCCGGGCGGCGGGCCGCCGATGCCTGACGCTGTCGAGCTGATCCGGGCCAAGCGCGATGGCGGCCGGCTCGCCGACGGCGAGATCCGCTGGCTGATCGACGCCTACACCGGCGGCGTCATCGCCGATGAGCAGATGTCGGCGCTGCTGATGGCCATCTACTTCCGCGGCCTGGATCAGGCCGAGCTGCGCAGCTGGACCGCGGCGATGATCGATTCCGGCGAGCGGCTCGACCTCAGCTCCGTGCCCGCGCCCACCGTCGACAAGCACTCCACCGGCGGCGTGGGCGACAAGGTCTCGCTGGTCCTTGCGCCGCTCGTGGCCAGCTGCGGCGCAGCCGTGCCGCAGCTGTCCGGCCGGGGCCTCGGCCACACCGGCGGCACGCTGGACAAGCTGGAATCGATCCCCGGCTGGCGGGCCAACCTCACCGCCACGGAGATGATCTCGGTGCTGCGCGGGACGGGCTGCGTGATCTGCGCCGCGGGCCAGGTACTCGCGCCCGCCGACCGCAGGCTCTACGCGCTGCGCGACGTCACCGGCACCGTGGAGTCGATCCCGCTTATCGCCAGCTCGATCATGTCCAAGAAGATCGCGGAGGGGACCGCCGCCCTGGTCCTCGACGTCAAGGTCGGCAGCGGCGCGTTCATGCGCGACATCGCCGATGCCAGGCTGCTGGCACAGACGATGGTGACCCTCGGCGAGGAGCATGGCGTCCGGACCACGGCCCTGCTGACCCGGATGGATGCGCCGCTCGGCCTGGCCGTCGGCAATGCCGTCGAGGTGCAGGAGGCCGTCGCGATGCTGTCCGGCGGCGGCCCGCCTGACCTGGCCGAGGTGACGCTGGCGCTGGCGGCCGAGATGCTCGCGCTGGCCGGCCTGCCGGCCGCTGGCGCGGTGGCTGGCGCGGCCGCTGGCGATCCCGTCGCCGCCCTGGCCGACGGCCGGGCGCTGGACCGCTACCGGGCGATGATCAGGGCCCAGGGCGGGGACCCCGACGCGCCGTTGCCGCAGGCGGCGCATGCCCAGGTGGTGACCGCGGCGGAGAGCGGCTGGCTGCGCCGGCTTGACGCCCGCGCGGTCGGGATGGCCGCCTGGCGGCT
Organism: uncultured Actinomycetes bacterium; assembly: GCA_963707065.1. Taxonomy (GTDB): domain Bacteria; phylum Actinomycetota; class Actinomycetes; order Streptosporangiales; family Streptosporangiaceae; genus Palsa-506. The sequence continues at coordinate 121,536 of CAVPPJ010000058.1, forward strand.
CGGGGCCGGCCGGGCCAGGAAGGAACATCCGGTGAGCGCGGCCGCGGGAGTCATCTGCCTGGCCAAGCCCGGCGGCCGGGTCGACCGCGGCCAGCCCCTGCTGGAGCTGCGCGGGGACGCCGAGTCCCGGTTCGCTGGCGCGCGGGATGCGCTGGTGAACGCGATCGAGATCGGCTCCCGCCCGCAGGATGCCGGCTCGCTCATCCTGGAGCGCATCCAGGGTTCCGGCGCGGCCGGCTCCTGAGGCTCCCGCACTCGGGCGCCGCGGCGGCTGCGCTCAGGTGCCGCGCCGGCTGCCCCCAGGCTGCCCGCGCTCGGCTGCCCCCGGCGCTGGGCCGCGGCTGACAGTGGTTAGGAAATGGCCGGTAGAAACCGGCGAGATCCGAACCGCTGATTAATCCGCCACTGGCTGTGAGTCAGGTGAGTTAGATGAGTCAGGCAGGGCTGGTGTGGCTGGCCGGCGGTGTAACGCGGTTGAAACGTCCCTGCAACGCCGGGGCATGACGATCAGGCCATCTCACCCAACCCAAGACCCCGCAAGACAGAGAGGCTCGCCATGAACTCGCTCCAGCAGCTTTCCCGGTCAGAGAGAATCACCGCCGGAGCCGGCGTCGTGCTGCTCATCGGGATGTTCGCCTTCCCCTGGTACCACGTCGGCATTGCCAGCTTCACCGTCGGCAACCAGACCTTCGGCGGCGAGAGCTTCAATAGCAACGTGCTCAAGGGCCCGGGCGCTTTCTTCAGCATCATCGCGCTGATCGTGCTGATCGCGCTGCTCGCCGAGTTCGCCATCACGCGGTTCAGCTCCGCCCAGCTCCCCAGCATCCCGGTTTCCTGGACCACGGCCGAGCTGTACGGCGCGCTGGCCGTGCTGGCCCTGCTGGTGATCAAGGTCCTTTTCCACATCGGTAACTTCGGCTGGGGCTTCTACGTCGTCCTCGCCTCGGCCCTCGTGCTCGTCTACGGCGCCTTCGAGACCAGCCGCAAGGGCTCATCGGCTTCGGTGCATGCCGCCGCCCATGGCAGCAACTAGCAGCTCGGACCGGGCCCTCCGGGAGCGCGGGTCCGGCCGCCGGCCATACCGCCCGGCCAGCCGGGCGGTATGGCCAGTGGTGATAATGGGTGCATGCCCCTGACGGTCGAGCAGCTCCGCACCGTTCCCAAGGTGCTGCTGCACGATCACCTCGATGGCGGGCTGCGGCCGGAGACCATCGTGGAGCTGGCCCGCGAGACCGGCTACCAGGGGCTGCCGTCCAGCGACGTCGCCGAGCTGAGCCGCTGGATGGCCGGCGTCGCCCGGCGCGGCCAGCTTGAGCTCTACCTGGAAGCGTTCCAGCACACGGTCGGCGTCATGCAGACCAGGGACGCGCTGATCAGGGTCGCCGCCGAGTGCGCGGAGGATCTCGCCGCAGACGGCGTGGTCTACGCCGAGGTGCGGTTCGCTCCCGAGCTGCACGTCACCCGCGGCCTGAGCCTGGACCAGGTCGTCGAGGCGGTCCTTGAGGGATTCCGGCGGGGCAGCGCCGGCCGGGGCATTACCGTCTACGCGCTGCTCACCGCCATGCGCACGGCGGCCCGCTCGCTGGAGATCGCCGAGCTGGCGGTACGCCACCGGGACGAGGGCGTGGTCGGATTCGACATCGCCGGGGCCGAGGCCGGCAGCCCGCCGAGCCGGCACCTGGACGCGTTCCAGTACGTGGCCAGGGAAAACTTCCACATCACCATCCACGCGGGCGAGGGTTTCGGGCTCCCGTCCATCTGGGAGGCGCTGCAGTGGTGCGGCGCCGAGCGGCTGGGCCACGGCGTGCGCATCGCCGACGACATCCGGGTCGGGGCTGATGGCGTCATCGCGCTGGGCAGGCTGGCCGCCTACGTGCGTGACCGCCGGATCCCGCTGGAGATGTGCCCGACATCCAACGTGCAGACAGGCGCCACGGCGTCGATCTCCGAGCATCCGATCGGGCTGCTACGCCAGCTGTCCTTCCGGGTGACGGTCAACACCGACAACCGGCTGATGAGCGGGGTGACCCTGTCGTCGGAGTTCGCCGCCCTGTCCGATGCGTTCGGCTACGGCTGGTCCGACGTCGAATGGCTGACCATCAACGCGATGAAGAGCGCGTTCGCGCCGTTCGACCAGCGGCTGCAGATCATCAACACGGTGCTCAAGCCAGGCTTCGCGATGGCGAAGGCCGCGAGTGACGCCGTGCTGCGGGCAGCCAGGTAGCGCCGGGGAGTGGCCATCGAGCAGGCGCCCCAGGCAATCGCGGACCGCGCATGGCCGTCCGATGTCGCGACGTCTGACGCCGCGCTCCGGCAGGTGCTGCACGGGCTGCCCGGCGTTGACCAGGTCGGCGCCGAGGCGCGGGCGGCCAGCCTGGCCACCCGGTCGATCAAGCGGGACGCCAAGCTCTGGGCACTCGACACCGCGGTCCGCATGATCGACCTCACCACGCTGGAGGGCGCGGACACCCCGGGCAAGGTCCGCGCGATGTGCGCGAAGGCGCTCCGGCCCGACCCCGCTGATCCCGCCGTGCCGCCGGTCGCCGCCGTATGCGTCTACCCGGACCTGGTCGCGACGGCCCGCGCCGTGCTGGCCGGCAGCACCGTCGCCATCGCGTCCGTGGCCACTGCCTTCCCGTCCGGCCGCGCGTCGCTCGCGGTCAAGCTCGCCGACGTCAGGGACGCCGTGCAGAGCGGCGCGGACGAGGTGGACATGGTCATCGACCGGGGAGCCTTCCTGGCCGGGCACTACGGGCAGGTGTACGCCGAGGTACGGGCGGTACGCGAGGCCTGCGGGACCGCGCACCTCAAGGTGATCCTGGAGACCGGCGAGCTCGCCACCCTGGACAACGTCGCGCGCGCGTCGTGGCTGGCCATGCTGGCCGGCGCCGACTTCATCAAGACCTCGACCGGCAAGGTCAGCCCGGCATCCACGCCGCCGGTCGCCCTGGTCATGCTGGCCGCCGTGCGCGACTACTCCCGCGCGACCGGCCGCCGGGTCGGGGTCAAGGTGGCCGGCGGGATCCGCACGGCCAAGGACGCGATCCGCTACCTGGTGCTCGTGCGGGAGACCGCGGGACCCGAGTGGCTCACTCCCGCGCTGTTCCGCATCGGCGCCTCCAGCCTGCTCAACGACCTGCTGATGCAGCGCAGCAAGCAGCTCACCGGCCACTACGCCGGGCCCGACTACTTCACGCTGGACTAAGGATTCATGCAGGTCATCGCGGAGCCAGCAGAGACCCAGGCTGCCCGCGGGGCTGCCTGTGGGAGACTGCCGGTGACGGGCAGGGGGCACTTGGGTGAGGATCCTGATCGCGATGACGATCGCTGCAGCAGCCGCGCTGCTGCCTGGCGCGTGAAGAACATGCCGCTCAAGCCGTTCTTCAGCTACGCGGAGAAGAATCTCTGGCTCAGTTCCAGCTCCTATCTCTGGCAGCTGGCGGCCGGGTTTGAGCTCTGGTCGGGCGGAACGGGCCTGGCTTCCAAATCGTTCAGTGTCTCGCCATGAGTGCCAGCAAGGTGCCGCCGCCAGGCAGGCGAAACGAGGGCAGCGCTGTCGGCACGCCGGTCCCGGCAGACGTTGGCTGGGATTACGCGCCCGCCCCTGAGTCAGCCGAGATCGTCACGATCGCCGCCGAGTACGGCCTGTTCACCGACGGCGAGTTCGGCCCGGCCGCGGACGGGCGGCAGTTCCCGACGATCAATCCCGCGACCGAGAAGCCGCTGGCCCGGGTCGCGCTGGCCGGCCAGCCGGACGTGGACCGCGCCGTCGCCGCCGCGCGGGCTGCCTACGAGCGCATCTGGGGGCCGATGCCCGGCGCGGAGCGGGCCAAGTACCTCTACCGGATTGCCCGGATTTTGCAAGAACGAGCACGCGAGTTCGCGGTCCTGGAAAGCCTGGACAACGGCAAGCCGATCAAGGAGTCGAGGGACGTCGACGTCCCGCTCGCCGCAGCGCACTTCTTCTACCACGCGGGCTGGGCCGACAAGCTGGAGTACGCAGGGCTCGGCCAGGCGCCCCGGCCGCTCGGCGTGGCCGGCCAGGTGATCCCGTGGAATTTCCCGCTGCTGATGGCCGCGTGGAAACTCGCCCCGGCGCTGGCCGCGGGCAACACCTGCGTGCTCAAGCCGGCCGAGACGACGCCGCTGACCGCGCTGCTGCTCGCCGAGGTGTGCCAGCAGGCCGGGCTGCCGCCGGGCGTGGTCAACGTCCTGACCGGCGCCGGCCAGGCCGGCGCTGCCCTGGTCAGCCACCCGGGGGTGGACAAGATCGCCTTCACCGGGTCAACCGAGGTGGGCAAGGAGATCAGCCGCGCCATCGCGGGCACCGGCAAGAGGCTCACGCTCGAGCTCGGCGGCAAGGCGGCCAACGTCGTCTTCGACGACGCGCCGGTCGACCAGGCGGTCGAGGGGATCGTGAACGGCATCTTCTTCAACCAGGGACATGTCTGCTGCGCGGGCTCCCGGCTGCTCGTCCAGGAGTCCGTCGCCGACACCGTGGTCGACCGGCTCAAGGACCGGCTGGCCACGCTGCGCCTCGGCGACCCGCTGGACAAGAACACCGACATCGGCGCGATCAACTCCCGCGAGCAGCTCGACAAGATCAGCGAGCTGACCGCGGCGGGGGAGGCGGAGGGAGCGCAGCGCTGGTCACCGCCCTGTCAGCTGCCGGAGCAGGGCTACTGGTTCGCGCCGACGATTTTCACCGGCGTGAGCCAGTCTTACCGGATCGCCCGCGAGGAGATCTTCGGGCCGGTTCTTTCCGTGCTGACATTCCGCACGCCGGAGGAGGCGGTGGCGAAGGCGAACAACACCCCGTACGGACTGTCGGCCGGAGTCTGGACCGAGAAGGGCAGCCGGATCCTGTGGATGGCGCAGCGGCTGCGCGCCGGGGTGGTCTGGGCTAACACGTACAACCGGTTCGACCCGGCGAGCCCGTTCGGCGGCTACCGCGAGTCCGGCTTCGGGCGGGAGGGCGGCAGGCACGGCCTGGCCGCGTACCTCGATGCCTGACAAGAACGGGGCAAAGAAGCCGGCCGCGGCGAAGCCGGCCAGCGCGCGGCGCGGCGCAAGCCGTGCCGCGGCCAGGGCGGCCGTGCGGCCGGCCGCCCAGCCGGCCCGGCTCGACGTCAGGAAAACCTACAAGCTGTTCATCGGCGGGGCTTTCCCGCGGTCGGAGTCCGGCCGGTCATACCCGGTGACCGGGGCAGATGGCGCGCTGCTGGCACACGCCGCGCGGGCCTCGCGCAAGGACGCCAGGGACGCGGTGACCGTGGCCCGGGCCGCGTTCGGCAAGTGGTCCGCCGCGACTGCCTACAACCGCGGCCAGGTTCTCTACCGGGTCGCCGAGTTGCTGGAAGGCCGCGCTGAGCAGTTCGCCGAGTGCTGCGTTAATGCTGAGGGTCTTTCCGCTGCCGCGGCCCGGCGGGCCGTTGCCGCGGCCATCGACCGGTGGGTCTGGTATGCGGGCTGGCCGGACAAGATCGCGCAGATAGCGGGCTCGGCCAATCCGGTCGCCGGGCCGTACTTCAACTTCAGCGTGCCGGAGCCAACGGGCGTGGTCGCCGTCATCGCGCCGGCCCGGTCCAGCCTGCTCGGCCTGGTCAGCGTCCTCGCGCCGGTCATCGCGACCGGCAATACAGCGGTCGTGGTGGCCAGCGAGGCATTCCCGCTGCCGGCGGTCACCCTCGCCGAGGTGCTGGCCACCTCGGACGTGCCGGGCGGGGTCGTCAACGTGCTTACCGGCGCCGTGGCGGAGCTCGCGCCGGTGCTGGCCGGCCACATGGACATCAACGCGATCGACCTGACCGGCGTCGAGGCAGCCGGCCGCGGCGAGCTCGAGCGGCTCGCGGCGGGCAACATCAAGCGGGTGTTCGCGGCCGGTGAGGACTGGGCCGCGCCACCCGGCCCGCGCCGGATGCTGGCGTTTCTGGAAACAAAGACCGTCTGGCACCCGGTCGGCATCTAGCCCTGGTAGGTGGTGGTTCCTGCCGCACCTGCCGCACTTACCGCGCGAGGGGGAGCCCGAGTGCGCGGAGGCCGCTGCGGAGAAGCTGCGCCGAGGTGTACTGCACCGCGCCGATGCCGACGGACTGGGCCGCCGCGACATTGGCCGCGACGTCGTCCACGAACACCGTCGTCCCCGGATCGAGCCCGTGCCGCTGGAGCAGGATCTCGAAGATCCGCCGGTCCGGCTTAGCCACGCCCTCGCGGTCGAGGTCATCGTGAACGGCCGGGCCTCACGGGACGTAAAGCAGGACCGTGTCGGCTATGCACGCCGGGCGCTGCTGCCCCTCCACCACGACGATCACCCGGGCGTAAGCGAGCTTCCCGAGGCCGGTTTCCCTGATGTCACGCAGCGTCGCGCCCGCTCGGACCCGCGCTCCGGCTCGCACCGGGCTCGGGAAGCGCACCCTGTCCAACCCGGCGTTGACGCACGTCGTGAGGCCGTCGATGCTGACGATCTCGGACATGAAGACCGGCAGCAGCGCGAGCGTCAGGTAGCCGTGCGCGATCGTGGTGCCGAACGGCCCCCGTGCCGCGCGCTCGGCGTCGACATGGATCCACTGCCGATCGCCGGTGGCATCGGCGAACATGCTGATCTGCGCCTGCGGCACTTCATGCCATTCGCTGTTACCCAGGTGCTGGCCCTTGGCGGCGGCGAACTCGTCGAGGCTGGTAAATCTGCGCACATCTGATCATCGGACACCGTTGCGGACCGCGCCAGCCCCGGTCGCGCGCCCGGCAGCCCAGGTCAGCCGGCCACGCGCTAGATCTCGCCGAACAGCCGGTCGCCGGCGTCGCCGCATGCCTCGATGGAGTTAGCGGTTAGGTTCTGTCCGGCGGGGACCGGACAGAACCTAACCGCTCACTGACGCGGCATTGAAGATGATCCGCGTGTGACGAGCGGGGCTTATCTTGCAACGCACGGGCTGCCCAAGCGTTGGGTCACACGGCGTGCACGCTGGCGGTGATGCCGCGTACCTCGATCAGTGCCGCAAGGTCGGTGGGGTCGCTGGTGAGGAGTATGTCGCCGGGATCGGCCAGCAAAGCGACGTGGCCGTCCACGACGTCGGTTGTCCGTGCCGCAGCGAGTAGCTCGCCAATGCGCTTGCTGTCGCCGGCTGCCAGCGGCGCGATGCCCACACCGGTGAGCACACGGGCGAGGTTCGCCTGCCGGCTGCCGTCGCGCCATGCCTGAGCGACGGCAGCAGCACTGGCCCGAAGCGGCGTGCCCTGGCGCTGCAGCACGCGCAGTCTGGCGCCGAAATTGCGGTCCCGCCGGTCGATGGCTATCAGTGCCCCCGCGTCGAGAACGGCCTTCACGCGGCATCCGAGTGCTGGGCGGCTCCGAGCGCTACGGCCGCGGCGTTGAGTTCCTCGTCGGTGAACGGGCCGTCCTCGGCTTCCCAGGCGTCGAGCGCCGCGCCGAGCAATTCGTTGCGGATCTTGTCGGCTGCTGCTTCGCTGAGCCACATGGACACGCTCGTGCCCTCGCGTGCTGCCGCGTCGCGGACGGCGCTGCCTAGTCCGGGGGGCATCGTCACGGAGAACCTGTCGACCTGTGTCATGCATACAAGAGTAACACCTACCCTCGTATGCGAGGCTAGATCACACGCGGCCGGCTAGGCGCTAGATCTCGCCGAAGAGCCGGTCGCCGGCGTCGCCGAGGCCGGGCACGATATAGCCAACTTCGTTCAGCCCCGGGTCCATGCCCGCGGTCACCACCCGCACCGGCACCGGCACGTCCGCGGGGAAGGCCTTCGCCAGCCGTGCGGCGCCCTCCGGCGCGGCCAGCAGGCAGATGGCCGTCACCGCCGCCGCCCCGCGCGAGACGAGCATGCTGATCACCGTCTCCAGCGTCCCGCCGGTCGCCAGCATCGGGTCGAGCACGAACGCCTCCCGGCCGGTCAGCTCAGCGGGCAGCCTGGCCGCGTAGGTCGACGCGACGAGGGTCTGGTCGTCGCGGGCCAGCCCGACGAATCCGACCTCGGCCGTGGGCAGCAGCCTGACCATCCCGTCCAGCATGCCGATGCCGGCCCGCAGCACCGGCACGACCAGCGGCACCGGCCGGCCCAGCCGGACGCCATCCGCCTGGCCGATGGGAGTCTGCACCTGGACCTGTTCTACCCGGATGTGCCTCGTCGCCTCATAGGCGAGCAGCGTTACCAGCTCGTCGCTGAGCAGGCGGAACGCCGGCGACTGCGTGCGCACGTCACGCAGGGCGGTGAGCTTGTGCGCGACCAGCGGATGGTCAACTACGAGCGTCTGCATGATCCGTATTCTGGCAGCCTGACCGCGCTGGCGCTGGCGCGGCGCGGACGATCCGGCGGCCGGGCCCGCAATCAGGCTCCGCTGACGGTCGCGGCCGTCTCGCTGACCAGGCCATCGGAGATCCGCAGCTGCCGGTCGGCAATCGCCAGCACTGCCTTATCGTGCGTGGCGACCAGCACCGTGACGCCCTCGCTGTCGGACAGTGCCCGCAGCAGCCGCATGATCTGCCGGGCGTTCTGCGAGTCGAGCTGTCCGGTGGGCTCATCCGCGATGAGCAGCCGGGGCCTGTTCGCCAGTGCCCGGGCGATGGCCACCCGCTGCTGCTGGCCGCCGGAGAGTTCATAGGCCCGCTGGTGGGCGTGCTCACCCAGGCCGACCATGCGCAGCAGCAGCATCGCCCGCTCGTCCCGCGCAGCGGGATCGGTTCCGGTCAGCCGCATCGGAACAGCCACGTTTTCCGCGGCCGTCAGGATCGGGATCAGCGCATAGGACTGGAAGACGAACGCCAGCGTCTCCCGGCGCAGCCGGGCCAGTTCGTCGCGGTTGAGGCTGGTCACCTCGGTGCCGCCGATCACGACCGTGCCCGAGTCCGGCCGGTCCAGGCCGCCGATGATGTTCAGCAGCGTGGTCTTGCCCGATCCGGAACGGCCCTCCAGGGCGGCGAGCTCGCCCGGCGCGATCTCAAACGAGGTGCCGCGCAGCGCCCGGACGGCCGACCTGCCGGTGCCGTATGTCCGGACTACCGAGCGGACAGCCACCATGGCCTGCTGCCTGGCGGGGCCGTCGTGCACTGCGGTCACGTTTCCTCCTGCCGCCGGGCGGGCGCGCCATGGGTACCGCGGCGGTGCGCGCCGCGACGGTGAGCGCCCCCGTCGTTGTCGCTGCCGCCGTGCGCGCCGCCACTGTCGGGCGCGCCGCCACTCAAGCTGCCACCGTCGTGCGCGCCGCCATCCAGGCCGCCGCTATCCAGGCCGCCACCGTCGTGCGCGCCGCCATCCAGGGTGCCGCTATCCAGGCTCCGGCGGGCACCGCCAGCAAGGCCGCTGTCATCATGACTGTCCCCGCCAGCTCCGCCGCTGTCCGCGGCCGCGTTCCGCGCGCCGGGCCACACCGCGATGTGATCAGCCTCCAGCGCGAGCCGCACCCGGTCCCGCATGCCCAGCACGTCGGTGAAGTCACGTGGCAGCTGCAGCCGGCGGCCCGGTCGAGCACGGCGAACTCCTCGCCGCCGTCGGTCCCGGCGCTCCCGCCGGGGTCATCGGCCGCGCCGCCGCCCGCCGCCTGGTGCTGGCGTAGCACCTCCGTGCTCGTCCGGCCGTCCTGGATCGCGATGGTCCGCTGCACGTGGGCAGAGACCGCGGTGTCATGAGTGACGACGAGCACGGTCACGCCCGACTCCGCGTTCGCGGTGCGCAGCGCGGCGAAGACATGCGCGGCCGTGCCGGTGTCCAATTCGCCGGTCGGCTCGTCGGCCAGCACGACCTGCGGCTGGTTGGCCAGCGCCACGGCGATGGCGACGCACTGCTGCTCTCCGCCGGACATCTGCCCCGGGTACCGGTCGGCGCAGCGCGCCACGCCGAGCAGCCCGAGCAGGTCGGCCGCCCTGGCCTGGCGCAGCCCCCGGCGGGTGCCGGCGAACCGCATGGGCAGCGCCACGTTCTCGGCTGCGGTCAGGTAACTGAGCAGGTTGCGCCCGGTCTGCTGCCAGATGAAGCCCACCGTCTGGCGCCGGTAGGCCAGCCGTTCCTTGCCTTTCATCAGCAGCAGGTCGTGCCCGGCCACCAGGACCTGGCCAGCGGTAGGCCGGTCCAGGCCGGACAAGATGTTCAGCAGCGTCGACTTGCCGCTGCCGGAGGCACCGACCAACGCGGTCAGCTCGCCCGGCCCGATGACCAGGTCGAGGCCCTGCAGTGCCTGAACCTCGATTCCCTCGACGGTGTAGATGCGGACCAGCCGGTCGCATGCGATCATCGCGCCCGCGCCGAATCCGTTCTTGCTCCCGGCGTCCGCGGCCGCTGCGTGCTCCAGCTCGGTCAGGGTCTCCCCGGCGGTGCCGGGCTGCCTGCTGACGCCCGTCATTAGTCTTCCCCTTTCCGGAGTTCCTGGCCTATGCTGCCCCGCATCGCGGCCGCGGACTGCGCCAGCGCGGTAACGATGACCAGCACCGCGGTGCCGACGGCCGCGGCAGCTAGCGGCAGCAGCCCGGGCCGCACCGTCACCGCCGGACCGGAGCCGACGAAGATGGCGAGGTTCAGCGCCGGGCCCACGGCTACCGGCAGGGCCAGCGCCGCGAGCAGCCCGCCCGCCACCGCGACGACGAGCAGCGGAAGCGCCTCCAGCACCGCGACTGTCCTGGCCTGGCTGCTCCGCAAGCCGAGGGTGGTCAGGGTGACGAGCAGCCGCTTACGGGAGTCGGCGGACAGCGCAAAGCCGAGCACCACCGCGGCCACCGCCAGCAGTGCCGCGGCCGCCAGGCACAGCTCGAAGATCCGGGTGGCCTCGCTCGCCAGCGGGCTCGCGGCGACGTCGCGGCGGAGCACGTCGGCGCGCAGCGTCAGCGCCCCGCCGGGGACGGTGTGGTGCACGAGCGCCTGCAGCGCCGCCGGGTCCAGTCCCGATCCCGTCAGCAGTGCCTTGTTGACCGGCCATGGCCCGTCGTCGCGGTTCGCCGCCCAGGCGGGAATCAGCATGAAGGAGCCGACCGGGACGGCGGGCGTGGCGGGCAGTACCCCAACCACCCGGACCTGCAGCGGCCGGTCGACTTCGGTCTGCAGCGTTCCGGTCTGGCCGGCGAGGCGCGCCAGGTCCGGCGAGACGAGCACCGGAATGGCGGCCGACGCGGGCTGCCCGCGGTCGGCGAGCAGCGACGGATCAAAGGAGCCCATCGGGGTGGCGGCGCTGAGTGCCGCGTACGGCACCGGGGATGCGTTGACGGCCGTCGTGTTCACCACGCGCCCGCTAATGAGCAGGCGCCCGGCCTCGTTCGACACCGTCACCGCGTGCTGCACCCCGGGCGCCCGGGCCAGCTTGCCCGCGGCCACCCCGGTGATCGGATGGATATCGGCGACGGTGACCGACGCGTCGGCGCCGACCTGCCGCCAGGAGCTGGCCACCCGCGCGCCGTCCACGGTCGACGCGACCATGCCGCCGAAACCGGCCAGCGCCATGGCCAGGATCAGCGCGAGCGCGGGCAGCAGTGCCGTCGACGCGGAACGCGCTGCCCGGGCCAGGCCAAGGTAAATGGCGGCGCCGCGGCGGTGCGTGGTGAGGCCAAGCAGCAGCCGGAGCGGCGGCGGATAGCAGCGAATGGCGACCAGCGCCGCGAGCAGCGCGACGAGCAGCGGGCCCGCCCCGGTCACCAGGTTCACGCCGCTGGCGCCGCCCGGCGCGCGGTAACGCAGGGCCGCCGCGACGCCCACTGTCAGCACAACGGCGGACAGTTCGGCGACGGCGCGCCGCGAGGACCGGCGGGGGATCGTCACGTCGGCTCGCGCTGCGCGGCGGGACTGCGCGCTGTCCCGGTGCCGGATCATGGCGAGCACTGGCGGGACGCCCAGTGCGGCGGCCCCGAGCAGCGCCGTCGTTTCCCACGAAGCGGCAACGCTGCCGCCGGGGCTGACCGCTACCGCCGCGGCAATCCCGGCGGCCAGCGAGACAGCGAGCAGCGGGCCCGTATCCGCGAGGATGCGCAGCGCCAGGCCCGGCAGCGAACTGCCCCGCGCGCGCAGCGCGGCGAGTTCCTCGTCCCGCCGTTCGACGATGAGGCGGGAGGCCAGCAGGATCAGCACCATGCCGATCAGGAAAAGCCCGGTGATCATCAGCGAGAGGACCTGATCGGCGGCGGCTTGCTGGGCCGGGAAGGACGCCAGCACGGCCTGCGGGTTGCCGACGATCGTCAGCGGTAGCGGATACCCGATTCCAGCCGTGCTCGCGAGCAGGTTGACATTCAGGCTGTGCAGCGCGGCTACCGCCTGCGGTACCTGGCTCGCGGTCAGCGAGCTCACTTGGAGCGGCAGGTCCCATAGCAGGCTGAGCTGCTGGCCGGGGAAGACGGACGGCAGCGCGGCAAGCTCGCCCGGCCCGATGAGCGCCGCGCCCGCCCAGAACGGGCCCGGATAGCTCGAGAACGCGTCTTGCAGCGCTGGGGACTCAAGGAGCGAGTCATACGTCCAGAAGGCAGAGGACGGATTGACCGGCCGTATCACCCCGGTCACGTGCAGGACGGCGGCCGGCGGTCCGGTCGCGTGCTGCGCGAGAAGCCCGTGACTGTTCGACGGCTGCGGGCCGGTCAGTATGTCGGAGCCAGGATGCAGCCCGAACCTGGCTGCGGTGGCGGTCGTGACGGCTACATCAAGGACGGGGACCCGCCGTCCGCGCACCGTTGCGGTGGAGAAACTGTTCGGCAAGGCTCCCGCGGTCAGCCGGAGATGGCCGCGGGTCGGACTCCGGTAGACGAGCTCCAGCTGCGGGTCCTTGACTCCCGGCCGGGCAGTGGCGGCTGGATTCAGCACGGTGAGGTTGGCAGTGGCAACGCCGGTCCATGCCGTGCCGGGCACTGTAGATAGCGGCGGCCGGATCCCGTTGCGCAGCACCGAAATGGTGGCCGTCAGCTTGGCGGGCGGCGGGTAGCTGCCTCGGCCGGCCTTTTTGCCGGTGGTCACCCATCCGCTGGTGACGCTGATCGAGCGGTCCACGGACGGCGTGGCGGCCAGCGTCTGCCGCAGGGTCCGGGTCTGAAACACCTCCAGGATGCGCGGGGCGGCCGCCGCGAGGAAGCAGGTCACCAGCAGCACGGCCGCGAGCACGCGGGTCGGCCGCGGGGCCGCGCCCCCGGCCAGCAGCCTTCTGGCGGTCCTCATTCCTGCGCTCCCTGGCGCAGCACCGCGACGGTGTCACTCGCTCTCCCGGTGAGTGGCGCCACGATGACCGGGAAGGCCGCGATGATGGCGGCCATGGCCACGGCTACCGGCCACGGAACTTCCACCATGACCGGCACTGGGGAAGCGCCGCCGGTGGGCGTGAGGGTCAGCGGCGGGACGATCAGGTGCGCGAGTACCACCCCGAGTGCCAGCCCGGCGGCGGCACTGGGCACCGCCAGCAGGGCCTGCTCGGTGCGCAGCATCCTGGTCAGCTGCCGGTGGGGCATCCCGAGCGCGTCGAGCAGCGCCAGTTCGGGCCGCCGTTCCCGGGCAGCGGCCGCGCCGACGGCGAAACCCGCGATGGCGAGGATCACGGCGGCCGCGGCGATGGCAATCAGCGCCAGCCGGACGTCCACGTCAAACGGATTCCCGGTCATCGACGCCGCGACGGCGGTCCGGCTAGTCGCCTGCAGCCCGGTCGCGATGCCGCGGAAGTCGGGCGTGCGGGCGGCCCGCAGCCACCACTGCGTGGCGGCCAGGGGCAGCGCGCCGGATGCCAGCAGCGTCTGCTGCAGTGGTTCCGAGTCGAGGATCAGGCCGCCGGCGGCGGCCGGAATGGTCGGGAATGCCGATACGGACGCAACTATCCGCATCTTCACCGGCGCGTTGTTGATCGGGAGGCTGACCACGGAGCCGACATGCTGGCGGGTGGCGGCGAGGAATGCGGTTGTCGCTATCGCCGGAATGGCCGGTGACTTCCGCAGCCAGGTGATCTCGGCCGAGTGGTCGCCCTGCGGGGTGCCGTTCGGCCCGGCGGGGAACGTCGTCGTCGCGGCGGGCAGCGCGTTCCTGACCGGGAGCGCGGTTGCCGGGAACGGCCCGCTGCCGGCGGCGGCGACCCGGATCGGGCCGATGCGCAGTTTGCCGGATCGCAGCCGCGAGGGAGGGACGAAGCCGACCTGGACGCCGGCCAGCCGGAGCGGGTAGGCGGCGTGCCCGCCGGACGCGACGTCGGCGATGAGGGTGTGCGGCCGTCCGTCGGCAGGCAGCGTGCCCGCATCGGCGAGATAGTACAGTCCCGCGGCGTCCCGGATCTGCAGCTCCAGGTCAGGGGAGCCGAGGCCGATTCCCCGGGTCAGCGTCGCGGTGACCGAGACCCGCTCAGGCCGGCCGGGCAGCGCCGTGCCGGGCAGCACCGCCGAGACGCCGCCCGCCGCCGCTGCACCCGGCGGCGCCGCAACCGGGGTGATCTGCCTGCTGAGCTCGGCAAGCGGTTCTTTCGCCAGGTCGGGCCGCAACAGCACGGTGGACGCGGCTTTGGCGCCGTCCAGGCCGAGCACCGTGACGGTGGTCACGCTGTCGCTGAGTGTGACTGTGGCGGGTACCACGGGCATGATGCTGCTCGCGCCCTTCAGCTCGCTGAGCCGGCCTGCCTCGCCCGGCGGCAGCGCGCCGTACGGCAGATCGACCCGGTAGTCCGAGCCGGTAGTGAAAGTGGCCAGGTCTCGGGCCGTCTGCTGGCTCGTCTGGTACTGGCTGACCGCGAGCACGGCGGTGGCCAGCGAGATCACCGTGATCAGCAGCGGCCCGGCGTGCCGCAGCGGGCGGCGCCCGATGGACCAGGAGGCGAGCGGGAGGACGATCCGGCGGCCTTTCGCCGCGCTGCGGTCGGCGAGCCTGGCGGCGAGCGGCAATGTCCGCAGGATCAGCACGCTGCAGGCAGGCGCGGCGAGCACGGGCGCCACGACCAGCACGGGGTCGAGGCTGAGCTGGCCGCCGGCGCCGACGCCCAGCGCGACGCTCGTATGCGCGAGTTCCCAGCAGGCCACGGCGGCGAGGGCGACGAGCGCCAGGTCGGCCCCCGCCCGGCTGGCTGCGCCCACGGCGCGCTGCCTGCCGCGCATGGTGGCGACCCCGATCGGCGAGACGGCGGCGCGGACCGAGGGGAACAGCAGGATGGGCAGGCTGACCGCGGCGATCGCCAGCGCTAGCAGCCAGATACTCACGGGGAAACCGTGCCCCCCGGCCGCGCCCGCGGCGTCCGCCAGATGCACCCGGCCGGACGCCAGCCGCCCGGCGAGCCATACCCCGACAACCGGCCCGATGATCACGGCGGGCGCGACGATCAGCGTGCTCTCGGCGACGCCGAGCCGGACAAGCTGGCGCTCCGCGCCTCCCCTGGCGCGCAGCAGCGCGGTCTCCGCCCGGCGTTCGCCGGCCAGCGCACGTGCCATCAGGGTGAGCGTCGCGGCACTCATCACGAGCAGTTCCAGCAGGCCGATCAGCAGCAGCGAGCGGGAGATGAGCACGGCCGCGGATAGCCGGCTGAGCAGCCCCGGCAAGGGGGATGTCGCAACCGGGTTACCGGCCGCGTTCGATGCGGTAAGTGCGCCGAGCGCCGCGTTCAGGCGCGTGCTCAGCGGCTGCAGCGCGGTGGCCGCGATGGTGGCGCTCGACCGGGGTATCGCCACCCAGTCGGCGAGCTGAGCCGAGAGCGGTCCGGCCTGCATCATGCTGGCGCTGGTGAACAGCGGGCCGTACGTGGTGAAGCCGCCAGCCTGACCGATTCCCTTCCCGTTTAGCGGATCGAGGTGCCAGTACGGGCCGGCCGGGTCGTCCGGCCGGAAAATGCCGCTGACCCGCAGCGTGACGTCCTTCCTGTCGTAGGGGGACCTGACGGTGAGAACCTTTCCGGCGGACACGCCCAGGTGGGCCGCCGCCACCGCCGAGAGCGCAATCGGCACTGGCTGCCCGGCCGCCGCGGTGCCCGGCCAGCGGCCGCTGGTCAGCGTCGCATGCGCAGCGAGGGCGTCGGCGGCGATGACCGTCGCGATCTGGCGCGTGCGGCCCGCGCCGGCCGGTTTCGGCGGCCCGTTCCCGCGCAGCGCGAGCCCGTCTACCCGGAGTGACCCGAACAGGGTGAAGGGGACCGTGCCGAATGCGCGCCGCAGGTCGCCGCTGATGGCGGCGCGCGCCTGCGGTCGCTGCTGGGCGGGCAGCGAGCTGGACAGCGTGACGGCCAGGTTGTCCGGCCTGGCCAGTGCCGACCGGATCGCGCGGGCTGTCTGGGTCTGGGTGAAGGACACCAGCGCGGCGATGAAGGTAATGGTCAGCGCGGTGGTGAGGACGCCGGCCGTCAGCGCTGTCCGGGCCGGGCCCATGCGCTTGATCACGAGCGGCATGCGCCGGGTCGTCACGCCGCTCCCTTCATACCCTTCTATATCTGCCGGCCGCGCATTTGGTTGCAGGTCGCCGGGGGCTGATCATGCGGGCCGGCTGGTCCTGGCCGGCCAGTCCTGGCCTGCCATCAGCGGGAATGCCGCCGCCGGCGGCGGCCGGGCGCGCCGCGTTCCGGGGCAGGGCCGCCGCGCGCCGCCGCCTCGACGGCGGGCCCCCCGGGGATGGAACAATGACCTCATGCCCAGGCCACTGACCTCGCCATGCGGGAAGCTCTGCGACCTCATAGCCGCCGCATCCCCGGGTTCCGCCCGGTGAGCACGACTAGCAGCACGTCGGGTGCGGACCGCCTCGCGGCGACGACGGCCAGGCTAGCCGGCCAGGGGACCGGCATCGACGCCGCGGACATCGATCTCATCGCCGCGGCCGGCCGTGATGGCGTCTTGTGGCAGCACGAGGGCTCCGGGCTGGCCGGGCGCGGCGTGGCACTGCGGATCGAGCTTCCCCGCGGCCTTGCCGACTCCGCTGCGGTAGCCGGGGTCACCGGCAGCCTGGCCGCCATCAGGCGCGGCGACGACGTGGCCGGACCGGGAACCGGGGCGGTGGCCCTGGGGGCGCTGCCGTTCGCGCGGGAAGCACCGGGCACGCTCGTCGTCCCCCGGGTGGTGATCGGCCGCCGCGACGGCGAGGCCTGGATCACCACCGTGGCCGGCCCCGGCGACGGCCCGTCCGCTGGCCAGCTGGCCGGCCAGATGGCCGCCGATGCCCTCGGCGGGTTCACCGATCCCCGGCCGGCGCCGAGCGAGTTCACCCTGACGGCGATGATGGATCACGACGCCTGGGGCGGGCTGGTAGCCGGCGCGGTTGACCGTATCGACGCCGGGGCGCTGGGCAAGGTGGTCCTGGCCCGGCAGGTCGACGTGACCGCCAATCGCCCGTTCGTCACCTCCGATGTGCTGGCCAGGCTGCTCGCCCTGTACCCCACCTGCATGATCTTCAGGATTGACAGCTTCCTCGGCGCCAGCCCCGAGCTGCTGATCGAGCGCCGCGGTGCGCTGGTTGCCAGCCACCCGCTGGCCGGCACCATCGGCCGCAGCGGCGACCTGGCCACCGACGAGGCGCTGATCGCCGGGCTGCTCGCCTCGCCCAAGGAACGCAGCGAGCACGCCTACGTCATCGAGGGCCTGCGCCGCACCCTGGGCCCGCTCTGCGACGACCTGGACGTGCCCGAAAAGCCCACGGTGCTCGAGCTGCGCAACGTGACCCACCTGGCCACCCGGCTGACCGGCGTGCTGTCCGCCGCCCGCGGCGGCCCGGCCGCGCCAGCGGGCGGCGGCCCGGGCCGCCCCGGCCTGGCCGGGGATCACCTGGCGGCGCCCGCAGCCGGGCCGGCGCATCCCGGCCTCGGGGTGCCCAGCGCCCTTCAGCTGGTGGCCGCGGTGCACCCCACGCCGGCCGTCGGCGGCACGCCCACCGACGCCGCGGTGGCCTACATCAGCGAGGTCGAGGGCTTTGACCGCGGCCGGTACGCCGGCCCGGTCGGCTGGATGGATGCCCGCGGTGACGGCAGCTGGGCCATCGGGCTCAGGTCGGCTGACGTCGACGGCCCGCATGCCTCGATGTACGCCGGCGTCGGCGTGGTGGCCGGATCCCGCGCCCGGACGGAGCTGGCCGAAACCCAGCTGAAACTGCAAGCCCTGCTCGCCGCCCTCGTCCGCCCCTGACACCCGCTGCACGCCTTCGGCGGTAGCCAGGCACGACTTCGGCCGTATCCAGCTGCACGCCTTCGGCGGTGCCCGGAAGCGCGCCTTCGGCGGGACCCGGAGCCCGGGTCAGCGGAGCAGCAGGCAGCTGTCCCCGAACTCGTGCCACCGGTAGCGGTGCCGGATCGCCTCCGCGTACGCGTCGCTGACCAGGTCCGGCCCGGCGACAGCCGCGAGCAGCGACAGATGCGACGCGCCCGGAGCGTGCCATCCGGTCACGATCCCGTCCACCGCCCTGGCCGGCCGGTCAGGGCCGAGGAAGAGGCCGGTCCAGCCTTCGCCTGCGGTCACCGTGCCGTCGGGCGCGGCGCGGCTCTCCAGTGCCCGGGTCACCGTGGTCCCCACCGCGATCACCCGGCGGCCGGCCGCGCGCGTATGCGAGACGAGTTCCGCCGTCGGCGCCGGTATCCGGAACCACTCACGCAGCGGTGCCTCGCCGGCCTCGAGCGAGGAAACCCCGGTGTGCAGGGTGATCGGGGTCACCAGGACGCCGCTGGCCACCAGCGAGGTGACCAGATCAGTGCTGAACGGGCGCCCGGCGCTGGGCATTTCCGCGCTGCCGGGATGCCTGGCGAACACTGTCTGGTACGCACTCAGCGGCCACGACCCGGTCAGGTAGGCGTACGTGATCGGCCGGCCATGGGCGGCCAGGTAGGCCCGCACGTCACCCTCGACGGCGACCCGCGCCTGCCACAGCCGCGGGACCACGGCCGTACCTGTGGCGCGGCCGTCCGGGGCAGCAGCATCCGGGCTGCCCGTCCCAGGAACTGCTGCCCGGGGAACCGCCCTGCGCAGCGTCAGCGCTGCCCCGGCCGCCAGCTCGACCCGCTGCCCGGCCGCGGCATCGGCGACCGGGCCGGTCGCGCGGCCAGGCGGCCTCAGCTCGACCAGCCAGCTGCCGTCGTCGAGCAAGGTCGAGAAATGCACGGTCACGGCCGACCCGTCAGGCCGCCGGCCGTCGATGGCGGCAGCCAGCGTCGCCGAGGTATTGACCACGAGCACGTCCCCGGGGGAGAGGAAGCGCCCGAGCCCGTGGAACCGCGCGTGGCGCAGGCCCGAGCTGTCCGCGACGAGCAGGCGGACGTCGTCGCGGGCCAGGCCCCTGGCCTCGGGTGGCTGGCCGGCCTCCAGGTCGGGCGGCAGCTCGAAGTCCGTCACGGCTGTCATCGGCTCACCGCCGCCAGCAGGTCCGCGGCCCGGTAGCGCCCGCTGGGCGGCCGCTCCGTGAGCAGTCGCAGCACGGCGGGCGCGACCGTGTCCGGCTCCGGGCGGTCGGAGATGTCCTCGCCGGGGAATGCCTGCTGGTGAAGCTCCGTGCGCATGTCACCCGGATCGAAGGCATACACCCGCAGCGACGGGTGCTCGACGCCGAGGATCGCGGATACCTGGTCGAGGGCGGCCTTCGACGAGCCATAGCCGCCCCAGCCGGCGTATGCCTCGACCGCCGCGTCGGAGCTGACGTTGATGAGCGTCCCGTCGGCGCTGAGCAGATCCGCCATGACCAGCTGGGTCAGCGCGACCGGTGCCAGGACATTGACCGCGTAGACCGCCGCCAGGTCGGGCTGCGGATAGGCGGCAAGGCCCGGCTGCGGGCTGGGCCCGAGCTGGCTCGCGTTGTTCATCAGCAGCGCGATCGTGCCGATACTGCGGGCCGCTGCCACCAGCTCGGCGCGATGGCCGGGATCCGTGACATCGCCCGGCACCGTGACGAACCGGCCGGGCGGCCAGCCGCCGCGACTCCGGCCGCCGCGTCCAGGCCGGCCGCCGCGTCTATGCCGCCTGCCGCGGTCTGCAATTGCTCCGCGCGGCGGGCGTCGGCGACGACCGACCATCCTTGCCCCGCGAGTGCGCGTGCCGTGGCGAGACCCAGGCCACGGGATGCGCCAGTGATGATAGCTACCGGCATGATGTCCTCCTTGCCGTCGGCGGCTGTTACCCCCCATACTTGATGTTGAAGTTAACTTGAAGTCAACTGCACGGAAGCCAACTGCACGGAGGTCGACCGCGCGGAAACGAGGCACGGCAATGAAGACGACGGATGCGCTGACCGTCAGCGAGGTCGCGAGGCGGTCCGGGTTCGCGCCGTCGGCGCTGCGGTATTACGAGGCGCAGGGACTGGTAGCCGCCTCCCGCACCTCCGGCGGCCAGCGCCGTTACCAGCGCAATGTGCTGCGCCGGCTGGCGTTCATCCGGGCGGCTCGCAACATCGGGCTGTCGCTCGACGAGATCGCTGAGGCGCTGGCCAGCCTGCCGCAGACCCGCACGCCGACCCGGGCCGACTGGGCACGGCTCTCCCGCGGCTGGCGCGGACGGCTGGACGACCAGATACTCGCGCTGACCGCGCTCCGTGACGGCCTCGACTCGTGCATCGGCTGCGGCTGCCTGTCCCTGCGCCGCTGCGCCCTGTCCAATCCGGCCGACGTGGCGGCCGGCGCTGGCCCGGGGGCCGCGTACCTTCCGTGGCGGCTGCGCCGCCCCGAGACCGCCCCGCGCCGATAGCGCCTCCCCCGCACCGATAGCAGGGCGCGCCCACCGGGGCACCGGCGCTATGCCACTGTGGGGGGACGCACGCCAGCGAGCCGGGAGATGACACCGATGGAATCGACGCACGTTTGGGTGTGCCGGGACGACGGGAGCGACATCGTCCGGGCTGATGCGATCGTCGGCGTCGGCATGGATGACATCGGCGGCGTCACGGCGTGGCTGGCGGGCGGCGCTGCCGTGACGCTGGTGACGCCCGGCGGGCAGGACCGCCCGCCGGCGCCGGCGGCCTTCCACCGCCAGCTGATTCGCATCGTCACCCAGTTGTCCGACGCCGCCGAGGCCTTCGTGGTGCGGCCGGTATACGACGAGCCACCGGGCTGGCGCTGGATCACCGAACCGCTGTAAGCACGCTGGCCTGGCAAAACACGCTGGCAGGCCGACCGGGGCGGCTGCGCCCGGGCGGCGCCGGCGGCCCGGGTTGCCGGCCGGAGACTGCGCCCGGGCAGGCCCGGCGGCCCCGGTTTGCTGGCCTGGCGGCCCCGGTTGCCGGCCCCGGCCAGTGCCATTCGCCCCGCCGGAACCGCGTCCGCCGGGGCTGGAATCACCGGCCGGCGAGCAGATACTTGCGCGATGGTGTTAGATAGACAGTGGTTGTAGTCGAAGTTCGTATCGTGTAACAGCGCCTGCGGAATTCTGACAGCGGGCGTTTGGATACTTCAGGGCCCAGCCTTCGAAGGCAGACGGTCGCAGCAACCCGGGACACACGTCCGTGGATCCCGAAGATCGTTTCTGTAGGAGAAAGTACATGGCTCAGGGCACCGTGAAGTGGTTTAACGCCGACAAGGGTTACGGCTTCATTTCCCCTGACGACGGCACCGCCGACGTCTTCGTTCACCACTCCGCCATCCAGGCTGACGGCTTCCGCAGCCTGCAGGAGAACCAGCGGGTCGACTTCACCGCCGGCCAGGGCCCGAAGGGCCCGCAGGCCGAGCAGGTCCGCCCGCTCTAACCAGGCCCGTTCCGGACCGTCCTCGGCAGGCCGCCAAGGCCTGCCGAGGACGGTCGTAGGACCAGCCTCAGCCCGGGCAGGGCCGCTTCCGGCGGCCCTGCCCGCGGCGGGGTGGCACGCTGAAACTCTCGCCCACTGCACGTCCTCGCCCTCGCGAGGCATCGGCCCGCCCGGCACCGCGCCCCTTTCACGCTGAGCACGAATGGCGTCAGGAGTAGTGTGCAAGGGCTGCTCCGGACCCTGGCAGCATCTCTGCGGTACATTCGCGGACTGCGAGGTTCCGGCTTTTTTGTGCCCACAGCAGTGCGAGTCAGGAATTCATGGACAGTAGACGGAAAGCGGCCCGGGCCAGATGACAGCTGATGGCGGGGGGCGGGCCGCGCATGGCGACCGACCGTGCAGCCAGCCGTGCTGAGACCATCTGGAACCTGCTGGCAGCGCACGCCGCCAGCGGCGGCGGCGGGCCCGCCTCGGTGGCGGACGTATGCGCGGTATGCGTCGAGACAGTCGGGCTGAGCGGCGCGGCCGTGACGGCCCTCGGCAAGTCAGGGCCAGGCCACGTGATGTGCGTGACCGATGAGGTCAGTGAGCAGATCGAGGAACTCCAGCTGACCTTCGGCGAAGGGCCGCGCGTCGATGCGTCCGCTGACGGCGTCCCGGTGCTGGTACCAGACCTCGGCGCCGACGACGTGGCTGCCCGCTGGGCCGCTTTCGGGCCCGCGGCCCGGCTGGCGGGTGCCGCGGCGGTGTTCGCGCTGCCACTGCAGATCGGGGCGATCAGCGTCGGGGTCCTCGGCCTCTACCGCCGGCAGCCGGGCCCGCTGAGCGAGGACCAGCTGGGTGACGCGCTCGTCTTCGCCGATACGGCCACCGTGCTGATGATTGACCGCGGGGGGCAGGCAGCGGGAGATGGCGGGGGCGGCACCGGACCTGGCGGGCAGCCATGGCAGCTGGCGCTGCACCGGGCCGAGATCGACCAGGCAACCGGCATGCTCACCGAGCAGCTGGGCGTTGGCATCGAGGAGGCATTCGTCCGGCTGCGTGCATACGCTTATGCTCAGGACAGGCGCCTCGCCGACGTGGCTCGCGACTTGGTGGCCAGGACGCTGCGAATGGAGCCTGACCCGAATCCGCGCCGCGATGGTGCGACGTGAACAACTCCCCGTCGGCCGCTGAAGACGCCGCGGGGGTCTCTTCTGCCGAGCCCTGGCTCCTGGGAAGGTGGGCGGGATGGACATAGATCTGCTCCCGGAAACGTTCGTCGAGCTGGCCGACACCCTGGTCGCAGGTTTCGACATCATCGAATTCCTGCACGTGCTCACCGACCGCAGCGTCGAGCTGCTTGGCGCGTCCGCGGCGGGGCTGCTGCTCGCCGACCCGCGTGGTGAGATGCGGGTGGTGGCCGCGTCCAGCGAGCAGGCCCGGCTGATCGAGCTTTTCCAGGTTCAGAACGACGAGGGTCCCTGCCTGGACTGCATCCGCACCGGCCAGCCCGTGGCGTCCGCCGACCTCGCCGGCGGCATCGGAGCGCTGGCCGCATTTCGCCGCCGCCGCCAGCGAGGCGGGATTCGCCGCCGTGCAGGCGCTGCCGATGCGGCTGCGCGACGAGACCATCGGCGCGCTGAACCTCTTCCGCTCTGCTCCCGGGCCGTTCGACCGGGCGGACGTACGGATCGGCCAGGCTCTCGCCGACGTGGCCACCATCGGCCTGCTGAACGAACGGAACCTGCGCCGCAGCGAGACGCTCAACGAGCAGTTGCAGGCCGCGCTGAACAGCCGGGTCATCATCGAGCAGGCGAAAGGCAAGCTCGCCGAGCGTCTCGGCCTGGACGTGGACGATGCCTTCGACGTGCTGCGGAGCTGCGCCCGCAGGAGCAACCGCGGCCTGTCCGAGCTGGCCAGGGCCTTCATCGAAGGCGCGGAGGAACTTCCCGACCTTACGCCTGGGAAGACGCCGCCAGCGACGCGGCGGGGGTAACCGCCCGGCCCACGGTGTTGAGGTGCCGCAGCGCCAGGACATAGGAGCCGATCAGGCTGCTCTGGCAGTAGGCCACATCGCGCTGCCGGCAGAACGCCTCGATCAGTGCCTGCGAATGCCGCAGGTTGGGCCGGGGCATGGACGGGAACAGGTGGTGCTCGATCTGGTAATTCAGGCCGCCGAGCGCGAAGTCGACCAGCCAGCCGCCGCGGACATTGCGGGAGGTGAGCACCTGGCGGCGCAGGAAATCGCTCTGGTCGCCCGCGGCCAGGATGGGCATGCCCTTGTGGTTAGGGGCGAAGGAGCAGCCCAGGTACAAGCCGAAGAGCCCCTGCTGCACCGCCACGAAGACGACGGCCTTAACGGGCGGCAGCACTAGCAGCACGATGGCCAGGTAACCGGCCACGTGGACGGCGAACAGCGCAATCTCCAGCGGCCCGTTACGCGAGGCCCGGCTGGTCAGCGCCCGGATGCTGGCGACATGCAAGTTGGCCGCCTCCAGCAGCAGCAGCGGGAAGAACAGGTACGCCTGGTAGCGGTAGACCAGCCGGGACAGGCGCCCGCCGGCGCGCGCCTGGGATTGGCTGAACGCCAGCGGGCCTATCGCGATGTCGGGATCCGCGTCCTCGGTGTTCGGGTGCGCGTGATGGCGGTTGTGCTTGTCCACCCACCAGCCATAGCTCAGCCCGATGCCGAGATTGCCGAGCAGGATGCCCAGCACGTAGTTGGCCCGCCGGGACCCGAATATCTGCCGGTGCCCGGCATCGTGGCCCAGAAAGCCGACCTGGGTGAATATCACGGCCTGGCAGACGGCCACCACGATCAGCCACCACGAATTGCCCACCAGGACGAACGCGACCCATCCGCCGATCAGCAGCGCGGCCGTGGCCGCGATCTTCCACGTGTAGTAGCCGGAGCGGCGCTCCAGTAGTCCCGCCTGCTTGATCTGCCGGGACAGCTGGGCGTATTCGCTGCCCCGCCGCGGGGCCGGCGCCGTGCACGGCTCAGCCGGCCGCGGGGCCGATGGGGATTCCTGCCGGGCGTGAGCAGGCTCAATTCCTGACAATCGCACCGCGGGACTCCTAGGCTGCACATCGTGGCCGAACTAACGGTGTGTACCGCCTGGGTCCAGGGCGGGCAGTGCGCCGACAAGGTGACCCCGGTAACGGGATCGCTAACGGCCCAGAGTAAAGCGTTTCTCTACCTAAAAGCTACCCCCTGGGGCAACTGACTGCGACCCGCCGGAATCAACTGTTTTATCCCGTCAAGGCCAGCCCGGACGGGTTCCGGGCCGGCATCAGGATTCCCGGGGCCGGCATCAGGAGGCCTGATGAGTTGCCGTCCCCGTGCCCCCGGTTGCGTCAGCTGCCCGGCCGAGGCCGGGACCGGTGCCCGTGGATAGGCCGGTGCCCGTGGATAGGACAGCGCCCGTGGATAGGACAGTGCTGCCGCTGGCTGGCCTGCGCGTGATCGAGGTCGGCAGCTTCATCGCGGTGCCGGCGGCAGGCCTGGCCCTGCGCCAGCTGGGCGCGCGCGTCATCCGGGTCGATCCCGTCGGCGGAGCGCCGGACATTAGCCGCTGGCCACTTGGCCGGGACGGCCGCAGCCTCTACTGGGCCGGCCTCAACCGGGGCAAGGAGTCGGTAGTGCTCGACCTCGCCGCCGCGGGCGGGCAGTCCACGCTTCGGCGGCTGGTGAGCGCCGGAGGCCCGGCAGGCGGGATCCTGCTCTCGAACATAGCGGGCAAGCCGTGGCTGTCCGATGAGCTGCTGCGACGTGACCGGCCCGACCTCATCTACCTCCAGGTCCTCGGCCGGGCCGATGGCGGCCCGGCCGTCGACTACACGGTCAACGCCGCCTCAGGGCTGGCCTACGCGACCGGGCCGGAGGACGGGCCTGGCCCGGTCAACCAGGCGCTGCCGGCCTGGGACCTGCTCGCGGCCAGCCACACGGCACTCGCGGTGCTGGCGGCCCTGCGGCAGCGTGCAGCGACCGGCGACGGCGCATTCCTGCAGATCGCGCTGGAGGACGTGGCCATGTCCACCCTGACGACACTCGGCTTCCTGCCGGAAGCGCACCTGCGGCTGCGTAACCGCGGTCCGCACGGCAACTATCTCTACGGCACCTTCGGCGCCGACATGCCGCTGTCCGACGGCAGCCGGATCATGATCGTGGCGCTGACCGCCCGGCAGTGGGATTCGCTGCTCGAACTGACCGGCACGGCCCGGGCCGTCGCCGCGCTTGCGGCGGCGCTCGATGCCGATTTCCGCACCGAAGGTGACCGTTACCTGCACCGGCACGTGCTGGCTGCGCTGATGCGGCCATGGTTCGAGGCGCGGCGGCCAGCCGAGGTTGCCGCCGCACTCGGCGGATCGCGGGTGCTGTGGGCACCGTTCCGCCACTTCACCGACGTCGTCCGCGATCTCGGCCCGGGGCGGGGCTCGCCCGTCGTCGCGGAAATGACGGAGGAGGGCTTCGGCGAGATACTCGCCACCCGCGGCCCGGTCCGGCTAACCGGTGACAACGGGCCCCCGGCCGCCGCTCCCCGGCTGGGCCAGGACACCGAGGCCGTGCTGACCGAGCTGCTGGGAGATCGCCACGGATGAGTTCGCTGGCAGCAGGCGGCGGACTTGCACGCGCCGGCCGGATGTTCCGGCGCCTGACGCACGCCTAGCCGCGCCACCGGGCTGCCGCGACTGTTCAAGCGTGAGACAGCTGGCCTGCGGAGCCGGGATTACGGTGGCCCCGAGGCCTGACCTGACTTGTGCTCCGGCCAGGCGCCACCGCGGCAGGAGGAGAAGGAAATGGCTCGGCGTGACATCGAGTTCGATGCAGAGGGCGTCACCCTGCGCGGCTGGTTCTACCCGGCCGGCGGCACCGGCGGCTCCGCTCCTGCCGTCGTCATGGCGCACGGCTTCTCCGCGGTCAAGGAGATGTACCTGGACAGTTTCGCCGAGGTGTTCGCCGCCGCCGGACTGAACGTGCTCGTGTTCGACAACCGCAACTTCGGCGCCAGCGACGGCGAGCCCCGGCAGGAGATCGACCCGTGGGCGCAGGTCCGCGACTACCGGCACGCCATTACCTACGCCTCCACCCTGCCCGAGGTGGACGCCGCCAGGATCGGGATCTGGGGGAGCAGCTACTCGGGCGGCCACGTCCTGGTGGTCGCGGCGATCGACCGCCGGGTCAGGGCCGTGGTCGGCCAGGTGCCGCTGATCAGCGGCCACGACAACCTCCGCGCGCTGGTCCGGTCCGACTTCATTGCCGGGTTCCGCGAGATGTTCGAGGCCGACCGGCTGTCCCGCTTCCAGGGTGAGCAGCCGGTCATGGTCCCGGTGGTTGACGAGAATCCGCTCGCCCCGTCGGCGCTGCCGACCGCGGACTCCTGGCAGTGGTTCACCGAGACCGGTAAGGCCCGTGCCCCGTCCTGGCGCAACGAGGTCACCCTGCGCAGCGTCGAGATGTTCACCGAGTACGAGCCTGTCACCTACCTGCCTTACATCAGCCCGACGCCGCTCCTGCTGGTGGTGGCGGTAGGCGACCACCTGGTTCCGTCCGAGCTGGCCATCGCCGCCTACGACAAGGCGCACGAGCCCAAAAAGCTGGTCATCCTGCCCGGCGGCCATTTCGACGCCTACATCGACGGCTTCGAGCCCGCCAGCACCGCCGCCCGCGACTGGCTCGTCCAGCACCTCAAGCCCTAGCCGCCGATCCGCTGGCACCGCCAGCCCCGGGCGCCCGCCGCCCGGACTCAGGACGGAAGATCCGCACGCGCCGGACGTGCGTATCTTCCGTCATCGCCGAAGCCGCGCCCGTGCACCGTAGCGCTGGCGGCGTGCTCGTCAGCGGGCGCCGTAGCTGCGGAGCAGTTCGGTAACCTCACTCGAGGCCGGCTTGAGATCGTCGGGCGAGAGGGTGACCTCAGCAACGGACGCGCCCGCCTCCAGCAGCGTTCGCACGGTCGCGATCCAGTCCGGGCTGGGGTTGTCTCCGGGCCGGTAGCCGCTGCCGATCTTGGCCCAGTCCAGCGGAGTGCTGTCCCAGCTGGTGTCGCGCGACTCGATATCGGCGCCGCGGTCCAGCAGCAGCCGGACGGTGTCCGCGCTGCCGGAGAAGGCGGCGGCGTGCAACGCGGTCGCGCCGTTCTCGCCGCGGGCGTCCAGCGGGAACCCGACATCGAGCATCAGCCGCACCACCTCGGTCAGCCCTTCGCTGGCGGCCTCGACCAGTGCCGCCTGATCCGCGCCGGTGAGCTGGCCGGCCAGGTCCGGATTGCGCCGCACTAGCTGCTCAGCCTCGGTGCGGTCTTGCTGCCGGCAGGCGGTCAGGAAGCTGTTCGTCTCGGTGTGGCCCGCGCTGGCACCGTGGCGCGCCAGGAGCGCCGCGATGTCGGTCCTGCCGCGCCGTACCGCCACGCGGTAAGGCGAGGACCCGTCCTGGCCCGGTGCGCTGGGATCGGCGCCGTGCCTGAGCAGCAGCTCGATCAGCTCGGCCGGGCAGCCGGACTCGACCGCCACGCCGACCGGATAGACCGGCGGGCCCGCAGCGTCCGGGTCGTCCGGCGGATCACCGGGCAGCGGCCGGACGGGATCGGCGCCGGCCTCCAGCAGCAGCCGCACGGCCACCGTGTCGCGCTCGGTGATCGCGGCGCCGAGCGCGCTCGTGCCGGCCACGTTGCCGGCCCGGCCGAGCAGCAGCCGCAAGCACTGGCTGTCGTCTCCGCCGAAGCAGGCGAGATACAGGTCGTGATCGTCGGGCACCGCGCCGCGTTCCAGCAGCAGCCGGGTAATCGGCGGGTTGGCGGCGCCGGCTATGGCGCAGCGCAGCACCGACCAGCCCCCGCGGACCCTGGCGTGCAGGTCGGCCCCGGCGTCCAGCAGCAGCTCGGCCACGGCCAGCAGCCCGCCCGCCCGGGCCGGGTCCAGCCGGTGCCACCGCGAGGCGCAGACCGCGTGCAGCGGCGTCCAGCCCCACCGGGCATCGGGGCGGGTCGCCGCCGCCGGGTCGCGCCCGATCTCGGCGCGCACCCGGGCAACGTCGCCGAGCAGCACCGCGGTGGCGAAGTTGTACCCGGCGATCTCCGGCGTCGCGGCGAGCATGCGGGCGGCGAGGCCGGTCCAGTCCCGGATGCTGGCCTCGCAGAAGGCCGTCACCTTCGCCGCGAGGTCGGTGGTGCGCTCCTGCACTCCCGCTTTCAGCTGTGCCCAGCTGGCGAACCCGTAGTCGCGGGCGACGGCGAGCTGAGCGCCGGCCAGGGTGAGCTGGCCGGACACCGCCCGGATCCGGCCGGCCGCCGCGGCATCACCGGCCTTGGCTGCTCTCAGCAGGTCCTTGGCCTGGTGACGCAGCTGGTCCAGGTCGGGCCGGGCAGGAAGAACTGCCATGACGTCTCCTTCACCGGCCTGCGGTCCGCGTGCCAGGCCACCAGGAGATCGCCGCGATCCGTACCTGCACAGCGGAGGTGGACTCTGTCCTGCCCGCGGACCCGGCGGCGCCCTCCAGCGCCACCTCGAACAATACGCCGGGCGGGCGCAACCCGCCGGGCGGGCGCGTCACATCGGGCGGGCGCGTCACGCCGGGCGGCGCGACGCCGGCGGTGCGACACGCCGGGCGGCCGCGACACGCCGGGCGGGCGACACGCCGGGCGGTCCCGGATAGCCGGGATTGTCGCCGCCGCCGGGCATCATGAGGGCGTCACCATGCCCGATCGAAGCGGCCGGGTCTGGCCTTTCACGGAAAACCTTGGCGCCGATGAGACTGGTTCACACCTCGGACTGGCACCTGGGGCGCACCCTGCACGGCGAGAGCCTGCTGGCGCATCAGGCTGCCTTCTTAACGTGGCTGCTGGCCGAGTCGGTCAGCCACCAGGCCGACGCCGTCGTGGTAGCCGGTGACATCTACGACCGGGCGGTGCCGTCCACGGATGCCGTGACGCTGCTGGACGGCGCGCTGCGGGACTTCGCCGCCGCCCGCATCCCGGTGATCATCACCAGCGGTAACCACGACTCGGCGGTGCGGCTCGGCTTCGGCGCCAGGCTGAGCGAGCGGGCGGGCATCCACCTGCGCACCTCGGTCGGGGACATCACCCGCCCGGTCGTGCTCAGCGACGCCGATGGCGAGGTCGCGATCTACGGCATTCCGTACCTGCTGCCGGACGCGGTGATGGACGAGCTCGGCGCGCAGCGCTCGCACCATTCGGTGCTGTCCGCCGCGGTCGCGCGGATCCGGGCGGACGCCGGGCGGCGCGGCATCGGCCGCACGGTCGTCGCGGCGCATGCCTTCATCACCGGCGCAGTGCCCACAGATTCAGAACGAGACATCCGCGTCGGCGGCATCGGCGACGCGCCAGCCTCGCTGTTCGGCGGTGTTACCTACGCCGCCCTGGGCCACCTGCACGGCCAGCAGAACATCGCCGCCGGGGTAACCGGGACCACCGTCCGGTACTCCGGGTCACCGCTGGCGTTCTCGTTCTCCGAGCGCAGCCAGCTGAAGTCCGTCACCCTCGCCGACATCGACGCCGCCGGCCAGGTGACCACGACCCAGCTGGCGGCCCCGGTGCCGCGGCCGCTGCGGGAGGTGCGGGGGAAGCTCGATGACCTGCTCGCCAGGGCCGACGGAGATCTCGCCGGCCTGGCCGCCGCGTGGGTCAGGGTCGTGCTGACCGACACGATCAGGCCGGCCTCGCCGATGGAACGGCTGCGCGAGAAGTGGCCGCACACGCTGGTGCTTGATTTCGCGCCCGACGGCGGCCTGATCGGTACCGGCGCCGATCTTGCGCGGCTGGCCGCCGATATAGCCGACCCGGTGCAGATCTGCGGCCATTTCGTCGAGTTCGCCAGCGGCGGCCCGCCGGATGCCGCCCAGCGGGGCGTCCTGCGGGACGCGATCGAGGCCTGCCAGCACGCCGAGACGGCTGCCTGATGCGGCTGCACAGCCTGGAGCTGCAGGCATTCGGGCCGTACGCGACAGCGCAGCGGGTCGACTTCGACCGGCTCGCCCGCAGCGGGCTGTTCCTGCTGGAAGGGCCCACCGGCGCGGGGAAGACGACCATCCTGGACGCGATCACGTTCGCGCTCTACGGCGGCCTGGCCGGGGACGATTCGGCCGCCGACCGGCTGCATTCGGACTTCGCGGCGCCGGACGTCGAGCCGTCGGTGATGCTGGAGTTCTCGCTTGGCGGCATCCGATACCGGATCTCCCGGGTGCCCGAGCACCAGCGGCTGAAAAGACGCGGCCAGGGATATACCACCCAGCCCGCCCAGGTGCACTTGCAGCGTCACGAGGACAGCAGCTGGATCAGCCTGTCGTCCAGCAAGGCCGAGGCCGGCGATCTGATCACCGAGATCGTCGGGCTCAACCGGGCGCAGTTCACGCAGGTCATGCTGCTACCGCAAGGTGACTTCGCGAAATTCCTGCGCTGCGACGATGACGCCAGGCGCATCGTGCTCAGCAGGCTGTTCGGCACCCAGCTCTACGACCGCATCACCGCGGAGCTGGAGCGCCGCCGCGGCGAGGCCGCCCGCGCCCGCCAGGTCGCCCAGGACAGCATCCAGACGGCGGTGTCGGCAGCGGCCGAGGCAGCGGGCCTCGATGCCAGCACCCGCGATGAAATGCTGGGGCTGACCCGCGCCGAGCGGGACATCCGGCTGAAGCAGACCGCCGAGGACCTGGCCGCGACCGCCGAGGTGACCGGCGCCGGGCTGGAGGTGGCGACGGCCGGGGTGGCGGCGGCACGCAGCGCTAGCGAGCAGGCCAAGCAGCAGGCCAGCCTGATGGCCCGGCTTACCCAGGCGCTGGCGAGGCTGCGCGCGCACGAGGGCAGCCAGCCGGAGCACGGCCAGCGGGCCCGGCTGCTCGCCCTGGCCCGCCGCGCCGAGCCCGTCCGGCCGCTGCTGCTGGCGCTCACCGAGGCCGAGGACGCCGCGGCCGATGCCCGCGGCGCCGTCCTGGACCTGGTCCCCGAACCCGGCGAGGACATGCTCGCGGGCCGCGGCGGCGCCGACGCGGCCGCCCGCGCCGAGGCCGCCGAGCTTACCGCCGCCGCCGCCGCGCATCTGGCCGACGACGAGGCGGCGCTGCCCGGCCGCGAGGCCGCCCTGGCCGGGTTGCGGCAGTCCGCGGCCGAGGCAACGGCGCAGGCAGGGGCGCTGGAGGAAGCCCGCCGCGAGCTGCCGGCCGCGGTGGGAAACCTGGAACGGGAGCTGGCCGCCGCCCGCCTGGTGGCCGCCAGGCTCGATGGCGCTGTTGCCCGGCAGGAAATCGTCTCGGCGCAGCGAACGGCGGTGGCCGACCTCGCCGGGCTCGGGCCGCTGCTGGCCAGCGCCCGCTCGGACCTGCGGGATGCGGTGGACATTCACCAGGCCCTGGTCGACATGCATCAGGGCATGGTCGAGGCGCGGCTAACCGGGATGGCCGCCGAGCTGGCCGCGCAGCTGACCGATGGCGCCCCCTGCCCGGTCTGCGGCTCGGCGGACCACCCGGCGCCCGCGCCGGCCCGGGAAGACGCGGCATCCGCCGGGGACATCGAGGAGGCCGCGGCGCGGCGGGATGCCGCGTCCGCGGTGCGGGACCTAGCCGATGCCCGCTGCGATGAGCTTGCCCGGCAGGAGGCCGCCCTGCTGGCGACCGCGGCCGGCCGCGGCGCGGACGATCTTTCCGCCGAGGCCGAGGCGCTCGCCGCCACCATCGCGGCGGCCCGCGCCGCCGCGGCGGACGGGGCACGGCTGACGGCGGAGCTAGCGGACCGGCGGGCACAGCATGAGCGCCTGGCAGCGGAACTGCTGACGGCTACCGCGCAGGCGACGGCCGCCCGCGAGCAGCTGCTGGTGGCCCAGGCCGACCTTGACCGGCTGCGCGCGGATCTGGCGGAGGGCGCGGGAGAGTACCCGTCCGTCGCCGCCCGGCGCCGTGCCCTGCAGGAGTCCGCTGCCCGCGACCGCGCCCTGGCCGCCGCGCTGGACCGGCTGGCCGCCGCCGTCGCCGCGGAGCAGGCGGCCCGCGGCCGGGCGGCCCGCGAGGCGCTGGCCAACGGGTTCGACGCGCTGGATGAGGCACGCCCGGCGGTGCTCGGCTCGGGCGCGCTCGCCGAACTTGGCGTGCAGGTCGCGGCCTGGGACGAGGCACTCATCCGGCTCAGGGCCGAAGCGGAGGCGGACGATCTGGCCGGCCTCGACCCTGCCCTGGCCGCCCGCGCGCAGACGGCGGCGCGGACCGCGGCGGAGGCGCTTGCCCGCGCCGAGGAGGCCGAGCAGGAAGTGCGGGCCGCCCACGACGCCACCGTCGGCAAGGCCGGGCGGCTGCGCCATCGCCTGGCCGAGGTGCGCGGCGCCGAAGAGTCCCATGACCTGCTCGTCGAGCAGACCGAGGTGGTGATCCGGCTGGCGAACCTGGCCAGGGGCATGGACGGCCATCGCCGGGTGACGCTGACCACGTACGTCCTGCGGCACTGGTTCGACCGCGTCGTCGCCGCCGCGAACGTGCGGCTCTCGGCCATGTCCTCCGGCCGTTACGAGCTCCGGCGCATCGACGAGGGCGAGACGAAGCGGCAGCGCGCCGGGCTGACGCTGTCGGTGGTCGACCGGCACACCGGCGAGGAGCGCAGCCCCAAGTCGCTGTCCGGCGGCGAGACGTTCTACACCTCGCTGGCGCTCGCGCTCGGCCTGGCCGACGTGGTCAGGGCCGAGGCCGGCGGAGTGGACCTGGACACGCTGTTCATCGACGAGGGGTTCGGCTCCCTGGACGCCGACACGCTGGACCAGGTGCTGGGGGTCATCGACGACCTGCGGGAACGGGGGCGGGTGATCGGCATCGTGAGTCATGTGGCCGACCTGAAGGACCGGGTAGCCGAGCGTCTCGAGGTCCGCCGCATCGCCGACGGCTCGTCCGCCGTGCGGGTCGTCGCCTGACAGCCGGGCGCGGCCGACGCCGAGTCGGCCACCCGAGCGCCGGCCCCCGAGCGCCGGCCCGGCGGAGGGCCGGGCCCCGGCGGAGCGCCCGATTCACCGGTGACCTGTTTGGGTGCCACGCGTCGCGGTAGAAGATAGCGGCACGCCAGGGGACCGGTTTTCCGCCTGCCGTGCTATGACGGGATGACCGGCCGGGCCCGGCAGGGCTGCGACCATGGGTCATGAAGCGACGAGAAGAGGACGCATGGCGATCGCAACCGTCAACCCCGCCACCGGGGAGACGCTGAAGACCTACGACGAGATCAGCGACGCGGAGGTCGAGCGCTGCCTGGCGGCCGCGGCGAAAGCGCATGCCAGCTACCGGCTCACCGACTTCGGCGCGCGAGCAGCGTGGATGCGCCGGGCGGCCAGCATCCTGGACGACGAGGCCGGCCAGATCGCGGCGATGATGACGACCGAGATGGGCAAGACGCTGGCCGCGGCCCGCCAGGAGGTGGCCAAGTGCGCTAATGCCTGCCGGTTCTACGCGGACTGCGCGGAGGAGTTCCTGGCCGACGAGCCCGCCGACGCCGAGGCGGTGGGAGCTGACCGGGCCTATGTCACCTACCAGTCGATCGGGGCGGTACTGGCGATCATGCCGTGGAACTTCCCGCTCTGGCAGGCCATGCGCTTCGCCGTCCCGTCCCTGATGGCCGGCAACGTGGGGCTGCTCAAGCACGCCTCGAACGTGCCGCAGACAGCGCTGTTCATGCAGGACCTGTTCGCCCGGGCCGGCTTCCCCGAGGGAACCTTCCAGACCCTCCTGGTCGGCTCCGCGCGGATCGAGGCCATCCTGCGTGACGACCGGGTGGCCGCCGCCACGCTGACCGGATCGGGACCGGCCGGGCAGTCGGTGGCCGCCATCGC
Organism: uncultured Actinomycetes bacterium; assembly: GCA_963707065.1. GTDB lineage: Bacteria > Actinomycetota > Actinomycetes > Streptosporangiales > Streptosporangiaceae > Palsa-506. The sequence goes on from CAVPPJ010000058.1 coordinate 155,891, forward strand.
GGGCAGCGAGATCAAGAAGGTCGTCCTGGAGCTCGGCGGCAGCGACCCGTTCATCGTGATGCCGTCGGCCGGCCTGGAGGCCGCCGCCAGGATCGGGGCCGTGGCGCGCTGCCTCAACAACGGCCAGTCGTGCATCGCGGCGAAGCGCTTCATCGTGCACGAAGCGGTCTACGACGACTTCGAGCGCCTCTTCGTCGGGCAGATGGCCGGCAAGACCGTCGGGGACCCCATGCTGGAGAGCACCGACGTGGGCCCGCTCGCCTCGGAGCAGCAGCGCAAGGACATCGAGGAACTCGTCGCCGACGCCGTCGGCAAGGGCGCGCGGGTGCTCTGCGGCGGCACGGCCCCGGCCGGCCCCGGCTGGTATTACCCGCCGACCGTGCTGGCCGGCATCACCGGCGCCATGCGCGTCCACCGCGAAGAGGTCTTCGGGCCGGTGGCGACTATCTACCGGGTCGCGGATATCGACGAGGCGATCGACCTGGCCAACAGCACTGAGTTCGGGCTCGGCGCTAACGCCTGGACTGACGACGAGGAAGAACGAGCCCGCTTCGTCCGTGACCTGGCCGCCGGGATGGTCTTCATCAACGGCAACGTCACGTCGTATCCGCAGCTGCCGTTCGGGGGCGTCAAGACCTCCGGTCACGGCCGTGAGCTGGCCGCGGCGGGCATCCGCGAGTTCTGCAACATCAAGTCGGTGTGGATGGGCAGCAGCCAGCGCAGCTGATCCGTAGCCGGAGACTCACCGGCCCCGGGCACCCATCGAGGGCGAATGAATCGCCCGTCGCCGGGTACCTCAGCGGAGCATCTCGCCCGAGGTGAGACGGCCATCCGCACAGGAGGCAGCTAGCCAATGGCGATGACGGAGCGGCTGGACAATTTTCAGCGCAGGCACCGGTGGGCGGGGTTCCCGCTGGCGGTGCTGTACAAGTACGTCGATGATTTCGGCGCCTACCTGGCGGCGCTGCTCACCTATTACGGGTTCGTGTCGCTGTTCCCGTTGCTGCTGCTGTTCTCGACGGTCCTGGGCTTTGTCCTATCGGGCGATGGCATTTTGCAGCATCAAGTACTCGCCTCGGCGCTGCACCAGTTTCCGGTGATCCGAGAGGATATGGCCCAGCCGAAGCACCTCGGCGGCGGCCTGGCCGGGCTGCTCGTCGGGATCCTCGGGTGCCTGTACGGCGGGCTGGGCGTGGCGCAGGCGTTCCAGTACGCGACGAATACGGCATGGGGGGTGCCCCGCAACAACCGGCCGAACCCCTTCAAGGCCCGTGGCCGCAGTCTGCTGCTACTGGCCATCGCCGGGCTGGCGCTGGCGGGCACCACCGCCTTGTCCATCGTCGGTGGCAGCGGGGTCGGCGCCTTCGGGCCAGCCCTCAAGCTCGCGGTGCTCGGTGCGTCCGTGCTGATCAACGTTGCGGTGTTCGTTTTCGGGTTCCGCTTCGCGGCCGCACGGCAGCTGTCGGTGCGTGACGTGGCGCCTGGTGCGGTAGCGGCGGGGATCATCTGGCAGCTGCTGCAGTCCTTCGGAGTTATCTACGCCGGGCATGTAATCAGGCATGCCAGCACCACCAACGCGGTGTTCGCCGTCGTCCTCGGCATGCTCGCATTCCTGTATCTCAACGCGATGGCTGTGCTGCTGTGCATCGAGGTCAATGTCGTCCGCGTCAGCAGCATGCACCCCAGGTCGCTGCTGACCCCCTTCACCGACAACGTGATCCTGACCACCGGCGACCGGCGCGCGTACTCCAAGCAAGCCAAGGCCCACCGTAGCAAGGGCTTCCAGCACGTTGACGTGCACTTCGACCCGCCGTCGGCTGTGCCGGAACAGGACGCTGGCGAGACAGGCACCGCTAGCGAGCCGGACCGGGGATGCTGAGGGCCAGGATCGCGGTGTCGTCGTCCAGGCCGTCGCTGGAGTGCAAACTAGCTCTCGTCCGGGCCATCAGGCGAGACTGGTGGGGTGACCAGCTGGGTGCTGCATGTCGACCTCGATCAGTTCATCGCTGCCGTCGAGCTGCTGCGCCACCCCGAGCTGCGCGGCCGCCCGGTCGTTGTCGGGGGTGACGGCGATCCGGCCAAGCGGGGCGTGGTCAGCACCGCCTCCTACGAGGCGCGCGCGCATGGCGTTCATTCCGGGCTCCCGTTGCGGACCGCGGCGCGGCGGTGCCCCGAGGCCGTGTTCCTGCCCGTCGACCGGGACGTGTACGAGGCGGCCTCCGCTCAGGTCATGGCGGCGCTACGCGAGTTCGACGCGGTCGTGGAGGTGATGGGCTGGGATGAGGCGTTCCTCGCCGTCGAGACCGACGATCCGGAGCAGGCCGCCCGCCAGATCGCGGACCGCGTCCGAGCCAGGACCCGGCTCGATGCGACGGTCGGAATCGGCCAGAACAAGCTGCAGGCGAAACTGGCCACCGGCTTCGGCAAGCCAGCTGGCATCTTCCGGCTGACCGGCGACAACTGGTTCGAGGTGCTCGGCGGCCTGCCGCCCGACGCCCTCTGGGGTATCGGCGCCAAGACCGCAGCGCGGCTAGCCAAGCTGGGGATCGGCACGGTCCGGCAGCTTGCCGTTGCCGACTCCGATGCGCTGGCCGGCCAATTCGGGCCGGCCACCGGGCCCTGGCTGGTGCGGGTCGCTCGCGGGCTGGACCCCTCACCTGTCGACGACGCGCCTTACGTGGCCAGGTCCCGTAGCCGGGAGACCACCTTCCAGCAGGATCTGCAGGACTGGCAGGAGGTCCGCAGCGAGGTCGTGCGACTTGCCCGGCTCGTCGCGGCCGACGTAGCCGGCGAGCAGCGGCCGGTGGCCCGGGTGGTGGTGAAGGTGCGTTACGCGCCGTTCCTGACCCGGACCCACGGCCGTCCGCTGGCGGCTCCCGTCCCGGCCGGTGACGAGGCCGCGATTGAGGCAGCAGCCCTGGCGGCCCTCGACCTGTTCATCGCGGGGCGCCCGGTCCGACTACTGGGCGTCCGTGCCGAGTTCGCGCGCTGAGCACGGCCGAAGCCTGCCCGCGGCTGCCTGGTTTGCTGCCGGGCCGAGGACCGTGGGTCGTTAGCCATGCGGCTGGGCCTTAGCGGTTAGGATTTTACCGGCAGAAACCGGACTGATCCGAACCACTATTTCGATCATGAATTCGATAGCACGACGCGGCGCTTCCAGGTCGCCCCGTTAGCCCTGCCAGCACCACGAGTCACAGTCAAAGTCGATGTGCGCTGTGCCGGGGGCCGCCGACACTGAGACGCGCTTCAGTCGCCTGGCCGGCTGCCTGTCTCAACGGGGCCGGCGGTCTCAGCGGCTGGTTGCCTCAGCCGGACTGCCGATGCCGCGGCATCCTCGAGTACGCGGGCGATCTGGTGACGGGGCAGGTCGATGAGGCGAGTGTCGAGCACGTCGGGCTGACGTGCCGAGGCCTCGGCTGCCGCCCGTGCATCCCGCTTGGTGAGCGGGCCGCCAAGCTCCCTGCTGGCATCGATGAGCCCTTCACGCCACGCGTTTCCGACCTTGCCGTGAGCCCGGCGCAGTATCCGGCGGGCAAGCCGCCCTGGCGGGTCGAGCGTGTCCGCGGCGGCTGCCTCAGCCAGCACGATCGCGTGCTGGGCGTCGGGCTGATTGCGCAGGAAGCGCAGCCTGTACTTCGTCCGGAGCAGCGCGGTCAGCGAATTCTGTGCTGCCTCGCTGGCCAGGTCGGGGTGGCGGTTGGGTACGAGCGCGACCAGGCGTTCGGAGTTGGCGGCCAGCAGGGTTCGCAGCAGCCACGGGCCAGGATCGCCGGAGAGGTCGGCCACCAGGGCGGATCGCCCCCCGGCGGTGATGCCCGGCGGCAGGCCGCCCGACAGCAGGGTCCCCAGCCGGAGCCTGGCGGTCTTCTCCCTGGCGGCACCCCACCCGCTGCCGACCAGGACGCTGACCGGAAACCCAGCTTCGGAAGTGACCTTGTGCACCGCGGCGGGAATCTCCTCGAAGGCAGCCGGGTCTTTCTCGGTGGCGTGCGGGCCACGGGTATAGATGCCCGGCGCGCCGTCATTCCCGGGGCGGTCGAGCACTCGCCAGGTACGCGTCGTCGGCCGCCACACGTACAGGGCGCTGGCGCTGCCTACCGCCTGCGCTCCGTCATAGCGGCTGAATCGCGGCAGCACTGCCTCGTAGGCGAGGCCGAGCCGGTGCGCGGCGGACTGCGCGCCGAACCCGAGGCTGGGATGGCGATCGCTGAAGCCATAGGCGACGATGACCCGGCCGTTGTCGCGGTTGCCCAGGCCCTGCAACCCGCGGGAGGCGAAGAGTTCCACGCCCTCGGGCGTATAGGGCGGGTCGGTGAAAACCAGGTCCGCGCAGCCGAGGGCTCTCTCCGGAAGGCCGAAGCGCAGGTCGCCGGCCAGGCACCGGATGCTGACGCCCAGGCGTGCCGCCTGCGTGTCGATGAACTCCAGGGTCGCCTCGTCGATGTCCACGACGACCAGTTCGGTGCCCGGGCTGACCTGGGCCACGGCCAGTGACGTCAGGTCATGATCACCCACGAACAGCAGGACAGCGCCAGTGAGGTCGTAGGTGCTGTCCAGCCACAGTGCCCGCCGCAGGGTGGTCTCCGGCGTGGCCGGCACGTGATCGAGGTCGCTGCGCGCCCGGGGTGCCCCGGCGATCAGCGCGGTCATGCTCGCCGTGATAGCGGCAGCCGCCGCGAGCCGGCCCGCCAGGGGATCCGCGAGCTCCGTGCTCGCCAGCTGGTCATAGCCGAAACGCTGCCGGTACGCGGGCACCTGGGTTGCCCGGATCAGCACCTTATCGCCGTCTCGCAGCAGGTCACCGGCCACTGCGGACAGGACGCTCTCCACCGTGGGCCGGGGCAGGCCGCTGCGCTGTACCAGCGCGGCCACCTCCAGCGGCTCCCCGGTGAGCAGGGCGACAAGGTGACGGAGACGCCTGCTGTCCGGCCGCTGCCGCGCGACCAGTTCCGCGAGTGCGGATATCGGCGCTGCCGCGGCGGCGGCGTTGCCCGCTGCTTCAGTGGCGCTGCTCCCCGGAGATTCATCGGCGGCCATGGTCGCAAGTCTCGCACCCGGCCATTCACCTTCGCCGACCGCGCGGCGCGAGCGGGGCTCCGACCGCGCGGCGCGAGCGAGGCTGCCGGGCGGCGCGAGCGGGGCTCCGACCGCGCGGCGCGAGCGGGGCTGCGGCCGCGGCGGCGCGAGCGGGGCTGCGGCCGGGCGGCGCGAGCGGCTAGGCGGCAGGCTGGTGCACGGCCGCCTGGTCGGCGAGGGCGATGGCGAGCTGGCCGAGCACAGTCGGGTGAAACGGGGCCGCTGCGTCCAGTCCCTGCACATACGGCTGCGGCGTGCAGAGCTGGTGCCCGGCGAAGTCGGGCTGCGGCGCGGAGAACCTGAACTGGGCCGCGCCCTCGGCCAGTACCGCGTTCAGCGTTTCCAGCCGGGATGTCAGGGTCTGCAGGTTCGCGGCGCTGAGCCCGACCTGGCCGAGGCAGCCGGGCTGGGTCCCGAACGGGTCGTAGTAGCGGTTGATGATCACTTGCGGATGAGACGGCAGCGCCGCCAGCCTGCTGAGCAGGTCGAGGTAGTTCTTGCTGAACGAGGCGAGCTGCTGCTGGAAGTAGGCCGTGGTAGCGCGGTCGTCGCAGTGCGCCGTGACCGCGCAATATCGCACCGTCGCGGCCCAGTCCAGGTCGTCGGCGCCGACGCTGACGATAATGACCGATGCGCCGCGTGCTCGTTCCACAACTGAAAGCTGGGGCGGCAGCCGGTGTCCGTGGTGTCTCTGCGGCCCGAGCAGCCCGCGGCTGATAGTGGCGCCGTCACAGGCGAGGTTGAGAACCTTCCAGCCATTGGCGACGGACAGGTCAGCCGCGTAGGAGTCCGCGCTGCGCCCGCAGTCGCGGGCGGTGCCGGACGCGCCGGGGAACGGCGCTAGCCCGGCTCCCGCCGCGGTGGAATCCCCGATGACCACCACCTGGACCCCGGGCAGCGGCCGCCCGGTCGGGTGGATCCTCGGCAGCCGGGTCTCGGTGCCGACGAGCTCGTTGAGGGAGCGCACCTGGCGCAGCAGCGCCGGCGCCGAGTACGCGGTGATCATGATGGCGCCCAGGTTGATGGCCTCGGCCATCACCAGCCCGGCGGCGAGCAGCTTGATGGTGGTGCGTTGCGGCAGCCGGCGCCAGCCAGCGACCGCCCCAACCAGGATCAACGTGCCAGCTCCGGTGACCGCAATCTCCCAGCCGAAGTAGCGCTTCCAGCCGTCCGCGAGGCGGGCGCCGAGGATGCGTTTCGCGCCGGCCGGGCGGGTGCCCTGGACGAAAGTGGTCAGCTCGCTGTTGATGGTGATCTGGGCGAGCTGCAGCCGCGGCCGCACCGGGCCGGTGAAGCGCAGGTCGGTCGGCAGGCTCTGGCCGAACAGGTCGACCTCGCCGGGGCCGGACAGGCTGAGGCTCGGCGCGCTCGCGCCCACCTGGATCAGCTGACCCGCCACGGCGACCGTCTGCAGCGGCGTCACCTGCAGCGCGACCGCGATCGCGGCGCCTGACACCAGGATGAGCAGCGCTAGCCCAGCCAGCCACCGTCGCGCCAGCTGGCCAACTCGGGCCGTCCGCATGCCGCCAGTAGTTTCCATTCCTGTCTCCATGCTAACGACGGGGCCAGCCGCCGGGCTATAAGCGACGGCGCGCGTCCCGGCGTCCCGGCGACCCGCGGGGCCGCGAAATACCGGGTAGCGACGGCGAAAAGATGAGGAGGCCGGGGCACAACATGGGGAGCCGTTCCCGATTCGGGGGCGGTACCGGCCGCCTTACGTTCGCCTGGACTGGGCCCGCAGCGGGCCTACCGGCGAGAGGAAGCAGATGGACCACCTTCAGCGAACGCGGCGCCTGATCCGCCTCGCGCTAACCCTCGGGCTGATGGTGGCGACCGTCGCCGCCTATCCCGCGGCGGCGCAAGCCGCCGGAACGCTCAAGAAGCCGCCAACGGCCCATATCGGGGCGGCCTGGGGCAGCAACCTCAACGGCCATCTCGGCAACGGCAGCGGTGTCAGCAGCTCGACATACGTCACCGTCAGCGGGCCCCGCAACATCGCGCAGATCTCCGACGGCAATTCCCACAGCCTGGCCGTCACCACCGACGGCAGCGTGTACGCCTGGGGCTACAACGGCTACGGGGAGCTCGGCACCGGCGACCAGAGCAACTATCCGAGTCCGCAGCTGGTGACCGGGCTCAGCGGGATCACGCAGGTCGTGGCCGGCTGGACGCACAGTCTCGCGCTGAGCTCGGATGGCACGGTATGGGCGTGGGGCGACAACTCGTTCGGCGAGCTGGGCAACGGCACCACGACCAAGAGCCTTATCCCCGTCCAGGTCCCCGGGCTGACCGGCGTCACCCAGCTCGCGGCCGGCAACGGGTGGAGCCTGGCGCTGCGCTCCGACGGGACGGTATGGGGATGGGGCGGCAACCAGTGGGATCAGCTGGGCAGCGGCCCGGCCGTCAACACCACGCCCGTGCAAATCCCGGGACTGTCGCGGGTGACGTCGATCGCGGCGGGAGCCTTCTTCGGGATGGCCGTGCAGAACAGGAATTTGTACACCGTCCTGAACCAGGTCCTGACCTGGGGGCAGGACACCGACGCAACGATGGGGAACGGCACCGCGTGCTGGTGCGGCGTGCCCACTCCGCAGGTGGTGCCCGGCCTCAACGTCGGTGACGTCGAGGGCATCGCGGCCGGCGCGGAGCACGCGATGGCACTGGGCACCGACGGGTCCGTCTGGGGATGGGGCGACGGCACTTACGGCGACCTCGGTGACAACAGCACGTATACCGAGTCGCGGCCGGTCATGGCGATCGGGCCGGGCAGCGGGATTACCCAGCTCGCGGCGGGCGCCGGCCGACACCGTGGCCCTGCTCTCCAACGGCACCGTCGAAGCCTGGGGAGACAACCAGGACGGCGAGCTCGGCGGCGGCTTCACCTCGCTGGAGAGCCTCACGCCGGTAACGGTCACCGGACTGTCCGGCGTCACGCAGGTAGCGGCCGGCGGGTACACCAGCCAGGCGGTTCAGACGGTCTACCAGCTCATTCTGCGGTGAGGTGTAGCTCCGGCGCGGCCCGGTGGCGGCAGGTAACTCCGCCGCCGGGCCGATGCCGCTGCGGACCGCGCCTAATATGAGCTGGCCGCGCTCGCATAACCTACGCCAGGTGAAGCCCTCGCCGGGCTGAAGCACGCGAGCGCTGGCCGGGCCAGTGCCCGCGGCCGCCATCGAGCTACGGAGAGAGATGAGCATGAGCATCGAGAAGCCTGAGATCGACTTCCCCGGCGCCGAGCCGCCGGCCGGGCTGGAGATCACGGATCTCTGGGAGGGCGACGGCGCCGTGGCGAGGCCGGGCGACATGGTCACGGTGCATTACGTCGGGGTCGCGTACTCCACCGGCGAGGAATTCGACGCGAGCTGGAACCGGGGAGATCCGCTGCAGTTCGAGCTGGGGGTCGGGAAGGTCATCGCCGGCTGGGACCAGGGCGTGCAGGGCATGAAGGTGGGCGGCCGCCGGCAGCTGGTCATTCCGCCGGACCTGGCCTACGGGGACCGCGGCGCCGGGAGCGCGATCGCACCGGGCGAGACCCTCATCTTCGTGTGTGACCTGGTCTCGGTCTGACGGCGGCCCGCAGCCTGGCCTTACTGAGCTCGTTCAGCCGCTCCCACGAGGGTGACGAGTCGCCGACTTGTGACTCCAGCAGGGCAAAAATGGCGTGCTCTGCTGGAGTCCAGTCCGGCTGGTCATGCCTCGCCTCCGGCTGCTGCGCGACGGCATAGGCGACGGTAGCGTCGGCAAGCTCGGCTAGCCGGGGGTCGTCCGGGCCCCAGCCGAAGGCCTGATCGTAGGCGAGGTAGAGCTGCCGGAACTCGGTGCTGGCCATGGCCGACCGCTTCTGTTCCAGCCATTCCGGCACGCGCTCGGGGGACAGCGCCACCGCCAGGATCCAGGCATCACGTTCCATCTGCACCGTCCGCGGGCTGACCCCGAGGGCGCGGAGCTGGTCGAGCAGGTCGACGACATCGGCCGGCAGGAACAGTCGCTCGCCCCCGGCGAGCTCCGCGAGCCGGCGCCGGTGCTGCTGGAGGTCGCGGATCCTCGCCGCCATGGTCTTGTCGATGTGCGCTATGGCCTGGGCGAACTCTCCGGGGCCGGCCGCGAGCAGCTCTTCGATCCGGGCCAGCGGCACGCCGGCCTGGGCCAGGGTCTTGATCCGGATCAGGTCGACAACGGCGTTGGCGTCGTAACGCCGGTAGCCCGAGGCGTCCCGGGCGGGCTCGGCGAGCAGGCCGCGCTGATGGTAATGCCGCACGGCGCGCACCGTCACCCCGGCGTAGTCCGCAAGCTGGCCGATCGTCAGCATCGGCGACCTCCGCGTGTTCTGATCGGATCAGCTCCCAACGTATTCACCGGCCGCCGCGCTAGCGCACCGGCCCGCGGTTGTACGCCGCCCGCGCCCAGAGGTAGCAGGCCAGGGTGATGCCGGCGCACCAGGCGACGGCGAGTACCGCGTTGTGGCCGATCGGGGTGCCGGTCAGCAGCCCCCGCAGGGTCTCGATGATGGGGGTGAAGGGCTGGTTCCCGGCGAACCAGCGCACCCCGGCGGACATCGAGCTGGTGGGGACGAATCCGCTGCCGAGGAACGGCAGGAGCATCAGCGGGAGCGGCAGGCTGCTCGCGGCCTCAGGGCTCTTGGCCACCAGGCCGAGCGCGACCGCCAGCCAGGTGAGCGCGAGGGTCAGCATGGCGAGGACGCCGACCGCCGCGATCCACCTGGCCGGATCGGCGGTGGGGCGGAATCCCATCAGCAGCGCAGCGCCGATAACGAGTCCCATGCTGGCCATCGTCTGGATCATGCTTCCGGCGACGTGCCCGGTCAGCAAGGCGGGGCGGAAGATCGCCATAGTGCGGAAACGGGCCACGATGCCCTCGGTCATGTCGACGCAGACCGACACCGCCGTGGACATGGACGCGGACGCGGCGGTCAGCAAGATGATGCCGGGGACGACGTAGTCGACGTACCTGCCGCCGCCCGGCGCGCCGCGAAGGCCGGCCCCGAGGGTGCCGCCGAACACGTACACGAACAGCAGCAGGAAGATGACCGGCATGGCGACGACCGAGACGGACATGGAGGGATAGCGCAGCGCGTGCCGGAGATTGCGCCGCAGCATCGTTGCCGAGTCGCTCACGGCGTGGGCGCGGGTGGTCATCGCTGACCGTCCTTAGCTGGGCCGGCCTGGCCGGTGAGGGCGAGGAAAACATCGTCGAGATCGGGGGTATGGACGGACAGGGCATCGACGTCGATTGATTCGTTCTCAAGCCTGTTGAGCAGGGCTCGCAGGGATGGCACGCTGCCGTCGCCCGGGACCTGCAGCGTGAGCGCGTCGCCGTCACGCGATACCTCGCCGAGGGCGCGGGCGGCGGATTCGAGTTCGTTCTGGCCGGCGAACCGCAGCCGGATGTGGCTCCCGGGGATGAGGTGCTTGAGCTCGTCCGCGGTCCCCTCGGCGACCAGCTTCCCGTGATCGAGGACCGCGATCCGGTCGGCGAGCTGGTCGGCCTCCTCCAGGTACTGCGTGGTCAGGAAGATCGTGACGCCGCCGGCGACGAGGTCACGGATGATCTGCCACATGGTGCGGCGGCTGCGCGGGTCGAGGCCGGCGGTCGGCTCGTCGAGGAAGATGATGCGCGGGTCACCGACCAGGGTCATCGCGAGGTCGAGCCGGCGCCGCATGCCGCCCGAGTACGTAGCGGCCGTCTTCCTGGCCGCCTCGGCCAGGTCGAACCGGCCAAGCAGTTCGGCTGCCCGGCGCCGGCCCTCGCGACGGCCGAGGTGGCGCAGGTCTGCCATCAGGATCAGGTTCTCCTCGCCGGTGAGGAGGTTGTCGACCGCGGAGAACTGGCCGGTGACGCCGATCACCGTGCGGACCAGGTCAGGTTCGGTGGCCAGGTCGTGGCCGCCGATCCGCGCCTCGCCGCCGTCAGCGGCGAGGAGCGTGGACAGGATCTGGACCATGGTGGTCTTGCCGGCCCCGTTGGGGCCGAGCAGGGCGAAGATCGTCCCCTCGGGAACGGTCAGGTCGATGCCGTCCAGCACGATCTTGTCGCCGAACGATTTGCGGAGCCCGGCTGCCGACACGGCGGCCGGGGCTTTCTGCTTGTTCATGGCCCCATGATCGGAGCCTGACGCAGGGTCAAGGTCAACCCGGCATTGTCATCCAGCGCCGCGGTCCTGCTGAACCGGTCAGCCGTAGTGCTTCAGGTGCGGCCACAGTGCGGGCCAGCTGGCCACCGGGCCGGCGCAGACGCCGATCTGAATACCGGTCCAGTCGTTCTGCACGTGATAGGGGGCGTAGTAGGTGGTCAGCAGGCGGCAGCTGGCGAAGTACGGCCGTAGCCGGCCGAGTGCGTCGACCACGAGCACGGTTCGGTCGGAGGCCCGTCCGGGTCCCCACATCCAGTAGGTGTTATGGCCGGAGAGCACCGGCGGCAGGTGGTCCGCCGAGCCGAGGACGTCGAGCGCGCCGGCTTCGGCGTAGTACCCGGTGAAGACTGAGGTGGGCGGCTGGCCGGCCCGCACCAGGGCCGCGTCCTGCGCCGTGATCGCGCGGGTGAGCTGCGGCCAGCCGATGGAGTCTCCGACCGAGCTTTGCTGAGAAGAAGCGGGCAAGGTGTGCACGGCACTGGCCGGCAGGATGGGCAGCAGGCCCGGCAGGGCCACGGCCATGCCCACGAACGTCGCGCCTACCACCAGCCATCGCCGCATCCGCGGCACGCGAGCACGGGCAATCCAGCGCTCGGCCGCCCCCGCACCCGCTGCCAGCACCGCCGGCGCCACTCCGCCGGTGTAGTACACCTTGCCTGGCACCCAGGCCAGCACGTAGACGACGATGAGCGTGGCGGCGATGGCGATGAACCGCAGCTCAGCGTTCCGCCAGAGCACGACGAAACCCGCTATGACCAGCGGTGCCACCAGCAGGCCCAGGTAAAGGAGCTGGGCCGGCAGCGCGCCGGCGTAATCGGCCGGGGAGGTGTTCTGGTGGTGCAATGCGGCGGACATGGCCAGTTGCGGCCACCCGTGCGCGGCCTGCCAGATGATGTTCGGCGCCCAGATGACCGCGGCGATGCCGGCACCGAGCCAGGGCCACCTTGTCTGCAGCACGGGGCGCTGCGCCGAGACGAGGAGGCCGACAGCCAGGCCGATGAGCAGCAAGGCCACCAGGTTGTCGGCCTGGAGTCCGACACCGGCCGCAGCCCCCGCAGCGAGCCACCAGCGCGGCCGGTGCCGCAGCAGTGCCGTGCTGACGCAGAGCAGGACTGCTGTCCAGGCGAGCAGGTCCAGCGGCGTGGTGTTGCCGACGTGCACGGCGCCGATGATGACGGGAGCGCACGCCGCGGCGAGGGCGGCGAGCACCCGGCCGAAGCGGCCCGCGCCGAACAGTGCCGCCATCCTGGCCGCCATGATCACGATCGCCCCGCCGGCCAGCGCCGGGATGATCCGGATCGCCGTCGGGGTGACCCCGAGGATGCCGGTGATCCGGGTGAGCAGCGGCGCCAGCGGCGGCTGGTCCACGTAGCCGAACGCCAGATGATGCCCGGCCACCAGGAAGTACAGCTCGTCCTGCTGGAAGCCGTACCGGTCGCTTACCGCGAGCTCGACCGCCACGAACACGGCGGCGATCACCCAGACGAGCACCGGCACGCGATCGGACCAGGAAACCGGCTGCTGCGGAGCCGCCGCGACCGCCGGGGCGGCAGGTTGCGCGGGGGTGACGGCCGAGCCGTCTGGCTGGTTCATGGTGATACCTCCCGCGGCATGTCCTGCCGGGAGCCCCGGTAGCTGCTTATTAATAAGATATCATATTGATATGAGTCCCTAAGACTCCCGCGGATGCCGGCCTACGGGCCGGTTCAGCCGGCCACGAAGGCGCCAGAAGGGCCGAGTGGGTGGCCCGAGATGACACGGGGTAGATAGTCGCGCTGCAGGATCGCGGCGACGAGCTGGCCCCGGCTGTGCACGCCCGTCCGGTCGAATACTGATTTCAGGTGATCCTGCACGGTGTCGGCGGTCAGGTGCAGCCGCCCCGCGATCTGGCGGGTCGACATGCCCTGGCAGACCAGGGCGGCTATCGTCCGCTCGCGACCGGTAAGGCCGTAAGCGGCCATGATCAGCGGGGCGACCTCGGCCGGAGCCGCTTTCTGGAGGATCACCGTAATCGCTTTCTCGGCGCCGGAATTCATCCAGGAGGCGTGCAGGACGGCCCAGCGGCCGCTTCTGGTGCGGACCTGCAGGCGCGGCATGGCCGGCTCGCTGGCGGGCAGGTGGCGGAGCCTGATGGCCACCGCCGAGATCTCGATCGGAAGATCCGAACCGTCAGCGCGGCCGCCGAGGTCCTCGAGCCACCGTCCTGCGGCGTCGTTCATGCCCGCCACGGCGCCGTCTGCGGCGAGCATGACCAGCCCCGGTCCGTCCGCGGCACCTTCCAGGTCGCAGGCCTGGCGTAGCAGGCCCATCCGCATGCCCTCGGCGAGATGCGGGGCGAGACGCTGCACAAACCGCGCCTCGTCGGGCGAGAACGACTGGGGCGCCTCGCGATGCAGGCAGACGTAACCCCAGCAGGCATCGTGGACCCGCAGCACCGCGCGCAGCTCATCCTGCAGGCCCAGCGGGGCGAAAATGTCCCGGTAACGGTCACTCCTCGCCGGGCGGCCGCCGGTCGCTTGGATCAACGTGCGCACGCCCGCAGGATCGCGGGCCAGCTCGGTCCACTTGTTAACGTCCTGGTGCAGGAACTCGTTCTCGACGAAATACGGGCCGGAGTCCTCCGGCAACTCCTCACGGTAGGACCGGGTGAATAGCAACGTCGCCGGGTCCGCCGATGCCCACCACAGCGCATCGACCGGCACGGCCTTCCGCAGCCGCGGCAGGACCGCGGCCCGCAGCGCATCGGCGTCCAGCCCTGACCTGCAGGCGGACGCCACCGCGGCAACGAGATTATCGGCGGCCGGACCGGTAAGCATGGCTACTCATCTCCCGCCGTTACCTTCAGTCTAGCTGCGCGCCACCACCTCGTAGCTGCCCCTCGCGATCAGCTCCGTGCCAGTCGCGGCGACCGTCGCCGCACGGCTCTGCTCGGCGAACTGATCGGTAGCCTTCGCGGCGTCGTCGCTGTCCCACAGCGTCAGCGTCAGCGCTGTACCAGTGTCCCGGTCGATCAGGAATACCACGCCCGCGTTCCCGCGCAGGCCCTCAACGAAGCCCTTCACTGTGCTGGCGGAATTGTCGGCCCACCGCTGCAATGCCTCCGGTGACCCGGACCATGTCGACGTTCGTGCAAACATGCTGGCTCCTCCTCTTTCCGCTGCTTCCTTCACCGCAAGCGTCGCAGTGGAGGTGCCGGATGTCCCTCCCAGAATTCTGGGAGACGCGCCCGGCCAGCGACCGGCAGGGCCCGGATCGCCGCGCTCATAGTCGGCGGAGCCATTCTGGTCTGGCCCATGTCCCGAGGGGCAGTTACGAACCGGCCCGATGAGTTATCAGGGTGCCCATTTGCCCACTGTGAAGTTAGGGTTCCAAAAGCTCAGGGGCCAGAGCATAACCGAGATTGCGTACTGAACCCAGCTATGGAGCGATGCGATACCGTCAGCCGTCGACGGCAGATGGGGCGGCGCAGTGTTGACGAAAACTCCAATCAAAATGTAGACCCCAATGAGCAGGCCAGTTACGCTGAAAAGGGATTTCAGGAACTTCATCTCGGTTCCCTTCCCGCAATGAATATTGGAGCTGGTATAAATGAGCGACTATTATACATGCGCCTTATCCCTTTACAGTAACGACATGACACGCCACCAACACTAGAATAGATCATGTGTAACTATCCGCAAGGTGACACTCCGGGCGACTTCGAAGAAGACCGATCCTCGGCGCGGAGCAGCTGGCCGACGTGATCCGCGCCGCCGCCGCCGTGACCTGGTTCGCCAGCGGGGGTCGGCTCGATGCTGGCCAGGCTGAGTGTGCCGGGGAAGTGCCGTATTCAGCCGGTATACCGCCCGTCGGATATAGCGTGGCTTTCGCGGGTCTGGTGCCTGTGATGGTGAGTGAACGTGGTGGGGTTACGTGACAGATCGCAAGCTGGCGATGAACCCGGGCGAGATGCTCCTGGAGTCGGTCCGGGCCAACCGGATGGAGGGTCCGCGCGCGGTGGGTGGCCGCCTTCACCTGACCGATCAGCGGCTGGCGTTCCTGCCGCACGCTTTCGACGCGGCGACGGGCGGCTCCGGCTGGGAGATTCCGCTGCGGGCCGTGTCACTGGTGGACATCGCGCCGCGCGGTTCCGATCGCTCCTATGCAGCGCTGCGGCGTCGCCTGCGGATAACGACCGCTGACGGCGCCGAGGTCTTCGTGGTGAACCATGTCGGCGAGGTTGCGTCCCGGATCGAGAAAGCCTGGCAAGCAAATTGTCAGACCCAAACGTGAACATGGTGGCTACCTTCATCACCCGGATGGAGACTTCCGGCGACGGGGTCCGGCTGGCGGTTAAGGATCTCATCGACGTCGCCGGGGCACCGACCACGGCTGGCAGCCGTGCGCTAGCCGAGACCGCCGCCCTGGCTGAGCGCGACGCAGCGTGCCTGGCCGGCGCTCGTGCCGCCGGCGCACGGATCGTGGGCAAGGTCAACCTGCATGAGCTGGCGTTCGGTGCGTCCGGGATCAACGAGTACTTCGGCACTCCGGTCAATCCGCTCGATCCGGGCCGTGTTCCTGGCGGGTCGTCGAGCGGCTCGGCGGTCGCGGTGGCTGACGGCGAGGCAGATATCGCCTACGGCTCTGACACCGGCGGCTCGATCCGCGTGCCGGCCGCGTTCTGCGGTGTCACCGGGCTGAAGACCACGCATGGCCGGATCCCGGTGGACGGCTGCTGGCCGCTATCGCCCAGCATGGACACCATCGGCCCGATGGCGCGCGATGTGGCCGGCGCAGCGGCGGGCATGGCGCTGCTCGAGCCTGGTTTCCGCGTCGATGCAGCGGCTGCCGCGAGGGTCGGCCGGATAAGGCCGGCTGGCGTCGATGCCGATCCGGTCATCGACGCGGCCGTGGACGCGGCGCTAGCCCGCAGTGGCCTGGAAGTGACTGAGGTCGAGATAGCGGGCTGGCAATCGGCCAGGAGGACGTGCGATGTGATCATCGACGCCGAGGCGGCGGTGTCGAACCAGTCGCTGCTCGCCGATCCCGCCCGACGTGACCTCATCAGCTCCCTCGTACTGGCCAGCCTCGGCGAAGGCGAGGCTGTCACGCCCGCACAGTTGCTGCGGGCCAGGGAAGAGCAGCAACGATGGCGCGCGGTGATGGCGGCGGCGCTGCGCGAGGCCGACCTGCTCGCACTCCCCACGGTGCCGTTCTTCGCGAGGCCGCTCGAAGCCCCCAGGCGACCGGGCTACCGCGCGTTCACCAGCCCCGTGAACCTGGCTGGCCTCCCGGCGCTGGCGCTGCCTGTGCCCACCGGGCAGCGGCTGCCCGCCAGCCTTCAGCTGATCGGCGGACCGGGCACTGAGGCCCTGCTACTCGCGACCGGCGCCATGATCGAAGCAGCGATCTGAGCCCGTCCAGCTCCATAGCCAGCTGCCGCCCCGGCTCGTCATCGCGCTCCGCGCGGACTGGCCATGTTCTGCGGGGATAGCAGCAAGGCCAACTGCAACTAGGGTTATCGAGACCCGCGGTCCCGCAGCGGGTAATTCCTGTTCAGTACGGGTGCGCCGCCAGGGACTTGAACCCCGAACCCGCAGATTAAGAGTCTGCTGCTCTGCCAATTGAGCTAGCGGCGCCTGCGACCCAGTGATCGTAGCAGGACCGCGGAGAGGGCGCGAAACGCTCATGTGCGCATACAACTGGCGCCCGGCGTCAGTCCCCCAGGTAGCGGCCCACGAACTGAGCCGCCCGGGATGGCCTGCCGGTCCTGGCCTCCTGCCGGTCCGCCCAGTTCATCACCTGAAGCCCGGCGTTGACCCCGAGCCACCGTAGCGGCTCGGCCTCCCAGCGTGGTGACTGGTGCCCGACCCAGGGCAGCCGGGTAATCCCCGAGTCGTTGCCGAGGACCAGGTCAGCCAGGGTGCGCCCGGCCAGGTTCGTGGTCGACACGCCGTCGCCCACATAGCCGCCGGCCCAGCCGAGGCCGGTCGCGCGGTCCAGCCCGACTGACGCGCACCAGTCCCTGGGCACCCCGATCGGGCCGCCCCAGGCATGCGTCACCTGCGCCTCGCCTAGCGCGGGGAAGAGCTCGGCGAGCGTCTGGCGAAGCGCCGTGAACACGGCAGGCGCCCGGTCATACGAGGACCGGACCGCCGAGCCGAGATGATACGGAGCCCCTCTGCCGCCGAACGCGAAGCGCCCGTCGTCCGTCCGCTGCCCGTAGATGATCAGGTGGCGGAGGTCACCGAACGTGGGCCTGCCCGCGAGGCCGGCCTGGTCCCAGAAAGAGTCCGGCAGCGGCTCCGTGGCGATCATCAGCGAGTACACGGGCACGATCGCGCGCCGCTGGCCGGGCAGCTGCGGCGTATAGCCCTCCGTCGCGCGGATGACGTACCTGGCCCGGACCGTGCCGGACGGCGTGACCAGCCGGCCGGGCTCGATCGCCGTCACCGGGGTGCGCTCGAAGACGGTGACCCCGCGGCGGCGCACGGCCTCGGCCAGCCCGCGCACCAGCCTGGCCGGGTGGATGGCGGCGCAGTGCGGGGTGTACGTGCCGCCGAGCACGCCGGTGGCGGCCACCAGATCGGTTGCCTCCGCCGCGGTCAGCAGCTTCAGGTCACCGGAGCCGAAGCCGAACTCCCTGGCCTCGGCCACCTCCGCCGTTGCCCGGTCAAGCTGCGCGGCCGAGCGGGCCAGCTGCACCGTCCCGCCCTTGGCCCAGTGGCAGTCGATGCCCTCGGCCGACACGGCCGCCGCGACCTCGTCCACGGTGTCCTGCATCGCCCGCTGCATGGCGATCGCCGCGTCCCGGCCGGCCATCCGCTCCAGCTTGCCGAGCGAGGCGGGGAACAGCGCCGAGCACCAGCCGCCGTTTCTTCCCGAGGCGCCGAAGCCGGCGATCTCGCGCTCGCAGACGGCGATCCGCAGGCCGGGCTCCGCGCGGGACAGGTAATAGGCCGTCCACAGCCCGGTGTAGCCCGCCCCGGCGATGGCCACGTCGACCTCGATATCCCCGGTCAGCCGGCTGCCGGGGGCGAGCGTGCCCGGCACCGTGTCGAGCCAGAAGGAGAGCTTCCTGTAGTCGGCGGTCGAGAGCATGCGCTCATCGTGGCAGCCCGCCGTGGGCGGCGCTCGCCCGCCCTGCCGGCCAGGCTCGGAACCGGGGCGGCGGGCCTTGGCGGCGGGGCAGCCGGCCGGTCGGGCATCCTGGTGGCATGCCCGATCATGCGCTCGCCGCGGAGCCGCCACCGGCGCCCCGGAATCCGTCCGGCTGCTATCGGGTCTCCCTGGTCTGCCTGGGCAACATCTGCCGGTCGCCGACGGCCGAGGTGGTGCTGCGCGATGAACTCGCCCGCGCGGGGCTGGCCGGCCAAGTCGAGGTGGACAGCTCAGGCACCGGGAACTGGCACCTGGGCGGGCCGATGGATTCTGGCGCGCGAGCGGAACTGGCCGCCCGCGGGTACGACGGGTCGGCGCATCGCGCCCGGCAGTTCGACCGGTCCTGGTTCGGTGACTATGACCTGGTAGTCGCGATGGACCGGCGGAACCTGGCTGACCTGCGCCGGATGGCGCCGGACCGGGCGACCGCCAGGGACCGGGTGCGGCTACTCAGGTCGTTCGACCCGGCGGCGGCCGGGGACGGCGGCGCGGGCCGGCCGGGCGGCGATCCGTACGACGGTGACGTCCCTGACCCGTACAACGGCAGCGCCGCTGACTATGCGCTGGCGTTTGACCTGGTGCAGGCCGCGGCCAGCGGGCTGGCGGCCCAGCTGGCCGCGCTCATCGGGGATGGCGCCGGACCGGGCGGCCGGTGAGCGCTCCGGGGCCGGCGGACACCGGCGTCGCGGCGCGTCTGGGGCGGCTCACTGGTGCTGCGGTGCGCGAGGTTCACCGCCTCGGCGGACAGCACCAGTGGGGCCACTACCGGGTTGTGCTGGCTGACGGGCGGCTCGCGTTCGCCAAGGTGGCCGCCGGGCGGCTGCGCGCGGGCCTGGACGGCGTCTTCGAGGCCGAGGCGCGCGGGCTGCGCTGGCTGGCGGAAGCGGGGGCGGTGCCCGTTCCCGATGTGCTGGGCCGGGACGCGAGCGCGATTGCCGTCTCCTGGCTGCCCGGGGAGGGGCCGAGCGCCGCGGCGGCCGAGGGCTTCGGCCGGGATCTCGCCCGCCTGCACCTGGCGGGCGCGGCCGGCTTCGGCGCGCCCTGGCCGGGTTTCATCGCCAGCCTGCCGCTGGGCAGCGGCGCGGGGAACTGGGCGGACAGCGGCGGCGGGGCCGGTGACTCGTGGCCGCAGTGGTACGGACGCGAGCTGCTGCTGCCCTATGCCCGCCGCGGGCTGGCTGCGGGAACGCTGCACGCGGCCGACCTGCAGCTGATAGAGCTGGTCGCCAGCCGGGCCAGCGCACTGGCCGGCCCGCCGGAACCGCCCAGCCGCATTCACGGTGACTGCTGGTCGGGGAACCTGCTCTGGTCCGGTGGCCGCGGCTGGCTCATCGACCCGGCCGCGCACGGCGGCCACCGGGAATCCGACCTGGCCATGCTGGCATTGTTCGGCGCGCCGTACCTGGACCGGATCATGGCCGCCTACCAGGAAATCGCGCCACTAGCGGATGGCTGGCCGGGGCGGGTGCCGCTGCACCAACTGCACCCGCTGCTGGTGCACGTCTGCCTGTTCGGGGCCGCCTACCGGGATGCGGCGCTGGGCGCTGCCCGGTCAGCGCTGGCCGGCCGGGGATAGGAAACGAAAGACCGCCCGGGCCGTCGTAAACGGGCGGGCGGTCATTCGCGCCTGGCGGTGGCATGCGATCCGTCCCTTGCCCGGGGGCCTGATGAGCGGGACGGACCGCATGCACATGCCGGTTAGCTCACGTCCTTCCAGGTGTTGCTGAAGGCGTGGCTGCCGTACAGCCTGCTGGGCGAAGCCAGCAAGTGGTTGGTGGCGGCACTGATCTGGAGGATCTTGTCGTGCTTCCAGTTGGACGAGCTGATGCCGCCCTTCTGCTTGCTCTTGTCCGTGATCTTGACGTTCACGAAGCTCTCGATGCCGTAGTCGGCCAGCGGCAGGATGCTGCCGGAAGACGGAGCCTCGGAGATGATCTCAGCTGAGCTGTTCTCGCAGGTGGAGCCGGAGGCGCAGGCCTTCCAGAGGTTGAAGCTCTGGCCGCTGGTGACGTCGGTGAGGACGAGGTTGTACTGATTGTGGTGGGCACCAGAAGCGCTGTTGAAGTACACCGACGCGATGACGGCGTCGCCGGCGTTCACGCTGAAGACCGTCTGGATCGAGTTACCCGGGAAGGTCTCCCACCAGGCCGAGTACGCCGGGGTCGAGCCGTTGCAGTCGGACTCGACACCGTCCTGCTCCACGGTGCTGCTGTTGAATCCGTCCAGCCCGACCCAGTGCACGGAGAAGCTGCTTGGCGTGGTCGAGCAGTTGACCGACGGCACGGTGAAGGTGGCCGCGACGTAACGGAACTTGCCGCCGGAATGCTGCGGCAAGGCGGCGTACCCGGCCCAGTTGCCGCTGGACACGGTGGTCCCTGACGTGCTCGCGCCGGGCGTCCGGATCATCGGGTGGACCTGCACGATCTTGCTGGAATGCGGCGACGACGCAGCGGTGGCGCCGGCCGGCAAGGCCGCGAACATGGCCAGCGCCGCGACGCTGGCCGCGACCGCGAGCGGCCGTAGGAGTCGTGCAGTGTGCATGTGGGGGAGTCCTCTCGTAAGGGCCCTGCCGCTGCGACATGCGGCTGTCCTGGGACGCGGGCGGCGGAAACAGCCCGGCCTACCGTTGACGCATACTAGACCAATCCGGATGACAGCGGGATGACATGACCGTGGTATACGGATGTATTCCACCTTGCCCGGATCCCCGGCGGTGCCGGCGAGGGCGGGCGCCTTAGCCAGCCGGCTGGCCCGGCCCCGCGGGGGGCTCCCCGTCCGGCTGCCCCGCGAGTCCCGGGCCAGACGCCTCGGGGCCAAGCGTCTCGGGGCCAAGCGTCTCGGGGCCGAGTGCCTCGGGAGCCAGCGGGAGCGCGATGCGGAACGTGGCGCCGCTGCCCGGCGTCGCCTCGACGCTCACCCGGCCGCCATGGGCCATGACGAGAGCGGCCACGATGGCGAGGCCGAGCCCGCTGCCGCCCGCCTGCCTGGCCCTGGCCTGGTCGGCGCGGTAAAACCGCTCGAACGCGCGTTCTGCCTGCTCGGGCGTAAGTCCCGGGCCCCGGTCGGCAACCTCAAGGATGACGGCAGGGGGTGGCGTGCTCGTTTCAGCTCCTGGGCCGGGCGGCGGCAGGGTGGCCCTGCCTGCGTCCGCGCGCCCCTCGTCCAGGGTGCCCGAGCGGATCCGCACCTCGACCGGGGTTCCGTCCGGGGTGTGGGTGAGCGCGTTGCTCATCAGGTTTCCGATCACCTGCCGGAGCCGGACCTCGTCGCCGAGCACTATCAGGGCCGCGCCTGCGCTGACCGTCAGGTCGATGCTCCGCTGCGGAGCTATGACCCGCGCATCGTGCACGGCGTCAGCGGCGAGCGTGAGCAGGTCGACGGGACGGTTCTCCAGCGGCCGCTGCTGATCGAGCCTGGCCAGCAGCAGCATGTCCTCGACCAGTACGCCCATCCGGGAGGATTCCTGCTCGACCCGCCGCATGATCCGGTCCAGCTCCACCCGGGTGAGCGGGCCGCCGCCGCGCGTCGGCGCGGCCACGCCAGGACCAGCGGCGGGCAACTCGCGGTCCGGGCCGTCCTGCCAGCCTGCGCTCACGGTGCTGCCGCCGGGTCCGCTGTTCTCCGGTCCGCTGCTGTCGGGCCTGCCGTTCGCGAGGCCGCCGCGCTGCCGGTAGTACTCGGCAAACCCCCTGATTGCCGTCAGCGGGGTACGCAGCTCGTGGCTCGCGTCGGCGACGAACTGCCGTATCCGCTCCTCAGACCGGCGGGCGGCCGCCTCGGATTCGGCCCGCACGTGGAACGCCATCTCGACATGGGAAAGCATGGCATTCAGCGACCGCCCGAGGCGGCCGACCTCGGTCCGGGGGTCGCGGTCGGGAACGCGGCGGGACAGGTCGCCGGCCGCGATCGCCTCGGCGGTGCGCTCGATCTCGGTCAGCGGCCGCAGGCTTCTGCGCACCACCGTGATGCCGACAATCGCCAGCACGAGGATGACGATCAGGCTCACGATGAGATCGATGGCGGCCAGGCGGCCGATCGTGGCGTAGACGTTGCTGATGTCCAGTCCCACGATCACGGTTCCGCTGACTGAGCCGTCGGCCGTGAGGAACTGGTGCGGGAAGGCAATCACGCGCCAGCGGCTGCTGCCAGATTCCGCGGCCACCGTCACCGGCCGGCCTTCGTTCGCGGCCAGCCAGCTGGCGGTGGCCGGCACGGCCGGCAGCGGGAGAATCCGTCCCTGCGACTGACGGCCGAGCCCGGCTGCCGGGTCAATCACGGGTTGCAGGCGGCCGCCGGACGGGAGCCAGGCCAGCGCCACGCCGCCGTAATCGACGGCCGGCTGCGCGCCGAGCAAATACTCCCCGACGGTCCGGGAAGACTGACTGGAAAGGTTCTCCAGCGTGCTGTCAGCCTGCCCGAGCAGGTAGCTCTTGAGCACGGAGATGCCCGCGATGCTGATGACCGCCAGCGCGATCGCCACCAGCGCCAGCAGCGCCGAGATCAGCTTGACCCGCAGCGGCGTGCGGTCGGGCAGCTGCCGTGCGGCATTCCACAGGCGAGTCGGCGGGGGGGTGACAGCCATGATGGTCCGGCTAGGACGACGGGAGCCTGAGCACGTAGCCGACCCCGCGGAGGGTGTGCAGCAGGTGCGGCTCGGCGGAGTCAACCTTGCGCCGCAGCACGGACACGTAAGACTCCACGATGCCGGTATCACCGCGGAAGTCGTAGTCCCAGACATGGTCCAGGATCTGCATCTTGGACAGCACCCGGTTCGCGTTGCCCATGAAGTACCTGAGCAGCTTGAATTCGGTGGGGGATAGCTGAATCTGCGTGCCAGCCCGCCACACCTCGTGACTGTCCTCGTCGAGTTCCAGGTCGGCGAACTTCAGCCGCGGCGGCGGCTCCGTCCCGTCGCCCCTGGTGCGGCGCAGCACGGCGCGGATCCGCGCGATGACTTCCTCCAGCGAGAACGGCTTCGTCACATAATCGTCGCCGCCGAGGGTCAGGCCGTGGATCTTGTCCTCGGTGGAGTCCCGCGCAGTCAGGAATACCACCGGGATCCTGGCCCCGCCGCCGCGCAGCCGCCTGATCACGTCGAAGCCGTCCATGTCGGGGAGCATGACGTCGAGCACGATGAGGTCGGGCCGGTGCCGCTGGGCCGCCTGCACGGCCTCACCGCCGGCCGCCGCGGTGATGACGTCGAATCCGGCGTACCGCAGGCTGGCGGAGAGCAACTCAAGGATGTTCGGCTCGTCCTCGACCACGAGCAACCGGGCATCCGCCTGCTTGCGCACGTCATTCGCCGGGCTCGTCATGGTACCCATAGTGCGCCTTCTTCCTGGGAGTTACCTGAAGGCGCGCTGTAACAGCCCTGGGTGCAGGGCCGGCTCCCGGCGGACGAAACGGCCCGCCTAGATGCGCGTGGCCTGCGCGGGCACGCCAGTCGCCAGCGTCCACTGGGCGATTGCCGCCGATCGCGAGCCGACGCCGAGCTTGGCGTAAATGCGGTTCACGTGATTCTTCACGGTCTTCTCGGCGAGGACCAGGTTCGCCGCGATCTGGCCATTGGAGTACCCGGCCGCGATGAGCGTCATGATCTGGGACTCTCGTGCGGAGAGACCGGACACTCGCACGGTTTCGGTGACACTGCCGGTTCTCATCGGACCTCCGGCTGCTGTAATGAGCCCACGGGGAAGCGCTAGGCATCGTATCGGAGAAATTCTCCTAGCGCGCGCATGTACGCATTGTGGACCTCGCGCCGGCGAACCTTCGGTGCTAGCCGGCCTGCTTCGAGCCGGTTAGCAGGCTCTTCGGCACCGGCCGGTCGCTCCTGAGGTCGTTGAACAACTGCGTGGCCTCAGCACTGTTCCACTGCACCGCGTCTCCGGCGTTCTGCGTGACGAAGCCCGAGTTGGCGATCGGGACGGTGGTGGTCTCCGGGTGCCGAAGCGCGAATGCCACCTTGATCAGCTGGTAGAGGCTGGTGCCCTGATCGACGGTGAGCGTGTTCGTTGCCCCGACGGCGGCCGGGATGGCCGCGAAGGGGTTCAGCATGACGCCGGGGCTGGTCAGCTTGGTGAGCAGTGCCCGCAGGAACACCCGCTGGTCCTGGACTCGCTGCAGGTCCTGGCTGGAGAAATTATGCCGGGTCCGCACGTAGGCAAGTGCCTGCCCGCCGTTAAGGGTCTGGCAGCCCTTTTTCAGCCGGGCGCCGGATGCCTGGTCGTACAGCGACGTCTTGAGGCACATGCGCACGCCGCCGACAGCATTGACCACGCCGACGAAGCCGCCGAAGCCGATGCCCATGTAGTGATCGATACGCAGGCCGGTGACGTTCTGCACGGTCTTGGCGAGCAGCTTGGGGCCGCCGAATGAGTATGCGGCATTGATCTTGTTATCTCCGTAGCCGGGAATCGGGACGTAGGAGTCACGGGGCAGGCTGACCAGCACCGACGGCCCGCCATTCGCGGGGATGTGCAGGACCAGGATCGTGTCGGAGCGCTTGCCGCTGACGTCGAAGCCGGTGGCCAGCCGGCGCTCCTGCTTGACGGTCAGGCCCTGGCGGCTGTCCGACCCGGCGATCAGCCAGTTCTGCCCGGCCGAGGCCGCGGGCCTGCCCGCGTAGTCCACCAGCACGTTCTTCCTGACCAGCTGGGAGTTCAGGTAGAAGTACATGCCCGTGACCACCACCAGGAGCAGCGCGACCACGATGCTGAGGATGGCAATGATCCGTCGCGGGCGAGACCGGCGGCGGCCAGCGCGGCCGCCCGGGCCGCCGGGCGGGCTGCCCGGCCCGCGGCGCCGCGGTGTACTGGGCCCGCGGGGCCCTGGCCTGGACTGAGGCGGGGGCTGCGCAGGCCAGGCCGGACCTGCGCCGCCCGGCGGCATCGGGCCGGCTGGCGGTATCGCGCCAGCCGGCCGTGCGGCCCGGGCCGCGCCCGGCTGCCCGGCGCCGGCCGGCAGCCGCACCGTCGGGTCCGCCGCGCCCGGGCTGCCCGCCGTGGCGCCCTGGCCCGCTGCGGCGCCCTGGCCCGCTGCCCCGCCCGGGCTGGCACCGTCCCGGAACCAGCCCTCCGGCCACTCGTTCATGGTTGCTGCCCCATCCTTGCCTTCGCTGTCATCAGTCCTCACTACATCCAAAGACGCGCATCCGGCCGTCTTGGGCGTTGTCAGATTTCTGGAGAGTTGCCCTCCCACCAGATCGTGACCACTTCACGGCCGGATGAGCCCAGGTCAGCCGGGTTCCCGGGGTCGACACCGGAATCCGCCAGCGCACCAGCGACGTCGGCGGCGCGCTCCGGCGGCAGGCAGAGCCGCCGTCTGGTGACGTCGACGAGCTCGTCGAAGCTGGCGTAGTCGGGCCCGCCCGGCCGGGTCCACGTCTCGGCTCGCGGCCGCAGGCCCATGGCGGTGAGGATTTCCAGGAGATCCGCTGCGGTAGGGGCGGTCGGCCGCCGCAGGCCATGAAATTTGAGCCAGAACGGATTAAGCGTGGTCAGTGGATGCTGCGCGGTGGTTTCCACGACCACCCGGCGCCGGGCGTGCGAGGTGAGCTCGGCGACGAACGGGACTGGCTCCGGCGCGTTGTAGAGGACGTGATGGCACGTCACCACATCGGCCGGCGGGGTCGCCGCGGCCACCTCCGGCCAGCGGCCGAGCACCTGGCTGGCCGCGATACCCATCGCGGTGGCCCGCCGCGAGAGCAGTTCCAGCATGCCCGGATCGGTATCGACGGCCGTGACTGCGGTGGCCCGCCGGAGCAGCGGCAGGCAGGCTGAGCCCGCGCCCGCGCCGACGTCAAGCACGCTTCCGGGCGGATCGAGGGCCGCCCACTCCCGCTCGTAGGAGGGGCCGGACGGCTCGCCTACCAGCCGGTCCGCCCGGCGGGCGAACACCTGCCGCGGCAGCACCCACGGCGACTCGCTGACCGATGCGGTGATGTGCTCGGGGATCGCCCAGGCGGCGAGGTCCGCCTGCCACCGGTCGGCTAGCTCGGTCAGGTCGGGCATGAGCCGGAGCCTAATCGGCCCGCCGGACTGGCCGGGCCGCATCCGCTGATGCGTGGTCAGGCGTGCGCAGCCGGAGAGCCGGGCAGTGCCGCGTCGCGGCGGGGATCCTGGCTTTCTGCCGGTCTAGGACGGCGTCGGCGTCGGCGTGCCGGTCGGGTGCGGCGTGCCGGTCGGTGCGACCGAGCTGGTCGGCGTCGGGGACGCCGGACTGGTCGGCGTGGCCTTCGCGGTCGGCGTCGGTGTCGGCGACGGCGTCCGGGTGGCCCGGGTAGTTGGCCTCGGCGTGGCCGTATGGTGCGGCTTAGCGGGCGCCGTCGTTTGCGAGGTTGAGTCGTGCACCGCGGGCTTCGTGCCGGGCGGCGGGGGCTTGACGTCCAGGTAGGTCATCAGGGCGACCAGGAATACTGCCGTCAGCACCCAGGTCGTGACCCGCACCTGCCGTAGCAGGGCTATCGCCTGTCGTAGCCGTGACATCACTCGGGCCGGTACGGGTCTGCGGCCGCCGGGACGACCGGCAGCAGGATGCCCTCGCGCCGGAGCCCGGTCGCGATCTGGGCCCGCAGGATCCGCTCGACCTCGAACTGCCTGCCGGGCAGCGTCCTGGCGACCAGGCGGACCTGGAAGTTGCCGACGTCGATGCTCTGCACCCCCATGACGGCCGGGGGATCCAGCAGCAGCTTCCGCAGGTCCGGCTCCTGGTAGGCATCCTCCGCGATCTGCCGCAGCAGGTCACTCACCAGGTTGACCTCCATGGCCGCGTGCACCGGCACGTCCACCACGGCCCGCGCCCAGTCACGCGAGAGATTGGTCACCTGGGTGATCTGGCCGTTGGGAATGATGACCACCTCGCCGCTGGCGGTCCGCACCGTGGTCACCCGCAACGTGACGTCCTCGACGGTCCCGGTCGCAGGGCTGTTCACGTTCGGCACCGCGACGCTGATGAGGTCCCCGAATCCGTACTGGCGCTCGGTGATGATGAAGAAGCCGGCCAGGATGTCCTGGACGATGCGCTGCGCACCGAACCCCAGCGCCACGGCCACCACGGCGGCGGGGGCGACCAGGCTCGTCACGGGAACGCCGAGGCGTGCCGCGATAGCCACCGCGGCCCCGCAGTAGATAACCACCAGGGTGACCCAGGTGATCACCTGCGCCAGCGCGTGCCGGTGCTTTGCTGCCTCCGTGCGGACCAGCGCATCGGTCTCGTCCGCGTTGGCGTCGATCCGGTCGGTGATCCTCGCGCCAATCCAGGTAACGATGCGCGCCAGCAGTATCGCGCCCGTCGCGAACAGCACGATCTCCAGGCCGCTGCCGCTCGCCCAGTGAGCGAGGCCGCTCAGATTATTCACACCCGTGAACGTAGCAAGCCAGCGCAAACCCGGAGCCGCGATCGGCCACGGGCCCGCGACGCAGCATTGGCCGGCCTACTCCTGCCGCAGCACCCGCAGGTGCCTTCCGTGGTGCGACGACAGAGCGCGGACATGACGGTGTGCTGGGGAGTAGCCAGCCCGCGTGGCCGGCCCGGGGAGCCCGTTACACCGTCCTGGTGATCGCGGCGATTTCGTCCGGGCCGAGCTGGACGCTGGCGGCCTCGATGTTCGCCTGGACATGGCCGGCCGATCCCGAGCCGGGAATGGGCAGGATCTGAGACGACCTGGCCAGCAGCCAGGCGAGCACAACCTGGCGGGAACTAGCGCCATGCCGGGCGGCCGCGTCGCTGACCGCCTGGTTGCCGTCGGCGTCCTTGATCGGCGCCCACGGCAGGAACAGGATCTGCTCCTGCTCGCAGAGGTCCACCATCGTCTCCGAGGACCGATCGCCGGCGTTGTAGCGGTTCTGCACGGACACGATGGGGGCCACCCGCTGGGCCTCGCGGAGCTGTTCCTCCGACACGTTCGAAACCCCGATGTGACGAATCTTTCCCTCGGCCTTCAGCGCGGCGAGCGCGCCGATCGAGTCGGCGACTGGTACCGCCGGATCCGGCCGGTGGAACTGGTACAGCGGAATCTGGTCAAGCTTCAGCCGCTGCAGGCTGCCCTCGCAGGCCCGCCGGAGGTGTTCCGGGCGGCCGTCCTCGGTCCAGCGCCCCGGTCCCGGGCGCAGCAGGCCGCCCTTAGTGGCGATGACAAGGTCGTCAGGGTAGGGATGGAGGGTCTCGGCGATCAGCAACTCGCTGACGTCCGGCCCGTAGGCGTCGGCGGTGTCGATGAAGGTCACCCCCAGCTCCACCGCCCGGCGCAAGGCCGCCTTCGCCTGCTCCCGGTCCGGCGGATCCCCCCAGATTCCGGTACCGGTAATCCGCATGGCGCCGAAGCCCATCCGGCTCACCGTGAGGTCGCCGCCGACGTCGATCGTGCCCGCTGCCGCCGCCGTTACCCGTGCGTTCATGTGACACCTCCTAGGTAGTCAGCTTGGCAGCACTCAACAGGGCGTGCCCGCCGGTGGCTAAGTACATAGAACAGTCAATATAGATTGTGTTATGCTTCTGGCATGAGCAGGAGAGCCTCGGCCCTGCCAGGAGCCGGGACCGCCGCGGACACCGGCAGCCGGACGGCGGTTGGCCATGCCCTCTTCGGGCTGGCTACCGCGGCAATCCGCAGCGTGCCCCGCGACATCAGCCTGACGTCGGCATCGGCGCTGGCCACCCTGGACCGGACCGGGCCCCGCCGGATCACCGACCTGGCCGCGGCCGAGGGCATCACGCAGCCGTCGATGACCGTGCTCGTGACCGCGCTGGAGCGGTCCGGCCTGGCCGAACGGCGCGCGGACCCGGCGGACGGGCGGGTATCCCTAGTCGTTCTCACCGTCCTCGGGTCGGACTATCTCCGGGCCCGGCGGCAGGCGGGCGCAGCCGCGTTCGCGGAACTGATCGACGAACTGCCGCCCGGCGAGGCCGGGGTGCTGGCCGCGGCGGTTACCGCCCTTGAGCGCCTCCGCAGCCTCGACGAAGAGCGGCAGGACCGGGTGACCGGGCAGGCCCGCGAGCGACCGGCAGGAGTCAGCGCATGAACAGCGGCCGGCGGACCGCGGTCAGCCCGTTCCGCCAGCCACGGGGCGCGTGGGCGGTCCCGGTCGGCTGCGTCGTCTCGTTCTCGGGGAGCGGCCTGATCGACCCCATCCTTCCGGTCCTGTCCCATCGGCACCGGTACCCATCGGCGAGTTCGAGGTGATCACATGACTGAGGCCAGAGCTGCGATGCACTCGCCAGGAATCCCGGGCCGCCCCGGCGGCGCCACCGCTCCGGTGATCGTCGTCGGGCTGGATGGCTCACCGACCAGCTGGGACGCGTTCTCCTGGGCGGCCGGGGAGGCGTTACGGACCGGCGGCAGCCTCATCGCGGTGTATGCCACCCCCGCCGTCGAGCCCGTCGCCGCGGTGGGGGGGTACTTCGACTACGCCGCTGCCGGGCAGGCCAGGCGGGAGGCGGCCGGGCAATTGAAGGCCGAGGCCGCGCAGCGGGCCGGCGAGCTGGGCGTGCCGCTGACCTTCGCCTGGGAACTCGGCGCCGCCGCGGACTGCCTGACCAGCGTGGCCCGCTCGGCGGGCGCCCATCTGCTGGTGGTCGGCAGGTCCGCGAAAGTATTGCACCGGCTGGCCGGCTCGCTCGGGCGGCAGCTCGTCTCCCGCCAGGACGCGCCGGTGGTCGTGGTCGTGCCCTAACCGCGCGGGCAGCAGCGGCCCGCACGGCAGGCGCTGGACTAACTTCCGCGGGTGACACCTCGCCACCGCGTCGAGGCTGACTACGGCAGACTTCCCTGGTATCGGGTGCCGCGATCGGAACATCGGAGCTGTCATGCCAGGCGAGCCGGATACCGGGGGTGATCCTCGCCCGCCGGAGATCATCGAACTGGGCTCGGTGACCGGGTTCATCGTGTTCGACCTTCCCGGCGCCGCCGCTTCCGCCGGGGGGACGCGGCTGGCGCCGGACGTCACGGTCGCGGAGGTGGCGCTGCTGGCCCGGGCCATGACCTACAAGTTCGCGGCGCTCGGCGAACGGGTCGGCGGCGCCAAGGCCGGCCTGCGGGGCGACCCGGCTGACCGGCTCGGCCGGGCGCGGCAGCTGGCCCGTTACTGCGCGGAGATCCGTCCGCTGGTCGACACGGGCCGGTTCCTGACCGGGCCGGACATGGGCACGTCCGAGGAGGATTTCGGGCCGCTGCGCGAGCGCCGGGCGGCCCCGGCGGCCATCCGGAGCGCTGTCGGCGGCGTGCCATTCGAGGATGTCCTCACCGGGTACGGCGTCGCGGTCGCCGCGGAGGCGGCCCTGCGTGCCGGGCCGGGCGGCGGGTGGCCGGGCCGGTCGGCTGCGATCGAGGGATTCGGCAAGGTGGGCGGCGGCGTGGCGCGTGAGGTAACCAGCCGCGGCGGCCGGGTTGTCGCGGTCTCCACGGTCGCCGGATGCGTCGCGGACCCGGCCGGGCTCGACGTCGGGCGGCTGCTCGCGCTGCGCCGCGCGCACGGCGATGAGTGCGTTTCCCGGTACGGCCTGCCGGTATGGCCGCCGGGCCAGCTCTTCACGGCGGTGGATGCGGACGTGATTGTTCCCGGGACCAGGCCCGGAGTGATCACCCGCCGGGCCGCCGAGTCGCTTCCGGCCGGCGTCCGGGTGATCGCGCCCGCCGCCAATGTCCCTTACACCCGGCAGGGAGCCGATGTCCTGCACCAGCGCGGCATCCTGGCACTGCCTGACTTCGTCTGCAACGCGGGCGCGGTGATCGGCTACCGTGCGGGCCTGGCGGCCACTCCGGAGCAGGTCCTCGCCGATGCCGGAGAGAAGATCGAAGGATTCATCATCGAGGCGCTCGGCCACCCGGGCGGGCCTCTCGCCGGGGCCTGCGAGCGTGCCGCCAGGTTCCTGCGCGGCTGGTGGGGCGAACCGCCCGGGCCGCCGTTCGCGCCGGAGTGATGACCCGGTAGGGCGCCCCAGCCGGAGTGCGCGGGCGCGAGTCCCGGCTGTCGCGTTCCGCAGGTCAGCTGAGGCCGAGGATGCGGGCAGCGTTATCGTGCAGCACCGTGGCCAGGACATCGGCTGGCACGTCAAGGGCCGCCAGTTCGTCCAGGCAGCGTTCGGGGGTGAAGAACGGGTAGTCACTGCCCCACAGGAACTGCCCTGACAGCCGCCCCCGGAGCTCGCGGATCACTTCCGGCGGGATCCGCCGCGGCGACCAGCCGGAGATATCGATGTAGACGTTCGTCTTGTGCAGGGCGACGGCGATCAGGTCCTGGTGCCAGGGCCAGCCGAAATGGGCCGCCACCACGGTCAGCCCGGGGTGGGCGGCGGCGACCGAGTCGAGCTTGAGCGGGTGAGCGTAGTCGATCCGGATGCCCTGGCCGCCGGGCTGACGGGCGCCGATCCCGCTGGTCCCGGTGTGGAACAAGGCGAGCAGGCCGTGTTGCTCGCAGGCGGCGAAGATCGGCCAGTAGCCGGGGTCGTCGGGGGAGAACGCCTGCAGCGACGGGTGGAACTTCACCCCGCGCAGCCCGAGCGAGGCGATGTTGGCGACCTCGTCGATGGCCGCCTCGCCCTTGTGCGGGTCAACCGAGCCCAGGCCGGTGAACACGTCCGGATAGTCCCGGCAGGCCGCGGCCACCGTCTCGTTCGGTACCCGGGGCCGTCCCGTCGCCGTCTCGGCATCCCAGGCCAGCAGGACAGCCCGCACGTCCAGGCCGCGGTACCTGGCCGCGAGCTCATCCAGCGACTGCCGCTGCGCAGGCGAGCGGAAGTAGGCCTCAGCCGCCTCGACGTAGCCGGCCATGCTGCCATCCAGCCAGTCCGGCGTTGGCAAATGCACATGAAAGTCAATGGCTCGCAACGACACCGGCCCATCGTAACGGCGGACCTGCCCGCCTAGGCTGGCGCCCATCCCGGCGAAGAAGGATGGCGACATGGGTGTCAGCGTGGCATCGACCGGTAAACCAGCGCGTGCCCGGGGCGCCATGCTGCTCGTGACCGGGCTGGCTGGCGGCCTGCTGGCCGGCGCGGCGGGCAGCGCCGCGGCGCAGCAGGCGGCGGCGATGCCAGCCGCGGGCTCCGCTGCAGGCCCGGCCATCCCGCAGCCCGGCGGAAGGCTGGGCGCCGAACTCCAGTAGGTCCGTGTCAGTGTCGGCGGAGCGCGGACAGCAGCAGCGCCTCGTGCTTGCGGAGGAGCGCACGGTCGGCGGTCGCCCACGCGATGGCTGTCTTCGCGTGCTGGCGGCGGGCAGCCGAGTGCCTGGGGTTGTCGGCGTTTGCCGTCTCCAGGTCCACGATCCGGGTCTGGCTGCCTATCATCGCGGCCAGCAGGATCTCAGGCTCGATGTCACCGTAACCGTCGCGTAGCTCCCGCAGGTGCCGTGCCTGCTCAGCGATCGGCACGTGGCCTTGGGACTGTATGCACCAGGTCCACGCCAGGTAGCCCAGATC
Organism: uncultured Actinomycetes bacterium; assembly: GCA_963707065.1. Taxonomy (GTDB): domain Bacteria; phylum Actinomycetota; class Actinomycetes; order Streptosporangiales; family Streptosporangiaceae; genus Palsa-506. Next base: position 188,665 of record CAVPPJ010000058.1, read on the forward strand.
ATCCAGCCGGTCGCCGGGACGGCAGGAGGACCAGTCGATGAAGGCCGCTGGCAGTCCCTCCCGGAAGATGGTGTTGAACGGGCCAGGATCACCGTGCACCACGCACTCCCGGCCGGCCGCCAGCCGGTGGCCGGCGGTGGTCTCGTGCAGCCGACGGAGCATCGCGCCGCCGCGTGCGTACGCGCCGTCCGCGCGCTGGCCGGGGTGATCGGTCGTCCGGCCCGGGATGTAACTCAGGATGTCCCGGCCGCAGTCATCGACGCCGAGAAAGCGCGGCGCGTAGGGATAACCGGCGGATTCCAGATACGCCAGCACCCGGGCGGCGAATCCGCTGCCAGCATCCCGGGCGCGCCGGACGGTGTCACCGACCCGGACAACTTCCAGGGCGTTGTTGCCGCCGCCCAGCGGCTCCTCAGTCACTCCACCATGATCACCCAGGCGCCCGAAGCGCCCAAATCCGCAAGATCCGGATGGGTCGCGGTCGAGATGGCCAGTTCTCCGTGCTGCCAGAGCGTCGATGTCGCGCCCGCGTATCCGGGAACGGCCTGCGCCACCACCTCGACTAGGCGCCGCAGGCATTTGGGGGCCGAGGCAGTCAGGCCGGATAGCTCCCGGGCGGCCTGCGCCAGGTCATCCTCTGCCATCACGGGGCTGCCGCCGTGCGCTGGCAGCCGCGCGCATTGGCCAGGCGCAAACGCCACGACAAGCGCATCGCTCAAGGTTTCGGAACGAGCATGCCGGTGCCCTAGGCCAGAACTGGATCGGCATCTGCCGCCGTATCCGCGAACGTGGTCGCAGCGCCTGCGGGTGGTCAGAAGTTTGCCTCGCCGGTGAACTCGCATACTGGCCCGCGTCGAGTCCCGGGGAGCGCCTCGTCGAAGAAGTCATCGCTAAACTGCGGTCGCCGCAGTAGTTACGCCGATAGTGTGCCACATGTCCGCTATCTAAATTGCGGACACCTTGCGCCAACGACCCGACGTTGGCAGGTTATCTGGAACAGCGGCACCCGCCTCCGCCGCCGAGGTAATTCAGATCACGATGGAGGTCCCATGTCGGCTGAGTTCGGCGGTGGCTGCACCGAGGACCGGCTTGCGGCCGATGCGCCAATAGGCGTCGGCCAGAGTACTGTCACGCAGCTGTACGACCGGTACGCAGCGCATCTGCTTGATTACTGTATGAGCATTCTCTGTGACCCTGTCGCAGCCGCCGACGGACTGCAGGACACTCTGATTGCCGCTGACGCGCAGATGGGCAAGCTGCGAGATCCCGATCGGCTCCGCGTTTGGCTGTATGCCATCGCTCGACGGCAATGCCTGAGCAACGTGGCCCGCGGCTCCGGGATCAGCACTCCTGCGGATTTCTTCCAGGATCTGCCCGCCCCGGGGGACGACGACACCGCGGAGATTGAGCTTCCCGACGTCGAAGCCGAGGCGCGCGACCGGCAGAAGCTGCTGATCGTGATGGCTGCCATGGACGGGTTGTCCGACAGCGATCGAGAGGTCCTCAATCTCGCGTTCCGGCACGCGATCCACGGCGCTGATCTCGCGGTCGTGCTCGGCGTATCCGGTCGCCGGGCGGGCGCGCTGCTTACCGGCGCGTGCAGTCGGTTCGAGGACTCGGCCACAGCCGCGGTGGTCCTCCGCGCGGGCTGGGCAGGCTGCCAGGCCCTGGAGGCCATCGTCGGGGTGTGGGATTCAGGGTCAGCTACGCTGACGCCGCCGCTCCGCAAGCGACTCACCCGACATATCGACTCCTGCGACAGATGCACCCGGATTCGCGGCGGCTGGGTCTTCGGTCCCGAGTTGCTGGCCGACGTGCCGGTCGTGGCGCCGCCCCTCGCTCTTCGAGAGCGGATCACGAAGACAGTGCTCGATACCGAACCCGGTTCATACCGTCGTGGGGTCGCGCGCCGGATCGGCCAGCTGGATGACGACGGTTTTCCGGTCCAGCCTAAGGACCGGCGCAGCGCGCCGTGGGGGATAGCCGCCGCGGCGGCACTCGTCGTCCTCATCGGGGCGGGCGCCCTGATCTACCAGCTCACGTCAGCGCGAACAGCTGCCCAGAACCGGACCGCGACGACGGTTGCGACCGGCAGCCCGACCCCCGACCCGGCCAGTTCTTCGCTGACGGCGTCAAGCGCCGTCAGAAACCACGCTGGCCGGGCCGCGCGCTCGCCATTTCCCGGAAAGCTAGGGCCGTCGCTGCAGGCGGGCGTGCCGCCGCCAGTCCTGCCGAGCCAGTCGCCGTCGCCGTCTCCGTCACGGTCGCACAAGACGTCGCCGTCGCCGTCTCCGTCACGGTCGCACAAGCCGAAGCCGTCACCGTCTCCCACGCCTACCTCACGACGCCGACGCCGACGCCGACGCCGACGGTGACGCCGCCGGATTAGTGACGGCTTGGGCCTGGCCGCCCGGATTCAGGTCGGCATGCCGAAAGGGCCGGCCATCTGCTGCACGACGTTCCTGCAGCTCCAGGGCAGTGATACGGCCCAAATCACCGGGTCTGACCCGCGCCTCCTGGCATGTCGCCGCTCCCATTCTGCTCGACTGACGACGCTGATTACGGCGCAGGCAGACGACGTTGGCCAGCTCTGACTCGTTGCGGCATGGTGCTTCAGCAGCACGGCGCCAGCGCCTGCCTGCCGTGGGTGCCACATGCCCCGCCCGGTGGCCTTGGCTTGCTCACATCGAGTTGACGCGGCTGGGTCCCCCGGCGGCGCTGGTGAGCGCAGGCCGGGTGGCGCTAAATGCGCTGACCGGGTACCGGCTGGAACCGTCGAGTGCGAGCTCGGTGATAATCCGGCCCAGCAGCGCGGCGAACTTGCCTGCGTGTCCCGCGCCTGCGCAGACCAGCACGCGCTGCGACCCGGGCACGTAGTCGGCGATGAAGTCCCGGTCGGGTGGGAAGTCGTAGCAGCAGGTGCGGGTGTAGAGCTCCGGGCCCACGGCTGCGGGCAGGTAGCGTTCCAGGAAGGCAAGCACCCGGCGCACCCGCGCCTCGTCACGGGCGAAGGTCCGGGTCTCCGGGGTGACCACCGGCCCGGCGCCGTCGATGCCGATCTTGGTGGCGACCTCGCCGTAGACGGGAAAGCCGTAGTACAGGCCGTCGTCGGCGAGGTAGCCGTAGACGCCGAACCGGTCGGGGGTGAATTCGGCGACCTTCGGCGTGGCGAAGTAGGTGACCTGCTCTTCGGTAAGCGTGATAGGCAGGCTGGCGCCCAGCATGGCCAGCAGCACCGGATTCCAGGCACCGCCGGCCAGCACCACCCGCCCGGCCGAGTAGTCCTGCCCGGCCGCGGTGACGGTCACGCTGCCGGCCGACTCGGCGATCGCGGTGACTTCGGCGCTGGCCAGGATTGTCGCGCCGCGGTCGCGGGCCAGCGCAATGTGCGCGGCCGTGGCCTGGCGGATGTCGAGGATGCCCGACTCGGGGTCGTGCAGCGCGATGTGCTCGCTGCCGAGCCGCCATTGCGGCCAGCGCCGCATCACCTCGGTGCCGGTGAGCTGCTCGAACGGCAGGTTCGCCACGTCCATCGCGGCGGCCGCGGCGGCTAGGTAGGCTGCGCCGGCGCTGCCGTCCTCGGCGAGGATCAGCCCGCCGGTGCGGTACACGAACTGCAGCCCGGTGCCCCGCTCGGCGACGTTCCAGCTCTGGTAGGCAGCGGGGGTCAGCGCCGTGTACTCGGGCCGGCTGTAGGCGTGCCGGATCACCCGGGAATGATCCTCCGAGGCCCCGCGAGAGTGCCCGTGCCGGTACTGCTCGAGCGCCAGCACGCCGCCGCCGAGCCGGCGGCTCAGCCAGTAGGTGGTCGCGGCGCCGACGGCGCCGCAGCCGATCACGATCGCCCGGTACTGCAGTGCCATTCGCGCTCCCCGCGATCAGCTGGCCGCATGAGGCAGCGGGTCGCCGCCTGGCAGGCGCCCCTTGGCGGTGATGCCCATCAGGGCGCGGTACCACGCGTAGTACTGCGAGATCACCTCAGCCTCACTGGGCACCAGCACGCCGCCGTCGCGGTAGGCGCGCGAGCTCATGTTCGGCTGGCACCACTGCGCGGCAGCGAAGTCCTGCTCATTGACCTTCGCGAACAGGGCGACCGCGTCGCTGACGTCGTACCGGCCTTCGGCCAGTGTGCCCGCCGGGAACAGCCACTCGCATACCGCCCGCGTCCGGTCGGCGGCGACCGGCTCGAACCTGTGCACGATCACGTGGTCGCTGATCAATGACAGGAAGCAGTTCGGGCGCAGCACCATGCCGTAGAACAGCCCGTCATCGGCGGGCAGCAGGCCGGGCAGCCGGGGCAGCGCGGTCTGCCCGGTCAGCGAGAACGACGCCCGGCCGGGGGCGATCGGGTAGCCGCCGGTGTCGTAGCCACCGGTGCCGATGGCCGGGGACCGGAACTGAGGGATCGCCTGGACCAGCTCAGGGTGGATGCGGGCGCAGTGGTAGCACTCCTGGAAATTTTCGTAGATCAGCTTCCAGTTCGCGGCCACGTCGTACTCGGCCCGGCCGCCGACTGTCAGCTCGCCGATCCGGTACCGCTCCAGCTTGGCGTAGCCGCCGAGCCGGGACTCGATCTGCGGACGCAGATGATCGTCCAGCGGCCCGGGGTCACCGTCCACGCAGACCCAGATCAGGCCCTCCCAGACCTGCGCGCGCACCGGGTGCAGGCCGTAGCCCCGCTTGCCGATATCGGCCATCGCCCGCCAGTTCGGCGCGGTGATCAGCGCACCGTCCAGGCCGTAGATCCAGTTGTGATAGGGGCAGCGGATCGCGTTGCCGACCTCCCCGGAGTCAGCTAGGCACAGCTGCGCGCCGCGGTGCCGGCATACGTTGAGGAAGCCCCGGATCACCTCGTCCTTGCCGCGGACCAGCAGCACGTTTTCGCGCCCGACCTGGCGCCGGATGAACCGTCCGGGCGCGGCGATCTCGTCGGCCCGGCCCGCGTAATACCACTGCCGCTCAAAGATCCGCTCACACTCGGCGGCCAGGATGTCCGGATCGGTGTAATACCGGCCCTCGAGCGTCGGCGCGAGCGCGGTCTGTGTGTCAACAGGCACCAGCTGCCTCCGTCTCTGGCGATAAAGACCCTCTTCCCCAAGCTGCCACGGGCGGTATTCAGCGCGGCTACGACAGCTGACCCATCCTGGCCGCGCTGACTTCGACAGATGTAGGAACGCCTCCGCATCAGCCGCAAGGTCGCCGGGAATGACAACGATGTGTTCGAAGACCACCTGCAGCACATCGCCGAGCAGCTGGCCAGGGACCTGCGCCGGTCGGTAATCATCGACGACGCCGCGCTGCGCCCGCTGGCCATCAGCCCGCAGACCGGGCGGCTGGACCGCAGCCGGGTAGATGCGGTCCTGCAGCGCCAGACCAGCGCCCGGCTGCGCCGCACGCTGACCGAGCACGGAGTGTTCTCCGCCCGCGGGCCGGTGTCTATCCCCGGCGACCCGCAGCGGGCCACCCTGCCCCGCCTCTGCCTGCCATTGCTAGCCGATGATCAGCTGCTCGGGTTCTTGTGGCTCATCAACGAGCCCTCACTGACCTTGGAGCAGACCCGGCAGGCCCGGGCCGCCGCGGCGCAGGCGGCCCATCTGCTGGCGCAGCGGGCGATCCGGGCCGCTGACCAGTTCGCCGTACTGAGCGACCTGGCCGACGGGCTGCTGCACCCGCAGGAGCAGGTCCGGCAAGAGGCCGCGGCCATGCTGGCCGGGCAGGCAGCGCTGACCGGCCCGCCGCCCTACGCGCTGGCCGTGATCCGCCCTGCGGCCGGCCATCCGGAGCCCGCACCGGACGCTGGCCGGACGGCGGGGAGCCTGCGCCGGGCGGCGGGGAACCTGCGCCTCCGGGCGGCGCCAGGCGCCCTGGTGCTGGCCAGCCCCGGCGAGAGCGAGCTGGCCGCGATCACAACCGTCGGCGCGCTGGCCGACCTGCGCCGGTCGGTCCGGGCGCTGCCCGGGCCGCGGCTGGCCGTGGGTACCTGCGGCGGCGCCGCAGCGCTGGCGGACGTGCACACCAGCCTGGATAACGCCCAGTACGCAGCCTACGTGGCTGCGCACGTCCCGCAGTTCGGGCGCGCCGCCGACTGGGCGAGCCTCGGCGTCTACGCCGCCTTCCAGTACCTTTACCGCGACCCGTCGGCGCCCGAGCGGATCTGCCCCGGCGTCGGCGTCCTGCTGGACGATCGAGCCGAAACATACCGGCAGACCATGCGGTGCTACCTCGGGTGCGCGGCCCAGGCCCAACAGGCCGCCGCACAGTTGCACATCCACCGGACAACGCTGTACTGGCGCCTGGCCCGCGCGGCCGAGTTGCTACCGCTGGACCTGCGCCGGGGCGAAGACCGCCTGAAACTGCATCTCGCCCTCACCTTGGCCGACCTCACCCACCCGCCCACCGGGCCCGCCAGCTGAGCCCCTGACCCGGCCCGGTCATGCCGAGGATGCCCGCCGCCGGCCGTCTGCCTGCCGACTCGCAGGATGCGCTCTGGGAACCGGCTAGCGCTCCGGCAGTGTTCCCGAGCAGGCATATCATGCAGAGCCGCGCTCGGCAGGTTCGCCGGGCCTATCCGGGTAAGTGGTGCCGGAGCCGGGGTTCGGGTCAGTTGTGGTGGAGCGAGGCGCCGCTGCTCGTGTGAAGCCTGCGGAGCCTCAGCCACAAGAACAGCAGCGCCAACGGCACGGCGAGACCGCCGATGCCGTAGATGAGGAACGCGGCGAGGCTGTGCATGCGGTCGACTAGCCAGGCGAAGTTCTGGCCGAAGAAGCCGGTGACGAACGTCAGCGGCAGGAAGACTGTGGCGAGGACCGTGAGCTGCTCGATGGTGGCGTTCTGCCGGACGCTGACCTTCGTCTGCTCGACCGAGATCACCGCCATGTTGGCCTCCAGCACCGTGCCGAGCAGGTCACGCTGCGCGGCGACCTCCTCGTTGACCAGGAGCAGGTGGTCCTGGACATCGCGCAGATACGGCAGCAGCGCCGGGACCGCGGTGGCGCGCTCGACCGCGGCAACCACGCCGAGCAGCGGGTGCACGGCACGGTAGAAGTCGGTGGCCTCGCGGCGCAGCGAGTAGATCCGTTCGGTCGGCGCGACGGCACCGGAGAACACGGTGGCCTCGATCTGGTCAATGTCACGTTCGAGCCCGGCCACGACGGGCGCGTACCCGTCCACTACCTGATCCAGGATTGCCCAGAGCGCCGATGCACTGCCCGCGGCCAGCAGTTCCGGCCGCTGCTCTAGCCGCTGCCTCGCGCCGCGCAGCTCGCTCGCGACGCCCTGCCGCACTGTGATCACGAAGGTCGGCGCGAGGAACACGCTGATCTCACCGAACTGGACCTCTTCGGCCTCGTCGTCGTAACGCGCGGTACGCAAGATCACCAGCCGCACGTCTCCGTCGTAACTCTCGACCTTCGGCCGCATATGAAAATTCTGCGCGTCCTCGACCGCTAGCTCGTGTAGCCCGAAAGCATCACGCACCTGGGCCAGCTCCTCGACGCCCGGCTCGAACAGTCCCAGCCACACGAAGCCGCCCTGCCCGCACCGGGCCGCCGCATCCTCCAGCGACACCGCGTCTTCGCCTTGCCGGCGGCCGTCCTGGTAGTGAGCACAATCAATGATCATCTTGGGAACCCCCTTTGTCGGGCAACCGGGGCAGACATCCGCTACACAGCATGACGGAATCCCTCGGCTAGCACGAAGATCGCACCAGGAGGTAGCGAACGAGGAGGCAGGAACGGCCCGCCATCGCCCCATTAAGATGACCAGGCCAAAGCCCTCCCTGACCACCCACGCCCGGGCCTGACGGCCCCCGGCACAAGCGATCTCCCGTCCCGGCCTGGCTCACAGGCGCGCAGAATACCCAGATCCGGGCGGCCGGCGTCTTGATCGAAATACAGCCGATATGCGCGCAGGCGGTTCGCGGCTGTCCGTTCCGCCGGTACGCGGCCGTGTTGCGCCCGCCCGCAACACGACATATCTTGATTTGACTGGGCTGATGAAGGGGAAGCGACATGGCGGTCTGGTATACAGCCCGGACGATGGGCTGGCCGGCGAAGGCGGTGATCGCCGCCGTGCTCCTCGCCGTGCTGCTCGTGGCGGCCGTGCCGGTGGCGCTGTTCGCCGGTGTCATCATGATGCTGCTGGGACACGTCGCTGGCGGGCTCGTGCTGTTCGGCGCCTCGATCCTGGCGGCTGCGGTAGCCGTCGTGATCGCAGGCCTGAGCGGCGTACGGCACTTGCGCAAACTGGTCGGCCAGCGAGGCTACCGGGTTGTGCAACTTCGCCGGGGCGAGTACCACTTCGACTGACGGCGCGGTTGGCGCTGCCTCACCCAGCACGCCCAGCGGGGCGGTCCCCGCTCCCATGTTTCCCGGGGCCGTGCCCGCAGAGTTGCAGAAAACCATCGAAGCCGTCCGTATCAGGCGGCAATGCGCGCGTCGAGCACCGGGCCATGGCGAACACACTGAGTGACGCCGCCTAATACTCCAGCCGTAGATCGTTATTGTCATGGTTCGCGGGCTTGTCGCTGGTAGTGGCGGGTTCGGGCGCGGTGCTGGTGGCGTCTTCGCCAGTCGGACCAGCGGAGCCGGTGCCAGAGGCCGCGCAGCGGCCAGATGATCAGGGTGGCGAGCAGGTGCCCGATCTCGTTGCGGGTCAGCGGGATCTGGCCGTCGGGCGGCGGGCCGCTGGCGTGCTCGGCGGCGGTGGTGATGGTCAGGAACGCGGCGGCGAGCATGGCCAGGGTGATCCAGCGGTGCTAGGAGTCCCAGAGGCGGACCTGGTGCTCATCGAGGCCGTTGCCGGCCCTGGAAGTCCTCTTCCACGGTCCACCGCCGCCCCGCGACCCTGACGAGCGCGGCGAGGGGGACGTGGCGGGGTGCGTAGCAGAGGTAGAACGCCAGTTCGGCGGTCCGGTAGTTGCGGCGGATCAGCAGCCAGCGGTGCCCGGGCCGGCCCGGGCCAGTGCCGATGGAGTGCCCAGTCATAAAGCCGGTGGCCCTTGGCGCCCGCGCCAGCGGAATACCGCTGCCACGCCGGCCTGGGCAGCCGCGTGGCGAGGGCATCGGCGCGGCAGGCCCCGCGGCTCCGGCGCTGACCCGGTGGCTCTTCGCGACGGCCAGCACGTAGCCGATCTGGCGTTTCTCCAGGTCCGCGCGCAGCCCAGGATCGGCGCTATATACCTCGTCGCCGGCGACCCATTCCGCCGGGGTCCCGGCGTCCAGGGTGCGGGCGATCATCCGGCGCGCGAGCTTCGGCTTCGTCGCGAACATGGTCCCGTCCGGGATGCCCGCAGCACGGCACCGGGCCGGGTTCTGGGTCCATGACCCGGGCAGGTAGAGCTCGCGGTCGATCGCCGCGTGACCCGCCGCGGCCGCGTAGGTCAAGTAGACCGCGACCTGGGCGCTCCCGGTCCGGCCCGCCGTCCCGGTGTACTGCCGCTGCACCCCGGCCGTGCAGCGGCCTTTCTTCACATCCCCGGTCTCATCGATCACCAGCACCGCGCCCGGGTCACCCAGCCGCTCCACGACGTAATCACGCAGGTCATCACGGACCGCGCCGGCGTCCCAGCGGGACCGCCCGAGCAGGTGCTGCGTCCCGTCCGGCGAGGCATCCCCGGCATGCTCCGCGATGCTCCAGCAGTTCTTGCGCGGCAGCTCAGCCAGCAGCCCCAGCACGAACGACCGGGCCCGCCGCCGCGGCTCCACCCGGCCGAACCGGCCCGCGATCCGGGCCATCAGCTCATCGAACATCCCCGCCCACCGGGCAGGGCCTGCGCTATGGCCTGCGGCCACCGCAAGATCATCAAGAGCCGGCAGAACCCGCGATGATCAGACGGTGGCCGTCTGACGTCCAGCACCGCCACGCCCCAAGATCACGAACTACGGCTGGAGTACTAGTCGCTTGTCACGGGCGCGCTGCCAGGGAAGCTCCCGGGTTCTTGCTGCGGGGTGCGCGGTACCTGGCCGCCGAGCAGCAACCGGGTGAGCTCGTTACGCGTATCGAGAAGCTGATCGAGGGCGGCGGTCAGGTGCTCGTCGGTTACCCGCAGCGGCTGGTTATCATGCCCTGCGTCGCTGGTGACCTGTCCGGCGGATTCGGCGGCGAGCAGCGCGGCCCGGCGCAGCAGCTCTTTGATGAACGAGGCGGTCACCCCCTCGGTCCGGGTAATCACCGCGCCTGGATCGGTGAGGTCCAGTTGCAAGCTGCCCTGATAGAGGCGGATCAGCTGACCGCGGGCCTCGGCGTCCGGCAGCGGCAGCAGCGCGGCATGGTCGACCCGGCCAGGCCGCTGGGTGAGCGCCCGTTCCAGCAGGTCAGCGCGGTTGGTGGTGAGCAGAAATGTCACGTCGGCATCCTCGGCCAGCCCGTCCATCTCGTTCAGAAGCTGGAATAGCAGCGGGTGCTGACCCAGCCGCGGCGTGCGCTCCTCGGCTATGAGGTCCACGTCCTCGACAATCACGGCTGATGGCTGCAGGGTCCGGGCTATCGAGCAGGCCGCGGCGATCATGCCGAGTGCCGCGCCGGAGAGCACGACAACGGTTACCCCGGGGAGCTGGCCGAGCAGGTAGCGGACCGTGTGCGTCTTGCCAGTGCCGGGCGGGCCGTGGAGCAGCACCCCGCGCTTAAGATGCTGGCCGCTGGCCAGCAGCCGCCTCCCGTATCTCGCAATGCCCAGGACCTGGTGCTCGATCCCGTCGAGAAGCTGCGCAGGCAAGATCACCTGATCCCGCTGCACACTGGGACGGTCGACAAAGCTGAGCTCGGCGCCGGGAGCGACCCCGACACCGCGCGGGCCAAAGACATTTCCGCTGAACGAGACCACCTGGCCACGGAACACGTTGCGCTCGACGCCCAGCCGCCGCACCTCGTCAAGCGCACGCTGCGCCCGATCCTCCACAGCGCAGACGGCCTCAATGCTCACGTCCTCGCCCGCGCGGACCAGCAGGGCCAGTCGGCCGTCAGCCTCAGTGACCAGGTAGACAGCACCTCGCACGCAGCGGCGGGTGACGCCGCCCGGTCCGCAGGGCAGCGCCACGGTCACGACGCTGCCCGCGCGCGGGCCGGACGGGTGCAGTGAGCCTTGCAGCATTTCCGCCAGCCCGAAGGGATGGTGGCGGAAACTCGTCAGCCCGACGATCTCGTGCTCGCGGCCCGGCTCCGCCAGCCAGGCGTCCAATCCTTCTTGCACGTTCACCTGGTCATAACGCGGCCATGTGCTCTGAACCACGGGGAAGCCCGCGGCGCCCGGGCCAAGATGGTCACGCAGAATCCGCGTGATCGAGGTGTCATCGGCATGGGCGGCGGCTCCAGCTGCGACTCGTCCCCGCCCAGCCGCGCTAGCTCGCGCGTACCGCGGATGGGCAGTCGGACGGCCCCGCGCCCGCCGCCGCCCGGCCAGGGCGCCAGCGTAAGGGGTCAGCCGGAACTCGAGCACGCCGCTTGACTACTGGCCCTCCACGGCGCAGCATCTAAGCCTTTCTCGCCTGTCGGGGGCGCGTCATAGTCGCCAAGGGAGCCCGCTAGCACTGAGCGGTGAACCGCCGCCGGCGGCCCTTTGAGGCAACTGCGGATCCGCAGCGTACCTGCCGCTCGTCAGGCACCCGAAGGCCATGGAAGCGGTGAAGATCCTGGAGGCAGCCGCGAGGAACTCTCCGGCGTAAGAGGGCGCGGAACGTTCAGAAGGTGACGGCGGGAACTTTGGGGCGGTCAGCCGCCTGGTGAACCTTGGAGATAACGATCTAGGTGGAGTACTGAGTCTCCATTACCGGGCTTGCAGGGCTGGATTGCCCGGCGTCGCATAGTGCCCCCGTTAGGTCGTTACCGTGACAACCGAGTAGCGGTCACGGGAAGCATCGAAGTCTGTGTCGACTTCCCTCAATCCCGCGGGTTCAAGCCGCTCGCGCAGTTCGCTGATCGTGAAAGGGCGGAACATGATCTGGTATTCGTGTGGCTCGATCTGGCCGTCGTTATCGAAGATGAACACCAGATGGGCGATGTGCTCGTCACCGAGGCGATCCGGTATCTCCCAGGAATAGAGCACGAAACATCGTCGTCCCGCGCGAGTTACCACCCGGTTGGCAACCTGGACGATCTGGCGCTCGGCGTGGAACTTCTCCCAGTTACGGGAATCAATCACCACATATCCCCCGGGGCGGGCCATCCGCCGCAGCCCCGTAAGCGCCTGAACCATTGCGTCGTGGCCGGCGGCGTGTACCAGCGAGTTCCCGACGCACAGCACGACGTCAAACCGCTCGCCGGTGGCTGCGGGAAGATCCACCCAGCTGCTGCGCAAGAGCGGGATCGCCAGCCGCTCTCGCCGGAACCGGGCAGCCGCACCCTCGATCATCGCGTCGCTTCCGTCGGCCGCCCGCACCGTGAAGCCCCGGCGCGCGAGCACGGCCGCGTCGACACCGGTGCCGCAGGCCGCGTCCAGCACGGCACTTGTGCTGCTGGTCCGCTGCAGCAGGCGGGCCGTCGCCGGATGGTTTATCGCGCGACCATTAGCAATCTCGTCGTCGTCGAACATCCAGTCGTAGTCGGCGGCAAGCATCTCGTAGTCGCTAGCCATAAGGTCGTAGTCTGCCAGACACCCCGGCGTTTACGGCATTAATTGCCAAGGATCGTTAGGTGCACCGGGCATGCCGCGTTGTAGTACTTCAAGGTCAGCTTTCCCTGGGAATACGCCCACGAGCATGTACAGGAATTAGGTACGTGATCGGAAGTTATGATCTCGGCAGGCACACCGCTACGCCGCTCGGCACGGCCTGGCTGGTACGGCAGTGGCTCTCCGAAGAGGGCAAGAACGGGCCCCTCGGTCCTGGCTTCCTGGACAGCCCCGTCAGCTAGCGCCAGCCACTCCCGTGGCCTGGCATTTGACGAGGGGCGGGCTGGCGGGTGTCGTTTGACGCGCACCCTGGCTCCGGGAATTTTGTCACTCGCCCGGCTGTCCATGTCATCCAGAATATCCGCCGGCCGGGGGATGATTCCCGTGGCCTGTGGCCATGCCGGGGAGTCACAGTGTCAGCGGAGTTGGGCAAGGGCATCGGCAAGCGGGGTGAGCACGGCGGGGTCGTGCGGCGGTGGGAGGATGACGATCGCCAGGTCCAGGCCTAGGTCGCCGAGCGCAGCCGCGGTGTCGATGGCCGGTCCGATCTCGCCGTCAGGGCCCAGCCGGACATGGCTGGACAACATGATCTCCTGCGGGTCGCGCCCGATGTCGTGGCAGTGGGCATGAAGAACCTCACGCTTGCGCGCGAACTCCTCGGGCGGCCCGCCGACGAAGTTCCAGTGCTGGGCGAACCGGGCGGCGGTGCGCAGCGTGCGCCGCTCGCCGCTGCCGCCGATCACCAGGGGAGGGTGCGGCTGCTGCACCGGTTTGGGCTCGCAGCGCGCGCCAGTGAGCTGGTAGTACCTGCCCGCGAAATCTGTGGTCTGCTGACTCAGCAGGCTGACGATGACCTCGCACGCTTCCTCGAACCGGTCGCTGCGCTCGGCTGGGCCGCCCAGTTCGATGCCGTAGGCGCCGGACTCTTCCTCATTCCACCCGGCGCCGATGCCTAGCTCGAGCCTGCCGGCGGACACGATGTCGAGGGCGGCGGCCATGTTAGCCAGGACCGCGGGATGCCGGTAGTGAATGCCGGTGACCAGCGTGCCGAGCCGCAGCCGGCGCGTCGCCTGCGCCAGCGCGGTAAGCGTCACCCAGCCCTCCAGGCAGGCGCCCTTCGAATCGGAGAAGATCGGATAGAAGTGGTCGAAGGTCCAGCCCGACTCGAACAGCTCAATGTCGTCGGCTTCCTGCCACACCGCGAGCATGTCGCGCCAGGTGGTGTTCTGCGGGGCGGTTTTAAAGGCGAATCGCATACTCCCCATCCTGGCAAAGCCGTCCCGGGCACCGGGCCCCGGGCCACGCCCGCAAGCGCCCGGCGCCCGTGGTCTCGATGGCGGCGCGGACGGGACGAATGCGCTGACGTCACTGTTGCCTTCCCGTCCGACGACGGTTGCCGTTTACAAGCTCTTGCGCCGCCGGGGCCCGGAACTTGTCCGGTGCTGTGGGTAGCATTCGGACATGGGGACGCGCTTTCACGGGTGGCCGGAGCAGGCGTACCCGGTGCTGCTCAAGCTGGACGGCGAGCCGTCGCGGGAGACGCGGGAGCGGGTACGGCGTCACCGCGAGGAGCACGTGCGGCAGCCGATGATCGATCTGCTCAGCGACCTTGCGGACACCGATCCCTGGTACGAGGACTTCGCTGTATGGCGCTACGCCACCACCGCGTACTGGTGGCAGAACCAGTGCGCCATCGTGCGGGTGGCCCGCAACATTGAGATCGGATTCCGCTTCAACCTCGACGGCCTGCGCATCAAGGCCGCCTGGTGGTACGCCGACCCTGAGCAGATTGCATTGTTTCGCGCGGCGACCGCCGCGGAACAAAGCGGGCGCATGCTAGAGGATCTCGTGTCGTCGCTCGCCGCCGACGGGTACGAGATCCTCGGCGACGTCATGAAGCGCATTCCGCGCGGCTACCCCGCCGACCACCCCCGTGCCGGCCTGCTCAGGCACCGCTCGCTGATCGCCGCCCGCGAGCTCGAGTCCGACGCCGTGCGGGACGTCGAGCCGGTATACCGCGCTTGCGAGCGGCTGCGTCCGCTGCTCGGCTGGCTCGCCGAGCACGCGGTCGTCGCGCCGCAGGGGGCGAGGGTCGCAGCGGGCCCGCGGTGAGCGCGCTGGAGACCGAGAGCGTCAGAGCGGCCGACGGGCGGGTTCCTGACACCAAGGACCTCGGCGAGGGCGGCGACCCGGCGCGGTCCGGACGGCCTAGTCACCAGGCGACCGGGCCACGAGGTGCATGTCGATCACTTCAAGCCCCAGGCCGGTAATTCGCTCCATGAGCCCGGAGAGGGCTCCCTGATCGGGCAGCTCGGCGCGGAGGGTGGTCGTGCCAGGGCCTATCGTGAGCTCGCAATCGTCAAATTCCGCGCGCAGCGTGCTGCCTGCCTGGCCCGTGAAAGTGATCTCGTATGTCTGCGATCGCACGGATTACGCCTCACCGTCTGTAGTTCACGTGCTGTTAACGTGCCACCAGCCTGTCCGGTGGCCGGGCCGCAGCCATCACCCACTGCAGGGTGAACCGGGACGGTTTCCTGGTCGAAAAGTGCCGTTGGCCCTTCCCGCCGGGCTATTTATCCGATTGAGTTATAGCTGAGCTCTGCGGCCGGGCGTGAGAGACCTGGGAGAACTGTGGCAGATGACGCAGCGGCCGTGCTCGGCGCCTCGCGGGGCGCCCGGTTCGCGGTGGCGAAGTTCCGGCCGACGACGCTGCCCAGCACGCTCGTCCACAGATCGGTGCTGCATGACCGGCTGACAGCCGGGGCCGGCCAGCGGCTGACCGTGGTGGTCGGATCGGCGGGCGCGGGCAAGAGCGTACTGCTGTCAAGCTGGGCGGCGGCCCGGCCGCCGGGCACAACTGCCTGGCTGTCCTGCGATAGGGGCGATGTCAATTCGGTCCGCTTCTGGAGCGGGTTCATCAAGGCCCCCCGGGCTATCGACTCGGGGTTCGGCGCCGATGCCACCGACTTGCTCGCGATGGACGGCGCCATGTCGGCCGATGTCATCGCGTCGATCGCCAACGACGCCGCCGAGCTGCCCGCCGGGTCGGCGATCATCGTAGATGACTTCCATGCCGCGGCGCCCGCGGTTTCCGGGGACCTGACCGACCTGGTCGAGCGCTGGCCGGCCCAGACCGCCCAGCTGGTGCTGGCCAGCCGCAGTGAGCCGCAGCTGCGGCTGCACCGGCTGCGGATGACCGGGGAGCTGTGCGAACTGCGCAACCGCGACCTGTGTTTCTCCCTGGCCGAAAGCCGCGACCTGCTGGCTAACTTCGGCGTCGAGGTTGGTGCCGGTGAGCTGGCGCTGCTGTTCCAGCACAGCGAGGGTTGGGCCGCGGTGCTGCAGATGGCGGCGCTGTCGCTGCGCGGCACCGCAGACCCGGCGCGGGCTGCACAGATGCTGGATGTTGGCGGCCGCGCGATCGCCGAGTACTTCATCTCTGAGGTCCTCGACCAGCAACTGCCTGAGGTGGCATGGTTCATGCTCGAGGCCTCCGTCCTGGGGGAGCTGACCGTCGACGCATGCGCGGCCGTCACCGGGAGGCAGGACGCGGCGGCGTTACTGCGCGACATTGACGCCGCCAACCTGTTCCTAGTGTCCCTCGACGATGAGCGGACCAGCTTCCGCTTCCACCATCTGGTGCGCCGGCTGCTGCGCGCCGAGCTGCGGGCTCGGGACCAGGCCCGCGAGCAGAAGCTGCAACTGCGGGCCGGCGAGTGGTTCGAGTCCGCGGGAGACATGCGGCGGGCGGCCCGGCACTTCCTCGCGGCGCAGCAACCCGACAAGGCGCTGACCTTGCTGCAGGACCGGGTCGTGCGCGACTTCCTGCGCGACCCGGTGCTGCCGGCCCCGCTTGATCTCAGCATGGTCGACCCCTCGCTGCTGGCCGCGGCTCCGGACCGGCTGCTGGCCCTGGCCAGTGACCTCCTGCTCTCGGGTGACCCGGCTCGCGGCGGCCATTACCTCGATCTGCTGGATCGCGCCGAGCGGTCCATCCCGCCCGAGACCAGGCTGGCGGCCCAGTTCGCGACGATGCGGTCCTTCCACTACGCGCAGACCGGTTACCTGGACCAGTCCGTGGCCGCGGCTCTGACCGCGCGGGCCATCCAGGAGCGGAACCAGCTCACCGACGAGTGGAGCACCGCCGTCCCGCTGATCCTGCTGCGCGTCTATCCGTGCCTGGAAGACGTCCCGGCGGTGGAGCGTGAGGCAGCCGCGGCGCTGGCCATGCCCGCGCTCACCGAGCCGGCCAAGCTGGTGCTGGTGCCCGGTGCGCTGGCGCTGGCCTGGTTCGAGGCCGGGCGGCTGGCCGAGGCCGCCGAGGCCGCCGAGGCTGCGGCCGCAAGCGCACGGCGGCTCGGATTCGGCCAGCATTTTTTCGCCGTGGATCATCTGCGCGCGCTGGCCGGCCTCGCGCTGGAGCGTGGTGACCTCGACACTGCCGAGCAACTCACCGAGCGAGTGCTCTCGATATCGGAGCGGCGGCGGCCCCTGTTCGAGTTCCTGGCGCTGCTCGACCGGGCCAGGATCTGGGATGCCCGCGGGCAGGCCCGCGAAGCCCTGGCGACCATCCAGGCGGCGCGGCCGGTTCTGGGCAGGACCAGATCGGTGCTGCTGGCCCGGGCCGACGAGGCCGAGGCGCTGATCCGGCTGTCACTCGGTGACTTGCCTTCGGCCGCTGAACTGGCTAGCGGGCTGCGCGGCGCCCGCCGCAGCCTGCTGCAGACCAGGATCGCCCTGGCCGCCGGCGATCACCATGCCGCGGCCGAGCGCCTGCAGTTGCCGCCACTGGGCGAGCTGACCCCGCGACGCGCGCTGGAGCGCCAGATACTCCTGGCCGCCGTGGCGATCGCCCGTGGCGACCCGATGGCCGCCGGCATCCTCGGCGGTGTCGTCCAGACGGCCCGCCGGGAGGGCTTCCGCAACACCGTCGTCACGACCGCACCCCAGGTGACGAGCTACCTGATCGAGCATTTTGGGCAGGCGCGGCTGGACCCGTTCCTGGCGCAACTGGTCGATATGGCCTTGTGGGTGCATGCCACGCAGCAGGACGGTTCCCGGTCCCGTCAACCGCTCGCCGAGCCGCTGACCGCGGCTGAGCTGCGCATCCTGAAGCTCCTGCCGACCAGTACCTACCTGCAGATCGCCGCCACGCTCTACATTTCGCGGAATACGGTCAAGACCCACCTCCGGTCGATTTACCAGAAACTCGGCGTGGCGTCGCGGGCGGAGGCCATTGAGCGGGCCGTTGACCTGCGCATGCTCTGAGGGGCGGCGGGAATCATCCTGGGAAGGGTGACGCCCTCCGAGACCGGGCCCGAACAGGCTGGAACAGCGCGTCAAGGTACGAAAGGCCGCGGCATGGGCGCTAGCAGTCAAGAGACTCGAGGGCTGGCTCGCGGGGCCGTCGGGTCGGCGCGAGTCATCACGTTCGGCACGAGCAACGTGGCGCCAGCGGGCGCGGTCGTGGGCGGACTGGTCATTATCGTGTCCCGCGCCGGGTTCGCGTCTCCGCTGGTCGTGCTCATCTCCTTCGCCGCGTCCTTGTGCTGCGCGGTCAGCATCGCGGAGTTCGCTGGCCGACTGCCGTCGGCCGGATCGCTGTACACCTACAACAGCCGCGGGCTGGGCAGGGCCGGAGGCTTCCTGACCGGCTGGATGATGGTCTTCGCCTATGCCCTGTACGTGCCCGCTGGCATCGCGCTGACTAGCGCGTACGCATCGCAGTTGCTGGCCGACACGCTGCATGTGACCGTCAGCGCCTGGGCGCTGTTCGTGGTGATCCTGGGGGCGGTCGGTGCCGTCGCCTACCTGGGTATCGGCACCTCGTCATGGACCGATCTGGTGCTGGCCCTGGGGGAGGTGGCGGTCATCACAGCGCTGGCCGTCACGATCCTGGTGAAGGTCGGGCCCGCCCATTACTCGATGGCGGCGTTCTCCCCGGCATCCTCGCCGAACGGCCAGCTCACCGACCTCACTAGCGCGATGATCTACGGCATCACCGCCTTCGCCGGCTTCGAGACCGCCGCCGCGCTGGGCGAGGAGGCCAGGAACACCCGCCGTTCCGTCCCCGCCAGCATTATCGGCGTCGTCACCGTGACCGGCGTCTTCTACCTGCTCGTCGTGTGCGCGGAGATATTCGGCGTAGGGCGGGACGGCATCCCCGGCTTCACTCAGCAGCCCAGCCCGCTGGGCTATCTCACCAGCCGGTACTGGTCACCGTCGGCGCTGTGGGCCATCGACCTGGTCGTCGTGCTCACCGGACTGGGCTTCACCATCGCCGTGGCCAACGCCGCCGCCCGGGTCCTGTTCGCCATGGGCCGCGAACAGGTCCTGCCGGGGCCGCTCGCCCGGTTGTCCAGGCGCCGTACCCCCGCCGTCGCGATCGGCTGCGTCGTCGCCCTCACGCTGGTGCTGGGACTGCCCCTGACCCGCGCCTTCGGTGGCCCGCGCACGTTCGGGTACCTCGCCGGAGCCGCCGGGCTGTCGGTGGTGCTCATCTACCTGGCCGTGAACATCGCGGTCATCCGCGCGTTCCGCACCGAGTTCCGAGGCGAGTTCCGGCTCGGGCGGCATCTGCTCGTCCCGGCCACGGCCGCCGTCATGTTCCTGTTTCCGCTGTGGGGGATCCTTCATCCGCGCACCCACGACCTGATGGACCTGCTGCCGTTCGCCGCGCTCGGATGGCTGGGCCTCGGGGTCATCGCCGCCCGCGTCCTCCGGCGTCGGCACCGCGCAAGCTTCGACACACTGGGCCAGGTATTCGGGCCAGCGGAAGATGACCACGCTGCGCTGACTCGCCGACGCCGCCACAAGCGGTCGGATATCACCCTCGGATGGGTGAGGACACTCCCAGGCCGCCCGAACAGGATCTGGCTGCAGTCTCCTGATGGGAGCGGCCAGCAGGCGGCGCTGACGCGCTACCGCGGGCCGGCTAGGGGCGAAGCGATGACGGACAAGGTTGACATCTCCGGGGGAGTCCCCGGGGCGGCGGGCGAGCCCGCCGAGGGCGGAAGTCCGCAGTTCGGTCTCACCGCGGCGATGGCGCTGATCGTGGGCAGCATCATTGGTGTCGGCATCTTCAACCTGCCGACCTCGCTGGCGTTTTACGGGCCAATCACCTTGGTGTCGATGGCGCTGACGACCGTGGGTGCGCTCGTGCTGGCGCTGCTGTTCGCCGCCCTATCACGGCGCCTGCCGGCTGACGGCGGGCCGTACGCGTACGCGCGGGTGGCGTTCGGCAACCGGCTGGGGTTCGCGAACGCGTGGTCGTACTGGATCACCGCGTGGGCTGGCAACGCGGCGATCGCGGTCGGCTGGGTCCTGTACGTCGAGCACTTCATCAACACCGGCCACAACAAGCTGTTCACCGTATTGCTGGTGCTGGTGGGGCTGTGGATCCCGGCGGCGATCAACCTGTCCGGGGTAAAGAACATGGGGTCGGTCCAGGTGGGGACCACCGTGGTGAAGTTCGCGGCGCTGGCGTTCATGTCGACCGTTGGCCTGTTTTTCATTTCGCGCGCCAACTTCACGCCCTGGAATGTCAGCAAGGAGAACGCGATCGCCGCGATCGGCGGCGGGATGGCGATCGCGCTGTTCAGCTATCTCGGCGTCGAGACCGCCGCAGTGGCGGCTGCGAAGGTGCGCAACCCCGACCGCAACATCCCCCGGGCCACCGTGCTGGGCACGATCGCGACCGCGGTGGTCTACATGCTCTCGCTCATCGCGGTGTTCGGCATCGTGCCCACCTCCAAGCTCGCCTCGGCGACCGCGCCGTTCTCCGACGCGGCCAACGCAATGTTCGGCGGCACCTGGGCCGGCAACGTGATGGCCATCGCGGTCATCATCTCCGGCTTCGGTGCTCTCAACGGCTGGACCATGATCTGCGCCGAGATGCCGCTGGCCGCAGCGGACGACGGCCTGTTCCCGGAGCGGTTCAAGCGGATCTCCAAGAACGGGGTTCCCGCTTTCGGCATCGTCGCCTCCACCGTGCTGGCATCGGTCGCGATGATCATCAACTACCTGGGCTCAAACGGGGCGACCGTCTTCACCACCCTGGTACTGATGACCGGCATCACCGCCGCTATCCCGTACGGCTTCTCGGCGCTCGCGCAGCTGAAATGGCGCTGGATCGACCACCGCACGCTGGAGACCCCGCGCTTTGCCCGTGACATGATCGTCGCTGCGCTGTCGCTGGCGTTCTCGATCCTGTTCATCTGGTACTCGCGCAACACCGGCCACAGCTTCTGGGTGTACTGGGCGCCGTTCTTCCTGGCCGCGGGCGCGCTGCTGCTCGGGATCCCCGTCTACCTGGCCCAGCGCCGCCACATGACCGAGCCAGCGCCCGTGCCGCCCTACCGGGTGGCGCCGGCGGTCACCGAGCCAGGAGGCTGAAGATGCGGATCGTGATCGCGCTGGGCGGCAATGCATTGCTGCGGCGCACCGACCCGATGACCACTGAGGTGCAAAGACGCAACATCGCGGTGGCAGCTGAGGCGATCGCGCCACTGGCCGCCGAGCACAGCATCGTCGTCGTGCACGGGAACGGGCCGCAGGTCGGCCTGCTGTCCCTCCAGGCCGACGCATACAAAGGCGCCGAGCCGTATCCGCTGGACGTGCTGGACGCCGGCACCCAGGGCATGATCGGCTACCTGATCCAGCAGGAACTCCGAAGCCTCCTGCCGCCTGACCGGCAGGTGGCGACCCTGCTCACCATGATCGTGGTGGACCCGGACGACCCTGCGTTCGCCAACCCGGCGAAGTTCGTCGGCCCGGTCTATCCCAAGGAGGCCGCCGATGCGCTAGCCGCCGACAAGGGCTGGGCGTTCCGGCAAGACGGCGCCGCCTGGCGGCGGGTAGTGCCCTCTCCCGAACCCCGGCGCATTCTGGAGATCCAGCCGGTCAGCTGGCTGCTGGAGCGGGGAGCCGTGGTCATCTGCGCGGGCGGCGGGGGCATCCCCACCATGTACCCCTCCTCAGGCGCTGGCGCACTGGTGGGCGTGGAAGCGGTCATCGACAAGGATTTCGCGAGCGAGCTGCTGGCCGAGGATGTGGGCGCGGACCTGTTCGTCATGGCGACCGACGTGGACGGGGTCTACCTCCACTGGGGTCAGCCCGAGCAGAGACGGCTGGGCCGGGTGACGCCAGAAGAACTAGCGGGTTATGAGTTCGCGGCCGGGTCCATGGGCCCCAAAGTCGAGGCCGCAGCCCGGTTCACGGCGAAAACCGGCAGGCGGGCCGCGATCGGCTCACTGGATGACATCGCCGGAATCGTCGCCGGGAAAGCCGGCACGAATGTGCTCATGCGGGCGGGACCGGCGTGACCACGCCTGTCGAGGCGGTCAGCGGCGGTTCCCGCCTGAATGCGGAGGAATCACCCTCGGAAGGGTGAGGACACCACGGAGACCGTGCGACCAAGGTCAGAGTGCGGAGCGAAAGAGGCGACGGCTGGGTGCCGCCGCCGCCGGCTAGGGGTGTGTGATGACGGATCAAGCTGACCTCTCCGGCGAAGCCCCTGAGGCCGGCTCTCCGCCGGGCAAGAAGTACCTGTCGGTGCGCGAGGCCGCGTTCATCGGCGTCGGATCGATGGTGGGCGCGGGGATCTTCGCGCTGCTGGGCGCGGCCGGCGCGGTGGCCGGGGCGGCGGTGTGGCTGTCGTTCCTGATCGCCGGGGCCATCGCGATGCTGCAGGGCTACTCGTTCGCCAAGCTCGGCGCGCGGTACCCGACCGGCGGGGGCATGCTCGAGTACGTCGCGAAGGGATTCGGCGACGGCCACTTCACCGGCGTCACCGCGTGGCTGGTCTACCTGGCCAACGCCATCGTGACTGCGATGGTGGCGGTCTCGTTCGGCAGCTACGCCAGTTCCATGCTCACCGGGGAGGAGAAAGCCGTCTGGATCAAGGTGTTCGCGGCGCTGATCATTGTCGTCATGACCGGGGTGAACATCGTCGGGTCCAAGCTCGTCGCGAATGCGCAGAGCGTGATCGTCGTGATCGTCGTCGGGATCCTCACCGTCTTCGCAGTGGTCCTCCTGGTCAACGTCCACTGGTCGCTGCTAGCGCCGTCAGGGTACCCGTCGTGGAAGGACATCATCTCGAGCGTGGCGCTGACCTTCTTCGCGTTCCTGGGCTTCGGCATCATCACCTTTACCGCGAAAGACCTCCGCAAGCCGTCCCGCCAGCTACCCCGGGCGATGTTCATCGCGCTCGGGATCGCGACGGTCATCTACCTCGCTATCGCGCTGGGCGTGTTCGGCACGCTCAGCGTGGAGAAAGTGATCGCATCGGGAGGCACCGCGCTGGCCGTGGCCGCCGAGCCCACGCTCGGCAAAGCGGGCTACTGGCTGATGAGCATCACCGCCCTGTTCGCCACGGCCGGGGCCACTAACGCGGGCCTGTACCCGGCCCCGGGGCTGTCCGAGCGGCTGGCGGAAACGGGGCAATTCCCGCCGCTGATGGCGCGCAAGCTCGGCGGCCGGGTGTCGACCGGGCTGCTGATCGAGGCGGTGGCGTGCCTGATCCTGGCCGTGGTGTTCAACCTGGACGCGATCGCCTCCATCGGCAGCGCCGTGGCCCTGCTGATCTTCACGCTGATCACCGCGGCCCACTTCCGGGTCCGGTCCGAGACCGGCGCGAACCCCTTCATCCTCGCGCTCGCGATAGCCTCAGCGGGCGTGGTCCTGGTGGTGTTCGTGTTCACCACCCTCATCCACGAGCCGGCCTCGATCGCCGCGTTGCTGGGCATCATCGTGCTCGGCGTCGTCCTCGACTTCTGGTGGAAACGGGTGCGGGCGGACCGGGCCAAGCGGGCCCCGGTCACGAGCTAGGTCCTTAAGGGAGCCGACAATGACCACCACCAAGCAGCCCGCCGAGCACGCCGCCTGGTACGCCCTGTCCGCGGCGGAAGCGGCCCGGGCGATGAATGTCGAACCTGGTCAGGGGCTGGGCGCCGGCGAGGTACAGCACCGGCTGGCCGAGTACGGGGCCAACGAGCTGCCGGTGGAGCCGCCGCCCAGCGTCTGGGTGGTCGCGCGGGGGCAGCTGGCCAACCCGATGAACATCATGCTGCTGATCGTCTGCGTGGCCAGCTTCGCGATCGCGCAGGTGGCGACCGGCGTCGTGGTGCTGGGGCTGGTGACGTTCAACATCGTCATGGGCTCGGCCCAGGAGCTGAAGGCCCGGGCCAGCGTGGAGGCACTGGCGCATCTCCAGGTGCCCCGGGCCCGGGTGCGGCGATCCGGCGGGGTCGAGGAGCTCGAATCGACCCAGCTCGTGCCGGGTGACGTCGTGCTGCTGGAGGCAGGTGACGTCGTCCCGGCGGACGGCAGGATCCTCACCTCCGCCACGCTGGAAGTGCAGGAAGCCGCGCTCACCGGCGAGAGCGCCCCGATAGCCAAGGACCGGGTGACCCTTCCCGAGGGGGAGGTCGCGCTCGGCGACCGCACGAACCTGGTGTTCCAGAACACCCAGGTCACCCGCGGCACGGCCACGTTCGTGGTGACCGCGACCGGTGAGGCGACCGAGATAGGCAAGATCGCCGGCCTGGTCACGGCCACCAAGCGCACGCGTTCGCCGCTGCAGCGCGAACTCGACGGCATGACCAAGGTATTCGGGCTGATCGCCTTCATCGCCGTGGCGATAATCGCCGTCTTCGGCATCGCGCGGGGCCAGGACACCACGACCCTGGTGCTGCTGTGCATCTCGACCGCGATCGCGGCCATCCCGACCGGCCTGCCGACGTTCGTGCAGGCCATGCTGTCCTCGGGAGCTCGCCGCCTGGTGGAGGCCAAGGCGGTGGTCAAGTCTCTGTCGGACGTGGAGACCCTGGGCGGGACCACCGTTATCAACAGCGACAAGACCGGCACGCTGACGCTGAACGCGATGACCGCGACCACCATGCTGGCCGGCGGTGACTGGTTCAAGATCGAAGGCCCCGGCTACCAGAAGGCCGGCGCGATCCTGGGGGTGGCCGGGGGGGAGCTGCCGGACTTCCACCGCCTGGCCCTGGGCCTGACGCTGTGCACCGATGCCACGGTCGCCGACGACGGGTCGGTCATCGGCGACCCGACCGAAGCGGCCTTCGTGGTATTGGCCGCGAAAATGGGCGCCGACGCCGAGCAGACACGGGAAACCCTGCCGCGCCGGGCAGAGGTGCCATTCGACTCCGAGTACAAGTTCATGGCCACCTTCCACGACCGCCCGGACTGGCTGTCCGGCGGGATCTTGACGCAGTCGCACTTCGAGAGTGTCAAGGGCGCGCCCGACGTGGTCGTGGAGCACTGCGGCCGGGCCCTGTGGCACGGCGAGCAGGTGCCGATCGCCGCCGTCCGCGACGATATCCTGGCCGCCAACCGCCAGCTGTCCGAGCGCGGGCTGCGGGTGCTCGCTTTCGCGGCCCGTGACCTCGACGACGCGGCAATGTCCGCGGCGCTGACCGACCCGATGGCGGCCGTCACCGATCTCGTGCTTGTCGCGCTGGTCGGGATCATGGATCCACTTCGCACCGAGGCCAAGGACGCGGTGCACGTCGCCCTGAGCGCCGGAATTGACGTGCGGATGATCACTGGCGATCACACGGTGACCGCGCGCGCGATCGCGGACGAGCTGGGGCTCGGGCCCGGCGTGATCACCGGCACCGAGCTGCAGCACCTGCCGGATACCGAGGTGATCGAGCGCCTTCCCGAGCTGCACGTGTTCGGCCGGGTAGCGCCCGAGGACAAGCTGCGGCTGGCCAAGCTCATGCAGGAGTCCGGTGAAGTGGTCGCGATGACCGGCGACGCCGTCAACGACGCCGCCGCGCTCAAGCAGGCCGACATCGGCGTGGCCATGGGCAGCGGCTCGGAGGTGTCCAAGCAGGCAGCCAAGATCGTGCTGACCGACGACAACTTCGCCACCCTGGTCAAGGCCGTCGACCTGGGCCGCGACATCTACCGCCGGATCTCCACCTACATCAGGCTGCAGCTGACCATCCTGTCGTCGGTGCTGCAGCTGATGGTGTATGCGACCATCCTCAACATCAACGGCGGCGTGGCCCTGTTCCCGCTGCAGCTGCTGTTCTGCAAGTTCTTCGTCGTCATCACCGTGGTCATCGGGTTCATCGTCGACGTGCCCGATCCCGGGGTCATGCAGCGGCCACCGCGCAAGCCCGGCACGAAGATCGTCAACCGGCCCCAGATCATCCGCTGGTTCGTCACCGGGTTCGTGCTCGCCGCCACTGCCCTGGCCGTGCTGGAGTGGGGGCCCGGCAAGCCCAGCACCACGCACGCTTCGGCCTCTATGACGATGGCCTTCGCCATCGTCTCGTTCAGCGCGGTCAACATCGGCCTGGTGCTGCGGCGCGAGCGCGAGGCGCCGTGGTCCTCGCCGGTGTTCCCCTTCCTGGGCTGGATCATCCTCGGGTGGATCATCACCTGGGCCGCCGTGGAACTGGGCATGCTCCAGCGCCTGCTCGACACCCAGTCGCTCAGCGGACGGCAGTGGCTGGTAGTGCTCGCCCTTTCGCTGCTCGCGCCCGCTGTCGTCGGCGTGGACAAGGCCATCCAGCTGTCCCGCCAGCGCAAAGCCAGCGTCACGGCCAGCGCCGAGATCACGGCCGGCGCGAAGATCAAAGCCGAGCCCGGAATCCGGGGCTAATGCCTGGGAGAGCGGGCTCGACTCAGATCGGAGGCACGGGCATGGCGGTCCAAGCCAGCGGCACGGGACAGCCGGCCGCGGCGGCCCAGCATTGGTACGCGCGCTCACCGGATGAAGTGATCGCGGCGCTGGATGTCGATCCAGCCGTGGGGCTGACTGCTGCGCGGGCGGCCGAGCTGCTGGCCGCGAACGGGCCGAACGCGCTGCCGGAGGAGAAGCCGAAGCCGGGCTGGCGCCTGTTCCTCGAGGAATACCGCAGCTACATGCAGATCATCCTGATCGCGGCGGTAGTCGTGTCTCTGCTGATCAAGGAGTGGAGCACCGCGGTCCTGCTGCTGGCGCTGACGGTGCTGAACGCGGTGATCGGCCTGCGGCAGGAGGGCAAGGCCGAGAGCGCGATGAACGCGCTCAAGTCGATGATGAAGGCGACCGCCAGGGTGCGGCGGGATGGGTCCGAGGCGCAGATCCCGGCCGAGCAGGTCGTGGTGGGCGATGTCGTGCTCATCGCCGCGGGAGACGAGGTGCCGGCGGACGGCCGGATCATCGAGGCTAGCGCGCTGCAGATCGATGAGTCGGCGCTGACCGGGGAGAGCGTCCCGGCGGCCAAGGACGCGCGCACGCTGCCGGGTGACGAGCTGGGCCCGGGTGACCAGGCGAACATGGCGTTCATGAACACGCCGGTCACGCACGGCAGCGGCACGGTGATCGTCACCGGCACGGGCACCGGCACCGAGCTGGGGAAGATCTCCGGGATGCTGTCGGCCACGGCCACCGAGGAATCGCCCCTGACCAGGGAGCTCAACCGGCTCACGCTGTGGATCGCGGCGGCGGCGGGCCTGACGATGATCGTGATGTTCGCGCTGGGCCGGGCCCGCGGCCAGGCCTGGGATGCGTTGTTCACCAGCGCGGTCTCGCTGGCCATCGCGGCCATCCCGGAGGCGCTGCCCACAGTGTCGCAGACAATCCTGTCGCTCGGCAGCGTCGACCTGGCCAAGCGCAACGCCATCGTCAAGGACCTGCCCTCGGTGGAGACGCTGGGATTTACCTCGGCAATCAACTCCGACAAGACCGGCACCCTGACCATGAACCAGATGACCGCGGTCGAGGTGGTGGACCCGGCCGACCGCTACACGATCTCGGGCATCGGCTACGGCCTGGACGGCCAGGTCCGGCACGCCGCAGGCTCCGCGGCCAGCATCGAGGACGCGATCCTGCCCTATCTGGTGGCCAGCGACGCCAAGCTGGTGGACGGCAAGGTCGTGGGCGACCCCACCGAGGGGGCACTGCTCGTGCTCGGCTCCAAGGCCGGGATGGATATCGGCGAGACCCGCGCGAAACTGCCCCGGCTGGCCACGCTGCCGTTCGACCCGACCTACAAGCTGATGGCCACGTTCAACTCGGCTGCCGACGCCGCAGGGCGGCCGGTCGTCCGGTGCTTCGTCAAGGGAGCGGCGCCGGCGGTGATGGCGCGGGCGGCCACCGCGCTGTCCGGCGGCACCAGCATCCCGTGGGATGCCGAGCTGAACGAGCAGTACCAGGCGCACATGGAACGCATGGAAGGCGATGGCCGGCGGGTGATGGCCGCCGCCACCCGTGACCTCGACCCAGCCGGGTTCGACCCGGCGGGGGACCTGCTCAGCTACGTCACGGACCTGCAGCTGGCGAGCCTGGTCGGGATGGTCGATCCGGCCCGGCACGAGTCCAGGGACGCGGTGGCCAGCGCCCAGGCCGCCCACATCAGGGTCCGCATGGTGACCGGCGACGATGTCATCACCGGCGCGGCCATAGCCAAGCAGGTCGGCATCCCCGGCGAGGCGATCCTGGGCGCCGACTTCGCCGCCCTGTCCGAGTCCGAGCGGCTGGCCCGTATCGATGACATCGGCGTGCTGGGCCGGGTCGCTCCCGAGCACAAGGTGCTGCTGGCCGACACGCTGAAGAAGAAGGGCGATGTCGTGGCCATGACCGGCGACGGCGTCAACGACGCGCCGGCCATCAAGGCCGCCGACATCGGGATCGCCATGGGCAGCGGCACCGAGGTGGCCAAGAACGCGGGCCGGATGATCCTGTCCGATGACAACTTCGCCACGATCGTCTTCGCGGTCGAACAGGGCCGCAAGATCTACGACAACCTCACCAAGTACATCCGTTTCGTCCTGGTGCTCCTGGTTGTGTTCGTCCTGACGTTCCTGGGCGCGACGCTGTTCAATATCGCCAGCAGCGAGCCGTTCACGCCCGCTCAGGTGCTGTGGATCCACTTCTTCGTCAACGCCCCCTTCGGTTTCGCGCTCGGCTTCGACAAGGAAAGCCCGGGCCTCATGGCGCGCACGCCGCGGCCCCGGGGCGCATCGGTGCTGACCACCGGAGTGATGGTCACGGTCGGGCTCTCCGGGCTGGCCATCACCATCGGCCTGCTTTCCTTGATCGAACTCGGCCAGCACCACTTCGGCAGCGTCCATATCGGCCAGTCGATCGCGTTCACGTCCTTCGCGCTCTGCCTGATCGTGGCCGCGCTGGAGTGCCGCAGCGAGACCGCTACCGTGCTGACCACCGACAGCTTCGACAGCAAGCAGATGAACTGGGCGATGCTCGGGGAGTTCCTGCTCGCGGTGCTGGTCACCCAGATGGACGTGTTCAACCGCCTGCTCGGCACGGTCCAGATCAACCTGCGCCAGTTCGCGTGGGCGCTCGTGCCCGCCATCGCGCTGCTGGCGCTGTGGGAACTCGGCAAGCTCATCGCCC
This sequence comes from uncultured Actinomycetes bacterium, assembly GCA_963707065.1. Taxonomy (GTDB): domain Bacteria; phylum Actinomycetota; class Actinomycetes; order Streptosporangiales; family Streptosporangiaceae; genus Palsa-506. Next base: position 217,641 of record CAVPPJ010000058.1, read on the forward strand.
GGCGCTCAGTGGCCCGGGCCGGAAACCCTTCCGCCCTCACACCATGAGGTGATCAATATGTCGCTTGGAGTGCACTCTGAGGTGGGCAGGCTACGCCGGGTGATGGTGCACCGGCCGGGCCTGGAGCACACCCGGCTGACCCCGTCCAACGCCGGGGAGCTGTTGTTCGACGACGTGATCTGGGTCGCCCGGGCCAAGGCCGAGCACGACATGTTCTGCGAGGTGATGCGCGACCGCGGCGTCGAAGTCTTCCACGTCGAGCACTTGCTGACCGAGGCCCTGGACCAGCCGGGGGCCAGGGACTGGGTCAGCGAGCATATCCTCAACGAGCGCGAGGTCGGCATCGCGGCGGCCGATCGGGCCCGGGAGTGGGCCGAGGCCTCGGACGCCGAACTGGTGACGGAGTTCCTGATCGGCGGGATCACCCGTGCCGACGTCGCCGAGGACCTCGGGCTGGTGTGGGAGTCGGCCGACCCGACCAGCATGCTGCTGCCGCCGCTGCCCAACCTGCTGTTCCAGCGCGACCCGTCGTGCTGGATCTATGACGGCGTCACGATCAACCCGATGACCAAGCCGGCCCGCAAGCCGGAGACCCTGATCATGGAGGCCGTCTACCGGTTCCACCCGATGTTCGCCGCCGAGGAATTCCCCATCTGGCTGGGCGGATCGGGCGAGGACTGGGGCCGCGCCCACGTCGAGGGCGGGGACGTGCAGCCGATCGGCAACGGCACCGTGATGATCGGCATGGGCGAGCGCACCACCCCGCAGGCCGTGCTGTGGATCGCCCGTCAGCTGTTCCGGGCCGGGTCCGCGACGCAGGTGCTCGCGGTGCACCTGCCCAAGTCGCGCAGCTACATGCACCTCGACACCGTGATCACGATGTGCGACCGGGACCTGGTCACGCTGTTCCCGCAGGTGGTCAACGGCGCCCGGACCTGGGCCATCCGGCCGGGCGAGTCGGCCGAGGACCTCGTGGTCGAGGAACAGCAGGGATCGCTGCCCGAGCATATGGCCAAGGCCCTGGGCGTGGACAAGATGCGCGTCATAGAGACCGGCGGCGACTCCTTCGAGGCCGAGCGCGAGCAGTGGGATGACGGCAACAACGTCGTCGCGCTGGAGCCCGGCGTGGTGGTGGCCTACGAGCGCAACACCGGGACCAACACCGCGCTGCGCAAGGCTGGGATCGAGGTCATCACGGTCCAGGGCTTCGAGCTCGGTAAGGGCCGCGGCGGCGGCCACTGCATGACCTGCCCGATCGAACGCGATCCCGCGTTCTGACCCGCACCAGGACGGGAGCCTTCCGTGGCGTACAACCTGAAAAACCGCAGCTTCCTCAAGGAGATCGACTTCACCCCCCAAGAGCTGCGCTTCCTGCTGCGGCTATCCGAAGCCCTCAAGCTGGCCAAGTACGCCGGCACCGAGACCCAGCGGCTGCAGGGCAAGGAGATCGCGCTGATCTTCGAGAAGACCTCCACCCGGACTCGGTCGGCGTTCGAGGTTGGCGCCTATGACCAGGGCGCGCACGTGACCTACCTGGACCCGTCCGGCTCGCAGCTGGGGCACAAGGAGTCGATCGCCGACACCGCCGCGGTGCTGGGCCGGATGTACGACGCGATCGAGTACCGGGGCAACCGGCAGGCCGACGTGGAAGAACTCGCCGCCCACGCGGGGGTGCCGGTGTACAACGGTCTGACCGACGAGTGGCACCCCACCCAGATGCTCGCCGACTTCCTGACCATGCACGAGGCCAGCGGCAAGCCGTATGACGCCATCGCCTACGCGTTCACCGGCGACTGCCGGTTCAACATGGGCCGCTCCCTGCTGGTCATGGGCGCGCTGCTGGGCAGCGACGTCCGCCTGGCCGGCCCGGCCGAGCTGCACCCGCCCAAGGACGTGGTCGAGATCGCCACCGGCATCGCCCGCCGCACCGGCGCGCGCATCACCGTCACCGAGAACCCGGCCGAAGCCGTCTCGGGCGTCGACTTCATCCACACCGATGTGTGGGTGTCGATGGGCGAGTCCAAGGACGTATGGGTCGAACGCGTCAAGATCCTCACGCCGTATCAGGTCAACGCCGCCCTGCTGGAGGAATCGGGGAACCCGGCGGTCAAGTTCATGCACTGCCTGCCGGCGTTCCACGCCCCCAACACCACCGTCGGTCGCGAGATGATGGAGCACACCGGCATGACCTCGGGCCTCGAGGTGACCGGCGAGGTTTTCGACTCAGCCGCCAGCATCGTGTTCGACCAGGCCGAGAACCGCCTCCACACCATCAAGGCGATCCTCGTCGCCACCCTGGGATAGCAGTACCCTCGGCGCTGTTGCATCGCAACTGGCCCGAGGTGCCGGTGAGCGCGGGGGGAGGGCGGATGCGGCCGTGAGCGTTGCCGACCTGGCCATCGTGGCCGCGCTGGTGTTCGGCTGGGGCGCGCTTTCTGCCCGGCTGGAGCGGTTCGACGTCACCGCGCCGATCATCTTCGTCGTCGCCGGACTCCTGCTCACCCACGGGCCGCTGCTGTCCCTGGGCATCGAACCCAGCAATGAGCTGATCAAGGAACTGGCGGAGTTCACGCTCGTCCTGGTCCTGTTCTGCGATGCGTCGCGGGTCGGATTGCACGAGCTGCGCGCGGATGCGGGGCTGTACCTGCGGCTGCTCGGGGTCGCGCTTCCGCTGACGATCGGCCTGGGCACGCTGCTGGCGCTGGCCCTGATGGGCGGGGGGAGCATCTGGCTGGCCCTGCTGGTGGGCGCGGCGCTGGCGCCGACCGACGCCGCGCTGGGCGCGGGCGTGATGACCAACCCGGCGATACCGGCCGGCATCCGCCGGCTGATCAATGTCGAAAGCGGCCTCAACGACGGGATCGCCACGCCCTTCGTGACGGTGGCGCTGGCGGGTGCGGCGACAGCAGGCGAGCTCGCCGGGCATGGCCCGGCGGCGGCCGCGGCCGACCTGGCCCTGGGCATTCTGATCGGCGTGGCCATAGGCGGTGCCGGCGGCCTGCTGGTGAACGCGACACGCCGGCGCGGCTGGGCCGCTGAGGGTTTCGCGGGCTCGGCGGTGCTGGGCCTGGCGGTGTGCGCGTACGCGGCCGCGCTGGCGCTGCACGGCAACGGCTTCGTCGCCGCGTTCGTCGGCGGGCTCGCGTTCGGCACGACCGGCGGCCGACGGGGCGAGCCCCTGGTGCCGTTCGTCGAGGAAACCGGGGCGCTGGTGTCCCTGCTGGTCTGGCTGTCCTTCGGCGCGGTCGCGATCGTGCCCGCGGTGGAGGACCTGACCTGGCAGGTCGTGCTGTACGCGGTGCTCAGCCTCACGGTGATCCGGATGGCGCCGGTCGCGGTCGCGCTGGCCGGCGCGCGCCTCGGCCGCCCCACGGTCGCCCTAGTGGGATGGTTCGGCCCCCGCGGCCTGGCGTCAGTGGTGTTCGCCCTCCTGGCCCTGGAGGAACTGGGCCGTCCCGTGGCTGGTCATGCCGTAGCCGTCATCACGGTCACCGTGCTGCTCAGCGTGGTCGTGCACGGCGCCACGGCCGATCCGCTGGCTGCCCGGTACGCCAGGCTGCTCGCCCGTCGGGCAGACGGACGTGCCGGCGCCGAACTGCCCGATATACCGGAGCGCAGGCTCATCCGCCGGACGGCCTCCGGTACGCAGCGCAGTGACGCCGGCCCAAGCTCACCCTCGGGGGAGTGAGGACCGGGGGCGCCGGACATTGCCTCGCCTGGCTGTCTAGAACGGTGTCGGGATGTGCCGTAGTGGCAGGCCGGGTTCGGTGTAGCCGCGGGCGGGCTGGCGGCGGGGCAGGGTGATGTCGCGGCGGGCGGGCGGCTGGTAGGGGACCTGGCTGAGCAGGTGGCTGATGATGTTGAGGCGGCCGCGCCGCTTGTCGTCGGTGTCCGCGATGTACCACGGCGCCCACGCGGTGTCGGTGGCGGCGAACATCGCGTCCCGGGCCCGGGAGTAGTCATACCAGCGGCTGTAGGACTTCAGGTCCAGGTCTGAGAGCTTCCAGATCTTCCGCGGGTCATCGATGCGGCTGCGCAGCCGGCGGGTCTGCTCGCCCGGGCTGACCTCCAGCCAGTACTTCAGCAGCACGATCCCGTCATCGGCCATCGCCTTCTCCACCCCCGGCACCAGACCCAGGAACCGCGCCGCCTGCTCCGGCGTGCAAAACCCCAGCACCGGCTCCACGCCCGCCCGGTTGTACCAGGAACGGTCGAAGATCACCACCTCGCCCGCCGCCGGGAAATGCGGCAGGTACCGCTGGATGTACATCTGCGACCTCTCCCGCTCCGTCGGCGCCGGCAGCGCCACCACCCGGAACACCCGCGGGCTCACCCGCTCGGTGATCCGCTTGATCGTGCCCCCCTTCCCCGCCGTATCCCGGCCCTCGAACACCACGCAGATCCTCGCCCCGGACGCCTTCACCCACTCCTGCAAGGCCACCAGCTCACCATGCAGCACCCGCATCTCCCGCTCATACTCCTTCCGCTTCAGCCGCACCACCGCGCCCGCCCCCGCCCCCGCCGTGGCGGCCGGCGCCTCAACCTCCGCGCCATGCCGCTTCCGCATGGCGTCATGCTGCTTCTGCTTGTCCTTCTTCTTGGCCATATCGCCTCCCGTGCCAGGCTCGCCACGCAATTGCCATGGCCGCTAAACCGCTTCTGCCTGATCCTTGCCTGATAGCGTCGGCACGAACTCACCCACGCGAGGGTGAGGTATTCGGTAGTGCGCCGACGGCAGGATTAACACCGATAACTCCCCTGAGAAAGGAAAGGCCATGGCTGATCTGATCGCCATCGGATACCCGGATGAGACGACCGGGGATGCCGCCGCCGAAGAGGCGCGCCGGCTGGCCCAGGACCTGATCATCCAGCCCGACGCGATCGCGGTGATCGTGCGGGACAAAGAGGGCAAGTACCACGTCCACACCACCCATCACGCGGTCGGCGCCGGGGCGACCTGGGGCATGTTCTGGGGGTTCCTGTTCGGCCTGCTGTTCTTCATCCCGGTCTTCGGCATGGCCATCGGCGCTGGCATGGGCGCCCTCATGGGCAAGGTAGCAAAGACCAGCATCGACAAGCAGTTCCAGGACCAGGTGCGCGGCATGCTGACGCCGGGTACCTCGGCGCTGTTCCTGATGCTGGAGAAGGTGACCCCGGATAAGGCCATCGACGCGATGAGCAGGTACGGCGGCACCGTGCTGAAGACTTCCCTGTCCAAGCAAGACGAGAAGGAGCTCCAGGAAGCCCTGCACGGCGACGAGACGGCCGCGCAGTAACTCACGTGAGCCCGCGTCGCAGCCGGCTCCGGCCCCTGAGGCGCACCCAGGTTCGGGTCTCACGACAGGCGGGCAGGTGACAGCGGCACAGCCAGCTGCGGCGCGGGACCGATGGCGCTTTGTGCCGATGGTCGGCTGGATCCGCGGCTATGAGCGTCGCTGGCTCAGGGGTGATCTCATCGCCGGGGTCGCTGTCGCTGCCTTGATCGTTCCGAAGAACCTCGGCTACGCCGGGATCGCGGGGATTCCGCTGCAGAACGGCCTGTACGCGGCAGCGGCCGGCGCGATCCTCTATGCGGTCTTCGGGACGAGCCGGCAGATCTCGACCGGGCCGAGCTCGGGGCTAGCGGCCGTGGCCGCGAGCGCTGTCGCGGTGGCCGGGGTCAAGGGAATCCAGGACGCGGCGGCCCTGGTCGCGATGATCACGCTTGTTTCCGGGGTGCTGTTCCTTCTGCTCGCGGTGCTCAAGATGGGGTGGATCGCGCAGTTCCTATCGCGGGCCGTGGTCACCGGCTTCTTGTTCGGCGCGGCGATCGACGTCGTGATCGGCGAGCTGCCCAAGCTCACCGGGACGAAGACCACCGGCTCGAACCCCATCCAGGAGCTGTGGTCCTGGATCGGGACGCTCGGCGATGCCCAGCTGCTGACCGTGATCGTCGGCGCAGCCGCGCTGGCGGTGGTATTCGGGCTGCGGGTAATCGCGCCGCGCATCCCCGGTGCCCTCGTCCTGGTTGTCGGCGGCCTGGTGGCGTCCTGGCTGTTCGATCTGGGCGCTCACGGAGTGGCCCTGGTCGGCGAGGTGCCCAGAGGGCTGCCGTCCCTGCAGGTCCCCGACGTCTCGCTGCTGCGGGATCACGCGAGCACGATTGCCCTCGCGGCGGTGGCGCTGGTTCTGATCGGGTTCTCGCAGACCGCAGGCGACGCCAGGACGTTCGCAGCCAGGCACCGCTATCGCATCGACATCAACCAGGAATCGGCGGCCCAGGGCATGGCGAACGTCGGCGCCGGCCTGTTCCAGGGAATGCCGGTCTCGACGAGTCTGTCCGCGAGCTCACTGAACGACCATACCGGCGCGCGCACCGGCTTGGCGTCGCTGACCTCCGGCGTGATAGTCCTGCTCACGCTTCTGGTGCTAGCGCCGCTCTTCTCGAAGCTGCCGAAGCCCGTGCTCGCTGCCCTGATTATCGAGGCGGTGGTCATGGGGATGATGGACGTGCCCGAGATGCGCCGCCTCGCCCGGGTGCAGCGCTTGGACTTCTGGATCGCGATCGCGGCGATCATCGGGACGCTGCTGGTCGGCGTGCTGGCCGGGGTGATGATCGGGATCGGACTCTCGCTGATCTGGCTCATCTCCGTGGCGACGCGGCCCCGAATGCCGCTGCTGGGGCGGGAGCCGGGCACTCAGGCCTTCCGGCAGCTGGATGAGCACCCCGGCGACGAGCGATTCCCCGGGGTGGTGGTCCTCCGGCTGGACGGTGGCCTGTTCTTCGCCACCTCGGACGCTCTGGAGGACCGGGTCAGGGAGGTCGCATTGTCGACGCCCGGCGTCACCGGGATCGTGCTCGATTGCGAGGGGATGGACTTCATCGACTCCCAGGGGTCGGCGAAGATGCACGAGATCCTCGATCTCACCGAGCACGCCGAGGTGACCCTGCGGCTGGCCCGGGTCAAGCCGGCGGTCCGCGAGTTGCTACGCCGCGACGGTGTCCAGGATCGCATCGGCGACGACAAGATCCACGGGAACGTCTATCGGGCCGTGGCGGCGCAGCTGGCCGCAGACGGCGGCAGCCGCGCAGACCGGTGATCAGCCCGCTGGGGTTGGACGGTAATTCCGCGGCGCCAGCCGCCCCGCATCGTTGACGGCCGACCGCATGGCGGCTGCAGCGACGAGCCCGGGTTCATCTGACACGCCGATCGGGCGGGCACGGGCGTTGGCTTGGGAGGCCGCTGTCACTTGTCCATGCGGACGGCGGCGGTGGCTTGGTGATGGTCAGACGGCTCGTCGGGCTGCTGGCCTTCATCGCCGGGCCAGATGCCGGTGAGCCTCCGCGTCCCCTCGGCGGCGCCGCGGTCGACGGCGGCCTTGACCAGCGCGAAGATCCCGCCCTGCAAGAGCGCGGCCAGCAGGATCTCCCCCCAGCCCCGCCGCTCATCGGTGGGCTTCGGCGCGTCTCCCCGGCCGATGAGCTTCCAGACCCTCTTGAAGATCAGCCCGGCGAGTAATCCGCCAACCATGCCAGCGATCAGGTCCACCGGCTTGTACAACAACTTGATCATCGTCTTCTCCTACCCGCCGGATACCAGCCAGCCCGCCACCAGGCCGACGGCTCAGCAGCGAATACCTCGAAGATCACCTGGCCGCAGCCAAGCCCATGATCGTCAGTTCTTGGGAACTACCCCGCCAGGCCTCTCGGCCGCCCCGAACGCGCCATCTGCGCGGAGCCCTTGACCGCGCGGCCCTGGCGCTGAGCCTTGCGCTCCAGGCGCTGGACCTGCCGCTTATTCCAGGCACGCAGGCTTTCCATGGCGCTGACCCGGTTGTCCTGGCCGATCCCCCTCAGCGCGCCCAGCACGATCGCGGCCACGGCCACCCTCTCATAGAAGCGGCGGCTACGCAGCACATGACCCACCACGCCTAGCCCGACCAGCCCCAGCGCCAGCTGAGCGTCAAAACCCGAGTCCTCCGGCTGCGCCGCCGACCGGCTGCTGCCCGTCGTGATGCTGGCTGGTGGCGGCCTCCCGGCACCCTGCCCTGATCTTGACATGTCACCTCTCCACCCTGAAGCGCCCGCCCCACACTCCTAGCCTGCCACGCGATGAGGCTTCCTGGCATCACCCCCGAGGGGGTGACCTCGTTCCTCGGCGGACGAGGTTCACTCCTGCCCCGTCTTCCCGGCAACGGTCGGGGTGGCCGATCATCCTTGGAGACCAGGTCGGCGATGACGGCGAGCTGCCGGAGCAGAGGTTCCGGAGGGGAGCGAGGACGGGTGTTGTTAACGCGATTCCCCGCTAGCCTCGGCGGTGCCTGCCAACAGCCTGCGGGCCTTGCGGCGGCGGAAATACCTTGCCGCGAGCATGGCGCACCCGGCCGCGATCGCCAGCCCGGCCACTAGTGCGCCCAGGCTGCCCCCGTCCTGCTCGCCGGACGAGACCTTGCCCGCGCCGTAGGCGGCGGGCCCGACCGACAGCACGTACACGGCACCGGCGATGAAGTTCCAGACCACGAACTGGGAGTACTTCATCCTGAGAATGCCGGAGACTATGGTCGAGGTGAAGAAGACGGCCAGGCGTCCCCATTTCGCGTAGACCGCCGCTGCCTTGTCGAGGACTTTCTGCCGCCCCTCCTGCCTGCGCCCAGGATGGTCCAGGAGCTCACGGCCCCACCGGTCGCCGATGCTGTAACCGGCGAGACCGCCGGCCTCGGCGCCCAGCGTTGCCACGATCAGTACGGCAAAGATGTTGAGCTTTCCTTGGCTGGCCAGCACAGCGGCCCAGCCCACGACCGCCGCCCCGATGGCCGGTATTCCGGCGAACGCCAGCGCCATCAGCGCGAAGATGGCCAGGTAGGCCCACCCGCCATACTCGGCCGCCGACGGGGCCGCTGCGATTATGTGCATTTTGGATGCCTCGAGGCTGTTGGCTGCCGGTCGCCGTGCACCTTAACGATCACCGGCAGAACGGATGGCGCGCCTCACCCGCACCGGATGGTACGCCCACGCGCCAGCGGTCGCCACCCGCTGGCACTTTTCGCGTTCGGCACGCCCGTAGAGACCCACTGAGGCGGCGGATTGTGGCGGAGGCGAGGGCTCAGCTGCTCTCTCTGCGGGCGGATTTGCAAGGAGCTTCAATGTGCCACATGGTGACGCGGCAATACGAGCCACGGGCAACAATTCGGCGCCATCGCCAGGCGTCACTCCCGGGCATCCGGCCACTGGGAAAGCCACTCCGCATAGGACCTGGAGTCATCCGTGCCTGGCTCCAGCCCGCCCGGCATGGCCTCGGCGAACACGAGCGCGGCGGTGGCCGCGAGTTCACCCCGGAGCTGGCCGGCGGGACCGGTCGCTTCGAGCCCAAGGGACCACCAGGCCTCGCCGCGCATGCGGACTTCGGTGAGTTCCACCTCGCACCGCAGCTCCTTGCCCGCACCGGGGGCGCGTGCCGACATCCGTCCGCTGGCCAGTGCGAACCGGCTGATTCGCCGCTTCTTGCGCACCGGCCTCCAACCAGCCTGGTCAGCGCTGTCCTGGCTGCGGGGATCACAGGGAAAGGACCACTTCTGCCAGGACTCCATGCGACCACGGGCGCGGCCTGCCACCTCGAGGATTCCCGGGCTGCCGCGGTACACCTTCACATCAAATGCCGCGCCCCCGCGGACCTTCACGGACAGCCCGCGCAAATGCGGATCAAGGAGATAGGAGTCCTCGCGTGACTCCATCCGAGCCGGGAAGCGCCCGAACCATCCGGCCACCGCATTATCCAGCTGGCCCGGGAAAATCCAGCGCACCTCAAGGCTGCGGATTCCTTCGGTCACTGGGTGCTCAGGCAGTGCAGCAGTCATCGTCACCTGCTCCTGACCTTCCCGGGTGCTGCCAGCCGCGCGCCCGGTCGATCAGTTCGCCTGGGCGCTCTTCGGCCAGCTTGAGCGAGCCCGGGTCCCCGGTGCCCTCTGCGTCCGCCCATCCACCGCACGCCGCCAGCAACCCTCGATCGCGGGACGGCCAGCAGGCAGACGGCTCCAGCGTCCTGATCTGCACGAGATCAGTCATCCTGCTGCGGGTAGCGGCGCCACGAGATGCCTATGAAGCACTTCAAGCCCGAGGCCGGTGATCCGGTGTACGAGGCCGCAGAGGGCTGCCCTGATCTGGCAGCTGGCGCCAAGGTTTGTCGTGCCCGGGCTCGAATTCGCAGTCGTCAAGTCGCGCGCAGCGTGGTGCACGCCTGGCCAGTAAAAGTGATCTCATACGCATGTGGTCGCACCCAAGAGACGCCTCGCGGTCTGCTCGTTCAGCGTGCCGCCAGCGTGCCTGAGGGCTGAGTCTGCGTCATCACCCATCCGAGGGTGACCCCGGGACCCCGGCAGCGATGATCTGGCGCTGACCCGGCCCGCTTCTGGCCCGGCTTTATCGAAGCTCCCGGGCTGTGCCGCCGGGATTCGGCACCGATGCCGCCGACCTGCTCGCGACGGATGGCGTTATGTCGGCCGACGCGCCGCAAAGCCGCCGGGCGAGCGGGATCACCCTCGGAAGGGTGAGGACAGCCCGAGACGGCTCGAACAGGATCTGGAAAAGCGTCCCGAACAGGAGCGGGAGCAGGCGACGGTTACGCGTCGATATGCCGCCCTGTGTTCTTCGGGCACGCCAAGAGCGCAATACCAGCGTCCTGAGGAAAGGATCGACCATGGATAGGCGTGGTGGAGGGTGGGTAATGTTCGCGGCCATCGTGCTGGGGGTGGCGGGCATCATGCGGATCTTCGACGCGATCTGGGCTTTCAGCTATCACGGGGTGTTGCCGGAGAATCTCCAGGGTGCGATCTTCGGGCATAGCCTCAAGACTTACGGCTGGGTTTATCTCGTTGTGGCAGCCGTGCTCATCGTGTGTGCGTTCCTGGTGCTCAGCGGGTCGCAAGTGGGCCGGTGGGTCGGGATAACGGCCGGCGCTATCGGGTGCATCAGCGCCATCTGGTGGATGCCCTACTACCCGATCTGGTCACTGACCTACATTGCCATTGGCGCCTTCGTGATCTACGCGCTCGCTGCGTACGGAGGTAAAGCCGAAGCGGCATAGCGCGGCAGACGGCGCGATCTTCTTGGCGCTCGCGTCCGGCAGTCTCGTCCACGAACTACCAGGTGCTGAGCTTTCGCCATCCCCCGGCCAGATCCGGATGCTGGCGGCTGGGCGGACCGTGAGTGTGTCAGGCCTGCCTAGATTTCGGTGGTGGCTTGGGCTCTGCCGTCCTTGACGGCGTTCTGGAGCGCGGCGTAGTCGTGTTCGTTCTGGTCGGCGTAGGTTTCGGCGAAGTCGGCGATGGCCTGGTCGAATTTGGCGGAGCCGCCGAGGTAGGCGGCCAGCGCGATGCGGTCACCGGAGCGGGCGTGCGCCCGGGCGAGGGTCCAGCCGCACAACCCGGCGTACAGCGTCATGCCGACGGGGAGCATCTGCTCGATCGGCACGGAGAACTTCCAGTCCCGCAGCTGCCGGACGTAGAAGTCGCGGTCCATCCCGTCGACGGGGTTGGCGACGCGGGTCCAGCCCAGGAAGATGTCGCTTTGGGCCTGCATCAGGTGCTGCCCGGCGACCACGCGCTCGCCCTGGTTGTTGTGCTGGCTGCGCCCGCAGTAGCCGGCCAGGACCGAGGGCTGGGCTTCCTTGGCTTGCAGGAACAACGGCTCGACGCCGTCGGCGGCGTCCATCAGCACGACCCAGGCGCGGGTGCCGACACTGCCGACGCCGACGACCTTGCGGGCCACCTGGACCAGCGTGAATTGCCTGAGCAGGTGGCGCCGGTCGGACTGCAGGGTGCGCCGGTATTTGGCCAGAATGGCGCGCAGCTGGTCATACAGCTCGGCGGCCTGCACGCCGGCGAAGATTTCTTCGACCGGGACGATCGTCGGCGGGGTGCTGATGATCCGCCGCCGCCCGTCCACGATGGTGGTGAGCTTGCCTAGTGCCTGGGTGCTGTCCCGGGTGTGGGCCTTGGCCAGCAGCTTCTCGGCGGCCTTGAACCTTTTCGCATCGACCTGGGACCGGAACTCGGCGAGGGCAGGCTCGATGTCCAGGTGGGCGTACCAGACGTCCAGGAAGGGCTGCTGCGCGAAGCCGCGCATCGCCGTCCGGTAGCCCTCGGCCGCCGCAAGGGCGATCTTGCGGCGGGCCTTGGCCGGGAACCCGCTGTCGCGTCCGGCCACGGCGAAGCTTGCGGCCAGTCGCTTGACGTCCCATTCGAACGGGCCGGGCAGGGTCTCGTCGAAGTCGTTGACGTCGAAGACCAGCCGCCGCTCCGGTGAGGCGAACGCGCCGAAGTTGGACAGGTGCGCGTCCCCGCACAGCTGCACCCGCAGCCCTGAGGCGGGCGTGGTGGCCAGGTCCGCCGCCATCGGCAGCGCCGCTCCCCGGTAGAACGTGAACGGCGATACCAGCATCCGGCCGTGCCGCACCGGCACCAGCTCCGGTACCCGCGACTCGCCCTGGCCCAGCAGCAGCCCGACCGGATCCCGCGAAGCACCGGGCCGGAACTCGCTATGGGACTCCAGCGGAGCCGCCGCCCGGGCATCCTTGCCCCGCGCCACCCGGTCCGCCCGGCTCAGCGGCTCCGCCGCGGCCCGCCCCGGACCCCGGCCAGACACTTGGGTAGCAGACTTGCCCTTTGCCGCACGATCAGCCGTCACCGTCATGACCACTACCCTCCCGTGCCCGCGACATGATGCCGCTGGCTGGTACGCACCATGGATGGCTCCCCAATGCTGGTCTCAGGTAAGCACGAGCGCTCAGGGCCCGCATCCCCCAGGGTGAAAATGCAAGGGTAGCAAAAATGGCATTCGCGGCTGCGGCGCGGCCAAGACCGCCCGGCCGGTTCAGCGGTGGACCGCGGCGAACAGCGCCGTATACGACCGGACCAGGGCGGCCCGCTCCACGGCGAGCAGGGAGCTGTGTGGGTGGCTGCCCCGGGCGACCCATTGGTCGGAGATATCCATCGCCTGGCAGCGGTGGACCGCCGCCGGGCGGACATCGCATTCCGCCACCCCGAACACGAATGCATACAGGCGTGCGAGCGCATCAACCAGCTCAGCACGTGCGCCCGGAACCCCCTGCTGAGCTTCCCGGTGGACGCGCCACCACTCGACCTCAAGCCGCGCCGATTCCGCCGGATCCTGCGGTTGGCCATAGGCGGCCCCGACCAGCGCATAGAACCGCCGCATGAATCGCTGGGCCCGCTCTGGATCGTTGGCCGGAACCGGCGCCCACAATTGGATGGCCCGCAGCGCAAACCAGGCTGCGCGCACCGTAGCCGGCCAGCTCAGCCCAAGCCCGGCGCGGACCAGGCCAACCGCCGCGATCAGAAGCCTGAGCCAACGCCGGCGATAGTAAGCGACCCAGGCGGCACACTCCAGGCCCGCGACGCGGGACGGATCGAAGGACCGCAGCCGACCGGGCGATGACCGCGCCCAGCTGATCCGCTCGTCGCTGTCCATCGCCGTCCTCCCCGCAAAATCCTCCGCCTACCGCCCGCGGCCGACCACTTACCTGGCCGTTACCGATTCCGCCTGAGCGAGAACAGCGCTGCATGCCGAAAGGCCGCATCGTATCCTGGCGTGCCGTTGCCTGGCGGCCCTCCTGGCGGCAAAGTCCATCCCTGATAGCCAGGGTTTATCAGTTCCCGCCGGCGGACTGCGGGCGCGCGATGGCGCGTTACTGCACCGGCTGGGTGCCCCACGAGGCTGCAGCCGACGATGGCCCTGAGCGGGTCGTGCCCGTGCTGGCCGTGGGCATGCTCAGGGGCACTGGCGTCGGTTGCTGGCAGTGATGATCCAGATCTGGGCCAAGTCGGTCGGCAAGATGCCGTAATATCGGCCAACCATACCTGGCCACAAGCCGGAACCCGCGCCCGCCGATTTACCCCCGGGTTCCGGATGTCCCCATCGGCTGAGCGGACTTCACATGACAGATGTCGGCGATCACGGTGCGGCCTATGAGAGGTTGCTGACCGGACAAGTCATGCGCATTCGCCCGTTCCGTTGGCGCAGCGCAGTCGTATGGCGCGGCCTGGCCAAGTCGTGATCAGGTCATGCTGGCGCGATGAGGCCAGCGGCACACCGCTGGCCCGCAGCCGAACGCGCATAACCGTCGGGGCGGTGAGCTTTTATGACTGGTGAGTCAGGAACCAGCGCAGTTGAGCTGGCTGGGGGAGGCCGCAGGCTGGCCATCTTGCTGGCGATGGCGATGTTCGTCCTGGTGGTTGACACGTCGGTGATGAACGTCTCCATCGCATCGGTCGTTCATGATCTGCACACGACCGTCAGCGGGGTTCAGTCCGCGATCGCGCTTGAGGCGCTGGTGTCGGCGGCGTTTATCCTGATCGGCAGCAAGGTGGGCGATCTGATCGGGCGCAAGCGCGCGTACGTACTGGGTCTGCTCGGCTATGGGATCGGTGCCCTGGCCATGGCCCTGTCGCAGGGCCTGACCGCGGTCATCGTCTTCTGGGCGATCGTGGGCGGGATTGGCGCAGCACTCCTGCTGCCGGCAATGCAGTCACTGATCCACGGCAACTTCGAGGGTGCCGCGCAACGGCAGGCCTACGCGCTGGTGGGGGCCGCCGCCGCGATTGCCGCTGCCGTCGGCCCGCTGCTCGGCGGGTTCATCACGACCTACCTGTCGTGGCGGATCGCGTTCTTGCTTGAGGACGTCGTCATCGTCGTGGTGCTCTCCAGCATCAGGCTGGTCCGTGACGTGGAATACACCGGATCGCGGCGGGTGGACGTGGTGGGCGCCGTCCTGTCCGTGCTGGGCATGGGCGGCATCGTGCTGGGCATTCTCGTGTGGCAAGAAGGTGGCGAGGCGGTGGGGCTGCTTCTTGCGGTGGGGGCGGTCTCGCTCGTGGCACTGGCGTGGTGGCTGGTGCGGCGCAAGCGTGCGGGCAAGCCGGTGCTGCTGGACCCGGACCTGTTCAAGGCCAAACTGTTCAGGTTCGGGGTCTCGGGGCAGATGCTTCAGCAGATCGGCCTGGGCGGCACGATGATCGCGCTGCCGATTTACCTGCAGATCGTGCTGGAGTACAGCGCGATGCAAGCGGGCCTGTCCATCGCCCCGCTGTCGCTGAGCATGTTCGCGGTGGCCCTGGTCGCCGGGAGAAGAGCGGGGAAGAGGCGTCCGGCGAGCCTCATCCGGGCCGGGTTCGCGCTGTTCACGATCGGGATGGTCGCCGTAGAGCCGATAGTGCCGCGGGCGACCTCCGGCTGGTACCTGGTGGTGCCGCTGATGGTCGCCGGTGCGGGGCTGGGCCTGCTGGTCTCGCAGCTGAACAACTACACGCTGGCCCCGATCTCGGAGGAACGCGTCAGCGAGGCCGCCGGGGTGAACTCGGCGGGAGGGTCGTTCGGCCTGTCGTTCGGGCTGGCGTTCGCCGGTGCCATCTTGCTGGCGGCGCTGTCTTCCAGCTTCACCAGCATGGCCCAGTCGAGCACCGTGCTTTCCGTGCCCGAGCAGCAGCAGGTCGCCAAGGTCCTGGAGCATGATGCCGAAGTGGTGAGCAACACCCAGCTCCAGAAGCAGCTCGCCGGCCAGCCGCAGAAGACGCAGGACGAGATCATCAAGATCAATACCCAGGCCAGGCACCTCGCCCTCCAGGTGGCGCTTCTCATTCCCATCCTTGCGGGCCTGGCCGGGCTGCTTATCTCATTCCGCATGATGCGCCTGCCAGATCCCCAGCAATCGGGCTCCGGCGAACAAGTGGCCCTGGGCTGACTCGCCCGGGTACCCCCGGCGGAGAGGTACACCAGAAGCCAGGCCGGGGAAGCGGCCTGGATCCGACTGCGTGCTCGCTCACACCAAGCCGGTCAAGCGCATGCCCGGCCGGCCATAGCGCCCGGGCCGCAAGATCGCCGAGCTGGAAGAGGCCCTGGAAGCGCGAAGTTCTTCACTCCCGAGCACACCGCGCTGCTAGCGGCCATGCTGGAGCGCATCGACCGGCTCAACGCCAGCATCATCCGCTGACCGCGGTGATCGAGCGGCGCCTGGCCCTCTTCGAGGAGCAATTGCAGCAGGCCGAGTCGATGCCAGGTTGCTGCCACCGCCGCCGAGATTAACGGCAGCCTTGGCGGCAGTTGGTCTCGAGGCATCCTGCTGCTGCTCAGAACACGCCTTTGGTTGTATTTGCCCTCGTCATCGTGCTGGGTGGCGATAGTCTTGTCCTTTCTCAGCTGATGGTGAGACCATTCCATCGCGCAGGACTGACTTTCCGTGCTGACTGCTGGACAGTGAAGCCCGGGTGGTTGCGTCACGGGAGGGCCTAGCCGAGTGTCGGTAACGAATGCGGCCGGTGAGCCTGGCGTGCGCATCCCGCGGTTCCCGTCCTCCAAGTTCTCTGCTCCGAGGCTGGCGCCGCGTCTGGTGCGCCGGCCAAGGTTGCTCGACCGGCTAGACCGGGGAGAGCAGGTTCGGCTCGGGCTGGTGGTGGGCCCCGCGGGGGCGGGTAAGACCATGCTGCTGGCTGACTGGCTGGCTGCCCGCCCGGACCGGCCGTCGGCGTGGCTGAGTTGCGACGTGGCCGACGCTGATCCGGTCCGGTTCGTCTCCGCCGTCATCGAGGCCATGCGGCTTGGCTACGATCAGCCGAAGATCGGCGAGGATGCCAGCCAGCTGATGGGCCTTGATGGTGAGGTGTCGGCTGATGTTGTCGCTGCCCTGGCCGATGACCTGGACGCGCAGGACGGGGAGCGGGTACTGGTCATAGACGACTTTCACCTGGCCGGCGCGGCGAGCTCCGACGCGCTGAGCTGGCTGGTGGAGTACCACCCGCCGTCAGTGCAGCTGGTGGTGGCGAGCCGGGTTGATCCGCCGCTCAGGGTGCACCGCATGCGAGCGCATCAGGACCTGGTCGAGCTGCGGGATGAGGATCTGTACTTCTCCGTGGAAGAGACCAGGAGTTTCCTGTCCGGGTTCGGCGTGTGGCTGGATGAGCCAGACCTGGCTCTGGTCCACCGGCGCAGCGAGGGATGGGTAGCCGGGCTGCAGATGGCCGCGATCTCGATCCATGCTTCACCCGATCCCGCCACGGCAGCTGGCCGGGTCGATCTGCGCCGCCATACTGTCGCCGACTACTTCTTGGAGGAGGTCCTCTACCGGCAGCCTCCAGAGGTCGTCGAGTTCATGCTGGCCAGCTCGGTCCTCGATGAGCTTTCGGTGCCCGCCTGCACAGCTGTGTACGGCCAGGGCGCGGCCAGGATGCTCGAGTTCATCTACGGCGCGCACATGTTTGTGGCGATCGTGGATGACGAGACTCGCGTCTATCGTTATCACCACCTGATCAGGCAAGTTCTTCAAACGGAGTTGCACGCCCGGGATCCGGCTGGGGAGAAGGGGCTACATGAGGCCGCGGCGCGCTATCTGGTCGGGGCTGGTCAGGTCGGTGCGGCCGCGCGGCACTTGCTGGCCGCCGGTGAACGGGCCGAGGCCTTCAGCCTGCTCAATGAGGGGCTCGTGCGCGACGTCTTGACGAACCCGGCCGTCGTCAGTGCGCTCGACCTCGACGAGATCCGGCCCGAGATCTTCGCGGACACACCCGAGTTTCTGCTGCCCATGGCGGCCGAGCTGCTCTGGCGGGGGGCGTTCGAGCGCGGTTCGCGGGCTGTCGCGCTGGCCCGGCAGAGCCCTGTCGATCCGGGCCGGCAGCCCGAGCTGGCGGTGCGGCTGGCGCTGGTGAACATGCTTCATTGCACGTTTATCGGCCAGTTTGACGAGGCGCTGGCGCACCGGGACTGGACACGGCCGTTCGAGGCCAAGACCGACGGGGTCAGCGATTGGGTCGTCACGCTCGACACCTTGGCCATGTACTGCCATACCTATCTGAACCAGTTCGGCGAAGCCCGGCAGCTCGCGGATGCCCTCGCTGCGGCTAAGGTGAGCGTTCCGCTGACCGAGGTGCTCTGCCCCGGAGTGATCAGCCAGGCAGCCTTCTTGGAGGGCGCCCTCGAAGAGGCTGGCACCCTGGCCGCTGGCACCCTGGCCGCGGCCCGCCGCCTTGGCTTCGACCGCCACTTTTTTGTGTTCCACGCACTACGGACAACCGCTCTGCTCGCATTGGAGCGGTGTGATCTGGCTGCGGCCGCCGAGCCGGTAGAACGTGCGCTGGCCATGGTCGGCAGCGCCCGGCCCGCCTTCAATTGCATGGCCCAGCTGGACCGGGCCCGGATCTGGGCGGCCGACGGCAACCTCGACGAAGCCCTCAGCTCATTGCCCGCGGCGCGTTCGGCGCTCAACAGCGACCATTCTGTCCTTCTGACCCAAGCCGACGAGCTCGAAGCCCGTCTCCGTCTCGGTCTCGGCGATCAGAAAGGTGCCAGGAGCGTCACCGATGGACTGCCCGATGACCGGCGCCTCGTCATGTCGGTGATCATCGCTCTCGCGGCCGGGAACCCCAAGGAAGCGGCACAAGTCCTGAGCCACGCCCCGGCTGAGGGAAACACGATCCGGTCCGATCTGGAGTTGCGGCTGCTGCGCGCAAGCATCGCCATCGGCCGATCCTCACCCCAGGCACCCGCCCTGGTCAGACAGGCTCTAGCAGTGGCCATGCGCCACGGTTTCGTCCAGACCGTCGTGGACACAGCTCCGCAGCTGGCTGATCACGTGATCTCCAACCCCGACCTCTATCCCCATACCGAGCACCTGGCGGCGCTGATCACCGCCAGCCTCCGAGCACGCAAGCTCGCCAGGGCGGCTTTCCGGCAGAGTAAGCTACTAGACCCGCTGACCGCTGCCGAGATGCGCGTGCTGGAACTACTGCCGACCAGCACCTACCGGCAGATCGCCACCACCCTCTACATCTCGCTCAACACGGTGAAGACCCACCTCCGGTCGGTCTACCAGAAGCTCGGGGTGACCTCCCGTTCTTCTGCCGTCAAAAGAGCGGCCTCGCTGGGCCTTCTGTAACCGCCGCTATCCGGCGAACGATGAGGCAGGCACGCCTGCTACCCCGGGACGGCAGACGAACGTCGCGCCCGCACGCGGCTCCCTCTTCAGCCGCTCGGTACTCAGGCGGTAGGCGGCAGAGGTCACGTACAGGTCCGCTAGGCCGGGACCCCCGAAGGTGCAGCTCGTCACCTGGGACACCGGGAAGAGAACCTCATCCAGCTGTTCCCCCGCTGGTGAAAAGCAGCGAACCGTGCCGCCGCCGAAGCACGCAACCCAGAGGTTCCCCCTACTATCGACAGTCATCCCATCGGGTATCCCGTGCGCGCGCTCGATAGTGACGAGCCGTCTCCGGTTGCCGACGGAGCCGGTGTCGGTGTCGTAGTCGAAGGCATCGACACTCTGGGTAGCCGAGTCGATGAAGTACAACTGGCTACCGCCGGGGCTCCACGCGATCCCGTTCGATTGCGTTACGTCGCGGACTATCCGGTCGTATGACCAGTCCGGTTCCACGCGGTAGAGCGCCGCGGCCTGTGGAGTGAAGTCAAAGGCCGTCGTCCCGGCGAGCAGGCGCCCAGCGGGGTCGCATTTCGCGTCGTTCATCCGGTTGCCCTGGGTGTCGCGCTCGACCGGCGCGGTGAGCTCGAAGTTGTCCCCGGCATCTGTGGCCACGGCGATACCGTCACGTACCGCAAGCACGAGCCCGCCATCGCGCCGGGGAACAACCGCGCCCACTTCCTGGCCAACGGAGAAGGAATTCAGCGCAGTCCCGGACTGGTCGTAACGAAAGATCGTGCCGCCGGTCAAGTCGACGAACAGCAGCGTCATGCTCCGCTGGTCCCAATGCGGCGCCTCGCCCACATCGGCGCGGAGATCGGCGAATACCTCGACGCTCACCCTCGCGGAACGGGCCATCTCCTACCTTGCCTGGAAGGTCAGTTGAATCATCCTGAGCGATGCGAGCGTTCAAGCCCGGTTAAGAAGGTTCCTCGACTGTGCTGGCTGCAGGTCAACGTACGTCACCGACATGGTAGGCGGCACGGTTCTCATCGGGAGATCACAAGGTCAAGATCGCGACCCGGGTCGCTCGCCGCCACGCCCGGTAACCGCGCCGCTGAGTCGTGGGCCTCGGTAATCACCCGGAAAAGGGTGAGTACAGAGGCCCCAGTCGCACTGCATGCTTACCGCAGGATCAGCGAACAGCAAAGCGCAACCTTGATGCGATCACCTACACACGAGATCACTGCCCCCAGTGCCTGGGTTGACCTCGCCTAGTTGCACCTCCGCAACCTGCCCCTCCCCGCCATGAATAGTCATGCGCCGGTCAAGGCGCGGGACGGACGCAGAGCGGAAATCGCCCGCGAACATGCAGCGCGGGTCGCTGACGAACGGAGCGCAGGATGCCCGCAGATGTTGCCGAAGCAAGAACCATCGAGGGTGTAACCGTGGCCGTACAGGGCGATCCGCAGGGAACTGAGCCGCTTGAGCTGGACCACTGGATCGGCTCTGCGGGCGAGGCCACCGTGAACCTCCGTGGCGAACTGGATATAGCCAGCGCCGAGGCGGCCGTCAGCTATGTCAGGAATGTCATCGATCGCCACGGCGCGCCGGTGACTGTGGACCTAACCGCACTGGCTTTCTGCGACGCCCGGGGTCTAGCCGCGCTGCTGCGGATGGCCGATTATGCAGAGCAGGCGGGCTGCGCGTTCCGGCTGGTCTCGCCTCGTCCGTCCCTGGTGAAGATCATGCGGATCACTGGCCTGAACCGCAGGTTCCTTGTCTCCAGGTGACTGCCAGCTGATTCCTGAAACCCGCCCGGGTTCCTTATGACGCCTGGCCTTGTCTGGGCTGGAGGGACAGTCGGCCGGCTCGGCCGCTAGGCTGGCGGTGGGCTGCTGGGCGGGGAGCGGAGCCACGCGGAGTCGCAGGCCATCGAGGAGATCACGGCCGGCGCTGGGCACGGCCGGTTTGTGACCGGGATCACCCTCGAATGGGTGGCGACACCGCAGGGACGACCCGGGCAGGATCGGATGCGGGCCCGGGCAAGTCCGGGCGAGATATGCTCATGCGTCACTGCCGACGGGCTTGGGGTGTGCTATGACGGATCGGGTTGGCCTTTCCGGCGGACCAGGTGAGCATCCAGGTGCCGCGGACCGTCCGGCCGATCCGGCCGAAGCCGGTCAGCCGCCTGAGGCGGCCGGGGCCTCCCCGGCGGTAGCGGCGGCTGAAGGTTCTCAGCCATCGCCGGACCCCCGGAAACCCCGGAAGCTGCTCTATGTCACGCTCCCCGGCTGCTGGGGTGCGCTCATTTTCGCCTGCTTGTCCTTCACGCCGTCGCTGCTCCCGCGCGGCGGTGTCGTCCAGGGCCTGGTCTGTGGCATCACCGCGGCCATCGGCTACGGGCTCGGAGTACTCGCCGCGTGGGTCTGGCGGGCTTTCGCTGATCGAGATCCCCGGCGTCCGCGGCGCTGGGCCTGGCTCGCCTTCTTCATCAGCGCGGCTGTCCTCTACGTGGCTTGCTTCGGGCTCGGGCAGTACTGGCAGCATGAGATCCGCAAGCTGATGGGGGTGACAGATTACAACATCCCGCTCGTCGTGGCCTCGCCGTTCATCGCGGCGCTGGCCTTCTGCCTGCTGCTGTTGATCGGGCGCGCCCTTCACGGCCTGTACCGCTGGCTCGCGAAGCTGCTCAACCACTGGATCGGGCCGCGCGCGGCGAAAGCGGTTGGCTGGGTGCTGGTGGTCGGCGTCACCTATCTGGTGGTCAGCGGCCTGTTGCTGCAGGGCTTCGTTAACGTCATGAACAGCGCGTACGCGCAGCGCGACACGACGACCGCGGAAGGGGTGCACCAGCCCGCGACCAGCCTGCGTTCGGGCGGCCCGGATTCGCTCATACCGTGGGACACGCTGGGATACCAGGGCCGCAACTTCATCGGCAAGGGCCCTTCGGTAAGTGATATCGAGAAGTTCACCGGCCATCCGGCCATGCAGCCGATCCGGGTCTACGCCGGGCTGGCGTCAGCCTCCAGCCCGGAGTCCCAGGCCGCGCTGGCGGTCAGGGATCTCCAGCGCGCGGGCGGGCTCGGCCGCAAGGACCTGCTGGTAGTGACGACGACCGGCAGCGGCTGGGTCGATCCATCGCTGGTGGACTCCTTCGAGTACCTCAGCGGCGGCGACTGCGCGACCGTGGCGATCCAGTACTCCTACCTGCCATCGTGGATTTCCTACCTGGTCGACCAGTCAAAGGCCCTCGCAGCGGGCCGGGCACTGTTTGACGCGGCCTATGGCGCTTGGGCGAAGCTACCCTCCGATCACCGCCCCCGGCTCTTCGTCGCCGGGGAAAGCCTGGGGTCGTTCGGCGGCGAGGCGGCCTTTACCGGCGAAAACGACCTGGCCAACCGCACCTCCGGCGCGCTGTTCGCCGGCCCGCCCAATTTCAACACGCTGTTCCGGCAATTCAGCGACAACCGCGACCCCGGCAGCCCGGAGGTCCAGCCCATCTACCAGGACGGGCGAATCGTGCGGTTCGCGAACAATCCGGCCACGGCAATCCCGCCGCAGGGCCAGCCCTGGAAAGGCAGCCGGGTCCTCTATATGCTGCACCCGTCCGACCCGATCGTCTGGTGGAGCCCGCATCTGATCTTCAGCGAGCCGGACTGGATCAGCGAGCCTCCAGGCAAGGACGTGCTCAAGACCATGTTCTGGATGCCGTTCATAACCTTCTGGCAGGTCACGGCCGACCTCCCGTTCGCCACCGGCGTCCCGGACGGGCACGGTCACCGGTACTCGGCCGAGTACGTCGACGGGTGGAATGCCGTCATGCGGCCCGCCGGCTTTTCCTCCGAGGA
This sequence comes from uncultured Actinomycetes bacterium, assembly GCA_963707065.1. Taxonomy (GTDB): domain Bacteria; phylum Actinomycetota; class Actinomycetes; order Streptosporangiales; family Streptosporangiaceae; genus Palsa-506. Next base: position 240,385 of record CAVPPJ010000058.1, read on the forward strand.
CCTGGCCAGCCTCAGGAAAATCATCACGGCCGTGCGGTAACCGCAGCAGTGCGGCGCGCCAGCCGGCTGGCGGCATCTCGGCCCGGCGGGGCCGGCATGCTGCGCTAGTGGACCGCGAACCATGCGACGGTGAGCGCGAGGCCGTTGGTTGCGATGTGCGCCATGACCGGGGCGATCAGGCTCCTGGACCGCAGCCGGAGCCAGCAGAAGGCCAGACCGGCGGCGAACGTAACCGCGATCGAGCCGAGCACCAGCAGTACCTGCCCGCCGACGCTGGCGGACAGGCCGCTGACCGCGCGGTTGTCGGACATCGTGTGCAACGTCGGCGCGATGTGCCATAGGCCGAACAGCGCCGAGGTAACCAGGCTCGCGCGCCACGGTCCCCATAGCCTCAGCGCCGACCCCAGCAGCACGCCGCGGAAGGCGAGTTCCTCGGGGATCGCCGTGAACAGCACGATCGAGATCCCAAGTTCGTAAATCAGCCGTCCGCCGCTGATCTGCGCCCGTGAGTCGTGCAGGAAGCCGTTCGTCGCGGGGATCACGGCCGCCATGATCAGGACCAGCAAGACGATCCCGAAGGCACCGGCGCCATAACGCAAGCCCGCGCCTGCATCAGCCCGGCCGAGCCCGAGGTCAGCCAGAGTTGCGCCCGCGCTCCAGGCGATCAGGACCAGAGCTCCGGTGAGAAGGGTGACCGATACCACGGGCGGCCCCAGCAGCCCGTACGAGCGCGCGACGCTGAACAGGACCAGGACGCCCACGGTCTGCAGGAAACAGCGGCCGGCTTTCATAGCTTTCGCCGGAGCCTGCGCAGGTCCTTTTCGTTGGCGCATTCCACGGCCTTCTCAATGACCGGTGTCGCGATAGGGGCAACCCGTCGGTGCACTATGGTCCCGCAGCGTAATTCAAATGCGACCGGCGATGACAAACGTGCTCCCCTGTATACCCCACGACCTCAGCCCACAACCCGGCACATGGCCCGGCGGGCGGCCCACCGTTGCCCTCACCTGCGCGCCCGACGGCCCGCCGGCGCACGGACTCCTGGACTGCGAAATATTTGGGGTGAGCGAGGGGATTCGAACCCCCGACATCCAGGACCACAACCTGGCGCTCTAACCAGCTGAGCTACGCCCACCACGGCCGCGCGGCAGAATTTCGCCCTGCGGCTTCACGCAGCATACCGGGATGTGCTTACCGGGCAGAACCAGGCCCGCTGCCCGCTGCCCCGCCCGCCGCCGTCGGCCCGGTCGTGGCGGGCGCCGGAGGAGCGGCGGGCGGACTCCCGCCATGCCGCGTCGCGATCTCCTTGGCAGCCGCCGAATCCGGGCCGGGCGGGCGGACGAAGACTGCCTCGCGGTAATAGCCCAGCTCCTGGACGCTCTCCCGGATGTCCGCCAGGGCACGGTGCCCGCCGTGCTTTTCCGGGCTGGCGAAATAGGCCCGGGGGTACCAGCGCCGTGCCAGTTCCTTGATGCTCGACACGTCGACCATCCGGTAGTGCAGGAACGTGTCAAGCTCGGGCATGTCCCTGGCCAGGAACGACCGGTCGGTGGCGATCGAGTTGCCGCAGAGCGGCACCTTCTTCGACTCCGGGACATGCCCGCGCACGTAAGCCAGGACCTGTTCCTGAGCCTCGGCCAGGGTGATCCCGCCGCCGAGCTCGGCCAGCAGGCCGGACTTGGTATGCATCTCCCGGACGATGTCCGGCATATGGTCAAGCGCCTCGGCCGGCGGCTTGATCACGAGGTCGATGCCGTCGTCCAGCATGTTGAGCTGTCCGTCGGTTACCAGGCAGGCGATCTCGACTAGGGCGTCATGTGCCAAGTCAAGACCGGTCATTTCGCAGTCGATCCAGACGAGCCGGTCAGTCATGGCCCCAGCCTAGGCCCCCCGTAGCCGCGCATGATCCGGCTACGGAACGCATCAGGCGCGGCCGGCCGGCCGCGCCAGGGCGGCAATGTGGTCCGGGGCAGCCAGCCCGGGCCGGAGCTCGGGGTCAGGCTCGGGCGGCCCGAACACCAGCGCGGCCGGGACCACGCCGGCCCAGAAGTCCAGCTGATAGTCCTCCGGCTCGTCCTTGGGCGGCCCGGTGCGGACCTTGACCGACGCCTCACCGAGCGGCAGCGCGAGCACGGCGGTGGCCGCGAGTTCCTTGCGGTTCGGCGGGCGTGCCTGCGCCCACCGGCCGGGGATCAGCTGCTCAGTGACCGCCTGCAGCCCGGCCAGCTTGCCCGCATCGTCAGTGATCAGCCGCGGCGTGCCGAAGACGACGGCGCAGCGGTAGTTCATCGAATGATGGAAGATCGCCCTGGCGCACACCATGCCGTCCAGGTGGGTGACGGTCACGCAGGCGTCCTGCCCGTCGGCGGCGAGCAGCGAGCGGTTCGCCGACGATCCGTGCAGGTACAGCGTGTCACCCGCCCGGCCGTAGCCGGTCGGCAGCACGACGGGCGAGCCATCGACGACGACGCCGAGGTGGCAGATGAGGCCGGCGTCAAGCACGGCGTACAGCTCGGCGCGGTCGCTGCGGCCGCGTTCGCGGAGGCGATGCAGCCGGGTGCGCTCGGTGCGGGAGAGGGTGAGATCAGCGCTCATGATGCCCTACGGTACAAGCTAAGTGGACTTGCTTAAATATCCACTTTGGACGAAAGAGGGAAGACCACTTGTCACGCACGGCTGTCGAGCTCCCGCTGTCGACTGACCGCGGGCGTGATGTCCCGCTGTCCGGTCAGATCGCCGGCCAGCTGCGGTCCGGCATCGCCGACGGACGGCTCGGCGCCGGCGAGCGGCTGCCGGCCAGCCGTGTCCTGGCCGCGTCGCTGGGGGTGAGCCGCACCGTGGTGACCGCCGCCTACGGGCAGCTGTACGCGGAGGGCTGGCTGGACGGACGGCAGGGATCCGGCACCTTCGTCGCGGCCGGCGCGCCAGGCCAGGCCGGCGCGCCGGGCGTGCCAGGCCAGGCCGGCCCGCGGCAGCAGGCCGATGACGGTCTCCTGGCCGGCCCGGACCTGCCCGCTGGGCGGGAGGACAATCTCCGCGCGGGTCCAGCTGCGCCGGTCATCGAGCTGCGGCCGGGCATCCCGTGGGCCCGCGGCATCGACCCGGCGGCCTGGCGCCGGGCCTGGCGGCGGGCGGGCGCCGTCCCGGCGTCTGCCTGGCCCGACCCGCGGGGGCTGCCGGAACTCCGCGCCGCCCTGGCCGCGCACCTGCGGCGGAGCCGCGCCATGCCCTGCGATCCAGGCCAGATCCTGGTGACCCGGGGAGTGACCGGCGGCCTGGGCCTGCTGGCCGCCGCGCTGCTGCGGCCCGGGGACAGGGTCGGAATCGAGGAGCCCGGCTACCCGGCGGCCAGGGCGGTCTTCGCCGCGCACGGCGCGCAGATCGTGGCCTGCCGGGCCGACGAGCATGGCCTGGTGACCGGCGAGCTGCCGGATGACCTGCGCATGGTCTACACCACGCCCGCCCACCAGTACCCGCTCGGCGGGCGCCTGCCGGTCCCGCGCAGGCAGTCGCTGATCGCCTGGGCCAGGGCAGCGGGCGCGCTTGTCGTCGAGGACGACTACGACAGCGAATTCCGCTACGACGTAGCGCCGTTGCCGGCGTTGTTCGGCCTGGAACCGGACGTCGTCGTCCATCTCGGAACCACGGCCAAGACGCTTACGCCGGCCATGGGAGTGGGCTGGCTGGTCGCCCGCCGTGATCTTGCCGGGGTGATCGCCGGGGCCAAGCAGGATATCGGCGACCGCACCCCGGAGGCAGCTCAGCACGCGCTGCTCGCACTGCTCAGCAGCGGAGACCTGGACCGGCACGTACGGCGGATGCGGCGCGAGTATGCCCGGCGCCGGGCCGCGATCGTCGCGGTCCTCGGTGACCTGCCCGGGCCTGCCCGCCTGCTGGGTGACACGGCCGGCCTGCATGTGGTCCTTGAGCTGCCGCCAGGCACGGCGGATCAGGTGGCCGCCGCCGCCCGCCGGCGCGGCGTGGCGGTGCAGACCCTGCACCGCTACTTCGCCGGGCCGCCCTCGGCGGAAGGCCTGGTGCTCGGCTACGGCGGCGCGTCAGTCAGCCAGGTCGGCCGTGCCTGCCAGCTGCTCAGGCAGATCGTGGCGGCACTGCCGGTCGGGCGGCACTGCGCGGGCGGCCCGTAGTGCCGCGGCCCGCCAGCGCGCGGCAGCCACCCAGCCAGCGCGCGGCAGCCCGTCAGCGCGCGGCAGCCCGTCAGCGCGCGGCAGCCCGTCAGCCGACGCGGGACAGCGAGCCGGCCACCGGGGCCACGAACATGTCGTCAAAGTTGGCCATCCCGGCCTGGCCGGCCTGCTGGGCCCGGTGCGGGAACGTGGCCGGTGGACGCCGCCCGGTGACGCGCCATTTCCGGCCAGCCTGCTGATGTCAATCGCGCCCGGGCCAGCAGCCGTCCAGTCCGGCACCTGCGACGCGGCGAAATGACCTCCCCGCGCCCACAGGCTGCGGCTGCGGCAGCCGGTGTGCCCGTGCGGAAACGCCGCAGGCGGCCCGGCCGGCCAGCGCCGCGGGATGCCCCACGAGTCGAGCCAGTCCAGGATGCGCGGCAGGCCGGTCATCGGGCCGGCCGTGAACGGGTCCCAGGCGAAGGCCACCACGCAGATCTGGACGCAGAGCCTTCCCTGGGCGTTGACCTCGGCGAGCCAGTCCGCCCCGGCGGGCTCCGCGGCACCCGGCGGCGCGCCCGAGTCTGGCGGGTAGGCAGGCCCCCGCGGCGTCAGGCCTTCCGGCCCGCCCAGCGAGCGGCCGGCCCGCAAGATCGAGATCAGCTGGATGACTTCCCCCGTGAGCGGATTCCAGGTCAGATGGCAGGCCCGGCCGAGTTCGCTGAGGCGTTCCGCCGCGGACCTGGCCGAGACCACGGCAGGATCGGCACCCGCTGCCTGCCAGACGGCGCGGGGAGCGCCACCCTGGAGATGCCCGCCGTCGCCTGCCGCCCGCAGGTGCCCGGCTCCCGGCATCCATGCATCGCTCACTGCACTCCCTCCTCGCAAGGGTCTAGACCACCGGCCCGGCGATCCCCTGCTACCTGCCTACGTCAGGGCGGCGCATTAGTCCAGCCCTGAGCCGGATGGCATGCTTTGGCCGGCCGCCGTGTGCCGCGCCCCGCGGAGGCGGATCATGGGACCATGCGAACGCGGAGCAGGCAGGCGAGGTGGGAATGACGAAGGACATGAGCGTTCCGGGAATCGAGGACGGCGCCCGGCTGGCCCGGTGGATCAGCAGCGCGGGCGGACCGGCGTCGGGCCGCGAGCTGACCGGCGTCCGGCTGATCGCCGGCGGCCGCTCGAACCTGACCTACCGCCTCGACTTCGCCTCGGCTGACCGGCTGGTACTCCGCCGGGCACCGCTCGGTCACGTACTGCCGACAGCCCACGACATGGCCAGGGAGTACCGCGTCCTGACCGCATTGCACGGCACCGCGATCCCGGTGCCCGCGCCGGTCGCGTTCTGCCAGGATTCCGAGATCATCGGCGCGCCGTTCTACCTGATGGAATACGTGGACGGGCTGGTGCTGCGCTCCCGCGAGGACGGCGCGCAGGTGACGCCGGATCAGGCGCGCCAGCTGTCGGAGCGGCTTGCCGAGATGCTCGCCGCCATTCACGGGGTGGACCTGGCCGCCACCGGCCTCACCGCGTTCGGCCGGCCGGACGGCTACCTGGCCCGGCAGCTCGCCCGCTGGCAGCGGCAGTGGGAGCTGTCAGCGACCCGGGAGATGCCCGGCTATGACCGGCTCGTCGAGCGGCTGGCTGCCGGCCTGCCGGCCAGCAGCGACGCCGCGCTGGTGCACGGCGACTTCCGGCTCGACAACATGCTGGTGGTCCTGTCCGGCCGGCCGCAGATCGCGGCCGTCGTCGACTGGGAGATGTCGACGCTCGGTGACCCGCTCGCGGACCTGGGGCTGACGCTCATGTACTGGGCCGACGCTGCCGACGAGGACTGGCGGATGATTAACGTGGGCGCGGCGGTGACGTCTCTGCCGGGGTTCTTCAGCCGGGCCCAGCTGGCCAGCCGGTACGCGGAGCTGACCGGCCGGGACATCTCCGGCATCGGCTATTACATGGCGTTCGGCTGCTTCAAGCTGGCGGTCGTGCTGGAGGGCATCCACGCCAGGTACCTGCAGCGCAAGACCGTGGGCGAGGGCTTCGAGCGGGAGGGACGCGCGGTGCCGCTGCTGATCGACCGTGCGCATCAGATGCTGGACTCCGACCCACTGGCCCGCAGCGCTGCCGCAGGCTAGGAAGGCAACCGCAGGGAAGGCAACCGCAGGCCGGACCAGCCACGATGGGGGCCACGCCCAAGGCATGGCCCCCATCGCGGAAAAGTCTGATGAGGCCCGGCGCCCCGCTCTCGCCGGGCCTCACAAAAGATGACGCGCGGGTGGGATAGCAGGTTCACACGATTTGCCGAGATCATCCATATCCCCGGCAAAACTGCCTCCGGGCTACGTGCGCACCAGCCCGCCGGCCAGCTCCGCGAGAGGCCGCCGGCCAGCTCCGCGAGAACCCGCGGGCCAGCTCCGCGAGAGGCTCAGCCAGCGGCGATGGTGTGGGCGAGGCTTTCGAAGAAGTCCTTGTTGATCTCGGCCGGGTCGGTGATCGCGAAGGCCGACCCGCCGGTTGCCGCCGCGATCCGCTGGATGGCGGCGAAGTCGCGGGAGGCGGCGGCAATCACGACCGCGATGGATGACGAGCGCGACCAACGCGGACTCGCCGCCTCCGAGCGCGCCGGGACGGGCGGGACCATTCCGCCTCTTCAGCGCGCACCGCAAGGCCTCTCCGCCGGTCACCGGCTCCGTCCACCGGCTCCGGCCGACATGGCTATATCCAGGCAGAGACCGACCGGTTTGCCGACTTGCCCGGCTTTTACACCAGATATAGCTATAACGGGGCATTCAGCGCAACGGCCGAGGCCAGGGCTGGCCAGCGGCCGGCGGCGGGCAGACTGAGCACGTGGTGCCGACGCCCGTGATCCCGGTCAGTGATTCTGGCGATCCGCGTCTCGCGGACTACGCCGGGCTCACGGACGTCCGCCTGCGCAGGAAGCTGGAAACCGGGCACGGGCTGTTCATCGCCGAGGGCGAGAAGGTGATCCGCCGGGCGATAGCAGCCGGTTACCCGGTGCGCTCCCTGCTGGTCACCCGCGACCGGCTGGCCGGCCTGGCGGACCTCACCGCCAGCTGCCCAGGCCCGGTGTACGTCATCGGGCCGGCCGCCGCCGAGGCGCTGACCGGCTACCGGGTGCACCGCGGCGCGCTCGCCTCGATGCACCGGCTGCCGCTGCCCGCCGTTGCCGACCTGGTGGCCGGCGCCAGCCGCATCGTGGTACTCGAGGACATCGTGGATCACGAGAACGTCGGCGCGATCTTCCGCTGCGCGGCAGCCCTCGGCTTCGATGCGGTCATCCTGGCGCCCCGCTGCGCGGATCCGCTCTACCGGCGGGCGGTCAAGGTGTCGATGGGCGCGGTCTTCTCGGTGCCCTACGCCCGGATGGACGACTGGCGGGGCGGCATCGGCTGGCTGCGGCAGGCCGGTTTCCGGGTGCTGGCGCTGACGCCCGCGCCGGACGCGGTGCCGATCGGCGAGGTGCCGCCCGGCGGCCGGATCGCCCTGCTGCTCGGCACCGAGGGGAAGGGCCTGTCGGCGCGCTGGCTGGCGGCCGCGGACACGCGGGTCGCGATACCGATGAGCGGGGAAGTGAGCTCGCTCAACGTGGCCTCGGCGGCCGCGATCGCCTGCTACCTGCTCGGGCCCGGCAACCGCTGACCGGCCCCCGGCGGGCTGAGCCCGGCTGCCGGGGAGCCCGGGGCGCGCTCGTTGTCGCTGTGGCCGGTGACCTGGCTGCGGCCTGGCCGCCAGGCCGTGCCGCGGCCTACGCTGGCGTGGTGGAATTCGACGAGGTGATCAGGAAGCGCCGCATGGTCCGGGCGTTCACCACCGAGCCGGTCGACCCGGCGGTCACCGGGCGGCTGCTGGCCGCCGCCAACCGCGCGCCGTCGGCGGGCTTCAGCCAGGGGTACGCGCTCCTGGTGCTGGACGGACCCGACGAGGCAGCGCCGTTCTGGGAGCTGCTGCGCACCGCGGATGGCGATGACGACGCGGCCGGGCGCGAGGCCGATCCGGTAACGAACGCGCCGCTGGTGATCGTGCCGCTCTCCTGCAAGGACGTCTACCTGGAGCGCTATGCCCGGCCGGACAAGGGCTGGACCGACCGGGACGAGGCGCACTGGCCAGTGCCCTACTGGGACATCGACACCGGATTCACCGCGCTGCTGATGCTGCTCGCCGCGGTCGACGAAGGGCTCGGCGCGCTGTTCTTCGGCATCCCGCCCGAGCAGTTCGGGCTTTTCCGGGCCAGGTACGGCGTGCCGGAGAGCTACGTGCCGATCGGCGCGGTGGCGGTCGGCCACCCCGACCCGGCGGCGGCCGCGGCTGGCTCGTCGCGTGTCATCAAGCGCCGCAGCGTCGATGACCTGGTGCACCGCGGTCACTGGTAACCCAGCCGGAGTCATGTCGCCAGCCCGGAACGACTGACGGGATCCTGATCCTGGCGGCCGGGTTCCCCGGCCACTGTGCAGGCTGAGCCGGGTGCTATGCCGCGTCCCCGTGATCGGCGAGTATTTCCCCGATGACCCGTTTGGTCTCTATCGCGTCCTCGGGATCGTCCTTGAGCGCGCCGATGAGCACCATCATGGCCTTCCAGAGCGCCCAGCCCCGGCCACGCGCCCAGGTCGCCTCGTCCGCCGGCAGCCGGTTCCGGAACGCCCGCCTGCTCCGGCCGGCAAAGAACGTCCACGCGATGTCCAGGTCGCAAGCGGGATCTCCCACTGCCGAGCAGCCGAAGTCGATGACGGCGCTCAGGCGGCCATCGCGGACCAGCAGGTTCTCCGGGCTGACGTCTCCGTGCAGCCACACCGGCGGGCCGTGCCAGCACGCGCCGAGGGCCGTTTCCCAGACCTTGGCTGCGCGGACGGTGTCGATCTCAGCGCCCAGGGCTGCGAGTGCAGCCCTGGCCTCGGAGTCGTTCATCGTCAGCGGCCCGCCACGAAAGAAGTTGTGCTTACCCGGCGGCGGGCCGCCAGCGGGATCGATCTGGTACAGGGCGGCCAGAAAGTCAGCCAGGCCGGCGGCGAACTGGCCTGGATCCGTGACCCGGCCGGCCGTCGCGTAATCGCCATCGAGCCACCGGTAGACAGACCACTTCCTCGGGAACTCCCGCGCCGGCGCTCCCTTGGCCAGCGGCTCAGGGATGGGCAGGGGCAGCCGGCCGGCGAGTACCGGCAGCCACCGGTGCTCCTTGTCGACCTGCGGGGCGTACTGACTGGCGCTGGGCAGCCGCACCGCCATGTCCTCGCCGAGCCGGAAAGTGGCGTTGTCCCACCCGTCGTGCTCAACCGGACTGACGGGAAGATCAGCCCACTGCGGAAACTGGGCGGCGACCAGCCGGGACACGAGTGCTGGCGTGATGGCTGCTTTGTCCACGAACGGCATCATCTCCCGGTTGCCACCGGGCCGGACACTCATTTACCTGGCCCCGGGCGCCGCGGCCTGAGCCCCTGGGCGCCGGAACTCGGCTACTGCTTCGCGCCGTCGCCCATCAAGACGGCCAGCACGTCGCCGATGGCGGGTTCCCGGCTCGCAGGTTCTGACAGCGGGAGATGCGCCTGGATCTGATAGCGGTTGCGGCGGCCGTCCTTTTGCTTGACGACATATCCGGCCGCGGTCAGGTCCGTGACGATGCTGTACGCCCTGCGCTCGGTGATACCGACGGTGGCGGCGAGGTCCCGCAGCCGCGTACCCGGATCCTGCGCGATGCGCAGCAGGACCCTGGCGTGATTGGTCAAGAAGCTCCAGCTCTCCACTTCTATTAATGTACCACAGTTTCTAGAAATGTATTGCTAGTTTCTAATTTCGGCTGTAGGTTAATGGAGACACCGGGAGATACCGGCCAATCGTGGCCAGGTTCCCCGGGTCGGCAACGGGAACCGGCCAGGTAGTCCTGTGACCCGGTCCCCATTCGTGAGGAATGACCGCCATGGCCGAGCCTGCCGCAGCACGGATAGCGCCCGGCAACGCCCGGGCATCTGCGCGGTAAGCAGTAGGTACTGCATTTCGCCGCGATCCGTTCCGTCAGCACCGACTATCCCCATCCCGCGTACGTCACCGACTAAAAGGAGTTCGTTATGGGCATCATCGCTTGGATCATTCTCGGGCTGGGCGCAGGCCTGATCGCCAATATGCTGATCCCGGGCAAGAGATCGCAGGGGCTGCTGCTCACCTGCCTGATCGGCATTGCCGGGGCACTGCTGGGCGGCTGGGCGGCCACCAAGATCTTCCACGTCCACCACGCCCTGCACGGGTTCTTTAACGCCTCGACCTGGATCACTGCCATCGCCGGGGCAGCCGTACTGCTGCTCCTCTTCCACCTGGTCAGCGGGCGGACCAGCCGCCGCACGGCACGCCGCTGATTCGCTAGGAACACCGGGTCCTGGCGCCTGGCCGGCCGAATCGGCCGGCCAGCCGCCCGTCAGCCGGCCATGTGGAAGAGCTCGAGCGGCGCGTCAGCACCGCGGGGGTCCTGGTAGCCATCAGTAGCCTAGCGCAGTGTTCTGACCTGGCGCAACGAGGTAAAACGCCGTGTCAGTGGTGGTGTCAGGAGCGTGTCAGGGGCGTGACAGCGGCGGCGCCGATAGTGGTCGCATGAGAAATTCAGCGATTGCAGTCACAGGGCTGCGGAAGGCCTACGGGGACAAGACCGTCCTCGATGGCATCGATCTAGATGTCCCTGCGGGCACGGTCTTTTCCCTGCTCGGCCCGAACGGGGCGGGCAAGACCACGACGGTGAACGTGCTGACCACGTTGCTGAAAGCCGACGGCGGCACGGTGCGGGTTGCCGGGCATGACGTTGCGACCGAGGCCAGGGCGGTGCGCGCGGTCATCGGGGTCACCGGTCAGTTCGCGGCGGTGGACGAGCTGCTGACGGGGGAAGAGAACCTGCAGTTGATGGCGGATCTGCACCATCTGCGGGCCGGCGAGGGCAAGCGGGTGGTCGCCTCGCTGCTGGCACGGTTCGATCTGGCGGAGTCGGCGCAGAAGATGGCGGCGACCTATTCCGGCGGAATGCGCCGGAAGCTGGACCTGGCGATGACGCTGGTCACCAGGCCCCAGATCATTTTCCTGGACGAGCCGACGACGGGCCTGGATCCGCGCAGCCGCCGCACGATGTGGAACATCGTCCGCGAGCTGGTGGCCGACGGCGTAACCGTCTTCCTCACTACCCAGCAGCTCGAGGAAGCCGATCAGCTCGCCGACCGGATCGCGGTACTCGACCAGGGCCATCTGGTTGCCGAGGGCACTCCCGCCGAACTCAAGCGCCAGGTCCCCGGCAGCCACGTCCGGCTCCGGTTCACCGACGCCGGGGAACTCGACGCGGCGGCGCGAGTCCTGGCCGGCTCCACGCGGGACGACGAGGACCTGACCCTGCGGGTTCCCGGTGATGGCCGGGCGAAATCGCTGCGGGCTCTGCTGGACCGGCTCGATGAGCACTCGATCGACGTTGAGGAGCTCTCCGTCCACACACCGGACCTCGATGACGTTTTCCTTGCCCTGACCAGTCACGCAAGCACGGAGGCCATCGCATCATGAGCACCACTTCAGCACCGCTGACCGATTCGCGGATCATGCTGCGCCGCAACTTCAAGCACATCCTCCGGAATCCGGTCACGATATTCAACGGGGCGTTGATGCCAGTCGTGATCATGCTGTTGTTCGTGTACGTGCTCGGCAACGCATTCAATGTCGGCGAGCACTACATCCAGTACGCAACACCAGGCCTGATCCTGCTGGCCATCAGCTACGGGCTGTCGGCCACTGCGGTATCGGTGAGCTCCGACATGACGAAGGGCATCATCAACCGGTTCAAGGTGATGAATGTCTCCCGCGGTGCCGTCCTGAACGGTCACGTCGCGGCCACCATGGCGGGCAGCGCGATAGCCGTTGCGGCCATCATCGGAATGGCCTTCGCGCTGGGGTTCCGGTCGCCTGCGACCGTCGGCGACTGGCTCGGCGCGATCGGCATCATCGCGGCGACAGCCTTCGCGGCCGCCTGGCTCACGGTCGCGCTGGGAATCGCCGCGAAAACCCCGGAATCCGCGGGCCTCGCCGTCGTGCCGCTGATCCTGCTGCCGTTCGTGAGCAGCGCGATCGTGCCGGCCGCCACGATGGGACAGGGCGTCCGGCAATTCGCGGAGTATCAGCCCTTCACGCCCATTATCGAATCGGTGCGCGGACTGCTGGCCGGCACCCCTTCGGGCGGCTACGCGGCGGCCGCTCTCGCCTGGTGCGCCGGGATCTCCCTCGTCGGCTACCTGTGGTCGCGTGCCACGTTCAGCAAGCGAGCGTGACCTCCCGGGCGATGGCGACCGGTCAAGTACGCGACAAGAGGAGAGCTGTCATGCCTACATTCGACACGCCAGGGCCCATCGCCGCCACTGTTGCTGTCGCCAGTGCTCAGGTACGGGTTACCGCGAGCGACCGGACCGACACGGTGGTGCTGGTCGAACCCATCGACAAGGCGAGCCAGTCGGACGTCAAGGTGGCCAGCAAGACCAAGGTCGACTTCGCCGGCGGTCAGCTGTCGGTCAAAACGACCGTCTCCGGGGACAAGAAAGGTTCGGTCGTCATCACGATCGACCTGCCCGCGGGCTCCAGCCTGGTCGCGTACCTGGCGCAGTCAAGTGTTCACGCTGACGGCTCATTGGGCGAGTGCGAGCTGCACATGGCATCGGGCCGGGTCCAGCTCGATCGCATCAGCGCACTGCAGGCAAACATCGCGGCCGGCGAGGTCACGATCGGGCACCTCGCCGAGCGCGCCCACATTGACGGTGCGGCGTTCGCCATGCGGATCAGCGAAGGACGGGCGCTTGCCGCATTCAGGGGGCGAGCGTAGCTTCGACCAGCTGAGACCAGCTCGTCTGCGTGCCCTCCCGAGCCGCCTCGGCGAACCGAGCCTCGCCGAGGCGGTGCCGCGCAATCTGCTCGATCCGGGCCACATCCGGGTGGGACCGATCCGGCAGCCCGCGCACGCAGGCGCTTGCCGTGAGCAGCCGCGCGGCCTGCTCGTACTGGTCGCGGCGCAGTGCCAGGTCCGCGACCCCGACGATTACCTGCGCGATCAGGGGTGCGTGTCCTGCCTCGGTCGCCGCCTGGCAGGCCGCCGTGCGGTGCGTACGGGCCTCGCCGAGATGGCCGGCCAGGTAGCCGAGCAGGTCGTGTGTCACCGCGCGGATGTTCGCCTGCTCCGCTTCGTCGCCCAGCATGGTTATCGCGACGCCGAGTTGATGGCGCGCTTCCTCGGCGTTTCCGCCCCACCGGGCAAGTTCCGCCTTCGAGAGAGCCAGCTCGGCCAGCGCGTCCGGCCAGGTGACCCGTTCCGCGCACCGTTGCGCTTCGGCGATAGCAGCCGCGCTGGCGCCCTCGTCGCCGAGCAGCCAGTACAGCTGGGCCTGTCGCGACCGCATCCGGATGACATCCTCGGTAGCACCGACTTCGGTGACGACCGCGATCGCCTGCTCGTAGTACTCGCACGCACCGGCGAACTCGCCGCGGGTGGCGATTCGGTCCGCCAGCTCGGTCAGGGCGAACGAAATACCCCACCGCTCGCCGAGGGCCCGAAACTCGGCGAGCGCCATCTCCAGATACTCGTCCGCGTGCCGCCCGTCCTGGCCGAGCATGATCCGCATCTTGCCGAGGTGCAGCCGGGCCAGTGCGCGTACCCACGGGTCCTCGTTGTCCAGCAACGACTCGAATGCGGGCAGGAATGCGTCCGGTGCCTGCAGCATCCGTTCCAGCGGGGCGACCAGCTCTAGCAGCGGGTTGCGGCACTGACTGCGCTGGCTGAACCGGTATGCCTTGTGGATCCACTCCTCCGCCTGGTACTGGTCACCCCGCCCGGAGGTCATGAACGCCACGACAAGCGCGTACGCCGTGGCCCGGATCTCATCGGTCACCTCGCCGGGCATCTTCGTGGCGGCGATGATGAGCTCGATGCCTTCGGCCCTGTGCCCGCTGAGCCACCAGTAGTATCCGGCGGCTGCCGCGAGCCGCATCGCCGCTTGCGCCTGGCCGGCCGCGAGCGCACCACGCATCGCAGAACCGATGTTGTCGTGCTCGGCCCCGAGCGTGGCCAGCCATTCCAGTTGCTCGGCGCGGCGAAGATGCGGCTCCGCGGTCTCGGCGAGTTCGGTGAAGTAGCCGAGATGCGCTCGGCGTGCCGGGTCCGATTCCCCCGTCTCCGTGAGCCGGTGCGCGGCGTACTCCTTGATCGTGCCGATCATCCGGTAGCGCGGTGCGCCGTCGCCCTCGGTGAGCACAAGCGATTTCTCGGCCAGCGAGGTGAGCAACTCCAGCACCCGCTCCTGCTCGACCGTATTGCCGGCGCAGACTCGCTCGGCCGCTTCCAGGCTCGCCCCGCCCGAGAACACCGAGAGCCTGCGCAGGACCATCCGCTCGGCATCGGTGAGCAACTCCCAGCTCCAGTCGACCACCGCGCGCAGCGTCCGGTGCCGCGGCATCGCGGTACGGCTACCGCTGGTCAGCAGGCGGAACCGGTCGTCGAGACGGTTGGCGAGCTGATCGAGGGACATGGTGCGCAACCTGGCTGCGGCCAGTTCGATCGCGAGCGGCATCCCGTCCAGCGCCCGGCAGACGCGCGCCATCGTCGACAACGTGTGGGCGTCGACGGCGAGATCCCTGCGCACCGCGCCGGCCCGGTCCCGCAGCAACTGGACGGCCGGAGAGGACTCGATCTCGCCGGGGCTGGCGTCCCCTTCCGGCAAGGCAAGCGGCTCGACCAGCCATAGCGCCTCACCGGTGATGCCGAGCGGTTCCCTGCTCGTCGCCAGGATCCGCAGTCGCCGGCACGCCCCGAGCACTCGATCGGCGAATGCCGCCGCCAACTCGATCACGTGCTCGCAGTTATCGAGAATCAGCAGCGCCTCCCGCTCGCGGATCGCGGCGATGAGCCGGTCGGTCAGGTCAGCATTCGGCGTCCCGCCGAGCAGAGCATCCCGGAGGCCGAGCGCGGCGAGTGCCGACTGCGCTACGTCACCGTCGGCGCCGATGGCTGCGAGCTC
The DNA here is from genome assembly GCA_963707065.1 of uncultured Actinomycetes bacterium. Lineage (GTDB taxonomy): Bacteria > Actinomycetota > Actinomycetes > Streptosporangiales > Streptosporangiaceae > Palsa-506. The sequence continues at coordinate 255,539 of CAVPPJ010000058.1, forward strand.
CACCAGCCAGGCCCCGTCCGGCAGGTCGCCGAGCAGCGTGCGCGCGGTTTCCGTGGCCAGCCTGGTCTTCCCTGAGCCGCCCGGCCCGATCACGGTGGTCAGCCGATGCTCGGCGATGAGTTCGCGGACCACGGCGACATCAGCGTCCTTGCCGATGAAGCTGGTCAGCTCGGCGCGCAAGTTGGTCTTCGGGTTTTCCTCCCGCCGTCCCAACTCGCCCCGCAGCAGCGCGAGGTGCAATGCGGACAGCTCCGGTGAGGGGTCGACGCCCAGCGCGTCGGCCAGGGCTTCTCGCGTGCGCTGATACACGAGCAGCGCCTCGGAGCCGCGACCGGCCGCGACGAGGGCACGCATCAGCGCAGCGACAAGCCGTTCTCGCACCGGATGCGCGGCCACCAAGTCGGCCAGTTCCGTGACCATCTCGTCGCCGTGGCCGAGGCTGATCTCCGCATCGAACCGGTCCTCCATGGCCGTCAGGCGCAGCCCCTCGAGCCGGGTGACCGCCGCGTCAAACGCCGCGCTGTCCCGCAGGCCGACGTCCTGCATGGCCGCACCGCGCCACAATGCGAGGGCCTCGCGCAGCAGCCGTATCCGCCGCGGATCCTCGTCATTGCGGGCCTGGCCGACGAGGCGTTCGAACCGCACCGCGTCGACAGCGTCGGGTTGCACCGTTAACCGGTAGCCGTCCGCCTGCCCCTCGACCAGCCCTTCCGGCAGCGCCTTCCGCAGCCGGGAAACCAAGCGTTGCAAGGCATTCGCCGCGCCGGCGGGCGGGCGCTCACCCCAAATCCAGTCGACGAGCGTCGCCTTCGGGACTGCGTGACCTGGTTCGAGCGCGAGTGCGGTCAACAGCCCGCGCAGCCGGGCGCCCGGCACGTCGGCGAGGACGCCGTCGTCCGTGCGAACCTCGAGAGGTCCAAGCATCCCGATCTGCACCTAGCCGATTTTGCCATGGGCGATTGGCAGGCCTCCAACTGGTGACGCGGCGCAAAAGTTGTCGGGGTGATGACCCCTGGGCTGGTGCGCTGACCACGCCCGGCAGGCCGTCTGGTGCTGGTGGTGCTAATGATGTTCGCACCCGAACTGGTGGCCGCAACCACTAGGCAAGGCCAGCGGTCTCGGCCACACTGCCGGGGCTGGTCGTCCAGACGTCGATCACGAAGTCGGCATCGGTGACGGTGGTGTGCTGGGGGAGCCCGAGCACGCTGCCGAGCTGGGCATGCAGGGCGGCGGTGGGCAGGGTCCGCTCGGCGAAGTCCCGGCGCCAGTGGCAGGCCACCACCGTCGCGCTGTCCGCCAGGCTGTCGCCGGCCCGGGCGCACAGCTCCGCCCAGGCGGACGCGCGGAAGAAGTAGCCGATCTCGCTGAGCACGACGAGGTCGAACCTGGTGCCCGGCGGCCATTGCCGGGGCAGCAGCAGCTGCCGGACCTCGACATGGGACAGGCCGGCGGTGCGCTTCCTGGCCGCGGTCACCGCATCGGCGTGGAAGTCCGCGGCGAGCACGAGGTCGCATCGCTCGGCGAGCCGCGCGGTGACCTCGCCTACCGAGCAGCCCGGCTCGAACGCCGCGGCGTACCTCTCCCTCGGCAGGCAGGCGAGCATGAGCTGGAGCTTGCGGCGCTCGTACCAGCTCTCGCGGAGATGCCAGGGATCGCTGTCCCGCGCATAAAGCGAGTTCAGGTAGCCGAGGTCGGCAGGCTCGGTCACCGGAAGAACACCTCCCGCGGATGCATCAGGCGGGCCACCGCCCAGGGCGGCAGGATCGCGGCAGCGCCCGTGGAGGGGTCGGGCTCGAGCTGGCTGGTGAAGCACCGCACCGCGCCGCTCTTGCGCCACGCGAGGAACGGCCCGAGATGCACGACGACGGCCTGCTCCCATGGCATCCGGCGATCGCCCGGCATGGCCCAGTGCCAGGCCCAGATGGGCGCCTGCAGATGACTGGCCCCGGCCGACCGGGCAATCGGCGCCACGGTCCGCCCGACCGCCTCATGATCAGGGTGCCCGTCGAAACGCCATGGCGAGACGATGACGTCGGCCGGCCTGAGTACCGCGGCCAGCGCGTCGGCGAGGCGTGCCGTGGCGGCAGCGATGCCGCCGTCATCGAGACCGAGCCTGATAACCGTGCACGCCTCCGCGCCCAGTTCCCGCAGCGCGGCGGCGGTCTCCCGGCGGCGCTGCGGCCCGAGCTTCTCGCCCGGCCAGCGCAGCGAGCCGGGGTGGCTGGCCTTGCCGTCGGTCACCGCCACGAGCAACTGCTCGCGGCCCGCGTGCGCGGTCGCGGCGAGCAGGCCGCCGGCCCCGAGCACCTCATCATCGGGGTGCGGTGCCACCACGACCAGCCGGTGCCCCGGCGGCACCAGCTCATCGGCCGTGGCGACCCGCAGGCCGGGCCAGCCTGTCCAGGCCCGCCACTGCGCGGCCGTCGTCCCCTGGCCGGCGATGAGCCGGTCCTGCGGCCGGCCCGGGTCCGGGATAGCCGCTGTCGTCATGCTCATAGTCGCCACCCCGGCGCGGAGCGCTGGCCATCGCCCCCGCCCGGCCCACTGCCGCCCAGCTCACTGCCGTCCGGCTCGCTGCCGCCCAGCTCCTCCCCGCCGGTCAGCCCGCGGCCAAGCTCGGCCAGGTCTCGTTCGGCATGGCTTTGCCGGACGAAGACAGGCAGGTCAGCGAAGCGCTGCGCGAGCGCCGCGTCCCGGCACAGCGGCCCGGCTCCGAGCGCGCGGCCGGCGTGCGTGAGCACGGCAGCGACCGTCTCCTCGACCGCGGCCCGCGATCGCAGCGCCGGAATGCGCGCCGAGGCCGCGGGGTGCGCGTCGATCCAGCCCGCCGTCTCGGTCAGCAGCGCGCGGGCGGACGCCAGCGCCACGTCGATCGCACCGAGATGGGCCGCGGCGTGCGGCTCGTCGCGACGGAGCAGGAGATCCGCGACCGCATCGGCGAAGGGGACCGCGCCGCCGTACCAGCACGCCGCGATCCCGCAGCCGCCCTGCCAGAAACCGGGCCGGGCGGTGTACTGGCCGGGTTTCCCGATCTCGGCGGCCGGAGCGGCGTCGAAGAGGACATCCCCGCTGGCAGCGCGGCCCATGCCGACCGCGTGCCAGCCATCGGCTGTCACCGTGACCTCCCGCTGGCCGATCTCCACGGCCGCCAGGCACTGCCTGCCCGCATCGTCCCAGGCGGTGACCAGGGCGTGACTGACGATCTCCGCGCCCGAGCACCATGCCTTGCGGCCGGTCAGGCGGACGCCGCGGGCGGTCCGCCGGAGCTCAAGGCGCGCCGCCGGCGGCTCGGCCGCCCAGATGGCCCAGGCGGCGGCAGGATCGGAGTCGGGGGCACCGAGCTCGGCCATGATCGCCAGCGCGTCGGTGTGCCCTTCGAACAGCTTGGCCAGCGCGAGATCGCTGGCCGCGACCTCGGCCAGCGCCTGCCATCGCCGCAGGGTCTGCCCGCTGCCGGGCAGCGGAAGGCGGCCCGATCCGGCGGCCAGGCAGCGGGCCAGGCTGCCCGCCAGGTCCGCTGGGCTGCCCGGCTGCTCCGCTGGGCTGCCCGGCAGGGCAGCTGGCGGCATCACGGTCGGCCCGCCAGCCGGGCCAGGTAGCCGGCGAAACCGGCCGGCGCCCGGCCCACCAGCCGGGCGCTGGTGATCACGGGGAGATCCGCTGCCCACACGACGGGCTCACCCAGCGCGGCCAGCCGTCCGATCATCGCGACGTCCTCCTCGGCGGCCACTGCCGGGAAGCCGCCGGCCGCCAGGTAGGCGCTGGCCGCCATCGACATGTTGGCGCCATGCACGTGCCGGTGACCGTCACGCGCGCGGTACCGCGTGCGGTACCGCGGCTCGGCGTGCGGCGGATGCTGCGACCAGTCGGCCACCTGGACCGTGCCGATCACCGCGCGGGCGCCGAGCCTGGCATGGGCAAGCTGCCGGACGATCCAGTCGGGCGGGACGGTGGAGTCGGCATCGGTGGTGGCCAGCCACAATCCCGCCGGATCGCGGGCTCCGATCAGGTGCCGGCAACCCGCCTCGCGCGCGGCGCCGACACTGCGTGCCTGGCACGCGATGTGCTCCAGCCGGCCGAACGGAGCCGGGTCAGCCGCGCGCACCGCCGCGAGCGAGCCGTCAGCGCAGGCGTCGAGGACAACCACGACAGAAACCGGCACCCCGGCCCGCGCCGCGGCCGTGCCCAGCGCCGCGAGGCAGGCCGGCAGCAGGGCTTCCTCATCGTGCGCCGGGATAACGACGCCGACCCGGGTCACCGCCAGCCCGGACCCGCTGGACACCCGCACCGCGCCCGTCGGCACAGTGCCCGCCTCTGCACGGCGGCCGTCGGCACCGCGCCGGCGTCGGCATTGCACCCCCGGCCGCCCGGCAACCGATCGATCAGTTTTCCGGGTAGCAGCTTGCCACCATCCCCTCGTCACGACCGAGAGCCGCCATCTCGTCGTCAGCACCCCGGCCGGCCACGCGGCACCCCGGCCGGCCCGCGGCGCACTACCCCCGGTTCCGCCCCGCAAACAATCCCCGCAGGCAGCCGTCCGTGCCGTGGCCAGTCCGCCGCGCGGCTAAGGTCCGGCGGCCGTGCCAGGCCGAGCCGGCCCGCCGGGCCGGGGCCGGGCCAGTGCCCTAGCCGAGCCAGTGCCCAGCCGAGCCGGCCGCCCGGCCGATCAGCTGGCTGGGCTCAGGTAGGCCGCGCGGAGCCGCTCCTCGGCGCCCACCGGCGCCCCGACGTGATCAAGCCCGAGCAGCGCAGCCCCGGCAACGGCCGGGACATCCACAATGTGCAGGAACGACCCCGGGGCGCGGGCCGCCAGCCCGGCCGCGATGCCGTCCGTCAGCATCGGATCCCTCGCGGTGAGCAGGCCGCCGCCGAGTATGACCGGCACGGCCTGCCCGGTCAGGCCAAGGCGGCGGATCATCGCGACCGCCATGGCCACGACCTCGTCGGCGAGCCGGGCGACCACTTTGCGCGCCACCTCGTCGCCGCGGGCCGCCGTGCCCAGCAGCACGGGCGCCAGCCCGAGCAACTCGTCTTCGGGAATCTTGCCGTAATGGATGCCGATGCCGACGTCGCTTGCCGTGGGCATGCCGAAATAGGCCGCCACTGCCTCGCGGAGCATCGTCCGGGGCCCGCGGCCGTCCTCATCCCGGACCGCCCACCAGAGGGCTTCCCGGCCGAGGCCCTCCCCGCCGCCCCAGTCGCCGGTGACCGGGCCGAGAGCCGGAAACCGGGCTTCGCGCCCGTCCGGCGCCACCGCGACGCAGTTGATGCCGGCGCCGCAGGTAACGGCCACGCCCCAGTGCCGGACCGGAGTACCCGCACCGGTGCCGGTGCCGATCAGCCCTGGCACCAGGCCGGCCCGCAGGATGGCGAACGTGTCATTGACCACGGTGCAGGTCAGCGCCCATCCCTGCGCGTTCAGCGCGGCGCCGAGCCGCTCTTCATCCTCGGCCAGGTCGGCCCCGGCCAGGCAGGCCGACACATGCCCGGCCATCAGGACGCTGTCAGCCGCCGGGGCGCCGTCAGCCGCCGGGGCGCCGTCAGCCGCCCGGGCCGCCTGCCGCGCGGCGGCCGTGGCCAGCCGCCCGATGACCGCCATCGCCTCGTCTAGCCCGATGATGTGCGCGTTCGAGCCGGGGCCGCGGGCGGACGCCAGCAGGGTGCCGTCGGCGGCCACCAGCGCGACGTCGGTCTTGCTGTTCCCGCCGTCGATGGCCAGGACAGCGGCCCGGCCGGCGGTCACCGGCCCGCGGTCCAGGGCAGGTAGCCGCTGTTCTCCGCGATCAGCCGGTCAGCCAGCTGAAAGGCCAGGTCGAACTGGCCGACCAGCGGGTGCGCGAGCAGCGCCGCGGCCACCCGTGAGCGCCCGCCGCGCAGCGCCGCGTCCACGGCCAGCTCCTCGTAGGCCGATACATGCGCGACCAGCCCGCGCATCAGCGGGCCGAGCGGGGCGACCGGGACGGGCGCGGCGCCGCCGGCGCCGATCACGGCCGGCACTTCGATCACCGCGTCGTCGGGCAGGAACGGCATCGTGCCGGCGTTGCGCACGTTCACGACCTGCGTGTCCCCGGTGTCGCCGGCCAGCGACGCGAGCAGCGCCACGGCCGCCTCCGAGTAGAAGGCGCCGCCCCGCTCGCCGAGCAGCGCCGGCTTGCGGTCCAGCGCCGGATCGGCATACATATCCAGCAGCCGCCGCTCGATCTCGGCGACCTCCTGCGCGCGCGTCGGCCGGCCGCGTTCCTCCGCCACGACGGCGTCATGCGCGTAGAAATAGCGCAGGTAATACGACGGGACTGCGCCAATCTCATGAATAACGGATTCAGGCAGCCCGGTGTGACCCGCGATCTGCTCGCCATGGGCGGCGATCAGCTCCGGCAGCCGGTCGGTGCCGTCCACCACGGCGGCCCGCTCCCAGGTCAGGTGATTGAGCCCGACGTGGTCGAGCATCACCCGCCCCGGCGGCACGCCGAGTAGTGCCGCGAATCCGCGCTGGAAGCCGATCGCGACATTGCACAACCCGATCGCCCGGTGCCCGCCGTCGAGCAGGGCCCGGGTGACGATCCCGACCGGGTTGGTGAAGTCGATGATCCAGGCGCCCTCGGCAGCACGGCGGCGGGCTCGTTCAGCAATGTCGAGAACCACCGGTACGGTGCGGAGCGCCTTCGCGAGGCCGCCCGCCCCGGTCGTCTCCTGGCCGATGCAGCCGCATTCCAGCGGCCAGGTCTCGTCGCGGTGCCGGGCCGCCTGGCCGCCGACCCGCAACTGCAGCAGCACCGCGCCGGCGCCGTCCAGCCCGTCATCGGTACTGGTGGTCCAGCGGAGCGCGGCCGGGTGCCCGTAGGCGCGCATGATCCGCGCCGAGACCGGGCCGACCACGGCCAGCCGGGCCTCGTCCGGGTCGACCAGGACCAGCTCGGTTACTTTGACGTCGCCCGCCAGCCGGGCAATCCCGTCGACAAGCTCGGGGGTGTAGGTGGACCCGCCGCCGATCACCGCAAGCTTCATCCGAAGGCCTTTACTTCCGCGCCGGCCCGGGCGACGTGGCAGGCGACGTCGTGATCGGGCGCCAGCTGGCTGAGCTCGGGCGTGACCTGGTGGCATTCGTCGATCGCCAGCGGGCAGCGCCAGCGGAACCGGCAGCCGGGCGTGGGGTCGATCACCCGCGGCGGCTCGCCCCGGTCGGTCTCGGCCCCCACCGCCAGCGGCGCCCGCGGGTCGGGCACGGCCGACAGGAGCAGCTGGGTATAAGGGTGCCGCGGACTGGCCAGCACCTCTTCGGACGGGCCCTGCTCGGCGATCCGGCCCGCGTACATGATGATCAGCCGGTCCGCCACGTAGCGGGCGCTGGCGATGTCGTGGGTGATGTAGAGGAACGACACCCCCTGCTCATCCCGCAGCTGCGTCATCAGGTTAAGCAGCCCGATCCGGATCGAGACGTCCAGCATGGAGACCGGCTCGTCGGCCAGGATCAGCTTCGGCCGCAGGGCCAGGGCCTGGGCGAAGCCGACCCGCTGCCGCTGACCGCCACTCAGCTCGTGCGGGAACCGCTGCAGCGCCTCGGCGGCCGGTGTCAGCCCCACCGTCTCGAACACCTGTTCCGCCGCCGCCCGCTGCTGCTCGCCGGACAGCTCGGGCCGGTGCAGCTTGAGGCAGCGCAGCACGCCGTGGGACACCCGGAAGACCGGGTTGATCGACGCGAACGGGTCCTGGAAGACCATCGGCACGTCGCCCCGGTAGCGGAGTACGTCCTGGCGCGAGCGGATGGCCGACAGCGGCCGGCCCTGGAAGTGGATCTCGCCGCTGGTCGGCTTGTAGAGCCTGGCCAGCAGCCGGGCGATCGTGCTCTTGCCGCTGCCGCTTTCCCCGGCCAGGGCAACGATCTGCCGCTCGCCGATGGAGATGCTGACGTCATCGACGGCGTGCAGCTTCTGCCGGGACAGGGCGCCGCCGATCTTGAAATGCTTGGTCAGGCCCTCGGTCCGCAGCAGCGGCGGGGCCGGGTTCTGGCCGTCGGCCAGCGCTGCCGGGTCAGTCATGGCTGGCGCCGCCTTCGTCGTGCAGGAAGCAGCGGACATCGATACCGTCCACGCTGTACAACTCGGGGGCCTCCTCCTCGCACCGGGACATGACCTTCGGGCAGCGCGGGGCGAACCGGCAGCCGGCCGGCGGCCGGGCCAGGTCCGGCGGCCGGCCGGGGATGCCGGTCAGCGGGACTCGGGGGCCCCTGATCGAGGGGAAGGCGTCCAGCAGGCCGGCACTGTACGGGTGCAGCGGGGAGTCGAACACGTGCCGGGTGGGGCCGAGCTCCGCGACCTGGCCCGCATACATCACCATCAGCCGGTCGGAGAAGTGACTGACCAGCGACATGTCGTGGGTGACGAAGATGATGGCAAAGCCCAGCTCCTCCTGCAGTTCCTTGATCTGGACCATCAGCGAGCGCTGCGCCACGACATCGAGGGCGGACGTGGGCTCGTCCATGATCACCAAGTCGGGGGTGAGCAGCATCGCCATCGCGATCATGGAGCGCTGCCGCATCCCGCCGGACAGCTGGTGCGGGTAGCTCTTGAGGTGCGCCGGGTCGATGCCGACCATCTTGAGCACCTCGGCCGACCGGGCGGCGACCTCCGCCTTGGCGGTCATGCCGTGCGCCCGCATGGCGTCCCTGAACTGCGCCTCGATCGACTTCACCGGGTTGAGCGCGTTCATCGCGCTCTGCATGACCACCGACATGTCCTTCCACCGGACCGTGGCCATCTCCTTGTCAGTGAGCCCCACCATGTTCTGGCCCTGGAAGATGACGCTGCCGCCGGTAATGGCCGCCGGCGAGACCAGGAGCTGGGCAATGGCGAACAGCAGCGTGGACTTGCCGCAGCCGGACTCGCCGACGATGCCGATGAACTCGCCCGGGTCCAGGTGGAAGCTGACGTTGTCCACCGCGACCACGGTTCCGCGATCCATGGCGTACTCGACCGACAGATCGCGCACGGTCAGCATCGCGCCCGCCCGCCCGGCCGGGGCGCGGCCGGCGACCTCGTTACGCGGTTGGCTTGACACGCTTCCCCCGCATGCTCCGCGCCGACCGCAGGGCCGGGTTGCCGATCTCATCGAATGCGTAGTTGAGCAGCGCGAACGCGGCGCCCAGGGCCACGATGCACAGGCCGGGAGCGATGATCCACAGCGGCAGGCCGATCTGGAACGCCTCCTCCTGCTCCGCCCAGTACAGCATGGTCCCCCAGCTGGTCACGGCCGGGTTGCCGAGCCCGATGAACTGCAGGCTGGAGGAAAACAGCACCGCGTACAGCGCGTTGGTCAGGAAGCTGGCCACGAGCAGCGACGTCATCGTCGGGATGATCTCCACGACGATGATGTACAGCGAGCGCTCGCCCCTGACCTTCGCCGCCTGGAGGAAGTCCCGGTTGCGCAGGGATAGCGCCTGGGACCGAAGCTGGCGCGCCGTGAAGGACCATCCGGTCGCGGTGATGACGACGATCATGACCAGGGTGCCGACCCCGTGCAGGTAGCTGCCGATGATGATGAGCAGCGGGAACAGCGGGATGACCAGCAGCACGTCGGTGACCAGGCTGAGGCTCCCGTCCCAGGCGCCGCCCAGGTAGGCCGCGGCCACGCCGACCAGCATCGCGATGACAGTGGCGCCGACCCCGACCCCGAAGGCGATCAGGAGCACCGGCCGGGTGCCCCACACCACCTGGGCGTAAATGTCCTGCCCGAAGGACGTCGTGCCCAGCAGGTGGCGCAGCGACGGGCCGAGGGACCGCGGGTAGATCTCGGCGTTCGGGTTGTCGTGCGCGATGACTCCGGGGAACAGGGCAACCAGAATAAAGAGCGCTAGCAGCGCTGCGCCGGCGGTTGCCTTGCCGTTCGACCGCACCGCGCGGGCCATCCGCCGCAGCCCGCGGGCGCCGGTGATCCCCTCGCCCGGCGCTGGCATGAGGAGCGGACCGACCGCGTCGGTATCGCCGGTCTCGGTGTAGCCGCCAAGCACCGACATGGCTACCTCGCCCCCCTGGTCCGCGGGTCCAGCACAGCCGTGGCGATGTCGGAGAGCAGGATCGCCACCAGCACGGCCACGGTGATCAGCAGGAACAGCGCCTGCATGAGCGGGTAGTCGTTGTTGCTGACGGCCTGCAGCAGCAGGTAGCCGACGCCCTGGTAATTGAAGACTTCCTCGATCAGGATCGCGCCGCCGACCACGAACCCGAGGGACAGGGCAAAGCCGGTGAGGTTGGGCAGGATCGCGTTCCGGGCCGCGTAGTCGAGCATGATGCGGCGGCCGGGCAGGCCCTTGGCCCGGGCCATCCGCACGTAGTCCTCGGCCAGCGTCGTGATCATGGTGTTGCGCATGGTGAGGATCCAGATGCCGATGGTGGTGATCAGCAGCGTGAACGCGGGCAGGATGGCGTGCTCAAGCACGTTGCCGATGAACGAGGGCGTGAGCGCCGGCGTCAGCGTGTAGTTGTAGCTGAAGAAGTACGGCAGCCAGTGCAGCTTTACGCCGAATATCAGGATCAGTATCAGGCCGATCCAGAAGTAGGGAACCACCGTCATGATCACGAAGATCGGCGGCATGAGGCTGTCCAGCCGGCCGCCGCGCTTCCAGGCGCCGAGGATGCCGATGCCGGTACCCAGGATGAAGGCCAGCACCGTCGTGACGCCGACCAGGCCGAGGGTCCACGGGATCGCGTCCAGCACGACCCGCCCGACCGATGCGCCGGGCTCGGTGGTCAGCGAGGTGCCGAACTTGCCGGTAAACACATTGCCCAGGTAACTGAAGTACTGCGCGACCACGTTCTGATGCGCGCCCACGCCGAACTGCGCCTCGAGCACCTTGACCGCCTGCGGGCTGATCCCGCCCTTGAACTTGCCGATGATCGCGAGAGCCGGATTGCCCGGCATCAGCCGCGGCAGCACGAAGTTCAGCGTGAGCGCCACCCACAAGGTCAGCAAGAAGAAGCCCAGGCGGCGCAGCAAGAACCTCATGCGCTCCTCCTGGTGCTCATCCGATCCTTCTCCTTACGCTCGCTCAACCGGGCGGGCCGCCCCCGGGCGGCCCGCGCACGCGGGCCGCCCGGGGGGCAGGCACTATTACTTCGCTGGCGCCAGGTGCAGCATCACCTGCTCCCAGTCCGGGTAGTTGTACGCGGCAGGCTGCGCGTACGGGTTACTCGGGGTGGGCCAGCCGGAGAAGCTGCCGGTGTCGTACTGGAACCAGTCGACCGCCTCGGTGATCGGGATGACCGGCACCTCCTGCAGCATGACCTTCTGCAGCTGGTTCACGATCGAGTGCTGCGTGTCCGTCGAGGTGGTCGTGGGGTACTGGTCGATCAGCTTGTTGATGGCCGCGTTGTTGTACCGCTCGAAGTTGGAGCCGGCCGCGGTGCCGATCGGCGCGGAGTTAGGCCCGTAGAGCCATTGCCGAAGCTCGAAGTACGGGGTCGGGCCGCCGGTCTCAGCGCCGTAGCCGAGCTGGAACTTGCCGGTGTAGAGGTCGGTCTGGTACGTGGTCTGGGCCAGGTTTTCCGGCGTCAGCTGGATTCCCACCGCCTTGAGGCTCTGCTGGATGGTCTGCACCGCCGCCACCCAGTCAGAGAACCCGCCGTTGTTGACGATGGTGAAGGACAGCGGCTTGCCGGACGGCGTCTGGAAGATGCCGTTGGAGCCCCGCTTGAATCCCGCCTTCTCCAGGACGGAGATCGCCTTCGCCGGGTTGAAGTGGTAGTCGTTGCCGAACGCCGACGCCTGCGACCCGTCCAGCCAGCTGGAGAACGTCGGGGTGACGATCCCCGCCTGGTTCGCGGCCGGCTCATAGCCGTACTCGCCGATGACGGACGCCTTCTGCCGGTCGATCGCGTAGGCCATGGCCTGGCGCACCGCCACGTTCTTCAGGATCGGGTTCGTCAGGTTGATGAACATCGAGACGTTGGCGACCGGCGGGAACCAGTAGTGGTAGTCCGGGCTCTTGGACAGGTAGAACTTCTGGATGCTCGGGATGAACTGGCTGCCCCACTGAGCCTGGCCGTTGGCCAGGTAGGTGTTCGCCGTGTCGTTGGTCAGGAACGCGGGATAGTTAATCGTGCCGACCTTCGGCAGGCCCGGCTGCCAGTAGTGCGGGTTAGCCGTGTACTTGATGTTCTGCGGCGTGCAGGTCTTGCTGCCTGCCGTGTACGGGCCGGTCCCGATGGGGTTCTTGTCCGGGAACGTCACCGGGTTAGCGACCTGCGACCAGACCTTCTGCGACACGATCCCGATCTGGTCGGCGATGTAGTAGAAGTACGTCACCGCCGGGGCCTTGAACGTCATGACCACCTGGTTGGAGCCCTTCTGGCTGACGCTCGTCAGCACCGCCCAGACCGAGTTGATGTCGAGCGTCTTGTGCGCCTTCAGCAGGTTGAAGGTGTAGACGACGTCGGCCGCGGTCAGCGGGTTGCCGTTGGTGAACTTCACCCCGTTGCGGATGGTGAAGGTCAGCGTCTTGTTGCCATTGACTCCAGGCATAGGCACTGGCCAGCCACGGCGTCACCTTGGCGCTCTGCAGCGTGTTGACGAACATCAGCGGCTCGTAAACCGGCCCCAGGGAGAAGGAGATATCCGAGAGATTGAACGGGTTGAAGTCACAGGTCCAGGTCCCGCCGCTCTCGTTGTCGATCGTCAGCACGCCGCTGGGACCCGACGCCTTCCCCGACGATTGGCCTGATGAACTGCCGCCGCTGCTGCCGCAGGCGGCGGCCAGCAGGACGGATGCGATGACGACCCCGATCAGCTTTAGGCGTCTCATTGCGGTAGCCCTCCGATGAATTGTCCGCGTACCGGGTGGCTGGGCGGGACTGCCCGGCCAGGTGCGCAGGTGCCAGACGGTGACCGGCCGGTGCGAGCCACCGGCCGGGAGGCACGCAGGCAATCTGTCATACCCTTGTGTCCTGGATCATGGTGTTCTGGTACATCGTGTCCTTGCTGAGATGGACTGCTGCGTCGGCTGCATCCCCGGCCCCGGCTACCGGCGAGGCCCTGGCCGGCACCGCCTCCTGCGCCGCGCGATCCGGCTCGCCGCGGCCTTGCGCGGCGTCCACGGCCAGCGCCACCGCGCCGAGCAGCGGGGCGTCGTAAGGAAACTGCGCGACGACAAGTTCCGGCGGGTACGGCACGCCCGCGCGCAGGGCCCGCTCCAGCTGCGGCCGGAGCCGCTCCCAGGAACGGACCATCCCGCCGCCGACTGCGATCCGCACCGGGTTGATGCACACGGTGAGATTGACCAGGTGGAAAGCCAGCTCACCGACGAAGCTGGTCAGCAGCTCATCCAGCTCAGGATCGCCGGGGCCCGCCGCGAAGATGTCAGCCGCGGTCATCTCACCGACGGCGTGATCCGCCGGCCCGCCGTGGCCCGGTTCGCTGAGCCCGTGGCCCGTGAGCCCGGAACTGCCGGGCCCGTGTCCCGTGAGCCCGGATCCGCCGGGCCTGCGGCTACCGAGCCCGCGGCTGCTTGCCTGCCGGGCCAGTCCCTGCCCGCTGACCACGCCCTCCAGCGGCATGCGCCGGCCCAGCGGGCGGCCCACATCGGAAACGGCCCGCAGGTTGTACCCGATCTCGCCGGCCGCGCCGTTACCGCCGCTGACAACCCGGCCGCCGACGACGATCGCCGCGGCCAGCCCGGTGCCCAGGTTGAGATAGACGCCAGGATCGCAGCCGTTCAGGGCGCCCCACCGCACCTCGGCGGTGGCCGCCGCCTTCGCGTCGGTGGCCATCCGCACCTCGGAGCCCTCGAATGCGGCCCGCAGCTCGCGGCCGAGCGCCAGTGATTCCCAGCCGTCGATGGCGGGGGCCAGCTCGACCCGGTCCTCGAAGGGGATGCCGAAAGTGGCCGCTCCGACCGCGGCGAGCTCACTGCCCGGCGCCGTGGCGGCCAGCAGGTCACGGGCGACCTGGATGCCCCGGCCGAAGATCGCGTGCGCACCCCGGTCGCTGCCCGGCTCCGCCGCGCCTGGTGCGCTGCCCGGCTCCGGCGCGCCTGGCGCGGCGCCGGTGCTGACCGTCGCCGATGCCAGCCGGTTGCCGATCAGGTCGCAAACCGCGGTGGCGATCTTCGTGCCACCGAAGTCGAACCCGAGTACGACGGGGGAGTTTCCCACGCTGACCTGCCAGTTCCGCAAGAACTTTCCCGGCGAGCTACCGCTCAAGATAGTTAGGACAGTATCCTAACTATCGAAGGAAGCAATAGCTCCGTGGCCGAAATGTGACCGACGCTGACAGCGCTGGAGGAATCACTCGGTTGGACATGATCTCGTTCGGCTCGGTGTTCCTCGAGCTGGTCTTCGGGCATCTGCGCGAGCTGCCCGGGCCCGGTGAGGAAGTCCTCACGGATGACTTCGCGATGTCCTGCGGCGGGGCCGTGACCAGCGCTGGCGCGGCCGCGCGGGCTGGCGTGCAGGCTGGCCTGTGCACGGTCCTCGGCGATGACCTCGGCTCGCGCGTGGTGATCGAGTACTGCGCCAGGGCCGGCGTCGACCTGTCCCCGTCGATGCGGGTTCCCGGCAAGTCCGCCGGGATCTCGGCGGTGCTGAACTTCCACGGCGACCGGGCCTTCGTCACGCACGTCCCAGCGCGGCCGGCTGGCGAGCCGCCGCCGATCAGCCGCTGGCGTGACGTGCTGCGCAGCGAGCGGCCCCGATGGTGCTACCTGCACGCCGGGCGCGGGGTGGCGGACTTCCTGCGTGCTGCCCGCGAGCTGGGCGCCAAGGTCGTGCTCGACATCTCGCTCGGCGACGAGCAGCAGTACCGCGACACGATCATCGACTGTGTCCGGCTGGCCGACGTCTTCGTCCCGAACGAGCGACGAACTGCTGCGGCTGACCGGCGCGGGCACCATCGGGCAGGCCGTGACGGCCGCGGCCGCGTGGGGCACGCCGCTGGTGGTGAAACGCGGCGCAGCCGGCGCGCTGGTCGCGGACGCTGGCGGGATCACCGAGGTCGCCGAGGGCGTCCGGCCTGTTCAGGTCCGGGATCTGACCGGGGCGGGCGACGCCTTTGCCGGCGCGATGATCGCCGCGATGCTGCAGGGAGCACGGCTCGCCGAGGCGGTCGTGGCCGCGAACGCCGCAGGCTCCGAGGCGGCCGCCCGGCTCGGCGCGGTGGGCGAGGTTGAGGTGGCGGCCATGGCCCTGGCCGACCGGACGCAGGACCCGATATTCCCCGGCAGAGCAGCCGCCCCGGCGGCGGAGAAGGCAGTAATGGACCGTGACCTATGAAACTGGCCATCCTCGGCGGCGGCGGCGTGCGGATGCCCGCGTTCGTCCGGGCAGTGCTGGCCAGCCGGCCAGGCGCGTTTGACGAGATCTGCCTGTTCGAGCCGGACAGCGTGCGCCGGGACACCATCTGCAGGCTCGCCGCCGAGCTCGCGGTCGTCCTCGGCCACCCCGATGTGATCCGGGTCTCGGCCGACGCCGCTGACGCGTTCACCGGAGCGGACTACGTGTTCTCCGCGATACGCGTGGGCGGCGACCGCGGGCGCGTTATCGACGAGGAGGTGGCGCTGCAGCGCGGCATCGTCGGCCAGGAGACGACCGGACCCGGGGGGTGCGCGATGGCGCTCCGCACGATCCCGGTGGTGCTGTCCTACTGCGACCTGCTCAGCCGGTGCTCGCCGGACGCGGTCCTGATCAACTTCACTAACCCGGCCGGCCTGATCACCCAGGCGATCTCCGCGCAGCGGAAAGTGCGGGTGGTCGGGGTCTGCGATACCCCCGGCGGCACCGTGCGAGCGCCTGGCCGCGTTCCTGGCAGCTGATGGCGGCTCCCCGGGAGAAGGCAGCGTCTCGGGGGAAGGCGGCGTCTCGGCAGACGGCGCCGAAGCGGCGTCTCGGGGAAGGCGGCGGCGTCTCGGGCTCCTACGCCGGGCTGAACCATCTCGGCTGGGTCTGCTCGCTCCAGGCTGGCGGCCAGGAGCGCATCGGGGAGCTGCTCGCCAGGTTCGAGGACCTGCAGCGCTTCGATCACCGCTTCGCCGCGTTCGACCCCGCGCTGGTGCGCCGGGTCGGCGCGATACCGACGGAGTACGTCTACTACTTCTATGACGCTAGGCGCTATCTTGACGGCGTCGCCCGGGCGGGCGTCAGCAGGGGCCAGGACGTGCTGCGCCTGAACGACGAGCTGCTCGGACGTCTGGCGGGCGCCTTCGCCGACGGCGGCGTGCATGCCGCCTGGTCGGCCTACGAGACGCTGATGGGCGTCCGCCGCGACACCTACATGCGGACCGACGTGGAAGGCGACAACGGGCAGGGCCAGGCGCGGGCCCGGCGGGCGGCGGCGGGCCCGGCCGGAATCGACGCGGCGCAGGTGGGCGGCTATGAAGGGCTGGCGCTGCGGGTCATCGACGGGCTGGCCGGGCGCGGCGCGCGCGAGGTGATCGTCAACGTCCGCAACGGCGCGACCCTGGGCTTCCTGGACGCCGACGACATCGTGGAGGTCCCGGCCCGGGTTGATGCCGGCGGCCTCTCGCCGCTGGCCGGGCCCGGCCCTGCCGCGGTCGGCCCAGGCCCTCGTCGAGCAGGTGAAGGACTATGAGCGCGGCATCGTCGAGGCCGCGATGACTGGTGACGCCGGCCTGGCCGCAGTGGCGCTGTCCGGGCATCCGCTGGTTCCGGGCATTACCGCGGCCAGGGAGCTGATCGGCGAGTACCGGGAACGGCATGGCCGGCATCTGGCCTACCTGCGATAGTCGGCCGGCCCGGTGACAATCGGCTGCAGGCGCCGCCTGCCGCGCCCGCGGAGTGCGGGGGGTGAGAGAAGATGACGGAGGAGGTGGCCGTGACGATGGCATCATCAGGCACGGCCGGGGCGGCTCCGGCTGATGGCCTGGCTGCGGAGGCAGCGCCTGGCGGCCAGGATTCGCGTCCCGGCGCCCAGGCCGGGACCGGGCTGGCCGGGGACGGGCTGGCCGGGGACGGGCTGGCGGGTACCGGGTTGTCGGGTGCCACGTTGCCGGGCGCCGGGCCGGCGGGTGCCGACCTGGCCGGAGCCGGGCTCGTCGGCGGGCCGGCCAGCGGGGCAGGCTCCGGCCGTCTGACCGGCGGCCAGGCGGCGCGGCCGCAGCTCATCCGCGAGCTCAACGAGCAGCTGCTGCTGAGCCACATCCGCCAGCTCGGTCCCTGCTCGCGCGCTGACCTGGCGCGCATGTCCGGGCTTTCCAAGCCGACGGTCTCGCTGGCGCTGGCCAACGTGGAGCGCTCCGGCCTGGTGCGGATCGCCGGGCAGCGGACCGGCGTGCCGGGCCGGTCCGCCCGGCTGTACGAGATCTGGCCCGACGCGGGCTTCGCGCTCGGCCTCGACATCGGCCTGCAGTACCTGCGCGGCGCGCTCGCCGACCTGACCGGCGAGATCCGCGCCCGGGCATCCGCCCGCGCCCGGGCGTCCAGCGTGGCCGGCCGGGTGGCCCAGCTCAGCCGGCTGGCCGATGAGCTCTGCGCCGACGCGGGGGTGGACCGCGGCGCCATCACCCAGACGGTGATCGGCAGCCCGGGCGTGTACGACCCGCGGCGCAACGCCATGGCGCTCACCGGCCAGCTCTCCGGCTGGAGCCGTCCCGCCGTGCTGGACGGCCTGCGGGCGGAGTTCGGCCAGAACCTTGTCGTCGAGAACGACGTCGACGCCGCGGCCCTGGCCGAGCAGGCGCACGGCCACGGCCGGGAGTTCGCCAGCTTCGCCTTCGTCTGGATCGGCACCGGCATCGGCATGGGGCTGGTGCTGGACGGCAGGCTGCACCGCGGCGTGCATGGCGTCGCTGGCGAGATCGCGTTCATGCCGATCTCCGAGGGCCTCGGCGCCGACCCCGGCGATGCCAGGAAGCGGGGCGCGCTGGAGGCAGCGGCATCCGCGCAGGCCGTAGTGCGCGCCGCCCGCCGGGCGGGCATGCGGGGACCGGTGTCGGCGCGCCGGGTGTTCACCGCGGCTGCCCGCGGGGACGAGCGGGCGGCCGCCGTGGTGGCACAGGAGGCGCGGCTGGTGGCCAAGGCCGTCTGCTCGGTCGTCACGGTCGTCGACCCTGAACTGGTCGTGCTCGGCGGCGGGATCGGCCAGGCTCCCGGCTTCGCCGCCGCCGTCACCGATGAACTCCGCCAGCTGGCCCCGGTGCTGCCCGAGGTCCGGGTCAGCGCGCTCGGCACGGATGCCGTGGTGGACGGCTGCCTGGCCTCCGGTACCGAGCTGGCCTGGCAGCAGCTGCTGGCGCTGCTGCCGTCGGCTCCCGCGCCGGACGGGTCAGGCGGCCGCGTTCTTGCCTGATGCCGCGGTCATGTACTGGCTCGACTCGCCGCGCCACAGCAGCACGATCGCGCCGAGCCCGGCCAGCCAGACCAGCGCGTTGACGGCGATCGAGACGCCCGCGTTCGCCTCGACGGTCGTGATCGCGGAGGCCTGGGAGATCGTGATGAGCAGGTCCACGGTGTTGATGGCGAACAGAGCCGAGGCGACGATCCGCGCCCACTTATGCCCGGCCCCGTTCATCCTGGCCATCCAGATCCACAGGCCGACCGCGAGCAGCCCGCCGACGATGGCGGAGATGACGATGGATGTCTCGGCCTTGTGCACCTGGGCCGTGGTGTACAGCGGATGCCCCTTGAGGATGGCCGTCCTGAGGCCTCCG
>CAVPPJ010000059.1:0-85177 GCA_963707065.1 uncultured Actinomycetes bacterium
GTTCTTCCTACGGCAGTGCCCCCTCGGACGCATAGGAGAGCATGCGCTCGGCCTTGACCCGGATCCACGCCGCGATCCAGTCGCCGGTAACGGCGGCGCGGACATCGGCCGGGACCTCGGAGACGGGAACGATGTCAGCTGGCCCTTCGATGAGGACCACGGCGTGCCTGTCGCGGTCCGCTTCGGTAACCGTCAGGGTCAGCCAGGGTTCGCGGCGCACGTTGCGCTCCCGCACCGATCCGGCCACTGTAGGCAGCCAGAACGCCGTCCCGCGCCGGATGAAGGAGGACATGGCGGCATGGGGGCGGCCATCAGGGCGGCTGGACCCGATGACCGCGAAAGCGCGGCGGCCGAGGTAGTCCGCCAGCTGGCCGCCGTTGAGCCGCCGCTCGGGCGGGTAGGAGCGGGCGGTGGCGGCAGTCGCCCGGGCGAAGGACTGGTCCTGCAGCGTTGCGAGCACATCAGTCATGCCGCTGTTCTACGGGACGCCCGGCCCGGGGTCCAGGTCCCGCGACACTGAATGCGGCAAGAGCGGGCGGTTATGGCGGTCAGGGAGCGTGCCTTGTTCTCAGGCGGCTGTCAGGCCGAATAGGGGGCGGCATGCTTCGAAGCCGCTGATCTGGAACCGGCCGGCGCTGCCGCGGGCGAGCCAGTCGGCGCGCTGCAGGCGCATGTGCACCATGACGTCGGTGCGTTCTGCGTGCGCGTGCAGCGACTCGCCGTTGGGCTGGTATCCCAGCGCGCGGGAAACGCCGAGCGAAGCGTGGTTGCCGTGCCACGCCGAGGTGATCGCCGCCCGTGCTTGCAGGTGCCCGAAGGCCAGCGCGAGCACCGCGCCGCGCATCTGCTTGCCGTAGCCGCGGCCCCGCGCCGGCGGGACCAGGAAAGAGGAGGTATCGACCGTGCGCAGGACGGGAAAGTCGTTGCCCTCCAGTTCCTGGACGCCGATGATGTGCCCGGCAGCCGACACGACGAAGTTGAGCCGCCACGCCCCGGGATGCCACAGGCCGTAGGCCTTCCAGTAATGCTGGCACGACACGATGCCGCGGCTGATGCGCTCATCCCCGACCGCGAACGTGGTGGCCGCCGGATCTTGCTCGACATCATCGGGCAGCAGCCCGGCCACGGCGGCCAGGCCGGCCTCGGCCATCGGGCGAAGCGTCAGGCCGGGCGAGGCGAGCCGCAGGTCGAACAGCGGCCAGTAGCGGTGGGTCATTCCGCGACGCTATGAGACGTGCCAGGCCGCCACAAGCGGACCGCAGCCCGTGAGCCGCTCGCGGAGCGGCAGATGAGTATGTCGTGGTCCAGGCGGGCGGTTATGGTGCATGCTGATTTCCGGGGCCTTTACAGGCCGCGCGGGGAGTGCCCAGGTGTCTGTTGCGGGGTCGGGAACCGATGGCGGCCGGAGAACGCTGAGCCTCGCGGCCCAGGCGGGACTGGAGGTGTCCGTGGCCGAGGACAGAGGGCCGGGCGACGACGACGAGGAAGAGCTGTACGCCGCGTTCGCTGCGCTCGGCGGTCCCCTGACCGGAGATGAGCTCAGGCGGTTTTCCCTGGATAGGCTGCTGCGGCTGCTGGGTTCCGCTGAGGGCCGCCCGGCCGTGGTGCGGCAGGCGTCGTTGCTGCTGGGCGGTGATACAGCCGCGGCCGAGGCCGTCGTGCAGGACTCAGCCGCTGCCGTGAAGGATGCGTGGAGCCGACTCGGCGACCTGGCGAAGGCGCGCCTGTACTTTTGGCGGGCGGTCTTGAACAGGTCGCGGTCCGTGCGCCGCCATGAGCGCGATTGTGACCATAGTGTGGCCGCTGCCCGTGGTGCCGGGCACGAGTCAATCGATGACCTGGGCCAGGAAACCGGGTCTACGGCGCTGCACGCCCTTCCGGAGCGGCAGCTCGAGGCTGTCGTGCTGCACTGCTACGTGGGCCTGTCCGGGAAGCAGGCGGCCACGGCTATGGCGATCAGCACCGGGGCGGCCAGATCCCACCTCGCCAGAGGCATGGCATCACTCCGGCACCCACCCCCGCCGGACTGACCCGGCAGATCATTCAATGCTGCCCTATCCCGTTGATCATGAGGCGCGGGCAGCGCGCTGAGCTGCGGTGCCTCAAGTACCCGAGACGGCTGGGGACGTCGTTAGTCTCGCCGATCATGAGGTAAATCGATGCGCCCTCAGTGCTGTCTCACCAGGTCCAAGGAGCCGGTGCCTCATCTTGGCGAGACGCTGACCCGAATGCCTCACATTCGCGCGCCTTGCCTCGGTCTGGATGAGACAGGACAAATGCCCCGACGTAGTACGCGATCGGCGGCATGAGAGTTCATGTTTCCGCATACGCGCTTCTGGTTCCAAATGTCACTAGGAGCTGGGCATCTACCCTCGGTAATGACCTGGGCGATCAGACCGTGCAACTACACGTCACCCAGGTCACTTCAGTGAATCAAGCTCTGGTCCATAGACTCGTTTAATGTGCAGACGAGTGAAGTTAGTGAACCCGTGCCCGGCGATCACCTGGAACAGCAGATAATCGCGCCCGCGTACTTCTAGCTTGCTCAGAGACTCCTTGTCGACCCGGAAACGGAACTCGTTCTTTTTCAGCAACCTGCCATTTGATGGTCCTTCCGGCACCCCGTCTCGCCGCGTATCAGGAGTCCATATTCCCGAGAGCTGGAAGAGTTCAGGGACCCTCAACTGAAGAATCTCTCGCGTCTGAGTTTGCGACGTATCAATTTTGAATAGCTTGGCTCGTATCTCGATAACTTGCATAAGTCCTCGGTTGCGGACGAGGAAGAAGGGATTTTCCCTGCTGCCTCGAAGCTCGATCTTGAGGCGCGGCTTGATCGAGAAAAGTATTACAAGCCCGATAAAGGTAACTACAACCCCAGTCACCATATCTTGAGGTATTGTATCCGCCTCAAAGAAGCCTGAGGCTACATAAATCATCGCTCTCTCCATCTGTTTAGCGGGCTACCTGGCAATGAACCGGCCGCCGATCCTCCTGCAGCCATGATCAGATCCTGAATCATCCACCGCAGCGCGTCTACGTAGGTAACGTTTGGCCAACCTTAATCAGCACGCTTCAGCGATCCGCGGGTGTCGCGACCGCCGCCTCCAACCGCACCTGCGGCGGCAGGGCCGGTGCACACGTACTCCCGTCACCAGAGCTTGTAGCTTGACGTGCACCCTTCGTGTCCGGCGTCAGCCTCGCCCATCGCACACTGGAATAATGCTTTCATGAGCGTCGGGATCCTGGCCTTCGGCTCGATTGCCGACAAGCCCGGTACAGAACTGGCCGCCGCCACCACCAGGCGGATCGAGGTCGAGACACCGTTTGCCGTCGAGTTCGCACGGTCAAGTCGCACCCGCGACGGCGCGCCCACGCTGGTGCCGGTCAGCGAGGGAGGTGCCCACGCTTCCGCTATCGTCCTCGTCCTCAAAGACCCCGTCACCGCGGCACAGGCGCATGCGATGCTCTATGAACGAGAGACCCGACGCCGCTTCGACATAAATAACCAGTCCCGCGTCGCTTGGATTGCCGAACTACCTAACTTTGCCGGTACCAGCACCTGTCTCTACACTGCGCTCAGAGCGAACATCCGGCCGCTCAACGCGGCGAAGCTCGCCGAGCTTGCGGTATTGAGCGCGACCGCGCCAGCTGGCGCTAAGCACCGCGACGGTATTTCCTACTTGCAGGAGCAAAAAAATCGCGGGCTGGTGACGCCATTGATGCCTGCCTACGAGGAGGCGGTACTCGCGGTCACTAACGCGCGCGATCTCGATGACGCATGGAGGCGAGTTCGCTCGGGAGCAGCCTGCCAGTTGAATAAGTGACATACACAGAGGAACGAGGCCCTCGGGCACGGTTCTCGGTCATTCATACCACTACGCAATGCACTGTATTCGCATATGAGTAATAAGGAGTCGCATCCCTCGCAGGACGTGAACGTCTCAGCCTTGCTGGCCGGTAGCGTCCTTGAACCTGGCCACCAGTTCAGCGGGCACCCGGCCGCGGTCTTTGACCTCGATGCCCTGTGCCGGGCCCACTCGCGGACCCCGGGTCGTGTCAGACCCGCCGTCGTCACCGTCGGCCTGCGGCTGCCGCTCGCACGGCTGAGCCCCAACCCGGCGGCTGAGCTGTGGAGCTCTTCTACCGGCCGTAGCGCTTGTCGTCACCGCGGCGGCACACATGACAGCCGCCATATGTCAGGGGCACTCGTGGGTGCGTCTCGCAGTAGGTGTTCTCCCCAGGCGCTGGAATCGGCGTTTCCCGAAGCAACTGGGCGAATGGCTTGCAAAGCAGGCGTAGGTCAGTCCTCTTGGCACTGCCGCCAGCCAGCAGGCCCACGATCACGCCCTGAGCTGCCCAGAGGGCGAACTGGAGATCCTCGCGTTGGATTTGCGCTGCCTTTCCATGGACAATCGCCCTTGCTTGTTGGCAGAGTTGCGCTTTCTGCTCGTCGAGACCCATGCTTGCGACAATCTGCGCCACCCTTCCTCCCGCAGCCTTCCACGCCGGCTGATCTGACCGAACGGCCGAGCTCGCGCGCTCCAACTCCTTCCGGTCTGCGTTGCCCAAGCGAATCAGAAACGTACCGACCTCCGTTGCGGGAGATGTATGTTCGGCCACTGTTCATGCCCCTTCGAGTTACGGCAGAAGTATGCCCGTCATGCCGCCCAGGTAACTGGGAGGCGCAGAAATGCCGCACCACGTGCGGGGTGACAACCTCGGGCCAGTCCGGCAGGTGCACCTTGGGGGCACGCTAACCGCCTCGAGCAGGCAGCCACGTCCGGACTCGCGGTATGGCCGGCCAGCTGCGTAACCACCACGACGGAACCGGGGGCAAGCCATGGCGCTGAACTACATCACCCTGGTCCTCGACCTGGCCGACGGGACCGGCACCCCGCTCGCCACCGGCCAGGCGCTGCTCAACCCGTCGGCGCAGCTCACCGACACCGCCGACGACATGATCGTCACCAAGGCGCAGCTGAGCGCGAGACTCGCCGGGTCGTACCCACAGGTGCGGCTGCTCGCCACCGACAACACCGCCCTGCGCCTTCAGGATGGGCGTGGACGATCTCTTTCCCCGGGACGCCGGGGAACCCTCAGCCGTTCACGTTCTTCCTCCGGCCAGCCCTTACTCTTTCACCGCGACCAGCGCCTGCCCGGCCGTGTTCACTGCCGTCGGCAGCTCCTATGCCAACGGCACGCCGGTCGTGCTCACCGGGTCGTCGCTGCCCCCGGGTTCGCTGGCGGGTTCGCTGGCGCGCCGGCCGCCCAGGAACTCCACGCACACATCGGCAGCATCCATCAGCCAGGGCTCCCTTCGTCACAGAAGACCAACCCGTCAAGGCTGGCCCAGATAACAAGGAAGATCACCTACATAACATGCAATTGCGGACGTTCTCCACCGGGTCCGACACCGCATAAGTATGCGGCTGACTGGCCGTTGGGTCGGAACGACGAGGAACTCGTTAACGATCGTTATTTAGTACTCCAGCCGTAGATCGTTATTGTCATGGTTCGCGGGCTTGTCGCTGGTAGTGGCATGTTCGGGCGCGGTGCTGGTGGCGTCTTCGCCAGTCGGACCAGGGGAGCCGGTGCCAGGCGTCTTGCGCGGGCTGGAGGATGAGCGCGGCGAGCAGGTGGCCGATCTCGTTGCGGGTTAGCGGGATCTGGCGGTCGGGCGGCGGGCCGGTGGCGTGCTCGGCGGCGGCGGTGATGGTCAGGAACGCGGCGGCGAGCATGGCCAGGGTGACCCAGCGGATCCATGCAGGCTTAATTTAGGGTCATCCGATCCCAGTCGGGATTAAATTTGGTGACCGAGTTCCGCTCAACGTAGTTGAGCGCCTTTACCAGGCCCGTCCTCACGATTTCGCCAAGGATGTTGCAGAATTGCTCAAGGCTTACGGCATCGCCCTTATATTTGAGTTCAGATCGGGTAGGTTCTCTACCGTGCGCAATCGCGCTTCGTGCATCATATGCTTTTCTCATAAACTCGTAGATTTCAAGCCGGGTAGCGCCTGCTTTCGCCGGGTCTGCCCATACGGCCGCGTGATGGGAAGCGGTACTTCAGCTCAGTGTCTTTGTCACCTCCCAGGTAGAGAGCTTCGGCAGCAATCATTGTGTCCAGCAGGTGATCCTCAATCCTCACGCGCTCGTTAGCGTAACCCAAACGCCTGGTGGCAAAGCTGAGATTTGACTTCCCTGGTCGCGACAGCCAGCCCCAATACCTTTTCAGTTGCCGGGCCTTCGCCAGGCGTTATGGTGTCGGATCGTGGTCGATTGACCAGTGAGAATTTTATTGAAGCGCCACCGCCCGGCATGAAGGAGGTCAGCCGCCCATCCCAATCATGCGACTCGGCCTTGACACTGCTGATGCTAAGGTTGGGCAAATCGGCCAGAGCAGCACAGCTTTGAAGGCGCTCTACGGCCGATTGTTTCTCCAAGGTCCGTTTATTGAAGTCTTCGAGATCAGATGGCATCGCCTCAGCGTCGAAGGCCTTGCGCTCTTGTCGCGACAAGAACAGCCCCAAGGGCTGTCCCTCAAAAGGGTCATTAGGAAGCAAGATGCCATGTCTCGGAACAATTAGGCTGCCTCTTAGGCTGTCCGCGATTTCAAGCGGCGTCAGCTTCCGCAGGACTGTGCGGGCGTCGAGTCTTATTGGCCTATCGAGTTCGACTCCCCTAACCAGCCACATGGTTAGCTGAGTGACCGAATCCCCCGACACGAAGTTTTCCAGCGCACGGTAATCGGCCTCAAAGTTCGAATCGTCTAGAAGTATGTCGCTTCGGTCATCCGACCAAACCGGCTTTGGGAGCAGGTATCTCATAGTAGGTTCGAGTTCGAGCTGGCTCCTGGCATACGCCGACCCGACTACATGGCCGAAATGCGCTCGAAGCTTTCTGTTATCATATACTGCTTTCTCAATCTGGCCCCATTGAGGGAGGCGCGTAAGCTCCTCCGTCTTCTCGCTATCCCAAGCCAGAGGTTCACGTTCGATGCGATAAGCGCCGTCTCTGTTTTGCCTCCACTCCGGAAGGCCGCCGACCCGGGCCCAATCGCCTGTGTCGTTGCGGAGGCGGCGGGTCGCGACCAAGCGCCAGAGAAGGACCGCGTGCCGGAAATCTGGGAAGGCTGACATGGGATCTCAGAGTACTACATTTGATCGGGATTGAGTTACAGGCCGTAACGCTCTGCCAGCTTTTTGTCTGGCGGGTCGATAGTCCTAACAATCTCGAGCTAGGCAATAGGCATCGAGATGATAACTTGGAGCCGGAGGACCCGCGCCGGAGGCCATCACGAGCCATCCGCTCATCGGCTACTTGTTGACTTGCCCTAGGACCGGTGCCTGGCGAGGCTCGGTCTAGGCGCCCGGCTCGTCGCTCTCATTTCGGCTGCCCACGCTGGTCGTGTGGCTCTCATTTGGCCTGCGCGGGCCGGGTGCCGCGGTGGGCGGGGAGAGGCTCAAGAGGGGTTTGCTCTGCTCGAAGTAGCGGTGCCCTCCCTGGCTCGGAAACCACGCGGATCGGAGCAGGAGGACTGAGATGGGCCAGGTGGTCATCGGGATGGACCCGCACAAGCGGTCGGCCACGATCGAGGTGATGGCCGGTGACGAGGCCGTTGCTGGCGGCGGCCGGTATGCCACCGACGCCGCCGGCTACGGGGCGATGCTCGCGGAGGCGCGGCAGTGGCCGGAGCGGATCTGGGCGATCGAGGGATGCCAGGGCATCGGCAGGCACATCGCGAACCGGCTGCTCGCCGATGGTGAGCAGGTCGTGGATGTGCCGCCGAAGCTGTCGGCCCGCACGCGGGTGTTCGCCACCGGCCAGGGCCGCAAGACCGATGCGACCGACGCGCACTCGGTCGCGCTGGCCGCGACCCGGATGACCGGGCTGCGCCCGGTCGTCGATGACGAGCAGCTCGCGGTGCTGCGGATCCTGGCCGACCGGCGGCGGTCCCTGGGCGAGGACCACACCCGCATGATCTCCCAGCTGCACCAGCTGCTGCTGGAGCTCATCCCCGGCGGTGCGAAGAAGAGCCTGTCCGCGGCCCAGGCCAAGGCGCTGCTGGCCAAGGTCCGCCCGCGCGATGCCGCGGGCAAGGCACGGCGGCGGGTCGCCGCCGAGCTGATCGGCGACCTGGAACGCATCTACCAGCGCAAGAAGGCCGCGGACAAGGAACTGAACGAACTGCTCAAGGCCACCGGCACCACGCTGACCGACCTGCACGGCATCGGCCCCTCCGGCGCCGCCCGGCTGCTGGTCGAGGTCGCTGACATGACCAGGTTCCCCGACCAAGGCGCACTTCGCCTCCTGGAACGGCACCGCGCCGATCGACGCCTCCTCCGGCGACCAGGTCCGCCACCGGCTGTCCCGGGCCGGGCAACCGCCAGATCAACCGGGTCCTGCACATCATGGCCGTCGTCCAGCTCCGCAACCCCACCGAGGGCCGCGCCTACTTCGACCGCAAAGTCGCCGCCGGCAAGACACCGATGGAAGCGATGCGCGCCCTGAAACGCCGGCTCTCCGACATCGTCTACCACCAGATGATCACCGACGCCCGGGCAGCGGCAACGGGCCCGGGAGGACACGTGGGGGCGGCTACTGGCTCCAGCGCGGCCGGCTTAAACCCCAGCCCGGCACTTCGGAGAAGTCACTTCCCGGACCCGCCACCCACGACCTTACGCTCGCACCAGCAAGCCCGCCGATCCGTTCTCCCGGCCGCTCCCGCCGCCCCCGGCCAGCGCCGGCCCGCAGCCGCCGTCAAGCGCACTCTGCTTGACCGCGGCGAGGACCGGCGCACACTCGCCAAGGCGGGAACGACGCCCTATTGACACAGAGGGGAGCCAGAAGCGGTAACTGATGCCTGGCACGGCTAGCGGACCGCCGGATCCCGGCGACTCTCCGCAGTCCACGCGGTGACGCTCCCGGTGGCCACTGGGCTAGCGGATGATCTCGCAGTATGCAGTGCGAGCCGCCAGGCAGTCCGCGGAACCGCGTCGGCCCGAACTCGTGACCTCTTACACATCGCCAATGCCCAGCACGGCGCCGGGAGCCGGGCCGTCCTCGTCTCCTCCGCAGTTCAGCAAGCCGACGGCGGACGATCCGGCCGCGAGAACTGCCCCTCAAATGCCCCTGAGGGGCAGGTCCAGTCACCGGCTGAACATTCGAAATATGCGCGTGAACTGGTGGAGCTACGGAGACTCGAACTCCGGACCTCTTGCATGCCATGCAAGCGCTCTACCAACTGAGCTATAGCCCCTCGGGAGCGCCGGGCCCGCCCGGGCCGCAGCGCCACGCCAGTGTACAAGAAACTCCTCAGCCGTCGTCCCCGGCTGCCGCCTCCGCGGCCTGCCCGGCCTCAGCACCAGCCGCGGCGGTCAGATCCCGGTCCGGAACCGGCTCGGGCAGCTTGCCGACATTGTGCTCCAGCAGCCGCCACCGGCCGCCCCGGCGGCCGAGCACGGACCAGGAGCAGTTCCCCAGCGAGCCGATCACGCGCTCCGTGGGCGAAAGCCCGAGCAGCCGGGTCATGCCGAAACTGATCGCGGCCCCGTGACTGACCACGACGGCGAGCGAGCCGCCCAGCATGCTGGCCGCGATCCGCTCGAAGGCATCAGCTGTCCGGTCAGTAACGACAGCGATCGGCTCACCGCCGGGCGGTGACCAGACCTGGTGCTCGCCCGGGTAGAACTGGCGGATCTCGGTGTCTGTCAGCCCTTCCCACGCACCGCCGTTGCGCTCCCGCAGGTCCTTGTCCAGGTTCACCGGAAGGCCGGTCAGCCGGGCCAGTGCCTCGGCCGTGCTGGCGGCCCGGGCCAGGTCAGAGGAGTAGATGGCGTCCGGGTTCAGGGCGGCGATCAGCCGCGCGGCCCGCTCCGCCTGCTGCAGGCCGGTCGCGTTGAGGCCGACGTCGCTCTGGCCCTGGAAGCGCCGCTCCAGGTTCCAGTCGGTCTGGCCGTGCCGCCACAGCAGCAGCGTGACCTGCTCGTCGGGGACGTGTGCTGGCCCGCCGCCGGTACCGCGGCCGGGCCGGGGATCAACGATCGGCTCCGGCCCGACATCCTCCCCCGGCCCCGGATCCGCGACCGGATCCGGACCTGCGGCGGTCAGCGGGGATCCCGGTGGCCGGGCTGGCCAGCGCCGGCCGCGGGACGGCCGGCGATCGCGGGCTCGGGCAGCGAGATCACCGGGCAGTCCTTCCACAGCCGCTCCAGGGAGTAGAAGACCCGCTCCTCCGCATGCTGCACGTGGATGACCACGTCGAGGTAGTCGAGCAGCACCCACCTGCCCTCGCGCTCGCCCTCACGGCGCACCGGCTTGGCGCCGGACTTGCGCATCTTGTCCTCGATCTCATCGACGATCGACTTGACCTGGCGATCGTTGGATGCCGAGCAGAGCAGGAACGCGTCAGTGATGACGAGCTGCTCGCTCACGTCGTAGGCAATGATGTCGGTGGCAAGTTTGTCTGCCGCGGCCCCTGCGGCGAGCGTCACCAGCTCGACGGCCCTGTCAGTGGCGGTCACGTGCGCTGCTCGTCCTCCTCTGTGCGGTGCGGATGTAATCAAACGCGTAGTTCAGGGTATCCCGGCCTCGCGGCTCAATGCTCCGCCCGCTGGTAGAGCCTGCGTTTTGCGATGTACTGCACGATCCCGTCCGGCACCAGGTACCAGATCGGGTCGCCCGCCTCGGCGCGCATCCGGCACACGGTCGAGGAGATAGTCAGCGCGGGGATCTCGATCAGGCTGACCCGCTCGTCCGGCAGGCCGGCCCCGGACAGCCGGTGGCCGGGACGGGTGCAGCCGACGAAGTGCGCGAGGTCGAAGAGCTGATCGGCGTCCTGCCAGGACATCAGCTGCTCCATCGCGTCGGCGCCGGTGATGAAGAACAGCTCGGTTCCCGGCCCCCGTATCGCCCGCAGCTCACGCAGCGTGTCGATGGTGTAGGTGGGGCCCGGCCGGTCGATGTCGACCCGGCTGACCGAGAACCGCGGATTGGACGCGGTCGCGATCACCGTCATCAGGTAACGATCCTCGGCCGCCGACACGTCCCGGCCGTCTTTCTGCCCGGGCTGGCCGGTCGGCACGAACACGACCTCGTCCAGCGAGAAGACATGACCTACCTCGCTCGCGGCGACCAGGTGACCGTGGTGAATCGGGTCGAAGGTGCCGCCCATCACCCCGATCCGCTTGGCTGCGGAGGCCCCGGCGTTCATGGGAGGAGGGTAGCTGGCCAATGCCGCGCACCGATCGAGCAGCCTATGATTCAGACGCCCAGGGAGCACCTCACCGCGGAGGGCAGATGCAGAAAAGCTCTGGCCGGATCCTGACTAGCCACGCGGGCAGCCTGCCCCGCCCGGAAGACCTGATCGAGCTCAACCACCGGCGGGCGACGGGCGAGGCCGCCGGCGAAAACAGCGGAAACAGCGAAAGCGGCGAAGAGGACTTCCAGCGGAAGCTCAGCAGCGCCGTCGTTGAGGTGGTCGCGCGCCAGCAGGCGACCGGCATCGACCTGGTCAACGACGGCGAGTACGGCCATTCGATGGGCCACCGTTACGACTTCGGCCCGTGGTGGACCTACGTCTTCCAGCGCCTCGGCGGGCTGGAGATGGTGCCCCCAGCCCAGCTCACGCCGCCGAAGGCGCGGGCGAAGACGCGGGCAAAGCCCGGCGAGGTGGTCCTGTCGGCGTTCCCCGAGCGCCGGGACTGGGTGCAGTTCAGCGACGCCTACGGCGACCCGAACTCGGGCGTCGCGCTGCCCAACCGGGAGAACCGGCCGACCGTGCCGGTCTGCCGCGGTCCGATCACCTACACCGGGCGCGAGGCGCTGCAGCACACCATCGCCAACGTCAAGGCAGCGCTGGCCGCCGCCGGTCTGGCCGAAGGTTTCCTGAACGCGGTCGGCCCGGCCAGCTGCGTGCGCTTCGCCAACGACTACTACCAGACCGATGAGGAACTGCTGTACGCGGCCGCGGACGCGATGCGCGAGGAGTACACGGCGATCATCGACGCTGGCCTGATCCTGCAGATCGATGATCCGTCGATTGCCGAGAGCTGGGATCAGGTCAATCCCGAGCCCACGGTCGAGGCGTACCAGCGGTACACCACGGTCCGGGCCGAGGCGCTCAACCACGCGCTGCGCGGGCTGCCCGCCGAGCGCATCCGGTTCCACCTGTGCTGGGGCAGCTGGCACGGCCCGCACGTCACCGACCTGCCGATGGCCGACATCATCGGCATCCTGCTGTCCATCAACGCGAACGCCTACTCGTTCGAGGCCGCCAACGTCCGGCACGAGCACGAGTGGAAGGTGTGGCTGCAGACCGCGCTGCCGGACGGCAAGGTGATCCTGCCCGGTGTGGTCAGTCATTCCACCAACGTCGTCGAGCATCCCGAGCTGGTCGCCGACCGGATCGTCCGGTATGCGGAGATCGTCGGCCGGGAGAACGTGATCGCCTCCACCGATTGCGGCCTGGGCGGCCGGGTGCACCCGCAGATCGCCTGGGCGAAGCTCGGCACCCTCAGCGCGGGAGCCGGGCTGGCGACCCGGCGGCTGTGGCGCTGACCCGCCATGACGTGGCAACCGGAGCTGGACGAGCTGCGCAGGCGGCGGGAGCTGGCCGCCCGGATGGGCGGGCCGGAGAAGATCCAGCGCCAGCACGACGCTGGCCGGCTGACCGTGCGGGAACGGCTTGCTGCGCTGCTCGACGCGGGCTCGTTTCAGGAAATCGGCGGGCTGGCGGGCACCGCGACCTACCACGACGAGGGTGAGCTGGCCAGCTTCACGGCGGCCAACTTCGTCGCCGGGACGGGGCGGATCGGCGGGCGCAAGGTCGTCGTGGGCGGGGACGATTTCACCATCCGGGGCGGCGCAGCGGATGCCGCGATCATCGGCAAGCAGATCTACGCCGAGCAGCTGGCGAGCCAGCTGCGGCTGCCGATGGTCCGGCTCGTCGAGGGCACCGGCGGTGGCGGCAGCGTCAAGGTGCTGGAGCAGACCGGGGCCACGTACGTTCCCGTCAATCCGGGCTGGGACCACGTCGTCGACAACCTGTCCGTCGTGCCGGTGGTCGCCGCGGGCCTCGGGCCGGTGGCCGGCCTGGGCGCCGCCCGGCTCTGCATGGCGCACCTGTCCATCCTGGTCGAGGGCACCGCGCAGCTGTTCGTGGCCGGCCCGCCGGTAGTCAAGAGCGGAACCGGGGAAGACGCCAGCAAGGAGCAGCTCGGCGGCTCGGCCGTGCACGCGGGCAACGCCGCGGTGGACCTGATCGCGGCGTCGGAGGCGGGCGCGTTCGGGCTGATCAGGCGGTTCCTGTCGTACCTGCCGCCGAGCGCGTACCAGCTGCCGCCGGTGGCCGCCTGCGCGGATCCGGCCGGGCGGCGCGAGGAAGCGCTGCTGTCCGCGGTGCCGCGGGACCGGCGCCAGCCCTACCGGGTCCGGCCCATCCTGGCGGCGGTGTTCGACGCGGGCTCGGTCATGGAGGTGCAGCGCTACGGCGGGTCGGTGGTCACCGCGCTGGCCCGGCTGGACGGTCATCCGGTCGGCGTGCTGGCCGGCGATACCTACGTGGCCGGCGGCTGCCTCACCGTGGAGGGCGCCGAGGCGGTGACCCGGCTGGCCGACCTGTGCTCGACGTTCCACCTGCCGATCGTGGCGCTCACCGACCAGCCCGGCCTGCTGATCGGCAGCCGGGCCGAGCAGCGCGGCACCATCCGGCATGGCGTGCGGGCGATCAGCGCCGTCTACCAGGCCAGCGTGCCTGCCGCCGAGATCATCGTGCGCCGCGTCTTCGGGGTGGGCGGCGCGGGCATCACCAACCGGCACCGGCTGGCCCGCCGCTGGGCCTGGCCGTCCGCCGACTGGGGCTCGCTGCCGGTCGAAGGCGGCACCGAGGCCGCCTACCGGGCTGAGCTGGCGGCCGCGGACGACCCGGCCGCGACGCTCGCGGGCATCCGGGCCCGGCTGGACGCCGTGCGCAACCCGCTGCGGACGGCGGAGCGGTTCGGCATCGAGGACATCATCGACCCGCGCGAGACCAGGCCGCTGCTGTGCGACTGGGTCCGCGACGCCTACGCGACGCTGCCCGCCAGCCCGGGCAGGCCGTCCTTCGGCACCCGCCCCTGAATCCCTGCAGCGCGGACAGCCAGGGCGGCGCTCAGCCGTCCAGCGAGCCGGGATCGGCGGGCACGTCGATGGCGTGCTCGCGCAGCGCGTCGAGCGGCACCATCTCCAGCGCCCGCTCGTGCGTGGAGGCGAGCACCACCCAGGCCGCGGTGCCGTCGTGGTAGGCCCGCAGCCAGTTCGCCGCCGTCACGCACCAGCGGTCCCCCGGCACCAGCCCGGGGAACTGGTACTGCGGCATGGGAGTGGACAGGTTGTTGCCGATCCGGCGCTGATGCTCGAGGAACTCGGCGGTCACCACCGCGCAGATCGTGTGACTCCCCCGGTCCTCGGGCCCGGTGCTGCAGCAGCCGTCCCGGTAGAACCCGGTGACCGGGTCAGTGCCGCACGGTTCCAGTTCCCCACCCAGCACATTGCGATCGCCCATCTCAGCAGTATTTCGCACTATCGGGCCGGCCGGGCCCGCTGAGCCCTCCGGATCTAGCTGAGCCCTCCGGATCTAGCTGAGCCCGGGCAGCGGCGGGTCACCGCCCGCCCAGCGGGCCACCCGGACGGCCTTGCCGACCTCGGTCCGCGGCACCGTGCCCGCCGGGACCAGGCTGACCTCCACGCTGAGCCCGAGCGCCTCGCGCAGCCGGGCCGACAGTTCGCTGGCCGGGACCGGCGCCGGGGCAGTCCGTTAGGTACTCGCAGCATGCCAGCAGCCGTGCCTGCGCTGCCCGCTCGTCCACCACCAGCAGGTAATCGGGCGCCAGCGATGGCTCGGCGAGCAGCACCCGCTCCACCTCGCTCGGGTACACGTTGACTCCCCGGATCACCAGCATGTCGTCGCGGCGGCCGGTGACCTTGCTCATCTTCACCAGCGTGCGGCCGCAGGCGCAGGTGCCGCGGCGCAGCGCGGCGATGTCGCCGGTCCGGTACCGCAGCAGCGGCAGCGCCTCCTTCGTGACCGTGCTGAACACCAGCTCCCCCGCGGTCCCGTCCGGCACCGGCGCGCCGGACACCGGGTCCACCGCCTCGACCAGGAAATGGTCCTCATTCACGTGCAGCCCGTCGGCGGCGACCACGCACTCGGCCGCCACGCCGGGGCCGATGATCTCCGACAGGCCGTAGATATCCAGCGCGCGCAGCCCGAGCAGGTCCTCGATCCTGGCCCGCAGCGCGTCCGTCCACGGCTCGGCGCCGAAGATGCCGGCCCTGATCGCGAGCCCGTCGCCCGGCTTCAGGCCGGCCTCGGCCAGCGCCTCGCCGAGCCGGATCGCGTACGACGGCGTGCAGGTCAGGATGTCCGGCCGCAGGTCGCGGATGAGGGTGACCTGCCGGGACGTCATACCGCCGGACACCGGGATCACGGTGGCGCCGAGCTCGATCGCGCCCTGGTGGATGCCCAGCCCTCCGGTGAACAGCCCGTAGCCGTACGCGTTGTGCACGATGCTGTCGGGAGTCGCCCCGGCGGCGGCCAGCGCCCGTGCGCACATCCGTGCCCAGAGCTGCAGGTCAGCTCGGGTATAGGCGACGAGCGTCGGGCGGCCGCCAGTGCCGCTGGAGCCGTGCACGGCCACCACGTCAGACAGCGGGACGGCCAGCATCTGAAACGGATACTGGGACCAGAGGTCCGTTTTGCCGGTCATCGGCAGCCGGGGCAGATCGCCGAGCGCCACGTCCGCGCCGCTGGTCAGGCCGGCGTCCGCGAGCCTCCGGCCCTGCAGGCCCCCGGCAGCGAGCAGCCGGTCGATCATGGCGCTGAGCGCGTGCTGCTGGAGCCCGGCGCGCTGGTCCTCGGGCATCGACTCGGCGCCCGGATCGAACATTGCCGGTACCCGGTGCGCTGTCATCTGCGCTGCCCTCCCGCTTACTAGACTTAAGATAGGTCTCATGACCACTGTGCCCGACCGCTCCCGGGTGCGTCTGCCCGGTATTAGCTCACGTGCTTACGAGCATCCCGCCGACCGCTCCGCGCTGGTGGCGATGCGCAAACTTACCGGGTTCGACGTGCTGCTGCGCAAGCTCGCCAGCCTGTTCAGCGACCGCAGCCTGCGGCTGATGTTCCTGGCCAGCGGCGTGAAAGCGTCGCAGGAGCAGTTCCCGCAGCTCTACCAGATGATGCTGGACGGCTGCTACGTGCTTGACCTGCCGACGGTGCCCGAGCTGTTCATCAGCCAGAACCCGCTCGTCAACGCGATGACACTCGGCACGGACAAGCCATTCATCGTGATCACGACCGGCATGGTGGACCTGTTCGACGCCGAGGAGATGCGGTTCGCGATCGGGCATGAGCTCGGGCACGTGCTGTCCGGCCACTCGGTCTACCGGACGATGCTCTATCACCTGATCAGGCTGGCTACCAGGATCGCCTGGATGCCGCTCGGCTACATGGGGCTGCGGGGGATCATCTGGGGGCTCGAGGAGTGGTACCGCAAGTCGGAGCTGTCCTGCGACCGGGCCGGCCTGCTGGCCGGCCAGGACCTGGAGGCGGCCAGGCGGGCGCTGATGAAGACGGCCGGCGGCGCCCGGATGTCCGAGCTGAGCCACGACGCGTTCCACGCCCAGGCCAAGGAGTATGACGCGGTCCCTGACGTCCGCGAAGGGCTGCTGAAGCTGCTCCAGCTTGAGGGCAATTCCCACCCGTTCGCCGTGGTGCGCTTCGCCGAGGTGGACCACTGGGCGGCCGGCGGCGACTACGCCAGCATCCTGGCGGGCCACTACGCGCGCCGTGAGGACGACGCGGAGGCTTCGGTCAGCGAGGAAGTGAAGGCGGCGGCACGGTCGTACCAGGAGTCCTGGACCAACAGCTCCGACCCGTTCATCGGCGCGGTCCGCGGGGCCGCGGAGAGCGCGGTCAGCGCCGGCGAGCGGCTATTCAGCCGGTTCTCGCACCGCGACGACAACTGACCCGCCTTTGCCGAACCCCGGTCGCGCTGTCAGTCGATCTCGGCGGGGGTGCCGACCGGCTTCAGCCCGGCCAGCACGCCCGGTACCGGGCCGGAGTGCACGACGCCGAGACGCTGGGTCGCCCTGGTGAGCGCCACGTAGAGATCGCTGAGCCCGCGGGACGACTCGGCCAGGATCTGGCCCGGGTCGGCGATCAGCACGTAGTCGAACTCCAGCCCCTTGGCCTGCCGGACGGTCAGCACCACGACCGGGCTCTCCAGGTCCGGGTCCTCGCCGCCCGCGGTGCCGGTCATGGTGCTGGCCGGGGCAGCAGGCCGCGACCCGGTGCTGGCTGGCCGCGCGGTAGCGCCGGGCAGCGCGGCGGCGATGGCGCTGCCGAGCTCGGCGAGCCGCGCGGCGGGCACGATCACCGCCAGCCGGCCGTCACCCGCCTGCCCGGCCGCGCGCGCTGTCGCCGCGGCCAGCTGATCCGCGAACTCGCCGGGCGCCGACTGGAGCCGCCACGGGGCTGCTCCCGATTCGCGTACTGACCGCGGCAGCTCGAGCGCCGGGTCGATCGCGGCCAGGACGTCGGCGGCCACGGCCATGATCTCGGCGGGCGCCCGGTAGTTGATGGTCAGTCCGGCCAGCCGCCAGCGGTCGCCCATGTACGGGCCGAGCATCTGGTCCCAGGACCCCGCGCCGGCCAGGTCGCCGGTCTGCGCGACGTCCCCGACGATCGTCATGGACCTGGCCGGGCAGCGGCGCATGAGCATCCGCCAGGCCATCTCCGAGAGTTCCTGCGCCTCGTCCACGATGACGTGGCCGAAGGCCCAGGTCCGGTCGGCGGCGGCCCGCTCGGCCGCGGTCAGGAACTCGTCCTCCTCGTGCCGCGCGGCCAGCCGGTCCGCGTCCACCAGGTCCGCGCCCATCAGGATCTCGGGATCGTCGTCATCGTCTCGCGACATGATGTCGAGCACGCCCTGGGCGTAGCCGACCTGCTCGCGCCGCTCGCGTTCCTGCCGGGCCCGGGCGGCCAGGTCGTCCTCGCCGAGCAGTTCCGCCGCCTCGTCCAGCAGCGGCACATCGGCAGGCGTCCAGTTGCGGCCCGTCCCGCGCGAGTCGTCGTCCGTCCCGCGCGAGTCGTCGTCCGTCCCGCGCGAGTCGTCGTCCGTCCCGCGCGGCCGGTCGTCCGCGCCACCGTCCGTGCCGCGCAGCAGCAGGGCCCGGTCCGCCGCCGACAGCCAGGGCGCGGCCGAGGCCAGCCGCTGCGGTGAGGAGAACAGCTCGGTCAGCAGCTGCTGCGGCGTCAGCACCGGCCACAGCCCGCCGATCGCGGCCCGCACGCCCGGGTCGCCCCGCAGTTCCTGCCGCAGTTCCGCGACGTCGGCCTCATCGAGGAGGTTGGCCTCGCCGAGCGCGTTCGCGCCCAGCTTGGCCACCACCAGCTCGGTCAGGGCATTGAGCATCTCCCGGATGAAGACGTGCCTGGCCTGGTTGTGCGGGCGGCGTGATCGCCGGGCTCGTTCGCGGGCCTTGGCGCACGCCTGCTTGCTGATCACGTACTTGTCGCGCTCGACGGTCACCTCGAGCCCGCCGTCGGGCACCTGCTGCCGGTCCCGCACCGCCGCCGTGACGAGCCGCGCCATCTGCTGGCTGCCCTTGATCACGGCGACCTCGGCCGGCTCGGCCGCGGTGGCGGTGATGCCCGGGTACAGGCCCGCCATGGTGGACAGCAGCACGCTGGTCTCGCCGAGCGACGGCAGTACCTGCCCGATGTAGCGGAGGAACGTGGTGTTCGGGCCGACGACGAGCACGCCGCGCTTCAGCAGCAGCCGGCGGTGGGTGTAGAGCAGGTAGGCGGCACGGTGCAGGGCGACGGCCGTCTTGCCGGTGCCGGGTCCGCCCTGCACGACGAGGACCCCGGCCAGCGCGGACCGGATGATGTGATCCTGCTCCGCCTGGATGGTCTCGACGATGTCGCTCATCCGCCCGGTGCGGCTGGCGCTCATGGCGGCCAGCAGGGCCGACTCGCCGGCCAGCCCGTCCCGCCGGGTCGGGTCGGCCGACGACAGGTCCAGGACCTCGTCGTCGAGACCGGTTACCTTCCTGTCCCTCGTCTCGATATGCCGCCGTAGCAGCACGTTCTCCGGCGCGACGGCGGTGGCCAGGTAGAACGGCCGCGCCGCGGACGCGCGCCAGTCCATCAGCAGCTGCTCGTAGTCCTCGGAATCACCGTGAATGCCGAGGCGGCCGATATAGCGGCGGTCCCCGTCGCGAAAGTCGAGCCGGCCGAAGCACAGCCCGTTCTCCGCCGCGTCGAACTGCGCGATCTGCTGGCTGTACATGGCGCTGAACGCCTCGCGCTCGGTCCTGGCCTGATGCGTCCCGCCGGTCTGCCCCAGCACGCTGGTCAGCCGCCCGGACGCGCGTTCCCGCAGGTCGTCGAGGCGTCCGTAGAGCATCGATAGGTAGCCCTGCTCGAGGTCGATGTCCTCGTTTGACAACCAGAATCCTCTCTCGGCCGGTAACTGGATTCCGCTGCGAAACAGCGCCAGTAAAGGTACAACCACGTGCCAGGCCGCTATCTTCCGCCAGCTGACCGCGAATTCCGCGGCCGGCCGCCACCTGCCGGGCGCCGCCCGCGAGTCCAGGCCACCCGGCCGCCGCCAGGCCGCGGCGCCGCCATGATGGCTGAAATGCTCGGGCCTCACCCGGACATGTAGCCGGTGTCGGAAGGGAGCGACCTTGAGTTATCCGCACCATGGCGGCCCGGATGAGCGACGGCTGCGCTTCGAAGAGGTGTACGCGGCCAACCGCGGCCCGATCCTCGGCTACGTACTGCGCCGCACCGGGAACCCGCACGACGCGGCCGATGTACTGGCCGAGACCTTCCTGACCGCCTGGCGGCGGCTCGACGACGTTCCGCCCGGCGATCAGGCACGCCTCTGGCTGTACGGCGTGGCCAGGCGCGTTCTCGCGAACCAGCAACGGGGCGAGCACCGCCGGTCCGAGCTGGCTGACCGGCTTCGCGCGGAGCTCACGACCGCCTACCAGGAGCCGGAATACGCCGGGGAACTGGCCGGGATCGCGGCGGCATTCCGCGGCCTGCCCGGGGCGGACCGCGAACTGCTTGCCCTGGTCAGCTGGGAAGGACTCGACAACGGCCAGGCGGCGGCCGTGCTCGGCTGCTCCCGCAACGCCGTGCGCATCCGGCTGCACCGCGCGCGCCGCCGGCTCGCCAGCGCCATCGCGCGGCAGCCGGCCTGGCCGCCGCAGGCCAGCGCCCACGTCCCGAATGGAGGCCACGCATGAACCCCGTCAGCCGTATCTCCCCCGTCTCCGACGCGGCGGCCGCTCACCTGGTGAGCGACGGCACGCTGGCCGACCTGGCCGACCGGATCACGTCCGCCGCTGCCCCGCAGGCGGCCCATCACCGGCAGGCACCGTCACGACGGCGACGGTGGCTGATCGGGATACCGCTGGCCGCCGGTCTCGCCGCGGCGGTGCTCATCGCCACCTCGATCGGCCAGCCGGGCGGCAAGGTGGGACCGCTCAGCGTCGGCCCGGCCCGGGCGCAGGCCCAGGCGCTGGTCTTCAAGAAGGACGGCCGGTTCATCGACGTCATCGTGCGCAATCCCGTCGCCGACCCGAAGCGTTACCGGGCCGAGTTCAAGGCCCACGGACTGGACATCACGCTCCATCTGGTGCCCGCTTCCCCGTCCATCGTCGGCACCGTGGTGGAGTTCTCCACGAGCAAGCCGGGGATCACGCCGATCACGGCAGCCGGCCGGTGCGTGACCGGCGGCGGGGGCAACGTGTGCCCGGTCGGGCTCAGGATCCCCCTCGACTACCACGGCCAGGCGGACCTCGTCTTCGGCCGGGCCGCCAGGCCCGGCGAGCGGTACGAGTCCACGGCCGCGGCGGCGGCGCCCGGCGAGGTCATGCACGGCCTGCATATCCGGGGCCGGACCGGGTCGCGGCGGTACTGGCGATGCTGCGCAAGCGGCACGTGACCGTCCCGGTATTCCACTACACGACCAAGAACATCGGCAAGCTCCTGCGGCCAGCGCAAGGTCCCCGGCACGTGGTACGTCTATGACGCCGATCCGTGGGCACCGGGGCAGGTCATGCTCTGGGTCGGGCCGACCCGCGTGCAGGCAGCCATCGGTGCTCCCAGCCCCGCCTCCCCGGTACCCAGTCCCACCGCATCACCCAGGCCCACCGCATCCCGCTGACCACCCAGATCGCTGGCTGGCCGATCGCCCGCGGCCAGCCAGTGAGCCCGGACCACGGGTTACGGGGCGGGCATGATGGCGACGACCGGCCGGCCCTGGTAACTGCCGGACAGCGTCGCCTTGGAGTGCGGGACGTAGTCGGAGTACCGCAGCCGGACCGACGCGGCGATCCCGCCCGGGCCGGAGACGGTGATGCGGGCCCGGATCCGGCCGCTCACCTGATTCCACCGGACGGTCCCGGTGACCCGGGTGTCGGACGTCCAGCGGACCCGCCGGAGCCGGATCCCGATCCGGCTGCCGTCCCCGGTGAACCGGAAGGTGCCGCCGCGCAGGCCCCAGCCCTTGATGCCGTTCCCGTAGTACCAGCGCCAGACCGCGTCCCCGACGGCGGCCACCCCGGCCGCCGCCAGCCGCCGCCCGGTCCGGCCAGCGGCGTTGCCGCGCAGCGCGGTCGCGGGCGTGACCGCGCTGAGCTTCGCCGGGAACGTGCCAACCACCCGGACCTCCGGCGTCCTGGCCGCGCACGACGCGTTCATCTGCTTGAGCCTGGCCGGGTTCCTGATGAACGTCTGCACCAGCCCGGATGCGCAGCCGACCGGGTCGTCCATCGCGTTGACGTGCGTGTCGTTGTGGATCAGGATCCAGCGGGCCGACGGCCCCATGTCAGCCGTGGTCTGGCGGCCCTCGAACGGCGTGGTCAGCGAGTCGAGGTCACCGGACAGCACCAGCACGGGCAGGTTCCGCGGCGCATACGGCGCCGGGGTGGTGATCGGCGGATCCGGGTGCGCCGGGGCGGGCCAGGTCAGGCACGCGTCGAATTCCTCCTCCGGCTCGGTCACCCACTCATGGATGGTGAACGGGGCGAACGCGCCGGCCGGCAGCGCGGCCAGCGCCCGCGCGTACGACGCGGCGCGCTGGGCCGGCGTCTGGCTGTAGCTGAACGGCTGCGGGTAGTCCAGGCACGTGGTCGCCTGGTAGAGGCCGTCGTTGAACTGCCGCACCGGCCCGGAGGTCCCGGTGTAGATGTCCTGCTCGGTCAGCCGCAGCAGCGGCACCGGATCGTGGTCGCGCAGCAGCGCCCGCGCGGCCGGGTCAAGCTCGCGGTAGACGCCGCTGTCCGAGCCCGCGTCGTTGACCATCTCGCTGAGCTTGTCGACGGTGACACGCTCCGTCACCCTGCGGCCGAACGGCGTCCTGGTCCGGCCGGTCACCGGATGGCGGCGCAGGTACCTGGCCAGGGCACCGATCCGCGCCCACGAACTGCCCGGTGCGGCCGAGTGGCAGGCGACGCTGCGGTCGCAGGAGATATTAAAGGCGTGCCTTGCCGTCAGAATCATGTGCGGGTAGAACGGATTCTGCTGGCTGACTGGATAGGCCGAGTCCAGTGTCACCGAGCGGAGCATCTTCGCGTACCGGGCGGTGAATGTCTGCCCGAAGAAGGTCCCGTAGGAGTCGCCGTAAAGATCGACCTTGCCGGTCTGCAGCCTGCGCAGCAGGAGCGCCACGTCGCGGGCCGCGTTCGCGGTGGTGTAGAGGTCGCTGGCCTGCACGTAGCCGCCGCCCGGCAGTTTGCGGGTGTGGTTCAGCTGCCGGCCGCACTTGCCGGTGTCGGCCGTGTAGGCGGCGATGCCGTCGGAATCCTTCCAGTCCTGCAGCTTCTTGCAGAGGAAGGCCGAGGAGTTCCCGGTGCCGCGCAGGTTGACCAGCAGCAGGTTGCGCCTGGCCAGCAGCGGCAGGAACGTGCCGCGGTAATCCGGCGCGTAGTCGGTGGTCGGGAAGCCGGGGCCGCCCTGCACGGCGAGGATCGTTCCGATCGGGTGGCCGCCGGTCGCCGGGTACCACTGGAATCCCAGCTTGATGTGGCCGGCCGCCGGGTTCCGGTAATCCAGCGGCACGTTGATCCGGGTGCACCAGGCCAGCCGCGAGACCGGGCACGGCGGGATGGTCACCGAGCCGACCCGGATCGGCCGGCGGCGGCCAGCCGCGCCGGTGCTCGCGGACGCCAGGCGG
Organism: uncultured Actinomycetes bacterium; assembly: GCA_963707065.1. Lineage (GTDB taxonomy): Bacteria > Actinomycetota > Actinomycetes > Streptosporangiales > Streptosporangiaceae > Palsa-506. Next base: position 23,232 of record CAVPPJ010000059.1, read on the forward strand.
CCGGTGCCGCCCGGCCGGACGGCGGATGCCCCGCGGGCGGCCGGCGCCGGCCGGGCGATGCCGCCCGGCCGCGCGGCGGCGCGCTGCGGCACGGCGGCGAGAGCCTGGCCTGCGGCCAGGACGGAGAGGGCGAGTGCTGCCGCGGTGGCCCCGGCGAGCAGCCGCGCCCGCGACGAAGGCTGCGATATGCGCATAGCGCACAAGGTGTCACCCGATCACTCCCGCCGCAAGACCCGGTTCGCCGGCCCGGACGGGGGCCGGCCAGTCCGGCGGCGCTGATCACCTCAGCGCGCCGGCCTGGCGACCTCACGGCGGCGCCGCGGCTAGCGTTAACAGGACGTGACAGTGAAACCGTTCGAGCAGATAGTGGACGAGCACGGGCCAGCGGTCCTGCGCGCCTGCCGGGCGATGCTGGGACCGGCCGATGCGGACGACGCGTGGTCGGAGACGTTCCTGGCGGCGCTGCGCGCTTACCCGCGGCTCAGGCCCGGCAGTAACGTGCGGGCCTGGCTCATGACCATCGCGCACCGCAAGGCGGTCGACCGGCACCGGGCCATCGCCCGGGCACCAGTCCCGGCCGGGTCGGTGCCCGAGCGGCCGGCTAGCTACGGCATCCCGGCCGAGCCCGATACGGCGCTGTGGGACGCGGTGCGAACCCTGCCCGCGAAGCAGCGGGGCGCCGTCGCCTATCACTACCTCGCCGACCTGCCCTACCTCGAGGTCGGCAAGCTCCTGGGCACCAGCGAGGCCGCCGCGCGCCGCAGCGCGGCCGACGGCATCGCTGCCCTCCGCAACATCTACCAGCCGGAGGCATCCGCATGATGACCACAGAACCCGACGCCGCCTTCCTGTCGTCCCTGGCAACGACCGACGAGCCGGGCTACGCCCGGCTGCGGGCCCGGCTGGCCGATCAGGCCCAGCAGGCCGGAATCCTTGATGTCGCTTACCGCACGATCGGCACCCCGGTCGGCGAGCTGCTGCTCGCCGCGACCGAGCGCGGCCTGGTCCGGGTGGCCTACCCAGCCGAGGACCACGACGCGGTGCTGTCCGCGCTGGCCGGCCAGGTCAGCCCGCGGGTGCTGCGCGCTCCCGCGCGCCTGGACGCTGTTGCGCGCGAGCTCGATGAGTACTTCACCGGGGCCCGGCGGGCCTTCGGGGTGAGCCTCGACCTGCAACTGGCGCACGGGTTCCGCCGTGTTGTCCTTGAGCACCTGCGCGAGATCGGCTACGGAACGACGGCCAGCTACGGCACCGTGGCCGCGGCGTCGGGCAGCCCGGCGGCGGTGCGCGCGGTCGGCACCGCGTGCGCGCGGAATCCGCTGCCGGTCGTCATCCCCTGCCATCGCGTGGTGCGCGGCGACGGCTCCATCGGCCAGTACGTCGGCGGCACCGACGCCAAGAGGGCGCTGCTGGACCTGGAGGCGGCCTGACCGCGGACGGCTCAGCTCACCGCGCGGACGGCTCAGCTCACCGCGCGGACCGCTCAGCTCACCGCGCGGACGGTGGACGGCGGGGCGCCGCCGGCCAGCAGCGCGGTGCCGGCGTCGGCCAGCGCGGTGAGCGCGATGCGCTGCGACCACGGGCCGAACGAGATCCTGGCGACGCCGAGATCCGCAAGATCGCGCTGCGGCAGCGAGCCGGGCACCCAGATAACGCTGACCTTCCGCTCGCCGATGCCCTCGACCAGGGCACCGACCGTGGCGGCGTCGAGCCGGCCCGGCACGAAGACGCAGCTCGCCCCGGCGCCGGTGAAGGCCCGGCCGCGCTCGATCGCGTCGGCGAGCACCGACGCCGGGTCCCGGTCGGCTGCCAGCAGGTAGGCGTCGGTGCGCGCGTTCAGCACGAACGGCACTCCCTCCGCCTCCCCGGCCCGGACTGCCGCCTCGACGGCGGCGACAGCGTCGCCCAGCGGCCGCATCTGGTCCTCGATGTTGGCGCCGACGACCCCGGCGCCGATCGCGCGGCGCACGGTGGTGCCCGCGTCGCCATAGCCAGCCTCCAGATCGGCCGTGACCGGCAGGTCGACCGCCGCCGCGATCCGGCCGATCGCGGTGATCATCTCGTCCAGCGGGATCTGCTCGCCGTCGGGATATCCGTGCGAGGCGGCGATGGAGTGACTGGCGGTGGCTATCGCCCGGCACCCCGGCAGGCCGGCCACGATCGTGGCGCTGATGACATCCCAGGCATTGACCAGGACGAGCAGTTCAGGGTCGAGATGGAGCCGGAGAAGTTCGGCGGCCTTGTCAGGGAGCGTCATATCCGGACCCTACCGCCGGCCCCGGAGCGGGTCCGGTCAGCGGGCGGCCGGACGGGTGCAGGAGGATGGCTATCGGAATGGGAGGCCGCATGGTCGAGCTGAAGTCCGCCGGAGAAATCGCCGCGATGCGCGAGGCGGGGCGAGCGGTCGCGGCCGTCCTCGCCGCCGTGCAGGCGCAGGCGGCAGCCGGGGTCACGCTGCGGTCGCTGGATGCGCTGGCGCGATCCGTGCTGGCCGAGCATGGGGCGAAGTCGACCTTCCTCGGTTACCAGCCGGGGTTCGCCCCTATCGCGTTCCCCGCCGTGATCTGCTCTTCCGTCAACGACGCCGCGCTGCACGGCATCCCGGATGACACCCGGCTCGCCGATGGTGACCTGGTCAGCATCGACTGCGGGGCCGAGATCGACGGCTGGACCGGCGATGCGGCGGTTACGTTCACCGTCGGCACGCCGCGCCGCGCCGACACCCGGCTGGCCGAAACGACCCGCCGTGCCCTGCAGGCCGGCATCGCGGCCGCTAAGCCCGGCGGCCGGCTCGGCGACATCTCGCACGCCATCGGCGAGGTCGGCCGCAAGGGCCGCTACGGGATCAACACCGACTTCGGCGGTCACGGGATCGGGCGGCGCATGCACGAGGATCCGTCGGTGCCCAACGACGGCCGGGCAAAACGGGGCATGCCGCTGCGGCCCGGGCTGGTGCTCGCCATCGAGCCGTGGTTCATGGCCGGCGGCCGTAATGGCTACCGGATCGACGACGACGGCTGGACGCTGCGCAGCGCGGACGGCAGCCGCGCCGCGCACTTCGAGCACACGGTCGCCATCACCGCCGGCGGCCCGCAGGTCCTGACTCTCCCCTGATTAGCCGATCAGCGCCGCGGCCGGAAGGAGCATGATGCCGAGCCGATATCTCTACCTGGTCAGACACGGCGAGGCCGATGATGACGGCGCTCTCACCCCGGCCGCCGGCAGCAGGCGAGCGCAGCCGGGGAACGGCTGCGTTATGTCCGCTTCTCGGCCATCCGGCACAGCCCGATGCAGCGCGCGGAGGAAACGGCCGACCTGATCGCGGACTGCCTGCCGGGCGTCCCCGTCGGCGCGTCCGGGCTGCTCGGCGACTACCTGCCGCCGGTTTCCGGCCAGCCGGACCTGCCGCCGCCCTACGCCGGGTTGCTGAGCAGCTACTCCCCGGACGAGCGGTCCGAGGGCGCGGAACTGGCCAGCGCCGCCATCGAGCGTTACGCCCGGCCCGGCGGGCGGGATGACAGCGAGCTGATCGTCACGCATAACTTCCTGATCGGCTGGTTCGTCCGGCACGCCCTGGATGCGCCGGACTGGCGATGGATGGGCCTGAACCAGTGCAACGGCGGCATCACCGTGATCCTGTACCGGACCGGCATGCCTGCCTCGCTGGTCAGCTTCAACGACATCGGCCATCTGCCGGCCGCGCTGCGCTGGACCGGGTTCCCGGCCGAGATAGTCCCGCCGCCGCGCTGAGCACCCGGCCTGCGATGCCGGGTTAGCCCGGCCGGCCGGCGGTGCCGGGTTAGCTGCGGAGTCCGTGCTGGCCGGCCGCGGGCGCCCAGCAGGGATGCGGCCCGAACGCGGCGGCCAGCGCTTCCTGGCCCGCCCTGGTCAGCCGGACCGCCCGCGGTGTCCGGCGGCGGGCCAGCCAGTCGCGGTCAAGCAGGCAGCTGAGCAGCGCCGCGCCGGTCGCGCCGGCCAGGTGCGGCCGGCGCTCAGACCAGTCCAGGCAGTTGCGCAGCCGCGGCCGCCGGCTACTCGCGGGCCGGATGTCACTGACGCCCAGCAGGGCAAGCGCGGCCGGCGCCGCCGGGGCCAGCTCAGGCGTGCCGTCGTGGTCCGTGATCAGCAGGTCGTGCAGCGCGACGGCAAGGCTGCCCGCGAGGTGGTCATAGCAGGTACGGGCGAACCTGAGCTCGGACGGCGTGCGGCTGGCCGCCTGCAGCGCATCGCTCCCGGCCCCGGCCGGCTGACCGGCAGCCCGGCCGGCCGGGCTGTCCGGTGCGCTGGCCGAGCCGGGGACAGGCAGCGCCTGCATCGTCTCCAGCAGCCCGGCCACCTCCGGGCCGGCCAGCCGGTAGTAACGGTGCCGGCCCTGCGCCTGGGCCTGGACGAGCCCGGCGTGATGCAGCCGGCCCAGGTGCTCGCTGGCCGTGGACAGCGCGACGTGGCTGGCGCGGGCGAGTTCACCGACGGTGCTCGCCCGGCCATCCAGCAGCAGGGTCAGTAGCTGCGCCCTGGTCGGGTCGCCGACCAGGGCGCCGACTTCGGCAATGCGGGATCCGTTCACCTGCCCACTGTAGGCCGGTGATGGTTCGGCACGCGCCGAAGCGTTGGCGCCTACGTTGGCTGGCATGAAAGCGCGACTACGCACCGGGCCTGCCCTAGCCCGGCTCGCGACAAGCACCGCGGACATCAGCCGCTACGCGCCGCTCCGCTACCAGCCCGTGCACGAGACCGCCGAGGGATGGGTGGTGGCCAGGCCCGATGACGTCGCCGTCGCGCTGTCGTCGGCGGCGCTCACCGTCGGCCCGGCAGGCGAGCCGTCCGGGGCTGCTGCCCGGCTGCAGGCGCAGATGGCCAGGTTCACCGACGGGGCCGCCCACCAGCGCCGCCGTGCGCTGATCCAGGAACTGCTACCGGACGCGGCCCGCCTCGAGCGGGACGCCTGGTCGATGACGTCGGCCGGGCTGGCCGGCCGCCGGGGACGGCGGGATGCCATGGAGCTGGCCCGGCGGGTCCCGTGCGCCGTGCTTGCGGCGTCACTCGGCGTCGCGTCGCAGGGAATTGGCGTCGCGTCGCAGGGTTGGCGTCACACCGCAGACGGCCAGCGTCACACCGCGAGAGCGGCCAGCGTCACACCGGGAGCGGCCAGCGTCACACCGGGAGCGGCCTGCGGGGTAGCGGACCTGACCGGCAAGCTCTGCGCCGTGCTCGCGCCCCGCTCCGAGGCCGGGCTGGCCAGCGGTAACGCGCTGGCCAGCGAAGGCGATGCCGCTGCCACCGCGCTGCTGGCCGAGCTGGCGGCTCCGGGACGGCTACCCGGAGCAGGAGCGGCGAACGGGGCAACTGAGGCGAACAGGGCAAGCGAGGCCAACGGGTCTGCTGGCGTGACCGGCGGACCTGAGGCGGGCGGATCCCGTGGCGAGGAGCGGGCTGTCGCGGCGGTGAGCATCCTGTTCCAGGCCCGTGACGCGACCGCCGGGCTGATCGGGCTGGCGCTATGCGCCGCCGCGGGCCATCCGCAGCTCACAGCGGCTGACCTGGTCAGGCTGGCGGAGCGCGGCGACCCGCCCGTGCAATGCACTCGCCGCGTGGCCGCCAGGCCGGTCACTATCGGCGGCGTCACCATCCCGGCCGGAGCACTGGTCTGGGTACTGCTGGCAACCGCGGACCGGGGTGATCCGTGGCCGCCCGCGACCTTCGGCGGCGGCCCGCATGCCTGCCCGGCCAGGCTGGCGGCCACCGCGCTGGCCCGTGGCGTCGTCGGTGCGATACTCGGCGGCGGCTGGCGGCCGGTGCCCGGGCAGCCGGTCAGCTACGAGTCGAGGCCCAATCTGCGGATTCCCGTCTCGGTACTGTTGGAGCGATCATGACAATGCAGCAGGCATTCGCCGCCCTGCATCACGGCCAGCGGCCCTTCGTCCTGCCGAACGCGTGGGACGTGGCCTCCGCGCTGCTCCTGCAGGAAGCCGGCTTCGCCGCGGTTGCCACGACCAGCCTCGGCGTGAATGCGGCCGCTGGCCTGCCCGACGCTGGCGGGACGGGCCGCGACGCTGCCCTTGACCTCGGCTGCACGCTGGCCAGGCGGCTGCGGGTGCCGGTCACCGTCGACTTTGAGGGCGGGTATTCCGACGATCCGGCGGCCGTCGCCGCGCTGGCAGCCGAGCTGGCCGAGGCCGGCGTGGCCGGCATCAACCTGGAAGACGGGCTGCCGGGCGGCGCGCTCCGGCCGGCTGGCCAGCACGTCGCGGTGATCGCCGCTGTCGTGGCGGCGGTCCCCGGCTTGTTCGTGAACGCGCGTACCGATACCTACTGGCTGAAGACGCCGGCCCCGGCGGAACGGCTCGGCGAGACCCTGCGCCGGGTGGAGGCGTTCCGGGACGCGGGCGCGCACGGGGTGTTCGTGCCCGGGCTCACCGGCCACGCCGATACCGCCGCTGTCGCGGCCCGGGCCGGTATCCCGCTGAACGTGCTCTGGCAGCCGGGCACACCGCTGGCGGACCTGGCGGCTGCGGGCGTTGCCCGGGTCAGCACCGGGTCAGCGCTCTACCGGGCGGCCCTGGGCGCGGCGCTCCGGGCCGCGGCGCAGGCGCGCGAGGCACCGGCAGCACCGGCCGGGCCTGTCGGCTACGCCGAGGTCCAGCGGCTGCTCTCGGCACCGCCCGAGCCGGCGTAGCGGCGACCCGCCGACCATGATCGGAGAAGGATCCGGCGCCACCGGCGACGCGGATCCTTCGCCTTCATGGCGTCCGGGACCTGGCCGCCTGCCATCGGCATGACCAGTGGGGCCAGTGGGGCTGGGTCAGCTAGAGAGGCGACGGTCGGTTCCGCGCGGGCCGAAGCCCGCCCCGGTGGGCAGGTCCGGGTCCCAGTCGAACACCACCGCGTTCGTTTCCTCGCCGATCAGCACCTCGGCGCCGGGCACGGCGCCCGCCTCGGCGAGCGCGTTCTCGATGCCGAGCTTGGCCAGCCGGTCGGCCAGGTAGCCAACGGCCTCGTCGTTGCTGAAGTCGGTCTGCTGCACCCACCGCCGGGTCTTCTCGCCCCGGACGCTGAAACTGTTCGGGCCGGTCCTGACCAGCTCGAACACCGCCCCGGCGACGGGCTCGGGGCGAATGACCAGCCGGGTCGGCTCGGCCTTCGGCGCCGCCGCGCGGGCCGCCGAGATCACCCCGGCGAGCGCGAATGCCAGCTCACGCAGGCCTTCCTTGGTCGCCGCCGACACCGCGCAGACGGTCAGGCCGCGGGCGGCCAGCACCGGCGCCACCTGGTTCGCGCGCTCCCGGGCGGCCGGCACGTCGATCTTGTTGAGCGCCACGATCCTCGGCCGGTCGCGCAGGTCGGCACCGGTCGCGGCCTCGTAGGCGGCTAGTTCCTGCTCGATCACGTCCAGGTCGGTGAGCGGATCGCGGCCCGGCTCCTCGATGGCGCAGTCGAGCACGTGCACCAGGACCGTGCAGCGCTCCACATGCCGGAGGAAGTCGAGTCCCAGGCCCTTGCCGTGGCTCGCGCCGGGGATGAGCCCGGGCACGTCAGCGACCACGAACTGGGTCTCCCCCGCCTCGGCCACGCCCAGGTGCGGGATCAGGGTGGTGAACGGGTAGTTCGCGATCTTCGGCCGGGCCGCCGACAGCACGGCGATCAGCGAGGACTTGCCCGCGTTCGGGAAGCCGACCAGGCCAGCGTCCGCCACGGTCTTGAGCTCGAGCACCAGGGTCTGCGCGACGCCGGGCTCGCCGCGGAGCGCGAAGCCAGGGGCCTTGCGCCGGGCCGACGCGAGCGCCGCGTTGCCGAGCCCGCCGTGGCCGCCCTGGGCGGCGATGAACCTGGTGCCCACGCCGATCAGGTCGGCGAGCGTGGCCCCGTCCTGGGTTTTGACCACGGTGCCGTCCGGGACCCGCAGCACGAGGTCCTCGCCCACCGCGCCGCTGCGGTGCGAGCCCGCGCCGGGCTTGCCGTTGCCTGCCCGCCGGAGTGGCCGGCGGTGGAAATCCAGCAGCGTCGCCGAGCTGGGATCGACCTCGATGATCACATTGCCGCCGCGGCCGCCGTTACCCCCGTCCGGGCCGCCGAGTGGCTTGAACTTTTCCCGGTGGATCGAGGCGCAGCCGTGGCCGCCATCACCGGCCTGCACCCTTACCTCGGCCTGATCAGCGAACTCAGCCACTGCCGCACCTCCTCTGCTCTGTTGCGCTGCCGCCCGGCTGCGGCGACGGCTGCCAGACGCGCCGAGGGCGGGCCGGGAACCCGGTCCGCCCTCGAGGCAACGCCTGGTGAACTGCTACTGCGGGCCTATCCGGCCTGCTCCGCGGCCACTGCCTCGGCCGCGACCGGGATCACGCTGATAGCGCGCCGACCCCGCCGGGTGCCGAACTCGACCTTCCCGGTGACGAGGGCGAACAGGGTGTCATCCCCGCCTCGCCCGACGCCAGGGCCGGGATGGAAGTGGGTACCGTGCTGGCGCACGATGATCTCGCCCGCGCCGACCAGCTGGCCGCCGAACCGCTTCACGCCGAGCCGCTGAGCGGCCGAGTCCCGGCCGTTCCGGCTGGACGAGGCGCCCTTCTTGTGTGCCATCTCAGCCCTTCTTCCTTGAGCTGGCGGTAGCCTTCCCGGCACTGATCTTGGTGATCTTGACCTGCGTGTACTTCTGCCGGTGACCAAGCCGGCGCCGGTAGCCGGTCTTGTTCTTGTAGTGGATCATGTTGATCTTTGGTCCGCTGACGGGGCCGAGAATCTCCGCGGTGACCTGATATCCGCCGAGCACCGCCGGGTCGCTGATGACGTTACTGCCGTCGACGACGAGCACGGCGGGCAGCGTCAGGCTGGACCCGACCTCGCCGCTGAGCTTGTCAACGGTCAGGACATCATCAACGGACGCCTTCTCCTGCCTGCCGCCGCAGCGCACGATCGCGTACACCGTGAACTCTCTCCCTTATGCGTGCCCGCCGCGAGATTCGCGGAATGAGCTCGACATCGATGCGAGCGGGCTGCCATCTTGCGCACGGCACAACCACCGGCAGAACCGCCACTGGATCTATCCTGTGCGCCGACCCCAAAGGCTACCAGACTTGGCGCATCCTCAGATCGCCGCGGCCGGCGCCTCCCTGGTCCCGCGATCGCCGGCCTGCCCGGCGCTCGCCTCCGCATCGCCGTGCTCAGCGGCTGAGTCCGGGGCCTGCGCCGCCGCGGCCGGCCTGCGGCGGCGACGGGCGGCCGGGCGCTTTGCCTCCGCTGGCTCGTCAGCCGCCTGACCGGCCCCCTCGGCCGCAGTGCCGCCGGACGACGCAGTGCCGCCGGACGACGCAGTGCCGCCGGACTCGGTACCGGGAGCCACGGCGCCGCCGATCATGACCGGGCCTACGGTGACCACGGACGAAACGGGCTTGTCCGCCGGGCGCCCGGACTCAGCCGCGTGACCGGCACCCGCCGCGTGACCGGCACCGGCCGCGTGATCGGCACCGGCCGCATGGTCGGCACCGGCCGCGTGATCGGCACCAGCCGCATGATCAGCGCCAGCGGCAGGCACGGCACTGGCCGCAGGCACGGCACTGGCCGTCGGCGCGGCCTCAGTAGCGCGCATCGCGGCCGCCACGTCCGAGGGGTGAGCCATATTCGCCGGCTCCCCGGCCGGCATCTTGCCCGCCGGGTCCGCTGTCGCGGCCGGCTGCTCGCCCTTCCGGCCGCGGCCGGAACCGCGGCCGTTGCGGCGGCCGCCGTTCCTGCCCTGGCCATCGCCGCCCGACTGCCGGTCACCATCCCCGGCCGACGCGCCGCGCGGGCTGGCCGGAGTGTGATCAACCGGTTCGAGCGATACCAGCACGCCGCGCCCGTTGCAGTGCTCGCACGGCACCGAGAACGCCTCAAGCAGGCCGGAGCCGACCCGTTTGCGCGTCATCTGCACCAGGCCGAGCGAGGTGACCTCGGCCACCTGATGCTTGGTCCGGTCCCGCGCCAGGCACTCGAGCAGCCGCCTGAGCACCAGGTCGCGGTTGCTCTCCAGCACCATGTCGATGAAGTCGATGACGATGATGCCGCCCACGTCCCGCACCCGGAGCTGCCGGACGATCTCCTCGGCCGCCTCCAGGTTGTTGCGGGTGACCGTCTGCTCCAGGTTGCCGCCGTGGCCGGTGAACTTGCCCGTGTTCACGTCGATCACGGTCATCGCCTCGGTCGCGTCGATCACCAGCGAGCCGCCGCTGGGCAGCCAGACCTTGCGGTCCAGGGCCTTGGCGATCTGCTCGTCAATCCGGTACGCGGCAAAGACGTCCTGGCTGTCTTCCCACCGGCTCAGCCGGTCGGCGAGGTGCGGCGCGACATAGCGGACATAGTCCTCCACCGTGTCCCACTCGCCGTCGCTGGAGATGACCAGGCTGGCGAAATCCTCGTTGAAGATGTCCCTGACCACCCTGATCGTCAGGTCGGGCTCGCTGTAGAGCAGCTCGGGAGCGGTCGCGGTCTTCGCCTTCTGCTCGATGGCCTCCCACTGCGCGGACAGCCGGGCGACGTCCTGCGCGAGCTCCTCCTCGGCGGCACCCTCGGCGGCCGTGCGGACGATCACCCCGGCGTTCTCCGGCATGATCTTCTTGAGGATCTGCTTGAGCCGGGCGCGCTCGGTGTCGGGCAGCTTGCGGCTGATCCCGGTCATCCCGGCGCCCGGCACGTAGACGAGATAGCGGCCGGGCAGGCTCACCTGGCTAGTGAGCCGGGCGCCCTTGTGGCCGATCGGGTCCTTGGTGGCCTGCACGAGAATCGACTGGCCGGACTTGAGCGCCGACTCGATGCGCTTGGACTCGCCTTCGAGCCCGCTGGCATCGAAGTTGACCTCGCCGGCGTAAAGAACCGCGTTGCGGCCCTTGCCGATGTCGACGAACGCGGCCTCCATGGAGGGCAGCACGTTCTGCACCTTGCCGAGATAGACGTTCCCGACATAGGACTGGTGGCTGGCCTTGTCCACGTAGTGCTCGACCAGCACGCCGTCCTCGAGCACCGCGATCTGGGTCCGCTCGCCGTGCTGCCTGACGACCATGAGCCGGTCCACGGCCTCGCGGCGGGCCAGGAACTCGGACTCGGTGATGATCGGCGGACGCCGCCTGCCGGACTCGCGGCCCTCGCGCCTGCGCTGCCGCTTGGCCTCCAGCCGGGTGGATCCGCGGACGCCCTTGACGTCATTGGATGGCTCATCGGCCGCGGCACGCGCGGTACGGACGTGCACGACCGTGTTCGGCGGGTCGTCGGGTGCCTGGGAGTCGGCCTCGCCGGAGGATCCGCTGCGCCGCCTGCGGCGCCTGCGCCGGGCGGGCGTGGTGCTCCCGTCGCCGTCCTCGTCGTTCTCGTCGGCGTCATCCTCGGCGGCATCGGCCGCCGCGGTCCGGCGCCTGCCGTTGCCGTCCTGGGCGCCGTGGCCGCCGTCGTCCGGGCCCGCGGCGGCCGGCTCGGCGCCGCCGTCAGCATCCTCGCCCGCGGCGCCGCGGCCCTTGCCGTGGCTGCGGCCACCGCGGCGGCGGCGCTTGCCCGGCGCGGCGGCCCCGCCGTCCTCGTTGTCGTGATCGGCTGACCCGGCGTGCTCAGCCGCCCCGTCCGGGGCGGCTGCCTGCACCGGGTCCGGAGCGCCAGCCGCCCGCTTGCCACTGCGGCCGGCCGCGCCCTGGCCGGCGGCGCTCTGGCCGATCTCCGGCGGCTGGAAAATAACCAGCGGCGGCAGGAATCCGGTGGCCAGCGCGGCCGGCGCCGCGGTGGGAGTGAACTCCGGCGCGGGGACCGCGCCGGGCCCGCTGGCCGCGCGCGAGCCGGCCGGCGGCGCGACGGCAGGCGGCATCGCCACCGGCGCCATCGCCGCCTGCGACTGAGCAGCTGGGGGCGCTACCTGCGGTCCGGCCTCGTGCGGCACGGCCACCGCGGGCCGTGCCTGCGACCCGGCCGGGGGCGCGGTGGCAGCCGGCTGCGCGGCCGGCGCCTGCCGGGCTGGCTCGGCCGGCGGCCGCGCGGCCGGCGGGTTAGCGGGCCGGGTCACGGCACGCCGGGCGCGCCGTAGCAGGCCCCGGTTTCCGCCCCCGTCGTCATCACCGCCGCGGCCACGGCCGCGACGGCCCGTGCCGCCAGCGGCCGCCGCATCACCTGCGGCTTCCGCTACATCAGCGGCCGGTCCTGGCCGGTCACGGTCTTCTCTATCCTGTGGCTCGATTTCGAGCATCCGGGCATTCTCCCGTCAGGCTCCCGGGCGCGTAGGTCCGTTTCCGGGCCCTCCGCGCCGCGCAGGAGCTGGTCGTACGCGTTCGCTGGTGCGGCGTCCGCCATGACGGCGGGCACCGCGCCCAGGCGCGTTGTCTGTACCTGTCCCAAGCTCCGCCCGGCCGGCGCAGACGCCTGCGCGGTGGCCCCGGCGGGCGCTGCGGTACCGCGCCCGGTCGGGCCGGGCGCCGGCGTGGTAGCAGCCTCAATACCGAGCGGTCCCTGCGCCAGCCGCGTCACCAGTGGCGGCGACGATGGCGCGAGGCCCGCCAGCTGGCGGAGCGCGGTCAGGATGTCATCGGGCCGGACGGCAGGCGTCATGTGCCGAACAACCATTCGAAGTACGGCACATGCGGCGTCTCGCCCATTGGCGGCACGCCCGTCTACCTCAAGCATGATCACGGCGGCGCGGGCATCCATCCGCCGGATTCCCTTCCCGGTGAGGCGCTCCACCTCCGCGGTACCGGCGGCGAGGAAGACCTCGACCGCCCGGGCCGCGTCAGCGGGCGTCACCCCGGGAAGCACAACTTCCCAGTCGGATGCCTCCAGCCCCAGGGCATCCAGCTGGCCGGCGGCCGGGCCGCCGGTCTTCTCCAGAACCTCAATCACATCAATTCCGCTCGGCAGGGCAGCGTCGAGCCGATCCCGCACATCGGAGGCGGCGCACGGTCCGGTGAGGCCGAGTTCTAGGTACTCAGCCTCGCTCGCGGTTCCCGTCTGCGCTCCCCCCGCGTAAGAAATCCTCGGGTGCGGAGAAAAGCCCGCCGAATACGCGATGGGCAATCCGGCCCTTCGCACTCCCCGCTCCACGGCACGCGCGATATCCCTGTGACTCGCGAAACGCATCCTGCCTCTTTTAGCGTACCGGACGACCAGCCGCTGGGCGACAGGCGCCGGCGGCGGGCCGTCCGGCACGGCGCGGCCCATCTACGCCCCGCGCCCGGTGCCGGCGTCAGCGGCCACCGTCAGCGGCAGCAGCTTCACCCCGGTCGGCCCGGCCTGGATCTCGGTGCCCATCGACGGGCAGACGCCGCATTCGAAGCAGGGCGTCCAGCGGCAGTCGTCCACCTCGGCCGCCCCGGCCGGGTCGATGGCGGCCAGCCAGTCCTGCCAGAGCCAGTCCCGGTCCAGCCCGGCGTCGAGGTGATCCCAGGGCAGCACCTCGGCGTAGCCGCGCTCCCTGGTGGTGTACCAGGCGAGGTCGACGCCGTCGGCGGCCAGCTCCTCGGCGGCGCAGCGCTCCCAGCGGTCGTAGGAGAAGTGCTCGCTCCAGCCCTCGAAGCGGGCACCGTCCTGCCAGGCCGCCCTGATGACCTTCGATACCCGGCGGTCACCGCGGGACAGCAGTCCCTCGATCACCGACGGCCTGCCGTCGTGGTAGCGGAAGCCGATCGCCTTGCCGTAGGAGCGGTCGGCGCGCAGCAGGCGGCCGAGCGCGCGGAGCCGGGCATCGACCGTCTCGTGATCGCACTGCGCGGCCCACTGGAAGGGGGTGTGCGGCTTGGGCACGAAGCCGCCGATGGACACGGTGCAGCGGATGTCACGGCGCCCGCTGGCCGCGCGGCCCGCCTTGATGACCCGCTGCGCGACCCGGGCGATGGCGAGCACGTCCTCGTCGGTCTCGGTCGGCAGGCCGCACATGAAGTAGAGCTTCACCTGCCGCCAGCCGTTCGCGTACGCGGTGGTGACGGTCTCGATCAGGTCTTCCTCGGTGACCATCTTGTTGATGACCCGGCGGATCCGGTCCGTGCCGCCCTCCGGGGCGAAGGTGAGCCCGGAGCGCCTGCCGTTCCTGCTCAGCTCGTTGGCCAGCGTGACGTTGAAGGCGTCCACCCGGGTGGAGGGCAGCGACAGCCCGGTATTCGTGCCGTCGTACTGGTCGGCCAGTCCGGTCGCTAGCTCGTTAATCTCACTGTGGTCGGCGCTGGACAGGGAGAGCAGCCCGACCTCACCGAATCCGCTCTCCGCCAGCCCTTTGCTCACCATCTCGCTGATGGCCGTGATGGAGCGCTCGCGGACCGGGCGGGTGATCATCCCGGCCTGGCAGAACCGGCAGCCGCGGGTGCAGCCGCGGAAGATCTCCACGCTGAACCGCTCGTGCACCGTCTCCGCGATCGGCACCAGCGGCTTGCTCGGGTACGGCCAGGAGTCGAGGTCCATCACGGTGTGCTTGGCCACGGCGCGGGGCACGCCGGGCCGGTTCGGCGTGACCCGGCCGATGGTCGCGTCCGGCAGGTAGTCGACGTCGTAGAACCGCGGCACGTAGACGCCGCCCGCGGTGGCCAGGCTGTGCAGCAGGCCGTCCCGGCCGTCCGGCCGGCCGGCCCGCTTCCAGCTCCTGATCAGCTCGGTGATGGTCAGCACGGCCTGCTCGCCGTCGCCGAGCACGGCCCCGTCGATGAACTCGGCGATCGGCTCGGGATTGAACGCGGCGTGCCCGCCGGCCAGCACCAGCGGGTGGCCGGCGCCGCGGTCGGCCGCGGCCAGCGGGATCCCGGCGAGATCAAGCGCGGTCAGCAGGTTGGTGTAGCCGAGCTCGGTCGCGAAACTCACCCCGAGCACGTCGAACGCGCCCACCGGCCGGTGCGCGTCGACGGTGAACTGGGGCACGTGCTGCTCGCGCATCAGCGCCTCGAGGTCCTGCCAGACGCTGTAGGTGCGCTCGGCGAGCACGCCCTCGCGGCCGTTGAGCACCTCGTAGAGAATCTGGATGCCCTGGTTCGGCAGGCCCACCTCGTAGGCGTCCGGGTACATCAGCGCCCACCGGACCTCGGCGGCGTCCCAGTCCTTGACGACCGAGTTCAGCTCGCCGCCGATGTACTGGACGGGCTTGCGGACGAGCGGGAGCAGCCGTTCCAGCTGGGGGTAGACCGAGTCCACGGGCATTCACTCAGCGTACCGATGCGGCGCAAGCCGGCGTCCGGTCGGCCCGCGGGTCAGTTGAAGAGCGACAGGTGGCGGCGGACCGCCTGCAGCAGGCCGATCGCGATCATGTCGGCGAACATGGCGGACCCGCCGTAGGAGACGAACGGCAGCGGCAGCCCGGTGACCGGCGTGATCCCGATCGTCATGCCGATGTTCACGAACGCCTGCACGGCGAACCAGATCGCGATCCCGGCCGCGACCAGCATGCCGAACTGGTCATCCGCCTGGGCGGCGATCCGCAGCGCACGGAGAATGACGATGGCGAGCAGCGCGATGATCACGGCCGCGCCGGCGAAGCCGAGTTCCTCCCCCGCGACCGAGAAGATGAAGTCCGTGTGCTGCTCGGGGACGAAGTTGCCGGCCGTCAGCGGGCCGTGGAAAAGACCGTGGCCGAGCAGCCCGCCAGAGCCGATCGCGATCTTGGACTGGTCAGCGCTGTAGCCGCTCCCGCGCGGGTCAGCCGACGGGTTCAGGAACGAGGTCACCCGCCTGAGCTGGTAGGCCTTGAGCAGGTGCAGGTTGACGACCGCGGCGCCGGCGGCCAGGGCGGCCACCGCGAGCGCGGCGAGCCAGCGCAGCCGGATCCCGGACAGCGCGATCATGCCCACGGTGATGGCCACCAGCAGGATCGTCACGCCCAGGTCAGGCTGGAGCACCACGAGGACGAGCGGCACGGCCGCGCAAGCCGCCGCGAGCGCGACCGCGCGGAGCCGGGGCCGCTGCTGGCCGTGCCGCAGGTCGCCGAGGATCATGGCGACCACCAGGATGAGCCCGAGCTTCGCGTACTCCGACGGCTCGAACTGGAAGCCGCCGGGCAGCGAGATCCAGGAGTGCGCCCCGTTGACGGTGCTGCCGAGCGGGCTGAGCACGGCCACCAGTCCCAGGCAGGACGCTACATAGACGACCGGCGCCCAGCGCCGCAGCCGCCGGTAGTCCAGCGTGCTGCCGGCCAGCATGACGATCAGCCCGAGGCCGATGTTCAGCAGCTGCTTCTTCAGGTAGGCCCGCGGATCGGCGCCGGCCTGCAGCAGCGCGGGCTGGGTGGCCGACCAGACGAGCAGCGACCCGATCAGGGCCAGGCCGAGGACGGCGGCCAGCAGGATCCAGTCCATCTGGCGTGCCGCCGAGCCCGCGCGCAGGGTGCGGCGCAGCAATGACGTCGGCTGCGTGGCAGCGCCGGCGCTGCCACGGCCGGCCTTGCGTACCGGGGCCAGCCCGTTATAGGACGCCTTACGACGGTCTCGCAGGCCCGCCGGGCCGCGCGGGGCGCTCATCGCTTCCGCCCGGTGAAGCCAGCGGGCGCGATGACCTGGCCGGACCGGGTCACCCTCGGCAGGCCGGGCAGCCGGCCGCCGGGCAGGGCGGCCCGATGGCCTTCCAGCCCGTAAATCCCGTCCCAGATCTGGCGCACCGCGGGAGCCGACACGTCGGCGCCGAAGCCGGAGTCCGGGATCATCACGACCACCACGTACTTCGGGTGCCGCAGCGGGGCGAATGACGCGAAGACCGAGGTGGCGACCTTGCCCTGCACCTGCGCCGTGCCCGTCTTGCCTGCGATCTGCAGCTTGTTCAGCGGGAACCCGCCGAAGGCGGGCGCGCCGGTGCCCTGGGTGATCACGTCGGCCAGCGCGTCCCTGATGTAGGCGAGGACGCCCTTGGACACCGGCAGGTGGCCGGCCACCGGGGGCCTGATCTTCCGCACGACCTTGCCGCCCGGGCCGATCAGCGCCTCGCCGATCCGCGGGCTGTACAGGGTGCCGCCGTTGGCCAGCGCGGCGTAGGCCCGGGCCAGCTGCAGCGGCGTCACCGTCACGTAACCCTGGCCGATCGCGGCATTCACCGCCTGGCCGGGAGTCCACACGTTGCCCGACTGGCAGTCGTCGAACTCGATCCGCTGCACGTAGCTGCCGTTGGCGCGGCCGTTCTTGCACCAGAAATGCTTGTACTGCTGGTAGAAGTAATAAAGCCAGGATCGGGTGGGCACGGTCCCTGTGCTCTCCTCCGGCAGGTCGATCCCGGTGTCCTTGCCGAAGCCCCAGCCGAGTTCCATTTTCTGCATTTCCTGCACCGGAGCGTGCGAGCTGGTCACGGTGTCCGCATTCCTGCGGTCCTTGAGCCAGATGTCGTAGGCCAGGTTGTAGAACACCGTGTCGCAGGACACCACCAGGGCCTGATGCAGGCTCATGTCACCGGAGTCCGACGGCGTGTCATTGTTGAAGACCCGGCCGCCGATGGTGACCGAGCCGGGGCAGCCGTACGGCCCGGCCAGGCTGTAGCCCGCGGCCACGGCGGCGGCCGTCGAGGTGACCTTCCAGGTCGATCCCGGCGCGTACTGGCCCTGGGTGGCCCGGTTGAGAATCGGCTCGGAGTCCCTGGCGCCGAACAGGCGGCGGTACTCAGCCGTGGTGATGCCGCCGGTCCAGATGGACGGGTTGTATGTCGGGTAACTCGCCATCGCGATCACCCGGCCGGTGGTGCTCAGCACGACCGCCGCGCCGGTGGTGGCGCCCGGGTTGCCCGCGGCCTGGGTGCGGTGGATCGCCGCGGCGAGCGCGCGGGACGTGTCCTCCTGCACCCGGGGGTTGATGCTGGTCACCAGGGTGTCGCCGGCCTTGGCCGCGGTCTGGCTGGTCGTGCCGGTGACGTTGCCGGCGGCGTTGACGGATACCTGCTGGGATCCCGCGCGGCCGCGAAGCTGCCGGTCGTACTGCTCTTCCAGCCCGGACTGCCCGACAAGGTCCACGCCGGAGAACCCGGTGCTGGTCAGGTGCCGACGCCTGACTTCCTGCGGGGTGATGGGCTGCAGGTACCCGAGAACCTGGGCGGCCGCATTGCTCACGGCTCCCCGGTACCGGATCACCGGCTGGATCTGGGCGGTAACGCCGGGAAACTCGCGGTGGTTCTCCAGGACCTGCACCGCGAGCTTGTCGGTCGTGTGCTCATCGACCGGGATCGGCTGGTACGGCGACCCGGCCCAGCATGGCTGCGGGACCCCGGCGGTGCACAGCCGCACCTTCTTCAGCATCGTCGCGCCGCGCATGCCGAGCAGCGCGGCCAGGCTGCGCAGTTCCGGGGTACCGCCACGGGGACGCTGCGACACGACGGCCATGTTCACCGAAACCACCAGGGATGGCTTCTCCCCCACCAGCGGGGCGCCCAGGTCGTCGAGGATCTGGCCGCGGACCGACGGCACGATCACGGTCCTGACCTGATCCTGCCTGGCCAGGCTGGCGTAGGCGGTACCGGTCAGCACCTGCAGGTACCAGAGCCTGCCGCCCAGGCCGATCAGCAGTGCCGCCACGATGACGTACAGCACCGCCAGGCGCCGCCGTGAGGCCGGGATCATGACAAACCTCCGGTGCGGCCGCGGCCGGCCCGGCCCAGCGCCGACCGGCTCCCTGGCTTGCGCCTGGTCAGGCGGGCCAGGAACGACCTCCGGCCGTAACGGAACCCGGACTGCCTGAGTGCCGCGTTCCTGCCCGGCGCTGACCGGCGGCGAAAGCGCGGCATTGCTCGCTGGGCGGCCGGGCGGAGCGCCGGCCGGGGAGCGCTCAGGCCAGCGGTGCCGGGGCGCGCGGGTCCGCCGGCCGGTCCGCCGCGCCGCCCCGTCCTGACCGGCCCGATCCTGCCCAGCCCCGTCCTACCCAGCCCGATCCTGGCCAGCCCCGTCCGGCCGAGCCCGGCCCGGCCCAGCCCGGTCCGGCCGGCCGGATCGCCGCCCAGGCCGATCCGGTCCAGCCTGGTCCTGCGCAGCCCGATCTTGCGCAGCCCGGTCCTGCGCAGCCCGGTCCTGCGCAGCCCGCTGCCCCGCAGCCTGACGCTCCGCAGCCCGCCACCCCGCAGGCCGCCGCGCCGCCCCGTCCGGCCCGGCCCGATCCTGCCCAGCCCGGGGCTCCGCGGCCGGCCGCCGGACAGCCCGCCAGCACGCAGCCCGGCACCGCGCGGCATGGTGCTGCGCAGCCCGGCGCGGCGCAGAGCCTGCTGGCCGGACGCCCCGCCGCGCAGCGCGGCACCGGCCAGGCCAGCGCCGCGCCGCCCCGATCCCATCCGGATGCTGACCGGGCGGGCCGGCCGCAGGCCATGCGCCCGGCCCGTGCCGCCCGCCTGCAGGCCGGCGATGGCGGAGCCGGCCTGTCCCGCGCCGGCCCGGAGCCTCGGCCGGTGGCCGCGGCGGGCCTGACCCTGGGCCAGCCGGCCCGGCAGCAACCCGCTGCCTGCCAGGCCATCACCCTGCCGGGCCGCGTACTTCCCGAACCTGAGCGAGTCCAGCGCGCCCGCTTTCCGGCCGCGGCCGGAGCCGGGCGCACCGGCCAGCCATCCGGTCCCGGCCAGCGGCGCTGGACGGCTCGGCCGCACCGGGCCGGCCGCCAGGCCGCCCCGGCCCGCTCCCAGGCCGACCAGCAACCCGGGCAGCGCGCCGCCGACGGCGGTCAGGTCATGCCGGTCAGCGGCGGCCCACCGGCTGGCCCGCATCACCAGGTACACCACGAACGGACTGATCAGGATGTCCTGCAGGACGGACGACGGGAGCACAACCCGGATGGCCGGCCAGCTCACACCGGGGTCGCCGAACATCAGGCCGACGATGACCTGCAGCACCTCGCCGGCCGCGACGGCCACCGCCGCGATGCCGAGCGAACTGGCCGCCGACCGGTCCACCATCCCGCTCAGCCGCCCGCACCCGTACCCGACAAGGCAGAAGACCAGTGCGTGCTCGCCGAGCAGATCACCGGCGGGCGGCGCGACGTCCAGCGCGAGCCCGGCCCAGAAACCGGCCAGCATGCCGGTCAGGGGCCCGCCGGTCAGGCCCAGCGCGACCACCACGAGCAGCACGAGATCGGGTTCGCCACCCGGCAGCGGGAGCCGGTCGACCACGCTCAGCTGCAGCATCAGCGCGACCACGATGAAGCCGGCCGACAGGGCTGCCCGCCTCATCTGCGCCACCCGCCCGGGCCAGCGGCCGGAGCCTCGGCTGCCTCATCTGCGCCACCCGCCCGGGCCGGCGCCGGCCGGAAGCCTCGGCTGCCTCATCTCAGCCGCCCGCTGCCGCGCTGGGCGCGCCCGCCAGCGACGGCGAGGGCTGCGGGGTGACCGTGACGGTCACCGTGGGGGTTGGCTTCGGGCCCGCCGGCAGTACGGAGAACCTCGGATTGTGGCGGGGCGGCGCGACCACGATGCCGACCACGCCGAGCGCGGCGAAATCCGCGTAGGGCCGGACTAGCGCGCGTGCGGTCAGTGTGCCGGCGCTGCTCTGCACCTGGCTGACGACGCCCACCGGCACGCCGGGCACGTACGGCCGGTCGTGCACCGACGCGGAGGTCACCAGCTGCTCACCCGGCCGGAGCGCGGCGCCGCCGCCGAGCACCTGCAGCTTCAGCAGGCCGGCTTCCGAACGGCCCTTGCCCGTCCCCGTCACCCAGCCGATCTGCCCGCCGCCCGCGAGCTGGACGCCGACTACCGAGGTCGTGTCGGAGGCCAGCAGCACCGTGGCTGTCCGCGCGCTGACGGCGGTCACCGTGCCGACCAGGCCGGCGCCGTTGAGCACGGTTTCCTGCGGCCTGACGCCGTCATCGCTGCCCGCGTCGAGGGTGACCGATTCGGCGTATCCCTGGCTGACCGCGATCACGTCGGCCGCCACGATCCGGTAGCCGCCGCGCCCGGCCACCTGCAGCAGCCGGCCGAGCTGCGCGTACTGTGCCCGGCTCAGCTGCTCGCGGCTGAGCTCAGCGCGGAGCCTGATGACCTGTGTCTGCAGGGTCGCGACCTGCGGTCCCGAGCTGCCCGCCGAGCCGCCGAACAGCCCGGTCACCGGCTGGGTGACCGCGGAAACCCCGCGTTCCGCGCCGCCGAACACTGATCCGCCGAAGTCCCGGAGCCCGCGCAGCGGCGAAGCGGACCCGTCGCGATAATCGAGCGTGATCAGCACGAGCGCGGCTATCAGCAGGACGCTGAGGAGCAGGCGGGTCCGCCGGGTGTCGCGCACTACGGTCACCTCGCCATGCCGCTGCCGCGGCTGGAGCTCATCCTGCTGGTCAGCGCCGGGACTCTGGAACGAGCACCTGGCGCAGGGTGTCGAAATCCTCCACGCACTTGCCCGCGCCGAGCGCCACGGAGTCGAGGGGGTTGTCGGCGATGTGCACCGGCATGCCGGTATCCTCGCGGATCCGCTCGTCCAGCCCGCGTAGCAGCGCACCGCCGCCGGTCAGCGCGATGCCCCGGTCCATGACATCACCGGACAGCTCGGGCGGGCACTTGTCCAGCGTGGTCTTGACCGCGTCCACGATAACGTTCACCGGCTCCTCGATGGCGCGGCGGATCTCCTCTGCCGAGATCAGCATGGTCTTGGGCAGCCCGCTGACCAGGTCCCGGCCCCGGATCTCGGCGGTCGGCTCGTCCACCGACGGGAAGGCCGACCCGAGCGCCATCTTGATCTCCTCGGCGGTCCGCTCGCCGAGCATGAGCGAGTACTCCTTCTTGCCGAAGCTAATGATCGCCTGGTCCATCTCGTCGCCGCCGACGCGGATCGACTGCGAGGTCACGATCCCGCCGAGGGAGATCACCGCCACCTCGGTGGTGCCGCCGCCGATGTCCACCACCATGTTGCCGGTCGGCTCATTGACCGGCAGTCCGGCGCCGATCGCGGCCGCCATCGGTTCCTCGATGATGTAGACGCGGCGGGCGCCCGCCTGGTGAGCCGCCTCCTTGACCGCGCTCTGCTCCACCCCGGTAATGCCGCTCGGCACGGCCACGACGATCCGCGGCTTGGCAAGATGCCGTCGCTTATGCACTTTCTGGATGAAATACCGGAGCATTCGCTCAGTTACGTCGAAATCCGCAATTACGCCATCTTTGAGCGGCCTGACAGCGACGATATTGCCGGGTGTCCGGCCAATCATGCGCTTTGCCTCTACCCCGACGGCGACAATCTGGCCGGTATTAGTATTCAGCGCCACGACCGACGGCTCATTGAGCACGATGCCCCTGCCCCGCACGTATACCAGGGTGTTCGCCGTGCCGAGATCGACCGCCATGTCACGGCCCAGAAAGGCCAGCGTGTTACTCATGAAAAACGAAAACCTTCCAGCCGGAGACCTGCCCGTCAACCTATCGCGGGCCCGTGCTCGCCGCTCCCCGGAACGCGCGCTGGCCTATGTTCTTCATGACCAGGCCCAGGAAGCCCTAAACGAGGCCAGGAAAGAAGATCTTGATTTCCCGCTCGGCAGCTTCCGGCGAGTCTGACCCGTGCACTATGTTCTCCTTCGTCTCCAACGCATGATCACCGCGGATCGTGCCCGGCACGGCCCGGATCGGGTCAGTCGCTCCGGCCATCGAGCGGAACGACTCGATCACGCGCGGGCCCTCGATCACCGCGGCCACCAGCGGTCCCGAGGTGATGAAATCGACCAGCGGGGCGTAGAACACCTTGCCTTCGTGCTCAGCGTAGTGCTCCTCGGCGACGTCGCGCGGCAGGGTTCGCAGTTCCAGCGCCACGATCCGCAGGCCCTTGCCCTCAATCCTCGATATCACCTCGCCGATCAGGCCCCGGCGCACGCCATCGGGCTTGATCAGGATCAGACTGCGCTCAGACAACGAAAATCTCCTTACTGACAGCGATGCACGGCTGGCCCCGTCGTCACGGACCTAGCGAAGAATGCCCTCCCGCGCCCGCGAAGCCTACCGGTGGGGCGAATCTGCGTGGGGCGAATCTGCGGCGGGCGGCGGCACGCCCTGGGCGAACCCGGCCTGGACCTGCTCGACGCGGTGGCCCAGCCAGATCCCGATCGCCCACAGTCCGGCGAAGATCACGCCGAGCACGTACATGGCCGGCACGATCACGCCCGCCGCCACCACCAGCACCTGCAGCACGCTGCCGCCCGCGAGCAGCAGCCGGAGCGGCCCGCGCCTGGCCGCCGCGGCCAGAAACACCGCGGCGACGGCGAGCACGACCCCTGCCGTCACGGCTTCCCGGCGGGGCGCGTGCTCCAGCTTGATCGCCACCGGGATCGCCAGCCCGATCACGATCGCTTCCATGATCAGCACCGTGGCGCAGAGTCTCCTCACACCGGATCAGCCCCCTGCCCGCGGCCAGTGATCTCGCGGTCAGTCGTCTCGCGGCCAGTGATCTCGCGGTCAGCCGTCTCGCGGCCAGTCGATCTCGCGGTCGGTCGTCTCGCGGCCCGGCAGCTCGCGGCCGAGCAGCTCGGCGCCCGGCGCCAGCAGCAGCCGCGCGTCGCCCGCGGTGATGACCGACCCGGTGATCAGGATTCCGCACCCGCCGGGCAGCGCGCCGGCCGCCTCAGCGGCGGCAGCCGCATCGTCGGCAAGGCCGACCGCGATCTCTATCGCGTCGTCAAGCCGGTCAGCCTGGCGGACCCGGTCCGGGCCGAAGATCGCCCCGGCCAGCTCGGCCAGCTTGGCCGGATTCATCGATCTGGGTGACGAGTTGCAGGTGACGACCAGCTCCGAAACGGCAGGCTCCAGCTGGTCGAGGATGGCCGGGCCGTCCTTGTCCTCGCTGACGGCCAGGATGCCGATCAGCTCGGTGAAGGAGAATGCCTCCTCCAGCGCGGCCATGCTGGCGGCCATCCCGGCCGGGTTGTGCGCCGCATCAATGATCACCGTCGGACTGCGCCGGACGATCTCCAGCCTGCCCGGCGACGACATCATGCCGAATGCCTCCCGGACGAGGGCCTGATCCAGCGGCGCCGACTCGCCCGGTGCGCCGCCCGCCGCCGCGCCGGCGAACGCCTCCACGGCGGCCAGCGCGCACGCGGCGTTGCTCGCCTGATAGGCACCGAACAGCGGCAGGAACAGCTCCGGATAGTCGCCGAGCAGGCCCCTGATGTCGAGCAGCTGCCCGCCGACAGCCAGCTCGCGGCTGGTCACGCCGAATTCCAGCCCTTCCCTCGCCACGGTGGCGCCCACGTCCGCGGCGCGCCGGAGCAGCATCTGCGCCGCCTCCACCGGCTGCTGGGCCAGCACGGCGATCGCATCCGGCTTGATGATGCCGGCCTTGTCGGCGGCGATGGCCTCCACCGTGTTGCCGAGATAGCGTGCGTGATCGATCGAGATCGGCGTCACGACCGCGACGGCGCCGTCGGCGACGTTCGTGTTGTCCCAGGTGCCGCCCATGCCAACCTCGATCACCGCGACATCGACCGGCGCGTCGGCGAAGACGGCGAACGCCATGCCCACGAGTACCTCGAAGAACGACAGCGGGACAGGCTGGCTGTCATCCACCATCCACAGGTAGGGCCCGATCTCCTCGTAGGTCTCGATGAAGCGCTCCGCGCTGAGCGGCACGCCGTCCACGCAGATCCGCTCCTGCATCGACGAGAGGTGGGGGCTGGTGAACAGGCCGGTCCGCAGGCCGCGGGCGCGCAGCAGCGTCTCGGTCATCCGGGCGGTCGAGGTCTTGCCGTTGGTCCCGGTGATGTGGATGACGGGGTACGCCCGGTGCGGGTCGCCGAGCAGGCGCACCAGCGCCGCGATCCGGTCCAGCGAAGGCTCGATCGCATGCTCGGGCCGCCGTGCCAGGATCTCGCGCTCGACCTCACGCAGCCGGTCGTGCAGGTCACGGTCGTTCAGGTCAGCCGTCACGACGGCACGCAGGTAGCAGCGATCACCCTGGCAGTTTACTGGCCCGGCCGATCCGGGCCGCCAGCCCGCCCGGCCGCGCCCGCGGCACTGGCGACTGCACCTGCAGTACTGGCGACCGCGCCTGCAGTACTGGCGACCGCGCCTGCGGCACCGGCGACCGCACCTGCGGACGTGGCCGCCGCAGCCGCGGGCATGACTGCCTCCTGCCGACCTGACTTCAGTCCCTGGCGGCCGGGCTCCGCATGGCGGAGCGCGACGACGACGAGCAGCCCGGCGGCCACGTAGCCGCTGCCCTGCACCGCGAGAACGGGAATGATCCCGACCGTCTGGCCGAGGAACCCGGCCGCGACGGTGCCCGCCACGATGGCGATGCCCTCGACGGCGCCCAGCGCGCCGAAGACCCGGCCACGGTGGCTGCCGGCCGTGTCGCGCTGTATCAGCGTCATGGCGCCGGCCATGATCAGCGCGCCGGGCAGGCCGACCACGATCATGCAGACCGCGGCCGGCCAGACGGCGACCCAGCCGAGCGGGTACAGGAACATCACCAGGTCGACGGCACCGAAGACGACCGCGCCCCAGCCCAGCAGCACCGACGCGCGGACGCGGCCGCCGATCAGCGCCGCTATCAGGCCGCCGGCGATGCCGCCGACTGCCTGCGCCGAGACGATGAAGCCGTAGTCCGCTGCGCTGCCGTGCAGCACCGACCGCACGAACGGCGCGAACAGGGTGCTCATGATGCCCTCGCCCACGCACGTGATGAGCAGGAAGATCAGGATCACCCGCAGCACCCGCTGGTGAGTCGCCAGCCGGAGGCCGTCCGACCATTCGGCCCGCAGCCGGGCCAGCCGCCTGCGCAGGGACCTCGGGCCCGGCCTGCTATCCGGTGACCCGTTGCCCGGCGGCGTGCCAGCTTCCCGCCGCGCCGTGGAGATCCGCGCGATCAGCGCGGCCGAGATGAGGAAGCTCGCGATGTCGGTGAAAGCCAGCGCGGTGATCCCGCCGGCCGCGGCGGTGATCCCGCCGGCCGCCGAGCCGACGAGCCGCGACAGGTCGCCGGACTGGCCGTTCAGCGCGTTGGCCGTGACCAGGTGGTCGTCATCGACCAGGCCGGGCAGCAGGGACTGCTCGGCCGGCGTGAAGAACTGCTGAACGCACCCCTCCCAGGCCAGCACGGCGTAGATGATCCAGGCCTGCCCGGCCTGGCGGACCGCCAGCAGCGGCAGCAGGCCGGCCGCGAGCAGCAGGTTCGAGACGATCATGGTCCGCCTGGTGTCCCAGCGGTCCACGAAGACCCCGGCCACGGAGCCGAGCACGATCTGCGGGACGAAGGAGGCCAGCAGGATGAGCGCTGACGCCAGGGTGGACCCGGTGAGCACGTAGACGTAGTAAGCCAGCCCGACCCGCAGGACCCAGTCGCCGGTCGCCGAGATGAGGCCAGCGGCGAGTAGCTTCCGCAGGTCACGCTGCCGGAGCGCGCGGCGGATGGCCCCCATGTCAGTTGCCGTCAGAGGTGGGCTGGCGGGGCACCACGAACAGCGTGAACTCGACCGGAACCGAGCCGGGCGGGCGGGACGACAGGTCGTCGAGTGGACGTTCCTCAACAAGTTCGGTCAGCATCGCCTCGATGCGGCCGACGATTCCGGCGAGCTCGGGTTCGGTCAGGTAAATGGTGCTGGTCCCCACGCCGCTGTGCTCCCGCCAGCCCGCGGACCAGCTGCCGCGACGGTCCTGCCAGTCCAGGAAACTCTCCACCGTCCGCTCCGCGGTGACCTGCTCCAAGACCGAGACCGCGGCCGCCCCGCCTGGCTTTTCCTCGATTCCCGCGGTACTGAGCGACGTCGCGACGAGTTGCCACGGCCGCTCCCGGTTGTCGGCGCCGCCGACCTGCTCGACGAATCCGTACTTGGCCAGCTGATGCAGGTGATGCGAGGCAAGGCCGTGGCTGATCCCCAGCTCGCGTGCCGCGTCGGCGGTGGTGATCCGGCCGGAGCGGCCGACCATCGACTCAAGCTCCAGGCGGAGCGGGTGCGCCAGTGCCCGGATGCTGCGCGGATCATCGAGCAGGCGCCTGCGCTGCCCGCGCGGCCGGGCCGTCTCGCCAGATTCCAAGGACATGCTTGGAATAATGCACGGGAGCGCACGGCAATGTCAAGCACATGCTTGGAATACCAGCCGGCTACTGGCCAGGCAACGGCGGGCTGGCCGGCTAGGTCGTGGCCGGGCCCGGCCCGGCAACCCCGGCAGGCGCGGATGAGGCCTGCATTCCGTGCCGGAGGCCGCCCTGCCCTGGTCAGGCGCGGCAGATCCTGGCAGTTAGGCTGGAGCGGGCCGCCAGGCCGGCCAGCGGTGCCGACGGAATGGGGGACGAAATGACGATCAGCGCTCGATCAGCGCTGGATGACCGCGCGCTCCGCGGAACCGCGAACCCGGCGGGCGGCGGCGGCCCGGCGAGCCCGGCACCGGCGAACTTCCAGCAGCGCGCGATCGTGCTCACTATTGCGGCGGCGTTGCTGACACGTCTCTTCCGGGACCGCCGCTTCCAGGTGCGCATGATCACGCTCGCGATCGGCGCTGCTGCGCTGTCCGGCCTGGCCCGGGAAAGCCAGACGCGCTCCCTGTCGCGGCTGGCTGCCTGGTACCGGCGGCACACCTAGCGCGATCTGCCTACGGCCGGGGCGCGGTAACCGTGACCGCCCGGGCGTCAGGCAGCCCGGGCTACTGGCCCGGCGGCAGGCCGGACTGGCGGCCCTCGATCCTGCTGATCTCGGCCTGCGCGGCGGCCAGCCGGTCGCGCATCTTCGCCACTACCGGGGCGGGAGCCCGCTCGACGAACGACGGGGTCGACAGCTTCCGCTGCGCTGAATCGACTTCGGCCTGCGCGGCGGCAAGGTCCTTGGCCAGCCTGCGCCGCTCGGCGGCAACGTCGATCGTCGCGGCCGTGTCCAGCCGGACGGTGACTCCCTCGGCCTGCACGGATGCGGTCGGCGTGAAGTCCTGCCCGGCGGCGGTGAGCCGGAGCAGCGCGCGGATGCGGGCCTGGTGGGCGGCCAGCGGCGTTGCCTCGATCCCGGCCAGCTCGGCGGGCACCGGCTGGGTCGGCCGCAGGCCCTGATCGGAGCGGAACCTGCGCACCTCGGTGACCAGCCGCATCAGCGCGTCGATCTCGCGCTCGGCGGCCGGGTCGGCCAGCGCGGCCAGTCCTTCATCGCCCGCACTGGCCGCGGCCGCGAGCCTTCCCGGCCACGCCGCGGTCAGCACCGTATCGCCGCCGGTCAGCGCGCTCCACAGCTCGTCGGTGACGAACGGCATGACCGGGTGCAGCAGCCTGAGCAGCCGGTCGAGAACGAAGCCGAGCACCGACCTCGTCGCCGCCGCGGTCGCCTGGTCCGCCCCGGCCAGCGCGGGCTTGGCGAGTTCCAGGTACCAGTCGCAGAACTCGTTCCAGGCGAAGTGGTAGAGCCCGTCGCAGGCCTTGGCGAACTCGAAACGCTCCAGCAGGTCGTCGGTCGCTGCGGTGACGGCGGCCAGCCGGGACAGGATCCAGCGGTCCGGGACCGGCAGGGTGGCCAGGTCCGGCAGGCCCGCGGCGGCGTCAGCGCCGTTGAGCAGCGCGAACCTGGTCGCGTTCCAGAGCTTGTTGCAGAAATTCCTGGCCCCGGCGACCCATTCCTCGCTGATGGCGACATCGCCGCCCGGGCTCGACCCGCGGGCCAGGGTGAACCGGGTGGCGTCGGCGCCGAACCTCTCGATCCAGTCCAGCGGGTCGACGGTGTTGCCGCGGGACTTGGACATCTTCTTGCCGTGGGCGTCCCGCACCAGGCCGTGCAGGGCGACGTCGCGGAACGGCACGGCGCCGGCCGGGCCGTGGTCCGCCATCGCGTACAGGCCGAACATCATCATCCGGGCGACCCAGAAGAACAGGATGTCGTAGCCGGTGACCAGCACGCTGGTCGGGTAGAACGCGCGCAGGTCCGGGGTGTCATCCGGCCAGCCGAGCGTGGAGAACGGCCACAGCGCCGAGGAGAACCAGGTGTCGAGCACGTCGGGATCCTGGGTCCAGCCCTGGCCGGCCGGCGGGTCGTCGCCCGGGCCCGTGCAGCGGACCTCGCCGCCCGGCCCGTACCAGACCGGGATCCGGTGCCCCCACCAGAGCTGGCGGCTGATGCACCAGTCGTGCATGTCGTCGACCCAGTCGAAGTACCTGGCCGCCATCTCGCGGGGGTGCATGCGGACCCGGCCGTCCCTGACCGCGTCGCCGGCCGCCTTGGCCAGCGGGCCGACCTTGACGAACCACTGCAGCGAGAGCCGGGGCTCGACGGTGGTACCGCACCGGCCGCAGTGCCCGACGGCGTGCACGTAGGGCCGGCGCTCGGCCACTATC
This sequence comes from uncultured Actinomycetes bacterium, assembly GCA_963707065.1. Lineage (GTDB taxonomy): Bacteria > Actinomycetota > Actinomycetes > Streptosporangiales > Streptosporangiaceae > Palsa-506. The sequence continues at coordinate 52,369 of CAVPPJ010000059.1, forward strand.
CTGCCCTCTTCCCTGAGCGCGGCGAGCACGGCCGGCCTGGCCTCGAACCGGTCCAGGCCGAGGAACGGCCCGTGCGCGGTGATGACGGCGCGGTCGTCCATGATCGTCAGGCTGGGCAGGTCGTGACGGCGGCCGATCTCGAAGTCGTCCGGGTCGTGCGCGGGGGTCACCTTCACCGCGCCGGTGCCGAATTCCGGGTCCACGTGCGGGTCGGCCACCACCGGGATCCTGCGGCCCGCCAGCGGGAGGTCAAGCTCCCGGCCGACCAGGTGGCTGTACCGCGGGTCGTCCGGGTGCACGGCCACCGCGGTGTCGCCCAGCATGGTCTCCACCCGGGTGGTGGCGACCACGATCGAGTCCTCGCCGTCGCCATAGCGGATGGACACAAGCTCGCCGTCGTCGTCGGTGTGATCGACCTCGATGTCAGACAGCGCGGTCAGGCAGCGCGGGCACCAGTTGATGATCCGGTGCGCCCGGTAGATGAGGCCGTCGTCGAAGAGCCGCTTGAAGATGGTCTGGACGGCCCGTGACAGTCCCTCGTCCATGGTGAATCGCTCGCGTGACCAGTCCACGCTGTCACCGAGCCTGCGCATCTGGTCGCCGATCTTGCCACCGGACTCGGCCTTCCACCGCCAGACCCGCTGCACGAACGCCTCCCGGCCCAGGTCGTGCCGGCTCAGGCCCTCCTTGGCGAGCTCGCGCTCGACCACGTTCTGGGTGGCGATGCCCGCGTGGTCCATGCCGGGCAGCCACAGCGCGGTGTAGCCCTGCATCCGGCGGCGGCGGACCAGTGCGTCCATCAGGGTGTGGTCGAGGGCATGGCCGATGTGCAGCGAGCCGGTGACGTTGGGCGGCGGGATCACGATGGAGAACGCGGGCGCGGCCGCCGAGACGTCCGCCGGGTCGGCGCCGAACAGGCCGGCTGACTCCCATTGCCGGTAGCGGCGCGCTTCCACCTCGGCTGGCGAGTACTGCGGGGGAAGCTGGCGGCGGTCTTCTGCGGTCACGTCAGGTGAGTCTAGACAGTGCGGTGGTCAGCTGTGGCCCGGGCCGCTGGCCGGGGCCAGCGGCGGCCGGAGGCCGGCGAAGGCTAGCGGCCCGGGGCCCGCGTGGCCGATCAGGTGCTGATGGTCAGGCGGACTTCTCGCGCGGGGTCCGGCGGGCCACGTCGCGCGGCACCAGCGTCGGGTTCACGTTCTCCAGCACGGCCTCCGCCGTGATGACGACGCGCTCGACGTCCTTGCGGCTCGGCACCTCGTACATCACCGACAGGAGCACTTCCTCGAGGATGGCCCGCAGCCCGCGGGCGCCGGTGCCGCGCAGGTTGGCCTGGTCGGCGACGGCCTCCAGCGCGTCGTCGGTGAACTCGAGATCGACGCCGTCCAGCTCGAACAGCCGCCGGTACTGCCGGACGAGCGCGTTACGCGGCTCGGTCAGGATGCGGATCAGGGCCTCGCGGTCGAGGTTGTGCACGCTGGTGATGACCGGCAGGCGGCCGACGAACTCGGGGATCATGCCGAATTTGAGCAGGTCCTCCGGCATGACGTCGGAGAAGCCGTCCACCAGGTCGCGGTCCTTCTTGACCCGCAGCACGCCGCCGAAGCCGATTCCGCCGCGGCCGACCCGTGCCTCGATGATCTTCTCCAGGCCGGCGAAGGCGCCGCCGCAGATGAACAGCACGTTCGTGGTGTCGATCTGGATGAACTCCTGGTGCGGGTGCTTGCGGCCGCCCTGCGGGGGGACCGACGCGGTGGTGCCCTCCAGGATCTTCAGCAGCGCCTGCTGCACGCCCTCGCCGGAGACATCGCGGGTGATCGACGGATTCTCGCTCTTGCGGGCGATCTTGTCGATCTCGTCGATGTAGATGATGCCCGTCTCGGCCTTCTTGACGTCGTAGTCGGCCGCCTGGATGAGCTTGAGCAGGATGTTCTCGACGTCCTCGCCGACATAGCCGGCCTCGGTCAGGGCGGTGGCGTCGGCGATCGCGAACGGCACGTTGAGCAGCCGCGCGAGCGTCTGGGCGAGCAGGGTCTTGCCCGACCCGGTCGGCCCGAGCAGCAGGATGTTGGACTTCGCGAGCTCGACCCCGTCCTCGCCGCCGGATCGTTCCCCGCCGGACTGGACCCGCTTGTAATGGTTATAGACCGCTACCGAAAGGGCCTTCTTGGCCTTGTCCTGCCCGATCACGTAGTCGTCGAGGAATTCGTAGATCTCCCGCGGCTTGGGCAGGCTGTCCCATTTCAGTTCGGGTGGCTCGGACAGCTCTTCCTCGATGATCTCGTTGCAGAGATCGATGCACTCGTCGCAGATGTACACGCCGGGACCAGCGATGAGCTTCTTGACCTGCTTTTGGCTCTTACCGCAGAACGAGCACTTCAGCAGGTCACCGCCGTCGCCGATACGTGCCACGCAGCCACTCCTTCGCCAGGGCCGCGCAGGCGGCCTCGCCGGCTGATGTCGGCTGGCGGCGAGCGACTCGCCGCCAGGCCGGTTGTACTAGTGAACCTCGACGGTACCGTCTCGCGCCACCGGGTGGTGGCGCAAACGGGCCCGCCGCTAACGTGCCGCCCGGGACTATGCCCTGCCGGTTAGGACGACACTACCTCGGTCTTGCGCTTCAGCATCGTCAGAACCTCATCCAGCAGGCCGTACTCCTTGGCTTCCGCCGCGGTCAGGAACTTGTCCCGCTCGATGTCCTTACGGATCTGATCCTCGTCCTGGCCAGTGTGCATGGCAAGCGCCTTCTCCATCGCGGTACGCATCCGCAGGATCTCATTGGCCTGGATCTCCAGGTCGCTGGACTGCCCGTATCCGCTCTCGATGGCCGGCTGGTGGATCAGGATGCGCGCGTTGGGCAGCGCCATCCGCTTGCCCTTCGTGCCCGCGGCGAGCAGCACCGCGGCCGCGGAGGCCGCCTGGCCCACGCAGAACGTCTGAATCTCCGGCTGGATGTACTGCATGGTGTCGTAGATCGCCATCATCGACGTCATGGACCCGCCGGGCGAGTTGATGTAGATGAAGATGTCGCGGTCCGGGTCGATCGACTCCAGCGTGATGAGCTGGGCGATCACGTCGTTCGCCGAGGCATCGTCGATCTGCACGCCGAGGAAGATGATGCGCTCCTCGAACAGCTTGTTGTACGGGTTCATCTCCTTGATCCCGTATGACGTCCGCTCCACGAAGGACGGCAGGACGTAACGAGACTCGGCGAGACCCCCCGCCGTCCGGCCCGCGGCCAGCATGGCGGGCTCTACTCCCGGTATCCGCTTCATGAGACCGGCCCTTCGGAAGGTACTTCGGCGGCGCTGCGCACCACCCGGTCGACAAAGCCGTAGTCCTTGGCCTCGTCGGCGGTGAACCAGCGGTCCCGGTCGGAGTCGGCCTCGATCTGCTCGACGGTCTGGCCGGTATGGAAGGCCGTCCGCTGGGCCAGGGTCCGCTTCAGGTAGGTGCTGTGCTCCACCTGGATCCTGATGTCGGTCACGGTGCCGCCGATGCCGCCGTGCGGCTGGTGCATCAGGATCGCCGCGTGCGGCATCGCGTAGCGCTTGCCGGCCGCCCCGGCGCAGAGCAGGAACTGGCCCATCGACGCCGCCATGCCCATCGCGTAAGTCGCTACGTCGTTCGGCACGTACTGCATGATGTCGTAGATCGCCAGGCCGGCGCTGACGGAGCCGCCCGGCGAGTTGATGTACAGGCTGATGTCGCGCCGGGCATCCTCGGCGGAGAGCAGCACTAGCTCAGCGCAGATGCGGTTGGCGAGCTCGTCGTCGACCTGGTCGCCGAGGAAGATGATCCGGTGCCGCAGCAGCCGCTGGAATACCTGCTCGCCCATCAGGGCGCCAGGCGGTGCTTCCGCGACCCGGGCCAGCAGGCTCGCCGGCTCCTCGGCTAGGGGAGGCGTACTCACGGTGTGCCCTCCTGGTTTCGTTGCTCTACGTGTCGTTCTCAGTGACCCTAACCCGCTCCCGGCGCCGGGAAGTCCGCCGCTGCGGCCTGTTCGCTGTCGGCGCAGGCAGGTTGCCGCGCCGCCGGGCAGGCGAACCGGGCCCGGCGTGCTGACCGGGCCGCCGCAGCTGGTGGATCCGGGGATGGCGGCTAGCGCCGGCGGCTACGCATCCGGCTTGCGGCTACGCATCCGGCGGATGGTCAGGCCCCGGATTCCTGGTCCGGCGTCTCGTCCTGCTCCGGCTCATCGGGGCCGTCCTGCTGGTCCTGCTCGTCCAGCGCGGCGAGTTCCTTCAGGTCCACTTCGCGGCCCGACTCGTCAGTGATCTTGGCGCGTTCCGCGATCAGGGTGAGCGCCTTGCCCCGCAGCACGTCGGCAATGACGGAGCCGAGCTGCTGGCGGTCGGTGAGTTCCTTGGCCAGCCGGTCCGGCGCGATTCCCATCCGGTATGCCTGCTGGGCGACGTACGCGCTCAGCTCGGCCTGGTCCACGCCGAGCTTCTCCTGCACTGCCAGCTTGTCCAGGATGAAGCCCGCCTTGACGGCCCGCCGTGCGTCGGCGTCGAACTCCGCGTCGAGTTCGGCCGCCGTCGTGCCGACGGCCGCCAGGTAGCCGTCCAGGTCCGAGCCGGACCGGCTCAGCCGGTCGTTCAGCGACTGCCTGCGCAGCTCGATCTCCTGGTCGACCATGCTGTCGGGCAGCGGGATTTCCAGCCTGGCCAGCAGCGCGTCGAGGGCGCGCTCCCGCGCCTGCTCGGCCTGGCCGGACCGGCGCATCGTCTCCAGCTGCGTCCTGGTCCCGGCGCGCAGCTCGCCCAGGGTGTCGAACTCGCTCGCCGACTGGGCGAACTCGTCGTTGAGCTCGGGCAGTTCCTTGACCTTCACGCTGTGCACCGTGACGGTCACGTCCGCCTGCAGGCCGGCCAGCTTGCCGCCGCCGAGCTCGGCGGTGAACGTCTTCGTCTCCCCCTGGGCCATGCCGGCCAGCGCATCATCGAGCCCCTCGAGCATGGAGCCGCTGCCGACCTCGTAGGAGATCCCGCTCGCCTGCGCGTCGTCAACGGCCTTGCCGTCCACGGAGGCGGCGAGGTCGATGGAGACATAGTCGCCGTCGGCGACCGGCCGGTCCTCGCCCTTGAGCGACGCGAACCGCTCGCGGAGCGCGCCGATGTACTCCTCGACCTGATCCGGGGTGACCTCCGCGTCGTCGACCGTCACCGGCATCCCGTCCAGGTCGGGGATGTCGAACTTCGGCCGGACATCGACCTCGGCGGTGAACGCCAGCTCCTTGCCGTCGTCCAGCTTGGTGATCTCCAGCTCGGGCTGGCCGAGCGCGAAGACCTCGTGCTCCTCCAGCGCCTTGCCGTACAGCTGGGGCACCGCCTCGTTCACCGCCTGCTCCAGCACCGCGCCGCGGCCCACTCGCTGGTCGATAACGCGCGGCGGGATGCGGCCGGGCCGGAAGCCGGGTACCCGCACCTGCCTGGCGACCTCGCGGTAGGCCTGGTCGAGGTTCGGCTTAAGTTCGGAGAACGGAACCTCGATGGTGAGCCGGACCCGGGTCGGGCTCAGCTCTTCGACGTCGGTTTTCACGTCGGCATTACTCCTTGGTTCCTCGCCAGGCAAACGGCACCGCGGCCCGGGCACATGGGTGATCACTCACGGCTACGGCCGCTACGGCCGCCAAGTCTAGGGCGCCAAGTCTAGGGGCAGGGCACGAGTACTCATCCGGCGCGGCCCGTGCCCCCGGCCGGATCAGCGGCAAGGCCCAGGGCGGCGACTATGTCCGCCACCACGTCGGCCGGGCTGCCCTGGACAGTCAGGACGAGAATCCGTTCTGAATCTTGCGGCATTTCCAGGGCAGCAAACTGGCTGTCAAGCAGCTCGGCCGGGAAGAAATGACCGTGCCTCGCCGTCAGGCGGTCGGCGTTCTCATCGTGGCTGACCTGAAGGAATACCATCCGCGCGGCCGGCCGGCCGTTGAGCAGGACGTCACGGTAGGCCCGCCTGAGCGCCGAGCAGGCCACGACGGCGGACTGTCCGTCGGCGATCCGCTCGTCCATCCAGGCCGCGATCGCGGCCAGCCAGGGCCAGCGGTCCTCGTCGGTCAGCGGCTGACCGGCATGCATCCTGGCCACGTTCGCCGCCGAGTGGAAGGAATCGCCGTCAGCGAAGATCCAGCCGAGCCGCTCGGCCAGCAGTTTGCCGACCGTCGTCTTGCCGCTGCCGGAGACGCCGGCCATTAATACGATCATCATCGGCGAGTCTATGCCGGCTGCGCTCCGGGCTTACGCTGGCTGGCCGCGCCTTCGGGCCCGGCCGGGCTCACTCGGCTGACGGGGAATTCAGCCTGGTCGCGCGCCTCGCCGCGGCGTCGGCGAGTCGCCGCCGAACACCGCTGCCGCCCCGGCGATCGCCCCGCGCACGGCGCGTCATGCCGTCTGGCCTGGTTTCCGCCGGGCCGAGAAGATGTCCGGCGGAGGGGCGGGCGAAGGTTCCGCGCGGGCGTCGGTGATCGGTTTCGCCCCGGCGGTGAACCGGTCAAGCTCGCTGCCGTGGATCAGGCGGCCGGGGAACGGGTCGGCTGCGGTCCGGCGGGCCAGCCCCGCGACGGGGAGCTCGCGGCGGGCGGCGGCCACCACCAGGTTGCCGAACCTGCGGCCCCGCAGCACCGCCGCGTCAGCGACCAGGCAGGCGTGCGGGAAAACCGCGCGCACCGTCGCCACCCGGGCGCGCGCGTGGGCCAGCGGGGGGCCATCGCCGACGTTGGTTACGTAGATCCCTGCCGGGGCCAGCGCGCGGGCCACCGAGACCGTGAATTCCGCCGAGGTGACGTGCGCCGCGGTACGGCCGCCGGTGAACAGGTCCGCCACCACCATGTCAAAGGACCCGGCCGGGACTTCCGCCAGGGCGCCGCGGGCGTCCGCGACCCGGACTCGCACCCGGCCCGCCCGGCCGCCGCCCGTCCGGCGCCCGCGCTGGCCGAGCGGCAGCCGGCGGCGGACAAGTTCCGCCAGCGCCGCGTCCGATTCCACCGCCAGCTGGCTGGACCCGGGCCGGGTGGCCGCCACGTACCGGGCCAGGGTCAGCCCGCCGCCGCCCAGGTGCAGCACGCGCAGCGGGTCCCCGGCCGGCGCCGCCAGGTCCACCAGGTGCCCGATCCGCCGCATGTACTCGAACTCCAGGTACTGCGGATCAGCGAGGTCAACGTGTGACTGCGGGGTACCGTCCACCAGCAGCGTCCAGGCCCCCGGCCGGTCCCGGTCACCGGCGAGCTGCACGGCCCCGGGGCCGGCGTCCGGCCCGTTACCGCTATGCACTGGCCACGCCGCCTGGTTCCGGCCCGGCCAGGACCAGCGCGTGCTGCGTCAGCTGGTGAAACCCCGACGGCGGGATGACATCCTCGCCGGGATTCATCAGCCTGCGCCCGAGGAGAAACAGTTCGAGCTCGTTCATCTAAAGCAAGGTATATCTCTGTGCCTACCAGCTGCCCCAGGCCAGGCTGGGGGCGGGCAGCGACGGGGGCACGAGGAAGGCCGGCGGCCGGGTGAAGTCCAGCGCGTCCAGCGGGGCGCGGGCCGCTGCGTCGCGGGCGGTCAGGGCCGGCAGGTTCCATTTCTGCTCGACGAGCTTGAGCACGGACGTGTGATCGAGCACCTCGGTGCAGACATAGTCCGGCCGCGCGAACGGTGACACGATCACCGCCGGGACGCGGAACCCGTAACGGTCGTAGCGGTGCGGTCCTTCGGTGAGATTCTCCTCGTCCTTGACCATGCCGGGGAAGAACGGCCGCAGCAGGGTCTGCAGCCTGGTCGGGCTGCCTATCAGGCTGCGGCCCTCGACGTCATCGGGCGGGACCGCGGCCGGCGGGGGAACGTGGTCGTAGTACCCGCCGTGCTCGTCATATACCCATATCAGCAGGGTGTGCGGCCAGCCCTTGCCGTGCATGACCCTGCTGATCACCTCGGCGGCGAAGCTCTCGCCCTTCCTGATGTCCTGCGGATTCTCCTCGGAGTAGGCGGTGAAGTCGGGGTCCACGATGCTGAACGCGGGCAGCGTGCCGTCGTCGGCGTCCGTGAAGAACTGGCTCGTGTGCCGGACATGCTGCATGTACTTGCCGATTCCGAACGGAAAGACATCGGCGGTGAACTGCAGGTCCTTCTGAACGCCGTGGGTCACGGACCGGAATGACCGGCTCGCGGACGCCAGCCGGCGGCGGGCCATTTTCCGCTTGTGATGGGCGTAGCGCGTCAGCCCGGAGGCGTCCGCGGCGACCGGATGGTAGTTGGCCCAGGAGATGCCGTGCCTGGTCAGCATGTCGAAGATGGTCCCGGCCGGAGGGTAGTCGAGCAGGTCGGATGGCGAGTCGTCGATGAGCCCGTGCGCCGTCCCGGCAATGAGGAAACGGCGATTGGGGAAGGTGGGACCCAGGCACGAGGAAAACCAGTGATCGGCCAGCGGGAAGGTCCTGGCCAGCCCGTAGTAGAACGGCAGGTCGTCCTCGGTCCAGTAGCCCATGCCCGTCGTGACCGCGGCCACGGCCGGACCGGAGCCGGTGCCGGAACCGCGGTCAGAGCCGGTGCCGGAACCGCAGCCGCGGCCGGAGCCGGCGTCGGCTCCGGCGCCGGCCGAGTCGTTCTCTGACAGCACCAGCTGGGCACTGGTGACGAACCCGTCGCAGTTGCCGCCGCCCCACTGCAGGTGAGTCGCATGCCAGCTCTGCGACGGCAGATGCGGCCGCTGCGCCGTGGACGGCTGATGATGCGCGCGGACGAGCTCGCCGCCGGCGTCGCGATTGGCGGCCTCGGGCTTCCCGTCCGGCCCGAGCGGGAAGCCCTCGCCGCGGCCGTTGAGCATGCCGAGGTAGTTGTCGTAGGAGTGGTTCTCCATCATCAGGACCACGATGTGCCTGATCTGCGGCAGGAGATCGCTGCCGGCCGGCACGGAGGGCACCGGCAGCGGCCCCGGCTGCCGGTCTGCCAGGCGGCGGGACCGGCGATTCAGCTCATGTCGTTCCAGCAACTCCCACACGATGCACCGCTCTCCGGTCGGGTGTCCGGCCTCGTTACTACCCTGCCGTCCGGCCTGCTCGCGTGCGTCCTGGCAGGCGGGCGGCAAGGCGGCCTGGCGATCTGGCCGACGCTGTTGATCTGGCTGATGCTGTTTCGCCGCCGCTCATTTACCCCGCCGCCGGCCGCCAAACGGCTTCCATCCAGGAAGCAGCCCGCCGCCGAGCCAGCCGCCGCTGACCGGCTGCTGCCAAGCCGCCCGCCGCCAAGCCGGCCGGCCCGGCAATGCGCGATATGATTTCCCACGTTAATTCGGCGTAAGTCTAGTGCTGGCCAAGCGAAAGTAAGGTCACGATGGAGGATCCGTACCAGCTCAGGCGCTTTGTGGATGCCCAGAACCTGACCGGCACATACGAGACCGCGGTCGCCGAGTTGCGCACGGGCCAAAAGGCAGGTCACTGGATATGGTTCATTTTCCCGCAGGTGGCAGGACTGGGCAGCAGCCATATGTCCAGGCAGTTCGGGATTTCCTCGGTCAGCGAGGCGCAGGCCTACCTGCGGCACCCGGTACTCGGCCCTCGCCTGATGGAATGCACGCGGATACTGACGGAGATTAACGGGAAGAGCGCAACCGAAATTCTCGGATCCGTAGATGCCATGAAGCTTCGGTCGTCCATGACGCTTTTCATGACCGCCGCACCGGAAGAACCTCTCTTCCGCGAGGTGCTTGCTCAGTACTTCCACGGCGCAGCGGACCAGGAGACCGTCGTACGGCTGTAGCCGGCTTTAGCCAGCCTGCTGCGCCGGGCGGCTCCGGGCGGCCTGACATCTCGCCGGCCGGCTCGTTCAGCTGTGCTCGTGGCTGAGGTCGACAATGCAGAACCGGTTACCGTCAGGGTCGGCCAGCACGACAAAGTCCGGGTCATCCGGATAGCTGTCCCAGTCCACTCGCTCAGCCCCCAGCGCCACCAGCCGCGCCGACTCGGCGGCCAGCCCGGCCGCATCGGCCACATGCAGGTCCAGGTGCAGGCGCGGATGTCCCTGCGGCGTGGTGCGGCTGCGCTGCAGTGCGATCTTCGTCCCGGTACCGCCGGGAGGCACCAGGACCGTCGCCCAGCCGCCGAAACCGTCCTCGCGCAGCTCGTAGCCCAGCGCCTGGCACCAGAATTCCGCCGCTCGCCCGACGTCGCTGACGCCGAGAGCGACCAGTCCAATAGTCAGCACGCGCCGATTCTGGCAACCGCGCCGGTCCCGCCGCAACGGCATGGCGCCGTTATGCAGCCGGCCATCTCCGGCGGCTGGTTTCGCGGCGTGACGGGCTGGCCGTCAGGATGCTCGGGGGTGCGGTTGGCCAGTCTCCGCGGCTCGAACGGCCCCCACCCGTGGCGGCGGGGACCTGACCAGCGGGCCGGGACCGCGTCGAGGCCCGCCGCCAGCTTGTAGGCCGCTGCCTCGTAGTTGATCCGCCAGCCCCGGAAATGCGGCCAGGCATCCTCGGCGGTCCGCTCGACGGGGAACCCGGCGGACGTGATCCGCTCCCAGCCGCTGGTGAATTCCTCCCAGCTCAGCTGGACCGGGTCGTCCGGCCGCGGATCCTCCTCGACGGGGATCCGCAGCGTGCGGGTCAGCTTCCGGAGGCAGGTGAAGCCCATCTGCACGCAGAGCCGGGCCGTGAACGGCGCGCTGTCCGGGCAGGCGGCCATGTGCAGGGCGGCGGCGTCCAGCACGGCCAGCTGCGAGACTACCCAGGAGCTGTGCGATTCGGGTGACCGGAAGCGAAGCAGTGACGGGTAGCTCGAATGGGACTCGGCGACATCAGCCGACCAGCGCTCCCAGGCCTGGTAGATGACCGTCAGCTCCTCGATGACGTCCGCCATCTGCGCTCTGGCCAGCAGTTCCGGCCCCCATGCCGGGCTCCCGGCGCGGGGACCGAGCAGCGTGACCTCCGTTTCGCGGCGGTTGTAGGCCGCGTAGAGCGTGGGCAGGTAGGCGATCTGAAGGGCGACGATGACCAGTCCCGAGGCAGCCGCCAGGAAGTCGACGACACTCGGCTCGGTGCCCGTTCTGGCGGCGATACCGAGCGTGAACAGCGACGAGCCAGCCTCGCGAAGGGCATCAGGGAAGCTGCCCCCGGGCAGCCATAGCAGCAACCCGTAACCGACCACGAAGCCGGCCAGCCAGGTGACCAGCAGCAGGCCGAGGGCGACGACCGGCTGGCTGGCCAGCAGGGCATCACGCCGCTCCCAGGTCCGCACCAGGCGGCCGACCGCGGTGTACACCCGGTAGACGAGCCGGTCGACGACCTTGATGAACCCGACGCGGCCGCGGGGGATGACGAGGGTGACGGCCACATTTACCCAGACAGCGCCGACGATCAGGACCCCGAGAACTGCTGCTGCGATACGCACGCCCCGATGCTAGGCCAGCGCGTCGAGCCTGCCGCCGCGCTGCCGAGCTAACGGACAAACTGGTAGTTCGCCGGCTGGTCAGCTGCCGACGGCCAGGCTGATCGTCACCATGTCGCCTACCTCAAGCCCTTCGGCCTCCCGCACCTGCGCCTTCACCGGCACGATGTACCGCCCGTCTTTCGGGAACAGCGACGTCTTCCACCCGGTCCCGCCGATCTGCGCCGTGACCGGAATCATGCCCCAGCCGTAGGTCACGAACGCGGAAATCACTTCCAGCTCACCGCAGTCCTGCGCCGGAACGGTGATGAAGTGCCACGGCGCCGGGCCTCTCCAGAACCACATCTCGCCACTGAACTCCAGGTTCATCCGATCAGGATAGGACCAGCGGAGCCGCACCTAGGCGCTAGCGTGGGCGCCCTGACTAAGCCTACGGGGGGCAGCATGACCAGTGATCCCTACCATGAGCTGCCGGCCGTCAAGCGAAGACGGCTCATTTACCAGGGTGTGCTGCGCGGTCTCCTGTCCGCGACCGCGCTGGTGGTTCTGTACTACCTGGTGCCGGACCAGTCGTGGCATGGCGACGTGGCGCTGCGCGTGCTGGCGGGCCTGCTGGTCTTCGCAGGAATCACCGCATGGCAGGTCAGGGCCATCACCGGCTCGCGCTATCCGGGCCTGAAAGCGGCTGAGGCCCTTGGCCTGATCGTTCCCCTGTACCTGCTGGTGTTCGCCTCCACGTATTACGTGATGGAACGGGCGTCCGCGGCGAGCTTCACCGAGTCGATGACCAAGACCGATGCCCTGTACTTCACCGTGACCGTCTTTTCCACCGTGGGTTTCGGCGACATCGCCGCCAAGTCCGAGGCCGCCAGGGTCGTGCTCATCGTCCAGATGCTCGGCGACCTCGCCCTGCTGGGCGCTGGCGCGCGGATACTGCTGGGAGCCGTCCGCCGCGGCCAGCAAAGAACCGATACGGGCCAGCAGGCCGGCCCGGGTGACTGACCTGACCGACACCGCCTCGGAAACCGCGTAGGAATGAGTTCTCCATGCCGGATGAGATGCGCAGGCCCGTGGGCCTGGTGAAAAGGGAATCCGCTGGCTGGGAGCTGGCCCCCCGGCTCCCTGCTGATGGCCTGGCCCGTGCTTGATGCGGCGGTAGTACCGCTGCCGCGCACATTGCGTGACGCCGTGCGGGAAGAGTTCGGCCGGGCGCTCCGGCCGCCGTACGAGACTCTGATCACGGTGGCCGCCAACGGCGCCCTCATGAGCGCGGCCTGGTTCTTCCTGCCGAAGGACCTGAAGGACGACGTGTTCACGCTGCACGGCTCGCTGGCCTTCGCGCTGGTTCTCGCCGCTTGGATGTACTCCGATGTGCCGGCAACTAATGTGCTCGGCCCTGACCGGCGCCGGATCATGGCAGCAATCGATGATCCAGTCCTGTTCCGGAGGCTCCTGTACGCCAAGAACATCGCTCTGTGGACGATCATTACGCCGGTCTGCGCTGTCATCGCGTTGTTCACCGGTATCCTCGGCCACAATCTGCTGGCCACCTTTTACACCGTCATCTGGATCGGAGTCGTTCCATTTGGCGCGCTCGGAATTTCGGCCTGGGTCGGGATTCTCTTTCCTTACCACCCGATGCCGCTGCGGTTCCGATGGGAACATCGCCGGCCGCTAAGGCGCATGCTCTGGCGATGGCTGACGCTCGCGGTCACTCCCTATGTCCTTGTGCCCGCGCTGTCCGTCGTGCTGATGGTCCCGTCGCTTCTGCTGTGGGGTTTCACCTCGGTGCACGGCCTGTCGAGGAAGCTGCCCGACAACGATGTTGGCCTGGGCGTGGCGCTCGCATGTGCCGTGGCCGTCCTCTGCTCGTCCGGCGGTCATCGGCTCGGCGTCTGGATAGCCCAGCGCCGGCGGGCAAGACTGCTCGCGTTCCTCGCGGACCCGACCCGCGGCTGACGGGACCGCCCCGGCATCGATGACCGTGCCCGCAGCCGCCATGCCATAGCTCCTCCAGCACCAGAACCCTGTCCTCGTCGTCCTCGACCTGGCTCCAGGCCGGCACCCGCGCCGCGGGCGTCGGCACCCGCGCCTCGGTCAGCGGATAGGCCCGAGCTGATTCTGATGGTCAGCTAACAGTCAGGAACCTGTCAGGATTCCATGAGTCTGCTCTGAGCTACTCCCCAGGTACAAGACCGACTATCGAGGCAGAGCAACACGAGAAACATGTACCAGGGGAGACGTCACTAGCACCGTTCACGATCTGGGGGCCGGTGCGGCAGCCCGCTGCGGCGCGACGGTATCTCCGTGACTCGCTGCATTCTGGCTTGCTCGCGTGACGTCGTACCTCCAGGAAGTGGTACCTCGAAGTCGTACCTCCGGGAAACGAGAAAGGCAGCCAGGTAATGCCAGCTGACCTCGGCGGATCTAACGCCGCTCTAATACAGCGCAGCATGGCGGTGCAGCCGTACCGGTCATGGCAGATAATCCTGCCCTCATCCGCTCAGTCGGCCGGGCTGGCGCGAAAGGTCACGCGGCGGGTGCTGGCCTCTTGGCTGCTGGCTCCGCTTGAGGAGACGGCGGTCCTGCTGGCCTCGGAACTGGTCGGCAACGTGGTACGGCATGCCCGCACGGGAGGGCGCGTGCTGGCCTTACGCCTGGAGGCCGTGGGTACCTGCCTGCGGATCGAGGTCCATGACGCCGACCCGCACCCGCCGCAGCCGCGCCTGCCGGCCGGGCTCGACGAATCAGGATTCGGATTCGTGCTGATAGATGCGCTGGCCGGCAAATGGGGAGTACACCAGACCGCGATGGGCAAAATCGTATGGGCGGAACTGGACACCGGGCAGGCCGCCGGCCCGCGATACCGGGACTGCCCGGCAGCCGGGCGCCGGTGAGCCAGCACGGGAAATCGGGACTTCAGGGGATTCGCAGCTCGCGGCTGGCTACGTGGTGTGCCGGACAGCCTCCGCTGGAGGGAGGCGCGACGCACGCCACGCGGGGCCGAGCGTCACCAGCAGCACCCCCAGGTAGATAAGCCCGAGGACGCCGCCGATGCTGGGCAGGTCGATGCCGAATCCGGGCCGGGAGCCGCTCTGGCGGTAGAACAGGTACCCCATGCTGATCCCCGCGACGATTCCGACGCCCGCGCCGATCGTCGCGCTGATTGCAGACTCGCCCAGCAGTCCCAGGATGATGCTCCGGCGCTTGTACCCGATCGCCCGCAGGATGCCGATTACGGGCCGGCGCTCTGTCCCGGTGCGCATGGCCACGATGCCCAGGCCCAGGATCCCGACGGCCAGGCCCATCCGCATCAGCACGTCGATGACGAGCAGCAGCGAGCGGCTGGCCAGGTAGGCCTGATCGAGGAGCGACTGGACCGAAACGGCATCCGCGCCGCGGGCGAGCGGCCCCCGCTCGACGGTCCGGGCTACCGCCTGAGCCTGAGCCTGATCCCGGAGGCCGAGCAGCATGGTTGCCCCCAGCGGAGCGGCCCGGAACGGGGCCATTGCGCGCTCGGCCCCGAATACGCCGTCCAGCAGGCCGGACGGCTGCGAGCCCGCGATGGTGAAGGTCACCGGCCCGCTGCTGCCCTGCAAGGTGAGCCGCTGCCCTGGCTCGCCGAGGTCGGAGATGATCAGCGACGGGTCACGGATTACTGCTGCCCAGGCGGCCCGGTCGGTCCTGAATCGCTGCTCTCGCGCTGCCAGCCGCACCGGCGGGTGGCCGGCCATGCCGCTGGCCACCTGCATCAGCGGGACGGACGTGCGCTCGCTGCTGGAGAACGAGTCGCTGCCCGTCACGCTGCCGACATAGCCGCGGGTCGGCAGGCTGACCGAGCGAGTGACATCCGCTCGCACAGCTTCCGGTAGCCGGATGGCGGCCGAGCCGGCCGACTGGATCCGTACGTCATAGCCGTTTCCGAACGACTCGTAATCCGGCCGGCTGATCACGTAGAACACCGCGAACAGGGTGAGCATCGCGACGACTACCGCGAACATCCCGGTGCTGAGGCCGGTGCGCACCGGCCGGCGGGACAGGTAGGCCAGCGGCGGGCGCAGGATGGCCCGCAGGCCGGCAGACGCACGGCCCATCAGGGCGACGGCGGTCTCCGCGACCCGCAGGTTGGCGGCGGCCAGGATCGTCAGCCCGAACACCGCCGTGAGCGTGGCCGCCACCAGCACCAGGATGAACCCGGTCGGGTCGGCGCCCGCCTCCGACGTGCCGATCATGGCGAGCGACCACCCCGCGAGCGCTGACCCGGTCAGCGTCGCATGGACGCGTGCTGACAGCCGCGGCCGGGCCAGTGCCGACGCCGCCAGGATGAGCAGGATCCCGCCCGCGAGCCGGGGGAAGTAGGGCGGGATCAGGGCCACGCCGCCGATGACCGCGCAACTCGCGAGCCGGACCCGCCGGGGCCAGCGACGCGCGGTCCGCTCGGCTGGCTGCTCGGGCAGGTCGCGGATCGCCGCAGCGACAGTCATCCGGGCGGTCCGCCGGGAGGCAACGAAGATAACGGCCAGCGTCAGGGTCGTGCCGACCGCAAACGCGGCCACCAGGGTCGAGGCCTTCATCGAGAAGGAATAACTCGAATAAGAGTCCGGCCCGGAGTACGCCGCGAAGACGTTGCCGAAACGGGCGGTCACAAGCCGGCCGGCGGCAACGCCGGCCGCCGTGCCGAAAACCCCGGCGACCAGGCTGTACAGCGCACCCTCGGTCACCGAGAGGCCCACCAGCTGGACTCGTTTCAAGCCGAGCGCCCGCAGCACGCCAAGCCGTGGCCGGCGCTCCTCCGCGAGCATCCCCATGAGGTTGACAATGAGTGCGGCGCCGACCGCCACCACCAGGGCACTCATGCCGATGAGCATGGACCTGAAGATCAGCGCCCCCGCCCGGTCGCTGTCGATCTCGCCGGCCTTGGCCTCTTGCACCTGCAGCGGAATCCGCGAGCCGAGCGCGGCCACGGCATGCTCGACAACCGGCGCGGCCCGGTGCGCGGCGGCGACGCTGTCACTGATCCCGCCCGGGGCAGAGATCCAGACCACGTTGATCCGGCCCGTGCCGGTAATCCGCTGCGCGGTCTTGAGCGGCGCGAACACTACTGAGCCCAGCGTGTAGCCCCCTGGCCCCTGCTCGCGGGCGATCCCGGCGACCCGCAGGTCCAGCGCGGCACCAGCGACCGGCCCGCCAGCGCCCACGCTCACCCGGACCCGGTCGCCGGGCCTGGCGCCGAGCTTGTCCGCCAGTACCCGCGACAGCAGTACGCCGCCAGGTGCGAGGTCGCGCCCGACCGTCCGCCGCCCCGTGGTCAGCACATACGCGCCGAACGGTGCCTGGGAACGCGGGTCGAACCCCACCAGCCTGATCGGCCCTCCCTGCCGCGTGTCGAGGTCCGAGACGGATGCGGTCAGGTCGATCCCAGCCGCGACGCCATCCGTTACCTTGGCCACCGCCGGCGACCCGGCCAGCCGGGCGGCAACGTCCTGCGGGAAGAACCCGCTGCCCGCTGTCACGGTGAGATCCACGAATCCCCAGTTGCGCACCCCGAGGCCGAGCGAAGTTGCATCCACCGAGTCAGCGGCGACGAGCGCCGCGGTAATCGCCGCGGTCCCCACCATGAGGCCGGCCACGATCAGCAGGGTCTGGCCCTTGCGGCGGGCCATCTCGCGGATGGCCAGCCGCCCGAGGTGCCGGTGCCGGAACGTGAAGACGGCAACGGCCCCGTAGGCGAGGACGAACAGCCCGGCCGCAGCGATCACGACAGGGCTCACCGGATCGTCGCCCCGGCTGCCTGGCCAGGCACCGGATCCTGCGTGCTCCCGACCGGGACGGCCCAGGCGCCCGCGGCTTCGCCGTCGATCCGCCCGTCACGCATCCGTATGGTCCGCGCCGCGGCGGCCGCGGTGAGCGGGCTGTGGGTCACCATGACGATGGTCTGGCCATCGCTGTTCAGCCGCGTGATCAGTGCCATGATCGCCGCAGTTGATTCGGAGTCGAGATTTCCGGTGGGCTCATCCGCCCACACGACCG
The DNA here is from genome assembly GCA_963707065.1 of uncultured Actinomycetes bacterium. GTDB lineage: Bacteria > Actinomycetota > Actinomycetes > Streptosporangiales > Streptosporangiaceae > Palsa-506. The sequence goes on from CAVPPJ010000059.1 coordinate 69,761, forward strand.
CCGGGCGGTGCACCAGCGCGCGGGCCACGGCTACCCGCTGCTGCTCACCGCCGGAGAGCTGGCCGGGCCGGTGGCGGGCCCGGTCAGCCAGCCCTACCAGGTCAAGCATCTGCAGTGCCCTGGCCCGGACCTCCTTGCCGCGCACCCCGGTCAGCAGCAGCGGGAGCTCGACGTTCTCCGCGGCGCTGAGCACGGGCAGGAGATGGAACGCCTGGAACACGAATCCCATGCTGTTGGCCCGGTACTCGGTCCGCTGGCTGTCCTTGCGCGACGCCAGGTTCTGCCCGGCCACCAGGATCTCCCCCTGGTCGATCGTCTCCAGGCCGGACAGGCAGTTCAGCAGCGTCGTCTTGCCCGACCCGGACGGTCCCACGATGGCCACGAGCTCGCCAGCCGAGATGTCGAGGTCGATGCCCTTGAGGGCTTCCACCTCGCTGCCGTTGCGGTACACCTTCCGGACGCCGCGGGCTCGCACGATCTCATCCATTAGCCCAGCCCTTCGCGCTGACATGCCTATGCTGCGAAGAACGCTAGGGGCCGTGGCGCGGCATCGAACACCGTGCTAGCCACCGGGCAGGGGTGCGGCTGGCCGCCGTTAAGCCTGCGGCGCTCCGCATCCCCCGTGCAGGCGCATCCAGGCGGACTCGGCGTGGGTCGATGGTCAGCCGGGCGAGCGCAGGCCCGCGTCCCGCAGGAACGTCAGTACCGCGGCTACCCGCCGGTGCACCAGCGCCTCGCTGGCCAGGTCGAGCTTGGTGAAGATCGCGTTGACGTGCTTCTCTATCGATGACTCGGACAGATGCAGGTCCTGCGCTATGCCGGCGTTCCCGCGGCCCTGAGCCATCTCCCGCAGCACGTCAAGCTCGCGCGGGGTGAGCCGGGCCAGCGGTGACTCGCGCAGCCGGACCCGCCGGGTTACCAGCGCATCGACGACCTGCGGATCGATCACCGATCCGCCCGCCACTACCTCGCGGAGCGCCGAAAGCAGCTGACGCAGATCACCAACCCGGTCCTTGAGCAGGTACGCCAGCCCGGTCGTGCCGTTGCGGAACAACTCGAAGGCGTAGGACTCGTCGGCGTACTGGGAGAGGATCACGACGCCGACCCCGGGAGCGGTCGCCTTAATGCTGTGTGCCGCGTCGATGCCTTCCATCGCGGGCCCGGCCGCAGCCGGCCCGGCCGCCTGGCCGGCTGCCGGGTTCGCCGCCTGGCCGGCTGCCGGGTTGGCCGGCATCCGGATATCGGTCAGCACCGCATCAGGCCGGGCGCGGCGGACCGCGTCCAGCAACTCCGGCGCGGAGCCCACCGCCGCCTGGACCGTCACCTGGCCGGAGTCCTCAAGCAGCCGCCGAGTTCCCTCCCTGACCAGGTAGTTGTCGTCGGCTATCACGATGCGGAGCTGGTCAGCCATCAGTCGCCTCCGCCACGGCGAGCGGAACCTCGGCGCGCAGCGTGGTGCCCCTGCCCGGTCCGCTGTCGATCCGCAGGGCCCCGTTAACGATGGATATCCGGTCGGCGAGGCCAGCCAGGCCAAGACCGCGGACGGCGGCCGGGTCGAACCCGCAGCCATCGTCCCGGATTTCGACGGCCAGGCTCCCGTTCGGCTGGGTCAGCTCGACGAGTACCCGGCTGGCCCCGGCGTGCTTGACGGCGTTGGTCAGCGCCTCGGCGACGACGAACCAGGTAGCGGCTTCGACGTGCTGCGGATAGCGGACGCCGCGCAGTGCCGCGTCGGCCTCGATCATGACCTCGACCGGCAGCCGCGCGGCCTGGGCCTCGATCGCCTCCAGCAGCCCCTGGTCGGCAAGCACGGGCGGATGGATCGTGTGCGCGAAGTCGCGCAGGTGGCCAAGCAGGTCGCCCAGATCCCGCTGCAGTTCGGCGAGTGAGTCGTCGGCCCGCCGGTCGCCGCGGCGCAGCCGCTCGCGGGCCAGCGCCAGCTTGGCCGTCAGCACCACGACGTCCTGCTGGACGCCGTCGTGCAGGTCCCGCTGGATGCGCTGCCGCTCGGCGTCCTGGGCGCGGGCCACCCGGGCCCGCGAGGCGGTCAGCTCCGTCGTCTGCCGGCGGATGACGGCAAGCCGGGTGCTCAGCTCCGCGGTCAGGTGCAGGTTCCGCGCGGCCGTCGCGGCCTGCCCGGCCAGGCTGGCCAGCAGCCGGCGGTCCTCATCCAGCAGCGGGCCATCGCGGCGGTTCCCGCACTCAATCCGCCCGAGCACCGTCCCGGCGTGGATCAGCGGCACGACCAGCGCCGGCTCGGCCGCGTCAGCCGGCTCGATCCCGGCCGCGCCGACCGTCGACGGTGAGCCGCCAGCCCCCGCCAGGTCAAGGCGCACCCGGGCCCACTGCAGGCCGAGTCCGCGGCGTATCGCATCAGCCAGCCTGGGCAGCAGGTCAGTCGTGCCCGGTGCGGCCTCCAGCGCCGAGCCGAAGCGGCTGAGCACCTCGTAGCCGTCCAGCCGGGCTCCGAATACCCACCGGTCGGCCAGCTTCTCCAGCCTGCGCTGCACCGGCTGGAACGCCACCGCGGCCCCGACCGCCAGCAGCACGGCGGGTCCCGCCGACAGGAAATGACTGGCCAGCAGGCCGAGGGTGGCGGCCGCGGCCACGTAGGCCACCGCGATCACCAGCCACAGCGCCCGGTAGACCAAGGACCGCCGGGCCGACTGGTCGATGCCCAGGACCCCCTGGGACAGCGGAAGGACCAGCGAGCCAAGCGCGAGCACAACTCCGAGTATCCAGAGGACGAGGATGGCCACGTCCTCGAACAGGCTGGGCTGCGGGGCGGCCAGCGCAAGCGCGACGAGCGCTCCGAAAACCACCATCGCGGCCACGTGCACCGACCAGCAGGAACCGGATCCGGCGGCGGTCTTCGGCAGCCGACCGCCGGTACCGCAGGTACAGCATGACCACCCCGAGCACGGTCCCGGCAGCGAACACGTGGTGCAGCGCGACGACGACTGGTTCTGCCGGATGGGCGGCGGGCAGGTACAGCGGGCTGCCGATGGGCAGGCTTGCCCGAGTAGCCGAACAGGTCCGTGGGCGGCGCGGGGCTGGTAATCTCCGCCAGCAGCGGCAGCGCCACGGCCGCGGCCGCCATGTGCTGCCAAGTACCCAGCGCTCGCCGCGGCGCTGCGGCGTGCCGGTGGGGAACAGCCCGATCAGCCCTATCCCGGCGACGACGCTGGCGTTGCCGGCGATTTCCGCTGCCACCAGCACCAGCCAGGCGGCGGAGCCAGTCACGGCCGGCAGCCGCCGGCAGGGCATCCCCGAGGCAGACGCTCAGCAGGAACGTCGCGCCGCATGCGAGCAGCCAGGCACCCACGCGCTGACCCGGCCGGCGGAATGCGCCGATCAGCCCGGCGAGCGTAGAACGGCCGCCGGGCCGATCAGCACCCAGCCAGCGCCGGCCAGGTCGCCCATGGCCAGCTCGATCACGACGGCAGCGGCCAGCGCGCAGCCGCCGACGACGGCAAGCACGACGCAGACAGCCCGCATAGGCCCAGTGTGACTGGCCGGCGGCGGCAGGAACAGGAGGAGTACCGCACTCACGGTGGCGGCCAGCCTCACCCCGGCCGGGCGGCTAGCACCGTGTTCCCGGCCGCGCCGTGCTCCTAGCGTTCAGCACATGACTCACGGACGAGGGGCAGTCAAAGATGATTTTTAACGAGCATGCCACTGCCGGTCAGCAGGAATTGACGGCCAGTCCCCGCACCGGCCTGCGCGGCGTCGCCTTCCGCGGCTACCGCTGGCTGCTGCTCGGGTTCCTGCTACTCGGGGTAGTCCAGATCTTCCTGGCCGGGCTGGGTGTCTTCAGGCTGCAGGACCAGACCCTGGGCGGCGCCGGCGGCGATACGGCCTTCGCGCCGCATCGCGCCGTCGGGTTCAGCATGGCTGGCGTCGCGTTGCTCATCCTGGTGCTGGCGCTGATTGCCCGGCCCGGTGCCCGCGCGATCGCCGGGGCGGCCGTGCTGGTCGTGCTGACATCGCTGATGCAGAGCCTGCTCGCCGGGCTCGCCGACGATCACGCGGTCTACGGCGGCCTGCACGCCTTCGACGGCCTGCTCATCCTGGGCATCGCGGCCTACCTGTACGTCCGGTCGCGGCAGCGCGAGTCCTAGGGCTCACGCCGTGACCAGCTCCAGGCGTGCCACCGCGGTCGCGTGGCTCTCGATCACGGCGGCATCCCTGGCCGGGGTGGTCCTGACGCTCCTGGCCTGGAGCGACATGTCGACCGGGGACGCCATCTCGAACGTGGCCGCTCCGCCCGCCGCTGTCTTTTACGCCACGCTCGGAACGCTGGTCGTCCGCCGCGCGGGCAATCTCATCGGCTGGCTGCTGCTCGGCGAGGGCGCGGGCCTGGCCGTCCTGGCCCTCGCTTCCGCCTACGCGGTGCTGGGCATCACCCATCCCGGTACCCTCCCGGCGCCGGCTCTGGCCGGCCTGCTGGCCGAGTGCATCTTCGTCCCGCTCTCCCTCGGCCTCGGCTTCATGCTGCTGCTGTTCCCGTCGGGAAGACCGCCGTCACCCCGCTGGCGCCCGGTCGTGGCGGCGAGCCTGGTTGCCACCGCGCTGACCCTGGCCGGGTTCGTGGTACGGCCGAGGCTGCTGGCTCTGCCGGCTCCCGGCGGCGAATCGGTGCTGATACCGAACCCGCTCGGTATCAGGTCGCTGGGCGGTGTCCTCCGGACGGCCCTCGTCGGCACCCTCACCGGCATGTCGGTGCTGTTTACCGTGTTGTTCGCCATCTCGTTCGTTGCCCTGGTCATCCGCTACCGCTCGGGCGGGCGCGAGGTACGGCAGCAGATCAAGTGGGTCGCGTGCGCGGCGGTCGCAACGGTCGCCTGCCAGTGCGTCGCGCTGGCGGCCATGGCCGCCAGCCACGGGGCTCCGACTGGAGTATCGGTCGTCGCCTACGCCGTGCTGACGGTGGTCGTGCTCCTCGGGGTCCCGGCGGCCATCACCCTGGCCATCCTGAAGCACGGGCTGTACCAGATCGATGTCATCATCAACCGGGCCGTCCAGTACGGCCTGCTGTCCGCGACGCTGACGGCGGTCTACGCCGGAATCGTGATCGGCATCGGGACGCTGGCCGGCTACAGCGGCGGCCCCGTGCTCACGATCGCGGCCGCCGTGGCGGTCGCGCTGCTGTTCCAGCCGGTGCGCCGCCGTGCCCAGCTCATCGCCAACCGCGTCGTCTACGGCGAGCGGGCCACGCCGTACCAGGTGCTCGCCGACTTCGCCGAGGACATGGCCGGGCAGCTCGACTTCGACACCGCACTCGACCGGATGGCGTCGATCCTGGCCGGCGCGACCGGCGCGGACCGGGTGGAGGTCTGGATCCGGGTCGGATCGGAGCTGCGCCCGCAGGTGACCTGGCCGCATGGGTCCGTTCCGCCCGCAGCCGTCCCGCTGGCCGGTGACGCCGGGCTGCCGCCTGTTCGAGCTGCCCGCGCGGGCCGTAGCGGTCCGGCACGGCGACGAGCTGCTCGGCGCGCTCACCATCCAGAAACCGCGGAACGAGCCGGTGTCCGCCGCCGAGGACAAGCTGCTGACGCACCTGGCGTCGCAAGCCGGGCTTGTCCTCCGCAACGTCCGGCTCACCGCCGAGCTGCAGGCCACGATCGACGACCTGCGGGCGTCGCGGCTCCGGCTGGTGCGCGCGCAAGATGAGGAGCGGCAGCGGATCGAGCGCAACCTGCACGACGGCGCCCAGCAGCAACTCGTCGCGCTCACGGTCCAGCTCAGCCTGCTGGAGGACGCCGCCGAGGACTCCGGCGAGGTGCGGCTGATCGCCAGCCAGCTGCGGGCCGGCCTGCGCGCGGCCGTCGATGACCTGCGAGCACTCGCCCGCGGGATCTATCCCCCGCTGCTGGCCGACCAGGGCCTGGGGCCGGCCCTGCGAGCACAGGCCGGCCGGGCTCCGCTGCCCGTCCAGGTCGAGGCCGGCAGCATCGGCCGCTACCCGCGCGACGCCGAGGCCGCCGTGTACTTCTGCGCTCTGGAGGCGCTGCAGAACGTCGCCAAGTACGCCCGCGCCTCCCGGGCGACCGTAGCCTTGTCCTGTCCCGGCAGCCACCTTGAGTTCACCGTCACCGACGACGGGGCCGGCTTCGACACCGCGACGGCCAGCCATGGCACCGGCCTGCAGGGCATGGCCGACCGGCTGGCTGCGGCTGGCGGCACCCTCCGCATCAGCTCCGCGCCCGGGCTCGGCACCACCATCAGCGGCAGGCTGCCCGTATCCGAGCTAACCGGGACCAGGCGCTAGCGGCGCAGCACCTGCGCGTTCCAGGGGAACTCGCGTCCACGCTGCTGCCCGCCAGTGGTTCCCCGCATCGCCGTGGCTGATCGCGCTGGCACTGGCCGGCCAGCTGAATCCCGGCCTAAAGTCGGGAAATGCGTCAGCCACTCCCCGGATCTCCTGACTTCGGCGCACGCCTGGCGATATGCCGGATCACCCGGCCCGGCCGGCTGCCCGTTCCGGGTGAGCTGGCGGCCACGCCAGCTGTCGCTGGCCCTTCGCTGTCCGCCCAGCAGGAGGGTAGCCCGACAGCGGTCCCGGGACCGTGTCCCATCCGGCTGGGACGGCTCCAGCCGGAGGATGGGCAGCCGGTGCACAATCCCGGATACCGGCCGGACGAGGGGGCTCGCATGCAGGAACGGGACCGGTGGTCTGTCTGGGTCGCCGGGGTCGCCATCGTGTGCTGGTCGCTCGGGCTCGGCGGTCTCACGATCTCGCTCGCGTCTGGTTCGACGGCCGTTTCGTGGCCGGATTTCGCGATCGCGCTGGCGTACCCGGCGGTCGCACTGCTCGTGTCCCACGTCCGGGAAGCGCGACGGTGGTCGGCTCTCACGTTGATGTCGGCGCTCTTCTCCGGGCTGAACGTCGCCTCGTCCGCATGGGCTGACCGGCTGTACCGGCAGCACATCCACCCGACTCCGGGCGCCTCGTGGGCCGCCTGGCTGGCCGGATGGACCTGGGTCGTCTCGGTCGTCGGATTCATCGCGGTCGCGTACTTCCCGGACGGCCGGCTGCCCTCGCGGCGCTGGGCGGCGGCACCGGCGGCGGTCGTCGCCGCAGGCCTGACCATTGTGATCGGCAACGCGTTTGCGCCGCGCATCGACAACTACCAGATCCCCTCGCCCCTGCCCGGTCCCCACATCACGTCGATCGGCGCTGTCACCGGCGTTGTCGGGGCGCTCGCGCTGGCCGGGATTATCGGCTGCCTGGCCAGCGTCGTCGTCAAATTCCGCCGATCCGGGCCGGTCGCGCGACGCCAGATCGGCTGGTACGCCTACGGGTACGCGGTCACCGCAGTAGTGCTGGTCGTGGCCATTACCACCAATCTGCCGTCCGCGCTGCTGGCGATCGGCCCGGTCACGGTCGCCACCGGCGCCGCGATCGCGATCCTCAAGCTCCGCCTTTATGACATCGACCGGATCGTCAACCGCACGCTCGCCTGGGGTCTGCTGACCGCCCTGGTCATCGCCCTGTACGTGATCAGCGTCGGCTTCTTCGAGCGCTCCTTCGCCGGCGGCGGCTCGATCGGCGGCCTGCTGGCCACGGCTATCGTGGCCGTCGCCTTCCAGCCCTTGCGGATCTCCGTGCAGCGAGCCGTCAACCAGCTCATCTACGGCAACCGGGACCAGCCCGAAGTGGTCTTCCGGGAACTCGCCGCCACGCTCGATTCCGAAACCGGCACAGCGGATCCGCTCGCCACGCTCGCTGGCACGCTGGCACGATCGCTGCGCCTGCGGGCGGTCGTGCTCGATGTGGACGGCGGTTCCGACCTTCAGGCGTCCTACGCGTCCGATCCCGCGCAGGTCGCCGGACTGGTCGAGGTCGCGGCGGCACAGACTGGCGGGACCCGGATACGGGTACGGGTGCGGCCGCGCGGTCCCGGCGGTGTGTCCGCGCGCGACCGGCAACTCGTGGCCAGCCTGGCGCCGTCGCTGGTCGCGGCCGCCGAGGCGCTGCGGCTGCGGCATGCCCTGGAGACCGCACGACTACGGGCGGTCAGCGCGCTCGCCGAGGAGCAACGCCGGACGCGGCGTGATCTGCACGATGGTCTCGGGCCGGTGCTGGCCGGCCTGCGCCTGACCATCGGAACCGCGCGTCGCATCCTCGACGCCGACCCGGCCGGGGCCGACCGGATGCTCGCCGACGCGCAGGCCGACGCGCTAGCGGCGATGGATGACGTACGCCGGCTCGCCCATGACCTCCGGCCGCCATCGCTCGATGAGCTGGGCCTGACGGACGCGTTGCGAGACCGCCTCGACCGGCTCGTGGAGGGCTCCTGCGAGCTGTGCTTCGACGCGGGCAACATGCCCGATCCGCTGCCGGCCGCGGTGGAGGTCGCCGCCTACCGGATCGGTTGCGAGGCCGTGCTGAACGCGGTACGCCACGCGGCCGCCTCAGCGTGCACGGTCACGCTGCGAGGTGTCGATGGCGGCCTCGCGCTGACCGTGCGCGACGATGGCCGGGGCCTGCCCGATAATGCCGAGGAGCATGTCGGACTCCGATCGATGCGCGAGCGCGCCGAGGAACTCGGCGGGACGATCCATATCACCGGTGCGCCCGGCAGCGGTACTACCGTCGGCGTCTGGCTGCCCTGCGTGGATGGGAGCGTCAGGTGATCCGTGTCGTCATTGCCGACGATCATCCGGTGTTCCGCCGCGGGCTGGCTCGGACAATCGCCGCCACCGAGGGGCTGGAGGTCGTCGCGGAGGCGGCCGACGGCCGCGAAGCGTGCGACGCGGTACGGCGGTTCAGCCCCGATGTCGCGATCGTGGATCTGCAGATGCCCGGCATGCACGGGCTGGAAGTCGCCCGTACGCTCGCCCGGGACTGCCCGTCCGTCGGCATCCTGGTCCTCACCATGTCCGACGACGAGGCGACGATCTGGGCGGCGCTGCGAGCCGGCGCCCGAGGATATCTGCTGAAGAGCGCAGACGAGGACGCCATCGTCCGCGCCGTGCACGCGATCGAGCAAGGCGAGCTTGTCGTCGGCCCGGGGGTCGCGCGCCGCGTTCTCGGCTTCTTCGACCGGCCCGCTCCGTCCGTCACCGACGAGGCGTTCCCCGAGCTCACCCAGCGCGAGCGCGCCGTCCTGGAGCAGCTCGTGACCGGGATGCCCAACGCCCGTATCGCACATCAGCTGGGCCTGAGCACGAAGACGGTGCGCAATTACGTCTCGGCCATCCTCTTGAAACTCCAGGTCGCGGATCGGCGCGCGGCCATCGACCTCGCCCGCGAAGCGGGCATCGGGTCCCAGGCAGATTCCCGGCCATCCGGGCCGCCCTGACACCTCCGGCCAGGACTGGCGGCGCGTCACGCTGATCGGGTCATCACGTCCCGTACCGGAGAGGCACTGCCATGAACACCACACTTGTCACCGAGACGCCTGCGAGCATCGGATCGTACCGCCGCCGTACGTACCTCATCGGCGCCGCGGCGACTGCTGTCGCTGTCGGCGGAACCCTCTGGGCGGTGCTGAAAGGGGGTACCTCCGACAAGAGTCAGCTCGACTCGCTCGTCTACGTCGCAGCTGCCGCGCTGGTCGTCGGCATCGTTCTGTTCTCCTGGCTCGTCCCGGCCCGGATCGCGAACCGCGGCACCGGACTCCCGTTCGCGATCGTCTCGATCCCGCTGCTGTACGCCTTCTGGAGCGGCATTCCGATCCTGGTCGGCGTCGCTGCTGTCTTGATCGGCGCGGCCTATCGCGCGTCGGGCGCGCCGAAGCGCGGCCGGGCGCTCGCCGCCATCGTGGTGGGCGCGGTGGTCGCGCTCCTGACTCTCGCGGCCATGCTGTTTGGCTGACGTGCGCTCGGACCTCGCACCTGGCTGTCGGAGCCTCGCTGGATAAGCCAGGGCAGGTAGAAGCAGTCTCCACCATGGAGCGGGCGGTCGCCGTCACCGGTGACCGCCCGCACGGATCGGTAGCGCTGACTCCTGCACGGACTAGTCGTGCCGATTCACGGACTAGTCGTGCCGAGCGCCGCCGCGATCTGCTGGATGGCCGTCGCCTCGGCCGGGCTCACGTTCTGCCCTTTCTCCCGGTGCGCGGCCGCGACCTTGCCCGCGAGGGCCAGGACGAAGCGCCGGTAGCCATCGAGTTCTCCGGCCGCGGCCTTGGTCTCGACCAGTGCTACCGCGTCGCGCAGGTGCCCGAGTCCGGTGTCCCTGAGTTCTTCGGCGGAGTGATACCTCGTGTGGTCCAGCTCGGGCTTGGCCGCCACGATCTCGTCGAGGAGCTCGCTTTCGCCGTGCTGGGCGCGCGCCTCGGCATACGCCTTCGACATCGCGATCGACTCACGGAACATCCCCCCGCGGGCCGCCGTGATCACGATCATCCCAGCGGTCGGCGGGCCTTCGAGCACGACTTTCCATTCCTCCGGCGAAAAGGCGGCCTTCGTCGTCATTCCATGCTCCTGTCCTCATCCGCGGCGAATACGAACCGCTGGCCGGCGGGCGAACGCACGACAGCGATGTCCCCGGCCAGCGCCGCCCCGACACGCGCTCACGGCGGCGGATCCGTGGTCCCGGGTCCGCCGGCCTCGCCAGGCCGGGCACAGTAGCACGCTAGCCGCGGAGCCCGGCTACCGGTAACGGAAGCCGTCAAGGAAACGGCGGAAGACGCCGCCTTCGCGGGTGAGGGCGGGTGCAGGTGCGGGCGCGACGGTGCGCAGGCGGGCGACGGGCTGGTCGTAGTCGGTGCGGGCGATGGCATCAACGATGCTGGACTCGTCAAAGTCCTCGGAGCCTTCGATCCGGGGGACGTAGCCGACAAGCATGCCGTCGCGCATGACCTGGGCTTCAAGGCCGACCGTGCCGTCGGTGTCCCACTCGGCTTCGCGGCCGCCGGGCAGCGACACCCGGATGCCGAACTGGCCGACGCCACCGCGGAGCAGGTGCGCGTTGATGCCACGGTCACGAAGGGAGTCGGCCACCCGGCGGGCCCGGAATTCGTCCATGCCAGGAAAAGTAGCGTTCGTTCCTGAAGAATCGCTGAACGTTTGCAAGGATGCCGCCGCACACCTGCTTCGCCACATCTGACATGTGCCAGGTTCCGGCCGTCCATCACTCAACCGCGAGCCCGGGACGCTTCCTCGGGTGCCGATACGAACCCGGGACCTGCTGCTCCCAAAGCACATCCGAGCCGCCGCCAGGCGTCACCTGGCATCGCCTGATGCGCCATTCACCTGCGGTGACTGTCGCATGACGTGGCCTGGCGGAGGAGATACTAGCCAGGTGATCTACCGGTTGTCGGTGGGACGGCTCAGTTGCGCGGTGATCAGCGACGGCCAGCTGGAGCCACCCTGGGAACCGCCGCTGGAGGCGTTCTTTACTGCTGACTCAGGGGTGCCAGGTCACGAGCTGCGAGATGCTGTTGCCGCTGAAGGACAAGGAAGGACCACGCTGAACTGCGGATACAACTGCTTGCTTGTTGAAACCTCGGTCGGCCAGGTAGTAATCGACAGCGGGCTGGGCGCGCGCTTCTCTGGCTACGGCCCCCGCATCGAGCCCATGGTTGGCCGACTCGGGGACCGGCTAGCCGAGGCAGGATCCGCGGCTTCTGAGCTGGCTGCCGTGGTGTTCACGCACCTTCACCAGGATCACGCCCGGGGCGCTACCTGGTCAGGCGCGCTCACGTTTCCAGCGGCCACCGGGTTCGCCCATGCTGCCGAAGTGGCGTTCTGGTCCGATGCCGCACACCCGGCCGCGGACCCGCACCTGGAGTCGGCGCTGGAGGCGATCAGGCTCTTCGGCAACAGGCTGCGCGCCTTCGAACACGACGCCGAGATCCTGCCGAACGTCCGCACCATCGCGGCTGCAGGCCACACTCCTGGCCACACCGCGATCCTGCTGGAATCCCAGGGCGAGCGGCTTCTCTGCACCGGAGACTCCTTCTACGACCCGCTCCAGCTCAGCCACCCCCAGTGGCGGACGCCGTGGGATCACGACGCCGAGCGATCAGTACTCAGCCGCCGGAAGATCCTGGGATGGGCAGCTGACGAGCAACTGCTCGTGCACGCCTACCACATGCCATTTCCGGGTCTGGGCTTGATCAAGCGGCACGGCGGCAGTTTTGAGTGGTGTCCGACTCCCCGCCGTGGAGCTGAGTCGTGACGAGCTGCCGCCCGAACGCGCTGTATCCGAGGACGGTGCGGGCGCTCCGCAGCGGTCGCGGCACCGGTCAGGAGATCGCGGCCTTCACCAGCTCGGCGACCTTCTTCTCCACCGTGGGGCTCCAATTCTTAAGCGCGTACGACACCGGCCACGCGTCGCCGTCGTCGAGGTTCGCCGCGTCCTGGAAACCCAGGGTCGAGTAGCGGTAGCTGAACTTGCCCGCGTTCTGGAAGAAGACGACGACCTTGCCGTCCGCGTTCGCGTAAGCGGGCATCCCGTACCAGGTCTTCGGCGACAACTCGGGGGCGGTCGCGGTCACTATCACGTGCACGCGCTCGGCTAGCGCACGATCCTCCGGTGCCATCTGCGCGATGCTGTCGAGGACCGCCTGCAGGCCGTCGGCCTTCTTGGTGCCCTTCTTGCCCTCGGCGCGCAACTCGGCGGCGCGTTCCTTCATCGCGGCACGCTCTTCGGCGCTGAAGCCGCCGGACTCGCTCATGGCATTCTTCGCGGGCATTCTCGGGTTTCCTTTCCTGACGCTCACGGGCTCGGTGTCATGCCGGCCTTCCACCGAAAGGCTAGGCCCCGGCCACATCGTGGCGCTTCTCGATTCCTGATCGGGTCGGGGCGCAGCCGAGGCGCTCGAGTAGCGGCCCCTTCGCTGACCGAACGTCCGGATCTGCATGATATGCGGGTGATCTTCATAAGGATCTTGGCAGGCTGACAGGCCTGTTCTTGTGAAGATGGAGGGCCTGCATGACTATGACTGCTGTTCGCCTGTCCCGGTCGCGGAACGCGGCCGGGGAGCTGGTGGTGCGGCTCGGGGTCGGGCTGCTGGATGACTACCTGGAGTTCCTGGCGGGCCGGTGCCTGCCGAACACGGTGCTGGCCGTGGCTTATGACCTGAAGGTCTTCTTCACTGTGGTCGGCAAGCCGCCGCGGCGGGTCCGCAGCGGCGATGTGCTGGCATTCATGACCGCTCAGCGCGCTGGCGGGGAAGGGCGCCTGCAGCTAGCCGGGGCCGAGCCCGGCGGGGTGTCAGCCCGGACGCTGCGGCGGCGGCTGTCGAGCGTGTCCGGGCTTTACGGGTTCATGCTCGTTCGCGGGGATGTGACAGTCAGCCCGGTGCCGCGGGGCCTGCCGACCCGCCGGGAGCGGCAGCGGCCCCGTCAGGGTGTCCCGCTGGTCCGGGTCCCCCGGACGCTGCCGCAGATCCTGGACCCGGGCGAGGTGGACGCGCTGACCGCGGCGCTGCGGACGCACCGGGACCGGGCGATGGTCGCGGCGATGGTGCTGGGCGGGCTGCGCCGCTGCGAGGTCCTCGGGCTCCGGCTGGCCGACCTGCGGTTCGGTGAGCGGCGGCTGTTCATCGCCGAGGGCAAAGGCGGGCATCAGCGGCTCGTCCCGGTCTCGGCCCGGTTCTTCACCGAGATCAGCGCCTACCTCGATGCCGAGCGCCCGGCCGGGGTCAGCACGGACCGGGTGTTCGTGGTCCTGAAGGGCCCGCGCCGTGGGCTGCCGCTCTCAGCGGCGGGACTGGACGAGATCCTTGACGGTGCCCGGAGCCGGGCCTGCGGTGGCCCGGGCGACCTGCCACCAGCTGCGGCATACCTGCCTGACCCGGCTGCGCAAAGCCGGCATGACGCTGGAGGCAGTGCAGGCCCAGGCCGGGCACGCCTCGATCGAGTCCACCCGCATCTACCTGCATCTGGGTGATGACTGGCTGGCCTCTCAGTACCGCAAGGCAGCCGAGGCGATCGACGCGCAGGTATTTCCCGGCTATCCGGCCGCGGGGAGCGCCCGGTGACCGGCCCGGCCCTGCTGCCGGACTGGGAGCAGCTCGCCAGGGCGATCCCGGAGGTCACCGTCCCGATGCGCCGCTACCTGCAGCAGATCGGCTGCGTGCTGCGGCCCGGCAGTGTCAGCGGCGCTGACCTGGCGCTCCGGTCGTTCGCCACGTTCCTGGCCAGCCAGGACCCGCCGGTCACCGAGCTGACCGCGGTTACCCGCCGCGACGTCGAGGACTTCAAGCCCTGGCTGGCGGCCCGGCCCGGGCAGAACAAGCCGCGGGTGACCACGGCCACGATCGCGCACCGCCTCGGCACCCTGCGGATGTTCTTCGTCCGCATCGACGAATGGGGCTGGGACGAAGCCCCGGCCCGGGTGCCGATGTTCCCCGGCGACCTGCCCCGCCAGGACCACCCCCTGCCCAGGGCCCTCGACGACGCCACCGCCGCGAAGCTCCTGCGCACCGCCCAGGCCGACCGGCGGATGCTCGTCGGGGTTACCGTCGAGATGCTGCTGCGCACCGGGCTGCGGGTCAGCGAGTTCACCGGCCTGCAGGCCGGCGCGGTCGTGCATATCGGCGCCGGGCCATGGCTGCACGTCCCGGTCGGCAAGCTCCGCGAGGACCGTTACCTGCCGCTGCACCCCCAGCTGGTCACGCTGATTGACGGCTACCGGGCCGCCCACGTCCCGGCCGGCGACCCGCTGCTACTGCCCCGGGAGAACGGCCGCCCGCTGGACCGCCACACCGTCACCCGGTTCATTAACAAGGCCGGCACCGCGGCCGGCCTGGCGCACATCCACCCCCACCAGCTCAGGCATACTCTGGCCACCCAGGCGATCAACCGCGGCATGAGCCTGGAGGCCATCGCCGCACTCCTCGGCCACCGCAGCCTGGACATGACCCTGCGCTATGCGAAAATCGCCAGCCGCACCGTCGCCGACGAGTACTTCGCTGTCACCGAGAAAGTCGAAGCCCTCTACGGCCAGCCCGCCCAGCTCCCAGCCGACGCGATCGGCCCGAAGATGGCCCGGCTCCGCCGCGAGCACCACCGCCTCCTCGGCAACGGCTGGTGCACCCGCCCCCCGCAGCTGGACTGCGCCTTCGAGTCCATCTGCGAAACCTGCACCTACTTCCAGACCAGCATCGAGTTCCGGCCCACCCTCGCAGCCCAGCACGACCACGCCGCCGCCCACGGACAGGCCTGCCGCGAGCAGCTATTCCGCGGACTCCTCGGCCGGGTCGACAAGGACGCGTCATGAACCACGACAGTGAATATCGTTACACGCCGCAAGACCCCGGGCACTGCCCGGACCACCCCGCCTGCCTTCTCATCGGCTGCCACCGGTTCCTCTGCCCGCACGTACACCACTGCCCGCTCAACTACCCGGGCCAGCCCCGCCTATTCTGCTCAGCCGCCTGCCGCATCGCCGAGCACCGCAGACTCCAGCAATGAGCAACCCACAATATCAAGCGCATCGGCTTGACAACGATCACC
>CAVPPJ010000060.1:0-37782 GCA_963707065.1 uncultured Actinomycetes bacterium
GCGCTGCCTCCTGAGGGGGTTGCTCACACACTGTCAGACGGCTCGGCGCAGCGGAACTCACCGGCGTGCCCGCCCCTGGCCGCCGGCGGAGGAAGCAGCTGGTCGATAAGGACGTCCGTCAGCCACTGCTCGTACCGCTCGGGGTGCCAGCCCCGGTCACCGACGAGCAGCCGGTAGACCTCGGGGGACATGAGTGCGTGAATGATGTCCGTAGCGTCGCGCTCGCGCAGCTTCGGCCGTAGCGCGCCCGCCCGGCCAGGGAACGCGCGATCTGCGCCTGGCCCTGCTGCCGCTGCCGCGTCTGCTCGGCGAGCAGCGCGGCAGCGTCAGGATCGGAGCCCGCCGCGCTAACGAGGATCCGATGGACGGGCTCGGCCCTCGACATGATGCCGCGGGTGATGCCAGCGAAACCCGACAGCTGGTTCCTGGGATCTGGATCCGCAAGAAGAGCACGGACCTGGGGCCGCTCCTCCAGCGCGACGGCCTGGTCGTCGCCGGCGATGGAGACGTCGAGGAGTGCCTTGAGGATCCCGAGTTTCGAGGAGAACAGCCGGTACACCGTCGCAGGCGGGACATCCGCCAGGTCGCTGAGGGCCTCGATCGTCGTTCCGGCGTAGCCGCGGTCGAGGAAAAGTGCCTGCGCGGCATCGATGACCGCGGCGCGGGCCAGCCGGGTCCGGGCCTGGCCGCCCTTGCCGTCGGACGAGCGGCGGCGGGTGGCATCGGTAGCCATGCTTGTGAGATTACTACTCTTGAATTGAGAGTGTTACTCTCGATTCAAGAGTTCGAGAGCACAGGAGGCACGCCGATGGCGAGCGCCCGGAGCCTGATCGACGCGAACATTTCCCGGCCCCCGCAGCAGGGACTCGGACGGCTCGCCGGGTGGTGCTACGACCACCGGCGCCGGGTGCTGCTCGGGTGGATACTCGCGGTCGTGGCCGTCATCGGCCTCGCTCACTGGGCGGGGAGTCGTCTGGACAACGACTTCGCGTTGGGGAACTCGCCCTCACAGCAGGCCGGGAACCTGCTGGCAAGCCGATTCCCGTCCCAGCAGGGCGACAGCGCGGACGTGGTCATGCGCTCATCGGCACCGCTCGGCAGCCCCGTCAACGCCGCGGTCATCGGCCGGCTGGCGAGGTCACTACGACCCCTGGCACACGTGTCGGGCGTGCAAAGCCCGCTCGCCCCGGGCGCCAGCCGGCAGCTGTCGGCTGACCACCGGATCGGCTTCGTGGTGGTCCATTTCGATGCCACGGCCGCCGATCTGCCGGCCAGCGCCGTCCGCCGGGTAATCAACACCGCCCGCAGTTTCGCCGGACCGGGTCTGCAGGTGGCGGTCGGGGGGGCGCCGGCCGAGACCGTCGTCTCAGCCGCTCCCGGATCGAGCGAAGGGATCGGGCTCGCGGCCGCCGTCGTGGTCATGCTCCTCGCCTTCGGATCTGTGGTGGCCATGGGCCTGCCGATCCTCATTGCCCTGATCGGAGTGGGCACGGGCTTCGGGGTCCTCGAGGCACTCAGTCACCTCGTCACGGTGCCCGCCTTCGGGCCGGACGTGATGGTCATGATCGGCCTCGGCGTCGGCATCGACTACGCACTCTTCATCGTCACCCGTTATCGCCAGGGCCTGGCCGAAGGACGTCCGCCCCGGGCGGCCACCATCGTGGCCTTCTCCACCGCCGGGCGCGCCGTGCTCTTTGCCGGCTGCACGGTGGTGATCGCGCTGCTCGGGCTGTTCGTGGTCGGGCTGCCCTTCATGGACGGCCTTGCCGCCTCGACGATCGTCGCTATCGCCCTCGTGCTGGCCGCCGCGCTTACCCTGCTGCCTGCGATGCTCGGCTTCGCCGGCGCTGGCATCGACCGGCTGCACATCCCCGGCCTGCTGGCCCGGCCCGCCGCGACCGCGCGCCCGGGATTCTGGTACCGCTGGAGCCGCACGGTGCAGCAGCGGCCGTGGATCTGCGTAGCCTCGGCGCTGACGGTGCTCGTGGTGCTGGCAATCCCGCTGTTCTCGATGCGCCTGGCGTTCAGCGACGCCGGCAACGACCCGGCATCGCTCACCACCCGCCAGGCCTACGACCTGCTGGCAGAGGGCTTCGGCCCCGGGTTTAACGGGCCCCTCGTGGTGGCCGCCGGCTTCCGCGGCCCGCATGCAGCGGCCACCATCAGCGCGCTCGACAGGCGCCTTCGCCAGCAGCCGGGCGTAGCGTCGGCGGGCCGGCCCGTCATCAACGCCGCCCGCGACGCAGCTGCCATCGTCGTCTATCCCGCGACGGCGCCGCAGGCCGCGCAGACCGCTGCGCTCGTCCGCCGGCTGCGCGACCAGGTGATCCCCCAGGTCACCGGCAATACCGGAGTGACGGCCTTCGTCGGCGGCGAGACCGCCGCCGGAGTGGACACCTCGACGTACCTGGCCGCGCGGCTGCCATGGGTGATCGGCCTGGTCGTCGCGCTGGCGTCCCTGTTGCTCGTCGCGGCGTTCCGGTCTCTGGTCATCCCGGTCAAGGCCGCAGCGATGAACCTGCTCTCGATGGGCGCGGCGTACGGAGTCATCGTCGCCGTCTACCAGTGGGGATGGCTGAGCGGCCTCTTCGGCGTCGGCCGCACCGGCCCGATCGACCCGTGGATCCCGCTCATGATGTTCACCATCGTGTTCGGCCTGTCGATGGACTACGAGGTATTCCTCCTTTCCCGGATGCGCGAGGCCTGGCGCCGGAACGGCGACAACTCGGCAGCAGTGACCGACGGGCTGGCCAGCACGGCCCGGGTCATCACCGCCGCCGCTGCCGTCATGGTCTGCGTATTCGGCTCGTTCGTCGTCAACGACCCGCTGCGGGTCCTGGACGTGTTCGGCCTCGGCCTGGCTGTCGCTGTCCTGGTCGACGCCACCATGGTCCGCATGGTCCTGGTGCCCGCCGTCATGCAGCTCCTTGGCTCCGCCAACTGGTGGCTGCCCCGCTGGCTCGGGCGGGCCATACCCGACCTCGCCATCGAGTCGAGCACGGTTGACCTGCCAGCCGATGCTCCGGCCTGCACCCGCCCGGTCAGCGCAGAGGTCGCCGAGTGATCCCGCGCAGGTTCGGCCGTTGCCGGCGCCGCTTACTCGCCGGTGGTCTCTTGCTCGCCGGCGGTCCTTTCTGCGGCGTGGTAGGCCTCGAGTACCTCGCCTGGAGTCTCGTAGTAGGCGCCGGGGCCGAGGGCGGCGCTGATGCCGTAGCGGTCGAGTTGCTTGCGCACCGGCCCGAGGATGCTGCTGGCGGCGAGGCGGATGTGTCGTTGGCTGAGGTGCTCGATGACGCGGGTGAGGGCCGCTGCCGCGGTGTAGTCAACGTCGCCGATGGCCGCGCCGTCCAGCACCAGCCACCGCGGCGGGCTGCCGTGCGCGGTCAGGGCCGTGACGTCGTCGATGAGGCGGGAGGCGTTGGCGTAGTACAGGCTGCTGCCGAACCGGTAGATCACTAGTCCCTCCTCGGTCCGCGCGCCGGGCAGCACCGGGACAGGCCGCCAGTGCCCGGCCGGTGACTTCACCAGCACGCTGTTGAGCGGATGGTAGCTGTGGCGGAGGTGGTCGATGATCGAGGCGACGACGGCCAGCACGATGCCTTCCTCGACCCCCAGGATCACGACCGCGGCGGTGGTGAGCAGGGCAATAACGAACTCGCGACGCCGGCTGGCCAGGATGCGCCGCATCCCGGCGATGTCGATGAGCCCGGCGGCGATGAGGAAGACAACCGCGGCCAGCGCGGCCTCCGGCAAGTAGGCCAGCGGCCCGGTCAGCAGCACCAAGACGATCAGGACCACCGCGCTGGTGGTGAGCTGGGCCAGCTGGCTGCGCCCGCCCGCGCTGTCGACCACCTGTGTCTTGGTCGGGCTGCCGTTGACGACGAAGGTGCCGGACAACGCGGCGGCCACGTTGGCCGCGCCCAGGCCGACCAGGTCGGTGTTTTCGCTGAAGGCCTCCTCGTATTTTCCGGCGTAGGCGCGCGAGGTCGCCGCGCTCTGGGCCAGGATGACCACGAACATCGTTGCCGCGGTGCCGATGAGCGCGGCCGCGTCGTGCCAGCCGAGCGCGGGCAGCCCGAGGTGCGGCAGCCCCCGGGGAACAGGCCCGAGCACGGCCACCCCGTGGCTGGCCAGATCCGCCGCCCGGCTCACGATGATCGCGGCGATCACCGCGATCAGCGGCCCGGGGGTTTTTCGCGTGATCCGGCGCGCCGCCAGCACGATCACGATGACCCCGATCGACACCGCCACGTCGGCCCCGTGTACCTGCGGGAATGCGCGCGCGATGTCCAGCAGCCTGGCCGGGGTGCTCTTGTCCGGGACGGTCACCCCCAGCATGTCGGGGAGCTGCCCGGCGGCCACCTGAATCCCGACGCCAGTGAGGAATCCCAGCAGGACGGTCCGGGACAGGAAATTCGCCAGGAACCCGAGCCGGGCCAGCCGGGCCACCAGCAGCAGCCCGCCCGCGAGCAGCGCCGCGAGCCCGGCCAGCCGGACGTACTGCGGCGAGCCCGCGACCGCCAGCCCGGCGAGGGCCGCGCCCAGTATGGCCGCCGTGGCCGAGTCCGCGCCCACGACCAGATGCCGCGACGAGCCGAGGACGGCGAATACGGCCATCGGCAGCAGCAGCGTGTACAGGCCGGTCACCACCGGCATCCCGGCGATCTTCGCGTACCCGAGAACCTCGGGGATGCCCAGGGCGGCCAGCGTTATGCCGGCCAGCACGTCCGCGGGTACCTGGGACCGGCCGACGGGCAGCAGCCCGCCCAGCACCGGAAGCGCCCGCAGCCGCGCTCTCAGCGAGCGCCCGCGCCGATCCGGCACTCCGCTCACCTCCGCCCGCATTTCCCGGCGGTCCCGGATCCGGCAATCATCCCTGGGTGCGGCCTGTTATCAGCCACGACACGCAGATCCGGGTGATTGGCGCGGTGCGGGATTCAGCGGCCAGCGCCCGCTGACGAGACTGATGCGACCAGGGCAAACGTTGCCTTACGTCGCACTAAACTTGAACTATTCGCTATCTTGCACTGTTCTTGTTTATGAAGATAGGTTTGGCGCCATGCCCGCATCCCGGACTCCGACCACCGCTGAGGAGCTGCGCGGGGCCGGCCTGCGGGTGACGGCCGCCCGCGTTGCACTGCTCGAGGCCGTCCGGGACGGCGACCACCTCGGCGTCGAGGCGATTGCCTCCGGGGTGCGCGATCGCGTGGGCCATGTCTCCCTTCAAGCCGTGTATGAAGCCCTGCACGCGCTCACCGCGGCGGGACTCGTGCGCCGCATCG
Organism: uncultured Actinomycetes bacterium; assembly: GCA_963707065.1. Lineage (GTDB taxonomy): Bacteria > Actinomycetota > Actinomycetes > Streptosporangiales > Streptosporangiaceae > Palsa-506. Next base: position 5,283 of record CAVPPJ010000060.1, read on the forward strand.
AGCCGGCCGGCAGCCCGGCCCGGTTCGAGGGCCGCACCGGGGACAACCACCACCACGTCGTGTGCCGGTCATGCGGTGTCGTCGCCGACGTCGACTGCGCGGTCGGCGAGGTGCCCTGCCTGACCGCTTCCGACGACCACGGTTTCTCGATCGGCGAGGCCGAGGTCATCTACTGGGGCCTGTGCCCCGGCTGCTCCACCGCCCGCAGTTCCTGAGGACCGTGATCCGTCTAGCCAGGAAGGATTCCCATGACTGAGAACCATGATCCAGTAGTCATCGAAGGCGCCACCCCGGAGAGCGGGGAATGTCCGGTCGTGCACGCAGGCCGCACGCACCCCACCATGGGTGACGCCAACCGTGACTGGTGGCCGAACAGGCTCAACCTGAAGATTCTCGCGAAGAATCCCGCTGTGGCCAACCCACTCGGCGAGGATTTCAGCTACGCCGAGGCGTTCAAGACCCTCGACCTCGCGGCCGTGAAGCAGGACATCGCGGAGGTGCTGACGACGTCGCAGGACTGGTGGCCGGCTGACTTCGGCAACTACGGCCCGCTGATGATCCGGATGGCGTGGCACAGCGCGGGTACCTACCGGATCAGCGACGGCCGCGGTGGCGCCGGCGCCGGTCAGCAGCGCTTCGCGCCGCTCAACAGCTGGCCGGACAACGTCAGCCTCGACAAGGCCCGCCGCCTGCTGTGGCCGGTCAAGAAGAAGTACGGCCAGAAGCTCTCGTGGGCCGACCTCATCGTCCTGACCGGCAACGTTGCCCTGGAATCGATGGGCTTCACCACGTTCGGCTTCGCCGGAGGCCGCGAGGACGTCTGGGAACCGGACGAGGACGTCTACTGGGGGCCCGAGACCACCTGGCTCGATGACGAGCGCTACACCGGCGACCGGGAGCTCGAGGAGCCCCTCGGCGCGGTCCAGATGGGCCTCATCTACGTCAACCCGCAGGGCCCGAACGGCAACCCGGACCCGCTCGCCGCGGCCCGCGACATCCGCGAGACGTTCCGCCGGATGGCGATGAACGACGAGGAGACGGTCGCCCTGATCGCGGGCGGTCACACCTTCGGCAAGACCCACGGCGCGGGCCCGGAGGATAACGTCGGCCCCGACCCCGAGGCTGCCCCGCTCGAGCAGCAGGGCCTCGGCTGGAAGAGCACCTACGGCACTGGCAAGGGCGGCGACGCGATCACCAGCGGTCTCGAGGTTACGTGGACGAGTACCCCGGTGACATGGGACAACAGCTTCCTCGAGACCCTGTACGGCTACGAATGGGAGCTGACCAAGAGCCCCGCCGGTGCGCACCAGTGGAAGCCGAAGGACGGTGCCGGGGCGGGTACCGTCCCCGACGCCCACGACCCGTCGAAGAGCCACCCCCCGACGATGCTGACGACCGACCTCTCGCTCCGCACGGACCCGGTCTACGAGCAGATCTCGCGGCACTTCCTCGAGAACCCCGACGAGTTCGCGGACGCCTTCGCCCGGGCGTGGTTCAAGCTGACCCACCGTGATATGGGCCCGGTCGCGCGCTACCTCGGCCCGGAGGTCCCGGCCGAGACGCTGCTGTGGCAGGACCCCGTCCCCGCGGTCACGCACGAGCTCATCGACGCACGCGACATCACCTCCCTCAAGGGCCAGATCCTCGGCTCGGGCCTGCCAGCGGCCCAGCTCGTGTCCACCGCATGGGCGTCAGCCTCGTCCTTCCGCGGCAGCGATAAGCGCGGCGGCGCCAACGGCGCGCGCGTCCGCCTCGAGCCGCAGAGCAGCTGGGAGGTCAACGACCCCGACCAGCTGGCGACGGTGCTCCGCACCCTGGAGGGCATCCAGCAGGCCTTCAACGCCGCCCAGTCCGGCGGCAAGCAGGTCTCGCTCGCCGACCTGATCGTGCTCGCCGGCTGTGCGGCGGTCGAGCAGGCCGCCAGGGTCGCCGGATTCGACGTCGTGGTCCCCTTCACGCCGGGCCGCGCGGACGCGTCTCAGGAGCAGACCGACACCGAGTCGTTCGCCGCGCTCGAGCCGGCCGCCGACGGGTTCCGCAACTACCTCGGCAAAGGCAACCGGCTGCCGGCTGAGTACCTGCTGATCGACAAGGCGAACCTGCTGACCCTGAGCGCCCCCGAGATGACGGTCCTCGTCGGCGGACTCCGCGTCCTCGGCGCGAGCTACCAGCACTCGCCGCTCGGCGCCTTCACCACGACCCCCGGGTCCCTGACCAACGACTTCTTCGTCAACCTGCTCGACCTGGGCACGACGTGGAAAGCGGTGGCCGAGGACGCGAACACGTTCGAGGGCCGGGACGCTGCCACGGGCGAGGTCAAGTGGACCGGCAGCCGCGCCGACCTCGTCTTCGGGTCGAACTCCGAGCTGCGCGCGCTCGCCGAGGTCTACGCGAGTGACGACGGGCGCGAGAAGTTCGTGAACGACTTCGTCGCGGCCTGGGACAAGGTGATGAACCTCGACCGGTTCGACCTCGTCTGATCATGACGTCCAGGCCGGCCGCGCCGGCGGCCTGGACGTCCATAGCCAGAAGGACGAACCACTGCTAGCGCCTCGGCGGCAGAGACCTCCGGCGACTAGGTCGCGTCCGCGAATGAGTGGTGCTCATGGGTGACCATCCACCGGCCGTCGACCTTGCGCAGGCCGATGGTGAGCCGCAGCCGCTGCTCCGGGTTGCGCTCGAACTGCTCAGCCGTGCCGCACCGGAGCAACGCGAACGCGAACGCGACGTCCCCGCCGGCCGTGACGTCCAGCGACTTGATCTCGAACACCGCGCCGGACGCCTGCCATTCGAAGAATCCCGGCCAGGCATCGCGGTAGGCGTCGATGCCGCGGATGCCCTGCTCGGGCGGCGGGACATCGAACATGACGATGCCGGGGGCGTGGTCGGCGAGCACGGTCGGCATGTCCCCGTCGTGGACGGCGGTGGCCCAGAGCTCGATCAGCTCGCGGATCTGCTGTTCGTCGGTCATGTCTGTTCTCCTCGTGGACGGTTCTCAGTAGTGGAACCCCGGCCGGCGCGCGAATTCATCGCCACCGGCAAGATGGGCGAATGACTGCGCCCGCCGCCCCGCTGCTCGCCGCCGCGCGCTCCGGCGACGCCAGCGCCTTCGAGCAGCTGGTGGCGCCCTACCGTGGCGAGTTGCAGGCGTACTGCTACCGGATGCTCGGCTCGCTGCACGACGCCGAGGACACGGTGCAGGAGTCGCTCGTGCGCGCGTGGCGTAGCGTCGGCAGCCTCGACGAGCGTGGTTTCGTCCGCGCGTGGCTCTACAAGATCACGACCAACCGGTGCCTCACCGCGATCGGCCAGCGCGGCCGGCGCGAGTTGCCCGTCGACGTCACGCCCGGCACTCCGACGACCGAGATCAGCTGGCTCGAGCCCTACCCCGGCATCTCGCCCGAGGGGCAGTACCTTGCCCGCGAGAGCGTCGAGCTCGCGTTCGTCGCGGCGTTGCAGCACCTGTCCGCGATTCAGCGGGCGGCGCTGATCTTGCGCGAGGTGCTCGGTTTCTCCGCCGCCGAGGTAGCCGAGCAGCTCGGCACCTCCACCACCTCGGTCAACAGCGCGCTGCAAAGGGCGCGCAGGGCGATCGACTCGACCGCACCGACCCAGCAGACGGTGCTGCGCGACCTCGGTGACGCGGCCGTCAATGACATCGTCACGCGCTGGGCGGACGCCTGGCAGGCCGGCGACGTCGACGCGATCGTCGCGATGCTCGCCGAGGACGCGCGCTACTCCATGCCGCCGCTGCCCGAGTGGTACCGCGGCGAGGACGACATCCGCGCCTTCCTGCTCCGCGGCCCGCTGCAATCTCGCTGGCGGTTCCTGCCCACCACGGCCAATGACCAGATCGCGTTCGGCACTTACCTGTGGGACAACGCCGCGGGAGCATACGTTCCCGGCGGCCTCGACGTCCTCACGCTGCTGGACGGACGCGTCGCGGAGATTGTCGCCTTCCTCACCGCCGACCTCACCCGCTTCGGGTTGCCGACGCGCATCCGTCCGTAGAGCGGGCCCGCTAGCGAGCGGCGGTGCCCGTGCGGGATCTGCATGCTGGCAGGGCCGGCCGGCCGAAGCTGGGCGGCCGGGCCGTGGGCGGCTGCGGGGACTGCGCTTCGCTGTTCACTATCGTCGGCGTCGTGATTGACTACTCCGACGGCGCTCCAGGCGCGGCGTCCCGGCTCCGCCTGAGCGGCCCGGACCTCACCTTGGCGCAGCGCCTCCGCCGCGCCGATGGCACCCGTCGTGGTCCAGGAGAGACGCAGGTAGCTATGACTGAACCGTCCGGTGTCCGGGTAACGAGGCCGCTGGCGGCGGATCCGCGCGAGTTCTGCGCGCGGATGGCTGCGCCGGGGTGTCTCTGATGCCGGGCATCTCCGGCGAACAGGTCCAGGAGCCGGGGCAAGGACGCCGTCATCGGCGGCTCGTGCAGGCGTTCTCCTCGCCGGACAGCTACGGCCTGGTGCTCCTTCTCATCCTGATCACCTATGCCTTGTCGGCCACGCTGACGGCGCAATGGGCGGCCTCTTTGGTTGTGGGCGTGCAGATCGCGACGGTGTGGGTGACGCTGCGGGCATCCCGGGCGCGCAAATCGGCCCGGGCGATCGCCAACGTCGCGCTGGTTGCGGTAGCCGTGACGGCGGTCGCGAACCTCTTCTTCAATACTCAGATGGCGCACGGCCGGATTGTCTCCTGGGTCAGCTGCCTGCTTTACCTGATTGCGCCAGTTTCGATCATCCGCCACCTAGTGCTCAGGAGAATCGTGGATAGCGAGACGGTCCTGGGGGCGGTCGCCGCTTACCTGATGGCCGGGATGTTCTTCGCGTTCCTCTACCATGCGCTGGGAACTAGTCAGACGCAGCCGCCGTTCTTCGGGCCCCAGGGCCCCGGCACGCTCTCGCAGGACCTGTTCTTCTCCTTTACCACGCTCACCACGACCGGTTACGGCGACTTTGTCCCGGCTGGCAACCCAGGGCAGACCTTCGCCGTGCTCGAGATGCTGATTGGTCAGCTGTTCCTGGTCACGGCGGTGGCCAAGGTCGTCAATGCATGGCGACCTGGTCAGGGCAGGGGAGGATTGCGAGGGAACTCCGACGGCGAATGACCGTGCTCAACAGCCCGAAGGAGCCGCGCGAGGTTCGACACTGCCGACCGTGCTGGTCACGCTATACCTGAGCGACCACCATCGCATTGGTTCGCAGGGCCTCCTGCGCGGCATCGAGGAGTGGGAGCGCAACGAAGTCAGCCTCACTCCAGGTAACAGCCTCACTTCAGGAAGCGGCGCAGGGCCACACCGATCGCCGGAGCATCGGCCATTGATGGCGACGCATATCGATGCTCTTGAAATACGGCGCTAGCATCTCGTTGGCCAGGTCAGGGTGGGCGCATGTGTCCTTGTTGCGATCGCCAGCGGCCTAGCGATCTGCAGTCGGGCCCGGCTTACCATCGCGGCGGCCAGGGCGGCTTCAGCATGGCGAGCGCCGGGTGGCGGTAGAAGTTTGGTGCCTGGTCGAAATCCTGGTAAGTCCGGTGGAACACTGGGGTCGCGGAAGACGCGGCAGGCGGCACGATCCAGGTCCAGTCCGCCGGGCACACCCGGCCCTGGCGCTCTTCCCGCTCCATGTGCTGGAGGAAGCGAACCGACTCCGTGTGATGATCGGAGATCGTTACCCCGGCGGTGCCGAACGAATGCAGGACCGCGAGGTTGAGCTCGGTCATTGCCTTGTCTTTCCACAAGGTCCTGTCGCTGGCAGTGGACAGGCCCATGTACCTGGCGATCACCGGCAACTGGTCGTACCGGCCAGCGTCGCCGAGGTCGCGCGATCCTATCTCCGTGCCCATGTACCAGCCGTTGAATGGCGCGGCGGGGTAACGGACGCCACCGACGTCCAGGTACATGTCGCTGATCACTGGTACGGAGTACCACCGCAGCCCGAGGTCGGCGAACCAGTCGAACTCCGGATGCCCGATGATCACCTCGAGTACCGCGTCGGCGGGCAGCTCGTGCAATGTGAGAGGCGCACCGGCCTCCTGCACAAGCAGGGGGAGCACGTCGAACCGGCCTGGCTGGCCGCCTGGCCAGCCGAGGTAGCGGGCGAGGCGGGTGACGTCCGCGTTCGCCGGGTCACCTATGACGGCGCCGTCGGCGGTCTCGTAACCCGCATACCGGGCCAGCTGGGAGTTGAGGATCCGCGGACCTGGCCGGTCCGGTGTGTCCGGCGCGAACACAGTGATCACCGGCCGGATCCGGCCGCCGTTCGTTGCCTCCCGCAGGTGCGCGATCGACTCGGCGGCGATGTCCGATGCCGCAGTGATCTCGCGGCGGTCGCGCACCCGCAGGCTCCGCCAGTACAGTCGCCCGATACACCGCGAGCTGTTCCGCCAGGCGACACGGGCGCCGAAAGTCAGCTCATCTGGAGTGTGCCCGTAGGTGCCCGTCGTCTCGATCTCGCGGCGGACGTGCCGGAGCCGCCAGTCGGGCGGCCCCGCGCGATTCTCGGCGTGGAACAGCCTGATGAACCGCTCGGCGCTGGCCCATAGGCTGTCAAGGGCGAACGAATCGTCGCCCGCCAAAGATCGCGCGGCAGGAAGCACGCCCAGGTCGGCGGCGAAGCCGTTCTTAGTTTCGTCCACCGCCACCGGGCAGGCCGGGAAAGACGGGAGCATAGCGGACTCATCGCCCGGCTCCTGGCGGTGGTCGCGGCCGGCCGTCGGCCGCGACCAGGAATACGCCAGTGAGAATCCGGCAGGATTCGACCCATGTTCAGGCCCACGGAGACCTCCCCGGGTAGTGCAGATCAGTACGCGGCCAGTCGAGCCCTGCCCTTCGGCTGCTCGAAGCCAGCGACTTCCGCTGCTGGGAACTGAGGCAAGCGTGCGCTACCAGCCCGGACGTTCGTATTGCACTCGTCTTGACGCCTACCTTGCGCCCTTGGTCACAGATGCAAGCTGGGTGCGCTCAGGGCGCGGCCAGCCAGGTACCGGACGGATGGTCAGGACCGGCTCGGGACCGCTTAAGGCCACTGAGGAGCGACGTAGGACGTATACATTCTGGGTTTCCGGACCGGTGCCGTTGTGCCGAGCTGCTTCGTTGTTCACGGGATCGGGAGCCAGCCGGGGGCAGCGGCTGGCCCGGAGCGGCGTACCTAGTAGACCTTGACGGAACGGTTGGCGAAACTCGCCATGATCGTTTAGCATGTCGCGGCTACGGGCTGCACTTTAGCGCTCCCCGGCCTGTGCGGCTTCGAGCTTGGCTGCCAGTCCGGTCAGGTCATAGGCAACAAGGACATGGAGGGCAGTCGGGGTCGGGCGCCGGATCGCAGTCCAGACGCCGCTGTCGTCCTCCCGCAGGATCTGCCAGTGCTCGCCGTAGGTGTCCAGTAAGCCCGCTAGGCCGGGGGAAAGTTCACACATGCGGTCATTGTAGCTAGCCATGACTAGCTATGGCTAGCACTGAGTGATCGGCGTTAGCCAAGGTTAGATAATTGATCACATGGACGAGATCGACCACGAGGGTGCCGAGCCGGTATACCGGCAGCTAGCGGCCATCCTGCGCGCGCAGATCGAGTCTGGTGAACTTCGGCGTGGCAGGCCGGTCCCCAGCGAGCGTACGCTGACTCAGCGCTACGGCGTCGCGGTCGGCACCGTGAAAAAGGCCATCGAGGTGCTGCGCTCCGAGGGCCTCGTGCACACCGTCATCGGCCGGGGCATCTTCGTCCGCTGATAACCAGCTAGAAAAAGCGGACGGTCTCCGGCGGCTCTCGAAAGCACGACGCCGGCAGGCTCAAAGGATCTTCAAGCTGCCCGGCATGATGCCTCGTTACGACCGCAGGTCAGACGGGTTTCGCCAAGCCCTACTGGTGGTCGCCTGCGCGAAGCTGCTGGTCCGTTACTTACCGGGCAGACTAGGAGATGTGGCGGTCGGAGGCGAGATTCATGGCCTCTATGCGTATCCGCGCCGATTCGGCCTCTGGCACGCCGAGCCGTTCGAAGATGTCCAGCGCCTGCCTAAATACGATCCGTGCAGCATAGGGTCGCTGCGTGTTTAGCGTCGATTCAGCGATTCCTTCGAGGATTTTGGCCTCCTCGTATAGGTCACCGATCTCCCTGGCCAGCCTTAGGGCGGTGTGGTAATGATCAAACGCCTCGCCGTACTGGCCAGATCCGCGACGCACGTCGGCTATCCGGCGAAGTGCGATCACCTGCTGGGACAGATTCCCGATCTCCTCAGCGATCAATCTTGCCCGCTGGTGATGAATTAGCGCCTCATCGTAGCACTCCGCGCTTTGATAGATGGCGCCAATGTCATTTAGCACGTCGGCTTCATTCGGGAGGTCACCGATATCACGGTATATAATTAGTGCCCGCCGACAAGCAGCTAGACCTTCCTCGTAACTGCCCTTATAATGGTGAACGCCACCAATATTATGATACAGAATCGCTTCGTTCTGCGCTCCGCCTATCTCGCTAAATATTTCCAGTGATTTGTTGTAGTCTTCGAGTGCGTCTCTATGATAACCGCAATACAGTCGCATCTTTCCCAGATTGTTGAGGGTTTTCGCTTCGCCGCGCCTGTCGCCGACGTTACGATAGAGCGAAAGGGCTTCACGGAGGTGCGTCATTGCGTCGGGATAGCGCCCAAGCTGCCAGCAGGCGATCCCGGAATGACTCAATGTATTGGCGACGCCGCGCTGATCCGCGGCGTCGCGGTACAGAATCCTTGCTTCGTGGAAATAGGCGAGGGCCTCGCGGGAACGGGCCGCACGCTGGTGGGCCATGCCGATCTGGTCGAGGGCTTCGGCCTCGCCTCGGCGGTCGGCCAGCGACCGGTAGATTATGGCGGCGTCCTCAGCCAGGGACAGTGTCGCCTCGTGGCGGCCTGTCTGCTGGCTCACCACGCTGAGTTCCAGCGACGCCTGCGCGATCCTTGCGGGATCGGCGAGGTCACGGCAGGCCTGCAGGGCCAGTGTGTGGGACGCGATTGCCTCGTCCCAGTACGCCTTGATCTCCACGAAGTCGGCAAGCACGTGAGTGAGATCGGCGCACTTCCGCTTCCATTCGTGCCTGCATGCGTGCTGCGCGGCCCGCAGGATGTTGCGCCATTCCGATTCCAGCCAGCCTGCCGCGTCTTCCTGCGTGCCTAATGCTGGGCTCGCTGCTGGCAGATGGGTGACCGACACGGGCGTCCGGCGCCGGAACGGATGAAGTACACGATCAGCCTTATCGGCTGTGTGCAGATAGTAGTCAAGCAGCCTGGCGACTGCCTGCCGCTGCTCAGGCTCGGGGTCCTCACGCGCGGCGCGCACGGCCGCGTATCCGCGGATGAGGTCGTGGAAACAGAACTGATCGGCTGGGCCTCGCGCCAGCAAGTGATGATCGAGCAGAGCAGCGAGGGCTTTTTCTGCTTCGGCGAGGGCACAGCCGCCCATGGCTGCGGCAGCCTGCGGGCTGAAATAAGCGCAAGGGCTCACGCCAAGTAGCCGGAAGAACCGCTGGTGGTCGGGTTCCAGCGCACAGTAGGACAGGTCGAAGGCAGGCATCGCTTCCGGGCTTGCTGCGCCTGCGCCGCTAAGCTGAGCGGGTGACTGCGACAGTTCCTCGATCAGGGAAGCGAGCGTAGGCGGGCAGTCTTGCGCGAGCCTGCCGGCGGCCAGCTGGATTGCGAGCGGCAAGCGCCCGCACAATCCCACGGCCGTCGCGACCTGATCCTTGTCCTGTGCCTCGCCTTGTCCCGCGGTCCGCCGGAACAGCATGATCGCATCGTCGATAGACAGCACGTCGAGGGTAAGCGTGCGCGCGCCCTCAATGTCTGGAAGCCTGCGCCGGGTGGTGATCAAGATCAGGCACCTACCCGCCGCCGGCAGGAGCGGGCGGATCTGGTCAAGCCGGGCAGCGTCGTCGAGAATCACCACGGCACGACGGCGGCTCAGCTGGGCTTGCCACAGCGCGGCGCGCTCGCCGATAGCGTCCGGTATCTGCGTAGCCGGCACTATGAGCATCCGGAGCAGGCGGTGCAGTGCCTCGGCCAGGTCGAGCGAGGGCAGCCCCGGGTCGTGGGTATGAAAGTCGAGAAAAAGCATCCCGTCCGGGTACTGCCCGGAGACAACACGGGCAGCGTGGACCGCCAGCGCGGTCTTTCCAACGCCGGGCATGCCCTCGATCACGCTGACCCTGGGGGTGTCGCCATGCTCCCCGGTGAGCAGCCCAAGTTCCTCGCTACGGCCCACAAAATCCACCGTCCCGGGCGGAAGGGTGTCTGGCCGTGGCACCCGGCCAAGATGTTGGCCACCGAGCCTGACGGCAAGTTGCGGATCGCGGCGCAGGATGCGCTGATGGAGTTCGGACAGCGTTGGCCCGGGTTCTGTGCCCTGCTCGTCAATAAGGCGGCTGCGGGTCTCCCGGTAGAGGCTAAGTGCGTCACCTGGCCTGCCGTTCCAGTAGAGAGCCGCCATCTGATGGGCGATGAATGTCTCATCCAGCGGGTACAGAGCAAGCAGATGGCGGAGCTCCCCTACCAGGTCGGCATGCCGACCAAGCTCCAGTTCGCATTCGACGCGCTCCAGGATGGCCGCCCGACGCTCCTCTTCTAGACTGTCGCGCATCCGCGCCACCCAGTCGCCGCGGATTCCTGCCAGCGCCTGGCCACGCCAGAGCCCGTCCGCATCGCGCAGCAGCGAGGCCGCATGATCGTAGTCGCGGCTTGCGGTCAGTGCGCCCGCTTGTCGGCGCAATCGGCGGAACTGATGCAAGTCGACCGCCTCAGGATCGACATCGAGCACGTAGCCTCTCGCGCGCCCCACCAGCCGTACGCTGTCGCCCAGAGCATGCCGGAGTGACGCCCGAAGCCGGGCGATGTAGACGGAGAGACTCTCTCGAGCCTTTGGCGGAGGCCGGGTATCCCACAGCCTGTCAATGAGGGCCTCCACCGGCACTATCGTGCGCGGCGTCAGCATTAGGATAGCCAGGATACACCGTGCCCTGGCTGGCCCAAGATCATATTGCTGCTCGGCCGACCAAAGCTCAATCGGCCCGAGCGCCCGGAATTCCATGATCACCTTGCATTTTCTACCGCCTGTGGACAAGCTCGCAGCTAGTGCTTTGAAGGAGATGTACGGAAACATCCGCCGCATTAATACCCACCGTGGGCAGTTCTCACTCGAATCCTGAGAAATTTGGCCAGAGCGAGGAACTGAACATGCTCCTTCGGTTTACAGGTGATGCAATGAAATTTGCACCGCAGGTTTCATGATTCCGCTGGCCGACCCACAATGCCATAGGGAATAGCGTATTCGCCCAATGGCTGGGACTGACGAAGCCGACAATAGTGAGCGATAGCCTGTGCTGTACGGGCTGGCGTGGCCGGCGCCGGGGGTGGTGGTCGGTGACGGCAGAGAAGGCAACCGAGTTCCATCGTGGTCATGCTCTCGCAGGCTTTATGACCCAATAGCGGGCCACCTCACGTTGCTGATGCGCGCCGTCCCCGATCGCGAGGAACGCTGCCTCCATGGGTGCGCGGCCGGGGCTGGCGCGGCCGTTGCCGCCCGGATGACCAGGTACTGCTCATCGATCCGCAGGCCGCAGGGCACCGACAGCGCGTGCCACTTGATCTCGGCCAACCCGCCCGCAATCCTTCCTACGACCATAAACGCAGCGCTTGCGCTATTAACCGATCCTTGCCTTCGGTGCCAGGTTTCATGCGTGCTCTTGAAAGGCGCTCACACTCATATTCCTAACCCAAGCCATGCAGACGCTCATCGATTTGCCGCATCTAATCCTGGCGCCAGGATCCACCAACTGGAAGCCAGGAGGTAATGTCCGCACCGGACTCAATCCCCGATGATCATCCTAGGGAATAGCCATGCATACAACCAAAGCAACGATCGCGCTGCCTAAATGACATTCGGGTACGCCATGCTGGGCAAGAGCTGGGATAAACTGGCATGTAAGGAGAAGAACCGCCGACAAATATGGTATTCGCCACCGGGATCACCGCAGGCGATGTCAGGGTACGGAATATGAGCCGCCAGGCAAATCTAGCCCGAAGCCGACGATCCCGACATGGCATGTGGAGCGGCGCTCCCAGCCGGACGGCGCTGGATTCAGCCGCGTGACGAAGGCCCTCAGCGCTTTGACGAGGCCTTCGACTGAACTCTGATCGACGGCTGGCCTGGGCAGGACGCTACAGCACTTTGCCCGCGGCGGTTATATCTTACCGAAACTATCGAATTCTCCGTTTCGCGCTCCTCCGAGGAATGCATGCCATTCGCCCGATGTAAATCGGAGAACCGGACCTTCGGAGTCCTTACTGTCGCGAACACCGATCTGGCCATCAGGCAGGCTTGCTACCTCGACGCAGTTGCTGTTGGAGAAACTCAGGGAGCTCTTAACCCAGTACGAATCTGAACCAGGCCTTCCCGGACCGTCCTCGAGCGTAGGTCTTCCCACTTCCTTACCTCACTGAATGTCGGGTGATTATGACCTAGAGCTTGTGACTACGCGTAGCAGCATATCGGCTACTCAGGGCATCCGCTACGAAACCGCAGAGGTGCGTGCATGGCTCTGATGTTTGATGTTCCCGCTGGTTGGCGCGGCGTCGTGATGCGAGACGACCCTGCCTTGATCCCGTGTGTTCAGGCGGCAGCTGGCCAACCGGGCGGGCGGCACGGTCAGATGCGGCGGCACTGGATGGCAACGGTGCCTGGCCCCTGCGCCGCGCTTCTCCTTGACCACTGCTCAGGCGCTGCGGATTATCGCCATTTAGGGCGACGACGGGATCGGCTCCTGCTAGCAGCGATGCTCGCCCAGGCAAGGGCTAAGAACGAGATGCGCCGCCACATCGGCCTGGACATCCGCTGCCGCCGCCTCCCCTCTGCCAGGCCACCTCGCCGAGGAGGCGGCCTAACCGCCGTTGCCACCTAAGGTCCCGAACCAAGAATCACGCGGTGCCGTTTCACTGCCCGCGCCGCGGGACGTGGTCCCTGACCAATACGACTCAGCGGTCTCGAGTATGAGCGCTCTAGACGACGCCGGGTCCAGCGATGCACCGACAAGAATCTGAAATGCGAGCCTATACAAGTAGGTCTCTCTCTCACCTTCCACGGAGAAGTCATTTTTCAAATGTTCAGTGCTTACCACATCCTGTATCATAGCATCATTGTCTGGCCCAAAGCGGAATATAACAAATGACTCCCCGAAGACTGCGTGCTGCGCGTTAAGGGGGAGGACCTGCAACGTTACGTTTGGCCGGTCAGCCTCATATACGAGCCGCTGAAGCTGCTCATACATCACCAATTCGTCGCCGATCCGACGCTTCAAGATTGACTCGTCGAGCACGACTGATAGCTGAAACCCTGGTTCGCGAATCAGCATCTGCTGACGTTGCATCCGGACCTTGACCAGCCGCTCGATCATGCCAGGTGCGATTGGCTCGACCTGGTTGTAACCGCGAATTATATGCCTAGCATAGGCTTCTGTCTGTAAGAGACCAGTTACAACCTCAACGTGCCATATCGCGATCGAACTCGCCTCATGCTCAAGTCCAATGAACTGCTGATAGTCGGCGGAAAGGACATCTGTGAATTCTTCCCACCATCCCTTCCGAGCCGCATCCTCAGCGAGCGAGATGAGGAGTGCACGACGGGATCCAGTGATCTCGTAGTAGTCGAGCAGTCTCTCGACTTCCCGCGGCTTCAATCCGGTCCTGGCCAGCTCGTATCTGCTGATCTTGGAAGGCGACCATTTCAACGCTGCGGCGACGGCATCTCCGCTCTTGCCCCTACTTTCCCTGATCCCGCGCAGCTCCGCTGCAAGCCGACGGCGCCGTACCGTTGGGCTTCCTGGCACGGACACGCGGCCTCCCTCCTCGGTGCAACGCGAACGGGACCACTCTGACAGTCACAGAGATTTTACATAAAAGCAACAATGAACTTCCATTGCACCTCACACTGAGATCCAGCGTAACCAAACCTCGGTGCTCGCCAACGCGACGAAGCGTAGAGGAGGCATCGATGGAACTAGTAGTGCGGTCGGCCGCCTGGATGCCAGCGGACATAGATCAGCGGATCCGACACCATCCAACGGGACTGTCCACGTAACGGCTCTGTCTCACTTTCGGTGGTGACGGTGCGTGGTGTTAGCCGAGCAGGATGCGGTGGCGCAGCAGGGTGAATCCGACGCGGCCATACACCTGCCGTGCGCGGCGCCATGATGACCGCGATCTTTGGAGCGCGGCAGCCGGGCGAAGGATCCTGCCGAGCCAGGTCGGCCCAACGCGGCCAATTCTGCGAACGCGGCCCCGGTGCAGACTACCTCCGCGCGGCCAGGATGCGCGGAGTGGCGCGCGCATCGCAGCAGCCAGCCGGGCATGGGCGGGATAATGTCACCGCAGAGGGAGCAGTATCAACCCGCCAGGCTGTGCGGCGAGAGGGCTGCCCAGCGGCACCGGAGGTGTTACGACCATTCCGGTGACCAGGTGCCGCCAGTCCGCCTGACTTTCGACGCCGTGCCAGCCACCTGTCCTGCCAGGCTGGGCTTCCAGCCAGCTAGCCACCATGGCCAAAGCTAACCGCTGGGGCTGCCCCAGCTGAGCGGTTGTTCAGGGTCGAACGAGGCGCGATCAAACCGGGCTGGAACCCGCTGCCTGCCGATCTCGGCCGCGGGTCATGATATAGCGCGGTAAACGGATCGCAGTTCCTCAGGAGTGGCGCCTATCGTATCTGCGTCACCGTTGGCTGTAGGTCATGTTAGTTCAAAGATGATAATAGGTGTGGGGATTCCCAGAAGCGACAGCCACCTGCAAGTGGACGCTGGGCGCATGCCCGGCCGCGGCCGCCATGGCCGAGCCAGGCAAGGCCGAGCCGGCTACGCCGAGCGCAAGGATAGCGGGAATGATGAGAGCTCGCCTGATGCGCATGATTCCTCCATGGCGATTACCTTGGTCAGCGGCATGTTGCACGGCCACTGCCAGCCTGCACGGCGTATGCACCGTCCTGCGAATTTTTTCCCAGAATCTAGCTACTTCATGCGCCCGATCTACCTTTTATTGTTTTATTGAATAGTGATATTTGCCGATATATTTTGCAAGAAATATTCGCATCTTCATGCAGGGAAATATCCGCCTGGCCGTGCTCTGAAAGATCCTGATAAACTTGCAGTGCACGTTCGGAAAGTTAGCAATGCAGTGCGCTGCGCATGGAGAGACATCGGTCAGCTGACGGACCTTTGAAGCCGCAGCACGGCCAACGATCCTGCGCGAACCTGGCGACTGAGCCGCTCGAATCGTAAATGGGCACTTTGACCTGTGCGTTCACGGTAGGCCTGGAGCGGTGATGGTTCGCTGGCCGGGCGCTGCTCAAGATCGCCTATATGGGCAGTTCGCCGAATACCCGGCCTGGCTGTCCTGGCGTTCCGCGGCGACCGGCTGATGCCGATGCGGCGGGCCAAGTCCGAGTCAGCGCAGAACCGCCACTTCCTGCCGGAGCACCAGCAACTCGCTGTCAGGAGTGACCGGGCGTGGGCTTGGCCGTGCGGCCATGCTGGCCTGCCCGGCCCGGGCCTGGCAGGCTGGGTGTGGCCGATGCCGTCTTGAGCAGGGCGGGAAGCGTCTTTAGTGTATGGGCGAACGCGGCCTTGTACTGCCGGACCCCGGCGTTGAGTGCCTGCTGGTTGGCGGTGACGAACTGCTGCTCGTAATTGGCCTGGACGGCGAAGTAGATCCCGCCCAGGTCGCTGCTCAGCGTGCAGTCCGCATCGGCCACCGCCATTGCGATCTGCGTCTTGTTCTGCGCGGCGGTCGGCGGGCCGGGCGGGCCGCCGGGGTTCTGGCCTGGGGTCGCCCGCTGCCCGAGGACGACCAGCTCATCCAATGCGAAGTTGTCCGCATCGGGGGAACTGAACCCGTTCCTGGCCATGCAGGCCGACCAGCGCTTCATCGCATTCTTGAACTCGCCGTCCTCGACCACGTCCGTGCTGATGACGTTGTTCAGCGTCTCGACGATGGCCAGGGAGTGAGCGAACTGGGCGTTGTTGAAGTTCTCCAGGATGTTGAAGCACTTGCCCGCGGCCGCCTGCGCCCCGGCGGGCAGGTTGCCGAACGGCCCGCCGGGCGCGCCGGGCCCGCTGTTTCCGTTCTGCGGGGGGAGACCGTTGTTTCCGGCCATGAAGCCCTCCTGGGCGGCCAGTGCGGTCCCCACGTAGCCCCATGGCCCGAAGGCCTGCGGGAACCCCATGCCGCTGTTGGCGCGTACCGAGTACGGTGCCTGGGCGGCGTACTGCCCGTAGCCTGCGTCGTTCATGCACGCGGTGTGCAGGGCGTCGTAGGTGTCGCCGGGGGCCAGGCCGTCATTGTCGGCGGCGCCGAGGGCGGCGTAGGGCGTGAACGCCTCCGATGACATGGCCGCCGCAACCGAGGCCGGGGCGGGCGGCCTGCCCACGGCGGGTGTGGTCACCGTCGCGTCAGGTCCCTTGGGCGCGGCCGTGCAGGCGGTAAGGACCGCGCAGCAGATCAGCAGGCCCCAGCCGGTGCGGATGCGCATCATCGTTCCTTCCAGGCGTGCCTCGACATCGGCATGCCGCGGTTCACGTGTGCCTCAGGGCTGCCAGCGGGCTCGTCCGCGCTGCGCGCAGCGCCGGATACGCGCCCGCGAGCAGGCCGACGACGGTGCCGATGAGCGGGGCGGGCAGGGTGTAGACCGGGTTCAGCACGGCGGTCCAGTCCTTGGCGGCAGCGAAGATCACCACGATCCCGACGCCGATGCAGGTGCCGATCAGGCCGCCGAGCGTGCCCAGCGCCATTGATTCGGCGAGGAACTGCGCGGCGATGTGCCGGGGCCGGGCACCGACGGCGCGGCGCACGCCGATCTCCCCGGTGCGCTCCAGCACGGCGACCAGCGTCGTGTTCGCGATCCCGACCGCCCCGATCAGCAGGCTGATCAGCGCGAGGATCAGGAACAGCCCGGCCAGGTCGCCGTTCACCTCGCTCTGCAGGTTCAGCGGGTTGGGCGGGGACGTCACGACCAGCCGGTGCTGGTCGGTGGGCAGTTCGGCGGCGGCGATCTGGCGTGCCACCGCCTGCGCGGCGCCGGTTCTGGTGGCGATGACCATCTGGGCTTCGTCTTCAGTCCCGATGCCCGGCTGCGGGTTCCCGTAGTCAGCCAGGGCCGTGTTCTCCGGGATCAGCATCGCGCTCCCGCCGCTGGCCACGCGCTGCGCGGAACTGTAGACGCCGACGACGGTGTAGGCGATCCCGTCGACGAATACGGCCGGGCGGCTGGGCAGGCGGGCCGGGGAGATGCCGAGCGCGGCGGCTGTCGTGGTGTCGATCATCGCGACGTGCTGCGCGGTGTCGTTCTCATACGTGCTCAGTGGCGAGCCCGCGACCATCGCCGGATCCATCGCCCGCACCGCGCCGGGCGAGGCGGCCAGCAGGTTGACCGTCTGGGAGGCCGTGCCCGACAGCGCGAGCGAGGCGCTGAAGTTCGTCCCTTCCGGGAGCGCGACCGGCCACCAGACACCTGCGGCGACCACCCCGTTGATGTGGTCCGCGATCGCGTCCGCGCCGGCCGGGAAGCCGATCGCCGGGTTGGTGCCGGGCGGCGCGACATTGTTGGCGGGGCCGTTGTCCTCCACCGTGACCGTGGTGTCTTCAAGGACGGTGAACTGGTGCGAGATCTGGCCCGCTCCCGTTGCGGTGAGGCCGAGCACGGCGACGAACGCACCTACGCCGAGGACGGTGCCGAGCATAGTCAGCCCCGCCCGGCCCGGCCGCTGCACGATTCCCGCGATCGCCTCGGCGGCGGTGTCCCGGACGGTTAGCTGGGGCGACGGCAGGCCAGCACCCGGCCTACTCATGGCCGGCCCCGGCCCGCTCGGACATGATCCCGTCACTGATCGCCACGGTCCGGCCCGCGTGAGCCGCCACCGCCGCGTCGTGCGTGATGACCACGATCGTCAGGCCATCCGCATTGAGCTGGTCGAGCAGTTCCATGAGCGCGGCGGCGTTGCGCGAGTCCAGGTTTCCCGTCGGCTCGTCGCACAGCAGCAGGCTCGGCCGGTTGACCAGCGCACGCGCGATAGCGACCCGCTGGCACTCGCCGCCGGACAGCGTGGTCGGCAGCGCGTCGAGCCGGTGCCCCAGCCCGACCGCGCCGAGCGCGTCGACCGCCGCCTGGAGCCGGCTGCTCCGCGGTGTGTGGTTGTACAGCTCGGCGAGCAGCACGTTCTCCAGCGCCGTCCGGTAGGCCAGCAGGTGGAAGGCCTGGAAGACGAACCCGATCCGCCTGCCCCGCAGCGCCGAACGGTCCCGGTCACGCAACGCGGAAGTGTCCAGGCCGTCCAGCAGGTAGCTGCCGGAGGTGGGGGAGTCGAGCAGCCCGAGCAGGTGCAGCAGCGTGGACTTGCCGGAGCCGGACGGCCCGGTGACCGCGACGTAGCCGTCCGCCTCGATCACCAGGTCTGCCGGGCGCAGCGCATGGACCGGCGGCGGCCCGGGGTAGGTCCGGGCGAGTCCGCGTAGTTCGATCACGGGCGTGGTCATCAGCCGCTCACCACCACGCTGTCGCCGGCCGCGAGCTGGCGCGCCTTCACCGGGGTTACCTGGACATAGCCGTTCTCGGAGATGCCCGGCATGACCGGGACCTGGATCTGCTTGCCGTGCGCGGCGGCCACCGTGACGTAGCTGGTGCCGGACGCGGTCGTGACGATCGCGGCGACCGGCACGGTGAGCACCGGCCCCTCGGTGCGCCCGGTTTTGACGGTGACCAGGACGTTCTCGCCGTCCAGCGCCGCAGGCAGCGGCTTGGACGGGCGCACGGCCAACGGGATGAACGGCGTCGCGCCCGGGTTCGCGGCGGTGCCAGAACTACCTGAGCCGGCCGCCGGGGTAGACCCGGAGCCCGGCCGACCCCGCTGAGACCGCCGAGCTCGCGCCGCCTCCGACGTTCACGATCGCTCCTACTGGCGCTACCGTCGTCGCCGTCCCCACGCCGGTAACGGTCCCGGCGGCATGGATGCCGGTCACATCGTCGAAGATCTTCACCTTCAGGCCAGGCTTGACCTGTGCGGCGTAAGCAGGCGGCAGTTCGCCGGTCAGCGCCAGTGACCCGCGTGCCGCGAGCTCAAGGAACGGCTGACCAGGCTGCTGGCCCTTGGCGCCGTTCACCGCGACGACCGTTGCGGGCAGCGACGGCAGGAAGATCACGTCCGTCATCGGGACGCCGCCCGTTGCCGGCGGGGTGTAGCCAAGGTGCTCGTAGTACAGGGAGACCGCTTCCTGGGTCGCCGCACCGAAGAACCCGGGCGTGTCGCCGCCGGAGTAGTACCCGAGCGAGGCAAGCGCCTGCTGCAGTTCCGTCACGTCGGGCCCGCTCTCGCCAGGCGTTATGTCCCGCCATGCGGGCACCGGGCCGGCGAGTGCGAACAGCGGCTCGCCGTCTATCCCAGCGAGCTTCTCGCCGTTGGAGATTCTTTTGCCAGCTGCCACGTCCAGACTCGATATGTACACGGTCCCCGACGAGCCGCCGACAGCCGAACCGCCGGCGGCTGGCCCCGCATCCGGCGCTGCCGCGCCCGCTTCCGGGGCGGACGGATATACGTCGTACTGCGTCGCCGGGTACACCACGCCGCGCATCTGGACCGACGAGGTAAGGACCTGGGAGACAACCTTCGCCGTGGTCACCGTCGGTGACGGCGCTGCGGTATCGGCCGCAATCTGCTGCGGAGACTTCACGAACGAGGAGCCAATCAGCCCGCCGATCGCCAGCAGGGCCGCCCCGCCAGCCACCCAGAACAAGACACGGCGGCGCCGGGCGAGCCGCGACCCGCGTACCGCCTGCCGGCCGACGTCGCTGGGACTGCTCTCCGTTGCCGGCGAGCCAAGCTGTGTCACGGGACCCTCCTATGCATCCGTACCACCAAGGATTTACAAGAAGCGGAAGACGCCTAAATCCCCGGCAGGAGTCACAGCTTCTCGCGGGGACCTTAGGCCTGTGCATGATTCATGTGTGAGTTTGATGTCAAACTCCAGCCAGCGGGCACTCCGCTGGCCCCGCATTCCGGCCCGCATGCCACGTGGACGGCCCGCACCCGCCCGATGAGCGGCAACGACGTCCTCCTGCGCTGCCCGCGCACAAGGCCATCGGGGAGTCAATCGGCCACGAACGGATAGGGTCATGCTTCGTCGGAAGCCGTTGGGTGCCTTGGCGATCGTGGCAGCCAGAGAGGACATCAATGCCCATTGAGTATCTGCAGATAGTAAGCGTGCCAGTCAAGAGTCAGGATCCGGGCCAAGGAATTTTACGTCCATGGCCTCGGCTGGGATCTTCTGTCCCGGAAGACGAGGGATGACGGCTGGCTCGATGAAAGGGATGATCCTGCGTGCGAGCAGCCTGGAATCCCACTACTGCGGATCTGGCTGGATGTGGAGTAGTCCTGACGCAGGAGATTCAGGAAACGCCGTGGGCTAGATATACCGGATTTCCGGGATCGCGATGGTAATTCGTGGGTAATCCGGCTCTTCACATTCGAGGGTGTAGGTGGGGTCTGAAGCCGCCGGTCTCGAGTAGCGAACTCGCGATGTAGTTGGTGAGGTTGCGGAACCCGAGGGCGCTTCCGCGGAGATGTTCGAGTCGCCCGTTGATCGCTTCGGTCGGACCGTTGCTGGTGCCTGGGCGATCGAAGTAGGCCAGGACGTCAGCTGCTCTGCGCTTGAGGGTCCGCCCCAGGGTGATGAGCTCGACCAGCGGGCTGGGGACGCCGTGGCTGAGCGACGAGATGAGCCTGATCATGAGGTCGCGGCCCTTCTTCTTGTCGGGCTCGCGGTAGGCGCTGATCATCCGCTGGTAGATCCCCCAGGTGGCTTCGACCTCGACGTGGGCATCACCGGTGAACAGGGCGACGAGGCGGTCTCTCTGCTTGTCGGTGAGCAGGCCCTCACCGGTGTGCAGGGTGCGGCGCGCACGGTAGAGCGGATCCTCGGCGTGGCCGCGGTGGCCGTGCAGGCGTTGTTGGACCCGACGGCGGCACTGGTCGAGAGCGTCGCCGGCGAGGCGCACGACATGGAAGGGGTCCATCACCGCGGTCGCGTCGGGGAGCTCCTCGGTGGTCGCGGTCTTGAACCCGGTGAACCCGTCCATCGCGACGACCTCCACCCTGTCACGCCAGTCCTTGTCTCGCTCGGCGAGCCACGCCTTGAACGCTGCCTTGGACCGGCCCTCGACCATGTCCAGTAGCCGGGCTGGGCCGGTGCCGTCGCGCACGGGCGTGAGGTCAATGATCACGGTGACGTACTTGTCGCCGTGGGGGGTGTGGCGCCACACGTGCTCGTCGACACCGATCACCCGCACCCCGTCGAAGCGGGCCGGGTCGCTGATCAGTACCCGACGTCCTTCACCCAGGACGGCATCGTTGGCGGTGTTCCACGACACCGCCAGGCCTTCGGCCACGCGGGCCACGGTGAGGTGCTGACACACGATCGCCTCCAGCGCCCAGCTCAGGGCCCGCCGCGAGAGCTTCGCCCGCGCCTCGGCGGCCCTGCTGGTGTCTTGGCGCCACACGTGCCCGCAGCCGGGGCAGCGGTAGCGGCGGATCGTCACGACCAGGACGGTGGGCCGCCAACCCAACGGCTCGTGGGCGAGGCGTCGGGTCACCGTGTCGCGGGCGAAGCCCTCGCAGCCGCACCGCCGACACCACTGGTCGTCGTCGATGACCCGGCAGGCCAGCACCGCGCGATCAGGTTCCAAGCGTTGCCCGGTCACCAGCAGCCCGAGCTCATCCAGGCGGCAGAACGTGGTCAGGGCAGGGCAGGCGAAGGTAGCGTCCGGCAACGTGGCAGCCGAGTCCTGGGTGACGGCGTTCAGCTGCACTGCTCAGCTCGACTCGGTGGCCTGCCCGTCGCAGGGGGTTGATCTGGCGTAGCCGTATGTTGGCGTCGGAGGTGAGGTCCCTGACTCAGTTGCCAGGAAGTGCGCCGGGTTCGGCGCCAGCGAAGGCAGCGTTGATCCGGTCGAGGTAACGCGCAAAGAGTTGCCGATAGAACTCAGCATCCTCCGCACTTAGGCCAGAGAGCTGAACCTCCACCTTTTTTCGTCACCCGTCGGGGTGAACGTGAACTCAATTAGTGCAGGTGTCGGCGTCACGTTGTCGGTTCCTTGACGCTCCCATTCAATTACCAGGCGGTGTGGGGGATCGACTTCGATGTAGCGGCCGGCGATCACCGTCCCATCGAGGTCAAGGTGGAACGGGTCCCCAGGCCGAGGAGCCGTCATGAGATGAAGCGGTGGATGGCCTCGTTGGCGTGGTCCTGAAAGGACGGGTTGGCCAGGTCGGGGAAGATGTCGGCTTGGTTGACCAAGGGACCCTTCAGCTTGTTGGCCGCGCTGGCGTAGAACACGCCGCTGGACAGGGTCGGGTCGGTGACACCATCGACCAGTCGCTTCGCGCCCACGTCAAGTTTGTGGGAGATCCCTAGGGCGGGCATGACGTATTTGGCCGCTATACGCAGCTGGTAGGGCAAGGCCGCTGGAGGCTTGGGTGCCGGTGGTGGCGCCGGGGCTCACGGTGATGAAGCGGCGGTCGGGGTATTGGCGGGCCAGGTGGGCCATCCAGAGGGCGCCGATGTACTTGGCCTGCCCGAAGGCTAGGTTGAAGTCAGCTTTTCCGCCGGCGAAGTAGCTGCCGTCGATGACGGTGGCGAGTTCATCGGCAGAGGTTGAGACAAAGGACGGCCGTTTCATCCGCAACTTCGGAAGTCCCCGGGCTGCTTCACTTCCGGCGAGGACCGCCACCTCGCCAAGCCGATCCTCGGCCAGGAGCCCTTCGAGGAGGACGACGTGGCCAAGGACGTTCGTCGCGAACACGGTGGTGACCCCGTCAGCGGTCAAGTGCATCGACTGCGGGCCAATGACACCAGCGTTCATGACCAGCGCGTCGACGGATCCGTCGATGGCCGCAAGGCCGGCGCGGACCGAACCCAGATCGGCGACGTCCATGAGAATGATGTCGAAGATGCGCCGGCCGGTCGCGGCTTCGAGTTCGGCCTTTGCCGTTGTCGCTCGATCTTGGTTCCGGCACGCAAGGTAGATGCGTGCAAACTCAGGACGCAATGCCAGTTGCCGGGCCACCTCCTTGCCGATCCCGGCGTTGGCGCCCGTGATGAGCGCCGTCTTTCCTGGGACTGCGCTCATTCGGATTCCCTCTCATCTTCCGTGGGCGTAGGGAGTCCGTCGAGCAAGCTGAAACGGGCATCCATCGCGACACTTCGGACATCGATCAACTGCTGATATTCAGGCGAGTTGTACCAACTGAGGGCCGTCTCACGGTCGGTAAACCGCACGAGTGCTCCTGAAGTGAGCGAGCCATCGCCGTGCAGGACTTCCCAGTTACCGGCGGCGATTACCTCACCTCCGTGCTCTTTGGCTGTCTGCCCAGCAATGGGGGCGTATTTCTCACGGTACATTTCCGGGTCCTTGACCGTGAATTCGACAATTACGTATGCGCTCATGTAGATACTCCTCGTTGGTTAGTTTGATATGCCTTCTATGTCTTCACACCTACACGTCGCCGTGGTGCGACTGGTGTTATGTCGCGACCCGGCCTCCATCGACTGCAAGAGTGACGCCGTGAACGAAGCTGGCATCATCACTGGCCAGGAAGACGATCGCCGCAGCAAGTTCCTCGGGCTCAGCTACGCGACCTGCTGGTGCTTGTGCTGCGAGGTGATTCACCATCTCGTCGGGCACACCTTCCATCATCCGGGTGCGTGTCGGGCCGGGCGCAACGGCGTTGACACGAACACCACGCGGGCCGTACTCGGCGGCCCAGGCCTTCGTCAAGAGTTCGAGGGCTGCTCGGCTGGCGCCGTACAGAGCCATGCCGGCCTGTCCGAAGCTGGCGACCATCGTGGAGACGTTGACGATCGAGCCCCATCCGCGTTCGGCCATGGCTGGTGCCAGTGACGCCACGAGGAAGAACGGAACCTTGACGTTGACTGCAAAGGTCTCGTCGAACTCTGCTTCGGTGGCTGCGTTGCTTGGTCCGAGCAAGGCGACGCCAGCGTTGTTGATCAGGATGTCGACGTGACCGTCACCCGCCTCAGTGGCCCACTCGACCAGGTCCTTGGCCGATCTCGAGATCGCTCAACGTGGTGAGCCGGAACGTTGCGCTGCCGCCGCTGCCTTCGATCTCGGCGACCACGTCCTTGGCTCGTTGTTCATCTCGTCCAACGACCAGTACATGAGCGCCGCGGGCAGCCAGTGCCACGGCCGTAGCCCTGCCGATACCGCTCGTCGAGCCCGTTACCAGAGCGGTCTTGCCCTTGAGGTCAGTCATGCGATGTGTCGTCCTCTCGTCCCAGAATGGGTTATATGACCCATTCTGACAGTGCGGAGACTGGGTTGTCAAACCCAGAAAGTGCTAGAATGGGTAGCATGGACAACGACATCAGCGTCCGGCCGAGGCTCACTCCCAAGGGAGAACGCACCCGGGCACGCATAGTGGAGGCGGCCGCCGCCCTGATCCATGAACGCGGGGTCGCAGCGACCACCCTGGAAGACGTCAAGGCGGCAGCGGAAGTCAGCGGCTCGCAGATGTACCACTACTTCGCCGACAAGAACGAGCTCGTGCAGGCGGTCATCGACTACCAGGCCGACACGATCGTCAAGCACAATCGGCAGGCCCTCGGCAGCCCGAAGGGAGTCGAAGCTTGGCGGAAGATGGTGGTCACCGGGGTGAGGAGCACCCAAGGGAAAGGGGGCTGCGCACTTGGTTCGCTCGGTGGCCAACTGGCCGAGAGTGACCCCGAGGCCCGAGCGCTCATCGCGGCAGGGTTCGATCAGTGGGCAGCAGCCCTCAGCGATGGACTGCGATCCCTTCACGCCGACGGGAAGCTCCCGTCCGACATCGACCCGGACGACCTCGCCACTACTCTGCTCGCCACGCTCCAAGGAGGGCTTCTACTCGCCCAGGTGCAACGGAGTACCCGTCCGTTCGAAACTGCGGTCGATACCCTCCTCGCCCTTGCCATCCAGACTTGAGCCCCTACTCAGCCAACGCTTCGAGCCCGACGAGTAGCCCCGAGTACTGCCCGTGATCCACGCGCCCAGGCAGCCCGCCTTGCGAGCTCCAAGCCAACATGACTCGCGACCGAACAGACCCGTCCTTCGGCACGGCGGCAGGGATGACTTCGCGAGCGTGAAGCCCCAGCGAGGTGTCGCTGTCGGCCGGCACATGGCCGCACAGTCGCACCGCCTCGTGTTTTGTGGCAACGTCGAGGTCCTTCAGATCGGCAGCGTGAGAACTTCCGATCCTCGGAGGACCTCGACCCCTACCCCGCCACCGACGCGCCCACCAGCCCTACACCCTCAACTGCGAAGAGCCGGGTAATCCAAGAGCTTCGGAGCTAGATCTCCTGCGAACGTGACTCGCGTAGCTACGACCGGCTCGCCCAGGTCAAGTACCGCTACGACCCGGACAACACCTTCCACATCAACCAGAAACATCCAGCCCACCAACAGGTCGGACCGATAAGAGCGCTGGATGTCACGACACATCCTGATCATGATCGATGGCGACGCCCCGGGTCGTGCGCGCGCTGCGCGGCGATCTCGGGCCGGCGGTTCGGCGAAGACTTCCACGTGATCGGTGAGTCATCAGCCGCCGCGGGGCTGGCCGTGCTGCGCGACCTGGCCGACCGGCATGAGCCCGTGGCGCGCGGGAAACCCGACCGGCCAAAGCGTCAACGGGGTTGAACGCTGGGAGATCACGCCTGGGCACGCATCTTTGTCGCGAGCCTTTCGAACATCGGGTAGGCGGCACTTCCGCCGATTGCATCGATCGACGGCTGCCACATCTCCCACCGGTCGATCAGGCGTCGGCCGAGCAGGGTTCTGATCAGCTCGAAATCGAAGCCACCATGTTTCTCGAGCGCACCGAGCTGCTCGAAGTAGTCGAGCTCGCGGTACAGGACATATGCCTCGGCCGAGTTCTCGGCAATGAACCGCAGCATCGCGTCCCGCAGCGCCTCTGGCGTCTCAAACTGAGCGACGAGACGACGCGTCTCCACCATCGGGCTGTCGCTCCAGCGCCTGAAGAACTCGGCCGCCATCTCAGCCTGACGGTTGATTCGGGCTTCACGGGCTTGCTGGCCCGCAAAGATCACTGCACCGATCGCGCTTAGCAGTCCGAGAGCGCTTACCGCGGTCGCAATGGCAGTAACCTGCTCGGCCCAGTTGGGCATTAGGGGCAGCCTTCCTGTCGATGGCCCCGAACCCCACTCCGGGGCCGCCGCACCCGGGCCAGTCTAACTTTCGAGGAGGGGATCGGCGGTTGCGCCGTCCGGGACTCTGCCTGGCACGTTGGCCTTCCCAGTGCCGGGGTTCGCGCTGGGCCGTACTCATGCTGTGGCCTCCAGCGCGAGCAGGCTGCGGCTTGGCGTCGGAGCTGCAACTGGCCGCCATAGCTGGCCGCTTTCGTTCGGCCACCTAACGGCCACGCTGATCGAGCGACATGGCATCCGCCGACTCGCCCTCGGCTGACAGCCCCGGCTGACCGCGCCGATCACGGTCGCCAGGCAGGTGAGCGGAACTCACCGCACAATGTTCCTCGTCCTGAGGGTTCCCGGCTGGCTTGATGGCATTCCGCCAGGCGGGGTTCTCACGCCGGACTGGCCCGGATCCCCGTCCTGCTCGTGGCGCCTGGTCTGAGCCAAACGCGTGCCCGGGAGTTTGGCTCCCCGTTTGGCTCCGCGGACTTCGTTAGCGCCGGCAGCCACCATTACGCACGCCAGGGGCTCGCCGGCGAAGGCCAGTACCAGAGGCCGACCAGCTATCGCGCAGTGTTCCTCGGTGGCAAAGCCGGCTCCATTGACGCAGAACACGGCATCCCAGGTAAGGAAACGCTCCAGGTTGTATCAGGCGCGCCGCTCGGTGCTCTTGGCTGTAGAAGGCGCTTGCAACCCTACGGGTTGCCGCTGCCAGGGCGGCTGCTGCCCGCTGACTGCCCCGGCAGCGGCGCACGCTGAACGGGGGCTACCGATGGAAACCGATCTGACGTTCATGGACTGCCCGGCGTACATGGATAAGCGCGGCACGGCAAGATGCGGCCTTCCGGCCGAGGTGGAGTGCCGATACACCGTCCGCTCAACTGACGGCCCGCTTGAAAGTGCCAGGATCCGCTGCCCACGCGGTCACTGGTTCAACGGCCTGGTGGAATCCCTCACCTGGGACAAGCACCCAGCTGCCGCCATCCCCCAGCCAGCCGACATCCAAAGCCACTGTGCGGCCTCGCTGCCCGCCCGGAAAACACAGGCTACCTAGCATTTACAAGATCAACCGCAGCCTGACGAACGCATGCGCCTAGCCGCATGATGCGGGTGGCAATCCGCACCGAAATGTATCGGGATTGCCGCGCGCCAGGCGCACGGCCAGCTTGCCGCGCAACATGCCCCCGCCCCACTGGCTCGGGCCTGCCCACGGCCCGAGCCAGCGCACTACATCGGGATGGCCTCGTAGATCTCGACGGACCCGCCGCTGGCTAGCACCGGGCAGCCCTTTGCCTTCGCCGTTGCATCACTAAGCGAGTCGGCCGACAAGATCGAGTAGCCGCCGGCGCCAGACTTGCCCCCGTCGGCGACACCGCCCGAACTTACCGTCGCGGAGTTACCGAACGGGTTCCCCATGTCGGCGACCGAGTCGCCGAGCGTGCCGAACCATGATCCCCAGGCCTGCATCGCTTGCTCCTGCGCCTCTGGCGTCTCTGCCATCTGACCGCCGATGTAGACATACACGAACTTCGCCATCGAATTCTCCTCGCGCCTCGCCGGCCGGCGCCTGCGACCGGAATATGGACCTGACACTAAGTCCGACGGACGAGACGGCCGCAAATCGACAGATCTGCCCGGCGATCTTGAACCTCGTTCCGGGCTGCCCGCCGATCCAGGCCGGGTCCGGCCGGGCGGCCAGCGCTGCGTCCGCGCCCCGGGCGATTAACGCCATGGCTCCGGAGCCCTCATTTGACCGTATGGGGCCGGGCACCTTCCCTGCTCGGCCCGGTAGCGCGATGCTCCGGGTGAATCGTTCTGTCTTTGAGCGAGGACTGCTGACTCGGCCGCCCGTGAGCTGGCCGGTTACCGGCTTGAGCCGGTCACTGTCCGGTGACGTGGCGCCAGTTGGCGGCGGAGGGCTCGGTGCGCCCGGCCGGCCCGCGGCCGAAGACCCGGAGGATGTTGCCGGTGATCCGCTGGATGATGTCATCGGCGCAGTGGCCCCGGGCGCAGCCGCTGTGGTCATGCAGGAGCGCCGGGATCCAGTTGTTGGTTCCGGTGTCCAGGACCCCGGCTCCGCTCTTCGGGTCGGTGTAATAGCTCATGTCTGAGTAGAAGCGCCCCAGGTCGGTCTGGCCGAGGCTGGCCGCGATCGGGGAGTGGCTGAATATCTGGACGTTACCGGGATCCATGGGGGCGTAGAAATGGTCCACGTCGGAGGCGATGACCCCGGGTACCACGGACCCGTTATGTAGGCCGGTGCCCCGGAAGACCCACCCGGATGCGTCGGCGACCACCAGGCCGGAGCGCAGGCCGGGCTCGAGGAAGCCGGCGTATGACTCGCCGACGAAGGCATCTTCGGGCCAGCTGGCCGGCGGTGACCCCCAGGTGTTTCCGGTGACCTGCAGCGGATGTCCCTTGCCGTTCAGCGGATCGGCCCGCGAGTCCCGGTAGTCGACGACCTCCCGGCCTGGTCCCAGCGGTGAGGCCTGTATACGGACGTGCCGCAGGATGGGGCTCGCGGCGAAGAATACGATGTTGACGCCGTCATGGTGCGCGGCGACCGCGGCGCGCCGTTCGCTCAGCGACCAGCATTCGTCGTGGCCGAGTGAGAGCAGCACCCGGTGCCGCCGCAGGTATCGCGGGTGCTGGTCCACGGTGAGATCCGTCGCGTAGGTGACGTCGAGGCCGTGCTTCTCGGCGAACCGGACCAGGGGATATTCCAGCGTCAGGAAGTTCCCCGACCCGCCCTCCGCGGCGTAGGGCCGGTCAAAGGAGACCACCCGCGCCCGGGAGCACAGCGGGTAGCCGCCGGCGGGGCAGCCGCCCCGCCCGGCATAGAAGTCGTATCCGCCGTAAGGGTTCCATGCCTGCCAGGTGAAGACGTCGTTCTTGATCACGTATGCAGCCGTGCTCGCCGGGTCCCAGACGGTCAGCGGCACGTAACTCTGCTGCCGCCCGCTGCCCGCCAGCTTGATCAGGTAGTCACCCTGCACGAAAGCGGACGTGAGGGTGAAGGCGACCGAGGGTGACCAGTTGCTGCAGGACACCATGCGGGTCGCCGCGGTGACCGGGCAGCGCGGCTGGACCTTGCCGGGCACTTCGGCCGACTTCCACACCAGGCGGGCGCCCTTGCCCTGGTAGTAGCCCATCCGGAACGCCTCGGCCCGGAACCTGGCAGCCCTGGTCGAGACATACAGGGTCACCCGCTGCCCGCGCCGGGCGTAGACCCGGCTGGCGAACCCCACGATGCTGCCGCGGGCGTGACGGATCCGCCACGCCGTGCTGCCCGGGCGCTTGTTCTCCGCGATAACCCACCGGGCCTCCACGCCATCGGGGCCAGTGAAGGCCGCCGGGCCGCTCACCGCGGCGCCCGCGCGCCGGGCACCGCCGGCACCGCGCGCGGCAGGGCCGACCGCCCGCCCCGCACCCACCGCGGCGACAGCCAGGCCGATCCCGATCACCAGCACGGCCAGGGCAGCGGCAGTGACCACGCTGGCCATCGCTTCCCGGCGCACCATGCAGCCCTCCCGGCCAGAACCCCCAGCCAAACAGGTTACGCGCCATAGCGTCGCCGCAGCGCGTGACCGGGCGCTCCCGCGATCTGCGTTCTCTCAGCGTCACTCAGCACGCCGACAATGCTCGGTCATAATGCCGAATTGAGTGCGTTACGTTGCGTGCATGCCTATGCACTGATCGGTATCTTAACTCGCAGTCACGGGCTGGCCATAGCTTCGCAGAGGAAATAGCGGGGCGCTAAGGCTTCTACTTTCTGAATTGAGGTGGGGCCGCGCAGAGGCGGTTGATCTGCATGCGCGTTCGCCGGGGGCGGGGGCGTTGTGCGGGGAACGGATGAATCTTGCTGCGGGTGACAACCGAACGGAGCGCTGCGCGCCTCTAGCAAGTGTGAAGCATGTGATGAGGCATGGCGGTCGGCGGTGAGCCGCAGCCGGGATGCCGAATACACCGAGTACGTCGCGGCCAGGCTGTCGTCGCTGCGGCGGCGCAGTGCCGGCAGTTCGCCCTGCTGCGGCGCTGAGAGCGTGACCCCGCCCGGCGAGGCGTTCACCCACCTGTTGCCGGCGTTATGTTGTCCCTGACATGAACGCAGGTCCCGAACGCTGCGCGAACGCAGCGGTGCTTAGTCTTCGCATGCCGGCGAGGCCGCCAGGTGACTTAACAGGCATTCAACGAACGAGAGTTGAGGACATGAGCGGTGAGACAGCTATCAGCCCGGCGGCTGGTTCCCAGGATGGGCGAAAGCGCATGGCTGCCGGCCGGCCGGGCGGGCTGTCGGCTATCGGGGGTACGCCTGTGGTCCGGCTGGCCCATCTGGCCGATGACAGCTGCGCCGAGGTCTGGGTGAAGATGGAGGCGGCCAACCCTACCGGCTCCTACAAGGACCGGATGGCGCTGGCGATGATCGAGGCCGCGGAGGCCGATGGCCGCCTGCGGCCGGGCCAGCTGGTCGTGGAGTACACCGGCGGGAGCACCGGCTCGTCGCTGGCGTTCGTCTGCGCGGTGAAAGGCTATCCGCTGCGGATCGTGTCCTCCGATGCGTTTGCCGCCGAGAAGATCCGCACGATGCGCGCGTTCGGCGCCGAGGTCGAGCTGATACCGAGCCCCGATGGCATCACCCCCGGCCTGATCCCAGCCATGATGCGCAGGGCAGCCGAGATCACCGCGCAGACAGGCGCGTTCGCCACCGACCAGTTCAACAACACCGACATGGTCGAGGGCTACCGCCGGCTCGGCGGGGAACTGCTCGATCAGCTCCCGGGCCCGCCGCCGATCAGCGCCTTCTGCAGCTACGTGGGCACCGCCGGCTGCTTCCTGGGCGTCAGCCGCGCGCTGGCCGGCGTCCTGCCCACATTGCACCGGGTCGTCGTCGAGCCAGCCGAATCGGCCGTGCTGTCAGGCGGACTGCCCGGGATTCACCACATCGAGGGCGGCGGAATCGGCCACCGCCCACCTCAGCTGCACTCCGCCGACTACGACGAAGTCCTCGCCGTTCCCGAAGCCCAGGCGTTCGAGACCGCCCGCCAGGCCGCGCGCGCCGAAGGCATATTCTCCGGGCCCTCGACCGGCGCCAACCTCGCCGCTGCGCTGGATATCGCCCGCCGGCTCGGCCCCGGCCACCGCGTGGTCACCATCCAGGTCGACAGCGGGCTAAAATACCTCACCAACCAGCTCTACTCCTGACCACCCAGACGCCAGCACCGCTGGCCACGACCGGGGAATGGGTCGCGAGCCCTGGCATTGCAGCACCCAGCAGCCGATTTGGCGGCAGGCAGACCAGGGGATAACCGGCATTCCTAACTTGCCTGGCCGCCCGTTAAAGCAGCCGGCAATCCGCAAACGGTTCACCCATTCAGGCTGCGCCGAGTGCGGCAACCTCCGATATCCATCCTCCCAGATCAGGCTTTCCCACGAACGTACTCTCATGCCGCATGGAGCGCTTCTGTAGCCGGAGGGGCTGGACGTGGCCAGCAACCGCGCTATTCGGCTCTTCAGCCTTGACCGCTAGTGTCGCTGCATGCCTTCGGCACCGTCCCGGGATACGCCGGGGGAACGCCGCGCCGGTGCCGCTGTGCGGGCGGCTTACGATGCTATCGCGCGTGCCTATGACGCCCAGCTTGGTGACGAACTCGAACGCAAGCCTTTGGACCGCGCGTTGCTCAGTGCTATCGCTGAGCTTGCCGGGGAGGGCACGCTCGCCGACGTGGGCTGCGGGCCTGGGCACGTCACGCGTTTTCTCGCGGCCCGGCACGCCGGCGTGATCGGGATTGACCTGTCGCCCGGCATGATCGCCGTCGCACGCCAGAAAGCACCGGCGCTGGCGTTCACCGTGGGATCGATGCTGAAGCTCCCGGCTGCCGACGGCGCCTGGGCAGGCGCGATCGCGCTGTATTCCATCATTCACCTGACAGCTGGCCAGAGAGCCGCCGCCTACGGGGAGCTGGCCCGCGTGGTGCGCCGCGATGGCTGGATTCTGATCGCGTTCCACATCGACAGTCCTGAGTTCGCCGCCGGTGATGTCAACCACATCACGAACTGGTTCGGGGAATCGGTCGACCTCGACGGCTTCTTCCTGGAACCGGCTCAGGTCGTGCCAGATATTGAAACCGCGGGCTTTGCTGTCAAGGCCACAGTGATCCGCCAGCCGCAACCCGAAATCGAGTACCCGAGCCGACGTTGCTACGTCCTCGCCCAGCGCCGCTGACCGATCAATCCACACGGACTGGA
>CAVPPJ010000061.1:0-29358 GCA_963707065.1 uncultured Actinomycetes bacterium
GCGGCCAAGCCCATCGTCGGCGCGGCAGCGCATAGGCAGGGACGATGCGGGATGACCAGCGGCCGATCTCTTCGGCTATCGGCGTTGGCGGCGGCAGGCTCCAGGCGGTACTGGTTACGGGAAGGTCCGGTGATGGCGATGTCCAGCCGACGGGGAATCCAGACGGGGGCCAATGCTTGAGCAGGCCGCACAGTGGGATGGCCCGGCGGGCGAGCACCGGACTCGGACACGCCGGCGTGTTCGATGCGGAGGCGGGCCTGCTGAATGGGCGGTTCCGCGCTGCGGATAGAGGCGTCGGTCCCGGTGACCGGGTGCTCGATATCGGCTGCGGGACGGGCCAGTCGACCCGGGACGCCGCCCGGGCCGCCGTGGCCGGAAGTGCCATGGGGGTTGACCTTCTCGGAGCGGATGCTGCCGGGCGCGCCCCACAGGCTCAGTTTCAGGGAGGGGCTGCGTAACGTCACCTTCCTGCAGGCTGATGCTCAGGTCCACCGCTTCGCGGCGGCGCATTTGCGACCTGTGCATCAGCCGGTTCGGGGCGATGTCTTCGCCGGCCCGGTGCCGTGTTCGCCAATATGGGCGTGCCTCGCGTCCGGAGCGCGCCTGGTGCTGATGGCCTGGCAAGAACGTGACCGCAACGAGTGGTCGTACGCGATCCGCCAGTCCCTCACCGCGGGAATGGCGGCCCCGTCCCCGCAGCGGTCGGCCCGCACCCGTTCACGCTGGCCGACCCCGCCATCACCCGTGCCATCCTCACATCGGCCGGGTTCACCGATATCAGCTTCATCGATGTGCGTGAGCCGGTCTACTACGGCCCGGACAGCGCCGTTGCCTACGACGTCGTTCTCGGCCTGCGCAGCACCGGCGACCTGCTCGCCAGCCTGGACGCCGCGGCAACGGGGCCCGCGCTGCGGCGGCTGCGCGCCAGCCTCGCCGCGCACGAGACCGGCAACGGCGTGTTCTTCGGCGCACGGTCCTGGATCATCGCTGCCCGCCGCGGCTAAACCCGGCCGGGCAACCCAGCTATTCGGCAGCCGCCGGCCATGCGCCCGGAATTGCCAGCGGCTTGTGGCGGACGTCCGGCCGCGGGGCGGCAGGGAGACCGACGTCCGGCCCGGCGGTATCCAGGTACTGACACACGAACGCCAGGCGGCTCGATGAGGGCCTGCGCATGGTGGGACTGTCCCTGCCGGGGATGCCAGCGTGTCGCACTCGCCGTTACGGTGTGACCAGGCGCCGGGATGTTCTGCTGAGTCAGCGAGGGCTTGTGACATCGGACGGAGAGGGCCGCGTTCGGATTGCCGAGTTGGTCGCTGCGTTGTCGCTGGGGGTCGATCTTGGTTTTGGGCAGCCGATGGAGCACGTGCTGCGTCAGTGCCTGATTGCGCTGAACCTCGCGGAGCGCGCCGGGCTGGACGAGGAGTCACGGGCAGCGGTGTATTACACGGCGTTGCTGGTCAATGTCGGCTGTCATACCGACGCGCACGAACAGGCGAAATGGTTCGGTGACGACATCGCCATGAAGTCGAGGAAGTACGACTACGACATGCGCAGCATGCGCGCGTCGGCGTCGGCGATGAGGTTCCTGGGTTCCGGGCACCCGCCGCTGCACCGGTTCCGGCTCGGTATCGAATTTGCCGTATCCGGCCATCGCGAGCTGGACGGCATGATCGACCATCACGCCAAGATGACCCGCCTGCTCGCCGAACAGCTCGGCCTGGCTGACGCGGTGCTCGACGGTGTCGGGACGGCCTACGAGCGATGGGACGGAAGGGGCTGGCCGGGCGCCGTGGGCGGCGAGGACATTCCGGTGCCTGCACGGATCGCTCAGCTCGCCGAATTCGCCGAGGTGGCGCACCGCCTCGGCGGGGTCGAAGCGGCGGTCGCATTGGCCCGCGAGCGCAGCGGGAAGCAGTTCGACCCGATGCTGGCCGCGCTACTCCGAGAGGAAGCCAGGGACATCCTGGCCGGCGCCGACGCGGTTCAGACCTGGGATGCGGTGATCGCGGCCGAGCGGCCCTCGCCGTGATGGCGTCCGGCGACGAGTTCGACTCAAAGCTGTTTGCCGTCGCCAGTTTCGTCGATCTCAAGTCGCCGTACATGCTGGGGCACTCGGCCGCCGTCGCTGACCTGGCTGCTGCGGCCGGCTCAGCCCTGAACTTGCCGGCGGAGGATGTCCGCCTCCTTCGCCGGGCCGGCCTGGTGCTCGGGTTCGGCCGGCTCGGGGTTTCGAACGCGATCTGGGACAAGCCGGGGTCGCTGGGACCAGGCGAGCGGGAACGGGTGCGTATGCAGCCCTACATCACCGAGCGGATGCTCCGGCAGTCGGCTGCGCTGGCGCCGCTGGGCGCGCTGGCCGTGCAGCACCGCGAGCGTCTGGATGGCTCGGGCTATCCCCGGGGCCTCAGCGGCCGGTCGATCTCACCCGCGGCCCGGCTGCTTGGCGCGGCCGACGTGTATCAGGCGATGCGAGAGCCCCGCCCGCACCGCGCTGCCCGGTCCGCCGATGAGGCCGCGGCGGAACTGCGCGCCGAGGTGCGGTCCGGCCGGCTTGACGGCGATGCCGTTGAGGCGGTGCTCAGTGCCGCAGGCCACCGGGTACGGCGGCGTGCCAGCGGCGTCGCCGGGCTGACTGCTCGCGAGATCGAGGTGCTGCGTCTTGCCGCCCGAGGCCTGCCGTCCAGGGAGATCGCCCAGCGGCTGGTCATGTCGCCGAAGACCGTGGGCAATCACATCGAGCACATCTACATCAAGATCGGCGTCGGCAGTCGCGCCGCCGCCAGCCTGTTCGCGGTGCAGCACGGCCTGCTCCCTGAAGAGGAGCTGATCGTCGGCGGAACGTAAGGAGTACACATCATGTGCACCTGGTCGGGGGCTGCCTCACGGTGGCATCGAATCGAGCGACGACCACGCGATCGTCACCGCCTTTGCCGGTCCTTGCGGTCAGCAGCGTGACCAAGAGCCTCGATCAGGAGGCTGGCGACGCGCTCAGGTTCGTCGTTCGGAATGAAGTAGCTGGTGCCTGGGATGGTGACCACGGTTGTCCGGGGGCACGCCTCAAGCGTGCGCCGCTCCTCGTCGGTGAGATCGCCGTCGCCCTTGTCCGCATGCACAACCCACGCTGGCACCCCTGAGTCGCAGAGTCGTGCCGCCGGCGAGTCGTACCGTCCGAGATACCCCAGGTAGCCGCGGAAGATCTGCCGCATCAGCCGCGGGTCGTTCCTGCGGAAGTCGGCGCGGAGCTCAGCACGGCGATCTGCTGACACCCGCGCTAGCCTCGTCGCCATGCCTATCGGCTTGAGCATCAAGGCCCATGGCAGGCTTCCCAGCGGAACAGCTAGCCGGTCGAGCATGCGGAGGAAAGCCGGGTCGTCCCTGGGCGAAAGGCTGATCCCGAGCAGCACCACCGGCCCGCGGAACGCGCCCGACGCAGCCATCTCGAGTGCGACGCTGGCGCCGATGCTGAACCCGACCACGGCGTCGCAGCCGAGATCAGCGGCGAGGTCCGCCGCGAGTCTGGCGTAGGTCTCGATGCTGAAGTCCGCCGGCGGCGGCGTGCCGCCGTGTCCTGGAAGCGTCACGGCGACCAGGCGCACTCCGGAGAGCGCCGGCTGAGCCATCAGCTCGACGTATGACCGGGCTGTGTTCAGGCCTCCGGGGATAAGCAGGACCGTACTGTCGGCGGCGACCGGACCCGACTCGCTGGTCTCCCACTCTGCGCTCATCTGTGCCCCCCTTCACCAGCGTCATACGAGCTGAACAGGTCTAACTCTGATGTCAGAGTAAGGAGTGAGCCGATGCTGGATCATGAGGAGTTCTCCTCATCTTCCGTCTCAGCCCGGGCCGGACGGGCACCGCTTGTGATGCGCGTGCGGTCCCCGTGGCAGTGCCGGCGGCAGCGTTGTCGCGGCGCCCCCCGTGCGAAGAATCTGCGGGGGTGCTCTTTGGTAGCGCGGGACTGCATGCCTGCCTGCTTGGGGCAGGATGACTGGTGCGCCGGCGCGCTAGCCAGCGTCCTGCCGTTGTTCTGGCTAAGGCTAGGAGGGTGACAAATGAACCGTGACGCTGAGACCCGGGCGAGGATCGAGGAGCATTGGGCTGCATCCGAGCGCGGGGATGCAGGCGCCGAGCATGAGATTTACGCTGCCGGCGCGGTCCTGGACTACCCGCAGTCAGGCGAGCGTTTCCGCGGCCGCGCAAAGATCCAGGCGCAACGCGGCGGCCATCCGGCGGACCGGCACTTTGCCGTCCGCCGGATCAGCGGCCGGGGGAATTTGTGGATCAGCGAATGCGTGATCACCTACGACGGCGAGCCCACCCATTCGGTTAGCATCATGGAATTCGCTCGCGGCTTCGTCGCGCACGAGACGCAGTACTTCGCCGATCCGTTCCCTGCTGCGCCCTGGCGGGCGTCACTGACGGAGCCGGTCCCGGGCAAGTCATCTGGCGGACCAGGATCGGCTCCATGACCCGATTCAGAAACTCGGCCATCATGACGCCGCCCCGTGCGGTACGCAGGCAGGCGGGTACTCCGTCGGGGGAGCGTGTACGCCGGCGCGAAGACTCGCGAACAGCAACGTCAAAATGGAATTCCGAGATTGCACCGCTCTGAAGCCTAGAACCACCTCGTGTTACCTTCGCCAGAAAAGGTGGTGGGTCACGCCGCTCGGGCTGGGCACGACCTCGAGGTGAAACTGGTCAAGCAGCTCATTGGGTGATTCCCAGAGTCGCGACCCCGATCCGAGTTCCACCTGCGAGACCGCCACGTGCATGGTGTCGACGAGGCCGGCGTCAGAAATTGCCGGATGGTGGTGGCCCCGCCGCCGAGTCGGACGTCCTTGCCCTGCGCCGCGTCCCGCGCCCGGTCGAGGACCGGCGCAGGATCGGCGTCGACGAAGTGGAACGTGGTGTCGCCCAGGGCGAACGAAGG
The DNA here is from genome assembly GCA_963707065.1 of uncultured Actinomycetes bacterium. Taxonomy (GTDB): domain Bacteria; phylum Actinomycetota; class Actinomycetes; order Streptosporangiales; family Streptosporangiaceae; genus Palsa-506. The sequence goes on from CAVPPJ010000061.1 coordinate 4,931, forward strand.
ACGCGCGTGGTGGGTCAGCACGAATACTGGGGTGTGGAACGGAGGCTGGTCGCCCCACCAGCCGCGCCAGTCGTGGTCGTGCCAGGGGCCGCGCTGCGGGCCGAATTTGTTGCGGCCCATGATCTCGGCGCCGATGTTGCGGGCGTAGTCGCGCGTGAAGTAGTCGTCGAGGCCGCGGCTTCCGCCGGGGTCTGTGCGCATGGGCCAGCTCGCCGTGGCGCCAGCCCAGGCGAACATGCCTACAGGGTCGGCGTGGCCGAACGGCCTCTCGATGCTCTGGTGTTCACCAGCACCGAATCCGTCACGCGAGACGTTGAAGTTCTGGACTCTCAGCAGCTGATTCAAACGGTGCCTCCCATTTCAATCTGGTCGCTGCCAATGGACAGGTGATCGCGACCAGCGAGGCCTACGAGCGCAAGCAGTCGGCACTGAGCGGAATCGAGTCGGTGAAGAAGAATGCCCACGCCGCAGAGATAGATGATCAGACTGGCGAATAGGCCGTGGCTACCTCGCCTGCTTCCTTAGAAAGCCGATACCAGTCTTCGCTTAGTTAGAGTCTGAAGTCCAGAGAGCTTCTGGCCGTGGGCGCTCGAAGTGACCAGATCGGGTAGCTCTGCTAGCTCGGTATTGTGGCTGTTCGTCATTGCTTCCCGCCCCGCCATCAAGAGAAGAATTGCGGCCACACGTTACTGACCCGGGGCACTGGGGGCATGCCGCACGACGAAATCCGGCTCGCGCGCTTCGTGACGGGCTTTCGCGGGGATTATGACATTCCCGCCAAGGCTTCCCCGTGACCCTGCCGTCCTATGGGAGCTTCGCGGCGGCGGTGCCGTGGGGTGCCTGTGGCGTGTTCTCGCTGAGCGGGGCGGCTGACTGGCGGGCGTGGTGCTGGCCTGGGTGTTTCCGGTGCCGCCCAGGGTGCCGGGTGGTGGGAGATGGCCGCAGCCTGGCCGGCCGGGATTACCTCTGCCGCCCGCCAGCCAGGGCTGCTGGCGGCGCGGCGGTAGCGCATGACGGCGATCGTCAGGGCGGCCGAGGTGATGGCGTTGTCCCGGTCCCACAGGGTAACCGGGCAGGTGGCCCGGAAGCCGGGGCTGGTCTGCTGGCATCTGGGGCAGGCCAGTCGGCCGAGGGCATCGACGCGCCAGCCGGCCGAGATCGCGCGGGTGCGAATGTCGGCTTCGCCGAGCGCCGCCGGATCGGCGTGGTGCCAGATACAGGAACCCATCTCGCACCACGCGACCGGCCGCCGCAGCTGGTCGCCGATTGTGGCCCGCGGCGCGCTGGCCTCCCGCCGCGTGGCCCCGGGCGCCGCGTGTGGGGGGGTGATTTCAAGCGTAGCGGCGCGGGCACTGGCCTCGGTACCGGCGCTGGCCCCGGCGACTGCGGCAGGCCAGCTGGCAGCCGGCGTGGCGACGGTCTCCGGCCGGGGGGCGCTATCATCGGCCGGTTCGGCGAGGCCGTGGTCGGCCGGTCCGGCAGGGTCGTCGTCTCGCAGCTCGGCGAACCAGTCGTACATCTTGAGCCACTCGTTAAGCTCGGGTGCGCTGGCGTCGTCTTGCCGGTTCTTGAGCTTCATGCGCAGGTCTCCAGTTCAGCTAGAGGCGAGCTGCCGTACAGCCGGCGTCTCCTGGCCCCGGGGGAACAGGCATGCGCGCCGGGATGACATGCCGGGTGCGCAGCCATTGCCAGCGGAGCGGGCCGCTGATCGTTTCCCGGCCCGCGGGAAACGCGGCCTGATCTAAGGCATCGCCGCGCCTGGGTGCGTGTACGCCATCGTGACGCTTCTCCTCCCCGTGCAAAGCGTCCTGGCTTACCATCTGGGACTCTTGAATTCCCCACAGTTCTGCCAATAAATCACAGTCTGATAAAGATACGATAAACGTTCGGATTATTTATTGGCTCTTGCGGCGTTGCATGTGGACATTCCCAGCTTTTCTCTAATTCACAGGGTGTGCGTAGTGTTATCCCAGGTAATGGCCCTGCCGCAACCACGGCCGCCCGGGAATCCCCAGCGTTATCCTCATGTTGTGCACAGATTTACCGCACCTTTGCACAAGTCATCCACAGGTTTGCGCACAGGCAAGTCCTTCGCCTGGCGTGACGCGCAGGAGAATTGCCCGCCAGGTGACAAGACGCAGCAAGAACCCGGGGGAGGCCAAGTGACCCGCCGCGGCAGGGCACGGTGGCCCAGGCCGTCAGGCTGATGCACCCCGCGTGCGCAGCCAGGGCGTGATACCCAGCAGTTGATGCCGGGCCGGGGCGGCGAACCGCCCTGTGCGCTGCTCCCGAGGCGTGGTCATAACGCTGCCGACCGGACGGGAACGCATCGCCCGGCGAGATCGCGCGCCATGCGGCGCCAGACGCCCCGGCCGCGTGCGGGAATCGGGATGCCGAAGCTCTGCGCGTAGACCTCGAGCCGCGGCGCAGCCGTCCGCAGCACGTCATAGCCGAGGCCCTCCAGCGCCGCCCTGGCGTTGGCGGTCGAGTTCGCCCGGGCAATGCACCGGTTCAGCAGCACGGCCGAGCGGCCGGGCCTGTCCCTGAGCTCCTCAACCTCGGTGATCTCGTCCCGCACGGGCGTGGTGCGGTTGATCTCGATGGGACTCGGCGCGCACGGGATCAGGATCTCGTCGGCGTACCGCATCGCCGACCGGGCAATGCCCTCGTGATCCTCCAGCTGCGGTGCGTCGATGATCACCACGTCATCGGTCAGGGCGATCTCGTGCAGGCGGCGGTGCATGCTGCGGGACGGCAGCGCCACGATCCGGAACGGGAACGCCGCCTGCGGCGGCGGTCCCGGGTCCATGGCCGCGAGATCGGACCATTCCAGCGCGCTGCCGGAAGGGTCCGCGTCCACCAGCAGCACGGTGCTCCCGGCCTCGGCGAAAACATGCGCCAGCCAGACCGCAGATGTGGTCTTGCCCGTGCCCGGCTTGAGGTTAACCAAGGCAATGCTCAGACCCGTCATCCACGCAGTATTACAGCGTCCACCACATTCGCGGTAGGAGCCCGCAAGCCAGATCCGCGGGCAAGGACACATGTGCTGGGCTGCTGGGCGGCAGAAGCAGGCTGCGCGGGATGCTGGCCGCGTGGTTGACGACGCTGCCGGGGACTGGCATTGCCGCTCCCGATCCCGCGTCCCTGCACTCGGCTGCCTCTAAGGCACGATCATGAGAGGCACTGGCGAGTGGCGGGCCAGGCCGATCGCGACTGAACCGACCACGCGGTGGGTGGCGTGGGACGAACTGCCGACAATGATGGCCACGGTTTCACCCGGGTGCGCGTCGCGGATGGCCGTGGCCGCCGCGATCAGCTCATCGGCGATGATGCCCTGACGCCGCTCGAACTCCCAGGCTGCCCCGCTGGCGCGCAGCTGCCCCGCGGCCTGGGCACGAAGCTCCTGCTCGACCTCGTCGAAGTCTTCTTCCATCTCGCCGATCGCGCCGGCCGACAGCATGGCGAGACTGGACAGGTGCGCCACGTACACGACCTCGATGCGGCCGGTCCGGCCCTGCAGCAGGCGGACCGCGGCGTCAAGCGCCCGGCTGGCGGGGGGAGAGCCGTCATACCCGACCGCGAGGTGCACGAACTCCGTGGGCGGCGGGGCGGTGGTCATCATGGCGCTTGAGGCTTCCTGGCGAGGCGGGAGTGTGGGCTTGAGCGCCGGCGGGCACGCCTACCGGCAGGCACGGGTGCTTTCTGATACACCAAGATTCTTACAGCACACAGACATGTGCACGTCCAGGTCGCACCCGCGGCGTCAGAGGAGAGGCGGTCATCCCGTGCGTTCCGACATCGTCCCCGGCGGTACCTTCCCCGATTATTCGCTGCCTGACCACGCCGGCAACGTCCGCACGCTGAGTGAGCTCCAGGGCCGGGACCCGATGATCCTGACGCTCGCGCGCGGCAACTACTGCCCGAAAGAGCACCGTCAGCACCTGGAGCTGGCCGAGCACTACCCGGAGATCGCGGTCGCTTACACACAGGTCACCACGATCGCCACCGACGATCATCACACGCTGCAGGAGTTCCGCAACTCGGTCGGCGCCCAGTGGCCCTTCCTGTCCGACCCCGGGCGGATTGTCCAAAAGGATCTGGGCATCCAGGAGTACACCGATCCCGACCACGACCCGATGATCCCGCACACCCTCGTGCTCAAGCCGGGACTGGTCATCCACAGCGTCTACAACGGCTACTGGTTCTGGGGCCGCCCGTCGTTCTATGACCTGTGGCGCGACCTGAGCGCCGCCACTGCCGAGATCCGCCCGGACTGGGACCTAAGCACCCCGGGACTGCGCGAGGCCTGGGAGGCCGGCGACTACTCGAAGTTTCACGGCTGGGACCGGCGGTCCCCCGGGTCAATGCCGACCTCGTATGTCGGGCCGAGCAAGGGGTGAACGCGATGCGCACACCGGTGTGCGAGTTGCTTGGGATTGAACAGCCGATCGTCCTGGCGCCAATGGTTGCGGTTCCCCGGCTGGCCGCGGCGGTCTCGAATGCCGGCGGGCTCGGCATGCTGACGCTGACGTGGTCAGAAGACGTCGGAGCCGTGGTTCGGGAGACGGCGGCGCTGACCGCGCGGCCGTTTTGCGGCAATCTGGTTCTCACCGAAGATCGTCACCGTCGCCTTGACCAGGCCCTCGCCGCCGGGCTGCGGATCGTCTCGTTTTTCTTGGGTGATCCCAGCGGCTACATCGAGCAGGTCCACGACGCCGGGGGCATTGTCATGCACACGGTCGGCACTGCCGAGGAAGCACGGCGGGCAGTCGCGTCCGGCGTGGACGTGGTCGTCGCGCAGGGCTGGGAGGCCGGCGGTCACGTGTGGGGTACCGTCGCGACACTGCCGCTGGTGCCAGCTGTCGTGGACGCGGTGGCGCCGGTGCCGGTAATCGCGGCTGGCGGGATCGGTGACGCTCGCGGAGTCGCCGCGGTACTCGCCCTGGGCGCCCAGGCCGCTTGGCTGGGCACGCGGTTCCTGCTGGCCGAGGAGATGCCAATCCACGAGGACTACCGGCGCGCGCTGATAGCCGCGGCCGAGACCGATCCGCAGCGGTACCACAACCTGTACTCGGTCGGGTGGCCCGACTCCCCCCACCGCGCGCTCCGCAACTCAACCGCCGACGCGTGGCAGACCGCAGGCCGCCCCCCGCTCGCGCAGCGGCCAGGAGCGGGCGACGTGATCGCGCACTTCGCCTCCGGCGAACCAATCGTTCGCTACGAGCCCGCGCCGCCAATGGCCGGGACCACCGGTGACATCGAAGCGCTCTCAATGTGGGCCGGACAGAGCGTCGCACTCGCCAGACAGCCACAGTCTGCGGCGGAAATCGTTGCCGAGCTCACCTCCCGCCTGTAACCGAGCCGGAGCCGCTCGCACCGTCGCCGCCGCATTTTGTTCTCGGCCAGCAACAAGCACGTCAAAGCTGACGAGGTCCCGCTGTACCGGCGGCAGCGAGGTCTTTGACTAGCCGGCCGCCTTTGAAGCGCGGCAACGAGGCAACAGCTACGCGCTGATCATTTTCGCCTGTGTTGCGTGCCTGCTCGTCGCTGGGGCAATTCCGGCGTTCGTAGGCCTGGCCCGGTATGCGCCTGGCCGGCCCGTTCTCACAAGTCGAGCACGACGTCGCCGCGTGGCTGCGAACAGCAGATCAGCACGTCACCGTCGGCCGGATCGTCGACCGGGTCAGGCGCGTAGCCGACATCCCCTGATACCAGGCCGGACTCGCAGGTATGGCACACGCCGGTACGGCAGGACCAGCGCACCGGCACGTCGCAGGCTTCGGCAAGTTCCAGCAGGCTCGCGTAGCGCTGGTCCCAGCGGGCGGTGAGGCCGCTGCGCGCGAACGCGACCTCCGGGCCGGTGCCCGGCGATCCGGTCGGCTGGTGCGGCGGCACCGCGGCCGACGCGATGCCGGGCGTCAGCGCCGGCCGCGCGCCGAAGATCTCGGTCCTGATCTGGCCGCCGCTGAGACCGAGCTTGGCCAGCGCGGCCGCCACGTCGGTCATGAATGCGGCCGGCCCGCAGATATAGGCCTGCGCCTCGCGCGGCAGGTCCAGCTCTGCCAGCACCGCCGCCGACAGCCGGCCTGCGGACTGGTAGTCGCGGCCGAGCACGTCGTCAGCGCCCGGCCGGCTGTAGCAGACGTGCAGGTGCGCCCGCGGCAGCTTAGCCAGCAGTGACCTCGCCTCGGCCGCGAACGGTTCCTCGGCCCGGCTGCGCGCGCCGTGCAGCCACCACACCTCGCGGCCGGACCCCGCGTCGGCCAGCGCGTGCAGCATCGCTAGCACCGGCGTGGCGCCGACGCCCGCGCTGATCAGCAGCACCGGTGCCGCGCCCGGCTGCAGGATGAAGGTGCCGCGCGGCGCGGCGACCGCGAGCTGGTCACCGGGGCGCACGTGGTCGTGCACGAACTGGCTGGCCGCGCCGTGCTGCTCGCGTTTCACGCTGATCCGGTAGGACCCGGCATCCGGCGGTCCGGACAGCGAGTAGCTGCGCAGCAGCGGCGGCTGGTCCGGCTGCGGCTGCAGCCGGATGGTCAGGAACTGACCGGGACTCGCGGCCGGCAGCGCCGCCCCGGCCGGGTCGGCCAGCCGCAGCGAGATTACCGACTGGCTCTCCGGCTCGACCGCCGTCACCGCCAGCGGGCGGAACCCCGGCCAGGCAGGCGGCGGGCTCGCGGCGGCCAGCCCGGCGTTGCCCGCGCCCTGGCCGCCGTCCGGCTGGCTGGCCAGCTCGCGGAACGACGCCTTCCAGCCGTCCGACAGCGCCGGGATCGTCAGCGCCCTGCGCACCTGCTGCGCCGGGTGGCCGGGCAGGTACAGCAGCGCGTCTATCTCGGCCACGGTCATGGCCTGCGGGCCGCGGGCCACCCGGACGATCTCGTCTCCCGCCCGGACCGCGCCCTCGCGCAGCACCCGGAAGTAAAAGCCGGGCCGGTGATGCGAGACCAGCAGTGCCGGGATCCGGGCGTCATTCATCCTGATGCCAACCCGGAAGCAGGTCACCCTCGGCTGCGTCACCTCGAAGAGCGCCTCGCCGATCTGGTACCGATCGCCGATGCAGACCTCGTCGTCGGCCAGCCCGCGCACGGTGAAGTTCTCGCCGAACTGGCCGAACTCGAAGTCGTCCCGCCCTAGCTGCTGCTGCCAGTACCGGTACGCCTCGATCTGGTACACGAACACGGCGCGCTGCTCGCCGCCGTGGCCGGCCAGGTCACCCTGGCCGTCGCCGTCGACGTTCAGCCGCCGGGCCAGCCGCGGGCCGTCGGCCGGCCGCTTCCACACCGCAGTGCGCACGGTCCGGCCCTGCCAGCTCACATCGCGCGGCAGGCCTACGTTCACCGAGAGCAGGCTGCCAGCCTGCCGGTCCATGGTCACCCCCGGTAGCGCCGCCAGGCGATCATTCTCTCAGGCGGCCCGGTCACCGGTTCATAACGGCCGCCCGTCGGCGCGCGATCGGCGGCAGGAGAGGTCGCTTCAAGTGCGGGTCATGCCGGGCGTTTCGCCCGGGCCAGACGGCATGGCGCTGAAGGAAGGCATTAGATTGCGTGCTCGTTTTGGCGCCTCCAGCAGGATTCGTACCTGTGCACCGGGCTCCGGAGTGCAATCGCGCGAATGGCCGCTGCCAGCAGGAACGCGGGCTGCGGTTCATCCGCGGGGCGACGGGACGCGCGGAATCGTCGTCCTCAGCCTCGCCGTCTGCCGCCATGGACTCCGATGATCCGGAAGGCCATATGTTGCGCTGACGGCCATGCCCGCAGAGCCAGACCGGGCCTGGTTGTCAGCGCAATGCCGGAGCGCTAGGCCGCTGCCAGGACCGCTATTGCGTCGATGGAGATGAGGAGGCCACGTGGCAGGTTGACGTTGGCGGGCGCGGACCGGGCCGGAGGCGGCTCTGGCATGTAACGGGCATACACGGCGTTGATTGCGGCGAAATCGTCGACGTTCTGGTAGAAGATCGTGGTCTTAACCAGGGTCGCGAGGGACGCCCCGGCGGCGGCCAATATTGCGTCCAGGTTGCGGAGGGCTTGTTCCGCCTGCGCCTCGATGCCGTCCGCGACAGCACCGGTGGCCGGGTCGATGCCCGCCGTCCCGGAGCAGAAGACGAGTCCGTTGGCGATGATCGCCTGGCTGTAAGGGCCAAGGGCTGCCGGAGCCGAGTCCGTGGACACTGCCTTTCTCATCACTGGTTACCACCTATCGATTTTCGTCTCGCCGGTGACCTTACTCGGCAGACGAACCAGCCAGACGTCGGCTCGGCCTTCGCTGCCAGTGTCCAGCCGGTTAGGCGCAGGCGCAGATGCGGCGCCCACGAAACGGCATCAGCTATCGAGTGCCCGGCAGCCGGGCCCAGCGCAGCCAGGCACACCTCGCACGTCTCCCACCGTCGCTGATTAAATCAGCTCGTCTGTCCAGCAGGATCTGGAGGAGGCCGCCTGGTGGGGTATACGAACGCGATGTGGCTCGGCTTCGGCGAGGCCCTCGCTGCCGTCGCCGGTGCGCTGACGGGCTTGCTGTTCGTCGCGCTCTCCGTCAAAAGTGCGGCGCTCGCCGTATCGCGCAGCCTCAGCTCCCGCGCCGCTCAAACCCTGGTGCTGTTCATGACCTCTGTGCTCAGCGCGGTCTTGCTGGTGGCTCCCCAGCCACCCGGCAGCCCTCGGTTGGGAGCTGCTGGCTGTGGCCGCGGTCTCGGGCGTAGCCCTGTTCATCTTGGACCGGCGAGCCGGTCACGGTTCCGGCCGGGGCGTGGCCCGCTACATCGAAAGATTCTCCCCCAACGCGATTACTGCCGTGCTCGTTGGCGTCGCCGGGCTCACCTTCCTGCTCAAGGCCGGTGGTGGCTTGTACTGGCTGATCCCCGCCGCCGTGGCGAGCCTGCTTGGCGGCGTAGTCAACGCGTGGCTGTTCCTCGTCAAGGCGACCAGCTAGCCCCATTGAGCGCTTGCTAAGAAGGTCGTTGAGAAAGAGGTTAGAGCGCACCCCGCAACGATCGAGCACGCCCGAAGCCGGGATGCCAGTATGCACACGGTTGGATCAGGCGGCGTGGAGCGCGCTGCGGAGGAGGCCGAAGGTGAAGTTGTGCGCAAGGGCCGAGCTTGTGCCGGGCACGACGTCAGCGCGCTGGCTGGCGACATGACGGTCCCGGGGCCGCGGTCCGGGGCTGTCAGCGGGAATCCGGCCTCGCCCGCCCATGTGAACCGGGACACCGCCCGCCGGGTAGTGCCTCTGTTTCGGCCCTACCGGGCCAAGGTGGCCGCCGTTGTCGGGCTGATCGTGGTGACCTCGACGATTGGCATCATCAACCCGCTGCTGATCCAGGTGGTATTCAACGAGGCCCTGTTCGTCCGGGGCGGCCCGAACCTCCATCTGCTCGTCATCCTGGTCGCCATCATGGCCGTTGTCCCGATCGTCAACGGCGCCATCGGCATCTTGCAGACCTACGAGACCACCCGGGTCGGGCAGCTAGTCATGCGGGACCTGCGCGACCGGCTCTACTCGCACCTGCAGACGCTCCCGCTCGCCTTCTTCACCGGTACCAAGACTGGTGAGATTCAGTCCCGGCTGGCCAACGATGTGGGTGGTGTCCAGTCGGTGGTCACCACCACCGCCTCGACCATCCTGGCCAATGTCGTCATCTTCGTGTCCACCATCGTCGCCATGATCATCCTTAGCTGGCAGCTGACCATCGTGGCGGTCATCACCGTGCCGGTCTTCTTCTGGCTGACCAAGACGGTCGGCGAGCGGCGCCGCCAGGTGGCGCGCTCGACCCAGGAGTCGCTGGCGGCGATGAGCGCTCTCAGCGAGGAAACCCTGTCGGTGTCCGGGGTGCTGCTGGCCAAGGTGTTCGGTAACCAGTCGCGCGACGCCACCCGCTACCACGAGGAGAACCAGCGCCTGGCCGACTTGGAAGTCCGCCAGCAGATGATCGGCCAGGGCTTCTACGCCATCGTGCAGTCGTTCCTGTCGATCACCCCGGCTGCGGTCTACCTGATCGCCGGCCTGCTGCTGGCGCACGGCACGGACATCTCCGCGGGCACCGTCGTCGCGTTCACCACGCTGCAGACCCGGCTGTACTTTCCGATCGGGCAGCTGCTGCAGGTCTCAGTGGAGCTGCGATCGTCCCTGGCCTTGTTCGACCGGATCTTCGAGTACCTGGACGTGGTGCCCGACATCGTCGATGCCCCCGACGCCGTTGATTTGCCGGTGATCAGCAGTGGCGGCCGGGTGGCTCTCCGGGAAATCTACTTCCGCTACCCCGGCGCGCCGGTGGACGCGCTAGCGGGCGTCAGCCTCAAAGCCGGCCCCGGCCAGCTCGTGGCGCTGGTCGGGCCGAGCGGGGCCGGCAAGACCACCATCAGCTACCTGATCCCGCGGCTGTACGACGTCACCGGCGGCTCGGTCCAGATCGACGGCGTCGACGTCCGGCACGTCCATCAGGCATCGCTGGCCGCCGCCATCGGCTTCGTAACCCAGGAGAGCTACCTCTTCCACGACAGCATCCTGGCCAACATCCGTTACGGCCGTCCCGCCGCCTCCATGGCGGAGATCACCGAAGCCGCCCGGGCGGCGTACATCCACGACCGGATCATGGAGTTCCCTGACGGCTACGACACGATCGTGGGCGAGCGGGGGTACCGCCTGTCCGGCGGCGAGAAACAGCGCCTGGCCATCGCACGGGTCCTGCTGCACGACCCGCGCATCCTGATCCTGGACGAGGCGACCTCCGCCCTCGACACGGCCAGCGAACGGGAGGTCCAGAAGGCTCTCGATGCCCTCATGGGGTCACGGACCACCATCGCCATCGCCCATCGCCTGTCCACCATCATCAACGCCAGCGTCATCAACGTCATCGACGCCGGGCGCGTGGTGGAATCCGGTACGCACCGCTCCCTGCTCGGCCAAGGCGGCGTGTACGCGTCGCTATACCAGGACCAGTTCGAGGGCGGCAAGGTCCAATGGCGGTGCCCCGACGGCGACATCATGGCCGACGGCACCATCCGGCACCGGCAAGCACAGCCGGCGTAGCCATTGCTGCCGGCGGGTGCGCGAGCGCGTGGCTGGCTGGTTCCCAGCCTCGTGCCCCTGCACGGCTTGAGGCTGCCGGACCGGGGTTGCCTGTGGCGCCCGTGCAGGAATCCCTGGCGCTGGCTTCGTGTTAGCACAAAGGTTCGAGGGGGTCATTGACGTGATTAAGCTCAGGAACCGCAAAGCCGGTCAGGCGCTGGCACCGCCGTTCGAGGGACACGGACCGGACGGAGCCGAGCGCGCGACATTCGCCGCAGGATGCTTCTGGGGTGTCGAGGCAGCCTTCCGCCAGATCCACGGGGTGCTGCAAACCGCTGTCGGCTACACCGGCGGGAACGTCCCGGACCCCACCTACAACCGGGTCTGCAGGCACCGCACCGGCCACGCCGAGGCGGTCGAGGTCTGGTTCGACCCGGCCCAGGTCAGCTACGCGGAGTTGCTCCGGGTGTTCTGGCGGATCCACAATCCGGCCACCCGCAACCGCCAGGGCTTCGATTTCGGCAGCCAGTACCGCTCGGCGATCTTCTACCATGACGCTGGCCAGCAGGAAGCCGCGATCACATCGCGCGACGCCGAGCAGCAATCGCGGAGGCGGCAGATCGTCACGCAGATCACCCCGGCGTCCGCGTTCTACCGGGCCGAGGAGTACCACCAGCGTTACCTCGAAAAGCATGGCCACCCCGGCTGCGCCGGCCACCATCCAGTGAATGGACCCACGGGCCGACCTCGCCGCGGCGACTATCAGTCAAATGCCCGCGCTGCCACGCCCCCGCGGTCAGCGGAGGCCTCAGCCGCAGCGTCATCCCCGTCCCCCGGCACCTGGGAAGGACCGGTCGAAATGCGAGCCGGACGAGGTAGGTGAACTCCATGGCAGTGGCTGGTTCCGGGGCCTGCCCGCTCGTTATTCTGAGCGCAGGACCGCCGCCGGGTTCAGGCGGGCGCAATGCCGTCCGGACGGGAGCGCGATCGCGTTCGCGGCGAGGATGGCCGCGGGCACCATCAGCAGCACCAGCGGCACTGGCGTGATGGCGCCTGACGGGATGCCGGCGTTGCCGGCGAAGAGGCCCCATGCCCAGTGGCCGGCTGCCACGCCCGCTGGCAGGCCGAGGAGCAGGGCAAGCCCGGTCAGGGTCGTGACCTGCCAGGCGGTGACGGCGGTCAGCTGCCTGCGCAGCAGCCCGAGGGTTCTCAGGATGGCGAAGTCATGCCGGCGTCGGCGCGCCGACGTAACGGTGAGCTGGCCGAGTACCGCCAGCCCGAGGATGGCGAGGATGCCGGCCAGCACCTCGGGCGTGCTGTCGATTCGGGCATAGCCCGTTACGCCGTTCGGGCGCTGGTCAGTGACGACGCACGTTGACTGCTCGTCTCTGGCGCAGAAGGAGTTCATGGCCCGGCTGAAGTCAGCGATGCCCGCGGCGCGGCGCGGCCCGGGAGCGAACCGGACGAGGACGAAGTTGTAGCCGTTCCCGTTGCCAGTCGCACCAGACTGCGGCCCAAGCGTCGCCGCAGTCACTATCGCGCCCTCGCCCAGGTCGGTCGGCGTGAAGCTGCCTTCGCCGAAGTAGGGGAAGACAGCACGGCCGACGATGCGGGCGGATGGCTGCCGGTGACCGTCGGCCGTGACGGGCACCGACTGCCCGACATGGCGCCCGAGCAGGCGGAGCACCGAGGTGCCGAGCACGATCTCGTTGCGTGAGCGCGGCGGACGGCCGGCCAGCAAGGTCGGGGACGTCAGCGATCCCCGGCCACCAGTCAGCCCGATCGCGGGAACGACAGGCGCATGCGCGCCGCGGCCAATCTGCACTGTGCCGTGAACGCCGAGCGTCCAGCCGGAGATGCCGGGCACGTGCGCCGTGATGCTGTCGAAGCGCTGCGGCGTGATGGTCGAGAACTGAAGATCTACTGCGACGTCCCAGTTCTTGCCATACAGCCGCGGTGTGTGGACCAGGTGGAGCAGGTTCGCGCCGAAGGTGATGGCGGCTGCCACTACCGCCACGGACATGACCAGGCCGGCCAGAGCACTGCGCACCGGCACCGCAGTGCGTCCCTGGCCGGGGTCTAGGGCGAGCCGCACCCCCGTCACGGCAGTCACGGGCGCGCCGGCGCGCGCCAGCCATCCGGCAGCCTGCGAGCGGCGGCCCGGCATTCCGGCCGCGTCGCGCTCAGCTGGCTGCCGGGCCGAGGCCAGGCGCCAGGCGGGCCAGGCAACCCGCGCGAGCAGCAGGGCCACGGTCGCGGCGAATCCGGCGGCCAGCAGCGCGACGTCGATGCTCAGGCCAGGATCGGGCTCCGCAAGCCGGGCCGGCCCGATCGGCATCAGCGGTGACGCGGCAATCGCCACACCGCACGCCAGTGCCGCTCCGGCGGCAGCCGCCGCGCCGACCTCGACCAGGGCCGCCGCCAGCAACTCGCCGCGGGTCATCCCGAGCGCCGCGAGGGTGCGATTATCCGACGACGCCGCCAGCAGCAGCCGCGACGCGACCTGGCCGACGACGAGCAGCGCGGTGACCGCGAGAATCAGCGCGAACAGCGCCAGCGCCACCGCCTGCGGGCGGATCGATCGCTCCACTGCGGCAGCTTGCGCGGCCTCGTCCGAGAGGAAGATCTGGCCGCCGGTTGCCGGAAACCTGCGGGTGAGCGCCTGGGCCCGGGCACTGAAGTCGCTCACTGTCTCGCCTGGCCGCAGCTTCACGTATGCCGCGTCGAATCCCTCATAGCCGAGGCCGAGCTCGCGGAACAGCGCCTTGCTGGTGATGATGACCGGAGTCTTATCCAGATCCGTGACGGGAACGATGGAACCGCGGTCCACCATGATGCCAACCACCCGCTCGGATAGCCGGCGAATGTGGCTGAGGCCCGTTCCGGTGATCGCGCCCATCTCCAGCCTGCTGCCTACCCGGAGGTGCAGGTCGCGGGCGGCGATCTGGTCGACCATTACCTCGCCGGGGCGATCCGGCCCCGGCTGGCGCCCGGCAAGCATCTTCGGGACCTCCAGCGTGCGGCCGAACCTGCCGTCCAGTGGCGCGGCGACCGTGGCACCAACCAGCTTCCCGCCGGGGCCCATCGGCAGCGCCTGCAACCCGACGATCGGCGCGATCGCCGCCACTCCCGGGAGCCTGGCAAGCGCATCATCGTAAAAGCCGCCGAATCGCTCACCGGCGGGCCCGACGAGCACGTCGGACCCCTTATATGCCACCAGGAACCGGGGATACGCGGTGTCCGTCCGCCGCGCACCCGCCGCCGCCGTCAGCACCGCGCCGCCCGCCAGGCCAACCAGCAGCACCAGGACAGCCCAGCCCTTCCACCGGGCGTGGAACTCATGGGCGACAAGGCGCAGGGCGGCCGGCATGAGTAGAGGTTAGGCGCTGCGCGCGGCACCACCCAGGGTGCTGCCGCGCATCTTTCGGTGAGCTGGCACCACCCGGGTCGCTGGTGCCGTCAGGTTTCCAGCCGGCCACCCCGATAGCCGGGAAGGTCGTCCTCGCTGATCGGCGGGATGATCGGGGCTGTCACGCTGGTGGCGGTGTACACGGGCGTTAACCGGGCGCGTATGGGACGCGCGAAATCGTCGCCCTCAGATTCCCGCCTGCCGCCGTTGCGTCCATGATCTGGAAGCCCATAGGTTGCACTAGCGGCACCGGGGGGCGCCGGCGAGCGTCCCGCACTAGCCGACGGCCGCGGCCGTCACGCCTGGCGAGCGGTCTTGGCTGCTGGACGCGTCGCTGTCTGCTGGAGTTGCCGAATTTGTGCGCCAGGATTCCTCGCGCTGTTCTGGGAGCGGTGCTCTGAGAGGGAGTTCGGGGGTACGGCCGGTGACTGGCGATGGATGTGACCAGGCCGTGGCTGTGTGGTATCCGGCCGGGCAAATGCGGCGGGTCATTGCCGGTGCCTGGTGGTCGACGGCCCGGTCGCTGGGGGCCTATTGACCTGTGCGGGTACGGCTGGTCCACTGCTTGGGTGGCTGCGGCCAGGGCTGGGTGAGTGGTGCGGTGGCGCGACGTCGTCTGATGCCGGGTTCGCCGGGCTGGCCGCGTGGCCTCCCGGTGCCGCTGACGGAGTTCGTCGGTCGTGAGCGTGATCTGGTTGATGTGGCCGGGCTGGTGGCGGCTCATCGTCTGGTGACGCTGGTGGGTGCCGGGGGAGTGGGTAAGACCCGGCTGGCGATCGAGGTGGCCGCCGCGGTGCGGGCCGCCTTCGACGGGGTCGATCTGGTGGATCTGAGCGCGGTGCCGGACCCGCTGTTACTGCCGGGTGCGGTGGCGGGTGCTTTGGGGGTGGAGGAACGGGCGGGAGCCGATCTGGGTGAGCGGCTGGTGCGGGTGCTTCGGCCGCAGCGGCGGCTGGTGGTGCTGGATAATTGTGAGTATCTTCGGGGCGCCTGCGCGGCGCTGGCTGCCAGCATCCTTGGGTCGTGCCCGGGGGTGGCTGTGCTGGCCACCAGCAGGGAGAGCCTGGATGTGCCCGGCGAGGTCACCTGGCGGGTGCCGTCGCTGGCTTTCCCCTGGCCGGAGCACCCGCCGTCGCTGGAGGAGCTGGAGGGCTTTGAGGCGATAGCGCTGTTTTTGGCTCGTGCCCGCGCTGCCCGGCCGGGGCTGGCCGTCGGCGCGGAAGAGGTCAGTGCAGTTACTTCGATCTGCTTTCACCTAGATGGAATCCCGCTGGCGCTGGAGCTCGCGGCGGCGCGAGCGGGAGCGCTGAGCCTGGGCGAGATCGCTGAGCGGCTGACTGGCTGCTTTGAGTTGCTGGCCCGCCCGGGTGCCGGCCCGGCCCGGCACCAGACGCTGCGGGCCTCGGTGGAGTGGAGTTTCCAGTTACTGTCGGCGGCGGAGCGGACGCTGCTGGGCCGGCTGGCGGTCTTCGCCGGCGGCTGGTCGCTGGAGGCAGCGGAGGTGATCTGCGCGGGCTCTCTCCTCGGGCCGGGTGATGTGGCCCGTGTGCTGGCAGGCCTGGTGAGCAAGTCGCTGGTCCAGGTTGACCAGTCCGGTGCGGGCAGCCGGTACCGGCTGCTGGAGGTGATCAGGGCGTTCGCTGGCGAGCGGCTAGCCGGAACGGGGGAGCTGGAGGAGTTGCGCGCCCGGCATGGTGCGTATTTCGCGCGTCTGGGAGAGCGGTCGGAGCCTGTCCTGCTCGGGCCCGGGCAGGCCCGGTGGGCGAGGCGCCTGGATCAGGAGAACGAGAACCTGCGGGCGGCCCGCGGGTGGTGCGGCGAGGATCCTGCCCGGGCAAGCCTGGGCTTGCGGCTGGCGTCGGGGCTGTGGGAGTACTGGCATATCCGGGGCCGCCTGGAGGAAGGTGCCGGCTGGCTGGAGGACGCCCTGGCGCGTGCGCCGGGCCCGGCGGGAGCCCGCGCCGCCGCGCTGAATGGGCTCGGCATCCTCGTCAGCCTGCGCGGCGACCATCTGCGAGGTCTTGAGCTGTTTACTCAGAGCATCGCGCAGTACCAGCAGGCCGGTGACCTGCGCGGCCAGGCGCGAGCCTGGACTCACCTGGGTAACGCCCGCACCATCATGAATGACCTGCCCGGCGCAGCTACGGCCTTCGACCAGGGTCTGGCGCTGGCCACGCAATCCGGAGACACCTGGTATCAGGCATTCGCCTTGTACCTATCCGGCTGGGCAGCCATCGTGCGGGGTGACACCGCGCTGGCCAGGGCACGGACCGCCGAAAGCGCGGGGCTCTTCACCAGGATCGGGGACCAGCGGGCCGTCGGCTACTGCCTGGTCGCGCAGGGCGACTGCCTGATCCGGGATGGCTTCCCGGCTGACGCCATCCCGCTATTGCGCGAAGGCATGGGCATCTTTGACGCCCTGCCAGAACGATGGGGACTGCTAGACGGGACCAGCTTGCTGGCCATGGCCGCATCAGCGCTCGGTGACTGGCCGCAGGTGGTCACCTTGCTCGGCGTCATCGACACCCTCAGCGAGCGCATCAGCGGCCAGCTGTTCCCGCAAATCCAGGCGGTTATCGACGAAATCGCGGCGAAGGCTGAACGAGAGCTCGGCCCGGCCGCGCGGGCCAGCCGCGCTGCCGGACAGCTAATCGGCCGCAGCGACCAGATCACCGCTGCGCTGTGGCCCGGCCCTCAGCGCAGCCCGGCACCGGGGGCAGGCGGTGGCCTGCCGCTGACCCGGCGGGAGCGGGAGGTTGCCGAGCTGATCGCCAGTGGCCTGACCAACCGGCAGATCGGCGCGCGGCTGTTCATCGCAGAGCGGACCGTCGACACCCACGTGAGCCGGATCCTGGCGAAGCTCGGCTGCTCGAGCCGGGCTCAGGTCGCCGCGATCATCGCCACCAGCGCCCCCACGCCGGCCCCCGAGTAGCCGGGCCCGCACCGCCGAAATACGTACCACGGATACGCCTTTTCCCTGATCCCGCCGCCGCCCGGCCGCGCGTACGGTCACCACGTGATGCATTCCCGCGCGAGAACAGCCAGCAGCACGCCTGCGCCTACGTGCGATGACCAGCGCGCAACCGGGCAGCACCTGAGCCCAAGCCACCGCGGCAGTCAGCCGGTGAGGAGGATGAGCACATTCCTGGTCTTCCGGGATCTGCCCGGCGTGACCAGGGACCAGTACACCGCTGCCCAGCAAGCCGCCGCCGCCGCCGCTCGCCGCGCCAGCACCCCCGGCCGCCAGATCTGGTACCGCGGCGGATTCTTCCTCCCCGGCCACGCCCGCGCAGTCTGCATCTTCGATGCCGAATCGGCCGCCGACGTCACCCAGGTCAACAGCCAGGCGGGCGTGCCCTTCACCGATGTCCTGGAAGCCGTCGACCTGCAACATGGCAACGGTGGCACCCACGTGTACGCCGACCCCAGGGAGACATGATGCCGCCACCACCACAACCTGGCCGTCCGCTTGAGTCGGCACCGGGGTCACCGTCGGCCTGGGCAGATCAGCGGAGCCAAGAGTCCAACAAAGAGCAAATCAGCACCATAAGAAACCCCAGGAAGGAAGACAGCAATGCGCAAGACACTCGCCGCGCTCATCGGCGCGGCCGCCACCGTCACCATGATCACCGGAGCCGGGGTTGCCTCGGCCTCGCCCAATTACCCCACTGCCATCAGCCACCCAGCCGCCGTCAGCCACGCAGCCGTTACCAGGACCGAGCACTTCCAGGACGTGTCCGCCTCGCTAACGTCCAGCACGAGCCCGGTGGCCGCCTACGGCGCGTTCAACGCCGGCGGCACCGACACGCAGACCGGCAATAACACCGACATCTTCACGTTCCCCGGCGGCAGCTTCGTCGTCAAGCACAAGGTCACCCACAGCCACTCGCGCTTCAGCAACAGGAACTGCGCGGGCACCCAGCGCCAGCGCGGCACCTACAAGATCAGCCACGGCACCGGTAAGTACGCTGGCATCAGCGGCCACGGCCGCTTCCGGCTCCGCGTCCTGATCGTCGCCCGTCACACCTCCCGCGGCTGCTCGGGGAAGCCACTCGCCGTCCAGGTCATCATCCGCGCACACGGCCCGGTGACACTGCCGTAGCAAACGTCTGCCGGGATGGCTGGCCCGCCGAGCGGCGGGCCAGCCGCTCGGCGGTCCCAGAGCTGCCGGCGACGGCACCGGCAGGCGTCGCGAACCATCCCCAGCAGGGCCTGAACCTGCGCCGCCTGCTACCGACCATCGCCACCTGCTGGTGACCTCGGCACGCCGCCGTCGCCGCGCGGCGATTGGTGACAGGTGAGGTCGCATTTTCAAGATCGCTCAGCGCTGCTACCTGGCCGCTTAGCGTGCCAGGCCTGGCCACAAGACTCGGGCAGTTCGTACCACCGAGCGCCCGCGCGAGTACACGGTCTTGATAGCCGTTGCACGCCAGCGCGCTGACGTCAGGAGGCATCGTGTGTGCCCAGTCCTAGGGTGAGCCACGCCCGGTGCTTTGCCGGTTCCTGAAGATTATGAAGAGCACTCGCAGCACGAGGATGGCGGCGACGATGAGCAGGTTGTAGGCGATTACCTGGTAGAGGCTGACGGTGGGAGTGACCATGGGGCCGCCGGGTGCGCCGAGCATGAGCGCGGCGACGATGCCGGATGCTGCGCCGAGGAACGCCAGGAGGACCTGGTGGGTCAGGCCGGTGACTACTCGGCGGTCGCGTTCGTCGGCGAATAGCCGCACGTTGAGGCTGAGCCTGCCTTGTTCCATCGCGCCGGTGATGCGGTCCAGCCGGCGTGGCAGCCGGCGTAGCACCGGTAGCAGCGCGATCAGCTCGTCGGCGGCCGACTTGGGCATGCCTCGTGGCGACAGCTGCGCGGCCACGTGGGCGGCTGCGTATGCCCGAGCTTCCTCGGCTATGTCAATCCCGGGTGTCAGCAGGGTGAGTGTGCCTTCGAGGGTGGCTAGGGCGCGCAGGACGGTGGCGATCTCAGGCGGGAT
Organism: uncultured Actinomycetes bacterium; assembly: GCA_963707065.1. Taxonomy (GTDB): domain Bacteria; phylum Actinomycetota; class Actinomycetes; order Streptosporangiales; family Streptosporangiaceae; genus Palsa-506. The sequence continues at coordinate 24,332 of CAVPPJ010000061.1, forward strand.
TGCCAGCTCAAAGCGGGAAGCCAGGCGGAAGAGGTCGGTGAACATCTCAGCGGTGGCCGCAGTGCCGCCCGTGAGGTGGCGCGCCATGAACTGGCCGAGTGCCCGCTCCAGTTGCTGTTCGTCGATGTCGTCGGTGCGGGTGAGCAGGTCCAGCAGGGCGTCGCGGAGCGCCGCCGGGTCGGCGCGCCCGAGCGCGAGCAGCAGGTTCTGCAGCGCGGCCCGCTGCTGGGCGTCGATGCGGCCGACTGAGCCGAAGTCGATCAGGGCGAGGCGGCCGTCGGTGAGCAGCAGGACGTTGCCCGGATGCGGGTCGGCATGGAACACGCCGCCTTCGGTGATCTGGTACACCATGCTGCGCAGCAGCGCGCGGGCCAGCTCGGCGCGGTCAAGCCCGCGGTCATCGATCAGCTGTCCTGCTGCGCGCAAGCTGACCCCGTCCAGCCATTCGATGACGAGCACATGCTCGGTGCACAGCTGCTCATGCACGGCCGGAAGCACCACCAAGACGTTTCCCCCGACGGCACGCTGCTGGGCCGCCCAGGTGGCAGCGACGGCGGCCATGTTGCGTGCCTCTATCCGGAAGTCGAGCTCTTCCCGCATGGCGGTGGCGAATCCCCGGGCAACGCCGGCCGCGCCGACCGCACGCGCCCAGCGCGCGCGATCCTCGAGCCTGACCGCCATACGCAGCAGGATGTCGAGGTCCTGTTCGACGGTGGCACGGATCCCTGGGCGCTGAACCTTCACGGCCACCTCGGCGCCCTGGGCGTCGCCCCGCAGCCAGGCCTTGTGAACCTGGGCGATCGATGCGGCTGCGGCCGGCTCCGGCTGCAGATCCGCGAAAACCTGTCCCGTCGGCGCCCCAAGTGACTGGGCTAGCACCTCCTCCACCTGTTCCCACCGCGCCGGCTCGGCCCGGTCCTGAAGCCGGGCGAGTTCGGAAATGAACTCCTCCGGGAGCAGATCACGGCGAGTGGACAGCAGCTGGCCCAGCTTGGTGAAGGTGACTCCGCCCTCTTCCAGGGCACGCCGCAGCGACAACGCCAGCGCTGCCCGCCCGCCAGCCGCGTCCGCGGGACGTAGCGGCCGCCCGTGCAGGTAAGGGCCCAGCCCGTGCCGCACTGCGATCCGGCTGATCTGCGAATAGCGCCGCGACCGCGCGAGTGCGCGCCGCGCGCCGCGGATCATCTCCACCGGCTGCGGGCCCGTCCCGCTCGGCACCAGTGCCTCAGCCGCGACAAGGAAGATCATCGCGACGATCAGCGGAACGCCCAGCGCCACGGTGATGAACGCCGCCAGGTGCCCGGGCTGGGCCGCTCGCAGCGACCTGCCCAAGATTTCGGCGGTGGCGAAGCCCAGCAACCCAGCGATCAGCGCACGCAGCACCCCGACCGGCAATCCGAGCAGCCGCCGCGATGCCCACGCCAGGGCCGCCACCAGCGCCGTGCTGGCGGCCAGCACGGCCACCGCAAAGGCAACCCCGGTCACCGGCGACGATTGCGCAGCCAGCATCGCTTCCCTCCCTGGGTGGCAGCCACATCAGATCGAAGCTGATACTGCCCGCACCAAGTTATTCCGGTGCGGCAGCGATCAATCTACGTGTTGTATCCGAACACACCCACAGGCGCGACCCCGGCTCCCGGACTCGTCAGATCGGACAAACACGCATACCCCGGATCGCCCACCCATAGACTCGCCAAGCACTGGCCGGACCTCGGCAGGGAACTTCCTCTTCTGAGCATGCGCGGCATCAGAGGCAGAGAGCACCATTCGCACTGTGTGAGGCGACCGAGTGACCGCGGCGGCCGGGCCGCTTCGCGACTTGAAGATCATTGGTCTGCGCGCCGCAAGGGCGCCTCACCTTGCTCAACTCAAGAAGTGTCAGCTGGCTGGAGGCGGAGTCGGCGATGATGCCGTCGGTCCCGACGGCTGAGACTGCATCTTCTGTTCGAGGATGCGTTGCTTGGCCGCCGCAAAGGCAGCGTCGGAAAGTACCCCCTGGTCGTGCAGCTGTGTCAGCTTGCTCAGTTGCGATATCCACGACGTCTGGTCATCCGCAGCCACAGGCGGGGACTGGGCAGCGGCGGGTGACTTAACGGGAACGGCTGGCTGGGCGGGGGCGGCCGGGCTGGCTGGAGTGACGAGCTGCTGGCCCGCGGGGTTCACCCCGAGCTGACGCCAGAACCGCTCGACCTGCGCCATGTACCGAGACTGGGTAAGCCGCCCGGCGCGGAACGAAGCAGTTGCGTCGGACATCGAGCGTGTGTAACGCAGTTGTGCGTTGCTGATCTGAATGCCCTGGCTGCAGACCGGACAGACCAGGTAGTCGTCCGTCCCGTAGGGCACGACGGGCACGAAGTACAGGCGCACCGACTTCTTCGACCGGACGTGGTGGAGGAACACCTGATTATGACAGTTCGGGCACACGCACGGCGCCACCTCGCCCTGATCCTCTGGATGGCCTGGCCCGAAGCCGAAAATCACCATGCGGTAAGTAAAGCCGAGTTACCCGCGCAGCGGCTCATGCCTGGCAGGTGATAACGGGCGACGTTAGCGGGATACCGCCTGCAGCGACGTCGGTCCTTACCTCGCTGAGTCCGCCGCTGACCGCAGGCGAGGCTGGCCGGGGCGAAACGGTCAGCTGGGTCAGCCTGGCATTCGGCATCGGCAAGCTGATCGGTGTCTGGGCGATCCCGGGGGTATTTGCCGACGTGCGCGGGTCCGCTGGACGTCATCAAACCTGACTCCGGCCACTTTCTGACGGGTCGCCAGCGCTCGGCCCGGGAGTAGCTCCGGATGTTCGCTCGGCGGCCTGGAGATCATCATCATGGCCATGCCGTCCTCGATGTGGCTGACGGGAACCCGTGCATGGTCCTCCCGGGCGACGAACTCGCGAACTCGCAGACGACGCTGGTGCGTATGCCGGCGACCTCAGGCCGCTGGGTGAGATTCGTCTCCGCTCGCGGCACAGCTTGCCGTCGGCGGCCTCGAACAGATCATCCCCTTGGGGCGCAACACCGACGGGGACACAGGCGAGCAGGTGATCGCCCAGATCGCCGGCTCGGCGAGCTGTTACTGGCCCGCTGTGTCACGCAGTACTGATGCTGTAGATCGCGATAGACGGGGTCAAGATCGGGACCGGCCGGTGCGGCACCGGGCGAGGTCTCGGTCCGGCGCCCGGCCTTGAGACGGCCCAGATCAGGCCCGACCCGGCGCGCCGTATGCGGTCATGTGAGTAACGTCAATCGGTACGGCTGGATGCCCTCGGCGTGCCTGTCGCCGGCGGGTAAGGCGCCGGTCACAGAGGAGCGCGGGCACGGCGGGCCGCTAGCGACGTCGGTGCCCCGACTAGACGTTCAGTCGCTCGTCGCCTCGAACCCGATGAGCCAGTGGAGACCGTAACGGTCGATGACCTGGCCATCGGATGCGCCCCATGGCCGCGCCTGCAAGTCGTCCACGACCCGGCCACTTTCGCAGAGACGGGAGAACCAGTTGCGCAAAGTCGCGGGAGCGGCAGTACCAAGCAGGGCCAGCATCATGCCTTCGGATTGGAATGGCGGCTCGTCCCCGGACACGTCGGCACCGAACAGCGCGACGGGTCCCCCGGCAAGGTAGCCGTGGGCAATGGCATCGGCCGGACCGTCGGCCCGGTTGAACTCCGCGAAGGTGTGCAACTGAACTGCACAGCCAAAGACTTCACCGTAGAAGGTCAAGGCCTCACGAGCAGTGCCGGGGAAATGGAGGTAGGGCGTCGGGCCGGTCATGGATCAAAGGTTATGCGCCGCATGGCCGGGACGTCCTGTCACACGCACGAGCGGGCGATTTTCTCTCCGGACCGCCATGTAGCCGCAGGGCTATACGTGTGCGTACCTTCCAGTCGGGGGACGTCGGCGGGCTAGTGCCTGTCCTCCCGTGTCGATGACAGGCAGGTCACTGCAGCCTCCCTGTCCGGCTGTGACCGTGGCCACGCCGGGCATGGCTGGGCCGATGGTGAGTGATGGCTATCGGCTCGCGCGGGAGTTCGTGGGACCGTCAGGATCCGTGGCGGTAGGTGGCCGTGCATCCGCCGTCGACGGTCACGATTGAACCGGTCATGAATGACGCCTCGTCAGATGCAAGGAACGTCGCTACACGGGCCACTTCCCGTGCCTGCGCCTGGCGCCCGATGGGTTGCAAGGCGGCGTTCGCTTCCCGCCGCGCCTGCGCGGCGGCGCGTTCGGCCGGAGGCAGGGATGCCCTTCGGCCGCCCATGTCCGTGTCGATGTACCCGGGGCAGATGGCGTTGACGCGAAGACCGTCGGGACTGTAGTCGACGGCCAGCTGCCGGGTGAGGTTGACGATGCCGCCCTTGGAGGCACAGTACGACGGTGCCATCGGCGCACCGATGATGCCGTAGGTGGAGGCAATGTTGACCATGGCGCTCCGCGGGCGCTGCAGGAGGTGGGGGATCGCCGCCCTGGCGCAGAGGAAGGTCCCGCGCAGGTTGACGGCGATCGTCCGGTCCCAGGCGTCGATGTCGAGCTCATGGAGGCGACGCGACCCGCCGGAGATGCCGGCGTCGTTGACCAGCACGTCGAGTTGCCCGAAGTCGGCGACGGCGCCGTTGACCAGGGCGGTCACCTGCTCGGCTTCTGCCACGTCGCATGACCTGAAGGACGCCTTGCCGCCTGCGCTCAGGATCTCCTCAACTGTTCGCTGCCCGTCATCGATGTTTGTGTCGCCGATGGCAACGGTCGCGCCGGCGGCCGCCATGTCGAGGGCGATGGCCCGCCCAATACCTGTGGCCCCGCCGGTCAGGAGCACCACGCTGTCGTTCAGGGAGGGCATGAGTCCTTGCCTCCTCTTCCTCTTGGTGAACTCGGCGGTGCTGCTGGGACGCTACCTCAAGATCTTGGTCCAGGAACCGTACAGGTATTCCTCTCTGATCATGCGATCAGCACGGCTAAGCACCAGGCGAAGAAGGACATGATGCGTCAGCACCGGGGAGGGCGGGGCTGTCGCTGGCCGCGCCAGGCGGGCCGCTAACGCAG
>CAVPPJ010000062.1:0-19571 GCA_963707065.1 uncultured Actinomycetes bacterium
TCGGAGCGACCCTGAAACGGCCCGCGCGATCCTTGAGGCGATGTACCCCGATGACGCCGTCCGGGAGGCGTGCCTTGCCCAGGCAACTGCGTCGATTGGCCTCGCCGACGCAGTCTCACACACGTCGTGGTCGATAACCCTGTTCCGCCGCAGGCTCAGGCTCAACGCGGGCCGGATCTACGTGCTCACGTTCGAGCCGCGGACAGTCCACCTGGTGGCAGATCAAGCGGGCCTGCCCCCGGCTGATCGCCCTGACGGCGTCACCGTGGAACCGTTTGACCTCGCGACGCTCGAAAATCTCGTGGGACTGGCGTTCCCGCCAGAGACCATGGAATCGGTTGCCGAGTGGGCCGCGTCGGCACATGCCGCCGCCATCCGGGCGGCAGCGACCGCTGTCCCGCGAACCCCCTTCAGTAACTCGTTTTCCGCCGGTGTCACGGCTTTGCTCCGGGATGAGGCAGGCCTTGAGGTGCCCGACCCTGTCTCCACGGCCGCCGACATTGACACTGTCGGCGACCTTGAGGACGCCCTCGAGGCATTCGATCGCGATGCTGCGCGACTCGCCGCAGAAAATGCGGAGGCGCTGCGCAAGTCGATTGTCGCGCGGTTCCCTATCGAACAGTGGCCCACGCTTCCGCTGGAGCGCTACGCGCTAGGCGGTCCCGATCACGACAACTTCTGCTACGTCATGGAGTTCGAGTCACAGGCCCTGTGCTCAATCCGCGGCGGTTCGGCGAGGAAGCATGCCATCTACCGCAAGGCATCCGGCGACTGGTACTACGACGACAGCTACCCGAGCGTCGAAGCAGCATGGGAGGCTGTACGAGGCGCGTTCGTCGAAGCGTTCCAGCTCGCCCGGACCGGCGATTTCGAGGCGGTCGACAACCTGCGCCCCATCCGGTCGGCGGCGGCGCTGCGTACCAAGGCGCTGTACGTGTACTTCCCCGACGAGATGCTCCCGATCAATTCCTCAGACCACCTGGCGCATTTCATCGCAGTGCTCGGCGGGTCCGCCGGGCAACGTGGTACGGTCGAGGCCAATCGCGCCCTGCTGCAACTGATCCGCGGACGACCGGAGTTCGAGGGATGGATGCCCCACGAGATCTCGGCCTTCCTCTACGAATGGGCCGACCCCCGCAAGGCTCGCCTCGTAGTCAAGATCGCGCCCGGCGAGCGCGCCGCGTACTGGGAGGAGTGCCGGGAGAACGGATATATCTGCATCGGCTGGGACGAGCTTGGCGATCTCTCCCGATACGCCGGCCGGGAAGAGTTCCGCAAAGCATTCGACGACCAGTTCTCAGAGTTTACCACGGGAACAAGTCCAAGCTCTCGGTGAAGGCGAATGAGGTCTGGACGTTCCGTGAACTCGAGCCGGGCGACACGGTGATTGCCAACCGCGGCACGAGCCAGGTCGTCGGAATCGGCACGGTGATCGAGCCGGGTACGTCGGCGCCCGGAGCGCGAGGTCTACAAGCACACCGTGTCGGTGCAGTGGACCGACACCACGCAGCGGACGCTAGACCCGCCGGTGACCTCGTGGTTCGGCTCTACCGTCGCAAAGGTCCCCGGCGACCTCTACCAGCAGATCACCACAGTCGGGACCATAGACGGCGGGCCGGCTGTGTCCCGCCCGGCGGTCAGCCCGGAGCCGTTGCTGCCAGAGATCCTCTCGGGCCTGCAGCGGCGCGGCCAGGTCGTGCTCTACGGCCCTCCAGGCACCGGCAAGACCTATGCCGCGCGGCGTTTTGCTGTCTGGTGGTTGCTCAGCCGAGCCGCGCGCCCGAGGCCTCATGGATCCTGGGCGACCACGCGGCTCTCGCCGGGCACGAACGGGTCCTGTCCACCGCCCGCACCGGTAGCGTTCCGCAGCTCAGCATGATCACCTTCCACCCCTCCTACTCGTATGAGGACTTCGTGGAAGGCTACAAGCCGCGACCGACCGATGGCCGGGGCGGGCTCGAGCTCGACTTGCGCGACGGGATCTTCAAGCGCATCTGCCGCGCCGCCGCGGATGACCCGCGTCCCTACCTGTTGCTCATCGACGAAATCAACCGGGGCAATATCCCGAAGATCTTCGGCGAGCTCATCACTCTCCTCGAATTTGACAAACGTGGGATCGGCGTCGTGCTGCCCTACAGCGGCGAAACGTTCTCCATCCCGCCGAACGTCTTCATCGTCGGCACGATGAACACCGCGGACCGGAGCATCCGCTTGCTCGATGCCGCGCTGCGCCGGCGTTTCGCCTTCATCGAGCTCCTCCCAGACCCCGAGGTGCTGCAGGGTGCTGCGGTCGACCGGCTGGCGCTGGATGCGTTCCTGCTCGAGCTGAACCAGCGCATCCTCAAGTACGTCGGCCGGGAAAAGCAGATCGGCCACTCGTTCTTCCTCGACCGCGAGGGCAAGCCGGTCACCTGTTCAGAGGACTTCGTCGCGCACTTCCTGTCGGAGGTCCTGCCGATCCTTCAGGAGTACGCGTTCGAGGACTACACCCTCCTCGGCCAGATCCTCGGCGAGGGGATTGTCGACACCGAGCTCCAGGTGATCCGCCCGGCTGTGCTCGAAGACCCCGGCGAGTTCGCCGAAGCACTGCGGATCAGCTTCGGCACCACCGACTGAACGCGTGAACATCCACGAGATCACCGAGTGGGGACGGCTCGACATCGACGACGCCGGGCCACCGTCTGAACGCGATCTGATCCTCGCGCGACAGCTCCGGGGCCAGGCCGACGAGTTCAGCGGCACCGAGGGCAGCAAGCTGCTGCTCGACTGGTCATATGACGGTCGGCTTCGCGTCCGGGCCCGCTCATGGGTGGGCGTGGTGCGCGTCGCAGGCCATGAGATCCGCGTCGTGCCCAAACACATGCACGGCTCGCTCGGTGTACTCACCATGCTTCGCTACGCCAGCGGCGCCATGCCGGAGCAGATGCGCTCAGCGCGCACCGTGCAAGAGGGTGACCGCAACCTTCTCGATCTGGTTTGCCTGCTCCTCGCAGACGAGTCCGAGATGGTTGTCCGTCAGGGCGTACTGCAGGACTACGTCGAGCACGAGGAGGCGCTCCCAGCGCTCCGGGGCCGGCTGCTCGTTGACCGCCAGGTGCGCATGCGCTACGGCCAGGTCGACGAGGTCGAGTGCCGACTGGATGAGCTCGAGGCCGACATAGCCGAGAACAGGATCCTTGCCGCGGGCCTTGCAGTCGCGGGCCGCGCGTGTACCGACGTCGCGATCAAGGCTCGCGTCAGGCGGCTTGCCGCGGCATTCGCGGAACTCTGCTCGGTCGCTCAGGGTGCCGCCGAGGCCGCGGAGCCGATGGAGTACACACGCCGAAACAAGCACTACGCAGCGGGACACGTCTGGGCGCGCCTCCTGCTCGCCCAGCACGGCATTCACGACCTCTACGCGCCGGGCACTCCACTGACCCAGGCATTCCTGCTGGACATCAACGTCCTGTTCGAACGCTTCATCGCCCAGGCGCTGGAAGACTCAGCATGCGGGACACCTTTCCGCGTTGACCGGCAGAGTTCGACCGGCTCGATCATCGTCGACATCTTGACCGGACGGACCTACACCCGCGTGCGGCCAGACATGCTGGTGCGCCACGGCGAGCGTGACGACACGTATCCCGTCGACACCAAGTACAAGCTCTACGACGAGCGGCGCGTTGCGCCACAGGACATCTACCAGGCCTTTCTCTACGCCTTCGCCTTCCATTCAGGGCACGGGCCGCGGCAAGCCTCGCTCGTGTACCCGTCCGACCGCTCCGAAGTGAACCAGCGGCTCGCTGTTCGCGGCTCCGGGATCACGCAGGCCACTATCCGCGGGGTGCGGATCAACCTGTCAGAACTTGTAGCCCGCGCAGCGGCCGGTCCAATCGTCGACCCCGACCTGCTGATGCTGTGCACGGGGTGCGCCGGACGCTCAACCTAGCGCCTTTACAGCACCTGCTTGAGTCGTGTTGTGAGCGGCTGAGTCGCTGCGCTGGTGGTTCTGGAACCACCGCTGATGCGTCTTCGGATGACTGGTTCCGCTGGAGAGTCTCCTACTTTGCGGCAAAAGAGTGCGTTGTCGCTTTCCAGTCCGTGTGGATTGATCGGTCAGCGGCGCTGGGCGAGGACGTAGCAACGTTGGCTCGGGTACTCGATTTCGGGTTGCGGCTGGCGGAAGACTGTGGCCTTGACAGCAAAGCCCGCGGTTTCAATATCTGGCACGACCTGAGCCGGTTCCAGGAAGAAGCCGTCGAGGTCGACTGATTCCCCGAACCAGTTCGTGATGTGGTTGACATCACCGGCGGCGAACTCAGGACTGTCGATGTGGAACGCGATCAGAATCCAGCCATCGCGGCGCACCACCCGGGCCAGCTCCCCGCAGGCGGCGGCTCTCTGGCCAGCTGTCAGGTGAATGATGGAATACAGCGCGATCGCGCCTGCCCAGGCGCCGTCGGCAGCCGGGAGCTTCAGCATCGATCCCACGGTGAACGCCAGCGCCGGTGTTTTCTGGCGTGCGACGGCGATCATGCCGGGCGACAGGTCAATCCCGATCACGCCGGCGTGCCGGGCCGCGAGAAAACGCGTGACGTGCCCGGGCCCGCAGCCCACGTCGGCGAGCGTGCCCCCCCCGGCAAGCTCAGCGATAGCACTCAGCAACGCGCGGTCCAAAGGCTTGCGTTCGAGTTCGTCACCAAGCTGGGCGTCATAGGCACGCGCGATAGCGTCGTAAGCCGCCCGCACAGCGGCACCGGCGCGGCGTTCCCCCGGCGTATCCCGGGACGGTGCCGAAGGCATGCAGCGACACTAGCGGCCAAGGCTGAAGAGCCGAATAGCGCGGTTGCTGGCCACGTCCAGCCCCTCCGGCTACAGAAGCGCTCCATGGGGGCAGAAGCGGGCGTGTCGATACGTGGCGGTCGTGCATATTCATGCAGCTCTGGCCGGTCGTTAGCCGATGCCACGGGCGCTGCTTCATCAAGGCCGGGCTGGCCGGAACGAGCCGGTATTCAGTTTCTGGCGAGCCTGCCCGGATCGGCTGGTTCGCTGCGGGCATCATGGATCCATGACGAAGGCTTCCGCGATCATTACTGGCGCTTCGAACGGCATCGGCCGGGAGATCGCCAGGCAGCTGGCTGCCGCGGGACTGACCGTCTATGTCGGTTCCCGTGACCGCGAACGGGGGCGGCGCGCGGTCGGCGAGATCGGCGGCGACGCGCGCCTGATCGTGCTTGACGTAACCGACGGCAGCAGCATCGCCGACGCCGCCGGGCATATTCAGGATCTGGACATCCTGGTCAACAACGCCGGCATCATGGTCGACGGCAAGCCTGCCACCGAGGCGGACGCTGACAGCTTCCGCCGCACCTATGAGACCAATGTGTTCGGCGTCGTCGCGGTGACCAACGCGTTCCTGCCCGCGTTGCGCCGATCCGCGCATCCGCGCATCGTCAATGTTTCCAGCGGCACCGGCTCGCTGGGATGGAGCACGGGGCCGAATCCGCAGTTCGCCTACCAGACCGCAGGAACCGGCGCCGCCTACCGGTCGTCGAAGACCGCGCTGAACGCGCTGACCGTGTACTACGCGCAGGCACTGGCCGCGGACGGATTCAAGGTCAATGCCCTGGCTCCCGGGCTGCGGGCTACGAACCTGAACGCCCGGGCAGCTGCCAGCGGCGGAGATCCCGGCGAGGCGGCAGCCGGCGCGGTCCGGCTGGCGATGCTGCCCGACGACGGGCCGACCGGCCAGTTCTTCTCATGGGATGGCACCGTCGCACCGTGGTGACACCCGCGTCCGCCGGCCGCGACACCAGCGACGCCGTGGCGCGAGCACTCACAGCGGGCCTGGTCAGGCTCGACGTCCCCGGCGCGTCCCGCCCTGACTAAAGGCCGCCCGGTCGGCGGCAAAATAGTGCGTTTCCGGTGACGCGAGGCAGTGGATAATCATGCAAGTCGGTTCGGTCAGGCAGCCGGTGACTATCCCTGGCGGGACATCGTGGAACATGAGTTGCGCGCACACCAGCCCGGTCTTTATGCGTCGACGGCAGGGCGTGCACCTGACCGGTTCAGGTCTGGCGCAGGGCCGGGCCTGGGGCCCGCCCTGGCGGCACGGCGGCAGGACACCACCACCGCCAGCGGCCACAGCGCCTGCGCGGCGCCGAAGACGCGCTCGGCCAGGCCGGCCTGCCCGCCCCCGGTGATCAGCTCCGCGCCGAACCAGGCCAGCAGGGCCAGCAGCACCGTCACGGCACTGGCGGATACCGCGGGCCGCAGGCCCCACGGTACCGACGGCCCACGCCGCCAGGCCCCGGCGGGCCAGGCCACCAGTGCGGCGCACCCGGCGGCTGTCCAGATCATGTGCGGCAGCGGGAAGCTGGTCCCGGGATGTTCCGGGTTCGCCGCGACCAGGACGCCCGCCGCGGCCGCGGCCATCAGGATCAGCCGTCCCGGCGCTCTGGCGGGCCGCAGCGAAATCCCGGTGACGACATCACAGGCGCCAACCAGCAGGAACGTCAGCGTCATCACCCACCGGTCGGCAGCACCCGGCGCGGCCAGCACGCTGACTGGCTGGGCAACTGGGTCGAAGCCGCCGGGCTGCAGCCCGGCGGCAACCGTCCACCCGGCGACCATCAGCACCGGGGCCGCAGCCGACGAGACCACGCCCCACCACGGCACACCCCGCACAACCACCACCGTAACCGCAGGCGCAGCTCCAGCAGCCGGACCGCTGCTTCGCCAGCAAGCCCCAGGTCCGGGCCGGGCCTGCCATGCTCCTCCCGGCCGGCACCGCGCGGCACCGGCCCGCTGGCCGAGCCGGGGTGCAGCACCACCATGCGACTGCCGCATGCAGGTCTCTGCTAGCCGGTATGTGACCCGGTTCCTGATTCCTGTCTGCGGCAGAACCGGACGTCCACGCCGAGCGCTGCCGATGCATGGATATACGACCGGGCCACCCACCTACTCCCGCCGTGGGGTTTGTCACTGCTGCGCCGAGCCTTGATAACGCGCCGAGCGCCGCGGACATGCCGGCTTCCGCGGCCAAGTCAGGGCCTTAGAAGAAGATATATCTTGTCATCTGCGAGAACGAGATATAGCTTGATGATGTCAGGCAACCGCCGCATGCAGGAGTCACGATGCCGGCCAGAGCTGCTCGTCCAGGAAGTAGGTAGTCATTATGCCGGCCCGGGCGGAGCACATGAGGTTCCCGGTCAGCGCGATGCTGGCGGTGTGCTGCGCGGCGGCGGCTCTGGCGGGATGCGGGTCCGGCAGCGGAGCCCGGATGCACTGACCGCACCCATACAGCGTCGTCCGCACCGCTGCCGGGACGGTCGCGTACCGCGAGCTGGGCAGCGGGCCCGCGCTGCTGCTCATCACGGGAGCGGGTGCATCCATGGACGACTGGCCGCCGAGTTTCGTCGACGCCCTGGCCGCCCATCACAAAGTTGTGGTCTTCGACAACGCCGGGGTCGGCCGGACCTCTGCGGTCTCGGCGCCGGCTTCGCTGAGCATCACAGCCATGGCCAGCCAGACGAGCGCCCTGATCTCCGCGCTTCGGCTACGCCGCCCGGCCGTGCTCGGATGGTCAATGGGAGGCATGATCGCGCAGGACTCTGGCTGTCAGCCATCCGGCCCAGGTAAGCCGGCTTATCCTGGCCGCTACCACAGTAGGGACCGGGAAGGCACTGCCCCTGCCGTCCTACACTGCCGCCGTGTTCTCCCTGAGCCCCGCGAAGCAAGCGGCCGTGCTCTTCCCGACGAATCAGGCCGCCGCAGCCAGGGCTTACCTCAACGCCATCCTGCAGTACCCGGGCTCCTACGGGCCATCCGCCGCCATATCTCGCAGCCAGGTCCGCGCAGTTCAGCGATGGCTGGCAGGACAGGACGCAGCGGGCCGGCTGGCGGGAGATATTCGGGTGCCCACGCTGGTCGCCGGCGGAACCCGGGATCAGTTCATGCCGGTGGCCAACGACCGGCTCCTGGCCAGGAGCGTGCCCGGCGCGAAGCTGCTTCTCTTTGACGATGCCGGCCACGCCTTCTGGGCCCAGGACGCAGCGAGCTTCATCCGAGCCGTCGACACCTTTACAGGCTGAAAACCACATGCTCAGGCGTGCATCAAACCCGGCGAGCTCCAAACCGTCTCGCAGTCCTGACGACGCAGAACAAGGCGTTCTGTGCAATCCGATCGCACCAGACGCTCACTCGATGCGCGGCACATGGTCGGCGTTCGGCGTCATCTGATGAGCGCCGACGGTGCGGCGTGGCGGGCAGCCACAATCGACAGCCGTTGCTCAGCGCGGCGATTAATCATGCGCATCACCGGATGACCATGCGCTGAGCCGACGACCGCTATTCGGCATGAGCGGTGATGCTCTGTTGTCTGGGCTGCCTACTTGGGTGCGGCTGTCTTGAAGATGGTGTCCATGGCTTCGGCTCCGGCGGTGAGGACGGGTCGTAGTTCGCGGCGGTAGACGAGTTCGGTGGTGCGGGTGCTGGTGTGGCCGGCGAGCCGGGCGATTTCCTCGACGGGGACTCCGGTGCTGGACATGAGGGAGACGAAGGAGTGGCGCAGTTCGCGGGGTGTCCAGCCCGGCCCGATGCCGGCGGCTTTGCAGGCGGCCCGGAACTCGCGCCGGACGTTGGCGGCGTCGAGGGGGGCGCCGGTTCTGGTGGCGAACACCAGGTCCTGGTCGTCCCATCGTTCTCCGGCGGCGTGCCGGTCCTGATCCTGGCGTTGTTGGTGGGCCTGGAGGGCGTCGATGGCCAGGTGGGGGAGGGCCAGGGTCCGGCGCGATTTCTCGGTCTTGGTGTCGCCGTGAGCCCGGACGGACCGCCACACCGCTGCGCTGGCCGGGATGGGCGGTGTCGCGTCCGGGTCGCCGAAGCTGAGGTGTTCCCAGCGCAGGGCGCGGGCTTCTTCGGTGCGGATGCCGGTGGCCAGGCACAGGGCGATGTAGGCGTGCATCCGGGTGCCCACGGCAGCCGCCAGGAGCGCGGAGGCCTGGTCCAGGGTCAGGCTCTTGCTCGGCCGCCCCGCCTGCCCTTTCGGGGTATCGACCAGGGTGGCGACGTTGCGGCTGACCAGGTCGCGGCCTTCGGCGTGGCGGATCGCGCGGGTCAGTGCGTTGTGTCCCATCGCCACCGCGGCGGTCGAGTAGCGGGCCGCCATCGCGGTGAGGGCCTGCCGGACGTCGTCGGCGGTCAGCTCGCGCAGTCTCCGGGAGCCGATCGCGGTCAGGATCGGGGCCAGGACGTTCTCGTTTTTCTTGACCGTTTTGGCGGACCGGCCGTCCAGGCCTTCGGCGAGCCAGTCCTGCGCGGCGCGGCGGACGGTGTAGTTCGGCGCTGGCCTTGACACCGGAGTCCAGGTCACTGTGCAGTGCCTTCAGCCGCTCCTGCACCACGGCCCGGGTCTTGCCGGAGACTTTGCGGCGGATCCGTTTCCCGTCGGGGCCGTAGCCGAGGCTGATCACTCCGCGCCACCGGCCCGGGCAATGGCGGTGCCGGTCACTGTCCCGGCATAAGCCGGTGTGCTCGAAGAAGATCCCGTCCTCGCCCCACCCGCGCCGCGTGCTCATGGGCCCAGCGTACCCCCGATGGGGGCCAATCTTGGGGGCCATCCGCCAGACTCCTCCAGCCGCACTCAGCGACCTCCAGCCACGAACATGCAGCTAGAAGGCAAGTTTCAGATTCGTTGTGCCTGATCAGAACACTGCTTTCTGTCCATGGTAAGGAGAAGGTCTACGGTTCGATTCCGTAAGGGGGCTCCGCAGGTAAAAGTTATTTTTCGAAATCAGTACCGATTAGATTTGTTGATTTTGCGACGCTGATTCCGGCTACCAGAGTCGGGTGTTATGCGCGCCGAAGACTGGCTGCGACTCACCTGGCTTCCCTTCTGTTCCGGCGGGGACGGAACCGAGGTGACTGGTGGCAGTTCCGTGCAGGTGGCGTGCGGCCGGCGAAGCGCTCGTGCACGCGGCCTGGCTTACTTCGGGAACGGGTCAGCTGACGGCTCTGCCGTGTGCCTGGGCGGCCGGATCGGGAGGCGGACCCGCAGTACCGTGTTCCCGGGTTGGGAGTCGATGGTGATGAGGCCGCCGTGGCGTTCCACGACTGTGCGCCGCGCTATGTCGAGGCCAAGACCGGTGCCTTTGCCCGTGTCCTTGGTCGTGTAGAAGGCGTCGAACGCGCGGGACGCTACCTGCGGTGGCATACCCGGGCCGGTGTCGCCGACCTCGACGACGATGTCGTCCTCCTCGACCCGGGTCGCCAACTTGAGTGTCCCTGCGCCGTTCATCGCGTCAAGCGCGTTGTCGATGAGATTGGTCCACACCTGGTTGAGCTCACCGGGGTAAGCCTGGATCCGGGGCACGCTGGCACTGTAGTCACGCACGACGGCAATATTGTTACCGAGCTTGTGCCCAAGCATCACCAAGGTACTGTCGATGCCGTCGGTCACATCGATCTGCTGCATCGAGGCCCGGTCCATCTGCGAGTACGACTTGATGGCGGCGACGAGTTCGGAGATGCGCTGCGTCGACTCTTTCATCTCCGACAGTAGGGCGGTGATGGAGAACGTGCTGGCCACCCAGTCCAGGCCCGGTTCCAGGGCCGGTCCTGCCAGCGCCGTCGCCGCCCGCTCGCACCAGGCTAGATCGACCCCGGCGGCGACGAGCGGCGGGGCGATGGCCCAGTCGCGGGCGACGCCGTGCCGGGCCAGCCACACGGACAGGGCCTCCTCGTGGTCGGCTAGCGCCAGCGGATCCTGGACCACCGGGTAAGGCTCGACCTCGCGGCGCAGCGTATCGAGCGCGGTGAACTGCCGGGCCGAGATCTCGTCACGGGCTAGCCGGCTAAGGGAGGACAGAAGCGTCTGGCACGCATCATCGAGCGCGTCGACCGCCCGGGAGGCGGCCGCTGCCGGGTTGTTGATCTCGTGCGCGAAACCGGCAGCGAGCGTGCCGAGGGTCACCAGGGATTCCCGCTGCCGGGCTGTTGCCTCAATGGACCGGGCGGTGCGGTACAGCCCTTGGATGAGATGCCTGCCGAACGGGAACCAGGCGCTGACCTTCTCAGCTAGCACTTCCGCTGGCACCCGGAGCACCCGGCCACTGGTGGCTCCCCGGCCGGTCGCCAGGTAGACGCCGTCCTCGTCCCAGGCGCGGAATCCCCCGGCCCACCGGCCCGGCACATCCATCCTGCCTAGCACGGTGTCCTCAGGACCGATATGGCGCAGCAGGTCGATAGCGCCGTCAATGAGCACCCACCAGAAGTCCGCAGGCTCACCCTCATGGAACAGATCGGCGCCAGGCTCGATGCGCACCTCGGTACCGTCCTCGGCCAGTTCCGCGAGCTGATCGTCGGCCAGGCCGCCGAACAGGCTGATAGTACGAAGCTCCTCGGCGGGCATCAGATCGTGGCCTGGTTGCTCATGAGATCAGCCTTCGGGTGGCCTCGCCTCCTGACCCCGCGGACAGGTTGGAGGGACGGATACAGACGTCAGCCACAGACTACATCTGGGTTGCCATGACCTGGGCAGACTGCGCATGATGCGGTCCTCCTGGCGACCGCGACGTGCCAGGCAGCAACGACATTGAAGCATCCGGTCAAACTCGGCGGCCGCACGCTCTACTTAGGGTGACGAATGCCGTCAAGCCCCAATCTCCAGTGAGGACAGATCGAATAGGCACTTGCTGCGGCGGTGATCTTGTTACGGGTTTTGGCACGCCGATGAACCAGTTCTGTGCTGCCTGCGGAGTCGTATTGGGTGGGGCGGTGTCCGGCTCAGCGGGCTCGGTCTTCGGCTGAAGTTGCTGGTCGGCTCGGCACGGGCTGCGCCCTCAGACGGCATTGAAGCGGACGGCTCAGGCCGAAGCGCTGGTCAGGGACCAGGCAGCAGCCCGACGGCTGCCAGCAGTGCGGGAATGGCCAGCAGAAGCAAGCCAAGCACTACCGGCGCGCCGAGCACACCGAGGATGACGAGACCTTTGCGCTGAGGGTGCCGTCGGGAGTAGGAGGTGGCCAGGACGCCATAGCCGACCGCGGCCACCAGGAAAAACAGCACGTAAGCCACGCTGCGGGCGTCGATCTGGCCGGCGCCGCCGATCAGTCCCAGGCCCATGCCGGCCGCCTCCGCCACGCAGCCCAAGGCGTACACCCCGAGCGTGGCGAATGCCGCCCACACCAGCACGGTGACAACGGCGGGGCTGAGGAGTCTCGGCCGCCGGGCGGCCGACAGGAGCGCCACCAGCGCCCCCAGCGCCTTCAGCCCGGCGGCGAGCCAGTCCATCACGCTGAGTCCAGCCGCGTAGTGCGCGTAGGCTCCGCCGGCGAAGTGGCCGGTGATCTCGAACACGACGTTGACCGTCGCGAATCCAAGGCACCACAGCGCCATCAGTATCCCGGTCGCCGGAACGACAGGTCCTGGTCGGCCCTGCGCCGGGGGATCGCTCACCGGAACATCACTGTGCGGATTCTTCGTTTGCGCCATGATCAGCTTCACTCCTGTCTGCGGGTGTGTCAGGCGGGCGGCCGCGCGGCCTTTTGCGCGCGGTGATCGGGCCCTCAGGTGAAGATCTGGCTACCCAGACGCCGCGCGGTTCGCGGTGCTCGCCCAGCCCCGGCCAGGCAGAATCCGCGTCCCGGGCAGGGCCCTGGCCAGCTTCGGGCCGGGTGGCAGGTCTGGGAACCATAGCTGCGGGTTCTCGCGCTGGTAGGGCAGCAGGCCATGACGCGTTACCGGGCGCCGGGGGTCGGCGTCGCCGGGGCGCGCCTGTCAGGCAGGGCTGGGCGGGCACGAGAACCGCTGGTGTGGCGGGCGATTTGATGGGCGTGAACGATGTCGGGGTCGCGTGCGTCGGCCGGCGGTCGGCTCTTGCCGCCGGCGGGCCGATCCGGGGTGGCGCTTGCCGATGCGGATCTGCCTCATCTGTGGTCTCCATTTCATTCGGGTCGTGCAGGTAGGCACTGATGTCTGCGCCGGGTCGCGTCTTATGGCGAGGGCCTCTCCCCGGTGTCTTCTGGGTTCAGCCGGCGGACCGAGATCAGGCACAGTCCGAGGTCGCGGACCTTGACCAGCACCCCGTGCAGCGCTGGCTGGTCCGGCAGCGGCCCGCAGATGACCGTCTGGCTGCCCTCGCTCTTGAGGTGGAGGTCCTCGAACCAGGCCGTCCAGCGCTGGTCGAGGATCCCCTCGACGCGAATCTCGTAGCGTGCGGGCGATCGCGAGCCGCTCATGCCCGGCCCCTGCTCGTGGCGCCGGCGTTACCGGTGGTGAACTGACCGGGATTGACAGTAGCCATGTGTTCTGTCCTCGATATGGGTCTTTGATCTGCACGCTACGAAGGCGCGGCCGGCCCGGGCGTCACCCGAAAGTGGCCATCGGGGTGGAATCTTCTGTGGTGGCGGGGGAATGGAAGTGCCGTCCTGCGCCCATACCTGTTCCTGTGTGTGGTTACGCACGGAAGTGCTGGGGAAGGTGGAAATACGGCTCAAGGACATGACATGTGGTGGCCGGCCATGTGATTGTGCCGCTGCGGCGGCGCCGGGTAGCCGGTTATAGCGAGGGGCGTTTCGAGGAGCAGGACGGAGGATCGCTGGAGTCGGTGAGTGTGCAGGTCAACGGTGGCTGAGTCGCCGTCAGCGGCCCCCTCGGAGGTGGCATCTGAGCGGGATGTCCTGCTGGCCACCAAGCTGCATGTGCCCAGCCCGCGGCCGGGTTTCGTGCCCCGGCCGCGGCTGGCAGAGCGGCTCGATGAGGGACTGGAGCCGGGGCTGGTACTGGTTTGTGCCCCGGCCGGGTACGGCAAGACGGTCCTGCTAGCCGACTGGGCCCAGCGCGGTCAGCGGCCGGTGGCGTGGCTGTCGCTGGATCCGGGCGATAACGACCCGGCCCGGTTCTGGCGCCATACGCTGGCCGCGCTGGACCAGGCTCTGCCGGGCATCGGCGGGCGTGTGGCCCCGCTGCTTGGCCCGCCCGCGCCGCCGTCGTTCGAGGGACTGGTGACGGCCCTGCTCAACGAGCTGGCCGCCCCGTCGAGTGGGGACGAGGCGCTGCTGGTGCTCGACGACTATCACCTGATTGACTCCCAGCAAGTGCACACGTCACTTGGGTTCTTGCTGGAGCACCGGCCTCCCAGGCTGCAGGTGATGCTAGCCAGCCGCGCCGACCCGCCGCTGGCACTGGCCCGGCTGCGGGCCCGCGGGCAACTGGCCGAGCTGCGCGCCGCCGAGCTGCGATTTACCGCGGACGAGGCGGCGGCGCTGCTGCAGCAGGTGGCGGACGCCACCGGAGTGGCCCTGCCCGATGCCGCCGTAGCGGCGCTTGCGAGGCGCACCGAGGGGTGGGCGGCCGGGCTGCAGCTAGCCGCCCTGTCGCTGCGTGGCCAGTCGGATGTCACCGGGTTCGTGACGGCGTTCACCGGCAGCCACCGCTACGTGCTTGATTTTCTGGCCGAGGAGGTGCTGGAGCGCCAGGGTGGGCAGGTTCGCGCCTTCTTGCTGGAGACCTCGGTGCTCGAACGCCTCAGCGGCCCGCTGTGTGATGCGGTCACGGGCCGCGCAGGCAGCCAGGCGCTGCTGGAGCAGGTGGAGCGGGCAGGCCTGTTCCTGGTGCCGCTGGATGAGGTGCGCGGCTGGTGGCGCTATCACCACTTGTTCGCCGACCTGCTCCGCGCCCGCCTGGAACAACAAGGCGGGCGTGCCCGGGAACTGCACGAGAACGCGGCGGCCTGGTATGAGGCGCACGGGCTGGCCGATGACGCGATCCGGCACGCGATGGCCGCCGGGCAGATGACCTGGGCCGCCCGGCTGATCGAGCAGCATTTCGACAGGGCCTACAACCTGCGTGGCGAAGGGGCGACGATTCAGCGGTGGCTTTCGACGCTTCCCGCTGACCTGGTCTGGTCGCGCCCCCGGCTGCTGCTGATGCAGGCGCAGCTGGCAGGCACCAGCGGCCGGGTGGAGGAGATGGAGCCGCTACTCGACGCGGCCGAGCGCGCGTCCGCGGGCGCGGCCGAGGAACCGTTCGAGCCTACCGTCGGCAAGGCCATGAGCTGGCTGGTGAACGTCCCGGCGCATATTGCGCTGGACCGCGCCTATCTGGCCCAGCTCCGCGGTGACGCTGAAGGCACGGCCGCCTTCTCCTCGCGCGCCCTGGCTGAGCTCGGCGAGGGCGAGCAGATGCTGAACTCCATAGCCCAGGGATTCCTGGCGGTGGCTGAGTGGCTCCGCGGGCGGCTCGCGGAAGCCGGGTCCGCCTTGGTGTCCAGCATCGACGGGTGGCGGGTGGCCGGCCAGCTCACTATGACCGCCTGGGGCTGCCACGACCTGAGCCAAGTCCAGCGAGCTCAGGGGCGGCTGGACGCGGCCATCCGGACTTGCCAGCAGGCACTGGAAATCACCGCACCGCCCGGCCGGGCGCCGCTGCCAGCCGCAGGGCCTGCCTATGTGGAACTAGCCGAGGTGGCCTACCAGCGCAACGATCTCGACGTCGCCCTCCGGCATGTCACCGAGGGCATTGCGCTGTGTCGCCAGTTCGTCTTCGCGCCGCCGCTGGCCGCGGGCCTGGTGACGCTGGCGTGGATCCGGCGGGCCACCGGTGATCCGGCCGGGGCGCTGGAGGCGATGGGCGAGGCCGGGCGGGCCGCGCCGGGCCCGGCCGGGCTGCTCAACCCGGTCCCGGCTCAGCTGGCGCGGCTGCTGCTGGCCCAGGGCGACCTTGCCGCCGCCAAGGGCTGGGCGCAAGAGACCGGACTCGGCGCGGACGACGAGCCGGACTATCCCCGCGAGGCCGGGCACCTAGTGCTGGCCCGGGTCCTGCTCGCCCAGAACCAGCCCGGCCGGGCACTCGCCCTGCTGGACCGGCTGCACGCCGCAGCGGTCACCCAGTCCCGGGCCGGCAGCATCATCGAGGCCGATGCGCTGCGGGCGCTGGCCCTGGCGGCCAGCGGAGAGCAGGCCGCCGCGGTGGACGCCCTGGCCGAGGTGCTCACGCTGGCCTGCCCGCAGGGTTATGTCCGGGTCTTCGCCGACGAGGGCCCGCCGATGGCCGTGCTGCTGGCCCGATTGATCGCCGCCCAGCGGTCCGGCGATGCCGCCGCCGGGGTCCCGCTGGGCTGCCTGGCCCGGCTCCAGCGCGCGTTTGACGCGCAGCACGCGGTGCGGCACCCCCGGCAGGAAACCAGCGCGACGGCACCGGGCATCGTCGAGCCGCTGACCGCACGCGAGGCGGAGGTGCTGTCGATGCTGGCGGCGGGCAGTTCGAACCAGGCCATCGCCGGGCAGCTGGTGGTCACCCTCGACACTGTCAAGAAGCACGTCACGCACATCCTGGCCAAGCTCGGCGCGGCCAGCCGCACCGAGGCCGTCGCCCGGGCACGGGAGCTGGGCCTGATCCCCTAACCGCCCTTTCAGCCCGGCCCTGGCGGCACGTTCGTTCCACCCGCCGGCCGCGGAAGATTCCACCTGTCCTGTCCACTTTTGGGTGACGCCTGCCGCATCGCCGCTCTCATACCGTCCTGGGATGACCTGCCCGCCGGGCCGCGCGGGCCTTCGCACCAGGAAGCTAAGGAGACAGGCATGTCCACGACACGAGCCGCCGACGGCGGTCGCCGTAACCTCGGCATTGCCCTGATCGTCATCGCTACCGCGCAGCTGATGGTGGTGCTAGACGCCACGATCGTGAACGTCGCGTTGCCGCACATCCAGCGCGCGCTCGGTTTCTCCGGGAGCGGCCTGGAGTGGGTGGTCACCGCGTATGCGGTGGCTTTCGGCGGGCTGCTGCTGCTCGGCGGCCGCGCCGGGGACCTGCTTGGACGCCGCCGCGTGTTCATCGCCGGGCTGGTGCTGTTCTCGGCTGCCTCGCTGGCCGGGGGCTTTGCCACCTCGCAGGCCTGGCTGCTGTCGGCGCGGGCGGTCCAGGGCATCGGCGGGGCGATGATCGCGCCGACCGCGCTGGCGCTGGTCGCCACCACCTTCGCCGAGGGCCCGGCCCGTAACCGGGCGATGGGTGTCTATGCCGCGATGAGCGGTGGTGGCGCGGCGGTCGGCCTGGTCGCCGGCGGCCTGCTCACCACCTATCTGTCCTGGCGGTGGGTGCTGTTCGTGAACGTGCCGATCGGCATCCTGACCGCCGCTGCTGCGCCGTTCGTGCTCGCCGAATCGCCCCGCCGCCGGGGCCGCTTCGACCTGCCCGGGGCGATCACCGGCAGCAGCGGGGTGGCGCTGCTGGTCTATGGCCTGTCCAGCGCCAGCACCGATCAGGCCGGCGTCTCGCACTGGGCCGACCCCAAAGTGGTCGCCTCGCTGGCGTCAGCCACGGTGCTGCTGGCCGCCTTCGTGGTCATCGAGGCGCGCAGCAGCCACCCGCTGATGCCGCTGCGGATCCTGGCCAACCGCAGCCGCACCGGCTCGTACCTGATCATGCTCGTGCTGGCCACCGCCATGTTCGGGCTCTTCTTCTTCCTCACGATCTTCGTGCAGGAGGTGCTCGGCTACAGCGCGCTGAAGGCCGGCGTGGCCTTTCTCCCCCTCGCCGGTACCATCGTCGTGGTCTCCGGGATCGCCAGCCAGCTGATCAGCCGTACCGGCGCCCGGCCGCTGATGCTGGCAGGCCCAGCGGCCACCGCCGGCGGCATGTACTGGTTCTCCCACATCAGCGTGCACACCACCTATCTGGCCGGGCTACTCGGCCCGAGCCTGGTCACCGGGGCCGGCCTGGGAATGCTGTTCGTGCCGCTGTCGCTGGTGGTGCTCACCGGTGTCCGCGACCAGGACTCCGGGCTGGTCTCCAGCCTGCTCAACACCGGCCAGCAGGTCGGCGGCGCGATCGGCCTGGCCGCGCTTGGCACCGTCGCCTGGACCACGGTGGCCAACAGCGCCCGCAGCCAGATCGCCACGGCCGCCGCGGCCGTCAGCAGCTCCGGCCACCCGCCCCAGGCAAAGCCGGGCACCCCGCTGCCCGCATCGATCTACCACAACGCCCTCACCGCGGGGATTTCCCGCGGTTTGCTGGCCGCCTCCGCGATCGCACTGGTCGCGCTGATCATCGCAGCGATGACCATCCGCGTCCGGCGCGAAGACCTCACCGGCGGCGCCATCGCGACCGCCCAGGGACAGCCGGCCAGCGCTGAGCCGGCAATGGAGCCGGCCAGTTCCTAGCAGCTACACACGCGCGAGGCGCCTCTGGCGGCAGGCAGCATGTTCAGCTCCGCACGGCCAGCACGCTCCTCGCAGCAACCTGTACCGCCAGTACACCTTCAACAGCAATAAGGGCAGTGAGATGAGCACTACTACCACGACAGCGGCCACCGCCCTCAGGCACCAGCTGTCAACCTCACGCGCGAGGGGCGCCGACAGCGATCTCGGTGTCATGAACCGACGGGCCCAGTGCGATCCAGTCAGGCTGCAGTACCCAATGCTGGACAGCCTCCCGAGATGGCAGGCGACGGTGAACTCGCCGTGGCCAGAGCGGCGAGTGACGGGACGCCCACCCGTGGCCGATATTCCAGCAACAGCCTCGCGGGCAAGCGCAACGACAACCGGCCCTCCGGCCAGCATCGGCGTGACATGCCCGCAGCCGGCGACCCACCCAGCACCAGCAACACCTAGCTGAAGGAGTCAGCATGTCCATCTTCGCAGCCGGACCACACCTCCCAGTGATCGTCCGGGCAAACGACGCCGAATACCTCCCCGACATCCGCCACTACCTGCTCGCCGACAGCAGTGCAACCAACGGCGCCCTAAGCGCCCACCGTATTCAACTCGGCCGCAGCGAAAACGGCGCGGTACCGCATCGGCACAACAACTCCTCAGAGCTCTTCTTCATGCTCGACGGAACGCTCGACGTGCTTGTCGGATCAGAGATCTTGCCGGCGAGCCCGGGCGACCTGCTTATCGTCCCCCCACAGTGCGATCACGCCTTCCGCGCCCACCCAGATCACACCGCCGACGCTCTCATCGTCATCACACCTGGCGTGGAGAGATTCGACTACTTCCGGCACGTCGCCCGCGTACGCCGCGGCGAGGCGAGCCGGGAAAGCCTCCTCGCCGAACAAGACCGCTACGACACGCACTTTGTCACTAGTTCAATCTGGTAGAGCACTGTCCTGATAACGGTGTCTCCGGTACCTCTTCCGCCAGGCCTGGCGGCCTGGCGGAAGAGGTACCGCGATGACCGCGACACTCAGGAGCGGGCAGCCGACGAGATGGCGCGCCGGGCCCGCGAGTGCTGATCTGTGCTCGTGTTCTGGATGGTCAGGCGCCTTGCCTGCGGTAACCGAGCCGTGCAATTCATGGTAAGGAGAAGGTCTACGGTTCGATTCCGTAAGGGGCTCGCAGTCCAAAGGCATGATTTCGAAATGTTCTGCAAACCAATTTGTCGCTTTCATAGACCGGCTCATGGAGACGCTTTCCTGCTCTGAGCGCACAGGATGCGCCATGGAGACCTCGCGGTCATTCATCGCGGCAGCAGGCTGAGCATCGGCAACGCCATAGTCACCTACCGAGGCCGCCGGATTGCGATCGCGACCGGCACCACAGCGCTCATGCCGGCCGCAATGACCGGCGCGGCCGTGTACACGTCCCTCCGAGCGGCC